>JALDRB010000005.1 GCA_031316155.1 Candidatus Scalindua sp.
TTATCAGTATTTTATCCTTCAATCAAAATCTCTTACGTTACCATCATGTAAAAAAATTGTACTCTTATTAAAACTTCCGGTAAATCATAGAAACCTGTCATCAATCTCTCTTAACAGAACTAACGCACAACCTCAAAAATTACTACTATTAAGACCAAACCAGCCAGCATAATATCTATGAGAGACAACCTCTCCTTATTCATTAACAACTCTATTTTCGATTTATTCATTTTTAATTATCCCTTTCACGACCATTGTTTTGTAATAACCACTATTTCCTCCCTGACCGGCAGTCAGCCCGATGGTCAGGCGCCTCTGTTTACTCCTGAATTCAACTTTTAACGTTTCAGAGCACTCACCTGAATATTTCTGCACACTCCGTTACTTACGGAAATACCAAACTTAAATAATTGTAGTTAACCTTACCTTGTCTTTCATTAATCAGGTCACATTTCATGCATATACGATTGTGAAAGCCCTTACTGGGAAATTTTTTTCCACATCTTAAACATGACCTCTTCGTATGGCATCTGTTCACCTTTGTTGTAAAATAATCGGATTTGTACTCTTTCTCTTTTTTTTCGCCATTCGTCTTTAAACGGTTACAACTGTTTCTCATCTATCATTTCCTCATGAAAAGCAGAATTAGCCTCTCTGGTAATTCTGGTTCACTGTTACATGTTTATAATTTCATTATAATATAACGACTCGGGTTCATCTGTGAGCAACTCTTCTATGGTACTCTTCAATTCACTTAAATCCGGAGTTTTTACAAGATGTGCATCTACGGCCCATGAAATAAATTTACCCCTCTTATCACTATAAGCAGTGTGAACAATAATCGGATCTCTTCTGTTTTTACCTATAATCCTGCCTATTGCTTCAAGATCTCCCACCTGCAGGTTGTTTGTGTCCATTAAGATTATATCAGGATGCAGATCCTGAGCTTTATCCAAGGCTTCCCTGCCGTTCGCTGCGGTTATGACTTCATAGCCTTCGAAGCCGAATTCTTGCTCATAACGTAAAAGCCGATTCTTATCGTCATCAATGCATAGTAGTGTAGTCATGTTTACGGACTCCTTTCTATTGATTCTACCTGAATGGTCCTGCCAGTTTATCAATTTATCGCGTTCTTCCCTGAACTCTCTTTTTCCTATAAAACGCGAACTCTCCCGGTACTATTAGTACGGAAATGGTATAAGTAACAAATCATATACCAAAGAAGACTTGTTTCTGAAATTAGAATCATTATCAGAAAAAGAGTGCGCGGTAACTTTAAATTGAATGGGAAACTTGATCGTATTGAGGAAATATGAGTTGTATGGAATGGAAAAGGTGTAACTTTCCTAACTATTTATCCATGAATATTTTAAAGAATCTAAAATGTCAACAGACAAAGGTGATTAAGCGGGATGAGAAGGGTTCTGAGGGGCTATAGCAAAAGTAAAAGCCTAGCCCTGAAAAGTGTCAGGGGACAGGTAAATCATGTTACTATTACTCCGGTTTTTCAACTTAAATATACTACAGATGGAAAGAGAGTGTAGCCTGCTACACTCATGTTAATGGCTACACTCATGTTAATGGCTACACTTGTCTACAACCCTCTCGAAAGGAGTTAGCCTGTTATCTTCTGTATTATTACTCTTTTATAGAGTACTTTTTCATCATTTTGTAAATTGTCACCCGGTGTACACCAAGCAAACGTGCTGCTTTGGCCTTATTCCAGCCACTTTTTTCTAATGCTTTGATGATTTGATTCCGATCGTTTCTCTTGTCCGTTTCTTCACTTCGTCTGTCACGAACTCTCATGTTTTTAAAATCGGATGGTAAATTATCGATAGTGATTACAGATGTGTCACAAGTGATAAAGGCATATTCCATGGTATTATAGAGTTGCCTTATATTACCCGGCCATTGGTAGTCCATAAATCTCTTTAAAACAGTTGTGGACAAAGATTCAATGTTTTTGTGTAACCTCATATTAAGTTTTTTTATAAAATACTCTACCAAAAGTGGAATGTCTTCACTTCTCTCCCTGAGAGGTGGCATAGTAATTTCCACTACTTTTAATCTGTGATACAAATCTTCCCTGAATTTCCCCTGACTAACTTTTCTTCGAAGATCCTGATTCGTAGCTGCTATGACCCTGACATCTGCTTTAAGGGTAGTCGAATCTCCAAGGCGTTCAAAGACTTTCTCCTCAAGGACTCTCAATAAACGCAATTGCATCATGTGGGTTATATCTCCTATTTCATCAAGAAAGAGAGTACCCCCTTCAGCCATTTGAAACCTTCCTACTCTATCGCTTAAAGCGCCGGTAAAAGCACCCTTGACATGACCAAAGAGCTCACTCTCCAGCAGACTATCAGACAGAGAGGAACAACTTACCACTACAAAAGGTTTTTTTTTGCTCCCCTTTTGATGGTAGTGCAATGCTTCAGCTGCCAACCCCTTTCCTGTACCGTTTTCACCCGTAATCAACACCGTTGTTGGTGTTTCTGACAAAATCTCAATCAGAGAGAAAACCTTGCGTAAACCATCACTTTTGCCTATGATATTATGTAATTGTTGACGCTCCCGCAAATTGGCCTCAAGTACCGCAAGCCGGGTTTCATCTCTCACAACTATGATACAACCCTTAAATTTTCCCTGGATGTCAGAGATCGGGGATGTGGCTACACTAACCAGGCAACTGGAACATTCAAAGCGGCTTCTTTCAGCAGGAAGTTTTGTATTTAGTGTCTCAAGAAGGGCTTGCAAACATTCACCCTCACATTTTTTTGTGAGTGTTTCAAACTTTTCACCTCTGGCTTTATTAATATCAGGTAAGCCACAAATCCTTCTCGCTGAGTTATTGAGTTCTACTACTCTTTGTTCACTATCTAACAGAATAATGCCATCCTTAATATTCTTAAAGATTGCCTCAAGGTTTTCTTTAAATTCCTGGACTTCTTTAAGTGTCCTCTTAATTTTATTCTCAGCTAGCTTTCGTTCGGTGATATCCTTCCCATAAACATTAACATAGTTTGTTCCTGTTATTGGTGTAATCAAGAGAGAGAAGACTCTAAAATTTGATGTAATTTCTGTTTCTTTCGTTATTTGAGATTCGTAACTGCTGTTGAAGGTTTGCTTCAAGTTATCCGGTATTCGTTCTCCAACTCTAATACTCCAATCTTTTAACAAGTGCCGGCTGCTGTCATTGGCATAAATGATAATTCCGTCATTGCGTATACGAAATACAGGACTAGGGTTTTCAGAAGGAAATTTTGATACACTCGTTACTTCTTCTTCTGCTAGTTTTCGCTCGGTGATATCAGTTAATACTGCTCTCCATTGTCTGGATATATCGTCTGCAACATGTACTTCAGCACATTCAAGTTGTGCATGAAAGACTGTACCATCTTTTTTAACCATCTTTAATTCACATGCCTTGGTTTCTTTCCCGTCATAAACACTTCTTCTGTAATGATAGAATTTATCTTGATCTTCACTAACAATGAATTTTGATACAGGCTCTTTTATTAAAAAATTCCGTTCTATTCCCAGAATTGCAGCGCCTGTTAGATTGGCTTCCAGGATCGATCCTTTTTCGCTGATGGTAAAATATCCAACCGGTGCATGGTCATAGAGGAAAGTATACCTGTCTCTTGATCTCTCAATTTCCATCTGGGCATTACGAAGCTCCTCATTCTGCATATCCAGCTCTATCTGGTGCACCTGAAGCTCATGTGCCAGCTTCCGAACTTCTTCATCTGAAAGTTTCTCTAATGGTATAGATTCAGGTCCGAGTCTTTTTTTTGCCTCTTTTCTGAGATCAGAAAACCCTTTCTTGTCATCTTTTTTCATTTTTTCCCCAGGATATCATTATTCGGCAGGTAAAAAACGCGTCCACGAGTTAGCGCATCCTGCGTAACTCTTTCAAAATGGTATTTACTTTATACATCAATTTGGAATCCTTCCCGCAGGTCAGGCTTCTGTGCACGGCATTATCATTGTATGGCGCATATTGATACCCCTCCTACACAACGCTCTCTTTCATCTGTTTCAGTTCAGAAATATCACATTCGGTTGTGGCAACAGAAGTTAGCTTACCACTTTCATCCAGCAATTTTGTGATCTTCAGCCATACATTTAAAATCCTCTTATCCTTGGTTTTCCTTTGTGTAAGGAATGATTTGATTATTTTTCCTGACTCAATTTCTTTCAGTTTTTTTCTATATTCATTCATCTTGTCTTCGGGTACTATTTTGTAGATGTTCATTTTCAATGCCTCATCTTCGCTGTATCCGTACATCACCTCAGCAGCTCTGTTCCAGGCTGTAATTCTCCCGTCTAAATCATGCACGGTAATGGCATCATTTGAATCTTTCACCACCGTTGCCAGGCGCCTTATACACCTGAGATTCGTAACATCTGTAAAGGTAATGACCACACCATCAATAATATTTTCCACTGTTCGATAGGGTAAAACACGTACGGAATAGAATATTTTATCACCGGTTTGAATCTCTGACACTCTTTGAATTAAGGTATTAAGCACTGTTTCTGCATCCTGATAGAGTGTTTCGGAATTGAATTTTGAGGTTATGTCAGAAATAGGACGGTTAAGGTCTGACGGAAGCACATTGAATAACTTCGTCATTGACGGGGTAAAACGGACAATACGCAGCTTGGTATCAAGAAAGATTGTGGCAATCTCAGTGCTTGCAAGGAGGTTATTAAGGTCGTTATTGGCCCGTGAAAGCTCATTTACCTTATTCTGGAGTTCCGAGTTTACCGTCTCAAGCTCCTCATTGGTAGACTGCTGCTCCTCCTTGGAGGTCTCCAGCTCCTCATTGGTACTCTGGAGCTCCTCGTTGGTAGACTGCATCTCTTCATTGGTTGACTGCAGCTCCTCGTTTGATGTTTCCAGTTCTTCAATAGTGGCCTGTAAATACTCCTTAGCAGACTTCAGCTCAAGTTTGAGATTTGTTATGTGCGGGTCTTCTTTCCTGCTTTTAACAGAGATATTTTTCCTCTTCACGGCCACTTCAGGCGGCTCCTTTTCCTCAAATATAATCATGATCAGGTTTTCCGACTCTTTTCCGGCTGAGAACGGCTTGACAGTCACATCAACGGTCAGAAATATACCATTATCCCTTATCTTTATCCCACTGCTGACTACCGTCTCTCTCTTCTTCCTCAGCTTATGGAGAATGACCGTCAGTTTATAGCGCAGGTCTTCGTGTACCATCTTCTGGATATTAAACTCCGGCACACCCACTGGCATCCGCAGATACTTGTGTATCTTACCGTTAACATAGAGGATCTCGTGTTTGTCATTGATAAGGACAAATGGCGGTGCGTATTCATTCAGGATCTCCCTTTCCGCCATTTTATAGATATTTGTCACTTTCGGATATTTCCTTGTTTCCCCTTCCTGCATATTTTTGAACATTTCACTATCTTTTGTAAAGGTATCTCCCTGATCCTTTTTTACATCCACTCCCAGTCGTCTATAAATTTTCCACTTTGAATTTTCTGTTGTAAAGAGATCTGAAAATTCTCCGATGGTCTCGGAGGAGCCCAGAAAGAGATATCCACCCTTATTCAGTGTATAATGAAAGATCGGCACTATCCTTTTCTGCAGCACTCTGTCCATATAGATCAGGACGTTTCTGCATGAGACCAAGTCAAGCCTCGAAAATGGAGGGTCCTTTATTAGGCTCTGGGTGGCAAAGACCAGCATCTCACGGATCTGCTTTTTTATCTTATAGGTACTGTCCTCTTTTATAAAAAAACGTTTCAGTCTCTTCCTGGATATATCTGCCGCAATACTTTCCGGATAAACAGCTGCGCGCGCATACTCTATTGAGTCCTCGTCTATATCTGTACCGAATATCTGAATCGTAAAGTGCTTTTGTGATTTTTCCAATAATTCCGCAAAGATCATGGCTATGGAATATGCCTCTTCACCGGTGGCACACCCGGGGACCCATATGCGTATCGTATCACTCTTCTTTTTCTTTATAATTTCAGATATCACCTCTTTTGCCAGAATATCAAACGCTTCATGATCTCTGAAGAAATTTGTTACCCCTATGAGGAGGTCTTTGTAAAGGGTTTTCACTTCTGAAGGGCTTTCCCGGATATAATCAAGATAGTGAGATATCTTGTCTATCTGGTGTATGGCCATCCGCCTTTCAATCCTCCTTCTGATCGTATTTTGTTTATAATTGGAGAAATCCTGCCCTGTCATGCTGCGGATATGAATGAGTATTTTTGCCACACTGTTTATATAGTTCTGTTCGGTTGTACCATCTCCCGTCTCTACCTGAATGCTAAAGGGGTGCTTCAGGTATTTGGCAATCGCATACGGCATCTTCTCCACAGGCAGGACATAATCGACAAGGCCGGTATTAATGGCGCTTCTTGGCATGGAGTTATATTTTGCCTGGCCTTCATCCTGTACCATGGCCATTCCACCCTCACCTTTGATTGCCTTCAGCCCCAGAGTGCCATCCGTCCCGGTACCGGAGAGAACAATACAGATTGCCTTTATGCACCGTTCCTCGGAAAGGGAACGGAAAAAATAATCAATGGGCAGTCTGACAGCATGGGACTTGAGGGGTTTCACCAGCTGGAAGGTCCGGTTTATAACCGCAACATCCATATCGGGAGGATTGAGATAGACGCAGTTCGGCTCAATCGTCATCCCGTCCTCTATATCAAGTATCTTCATCCTGGTATATTTCTTCAGAAGAGAGCCCATGATACTCTTGTAATTGGGAGCGAGGTGCTGGACAATGACAATGGCCATATCTGATTCAGGAGGCATATTTACAAAGAATCCCTCAAGCGCCTCAAGCCCACCGGCAGATGCTCCTATGCCGATAACCGGTATCAGGTTGTTGTTTTCCTTCTTCTTATCTGTTAGTACAGCCTTAACGGCTTTTTCCCCAACGGCGGGTTTCTTTGCAGTCGCTCCCTTTTTTGGTGCTCTCTTCTTAACCTCCGATCTGACACCGGTTTTCCCCGTCTTCGTGGATTTTACGGAGGCCTTTTTCTTCCCGGATGAATCGGTTTTTTGGGGCGGGACTCTCGTTTTGTTTGAAGTCACTTTCTTCTTCGACATGAGTAATATTTTTTTGTCCATTCCCTGTTCAAGAAATACAGGAACAAGTTTTGGCAAAATATTTCTTAACGTTTTTTTTGTTGATAGTTAAATGTTGTCAATTTTCTTCTTAATCCATTTTGGATCACGCCCACCATAAATTACGGCGAAAACAGTAACTTTAATATTTTTCATTTTTCCTGCTTATACTCAATTTTGCTTTTAACATAAATATGGACATGTTACTATAGTTAAATGTTTATAATTTTTCAATCATTATCATCATTTATCATCGTTTATTTAGTATGAAAACAAAACATAACAGTACACGGTCAGGATCAAAATAAGATTTACAATAAGATATTTTTTATTCATAATTCATAATTTACAATTTATCAGTACACCTGGAAGTTATAATGATACAGGAATAAAACTCATTTTTTCTTGGGTAAAACAGAAGCAAGTCAGTTTTACATCATTCGTACAAAAGAATAAAGTTTTTCATATGATAATTTTTTTTGTTTTGAAAACCCCTGAATCTATGTTACAAAACTATCTTGCTTCTTAAATCTCAAAAAGTGAACAAACTTTCGTTTACTTTCCTGATGGGTTTATGTATGGCTAAAACTGACAAAGATAAAAAAGTCTATAAAAACGGTTTCAATCTTTTTGAAGCTTATCCGATACAGTTTTCAGAAAAGGTAGAAACGGTACCATACGATGAACCTGCGGAAGCTTTCAACTTCCCCTTTCCAGATAAGAACATTGCTCATATCATGGTAAATCTCTGTCCAACCGAACCATGGGCGCTACCTCACGTAAGGATTACAGAGAATAACCCCCGGGAATTCTTTTCCAAACTGGACAGGGTACGAACCAGATACTTTGGTGGTTCACATTGCCATGCCGTCATTAGTTCCCATGAAATAGATCTTATCAAAGAGGTGAAAGAGTTCACATGGCATGGTGATTGGCTGCACACATACCTCTTAGACCCCATATATCCTCATGATGCTCCTGTCCTCTTATTGAAAAAAATTCTCGGGTTACACCTGGCCTATGGTCAGGATACCAGAGAAACAGGAGTACTGATATTAGAGCCCCAGGCTGTTGCTGAAATTTTCGAACACTACATTCGGGGAAACGAATGCAGTACCCGTCTCATACCTCTATCCGGGACAGGTTTGGGTGAAAATAAGATTCTCAAGGTTAAACCGGGTACTCCCATTCAAGCGATACTGGATGGAAATGTCAGGGAAAATATCACCTGCCGTGTGTTTGTTGACGGGCCGTTGAACGGTTCTGAAGTGAAAGATATGAGACAGAGGATTGGATGGACTACAAAAAACATTGTAATACTCGAGGAAAGAGATTACAAGACGCCATTTTCCTTTTTCAGGCTTAACGAGTTGGTTTTTACGACAAGCCTTATGGGTGAATTGAGGCGTTGCGTCTACTGTAATCATTGTGATGACATGTGCCCGGTCAACCTGGAGCCAGCCCTTTACTGGCAATGTCATACACGAGGAGAGAAACAGAGAGCACGCCTTTACGGCTTAGAAAAATGCATAGAGTGCGGACTCTGCAGTTTTATATGCCCTTCAAAGCTGGAGCTTCTTCAGATAATCAAGGAGTGTAAACTGGCGGACAGCGGGAGCAGATTGAAAGATGAAACAGATTATAAAAAAATTTGAGCCGATCTTAAATAAGAATCTGAACAGGGTCGAATCATTTATTCAGACACGACCCAGGGTAAATTTTCTTTTCGGGGCGCTTTTCGAGGCATTTGATGGTCTTATCAGAAGTTCAAAGGATACTGCTAAAACACAGCCGTATATTCGAAACCAGATGGATATCAAACAGTTTATGGGTGGAATCCTCGTTGCATTGTTTCTCGGCTGGGTACTGCCTTCAATATATTTCTTTGGAATTCTCTGCGTTGTTCCCAAGATCATCGTCTCATTTGTTGTTGGTGTGTTTATCGTAGATGTGCTCTGGGTAATCCTTGCAAAAGAGGAGAGGATTAATGAAGGAGGCTTTGTAACCTGCCTCTTTATACCCGCATTTTTGCCACCCCAGGCGCCTCTCTGGCTGATCGGAGTGGGAGCGGCCGTCAGCATACTATTCAGGAACATAACCGGAGGGGTTGGAATGAACCTCCTTAACCCCGCCCTGTTTGGTCGTTTACTCTTGACAATCTGTTTCCCTACCATGGTTGTCACCGGTTGGCAGGAGCCATTCCTGGGCATGCCAACAATTCAATCCTTAACATACGGAGTGGATGCTGTAACGCATGCAACACCCTTATTAATTTACAAGGAAACACGTGAAATAACATCGTATATTTCGCTTTTGTTCGGTACAAATACCGGTTCTTTAGGAGAAACGTGCCGGGTAGCGCTTATTATAGCCGGAGTATGGTTGTGTAAGAAACGGATTGCAAACTGGAGAATTCCGGTTGCTTATTTAGGAAGTGTATTTATCTTTTCAGCTCTTTTCTTTTATACAATCGGAGAAACCATGGCGCCTCCCCTGTTGCAACTTTTGAGCGGTGGCCTCATCTTTGCTGCATTCTTTATGGCAACAGATCCTATTACAACCACTTACACTCAAATTGGCAAATGGATATTCAGTATCGGTTGTGGATTTATTACGGTCATAATAAGAAATTTTACTCCCATACCCGAAGGTGTGATGTACGCCATATTATTTATGAATCTTGTTGGAGTTCCCATCCAATCCATTGTACTCAAGATAAAATATAGAGCATAAAAACAGAAAGAAAATGAGAGAATTAAGAATAATTTTAATGAGGGGATTTACAATTACTCTTGTTACGGCTATACCGGGCACTATTTTGATAGCCCTTTACTTTATAACATCTCCAAGGATTGCAGAATATCACGAAATCAAGTTAAAAAAATCAGTACTCGATATTTTTACTATTCAGTATCACACGGAAGAAAGAAAATTCTTTGGTTTTACCGTTAAAAAAATCGATAAAGAGGATGTGAGAAAGGTTTTTGAAAAAAATATAACGATGGAAACCATTCCTGAAATCCCTCCAGCAGGACAAAAAAATGGGCAACCGGTAAGTGGTAAAAAAGGAAAAGAATTATTTAAATATTATAAGGATGAAGAATTACAGGGAATTGGTTTTGTTGTATCAAAACTCGGTTACGGTTTTAACAAGGCTGCCGATATTTCTTTATTTATTTGTGTCGGCCCAGATCTTGAGACCATTAAAGGCATAGATATTCTGGATCATGCCGAGACACCCGGTCTTGGAGGAAGAATGACTGAAGATGAATTTAAAATGCAATTTATCGGAAAAAAGCTTAAGCCAAAGATATCCCTTGTAAGAGGAAGGGAAAGTGTAGAAATCAATGAAGTGCATGCCATTACAGGTGCTTCATACACAAGCAAGGGAATTGAGGACATTATCAACGAAGCGATGAAAAACTTCTGGCAGGAGATGGAGGCAAACAGAGGATGAATGTGTTGGCCAGATATATCAGACAGATATCAAAATTCTTTTTAAGAGATAATTACATTATATCTTCCGCAGCAGGACTGGGTTTCTGTTCAGCCCTGGCAGTAACCAACAAGATGGAGAACTCTCTTACCATGAATGTTGGAGTTGTTTTTGTTACCTGCGGCAGTTTTTGTCTCGTATATCCATTTAAAAAATTAATAATAGCCGCCGGCACACATCACAAGATATCACTCCTTATGATTATTGTGTCCGTGTTTGTAGCCATATTTAATCTGATTGCCCAGGCAACAGTACCAAAAATAGCCTTTGATATAAGGGCATATATTGACCTTATTACGACGAATTGCATTGTCCTCGCCGTAATATCGGAAGGACTGACATACGAATTCTGGGATGCTCAAAAAAAGATATTAAAGGCATGCCTCGGTTATTCTATTGCGCTTATTTTCTTAGCCCTGATGAGGGAACCTCTGGGGTTTGGTACGATAATGAATTTTCGTGTACTTCCGGACAATTTTCCCGTAGTAGTATTGATGATAACGCCTGTGGGAGGGTTTTTTGCACTGGCATTATGGAGACTTATGCTCAGACCCTTATTTGTTAAGACAGGTGTTGTATTTCAGGAAAGCTTGCCGCAGGAAGCGCCTGATGCAGCTACAGATGGAGGTACTCCTGTCACTTCAAAAGTTCAAAAACCCAGGATGTCAAAAATGTTAATCATCACCATCATAACAGGTGCTCTCCTCCTGACAAGTCTCCTTGTTACGGTAAAATCGGTTTCATTTCTCAACAACCAGTTTACCGTTCTCTTCCCCATTTTCCTCAGTGCCTTGTTTTTTGATGGTATCGTACTGAGCAAACTCCTAGGTATATGCCCCCTGTTAAACAAATCAAGGCAAATTGATGCTGCATGGAAAATGGGGGTAGCAGTTGTTATTGTGGTTACGCTG
This sequence comes from Candidatus Scalindua sp., assembly GCA_031316155.1. Taxonomy (GTDB): domain Bacteria; phylum Planctomycetota; class Brocadiia; order Brocadiales; family Scalinduaceae; genus SCAELEC01. The sequence goes on from JALDRB010000005.1 coordinate 11,540, forward strand.
TCCACAAGTCTTAACTGGATAGTTTATAATAAGGTTTTGATACATATGAGCGATTACCTTTCCACAATCTCACCTATACCGATAAGACTTGAAAAGATATTCTACCTTACCGTCTTTATCGTTACCATTGCCACGTTTGTACAAATACTGGGAGTATTGCTCAGACGTTTTGCCATGGATGTATATCAACAGATGGGACAGTTTCTCGAACTCATTACCGTTAACTGCATTGTCCTTGCTGCTGCAGCCTTTACCATTCCACCCGGCTTGTCTTTTATGGCAACAACAGTTACGGCTTTTGGATTTGGCCTCCACTGGTTAATGGTGTGTGTCTGGCTTGCGGTATTAAGACGTCAAAGACTGTTTGTACCGGTAAATTCCTGGGATGAAGACTCTCTTGCTATACTGCTTCTGGGTTTTATGGCAGCAATATTCACGGGTATCGGACTGATCAGGATATACTAAAACCGATTTGGTTTTCGGTTTTACTGGAAACCAAATCTTAGTTGCAGTTATACTCGCTCAATTTTATCTCGAATTTTATCCGAAAACCATTATGAGATGAGTATATTTTGATAATCCTCATAAACTTTATTTCGCTTCACGAAAACAAGCTCTGTACATTATATTCCTAAACATTAAATTAATGATGCACAATATTTCTCAATTATACTTCGGGACCGAAACATGATCACTACGTTACTATTCGCAATGAGTATAATCATAATACTGATGTTAACCATGGCAGGTCTGAGTGAGATAACCTACCAGATATTTGGCAAAGGGAAGAGATTAAAACTAATCATCAATAGCGACGACAACTTCAAAAAGGAATTAGATATTGAAGGTGGTGACAAATTACTCTCCATACTTCAGAATAAGGGATACAATATATCTGCCGGTTGCGGTGGAAACGCCACCTGTGGACAATGTAAGGTGAAATTGCTTACTGACATGGGAACGTACGCACCGACTGAAATACCTCATTTCGACCGCAGGGCAAGAGAAGAAACCCGGAAATTTCTCGAGGAAGGGAAAGGTGACGGATATACAAGACTTTCCTGCCAGGTAAGAGCAGATAAAGACACAGAAATATTTCTACCAATGTCAACCTTACAGGTAAAGAAATACACTGCACGGGTTGTCAAAAAGGTTCAACTGACGTATGACAAGTATGAAATAAGTTTATTCCCTTTTCAAAAATTTGATTTTGTTCCCGGCCAGTATATACAGATACGACTACCGGAGGATTATGTGGAAGAGCATTACAAGCGATGCGGAGAACAGATACGATGCTTTTGCAAGGAAACGGGAAAAGAGTTTATTCCTTATACTCCGGGCGTTGACCTTTACCGTGCATACTCTATCGCCTCGACACGAAAAGACATACTAAAATTTATAACAAGAACCGCTCCGATAGACCCTCGTGTACCGATAGAAGAGGGTGGTGTCCCCTGCATGGGTCCGCAATTTATAAAAGATTATATCCAGGATGAAACAATATGGAATTTTTGGATTGGCGACAGAATAAGGTTTACCGGTCCCTATGGCCGTTTCTTCCTGAAAAAAGAAAACCATAAGGCTGTCTTTGTTGCAGGTGGAGCAGGTCTTGCCCCTATTCAGGCATTACTCGAACAATGGTTTAATGAAGAACGTAATGATGAGATAATTTTCTTTCTCGGTGAAAGAAGATTTCAGGATATACCGTTACAATACATATTAAAATGGTTACAATGGCAGAAAAAGTATACTCATTTTCAATTTATACCCGTATTGTCAGGTGCATTCAAGGGTGATAACCCCGCTGAATTAAACGATGGAGATAAGGAATGTTTTCATAACGCTTCAGAAGAGTGCAGACAAAATATTGTAGAACATAGTTTAATAGATGAGAAAGGAGAAAAATGGCTTGGAAGGGCAGGCTTTATCGGTCCTTTGCTCACCAACTACCTTTCGTATGATCCGGATCTGACATTTTACCTGTGCGGGCCCGCCCCGATGACGGTAACGGTGATTGATTCGGCAGCAGATAACCTTCAATTACATAAAGAAAATGTTCTCTTTGATGACTTTACCGGCACGCTCACTCCATCTCTTGACTTAATATATCTGAAACTTGAGATTATAAAGCAGATGAAAGAATCTCATTTGAACCTTGCAGAGAAAAACAGAGAGAAAATGAGTCAAATCCTGATTATGAAGCTGATCCTCAGAGACAAAATTGAAGAGAGCTATACGTTTCTCGACAAAGTCAGAAACATAGTAGAAAATGATCAGATGAAGGAAAACGCTCTTGAATCACTATTTCAGGAGTATGAATGAATTTCTCGTGACTTTAGACTTAACCTCCTGGTTTGGGAGGATATCAGTGCCACTTCAGATCTGTTCTCTGCCAGCATAGCTTCCAAGTCTTTGAGCTTTTTACATACATCGCTTTTATTTTCATACCCCTCATCGTTTCCAAAGGGTTGCCCCCTCTCTCGGTCTGACAGTAAAAAATAATGCTTTGATCTTTTATTTCATTATCACGGTATCATTGGTTTTTGATATGAGAGGGATATTTGTAGCACAATATGCCTTCACCTGCTTTTCGGTTAGTTTAATTTTAAATTCGCTTAACTCCTCCGCTGAGCTGCAGCCGAAGGCTGTTTGTCTCGTGTGGATTTGTTCACGGGCGCGAATCAGCGCGCGAGAGAATGATTCAATCCACTGGATTGTTATAAATTCACTTACTTTATATATCTAATCCTTCAAGCTTTGTTTTTAATAATTACACCTATCAGCAAACCTCCCAGTGCTGCTTCTATCACTACACCTACAAACCAGGTGAATGCCATGCTATATGGCACAGGCATCACAGCATAGCTCCCGTACCCCATAGATATTCCAGCTCCAATTCCAAATAATGTTCCGTACTTCAGCCCTGATTTAATGTTTTGCTCGGAAAAAAATATTGCATAGATAAGTACAAAAACAATTGATGATATTAATACCACAATGCGCATTAATCCCATCTTCATCTCCTCCATGGGTCGCCAAAGTTTAGCTGTTGCTTCATATGCATCAGTTAGAATTATCCCATGGATCACAAAGTCTATAATGGACCAAAGAATGAATACGGATATGATAGCTATGATTATTTTTTTCACCATTATCGATCTCCTAAGTTATAATTAAAATGTGGCGGAGTTTTTTTGGAAAACAAGGGGTAGGTTGCTTTCATTGGAATAACATTTTTTAAACACCCGACAGCATCTCCCTTGGGCTCCCGTATGGTTCTATCTTCATAATCTTTAATCAGAGTTCCCAACGTGTCTATTAAAGAATCGATTAAAGGATCTTCCTTTTCACTTACGTGTAAATCTATCCATTCACGAACAATTTTGTTGCGGTTTTTAGCCCGTCTGCATCCAGGCAAATGTCCTACGCTTTATTTGTCTTGTAATTTGTCGAAATCAAGAAGGTCTTGTGACCTGCCACTTGCTCGCTTATTGATCAGAAGGTCATCCTTTGAAATGAAATTTACTTTGAAAGTGCCGAAGTCAGCAATCATACGATTCTCAAAACATGTTTCAAAACTAACACCATCGATCGACGTGAAGATCTCCAAGCGCATTGGAGGAACCCCCATTCTTATCACCTTTTCTTCTTTTAAAAACAAATGTTTATTTAACTCAGGCAGAGCAAATCCAAACTCCTTTAAAGCATCAACCATCTTTGATGCATTTTTTTCATTTATAGCAATCCATACATCCATATCACCTGTCGCTCTTGGATAACCGTAATAGCCTACAGCATATCCTCCAACCACAAGGTATTCAATGTTCTTTGAGTTCAGCAATTGTAAGAACTCTCTGAAGTCTCTCGGAAACTCTATCATGGCCAAACATCGCCTTTCTCATGAATTCTATAGCTTCAATTCTTTCAATAGGACTACGGTCAAGCCAATAATTTAAATCATCAGCTTCATGCAAATCGACTACTTCAATAACATCTCTTTGAATTTTTTCTTCAATCATTTTTTCTCCATAGAAATTATGGGTAAGTGGCACAAAACAAGCGGATTCACCTGATAAAATCTGTTCATGGTCCCTTCGGAATGACACCCGGATCCTCACGTGATAAGCAGCACGTTATATCTCGGACAAGTGGTCATATTATTTGTAGATGTTTTATATTACATCGTATGCAATTGATGTGTTGATTGCAAATGTTTTTTATGAAAAAATAGTTTTAGTTTATCAGGTATATTGGCTGAGCTAAGCTAACCCGTGTAGAGGACAGTCGGACTGAAAGTTTTGGTTGGAGGTTGATTCCTACTTACCATAGAATAATTTGTTAAGTTCGGAACCCCGTGTTTGAAATGTGTCATATAGTTTTTTGTAGTGTTCGATATCAAGATTATATTGCCTCATCGTATAAGAATAAGGATCTTTTGTCTTCTTGGAGAGTTTCTCTGTGATCTCATATAACTTGAGAACGACAAGGCCAACACTGTCAATGAATTCCAAAACGTTCTTTCTCGCCGCAGTACCCTGCGAAATATCCTCATTCTTAAGTTTATTGATGGCAGATTGTGATTCCTTTACAAACTTCACCATGAGCTGTTCATGCTTTTCAACGAGATTCTTAGCTCTATTTGCGATTTTGGGCCAATTGACAGTGGCATATACATCATCAACTTCAAAAACCTCTTTTTCAATGGTAAACCATTCTTCACGAAACTCTTCGAAGTCAGTGAAAAAGGATGTTTTACCGTCGATAAAGGACCATGAATCGAAGGAAGTAGAGGCAAAAGAAGAGCCTAATGGTAACAGCGCAATCAGCAAAAGGAAAAAAACTCAAATCGACTATTGTAATTGATGAATTCCATTTCTTTACCTCCAACAAATTATTCTATAGTTTCTGTATAGCTAAGAATATTACAAAATATTTCCTTTTTTCAAGCTTATTTTAATAATTACCTAGCTGTATAGTGTCCTAATGGAATGTTATCTAACAATAATACGAATTCCATCTGCAATATCTGATCGTTCTTAATTCTGTTTTAGCCAAAAACAGTATTCACAAATAGTATCAGAATCATTATCGAACATGCATGTAATATTATCTTGATTTTTGGCAAAAATCAGTAGTTTCCGGTTAGGTTTTTGCGTGTGCGGCTTTTGTCATACCCGAACGCTTATATCTTGTCTTCATAGTGGCTCGTTCATCCTAGATTCCCGCTAAAAAGATGCGGAAATGACAGCTTTGGGGCAAATAAATAAAACACGCAAAAATCTAACCGGACAATTCGAACATTGTAATTTGAAATTTGTTTGGGTTTTGTAAATTGAGATTTGCCTGCCTGTACGTTGCACCTGTCTGCGTGCATCGCACGGGCAGGCGCAGACAGGTAATTTATTAACCACTGTTTGGTTCCGGCTTGTCCGGGTTAGATCATACTATTGAATTCTCACGGGTATTCCCTTATCAGCCAGGAATTTCTTAACCTCAGCAATCTCAAACTCTTTAAAATGAAAAACAGAGGCGGCCAGGGCTGCGTCTGCCTTTCCCAGGGTAAATACATCATAAAAATGGTCAAGCGTTCCTGCGCCTCCGGAAGCGATAACGGGTATCTGAAGGTTCTCTGAAATTGTCTTGGTGAGTTCCAGGTCATACCCGTCTTTTGTGCCGTCACAATCCATGCTGGTAAGGAGAATCTCTCCTGCACCCCGTGATTCTACCTCTTTTGCCCACTCGAGGGTATCAAGTCCGGTTGGAGTACGGCCGCCATGGATATAGACTTCCCATTGTGGCATGTCGGGTTGTGCGTTTTCAGATTGGACCCTTTTTGCATCAATGGCTACAACGATGCATTGACTCCCAAATCGTCTTGAGGCCTTGTTTACAAACTCAGGATCTTTTACGGCTGTGGTGTTAATGGATATTTTATCAGTGCCGGCATTCAGGAGCGTTCTGATATCTTCAATTGTCCTGATCCCGCCGCCTACTGTTAGTGGCATGAATACCTTTTCGGCCGTTCTCTTAACAACATCGAGAATGATGTCTCTTCTCTCATGTGAAGCCGTAATGTCAAGAAACACTATTTCATCGGCACACTGTTTGTCGTATAACTCCGCTATCTCTACGGGGTCCCCGGAATCTCTTAAATCAAGAAATTTTGTCCCTTTTACGACCCTTCCATCTTTCACATCGAGGCAGGGAATTATTCTTTTTGCAAGCATTTCAGTCAGAGACAACCCAACCTAGCCGAGCCTGAACTAAAAAAGAAAATCGATGTCTAACATGTTCAGGCTCGGCTAGGTTTTCAAACATTCCCTTATCGCATAAAATAATAGCTAAACATTTTTCGAAAAGTTTCGAACCACGATCTCAAGTTAAATCTTTACTCTCCGCACTAATCTGTATGTAGCTAGAGTAAGCTGGGATATAGTCCCTTACTTTCGCAGTACTTTTCAAAAGCGAGTTCACGGCAATCAGGAGCAACATCTATTATTTCAGGTTCAAGTTTGGTCTTAAGAAGCCTTTCGTTATTGCTGCCAAGCAATCCATTAAGCTCCGGAATATATTCTGCAAGCTGTTTTCGGATCGAAGGAATGTCACTGAAATTCTTTAACCCGCCCAAATCAGCCAGAAGGGAATAAGGAGTCAAATTCTTGCCAACCGGAAGGTTTGTTCTTAAGAAAGCCAGGAAACCCTCGTCCGTGATCACCGTTCCTTCCATACTTAGCGGATCTGTCAGCGGTATTTGAACGTCAGCCTCAACACCGTACTTGTAGTTACTCATGCTGATAACCCTGGTGGATTCCAGAGGTCTGTTTTCCAGGTATACTCCCACAAGGAAGATGCAATCTGCTTCTGAGCCATCCCAAGCCCTGGCGCCCAGTTTTCTTAAAATGGCGGCATTGGCGCTGTTCTTTAATTTGGCATAGGGAAATTTGTTTGGTTCTGTTTTTTTACCCGGCAGATAATAGAGAGTCCCTTTTCTCTCATCACAGAGTTTTTTTGCGGTAAAAAGTGTCTCAAGTGTTAATCTTGGAGAAACAACAACTGCCAACCTGCCGGCTTTGCCCAGAATACCTCTGACGCAATCCAGTCGCTCTTTCAGTTCGTCATCACCAAGTTCGATGCTCTTATCCTGCAGTTGATTTGAGAACCTTCCTTCCCTGCATATCAAGGCATTGTTGACCGGATCGTCGTCAACGCTCTCTATTTTGGTTATCAAGCCCTCTTTGGTATGAACCTTTATAGCGCACCCTCTCTGACAGGAGGTACAGGTACTGATTATTGTGTCGGTCAGCCACGGACCGTACTCCTTACCGGTATTTTCAGCCAGGGCACCGGTCGGGCACAAATCAATGCACATCCCGCAGGCGTCACAGTCCGTATTTTGAAGCGGATCTTCGAAGTTGGGCGCAACCTTGGTAGAAAATCCTCTATTGACAAACGTTAAGGCCGAAATGTTTCTGACTTCGCTGCAGACTCTTACGCAACTGCCGCAGGTAATGCATTTATCCGCCTCAATGCAGACAAAAGGATGTCTGGTATCGACGTGGTACTCTCTCCTGTCACCCTTGAACTTAACATCCCCGATTCCATATTCAGTGGAGTAATCCCTGAGATCGCAATCAAACCTGGCCTTACACCCGCACTCGATGCATCGGGTAGCCTCCGCAAGAGCTTTCGCTTCATCCAGGCCAACGTTAATCGCATTATATCCTCCTTCTGCCATCCGAACTTCGGCAGGATGAGTGAATTCCAGTGCTCTTTTTTTATGAACATATCTGGGAGAATAATCTGTCATATCGAGATCTTTCAGCCTGCCTTTGGTAATTTGATACTCCTTTTTAATTTCAACCTTGGCGCCGCTGAAATAGAGACCAATAGCTTTCGCCGCCTGTTTTCCCTCAGATACAGCACGAATTACCGTCTCAGGTCCCCAGGCGCAGTCTCCTGCAGTAAAGACACCTTCAACTGATGTCACCATCGATTTTTGGTCATATTTGAAGGTATTCCATCTGGTACATTCCGGCACATTCTTTTCATTTTCCACACAGGATAGATCCGGGTCCTGTCCAATGGCAGGAATGATCAGATCAAAGTCAAGATCTTCCTCGCTGCCTTCAACCGGTTGGGGTCTTCTTCTGCCTGAATCGTCGGGATCACCAAGCTTCATGGTTATCACCCGCAATCCTATGGCTCTGCCATTTTTCTCCAACACCTCTACCGGAGCTGTCAGGTATCTGAAATCGACCCCTTCTTCCATGGTTTCGTCCTGTTCATGCTGAAGCGCCGGCATCTCCTCCTGAGATCTTCGGTAAATAAGGGTGACATTTTCCGCACCGCATCGTTTGGCAACCCGAGCACAATCCATTGCGGTGTCTCCCCCACCCAGGACAGCTACACTTCTGCCTACATTTACCGTCTCCTCCAGCACAACCTTGCGAAGAAAATCGACTCCTCCAATTACCCCCTCTATCTCTTCGTTTTTTATCTCCATCTTTTTAGCTTTATGTGCACCGATAGCCAGAATTACCGCATCGGCACCGTTATTTTTAAGCTCATCAATGGTAAAGTCGCGGCCTAATCTTTTATTTGCATGAACCTTTACTCCCAGATCAATAATTGCGCTGATCTCTTTATCCAGTTTATCCCAGGGCAGCCTGAATTTCGGTATTCCGTACCGTACCATCCCTCCCAGTTGAGGCAGAGCTTCATACAAATCAACCGCATGCCCCTGTTGCCTCAAAAAATAGGCTGCAGACAATCCGGCAGGACCTCCACCAACGATAGCCACCTTTTTGCCGGTGTCCGGTTTTGTCTCAGGAAGAAACGGTCCGTAATTCAATTCGTATTCAGATGCAAATCTTTTCAGTGGGTTAATAGCTACCGGCTCGTCAACCAGACCTCTTCTGCATTGTGCTTCACAGGGATGCGGGCAAATCCTGCCGCAAACTACCGGCAGAGGATTTCTTTCCTTGATCAATCTGACTGCAGCGGCATAATTCCCGGTTGAAATATGAGCAATGTATCCCTGAACATCAATATTTGAGGGACAGGTATCCTCGCAGGGTGCAATACAGTCTCCACTGTGATCAGAGAGCAGCAGGTCAAGAGCCATTCTCCGGGTTGTCCTGATCGCTTCGGTGTCAGTCCTGATTACCATGCCCGGACTCACAACCGTACTGCAGGCGGGTATCATGTTCTTCGCCTTCTACCTCCACAACACACAAAAAACAACTCGTATACGCTTTTAATCTATCGTCAAAACAGAAAGTCGGAATTTCAATCCCCTGACTCTTTGCCGCCTCTCTGATTGTTGCATCACGGGGGACATCTATTTCTTTGCCATTTAATGTTATCTTAACTTTCTCACTCATTGTTAATTCCTGAAGCTTATTATAAAAATTAAAATTTTTACTTCACCAGAATAGCCTTCGAGTTACAAACCTCAAAACACATTCCACAGTTGATACATTTTGCCTGATTAATGATGTAGGATCCTTTTACTTTCTTTTCTCCCGTTATCGCATCAACCGGACATTGCATTTCACACAAGGAACAGGCAGTGCAATCGGCAGGGATAATGGTATGTGTTATCAACTTCTTGCATACTGCAGCAGGGCATCTTCTCTCCTTGATATGAGCCTCATATTCACTGCGGAAATACCGTAGTGTGGTTGCTACCGGATTGGGTGCTGTCTGTCCGAGACCGCAGAGGCTGGACTTTTTGATCTGTTCAGTCAATTCATCAAGGGCATCGAGATCTGACATTTCAGCCTCTCCGTCACAAATCCTGGTTAAAAGCTCTCTCATCCTCAAGGTACCGATTCTACAGAATGTGCATTTCCCGCATGATTCCAGCTGAGTAAAGCTGAGGAAATACTTGGCCAGATCAACCATGCAGGTGGTTTCATCCATTACAATCATTCCGCCGGACCCCATGATGGCTCCCGTTGCATTTATCGCAGCATATTCTATTGTCGTATCAAAGAGACTCTCCGGGATACATCCTCCGGATGGGCCGCCCAACTGTACAGCCTTAAATGGTTTTCCCGACGAAGAGCCTCCGCCAATATCTTCCAGCACATCCCGGATTTTCGTCCCCATCGGAACTTCCACCAGACCTCCTTTTTTAATAGCCCCGGCAAGTGCAAATACCTTTGTTCCTTTGGAATCTTCAGTTCCATAAGCGGCATAGGCCGCTCCTCCATTGTTGATTATCCATGGCAGATTAGCCAGTGTTTCCACATTGTTGATTATGGTCGGCTTACCGAATAACCCTTTCACGGCAGGAAACGGAGGCTTGAATCTCGGCATTCCCCGCTCTCCCTCGATTGAAGCTATCAGCGCCGTCTCTTCTCCACAGACGAAGGCGCCTGCTCCCTCTTTAATTTTGATATCAAATGAGAAATTACTTCCCTGAATATTGTCACCCAGAACTCCCCGTTCATGAGCATCCCTGATAGCCTTCCCGAAGTTTTTAACAGCCAGCGGATATTCTGCGCGAACATATGCATACCCCCTGGAAGCTCCGATGGCATATGCCGCTATCAACATACCCTCAATCACATTATGAGGATCACCTTCCAGAAGCGAACGGTCCATAAAAGCTCCCGGATCACCCTCATCGCCATTACAGATAAGATATTTACTATCCCCTTCAGATTTTCTCGCGAAACTCCACTTAATATGAGTCGGAAATCCGGCTCCACCGCGTCCTCTAATGCTGGAAACTTTAATTTCCTCGATAACCTGCTCAGGCGTCATCTCTCTCAGGATTTTCCTGATTGCCTTATAACCATCCCTTTGCTCATATTCTGAAATTGATGTCGGATCCAGGAACCCGACATTACGGAGGGCTATTCTTGTCTGATGTGCCAGATACTTCCATTTGTCAGTATCCTGTTCTTCCGGTGAATATATCAAATTGTCATTAAGCCGATCCCCTTCCCCCTGATGAAATTTGATAATTTGCGGAACATTCTTCTTTGTGACCCGTCCATAGATGTATCTATTACCATTATTATCGTTTATCTCGGTAATTACTTCCTGATGACACATCCCGACACAGCCGACAGTTCTTATCTTTATTTCGGGAGCATATTTCTGGAAAGCTTCAATCACTTCCTTTGATCCTGCAGCAATACCGCAAGTACCTTCACCAACGATAACATTAAGATTATTAGCGTCCATAGTTTAACTCTCAATCAATAAATGGGTAATCCACCTGCTCTGTACCGGCGGTACCAATATAACCATACCATGCAAAGTAAAACAATATCGAGATAAGAACCAGAATCTGTGACCAGTTGTTTCAAATTTTTTGCTGCTAGATGTTTGCAACAATTTCTTCATTTTTCTTGGCATGCTTTTTCAGCACTCTCTGTGCTGAAGCCCCTGTAAGATTGCCCGAAACCTCATCTGAAATAACCATTACCGGGGCCTGACTGCAGCATCCCACACATGCAACCTGTTCAATAGTATAGCTGCCGTTTTCAGCAGTATCCTGCTCTCCATCAGTAATTTTGAGAATGTGCCGAAGAGAGGTGTCGAGTCTGTCTGCACCTGAAACATGACAGGCGGTTCCATGACATATCCTGATGATATGTCTCCCAACAGGCTTTAATCTGAATTGCGAATAAAAGGTAGCTACTCCGTAAACCTGCCTGCCTGTTATGTCGGTGTTTTGAATTATCAGATCCATTGCCGCTCTCGGCAGGTAACCATATTCTGATTGAACGGCCTGCAGCAGGGGAACAGTTGATGACGAATCGCTTCCAATCTTGTTTATCCACCCCAGTACAACTTCTGGTTCCACTTTAGCTTCTAATGCTTGACTCATTTTATGTGATAATTTTTTTGAGTATAAAAATATCCGTTTAGCTTGTAAAAATTTGCTTAAACTTACGTTATGTATAGTAACAATAACGCACTAATAAATACAACAATTTTTTCATAATTTGTTCCTACTATTTCTCAAGGTTTTTTCAGGCAAGTTTCTGGAGAAATCTTATTGTCAAGCGATTGATACATACACTGAAATCAGCAACTTATCAACACATGAAAAAAATTACCGATACTCGTTAACCGTCTGTCAATGAAACTTGCGGAAATCAGCTGAGATCACGTACCAGAATGGGCAATCGGGCGGGAGAGTTTCATCTAAAAGTCTTTTAAAGGGCTGCTGGCCTTGGCATACAACTTTTTCGGTATCCTACCTGACAAATAAGCCAAACGGCCTGATTCACATGCCAGCTTCATGGCCTTCGCCATCGACACAGGGTCCTTCGCCTCTGCAATACCCGTATTTAATAATACTCCCACACAACCCAATTCCATTGCAATACACACGTCGGATGCCGTACCGACTCCTGCATCTACAATCACGGGTACACTCAAGGTCTCAAGAATGATCCTTATATTATTCTGATTTAATATTCCCTGGCCAGAACCGATTGGCGAACCTGCAGGCATAACGCTGGTTGCACCTGCATCCTGGAGCCTTCTGGCAGCTATCGGGTCATCAGATGTATAGACGAGGACGGTAAAGCCTTCTTTTACCAATATCTCAGTTGCCTTTAAGGTATCGATAGGATCTGGTAAAAGCGTTTTTTCATCTCCCAGAACCTCGAGCTTTACCATATCAGAGATCCCCATTTCCCTGGCTAAAAATGCAGTTCTTACAGCTTCATCACATGAATAGCATCCTGCGGTATTTGGCAGTATAGTATACTTGTTTGTGTCAATATGATCGAGTAACGATTCTCCCGGCTTACCTCCTATATTTGCACGTCTAACTGCTACCGTAACGACCTCGGCACCGCTTGCTTTTAAGGCCTCTTCCATAATAGCAAACGTTTGATATTTTCCGGTTCCCACAAACAATCTGGAGCTGAAATTATGTTTACCGATCTTTAATATTGTATCTTTCATATCACCCGCCACCAACGAAAGTAACTATTTCTAAATTGTCGCTTTCCAGCAGCTGTATTTCGCTAAACTGTGTTCGTGGAATTATTTTATGATTTCTTTCTACCGCAACGTATCTCTTGTCAATACCCAGATTTTCTAAAAGATCTGCAATTGAGGTTCCAGGAGAGCACTCCTTCTGTTCATCATTTACGGTAATCAGCATTATGCATTATTTTAATTGAGTTTATGATAATTTCAAGGAAAAAGAGTTTTTGACAACTGATCTCCATTCAAATATAATTCGAACCGGTAAAAAGATGCAATTACCTGCTCCTGGTATTTAAGGAAAATTGATACTATTTAATTCAAACCGGTTCCCTGTTACGGGCATTTATGTCCAGAAAAATGGCCTCCTCATTCAAAACAACGAAAAGAGAAGAAATAAAGTCGGAAATCCTGACATTACTCAATATTCTCTATCATAAAGTTGACCTTGAAAGAAAATTCGGTGGGAAACTGCTCCGATTATATTCCACAGATAGACATCATACCTCGTCTGAAAAAGATACTACCTCTGTGCTTCCCAGTGAGAAGCCCATCTTTAATGCAAACCAGACAGTCAAAAAGATTGAACATGACAAGACAGACAAGATTGAATCACTGAAGATCTTAGAAGAAGAGGCAAAACAGTGCACGAAATGCAGCCTCTGTAATAGCAGGACACATGTGGTCTTTGGAACGGGATCTCCGCACGCCGATCTCATGTTTGTGGGAGAAGCGCCGGGATACTATGAAGATATCAAAGGAGAACCATTCGTTGGGAAAGCCGGGCAACTCTTGACCAAGATAATAGAATCGATAGGCTTAAAAAGAGACGGTGTCTATATTGCCAACGTATTGAAATGCCGTCCGCCTGAGAACAGAAACCCTTCTGCCAATGAAATTATTTCCTGTACACCATTTCTGTTCCAGCAAATTGACCTCATAAACCCAAAGATAATCTGCGCTCTCGGAACATTTGCAGCCCAGGCATTGCTCGACTCAAGAGCCGGTATCGGCACATTACGGGGAAAAATGTATGAATTCCGAGGTACCAAACTCATAGTAACCTATCATCCCGCATACCTGTTACGAAATCCCGCTGAAAAGAGGAAAACCTGGGAAGACATGAAAAAGATTCGTGATTTTTTAAAATCGGCAGACATCAACCTTTAAGCGCTTAACAAAAATTGTTAACCACTGTTAAGTTCAGGATTGTCCGGGTTAGGGAGAGAAATCTGAGAAACCATCATTATCCTTACTCCATACACCGTAGAAGTTCTTGCTTTATTTTACTCACGTGATACAGGAAGTCTTTCCCTTCCTGAATGAAACGAATACAATCCTCTGATATTCCGAAGGCCCTTGACAGGTGTTTCTTTTGGCGATTGGTAAAAATTATTGCCCTTTCCGGAGTGTATTGTATGTAATCTGAAAATTCAGCCGTTAACGTCTCTTCAAGATCTGAAAGGCCTTTGGATTCAAGGGCACTTATTCTGCACAGGGGAAATGAATGCTCTATCTCGAGTAATGACACGTCCAGTTTTTGCGGGAGGTCAATCTTATTAATCACAAAAATAAGATGATTTTTATGAGCGTCATTATGTGTTGGATAATCCTCTGATATCCCCATGATAGACTCTATCAACTCTCTGTCTTCGTTCTCAATGGGATTTGAATTATCCAGTATATAAACAATTTTGTCTGCCTTCCTTAATTGATTCCGGGCCTCAGCAACACCAAGCTTTTCTACGGTATCCTCTGTCTCTCTGATACCGGCAGTATCCACAATGGTAAAGGGTATCCCACGAATTGAGACCAGAATGTCAACCGCATCGCGCGTTGTACCCGGTTCCTCATGGACAATGGTCCTCTCCACTCGTAAAAGCGAATTAATGAGTGTCGATTTTCCCACGTTGGGTCTGCCAGCAATGATCACTCTTTTAGGAGAAGTTAGTGCACACCCAAAGGCTGCAGTTTTCCCTATTTCTTTTAATCGATCATGTATATACATTATCATATGCCGATTAATGTTATTCTCGCATTCCAGCCTTTTAACGAGCTTTTCCAAACAGGAGGAGAGAGAACCGTTATACTGGTCAAGGAGAACTTTTGCGCTCAATCTTGTCTTGGCTTGAGGTATTTCTCTGTACGCCTCTTTTTGAATAAGATCTATCTTGTCATTAAGATACGATCGATCGGCCAGCTCTTGCCAATTCACCTTCTTCGCCCCCGCAAATACTATACATTCAAGAGTCTTTTTGACCGCCTGAATACCCCCATGACAATTAACCTCGACTAAATCCTCACCCGTAAAGCTATCCTTTTTTCGAAGTATATGAATGATTACTTCATCAACAATTCTTTCATTCAGATAAATCTTTCCGTAATGAAGACTTTTTGATTCAGCAGTTCTCAGATCTCTCTTGTTTTTTCCCCGAAAAACTGCATTTACGATTTCTAGAGAGCGTGGACCGGATACCTCTATTACTCCTATCCCTCCCTCTCCTAAAGGCGTAACAATAGATGCGATTGTCTCTCTGCTCATTATTATTCAGATCCTAACGAGTTCATAATTAACCAAAACATACTTCCCCTTCCCACAAAGTAAGAAGATACGAAATTGCAAACAACGACTCAATGGTGTTTTCGAGGAGAATATTCTCTTCTCCTTTCATAATATGATGATCATTTTATCATGCATTTCCACACTCTACTCCTTTTGATAGACAATCTTAGACAATCAGTTATTCTCCATACTATTTCTTGAATTTATCGAAAACTCATTGACAAAAGCCGTATATAAAACATAAAATGACGCGTCGATACGAAAAAGCATTAAGGAGGTTTATGGAAAAAAGTTAACTCTGAGATACCAAAAAAACTAGAAAGAGGGTATAAAAAAGCATTTGCAGAATGCCAATTTTAAGCCCTGATGAATTTATTGCAACCGATTTTTTTGGTAAATAAGAAGTTTTTATATTTATCCTGAAGGGCTTATTCTCCCTTTATCTTTACCTCTCGATACCTCTCTAATTATATTGAAAAAAAAACAATATAAATATTTTTTAAATATAAAATTAACAAACAAATCGTTTGATGTGGGAGCATTGTTTTTTTTAGAGATAACCTTGATTTTTACAATTGTAATGCAGCCCCATAATCAATTGTAGAATTTTTTACGAAGGAAAAAATTCTTGTCAAACCTTTTATTAGAAATAGGAACGGAAGAGATTCCGGCTGGTTATATCGTGCCTGCACTCAAGCAGATGGAGGTGCTTTTTGCCGAACAGATCAAAGAAAACCGTTTGAGTTATGAGGATTTGCATACCACCGGTACACCAAGGCGTTTCATACTATCCGTAACCGGATTACCCCGGAAACAGAAGAATGCAGTCCTGGAGGTTAAGGGCCCCTCTGCAAAGGCTGCCCAGGATAAAGAGGGATTACCCACAAAAGCCGCTATCGGTTTTGCAAATTCTCAGGGTGTCAAAGTGGAAGATTTAAAGGTAATCAAAACTGATAAGGGAGAATACTGCTTTGCAATAAAGGAGATAGAAGGACAACGTGTATTCGATCTTCTTCCTGATATGATAAGTTCCGTTATAACGTCCCTGACCTTCCCAAAGTCAATGAGATGGAGGGAGGGAAGATTCTCTTTTGCACGTCCCATACGTTCAATCCTGGCGCTGTTTGACAGAGATGTTATTCGATTAGAATTGAATGGAGTCAAGGCCGGCCGCAAAACAAACGGGCACCAGTTCCTTTCGAACAAAACAATAGACCTGGAAAATGCCGATTTTGATTTCTATAAGGAGACGTTAAGAAGTAATTACGTGATAATAGAGATAGACGAACGACGCAAAACCATAAGAGATTCGATAAATACTCTGCTCTCTCGTTACGGTACCCTGTTAGATGATGAAGAACTGCTTAACGAGGTAACGAATCTTGTAGAGTTTCCCTGTGCCGTAAAATGCAGCTTTGATAAAGAATATCTTGAAATTCCACCTGACGTTGTCGAAACTTCAATGAAAGAGCATCAGAGATATTTCCCCGTAAAGGACAAAGACAACAAACTATTACCCGAATTTATTGTTATTATTGACAGAAAATCCGACGGGAATGAGATACCTCGGAAGGGAAATGAACGAGTCCTAAAGGCTAGACTGGCTGATGCAAAATTTTTCTGGGAAGAGGACAGAAAGATACCGTTACATGAGAGAATTGACGGCCTTGGCAACCTCATATTTCATGAAAACATTGGGAGTTATCTCGATAGAGAAGTACGAATTGGCAAGCTGGCACATTTCATTGCGGATGGCCTCAACTATTCATCCGAAAAGTTAGCATCAGTTGAACGTGCTTCCCGATTGTGTAAGACAGACCTGTTAACTGAAATGGTTGGAGAATTTCCAAAACTACAGGGCATTATGGGACGTGAATACGCCCGAGAAGCAGGAGAAGATGAAGAGGTTGCTAAATCAATAGCAGAGCACTACTTACCCAGATATGCCAAAGACGTCTTACCGGAAACGGAAACAGGCATCGTCTTAAGCCTGGCGGATAAATTCGACGTAATTACAAGCTGCTTTTCAACCGGTCTAATCCCAACGGGCTCACAAGACCCCTATGCTTTGAGAAGGCAGGCACAGGGAATAATACGCATTCTTGAGGATAAAGGCCTGAATCTTTCTTTAGGTAACATACTAGAGAGCGCATTGTCAAATTTACCGGACAAGAGTACCAATAACAATAATGAGACAATCGCGGGACAAATAAGAGATTTCTTCAAAGACAGACTCTGCCACAATTATCTCGATAGAGGATACCGTTATGATATTATCGAATCGGTATTGAAATCAGGGTATGACAACATCTCAGATTTTTCTTATCGATTGGAAATTGTAACAAAGATCTCTCAAACTTCTATCTGGAAGAGCCTGGTAACCGTAGTAGAGAGAACCTATAATATCGGGAAGAATTGCACAGCCCATGGTAAGATTGATGAAAATTTACTGAATGAAGAAGAAGAGTTGAAGCTGTGGACTCTCTATAAACGTGAGAAAGAGAAAATCCTCGCATATGTTAAACCAAAAAAATATGAAGAATTATCACTTTTATATACTCATGTCTTTGCAGAACCTATTCATAATTTCTTTGAAAATGTCTTCGTGAACGTTGAAGATGAAGCGTTAAAAAATAACAGACTGATTTTGATGAAGAAAATCAACGACCTCTATGTCAACAATATCGCAAACCTCGCGCTAATTGTAGAACATGAATAGAGGAAATGAAAGAGTAAAGGTCTGTCACCTCCCAAATTCTATGGTATAGCACGATAACACATACAAAATCAGAACAAATAAAACTATTTTGTTTGCTCAATATGGGGGAGGAATTTCCCGTTCATGGTAATAACCATACGATCTTCCCCCTTGTCTCCCTTGACCTTATGAACAGTCAATTTAAA
Source organism: Candidatus Scalindua sp. (assembly GCA_031316155.1). Taxonomy (GTDB): domain Bacteria; phylum Planctomycetota; class Brocadiia; order Brocadiales; family Scalinduaceae; genus SCAELEC01. Next base: position 29,970 of record JALDRB010000005.1, read on the forward strand.
GTCAATGGCTGACATAATCCCGTCACCTAAGATTTCATTCATGATAGCTTTGATAGAATCACCATAGTGCAGACAAACTTCTGTCATGCGGTAGATATGAGGTTCCTGAATAATAGTAGGATCGAACGAACGCATAGGACATTTTCGCATTTCATTAAGAAGTTCGTCATTGAGCCCGGGAACAAGGGAGGCAAGTTTTGATACGGCGTTTTCCTTTAATTGCGCTTGGGCACGAAAAAGTTGGGCTACGTATACATTACAGTAACCAAGAGCTTCTGCTATCTCATCATAAGTTTTTCCTGAAGCTTGTTTTGCGGCAAGTAATTTAGCAACGAGTTCTTTTTTTTCCATTTTTTTTCTCTCCTCTTTTATTGTAATTAAGTTACAGTGAAATCGGTGACAGACCTCCTTCTATATAACATTAAGCAAGGTGAATACCAGAAGTTTTAAATTGGAATATTTTGCTGGTGATCATACAGGCTCTTCATCTTCTGAGAAATTATATTTCAATGCAATCTATCAGTTGCAAGTTACTTAAGATATGAAAATATTGATATTGAAAAAAAGAAAACGTTTTTGAAAATTAAACTCTTAATCCGGACACATTCTTTTTATTCCTTATTCATATATATTTACGCTACTCATGCGCAAAAGAACAAAGTTGACAGATTTCAACCAATTTTAGTCTATAACCCGACAATTTTTTGTTTTTTTAACAACTCTGTTGACCTAAGATCGAACAAGTTTATAATTTAGCTCTTCTTTATCGTTTGAAAACCGCATGTCTGAGTGAGGACTCGCGCAGGGAGACAGCTGATTATTAACAACCCGGCAAAACAAGAACATATATGAAATTTATTCCTTTCTGGTTCTGGCTCTGACAGGTTGGGATGTAAGAAAAAAGTGTTTACTTTTTGAATCGAAAAGTTGTGTTTGTTTGTCCGTTGAAACATTTTCAGCACATCAGCATTGCAATATCAAAATAATTTCCTTAAGAAATACGGAGACTCCTGTTTGCTGAAAAATGATTTTAGTCCTGCGTTTTGAAACATAATATCAATAGTTTCTCAGAACAGTTTGTACGGTTGGAATTATGGGTAAAATTATTAACGTTACGGATCAGGCGTCCCGCTCATCTGGGTTACCTTCATCCGACTTGTTTTGCACCGGAGGTAATCGCCGGCCAAGAATCAGATCGATCTCCTGAAGCTGTTCTGAAGACAATGGGTCGAACTCTAAAGCACCCAAATTTTCCTCAACCTGCTTTACGTTCGTAAATCCCGGAATTGGGATCGTCGAAGAACTTATTGCCCACAGCCAGCAAATTGCCCCTTGAGCTAAGGTGCGGCCATTGCTAGTCAGAATATCACGGAGCATATCAAGTTTCCTCAGTTGTTCCGCCTGAGGACCTTCTTTCATGTCCCAATCATACCGGACATCGTCATTCGGGAAAGTCGTGTCAGAACTGAATTTTCCCGTCAGTAATCCCATCGCTAACGGCCCACGATTGATGCTGGCCAAGTTGTGTGATTCGCAGACCCGCAGGGTCTCAAAATTACCCTCAAACACATTCATCCTCTGCTGTATTGCAACGCAGTTTTTACCTTGTGCAAACAGACGTGCATTGTCGGGATTGTCAGTACTCCAGCCATAATAGCGGATCTTTCCTGATGACACGAGTTCCTCTAATACATCTCGGACTTCCTCTCCTTTATCCGAATTCCACAAATGGAACTGGTACAGGTCGATGTGTTCCGTGTTCAAGCGGCGTAGACTGGCTTCACAGGCGCTGAAAACATAGTCACGGTCACATTTTTGACCGGTAGTAGTCCGTGTCGTTTCATCTATTTGAAATCCAAATTTGGTTGCAATGATCACCTGATCACGTCTTCCCTCTATCGCCCTTGCAATCAAGTGTTCACTATGCCCGCAACCATATAAATCGGCAGTATCAATAAAGTTGGCTCCCAACGCCAAGGCCCGTCGTATCGCCTTGATGGATTCTTCATTATCTATACCTGTCCATCCACACGATTTTCCATTTCGCCAAGTATCTCCTCCAATGGCCCAACAACCTAGCCCGACCGCACTGACGGCCAGGCTAGTTTCCCCAATTTTTCTCTCTTCCATCCTCTCTATCTCCCTTGCGCACAACGCAAAAGTCAGCCACCACACTTTTTGTGGTCGGTTGGATTAACCTGATACAAATTTGTTTTACAATTTGCCGATATTTAACATTGAAAAGGTGAAACCGTATTGTCTTAAATAGGGTTTCATTATAACATAATTTGAGTGATTTATAATAAAAATAAAACTTACCTCTCACTTAAAAAGCAGTAGCAATTTATTAAAACACATTTCCAGAAAACAAACTCTATCACCCAACAAGTCCTGCCTCCTTCCGCCCGCCAGAAAAGATTTGGAGATGACGAACGAACTCATCAGGGCGGTTATCAGGTAATTAATCCTAAAAGTAACTCAGACAGGAATGGAGATTTTACGATTTGATGCTTTTGGCAACGAAGTCAAACTCCCATATGAATAACTATTTAGTTATGATATATTGAAACAGAAAACCAATTATTTGTATGAGAGGCATGTCCACGTTTGATGAACTGAGATCAAAAACGTGATCCTAAAAAATATGTTTAACAAGAAAATTTATATTATCACTCCAAAACAATTTTCGCTGAGTAAAATAGAACACTTTTTTATTGTAAATTTAAAATCGTTTAATTTTGGTATAAGTTATACCTCCTGTTTACCTTTATAAATTTATGATACCGGCTCATTCCTTCTGTCCTCCTGAGGTGGCAGCTTGACGATCGCACCAAAAAGTTTATCAATGGCCTTCTCGGCCGCATCGGCATATGGAATCAGCACCCAGTCAGCACCGGCGTGCTCCAATTGCTCGGCATTGTGAGTGGCGTAGGCCGTTACCGCCACGCACCCTTTGTAACCATGATCGCGCAGGCCATGCAGCAGTGCGAGATTGACGGGCATCTCTCGCACACTGCTTAAAACCCAACGCACCTGCCTGAGCGGCAGTGTAGTGAGAAACTCAGGGTCTTCGGCATCACCGTATCTCACCGCATAGCCATGCCCTTCACGCCGGTGCACAAGAACGGGATCGAAATCCACGCCGAGCACCCGTTGGCCCCGTTTCAGTAGTTCCTGCCCGATCACGGAGCCGAACCGCCCTAGGCCGAACAGGATGACATCGAATTCACTTTTTTCAGTAATCTGATCATGAGCCTCTTCCCTGTACGGCCACTTACGCTCAAACACACCAAGCCAGGGGAAGATTCGCTCATAGAGAGGATGGGAATACAAAATCATGTAGGTGGAAGCACTGATGGTGATTAATCCCACCAGGGTAATGAGGCCCATGGTATCCTCATCGATATGACCCAGGCTCATACCCAATGCCCCAAGGATCAGAGAGAATTCGCTTATCTGAGCAACTGTCAGACCGGCCAGAAAACTGGTGCGCCTTCGGTAGCCCATGGCTCCCAAAATGATCATCACGATCAAAGGGTTACCGATGAGCACGAACAACGAAAGAACTATGGCCGGCACCACATGTGTGCCGAGCGTCGCCAACTGTAGCCCGGCACCCAGATCGATGAAAAAGAAGAGCAACAAAAAATCCCTCAGACTTACCAGTCGTGCACCAATAGCTTCACGATAGGGTGTGGAGGCCAGCGACACACCTGCTAGAAAGGCACCCACCTCCTTGCTGAAACCTAAATGTACGCATGCCGATCCCATGGCTACCGCCCAGGCGAAGGCGAACAGTATCAATAACTCCGAAGAACGGGCCAGCTGATGCAGCAGCGGCGTCAACACATAGCGCATTAATATCCCAATGGCGGCAATAAACATGGCACCCTTGAACAATAACTCGATCGCTTCCCATCTCAGGCTGGCGGTATTGCCGGCCTGAGCCAGCGCAGTCAGTCCAATCATCACCAACACCACTACGATATCCTGAACGATGAGGAATCCGATGGCGATACGACCGTGCAGTGAGTCCACCTCACGTTTGTCGGACAGCAGCTTGACGATGATGATGGTGCTGGAGAAGGTCAGCGCCACTGCCACATAGAGAGCGGTCACTGAAGTCATCCCAAGAGCAATGGAGATAAAGTAACCGAAGACGGATGTAAAGAAGACCTGCCCCAGTCCGGAGGCCAACGCCACCAGCCCCATGGTGCGAATGATGTGTAAATCCAGCTTGAGTCCCACCACAAACAACAGTAGCGCAATACCCAACTGGGCCAGCAGATCGACTTTGTCGTCTGCCGACACCCAGCCGAGAACAGACGGCCCCACCAGAGTGCCTACTGCGATAAAGGCAACGATCAGTGGCTGACGTAACCTTACTCCAATGTAACCAGTAACGGCGGCCACTAACATCAGTACCGCCATTTCAGTAAAGACGTCGCTAAATACGAAGTTCAACATGCAGTTTCTCTCTCTTGTGGATTAACCCCGAGGCCAACCAGCAGGGAAACTCCGGAGATCTGATTGATAGCCAGACTTTTAATCGTGAAATTAACAGGCGTTACGATCCCAAAGATTTGAACGCAAACACCGAAAATCTGGTATGAACATGAATAACTCCTGCCGTATTTATCTCGAAGCATTCTCGGCCTTTCTCTTCTGCACGAACCCTATCACCGCATTATCAAGAACCACACCATAGATCACACTGACTTCCAAACAGTTCTCCCGCCTGACTCTAGCATCGCTCTCAGCAATGAATACCTAGATCGGTAGTGTATAGTGGAATTTACAGAATAACCGCACTGTTTGACCATGCGCAATCAACTGGGTAAAACGATCTGGCTCAAATTTAAAAATACTATTACTTGCCTCTTCTTTTGATATACTGTTTAATGTTGTTAAATATAACAGATATGGCTGTCTGATTTTATACTAAAACCGATTTGGTTTTCGGTTTTACCTGTCTGCGTGCGCTCCTTTCCTCACGCACAGGCAGGTCCGAAAACCATTATGAGATGAGTATAATCTGAAACGCTCTTGGCAAATCCATTTCAGGCGTTATTTTTTTGCTCACACAGAATAGGAGTTTTTGTACCTATTGTACCTATTGTTAACATATTTTTGATGATTTTTCAAAATGCATTTGCATATAATGACTTCCTGTCATGAATAATAATATTTTTTATTATTAAAACTGTATGATACACTAACAATACAGAATTCAATTTCCGAAGAGTGATTGCCAAAATGTCGATCAGGATAAAGTGTTCTTTAATCTAATAGAGCCTGATAAGGAAAAAAAATTCGATTTCATGATTACGATGTGATTTATAACCTCCACGGATTATATGAACAGTTATTTTATGATCATCTCAAATGCCGCTCTCCCATAAAAGTGGCTCAAATTCTCAACTCCAGTGTGGTACAATCACTAGAAAACTTCACCGAACTCAGAGTCCTTGACTTGGGAGCAGGGAACGGAATGGTGGGGGCGGAACTTAAGAAATATGGTGTTTCCAGACTTGTAGGTATTGACATTATTCCGGAAGCAAAACGGGCAACTGAACAGGACAGGCCCGATATCTATGTTGCTTATCATGTTATAGATTTCTGTAACATGAATGATGACGAAAGAGAGGAATTATCCTCGTGGTCTTTAAACTGTCTGATAACAGTAGCAGCTTTGGGGTTTGGAGAGATACCGTCACCGCCTCTCAATAGAAGGGGAACCTCTCTATTACTTTGCAATCGCTGGGAGAAAGAAATATGATATACCCAGCAGTTTTTATGATAAATATTTTGATTAACCTTTCATATTATAAATGAAGAGCTCCCCTTTCAGTTATTTTTCCCCGACAATGTCCATAATCTGTCTCAGCCGTTTCTCCATTATCTCCTTTGTTTTGTACTTATTTATAAACTATTTTTTATGGTGAATTTACTAGGTTAGCTAAGTTTTATAAAATAATACTATATCTATGGAAGCTACGTCACTCATAAAGCCTCGATAATAGCATCTAATGAGCCTATACCCCTTTCTAAGACAAAGATTGACCTTTCTCTACCCCTTGCCTGAAAAAACTTGCGATGTTTGAAGCAACTCCACATAAGTTTTTAATATACTACATGAAAAAACCCACTTGCATCAAATATCTCAGAATTGTACAAAAAAAATTAGTTGACTCTCAGATAAAATTTATTAAAAGTAAGCCGAACTGATGGTTCACATATTACATCTTGGATTTTTCCAGTTTCTCTACTAAGCTAACGGGCAATGTTTCACCTTTGATATCAACTTTGAGAACCACTTCCTTTATGTTTACTGTTGTAGGTAACTGAAGTACCTGGCTGTACGTTCCGTCCAGGTTGTTCTGCAACACATCGATAAATTTGCCATGGGACGTGGCAAGTTTAATCATTTTAGAATATCTGGGTCCCAGATAGTTGCCTAATGCATCTTTGGGCGTAATGACGATCATAAACTGGTTCAATGTATCTTTGACAGCGGGAAGGCGCACCACGCTTACTTCAATAGTTTCTAGTGTGACGTTCACATTTATATACTTATGAACCACATCCTCACGTTCAAAAGCATTCCCCATCATTGTCGTCCCCGTGGCTTGGAAGTAAAAAGAATATGTTCCCTCCTTTTTTGTGTCAGGAAATTGGTTTGCATAAATTCCATCACTGGCGTTATTATCGCCATGCTTTCCATCATCGTAAAGTTGAATAGTAACGGGGCTTAACTGAGCAGGAAAGGCTATCTTCCGAATTTCTGTGAGAAGTATACCCTTACGAATCAATGGCGAGAGACTTTCGTCTCCCCCCTTCTCAGGAATTTTCTTTAAGTCATCAACATTCACTTTATTTAACGCAAACCAATTACCAGTACCTTCCTCAGGTCGTGTTACCTTCACAGAGATATCTTTCAGTCCGCTTACAGGTCTTCCGGCCTCTGTGATAGTTGCAGAAATGGTAATCACATCGCCGGTGCCGTAAGACTTTTTGTCAAATGTTGTATTCATCTCCAGAACGGAATCCATGATGACACTATACTGATACTTTTCGTTATTTACATTATCACCGGCATTGATCTCTATAATCCAGGGGGAAGATCCAACTTTACCAGGCAGTTTCAAGAAAGATTTATCTACCGTAATAATCTTATAAGTCTCACCTTCGTGGAATGAAATACCGGGAGTTGAAGAAGTTGTTGCAACTGCTTGACCATCTGCTGATTTTACACGAAAACCAAGTCTACCTTTCCGAGGTGTAACCCAGCTCAAGAAGAAACTAACCTTTTTATCGTTCTTATTGATCATCACCTTACGAGTAACTTTTTCCCCTCCCTTAATCGCTCCCAGTGGATCCACTGCTGTTTGCAACCCCAAAGCATCTTTTAAGATAGATTTGTACGCTTCATCAAGAGCCGTTGCAGGATTCCAGGATGTAGGATCGAAGTTTGCAGCAGTGGTAACAGGCTCAAATCTACCTCCTGTCTCACTGGCAAGCGCTTCCAAAAGGGGATAATCAATATCCGCTGGTCTTCCAAAACCGATCGTAAAAACCCTTATCGATTCCGTCTTCAATTGATTAATAATGTTTGTAACCTCCGTATTTCCAATATCAACACGTGATGGACAATTGTGATATCCATCACTGAGCAGAACAATTGCCCGTTTAGACTCATGGCCGAACATACCGATACCACTACTTATACCAGCCAAAAGAGGAGTGTTGCCTTCTGCAACTAAGCCTGAGATTGTGTTTGTAATCGCTGTGTTTGTACTCGTGTCTGAGACTAATGTCATGGGTGTGATTTCCTGAGCTTTACAGCCCGCCATGAAATCCCATGGGTGTGTTGGAAACGTTGCAATACCGAAGTTCATTTTCCCTTCATTATGATCTCTTAGCATTTCCATGAAGGGATAGGCAGCATTCTTTGCCAGTGTTAAACGCTGTTCATTAGTTGGTACACCAACAGTACCATCATGCTTCCATGACATGCTACCAGAGGTATCGAATAGCAGCACAATACCTGGTGGCGGAAGAATTGGGACGTTATTCCCAGTAGTTTGACATGTAAAGCCTTCTGGTGGCGCCTGATGACGCACCGCAGTGTAAAGTGCATTACAGATAACTTCTGGTGTGTGGACAGAATTCTGGTGGACACTGAATTTCAATCGATCCTCAGCGTCAATCAATGCATCAATCAAAGGAGATAACTCTACCGGAGGTTGATTGGGAATCTGTGGTATCACAATATTCATTGCGTCGGGTGCAAGGTTACGGGCTAGGATACGCCCCTGACAGTCCTCCGACGGGTCACGTCCGCCAACGTAATCCCGAGCCATACCGTTCTCGTCATTGTCGGCATACATTGTGACGTAAAGTGTTCCCTCTGAAGGAAGGCTATCATTATTGCGCCGGCTTCCCGGTGCCTCTCCCGGGTATTCACCAAGGGACCAGTTCGGATTCGTCGGATCTGGACGGGTATCCGTAATGGGATGACCATTCAGGTTCTCAATGAAATTGTTAATTTCTCCGAAATTGTTAGTTGTTCCGCAGTCTAGATTTAATAAACAGTTCTTACTTTTACAATTGTTGAGCTGACTGAGCGCATGGTTGCGACTAGTAAAAATATTGCTAGACGCAAAGCCATGATTTGGAGGTGAAATGGCGATGAACTCTGACACTGGGTTAAAACCATTTCGTGGAAGCGGAAGATTATATTGCTGTTCCTGGAGGCTCTTGAGATAGAGTCGGGAGCTAATCGTACCCTTACTGAAAGCGATGATGACTACCTTTACGTTGGTAGATGGATTCAAGGTGAAAGGTTCGTAATTAGAATCGTGACGATGGAGGATGTGCTCTACTGCCCAAGCTATCTCACCTGCATCCTCGACAATTGACCGCTTCTGATTTTGAAAACGTATATAATAGGGTTCGATATACAGCCAATCGTTATCAGGTAAGTCTAAAGCTAACTTGAAGGAGGGAAGGCCGTTGTGGGGATCATGCCAATTCTTGCGAAAGTTGAAGTCTTCGTCATTCGCATTTAAAAAATTGTGCCCATGCACGAACAGTAAAGGAAGCTTCTCATCCGACAACTCTGGTGCTTGACTCAAGGGAGTTACTCCGTCAGCTAGATAAACCTCAGCTTCTGCCCAAACTATCCTGTTGGTAGACACATAGGAAAGAGCGACCAGGAAAATAATAAATAAATAAGAAAGACGACTTGCCATAAATCGGTTCAAGAAACCCATTACACCCTCCGTTTCTCTAATAAGTGTTTTTACCGAGAAGGACAATGACCACAATCAGTATCATCTTGGCAATCTACAGTTGGTACTGGTAATAAAGTATCACCAAACCTAAACCTAAACAATGGATGTTCTATATTTTCTCTGTTTTCCTGTGAGTTTTTGTCAGGATTATCCCTTCGGAAGCCACTAGGACACATCACCGTCCCAGGAGAACCAGGCGGCAAAAAACTAAAGCAGTCATATCGAAGATGACAAAGACCCAACACATGACCCAGCTCATGAGCAAGATGATTAAAGTCGATGCCATTATTATTCTCGTCGCTAGAAATTATTTTAGCGCTTGTAAAGCTAGATCCATAAGTTACTCCTCCACCAAATCTATCAGAAGGAATCATCTGGTAGGAAAAGTCTGCTTTGCTCTTGTTAGTTATTTCATAGAAGGTGGCTCTATTTCCTCCCGAGAGTTGAAAGGCTGATTTTTGTTTGTAATATACCTCGTTAATCAAACCAGGTGTGACAAAAACCACTTTGACTTTTTACTCTCAACCTCTTTCATGGAACTCCTTGGCGTTATTGTCTTCCTTACATTCTTGGAGCCCGTTTTTATAATCTGCTGTTACCCTTAGATAGGCGTCAGGGTTGTACACCGGGTACGGCAAATAGAAGGTAATAGATGCCGTATCCCCTGGCGCAAGTCCTGGAATGGGAACCTCAGCTTTAGTAGTAGTCGCCCACCTGGGCTAAGGTCAATCACTTGGGACATGCTTGGCAAAGCAAACGCATCGCCAATATTCTTGATGGTGGCACGAATTTCTGAGCGACTGTTCTGATTGTCCCACTTCGGTCTTTCGATGTTTTCGACTATCAGATCAGGGCAACCTTTATAAGGTTGTGTAGACACATGGCGTTGCGACACGTGCTCGATATGTAGTGTTTCGACCTGTCCGTTATTGCCAGCTGCCGTATACACTGCAACAACATCCAGTTCAACCTTACTCTTGATAACCACAAATCCTTTAAAATTACGAAACTTACAATTATAAAGTTTTTTCTTAAAAAAATATCATATATTCATTTCATAAACCCTTTTCAAATTTCTGCAAAATAATATCAAATATTGAGATTCTGCATCAGTTCCGCATCTACTATTGCATCATTCATAAAACACCTCCTCTCACAATAAAACAAGTAAATATCATATAATTCTTGCGAGCACTGTCGTAGATATTTCACAATTGCTGCGAAATCATCAATCCCTATTTTCTTTTACTCAAATGTCATGTATCGTATCTTTTCTTTAATAATCGTAAATAACAGCTTTCAAGAACTATTTTTGTAATAATTTCAATTACGCCATTTTACTTTATAACTTCCTTACTATTGCCTTTACCATTTCTACAATTAAAGGAGTTTTGTACGTCATTCGAAAGGCATCTTTGGCTCCATAGGCATATGCCCTGGCAATTAATTCCCGGTCTCCATTCCCATTGATCAGTATGATCTGAACACCTGGATACAGGCTCTTGATCTTTTTGATGATTTCAACTTCTGAATCGCTGCCGTGAGAGATTTCGATTAAGATGAGATCAACCTTCCTCTCCATTAGTATTGATTCAATCCGGTTGTTATCGGTATTCGTCAATGTAAATACATTTTTTTGCAGTTCACAAATCAATTTGTCATCACTGGCAACTGTTGGCCCTGAGACCAATACACAATGTCTTTCCATAACGCCACCTCATCGTTAATTAATAAAGCAATTTCACTGCCTTATCCTGTGACAAAAAAATAACCCTTTCAGGATTCATCCTAAAGGGTTAGATTCAAATATATTAGCTATTTTTGATAATTTTTTGGATATGGTAAGGCGTGTGATATTTTTAGGGTGTAAATACCAAAGCTTTGGTATTTACACCCTAGTTTGTTATTCCGTTTTCTTGAAAGATTGTGGATTAATACCGTATTTCACCATCTTATGATGGAAGTTCTTTATATTCATCCCAGCGTTACGAGAGGCACTACTGATGTTTCCCTGCGCGGATCTGAGACAATCAATAATATACTCATTCTCGAATTGTTCTATAACATGCTGTTTTGCTGCTTTGAAATTGGGATGTTCTACTTTGTGATAAACGGCTGCCCCTTTCCTGTAAAAGTCCTTCGGGAGATGAGATGTCTCGATTATTTCTCCCTCTGTCAGAACCACAGCTCGCTGAATGATATTCTCCAACTCACGAACATTGCCGGGAAAGTCGTACGTGAAGAGTAATACCTCCGCTTCTTGAGAGAGGTGGAGACCTTCCTTACCAAACTTGATACCAAAAATCTTCAGAAAATGTTGAATCAAGATGGGGATATCGCTTTCTCGGTCTCTCAATGGGGGAAGCACAATATCGAGCACATTGAGTCGATAGAACAAATCATCACGAAAGATTCCTTCCCTTACAAGTTCTTTTAAATCCTTGTTTGTGGCGGCTATGATACGCACATTGCACTGATGAATCTTCGTGCTGCCCACCGGGTTGTATTCCCCGATTGCAAGACCCTGAGAAGTTTTACCTGCAGTGACGTAGGCATCTCACTGACCTCATCCAGGAGGATCGTGCCACCTTCTGCAGACTTGAATATACCTGGCTTTTCGCTAACGGCACCGGTAAAGGCACCCTGAACATGACCAAAGAGTTCTGATTCCAGTAAATTCTCTGGAATGGCCCCACAGTTGATGGGGAGGAACAGGTTGTCTTTCCGTTTGCTTTTGTAGTGCAGTTCACGCGCAACAAGTTCCTTGCCTGTGCCGCTTTCTCCTGTAATGAGGACGGTTGCCTCGGTATCTGCAACCTGATCTATGAGTTTAAGGATCTGTATCATCTTTGGGTGTTGACTTATGTTGGTCTTGAAATACAACCTGTTACGATTATTCCCCCTATTCTTACTGCGATGGCTTTTTCCTAAGGGGACAAGATCTCCTGGCGGGAATGTCGTATCTCGTCTGTCTTGACCTGCACCTACAAGTTCTCCCAGTAGAGCGATACCCTTTTCCCTGAGCAGGTTGGTATCCATAAAGTTTAATAACACACGCATCTGTTCTACGTTCAGTCTATGTGAGCGATTGATGAGTCTCGCCACGAAGGTTTCTCTGTCGTGTTTGACCAGGTAAGCGGTATCGTGATAATTGAGAAAGAAGTTACAGTTTATGCAGTATTCTGCGCCATTACTGATCCTATGGTTACAGTAGGGGCAAAAGGCTGATTGTGATAGATTATCCTTTATATACTCCCAGAGTTTTTTCTTCACGGATGTATCTGAAAAATAAAACCTTGTAGCGACTCCTCCGTCACATTTCCTTACGATCTCTCCTCTCACACCGATTTCATCGCATTTTGGAAGTCGTGGTTTGATGGTAATAATATCTTTGCCTTCGTAGCTCAAGTTTATAATCCTGGCCCCACACAAACTTAATTCTGCTATTATTACCTGTTCTTCACTATTGCTGTCATCATGGTAGGAGACCTTCGCAGGTAAACGTGTCTTTGCTCTTATATCAAGTCTCGACATACATACCTCGCTCTTCTTTAAGACAAAACACTCAAAATTGTTTAAGGACAACAAAAGTTAGTTTCGCAAGCACAATGCCACGATGTGTTTTTTATAGAGCTATTTTCTAAGTGTTCATGCTATAAAATGATATGATATCGGCTTCGTTGCACGTTTCTAAAATGTTATAAAGCCATAACAAAATTTGTTATGGCTTTATAACATTCACCTTATGCTTCATTTTCTCTTGCAAGCAAACCACAATAGTTTTGCGTAAATCCAGCTCCGGTGAACTAGACTGTTTCAGATACCGGGACATCGATACAGCTCATTATATTGTGAACCATCCTGGTTTTGCACTATGGAAAATGGATGTATGTTATTAACACTTATTCAATATAATGAATAAAAGAAAGGATAATCTTTCAATTATTTTTCCTTGATAAGGTCGATAATCTGTCTCTGACGTTTCTCCATTATCTCCTTTGTTTTCCCTTCGAGATTTAACCGAAGGTACGGTTCGGTATCAGATTTTCTTACGTTAAACCACCAATCTTTAAACTCAACTGTAATTCCGCCTAAATAATCAATCTTACCGTCCTTAAAATGTTCGGCAATTTCATCTATCTTTTTGTCTTTTTCCTCTACCATGAAATTAACTTCACCGGTTGCAAAATACCTTTTTAATGGAGCAATCAGATTAGACATGGGCACATTTTTATCGCTGAGAATATTTAACACTACTATCAGGGAAATGATTGCTGAATCTGCAAAATAATTTTCTCTAAAATAGTAACGCCCGTATAAATCTCCCCCGAAAAGGGCATTTTTCTCTCTCATCGTTACCATCATATGAGAATGGCCAAATAGTTCTTTATGAGGAATACCACCTGAAGCCTTAACCTCTTCAGATAAGACAGAACTTGATCTCAAATCATATACAATTATTCCCCCTTTTTCCTTCTTCAACAGTTCTCGCGCAATTACGGCCGTAATTAAATCACACCCTATCACCTGCCCATTCTCATCAACAAAGACGCAGCGATCAGCATCACCATCAAATGCTACCCCCAGATGACTCTTCGTCCTGATTACCTTTTTCTGCAACTCCTGTAAGTTTTTTCTGTTTAAGGGATCTGGTTCGTGGTTGGGAAAATTACCATCAAGATTAAAATATAATGGGATAATTTTGCATGGCATATCTTCAAAGACAAGGGGGACCATTTTCCCTGCCATTCCATTACCCGCATCAACTACAATCCTTAAGGGCCGAATACGACCAGCAAAACGAAGAACATGTCTTTTATAATCACCAAGGATGTTCTTTTCGATAATCCTACCCGGTGGTTGGCTGGAAGGCAATCGGGTTTGACGTGATATTTCAGCTATCTTGGATAAGCCCGTATCTAAACTGACAGGCATTGCCTTTTCATGACATATCTTAAACCCATTATACTCGGAAGGATTATGGGAAGCAGTAACCGTAATACCCGCATCATAGTTAAAGTGTGCTACCGTAAAATAGGTAACATCTGTAGAGACACCTCCAATATCAATACAATTAACCCCTGCTTCTCTTATGCCTTTCATTAAGGACTTGGATAACAAGCTTGAAGATAACCTGTTGTCTCTTGCAACTACAATATTTTCTATCTCTTTTTTTATACTTTTAAAAAACTGAACGGCCGCCATACCTATTTTTTCCGAGGTATATTCGTTTACCTCTTCAGGGTATACACCTCGTATGTCATAACTCTTAAATATTTCGGCACTAATATTCGGATCCTGGTTTGCCGTCAACTGTACGATATTCCTCTCTTCGTTGCTTTCTCTCATGTGTGACGTAACATCAGTATCGTATTCTTCGTATATCTTGTTTGAATCAGCGGTGGAGTCTATTCTATAGCAGCATATCGGACACTTTGGATAATGTACTCTTTGACGACCTTTACAGATAGATATGCTAATATCGTATCGTTCACCGGGACATCTTCGCTTTATCTTTATTATTCTTCTTGACATGACACCTCCTCTATCAACCACTTTCCAAGAAACGGTGCGTAGATTGTTGATATTAAGGACATAGTAAGAAACTGTTTTGATTTTGTGCTTGGAGAATTGCGTAGAATAGGATATTGAAAAAGAAGAGAGTTTCTTTTTATTTCTCCTAAAAATCCATTCAGACAGAATCTTAACCTTCTATGATCAACCTGAATTTCGCCTATGTTAAAATAACGGTAGAAATTTGTAAAGCAAAATAAAAAAAACAAGATTTGTCCTTTTTTTTGATCGAGGTTTTCCACATTAATTATATTTTTGTTTTGTCAATAAACATTCTCTACCAACCATTATTAGATATCTTTTCTACGTTACACTTTATCACTTTTGTCCTTGAAAAGCTGAAAGTATTTTCATTGAGAGCTGATCTACCATTCGTGTAAAGCCTTTCAGGTTCTACACAGGTTGTCCACAACATACACACAAATAAAAACAGAGCCTATTTTACAACAATATCACGGAGTGAGCTTAAGCACCGTTTACGTAACATTAATGTATTCAAGCTATTAGGTGATTTTTTTTCAGTAAAAGTCCACCCTCGCGCGAAAAATATCGTGCCATGGGAGAGAAATTGATCTCAAAAGGAACGATTAAAAAAAAATTATATGAGAATTATTTTTTACCATAAAAAGTTCAATCCCGTTGATGCAAAAAGCCTTATGATCTTAAAAAAATTTCTAAAAAAATTTCTAAAAAAAGTATTCCAAATTTTGCTTTGACACAATAGGATATTTTGCTAATATCCGACCTCATTTAGTAGTGGCAATAAGGGGAGCTCAAACAAAAGTTGTCAGCTATTCATTTTGCAAATTCTCATCCGGTATTTCAGATTTTAGTACTTATCTATTTGTTTTAGTCCTTTTCTATCTTATAGTACTTTTTCTACTTACTTTGCTCATCCATATGCACCGTTCTGCAATAAATAATAACGTAAATACCTGGGAAGATGTTCTTGGCGAAATCGAATCCAAGATTGGTATGCGCATGTATAATTTATGGTTTAAAAACATTCGGTTACTTTCCTTCAATAACGAAACCGTTACGATTGGTGTGCCCAATCTTTTTATTCAAAGAAAGATAAGCAACAGTTTTGAACCATGTATTCGAGATTCTATTAAAAATGTAACCAAGGTCAATCCATCCATTAAATTTGAAATCGACAACAGTACCATCCAAAAAGAAAACAGCAATAAAGATTCCTTAGATACCAATGAAGAGAGAACCTCTCACCAGGATACTATGTTTACCAATAATAAAAACTTAACGTTAGAAGATTTTATTGTTGGTAATTGTAACAGATTAGCTTATGCTTCTGCCCTTGAAATTTCTAAACCTGGATATGTGGCATTTAACACCCTTTTTATTCATGGATCTATTGGAGTAGGTAAAACTCATCTCCTGCAAGGTGTATGGAACAGGCTGAAAAAAGAATCAACCAATATAAGTGTTGTGTATAAACCTGCTGAAAATTGGACAAACGAGTTTGTCTATTCTTTAAGAAGTGGAGGACTTGAATCTTTCAGGAAGAAGTATCGGGGTGTTGATATTTTCCTTGTTGATGATGTTCATTTTTTATCTAATAAGAAAGGGGTTCAGGAAGAATTCCTGCATACCTTTAACACCTTGCACAGTCTATCAAAAAGAGTAGTGTTCGCAAGTGATGCCCACCCCAGATTAATGGTCCAACTTAAGGAGAGTTTAGCAAGCAGATTCATGTCGGGTATGATCGCAAAGATAGAACAACCGGGTTACGATACCTCCCTGCAAATTTTACGTTCAAAAGCCGCAAAGGTACGAAAGAAAATCCCGGAAAACGTACTTGAATTTATATCTGAGAAGTTCAATAAAAACATACGTTCAATGGAAAGCGCATTAACAACTGTATTGGCATACTCAAATATTAATAAGAGCAAAATAGATTTATCTCTGGCCAGCAATACATTAAGCGAACTCTATGTTAATAAAGAAAAAAGTATAACCTTACAGGATATTGAAAAAGTAATAATTAATTATTACCATGTTTCTCGCAGCGATATCCATTCCAGAAACAAATCTAAAAATATTGTTCTGTCCCGCCAACTTTGTATGTATCTTTCTAAATCTCTAACCGACTCCTCATATCAGGAGGTTGGAAAATATTTTGGAAACAAAAGACACACAACTGCCATCTTTGCTACAAATAAGATAAAGAACAAGATGGAAAGCGATATTGAATTTAAGTCACAAGTAGAAGACTTGACAAGGAAAATCAAGAACACTGTTTCCCTGTAAGTATCTGGGTTTCTGTACTTATTTAGAATCGAGTATTTTTATTTTTTTTATTAAAACAATACTATGAAAAATTTATCTAAAGAAGTTGATAGACGCATAGATACCAGACTGGAACTTTCTTTACCAATAACGCTGTTTGCTGAACCAAAAATCGAGTCAATTTCAAAGAACATTTGTGCTAACGGAGTCTATTTTGAAGTAGATGGTGATTATATAGAGTATTTTACCCTGGGAAGAACAATTACTTTTGAAATAGTCGCAAATATTTCTTCCTTCAGACTTCCTAACAAAACCGTTACACTTTCAGGAAATGGAGCCATCATCAGGTGCACCAGAATTGACAATCATGACAAGAATACAAAGAGCTTTTACGTAGCATTGAAGTTCATGGAAAGCCTCAAAGTCATCTCTGTAAGTTTATGAATCGGGAGTCTCAAGGACTTTCAACTGGATTGCAAGACAGGAGTGCCCCCTTTTACATAGATTAATTACCGGGAATTTTAGCTGATCCCCTTAATCTTCTTCTAAAGTTGATAAGTCACCTGTTGGCAATCCAAGCTCTTTCGCCTTTAAAACTCTTCTCATTATTTTACCGCTTCTCGTCTTTGGAACACTTTCTAAAAACTCGATTTCCCTTGGATATGCGTGAGCTGCCAATCGTTTTTTAATAAAATCCTGTATCTCTTTCCTTAATATCTCTGAAGGTTGATATCCCTGACCAAGTACAATAAAGGCCTTAATTATTTCTCCTCTTTCCGTATCAGGTTTTCCGATAACGCCGGCCTCCGCAACAGCTTTATGTTCAACCAATGCACTTTCAACCTCAAACGGCCCAACACGGTGGCCTGCTGTATTGATAACGTCATCAGCCCTTCCCACAAACCAGAAATAACCATCGCTATCCATATAAGCAGTATCACCAGTTGCAAACCAACCGGAAATCCGGAAATATTCATCAAATTTCTGCCTGTTTCCCCAAATCTCTCTCATCATTGACGGCCATCCGCGTTTCAAGGCTAAAAGACCATGCTTTCCGAAAGACAACTCTTTACCCTTGGAATTAATAATGCTGGCACAAATTCCTGGAAATGGCTTCCCCATTGAACCGGGTTTAATAGGCAAACAGGGATAATTTGCTATCATTATTGACCCGGTTTCGGTCTGCCACCAGTTATCATGGATAGCTAAGCCATAAACCTTTATCCCCCATTTAATAACCTCAGGATTTAATGGTTCTCCAACACTGCAAATATGGCGCAGGCTGCTTAAGTCATACTTCTTTACGACTTCGTCTCCAGCCTTCATGAGCATTCTTAATGCCGTTGGCGCTGTATACAAAACAGTTACCTTGTGTTTTTCTATAATTGAGTACCATTTTTCCGCATCAAACCTTCCATTGTATACAACTTGTGAAATTCCATTGAGCCACGGCCCCCAAATCCCATACACTGATCCCGTCACCCAACCAGGATCAGCCGTACACCAGTACACATCCTCTTCCTGTAAGTCAAGAACCCACTTCGTTGTTATATAATGAGAAATCATATCATTGTGAACGTGGGTTACCCCCTTAGGTTTTCCTGTGGTGCCTGAAGTATAAAGTATATACAGGTAATCTTCCGGGTCAACCCACCTCATCTTGCACACTTCGGAAGCCTTGTTCATTTCGGATTCGTAACTCAGCTCATCTTCGTTAAGAATATCTTTTGCACCGACCAGGATGACATTTTTAAGCATAGGTAACTGGTCTTTGACTTCATTGAGCCTTTGGTTCAATTCAGGTGTCGTAATAATGGCTTTTGCGTTACTATCTAAAAGACGGTCCATAATCGCTTCCGGCCCAAATGCGGAAAACATTGGACCTGCAACGGCTCCCACCTTTGCAATAGCAATGATACTAATGTACAGTTCGGGAACTCTGGGTAAAAAGAGGAAGACTCGATCTCCTTTCTCGATACCGATACTTTTCAAAACATTTGCACATTTATCGGATTGCCTCTTGATACTGAGGAACGTATACCCCTTTTGTACCCCATCATCATCTTCCCATATTAAGGCAACTTTGTCTTTATGATCTGTAGATGTGTGTCTGTCGATGGCCTCATGTGCGATATTTACTCCATGATTCGAAAAACTTTTAAAATGGTTTTTTACTTCTTCCCAATCAAATCCTTCAAATGTCTTTTCGTAATTTATTAAACCCTCTTTGACAGGTGTCTTATATATAATATCTTTATATTCCATGTTTACCGTCTCCACAGGTTGAGTTAAGATCAACCTGCCTGCACCTGTACCGGTTCACGGTTCAGACAGTCATACTTACCTGTCTGAAAATTGGCAGCCGCACAGGAAAAATGATTTTACAATTCACATCCTTCAATTATCTACTGAAAGTTGCTATACTAAAACCGATTTGGTTTTAGATTTTTCTAAAAACCAAAACTTGGTTGCAGTTATACTCGCTCCGTTTTTTCTCGGATTTTATCCGAAAACCATTATAAGATGAGTATAATTTATAGCAAAGCACAAAATCCATGTCAACACTCAAGTATTTTATGAGGAACGGGAAGAAACGGGAATTAACTGTACCGCAATAACCATTGTCTTGACAAAATGTTCAAATTACGCTAGAAAAAGATGAAGGAAAAGAGCTGCAAATTTTACGGAATTTCTATACATTGAATTGTTGCGCGAAAAGCGAAAAATGAATTCTACTAACTTTATTAACATTGGTATGTCATTTCCCATGTCTTATCGTATATCAGTCGACAGGGCTATAGGAATTACGACAACAATACCGATTGAAATCGTTTATGCTGCAGGATATATACCAATCGATTTAAATAATATCTTCATTTGTGACAATGCTCCTGACGCCCTTGTTGACTTTGCAGAACTAAAAGGCTTGCCCAGAAATGCCTGTGCATGGATAAAGGGGCTGTATGCAGCTACAATGAAAACAGGCATAAAAAAAATCATAGGTGTTGTTCAAGGAGACTGCAGCAACAATCAGGCCTTAATCGAGTTATTACAGACAGAAGGGATTGAAACAATTCCATTCTCATATCCTCATAATAGAGACAAGGATTTTCTCTATCATCAGTTGTGTTTACTGGCGAAGACATTAGGGATTGATCTCGAAGTTGCACAACAAATGAAAACCATATTAGATAAAGTCAGAAAAACCGTGCACGAAATCGATCGTCTTACATGGGAAGACGATAAGGTCACGGGAGAGGAAAATCACATTTGGAATGTTTCCACCAGTGATTTAATGGGAGATTACGAACTATTTGAAAAAAAAGCCCTGGAATTTCTTGAAAATGCTAATGACCGTTCTGAAATGAATTATGATATCAGATTAGGGTATATTGGTGTACCTCCAATTTGCTGTGATTTGTATTCATTTCTGGGAAAGTTAAGGGTACATGTGGTATTCAATGAGGTACAGAGGCAATTTAGTATGCCATTCCACACTCAAACATTAACAGAGCAATATATTCGTTACACGTATCCATTTGATATTTTCTACCATATTAAAGACATACAGAAGGAAATAGAACTGAGAAAGATAGAAGGTATCATTCACTATGTCCAGAGTTTTTGCCACAGGCAAATTTACGACAGGCTCATTCGGAAATATATTAATATTCCAATCCTTACACTGGATTGTGATCAACCGGGCAGATTAAGTGGTTCCATGAGGACAAGGATTGAAGCATTTATTGAAATGCTAAAGAAAATCAAATAGAAAACAGGAACTCATACCTAAACAATCTTACCAATTATTTGGTAAAAAAAGCTGTTCACATACCGAAAATAGGCATAGATTTCGGATATAAACATATGGATGCCGGCTTCTTTAAGAAAAAATAAACACGTTACATTTACCGTATCAGAAGGATAATACTAACTGCTGATGAAAGAAAATATTTAAAGCAGGTTAAGGTATCAATACCCGGATCATCAATTAGTCAAATTTTTCTACTTTCTAAGTTACTTTCCTTTGTTACGGTACCTGACCACCCTGGTGATTCTGTTCGACATCTCAGATCATCCCGCCTGGATGAAGAATTCAGTCGGGTAGCGGCACCGCACGGACAACAAAGAATTTCTGACGGGAACTGCCTGAATCTCTCATTCTTGCAGTGGGATCTTAACAGCACACCCTCATTACAATTCGAAAGGACTATTTTGGTTTTTAAAGACTTTAAAGGGGCTTGTCACATTCATACAGACTACTCTGACGGGAATATTCCGATTCATGAGGTAGTAACCAGTGCACAGGATACCGATCTCGACTTCATAATACTGTCAGACCACAACACCCTTTTACCGAAGCATGAAGGATGGGAAGGATGGCATGGCAAACTTTTGGTTATTATCGGTATGGAAGCATCACCAAGACGGGAAGGTCATTTCCTGGCGCTAAACACCAAACCATTAGCTGGCAATAGAGATGTTGATTTAAGCAGATATAAATATATGTCTTCCAGAGAATGTCTTGAGGAGGCCGTTGATTACGGCAGCACCGCATATATTGTTCACCCTATGGGTTTGAGAAAAAAAACCTTCATGATAAATCTTAATGGATGGCAAGATTGGGAGAGGAATGGCTTTGCAGGTATTGAAATCTGGTCATATTTTCTTGACTGGTTTGAAGGTCTGAAAATTTCAAACTTCCGGCATTTCTGTAAATATCCTCATTTACAAATAAAGGGTCCCAATCCCAAATTATTATCGTTATGGGATCAATTAGGAAAACACAGAAAAGTAGCCGGAATATCGGGCATTGATGCACATCTGAGAAAAATACCGTTCGCAAGGAGGCCTCTCTTTACTTACAAAGAACTCTTTCAGACTCTTCGTACCCATGTTTTCATAGAAGGTGAATTATCAAAATCTGATAAAGCCATTCAATCTGTCTGTAACGCACATCAGGAAGGGAGATGTTACATCTCTTTTGACTTGTTAGCAGATGCCACAGGTTTCTCCTTCGTTGCTGATACTGAAGAAGGGACGTATCTCATGGGTAAGGAGATCTTTAATCAGAGAGGAAAGATTCACTTCAAGACAAAGACTCCGTACCCTGCCACCATAAAACTCCTGAAGGATGGAGAAATATGTGCAGAAAGAAATGGTTCTACTCTGGAATATTTAAACAATGAAAAAGGTGTTTTTCGAATAGAGGTTTACCGAGAAAACAAACCATGGATATTCTCAAATCCAATTTATATCCGATAAATTTGTTCCATACAAACTCCTTTCTTTAACTGATAAGCAGGCAGGCAAAGGTGCCCCTTCTCATTGCATGAGAAAGAGTCCAACTTAATGATTTTCCCGACTCCTATGACAAGGGGTAGTTACTTAATCTGTTATTTTAGATCAGTCTTTACTTATTATGAACAAGAAGCCAAATGTGAAGGTTTATGAAGATTCAATAAACAACTGGCCAAAAGATGAAAGGCCGAGGGAGAGATTATTAAAATTCGGTTCCCATACCCTTACAAATGCTGAACTCTTAGCAATAATATTACGTGTTGGTGTTAAGGGAAAAAGCGCTGTAGATCTGGCAAGGCAGATAATAAGAGAAGCGAAAGGATTGAGAGGGCTGGACAAATTAGATCCGGTTGATTTGATCAGTATTAAGGGGTTGAATCACGCAAAAATTGCTCAGATCAAGGCCTCGGTTGAGTTGGGAAAGAGAATACTGGAGGAACCCAAAAAACTGGAAGGGCTCGCATCTTCATCGATAAAGGCTTACGAAATTCTTTTACCAAAGATGAGAGACCTTAAAAAAGAGATCTTCAAGGTAATATTTGTCGACAGCAAAAATCACGTCATAGATATGGTTACCGCACACGAGGGTACGGTCACGATGAGTAATGTTTATATCAGGGAAATTATCAACCTGGCAAACAAATTTGGGGCCGCTGCAATGATGTTTGCACACAACCACCCATCTGGAGATGCCAAACCAAGCAATGAAGATAAGGAAATCACCGAAGAACTTGTCTTTGCAGGAAGAATTATGAGAATAACCGTATTAGATCACCTCATAATTGGGGATGGGCAATATTTCAGTTTTGCAGACGAGGGATTGATAAAAATTTATAATGCAAATTTTGATAGGAGAAAATCAAGTTAGTGCATCCTGCCCTCCAGAACGATCGTCGGGCTGGCACAACTCTGTCAATTTATTTCAAGAATTTTATACCTCAGATTGCCCACCAATATTTATTCTCACGACAAAGTTCTCTGGACCAACACAACAAACAGGTGAACCGTTGATAAGTCACAGACTTTGGCAGCAAAGTTATTTACGAAAAAAAATGAGCTGTTTTGGCTCCAGTGCAACGCCTTGTTCGCTTTTTTTATGGCTTCTAATATGCGAACATTTCCCAAAGACGGGAACACAATTCAACTTGCTGATATTCTATCGATGCCAACCAAGCCATTTTTCTAGCCTTTGATTTATCTATGGTTCTAATCTGGTCATGGAAGAATAAGTCCTGCTTTTCTTTAAATTTGAATGCACTCTAAAAGGGAAACTAAAGCCTTTTGTAGTCATAGGAGTAACTATAATCTGTCGGCTAAAGACCCCATTTCATCAGGTGATATTATCACGCAAGGACGTGTCTTTTTAATCTCTTTTCCTTTGTCGGATTTAGTTGAACGAGCCATACTTGAAATCGTTTAACTTTGGCATTACCATTCCCATTCGCTTTCAGATACAAGAGGCATCTAACCATTCTTTATCTATGGGCTCTCTACCCCCACCATTCTTTAAAGAGATTTCATTGCCTCTCTCCATCCCGTTTTCTCTCGCTTGTTTACTGGGTAAAACCAGTAAGCCATCTTTCATTGAAATTTAAGATTTTTACCTTCCAGGTGAGCTTGTTCAATAAGAACTTTTGGTATTCTAATTCCTTGAGAATTGCCTATTTTTAATAAGATTCGCCATATTATTTACCCATAATAGTATTAATATTGTCTCGTATTGAGTAATTATAAAAGTAATTACTTTGCATTGTCAAAATTTTTCCCACTAAAATTTTTGGAAAATAATATCTCTGTTGATGAATAGCTTTTTTCGAATAATACAAAAAGCCAATATACTCACAGGCGAATTACGCAGCACCTGTTTTTTTCTAAAGGTTAGCGAAAATCAATATTAAATCAACAGAATCATAAATAAATAAATAAATAGTGGTGGTGTCCCTCGATATTGATTTAAAAAGCGTCCTCTGCAATTTCGCTCACTGTAATGACTTGTTGTACGAAAATTATTTTGTTTTTGCAGCAATAATAGCTTTACTCCCTGTTTTGCATATAATCCGTCAATGTATTTCAGTTGATTAAGATGATTCGATTTACTCTCATCATCAATAATGAGGGTAGGTATTTTAGTAGCGACATCTCCATAATGAAGTGCCCGCCCCAAGCATTCTCGCCATTTGTTAACAATCAACTTCATTGTATAATAATTATCAGCAACAATATCAATCTACCATTGTCTGTGGCTTCGATTGTCCGTTTGACCTTTGCAGAAACTCGCCAAAACCAGTGTCTCTATGAAGATCTTCTAATAAAGTCAATAATAATAGGAATCAATATGAGGCTATCAGCAGCATAACTAATGAGAGATAGTTGACTCTGTTGAGGAGAATTATCTTTTTGAAAACGTTTTGCCGTTTAAAAATAAAACCCAAAGACCAAAAAAATAGTACTATCAATGATAGTCATTTATATAAAAAGAAGGGGATTCTTTTTTCAAATTTTTATCATTCTTACGTTTGAAAAATAAAAGAATGATAATGATAATGGTTACAACACAATAACCGTATATATTCTTTTAATTTGTGTTAATAAGTAGATCTACTTGCAGCTTTCAAAGATGATTTAATTTCATAATCACTTTGAGGTTAGTTAAAAGAGCACAGCATAGCTTGATCATCTCTTTGTACATATTAGCAACGTTATTGGTCAGCTTTGTGCTGAGATACTTCAAGATTAAACTTTCTTTTATAGACTTTGCGAAGATATTTTTTCTTGTTTTTCATTGTCATCGTGTCGATAACTTAATGTTTCCCTTGTTCCCATAGGTTTTACGGTTTCGTTTTTCCAGTTCTCTTCCGTGGGATTATCATATCAATTTATCCATCTTTCTACCTCCAAAAACTCTGTTAATGTGGTTTTTTTTGTTGTATTGCGGGTTTGATGTATATCTCTTTGAAAGCGATAGTGGGATACCGATGAGATATTTTTAATAGCTGCTACATCAGAGCCATAATACGTCGAAATTTGCATCAAGATATGCTGTGCGGTAATTATAGCTTCTTCCTGTCGGACAGACCAAGAATTTTGTTATGACAGCGTCACCGTTCGATAACCAAGAACTGATATGAAGGCTATCGAAGTCGAATTGGCTTGACTATTAATGATCAATAATAATAGAGGCAAATCTCATCGTTCCGGGGCTGTGGTCACACTGATTTTGCTCGGTCTCACCATGCAATAACCACAACTTTGATTAATCTGGATTTTTCAGTTTGCACGTAAATGTAGTAAGATCTGGCAGCCCTTCTGCGTTGAAATGTTCACGCCTTGTCACCCCTCCAAGCCGGAAGAATGATGAGCTGCATTTTTCAACGCTACCATACTTTTTTCTTGCTTTCGAATCGAATATATCCATGAGATCGACTCATCCAGACAAGGAAACATTGACTCCATGGTCCTGGTTCATCTCTGCGAATAAGGGGAAGTTGACTTTCTTACTAGAAGCACAAATCTTCCATCCTTGTTCGACTCGACATATCTTCTCCGGCAAATAAGCCGCCATTTTCTTTAATGGATGTAGCTTCCATTACAAATCCAGAAAACTGTTCGATATATTGTTTCGCAACGCTCATAGGTGACAACTTCGGTGGTGGTGGCCCAAAGTTTACTTCTGCTTTGCACGGTATTTCCGAACCGCATCAGCTTTCCTGTCTGTTCATCCAGACAGTGTTGATATGATATAGAGTTACACCCTTTCTATAGTAAATCGTCATTTTTAACTGATCAATAAAAAGTTGTTTCCGATTTCAACTTCAGACGATTTTCGCATTTGTTTACTATAACGACTCAAAGTTATCTATCTTTGATTGTAGTTATGATCATCCCTCTGACTTTATTATATTCTGCTAAAGCAGCTCTTATCAGGTCCCAGATCTTTTTATTAGTTCATTTCTTCCACGCCTTTGAAGCAGCAAATACATATTGAAAGTAATGGGAGCCATAGCCCAATCGATAGCTTTGAATCATTGATTCTTTATTGTCTTCAGTCTTGACTCTTTCCATTATTTCGGCACAGGTCTCCGATTTTTCTTCTCATCTAACACCAGATCAATCACATAGCTCATCCCATTAGCAATACCTTCACCCAATCGTGAGTCATATCCCATAGATTCTCTTGATTTTAAACCTTTCATAACCCCCAAGTCTTTTGATGGGCGTCAGATACATTTTCAATAATAACGAGTTGATCCATATGAGATTCTGTCAATCAATTTATTAATTAGTTTCTTGTTGATCTCAACCTCTTTACCTATTCGAGATAAAGAAAATGATTTGGGGAAAATACCATTATTGAGTATGTAAAATTATATATTGTCTTTTCTGAACCTAATGTGGTTACTATTTCTTCCTTGAGTGATTACATGACTGTCCAAATATCTTTGGATGTCTTTTTATAGTTCTCTAAATTTTAGAGTATATTTAAGAAATCGTTACAGAAAAATAAGAAACCAGAATGTTCACCATCTCTGCACGCAATTTCATCTTCTACCTAATAACAATTTCGTATGTTTCGAACTAATACAATTCCATGAGTAACCGTAATTCTTATTGGCTTAAAATTTAATTTTACCTCTTCTCGGGTGTTCACACCAGTAGCCTCAGTTTCGAGAGGTTCTAATTCTTTTAAGTTGTTTGATGGCTAATTTATAGTATTTTGTTTGCCCATTTACCAATCCACAATCGTTTTCTTTGTCAGGTCTTTTGGCACTTTAATGAAATAAAAATACCTTCATCTCCTCAAAACCACAATAGGTCGATAACTTCTTTCTTTTGTTTTGTCAAGGTATTCTGTACCTTGGAAAACATTTTCAGCATGTTAATGGAAAACTTGGAAAAAGCCCGTAATACTTCAGCAAAATCAGTTCGTTGCATATTATTGTCCAACAGTTAGTCATGGACTGCGACTATGCTATCAGGAATATGTACAGTAGCCGCATATTTCGAATATCATAGCTATGTTTGTACATTAAAACAATTTTCAAGTGAAATTTCTAATGAAACAATACAGGGTCAGACCTTTATGTTGAATGCGTAAGTAATCTCCCTCAATTTCTAAAGGCTTTATCAGGGCATTTTTGGCCATTTATGTATTGCTGCCGACACAGAGAATTTACTTACCCAAACATCTCTCCTATTGCTTTATTTGATAGCTCCATACGTCTTCAATATATACATACTTACATCTCTGGCTTCAAATGGGAGATGCCTTTTTCTTTGTAGTAGTGTGGCCCTGTCTATTTTATAATTATGTATTATCTCTTCTATTACCTTTCGGATCACACCATCATCGGTTTATTCTTAGAAGTCAGCATCTTCTTCTCCGTCTATTCATAAACTTCCTCTCAGGTACCCAATTTGCCAAACTTATCGCTTCCGTAAAATCATTCCATACTTTATCTCTTCTACAGTTACTTTCCGCTTGATAAAGCTCGATCAATTTTCTATATTCCCTCCCGACATTTCCTCCTTGGTTTGCTTCTGTCACTACATAGTCTTCTAAACAGCTTCGCTGTTTACCCATCATTTCTTTCCTGATTGTGTTAACATAATCATGATAGCTACCCAATTATACTCTTTCTCAGCTTTTCAACCATGCCGGCTCGTATGGGATCTAAATGTATATAAACTTAAAATGTGCCAGTAGATTCATTTTCGACAAGAACGTTTATATCTTCCCCGGGAAAAGATATCCACAGCGATTATGATTACGATTGTAATAAATGCTATAGGCGGATCTGTATCCATTGCATGGTTCTGAAAGATTTGCATCATTCGTTCTTAAAAGAATATGGTATACGATTAGCCATCAAGACAAATGCAAATATATCTAAATTTAAACTTTTCTCTGGCGTTTGCCATATATTCCAAAAAATCTTGAATAATCGTCATTGGTAAGAAAATCTCTCCTCTGCTTACACCTCCGACACGGTGATAAATTGCACCTTCATATTGTATTCTCCAGGGCTGTGCCATAACGGCATATTATCGATCTAATACTCATGCTTGTCAAGCATATTCCATATTCAAGGTCTGACCCTGTATCTTACATATTCAAGGTCTGACCCTGTATCTTATTAAACTGATAATTTCAAACTAAACTACCTTAACGCAGAGGAGCGGAGGACGCAGAGCGAAAGTAGGGGTTCAAAATTTTGAACTTCTACAACAAAAATTTGTTTTTTCTCTGCGACCTCTGTGCCTCTGCGTTAAAAAAAATACTACCCGCCTGAATGGAGAAGTCGGGCAGGAAGGCTTAAAATGGGAGTCCCTATCGAATTATTATTGATGAATGACAACCCGCTGAAAGCGGCTTTTTTTCTAAGCTCACCTTAGAAAAAATTTAGTTTCTTAACAAAATATTTTGACCTCTCCCTGTCCAAAATTTACCCTGTGAAATAAATTTTATTCGTTGTTCACAAAATAGTTGGTTAATTTTTTATATATAATACCTTAATTAATAGAATATTTAACAGGGCATGCAGGGACAAGCTTTGGCAAAATAATTATTTAAACAAATATTCAGAACATCTGATAAGCACCAAATAATAAAATCCAAATAACAAATAAATCACAACAAACAAATTCTAAAATTTTTACCCTGTTAAATCATGTAGGATGTGTCATGATAAAAAACTTTCAAAAGTAGCATTTTTTATAAATGCAAATGAAAATACCAGCATATATATTTAACAGGGCTGGCAATCTGGTTTGATAATTCGAATATTGTAATTTGTAATTTATTAACCCCTGATAGGTTCTGAATTGTCCAGGTTAGGGTTTTAAGTGGGTAAGTCGTGTATAATCTCAGAAAACATACAAATTCCAGGAGGAGTAGATGTGATGGATTTTGTGGACGCGTTAGTGCATCCAGCCCTCCTGTACCGAACGGTACGTTCGGGCTGGTACAACTCTTCCAAAATGGCTACCTCGTCCGAATGGATTCATCCGGGCGGGCAACTACTTCCCTGTAGTTGCTAAACGCCATTTTGGGTACCTGCCCGAATGAGATTTGTTCAGGCGGGTGTGCTATCGCATAAAAATGATTACGGAATACATTGAATAAGTTTATGCTTTTAATCTTACTCGTACTCATAATCTTAATCTCAGTGGATAGAGTACGATTATGATTAAGATTAAGTGATTTTTGGTGGGTAATACCCACCTTACAGTATCAATAATTTGCAACTATTAACGGTACAACGAATTAAAATGGAAAGACTATACAATCGAGTTAGTGCGTATTAATATGCTGCAGCATACGTTACCTATTCTTGCCATGGAAACTCATGCAATATCCTATACCACTCCGCTTCATGGTTATTGAGATGATCCCTCCGAGTGAATCGTTCTGTGATACCTTATTTACCCTATATTTATAATTTCAATTTATTTCAAGAATTTTATCTCTCAGATTGTCCACCAATATTTATGCTAACGTTGTGGGTAAGTGGCGTAAAACAAAAAGCAGAGTGTCATTTGAAGAAACAGAAATGTTGATAGTAAAAGTAATTAAAGATGTTCAGAGTTCTGTTTTGCGTCCATCTTCACCCACTTGTTATATTTCGGATGAGTGGTCATATTATTTGTAAATGTCTCGTCTATGCCCAATCCTTAAAACAAGAACATCTTTTTCAATAATTGCGTAGATAACCCGATAATCACCAACACGATATTTTCGAAGCCCTGCAAACTGACCCTTTAGAATAGGATAAGTTTCTGGTCTTGTTGAGAGGTCATGCTCAAGTTGATCTATAATTCTACGAGCTTCAGTTTTACTCAATTTTTTGAGATCACGGTGGACAGATTTTTTGTAAACAACACTATAGGCCAAGAGATTTTTTAAGCTCCTTGCTGGAAATTATTGGATCGGTTTTGTCGTGTAAACGATCAAGGGCTATCTGAAGATCGGCATAGTCTTCCATATAAGATTCGAGAGCTTTTTGTATAATAAATGACCGTGGTCTCTCGGTTTCCTTAGAAACATTGTTTAGTTGTTTAGCCAATTCATCGGGAATCCTAATTGATATAGCTGTACTCATGTTAAATCTCCTGTATGTTTTGCATTACATTGTACGCAATCGATGCGTTGATTGCAAATGCTTTTTAAGAAATATAACAGTTAAATGGACTGCGACTATGCTATCAGAAATATACAGCCGCTGTCTATTTCGAACATCATAGGCATGTTTATATTACTTTAGAGCAATTTTCAAGTGAAATTTCTCATAAATTTGCAAAAACACTTGATTTTCACCTATACATTAAAAATGGCTTTTTAGGATATTAAGTAGGTAAGTAGTGTATAATCCTAGAAAACATACAAATTCTAGGAGGAGTAGATGTGATGAATTTTGTGGACGAGTTAGTGCATACTGCCCGCCCGTACCGAACGGTACGTTCTCGGGCGGGAACGCTCGTCGGGCTGGCACAACTCTATATAAATTGCTACAATGCTATTTTGGGTGTGTGCTAATACGCAATAAAATGGAACTCATTTAATTTGGGTTTATTTATATTTGAATGGAAACCCAGTGGTTGAACGAGAACTACTCAAATATACTAAAACCGATTTGGTTTTAGATTTTTCTAAAAACCAAAGCTTGGTTGCAGTTATACTCGCTCCGTTTTTTCTCGGATTTTATCCGAAAACCATTATAAGATGAGTATAGAAGGAGCGTACTGAAGAACGTGAGGATTACGGAATTATTGCAGCAACACAGTAGGTGGGTAGTACTCGTTCAGCCACTAGATGCCAATTATATGATAACCAGAGTCAACATGAATTATTTCCCCTGTAATTCCCCTTGCCAGATCACTAGACAGAAACAGGGCAGTGTCTCCAACATCGCTTGTCTCAATGTTACGTCGTAAGGGAGCCTTCTCTTTGGCCATCTCATGCATAACCATAAAATCTTTCACTCCTCTAGCAGCCAGCGTTCTCATTGGACCAGCAGAGATAGCATTTACACGAATATTCTTTGGCCCCAGATCTGCGGCTAAATATCGAACGCTTGATTCAAGTGCTGCCTTTGCAACACCCATAACATTATAGTTTTTGACGGCTCTTTCCCCTCCAATATATGTCAGTGTGGTTACGGCTCCACCACTGACTTCCAAGAAAGGGAGAGCCTGTTTACAAAATGCTATCAAAGAAAAACAGCTGATATCTAAAGCGAGCTTGAACCCATCCCGTGAAGTGTTGACAAAATCATTGGCAAGATCTTCCTGTTTTGCAAATGCGGGTGTGTGGATAAGTCCCTCAAGGGTATTGACTTCGTTACCCAATCGTTCAAAAAGTTTTCTTATGTCATCATCTGATGTTACATCGCATTCTCCTAGATCTATTGAATCAAGGGGTTCGAATAATTTCCTGACTTCGTTACCGAATCGTTCAGTTTGATATGTATAGGCTATCCTTGCCCCATGTTTCGAAAGAGACTGCGCTATGGCCCAACCAGTACTCCGTCTACCTGAAATATTAGCAATGAGAATTGTTTTACCTTGAAGAATCATTTCCTGTACTCCTTAAAGCTTGAAAATTTAATAACTTCTGCAATTATTTTACTCACTAATTTCACGATTACACAGATGAATAACAGTAACACGGTCTTGAAGCTCATTCATGGATAATGATTTTTTCGCCGGGAGTTTCTCATTTGTGCACTATGTTGTCAAGATTAATATTCCTCATATCATCAGACAACTCATTTGACAATTCAATCAGTTTCTCGACATCCAACTCTTCGCCTCTACTGCCGGGATCTATGCCTACCCTCAGCAGAATATTTATTAAACCTTTTCGTACCTCGTCGTGTAACTCTCTCATATCTGCCGGATTTGCCCCTTTGAGAGCTTTTTTTTCATCAGATCCGAAATATAATGATAACAGGTTGTTCAATATAGTCTTGCGCCTTGAAACATAGATGGCATTAAGAACAGCGCTGAACCTACGAGAATCTCGGATTTCAGCCGAATACTTACTCAGGTCAACTTCCATCTTGACAATAGCAGAGTCAATCTGAGGTGCAGGCCAGAATACATCAGGCGGTAATTTCTTTAACACTCTGACATTTGTGTACAACTTGGTAAAGATAGACAGTCGACCAAAATCCTTTGTTGCAGGTCTCGCTATTAATCTGTTAGTAACATCTTTCTGGAGTGTCAGGATCATTGAATTGATAGGTATTTCTCCCAGCAACAAATCAATAATTACCGGTGTACTGATGTAATAGGGCAGATTTGATACCACCTTAACACCGTTTCTCTTCGAGTCAGAATCACTTGATTCCAAATAGCGAGTTATATTTTCAACTACATCAGGATGTATATGGTGTTTTGACTTCAGGATGTCGCAATTAATCAAAGACACGTTGTTAAAATCTCTCATGGTCTCAGTCAAGATTTCAAAGATCTTATGGTCTATCTCAACCGCAAAGACGTAACGCGCCTTCTCTGCAAGCATTCTCGTCAGAGATCCTGTTCCTGCCCCTATCTCAAGAACGATGTCGTCACAATTTAAGTCTGAAGACTTAAGAATAAATTGCAATATATTCTGGTCGATTAAGAAATTCTGCCCCCATCGTCTCTTGAGGTGTACACCCCTTTCAGCAAAAAGAGCCCTTAGCATGGACTTTGTATGGGGAACATTTAAAGAAAACATATACATAAACAACCTACTTAATGTTTATTGTGCTTCGAAATTGGATTTTCTCTATCCTTATTCATTTTCTTATGTTTTGGATCTATACTAAAACCGATTTGGTTTTCGGTTTTACCGGAAACCAAATCCTGGTGAAGGTATCCCCGGACAAAAAACGCCGAGGACTTTACCCGCTCAATTTTATCTCGGATTTTATCCGAAAACCATTATGAGATGAGTATATTCATAGCAGATTGTAAACACAAAGGTTCATTTCCCAATGAAAAATTATTTTAGCTTCTCCCCTAGTACCTTCCCATAATCCTGACACGTCCGCAAGCCTTCACTCAAACCGATAATCTTCTCCTCAAGGAGTAAAGAGCCTAGCTGTGTCATGTCCATCTTGAACACATGCTGCATCGTATCAAAGATGTACTTCGGAGCATCACCACTGTGGGTATATGCACCAAAAGCCCCTCCGACTTTCCCTTCAAGGTTTGCCTTTTCGGCTAAAAATAGAAATGTCTTCATATTCTCCGTCATATCTCTATGATAAGTCGGGCAACCAAATACGTATCCATCATAACCATCCAAGTTCTTTTCGGACTTTATCTCAGAGAGTTTTTTTATCTCAGCATTGTTTCCACTGAATCGCACACCTTCGGCAATATATTCTGCCATTTTTTCTGTATTTCCCGTTCTACTGTAATAAGCGATTAAAATATTTTTCATACCCGGGTCTCCTTTCATGTGAGATTATGGATTAAGATTCACCGCTTCATTCGTCATCGTCATCGCCATCCTTATTGCCTCTATCATTGAACCAGGATTTGCAATTCCTTTACCAGCTATATCAAAGGCAGTGCCATGTGTTGGAGAAGTCCTTATAAAGGGTATGCCAAGTGTGATATTTACTCCAGATTCAAAGGCACATAATTTAATGGGAATTGTTCCCTGGTCATGGTAATGCACTACAACAACATCAAAATCTCCATGAATAGCCTGGTTAAATACCATATCAGCAGATATTGGTCCTTTACAATCTATCCCAACCTCTTGGGCCTGCTTAATGGCAGGGACAATAAATTCACTCTCCTCGGTACCAAAACGGCCCCCATCTCCACAATGTGGATTGAGTGCACAAACCGCAATCCTTGGTCTTTCAAGATGAAAAAACTTCTTAAGCCCTGTTTCTGTTATCTTCAGGGTAGAAAATACGTTTTCCTGATTTATAAAATGTGTGATATCTTTGATTGCAAGGTGTGTGGTTACAAATGCGACCCTGAGTTTTCCTCCAACCATCATCATAACGACGTTTTTTGTTGACGTCATCTCCTTCAGTAATTCGGTGTGTCCGGTAAATTCGTATCCCGGCATCTTTATGGCTTCTTTGCTTACAGGAGCAGTTACCATGGCATCTATCCTATTGCCCATTGCAAGGTTTATTGCCTCTTGGATATATTCCACAGATGCCCTCCCACACTCCGGCAACGGTTTTCGAGAAAATGTATCCCAACCGGAAACATTATCAAGATCCAGCACATTGATACCATCTGCTACCCCTTCAACCATCTTTGAAAAGCCGCTATTACGCCGAAGAGAATGTATTTTAACATTTAGGACAAGATTCTCAGCAACATCACGAAGAATTCGTTCGCTCCCTAATATGACAAAATCTGCTTCATTTCCTATTCTCTGTGATGTCAACGCTTTCAACACAACTTCAGGTCCTATCCCACAAGGATCACCCATGGTTATCCCGATGACGTTTCTTGTTCTATTCTCGTATTTCATTACACAATTGGATTGCAGATTGAGTTTACCCCCTCTGAAAAGCTCATTTATAAAAACCCCTTTCCGGCAAGTTTTTCCTGTGTGATTTCAGACCCGGTCTTATTATTTGTTGTTAAGATCCTCTTTACCCATTTACCAAACATATCTGTTTCTATATTAACTCCCTGGCCAACCTTTTTAAGGCCCAATGTTGTCGCATCAAGCGTATACGGAACAACAGAAACAGAAAACAATGTATCTTCGAGGTCAACTATCGTTAAACTGATACCATCAATTGCCACGGAACCCTTCTTAATCATCATCCTGACAGAACCTTCACTCACGGAAAACCACATGGTACACTGTCCTTTTTCCGTCTCCATTTTCCTGATTACGCCTACTCCGTCAACATGTCCGGAAACGAAATGGCCTCCTAGCTTGTCACCTATTTTCAGTGATCTTTCAACATTTACGCTTTCAGAAACCTTTAACGCACCAATAGTAGTTTTCCGTAACGTCTCACCTGAGACGTCAAAACTCACCTCCGTGTTCGTTATCTGTGTCACCGTCAAGCAAGCTCCATTTACGGCAATACTATCACCCCGTTTCACGTCGTTTGACAACCTTCCTAAATCAATAGTAACGGTAGCGGAATTTGCCTGTCGTTTTATACGCTTTACTTTCCCTAAATGTTCAATGATGCCTGTAAACATCTTTCTGCAGCAAAAATGGTAATAGTAAATAAAATTCTAATGAGTATCACTCTTCGCCCTTTAATCTCTTGACAAAAATGTTTTAATCAAATTTGGCAAAATTTGTATTAATAGCAGTTTTCATGATATCTGATAAGCACCAAATAACAAGTTCCAAATAACAAACAAATCACAACGAACAAATCCAAAATCCTAAACATACTGGTTTGATAATTTAAACATTGTAATTTGAAATTTGTTTGGGCTTTGTAAATTGAGATTTGTATTTTATTAACCCCCCTTTGGTTCTGGGTCGTCCAGGTTAAGACTCTGTAGCAAATTGTCTTAATCTCTCTTTTTCATTATCCCCAGCACTGAAGTACCGGCGGAAACCCTTTCTCCCTCTTTTATGGATAACTCAAAATCTGCTTCTTCAGGAATGTACACTTCCAGTCTTGATCCAAACTTAATCATCCCGAACCTCTCACCACGGATAACAGTTTGACCGACAGTGCAGTCACAGACTATTCTCCTTGCAACCTTTCCCGCAACCTGTTTCATCAGAATCTTCGTCTTACCATCAGACGCAAGGATTCCCATCATATTCTGTTCATTACTCTCAGAAGATTCCGGTGAACGGGCATCTAAGAATCTTCCCGGAACGTGTTTGATAAATTCAACTATACCCCCATACGTTATCCTGTTTACGTGTACACTGAACAGAGACATAAATATTGCTATCTTGAGGGCCTTACCCTTTAAATAGTTTTCTTCCTGTACATGCGAAATCTCGATAATCCTGCCATCTGCTGGCGCGAGGACTTTCTCCTCTCCCTCAGGAACAACTCTGTTGGGATCTCTAAAAAAATAGAATACAAAGAACATGCAACAACAAACCAGAATGCTGACCAACGGATAAAAAAAAAGGCTCAATATGAGCGCAACAAACAGAAGCATCCCAAAAAAGGAAAGCTCTTTTGAACCATATTCAGCTAAAGGTAATCGCATATAAATTAGCTCCCTTCCCTCGCTAATTTATTGATATTTTGTTTCACAAAATACAATAGAAATAAATAAATAAAATAACTCGGCACTTCTCCGCATTTTTAGCATATAACTAACGGCATGTCAACAAAATGCTTATAATGGAAAATATTTGACATACCCTGGGTTTTTTTGCTATATAGTATCCTGTTCCGTTCATTAATTAGCTACCCTTCACTCGCCGGATAACTATACTTATAGACATCACATTCGAAGGTTTGTTACGGAAAACAAATATCTTAGTGTTAATCTTTTGTCTTCTTTATGGTCAACATAAACATTAATCAAATTTGAATACATATGTTTTTTTGATAAAGAATTCTGAAAACATTTAGAAGAGGAAATGCATTCATGTCAATAATAGAAAAAACGATAGCGAGAGAAATACTTGACTCCAGAGGTAACCCCACTGTTGAGGTTGATGTATTGCTGAGTAATGGCATACTCGGCAGAGCGGCAGTCCCTTCCGGCGCTTCCACAGGACGACACGAAGCCTGTGAACTCAGGGATGGTGATCCAGGGAGATACCTTGGGAAAGGTGTAGCAAAAGCTGTTAATAATGTTATCGAAAAAATAGGCCCGAGGATAAAGGGAATGGACCCGTGCGAACAGGAAAAGATAGACAAGCTTATGATTGAGCTCGATGGAACAGAAAACAAGAGTAATCTGGGAGCTAACGCTATTCTCGGTGTCTCTGTCGCAATAGCCAGAGCCGCGGGAAATTTACAAAACAAACCCCTTTATCAATATCTGGGAAATGAAGATTCCTGCATCTTGCCGGTGCCGATGATGAACATAATCAATGGTGGAGAACATGCTGATAATAATCTTGATATACAGGAATTTATGATTATGCCTGTTGGAGCAAACAGCTTTAAAGATTCATTAAGGGCAGGGGCAGAAGTTTTCCACTCTCTGAAAAAGATCCTTCATGCCAGGGGATACAATACAAATGTAGGTGACGAAGGTGGTTTTGCTCCGGAGTTAACG
Source organism: Candidatus Scalindua sp. (assembly GCA_031316155.1). Taxonomy (GTDB): domain Bacteria; phylum Planctomycetota; class Brocadiia; order Brocadiales; family Scalinduaceae; genus SCAELEC01. The sequence continues at coordinate 67,586 of JALDRB010000005.1, forward strand.
TGTAATGAAGAGGCTTTAGAGACAATTATGGAAGCCATAAAGAAGGCGGGTTATGAACCAGGCAATGATGTGTTACTGGCACTTGACACTGCTGCAAATGAGCTGTATGAAGATGGGAAATACATTTTAAAGGCTGAAAAAGAGCCTGAAAAATCTATTGATGATATGATCTTATTTTATGATGGCCTGATCTCAAACTATCCTATCTACTCCATTGAAGATGGTCTTGCAGAGGATGACTGGGATGGGTGGAAAGCTCTTACAGAAAAACTTGGGGAGAGGGTTCAGCTTGTAGGTGATGATTTGTTTGTGACAAATCAAAAAAGATTTGAAAAAGGCATTAAACTCGGCATAGCAAATTCCATATTAATCAAAATTAACCAGATAGGCACCCTTACAGAAACCATGCAAACAATTCAAATGGCAAAATCTGAGGGCTACACCACCGTTATCTCACACCGGTCCGGCGAAACGGAAGATACCATTATCTCTGACATTGCCGTAGCAACCGTTGCAGGACAGATCAAAGCGGGCTCGCTCTCCAGAACCGATCGTATATGCAAATACAATCAACTGATAAGGATTGAAGAAGAACTCGGAGGAAAAGCCGTTTATGGAAAAATGTTATTAAAGAGAAGATAACCTTTCCCCGCAAAAGGATTCTTAATACCGGATTTTTCTCTTCTTTCTCTTTACTATTTAAATGTATAGTCTTTCAATATTTCCTTATTTTTTGCGCTGAAGACGCAAGTCCAAAATTCCTAAAACTGTCACGGATGGCAGTTTTAGGAATTTTGGAAAAATTAGCCAACCCGGCGAGCATGCTGGCAGGCGGCAGGGGAACCAGGATGGCCTAACTTGTTATAATCGTTTTACGACTCCAAATCCGCACGTGTTGTTTCATGCGGGCGGGGCCGAGGTTGCCGTCCGGTCGGTTCAACTTGAATACATGAGCGAGTGAAAGGAGCCAGGGGTTCGGAAACAATAACGTAACATGTGTCCCGAACTTCCACTTATATGTTACAACGTTTCCTCATCACATTCTGCATAGTTGTATCAATTGTCATTATCTTCTCCGCAATCGTTACCCAGAAGCGTGAGAAAAGGAGGAACCTCGAATCAGAGCTGAAATATCTTTCAGAAAAGGTAGCTCATTTAAAGACGAAAAATTCAAAGCTGAAACAGGAAACAATGGACATAAAAAGCGACCCTGTACAGATCGAGAGAGTAGCAAGAGAGAATTACGGATATATGAAACCGGGAGAAATTGCCTACAAGAAACATGCATTCCAGATTTCCGAACCCAATAAACAGTCAAACAAAGAGCCAGGTTTTTTAAGCAAACTGGATTCTTTCTTATTTGACGGACCTTTCCCCTGGCAGGTGCCTTTAGGTTTAATTGTAATAGCATCATTATTTTTACTTATTTCATACAAGTATGAACGTTAAGGATTACATCAACAAAGTTGTAGGAGATGCGGAGACAGCATCACAATCAATAGCCACTGCCAGTAGTTCGTTAAAAAATGCCGCTTTGGAACAGATAGCACAAAATCTTTCCAATTCCAAAGCAACCCTAATTTCAGAAAACAGAAAAGATATAAAGGCTGCCGGGAATGCCGGACTCTCTAAGGCCATGATTGACAGGTTAGCATTGACAGAATCCAGGATAAAAGACATGGTTGACGGTATACGGCAGGTTATAAACCTCAGCGATCCAATTGGAGAAATAATGGAAGGGCATCTTCGTCCTAATGGGTTGCAAATCCAAAAGGTCAGAGTACCTATAGGCGTAATAGCCATAATCTATGAATCCAGACCAAACGTTACGGCTGATGCCGCATCTCTCTGTTTAAAGACTGGCAACGTAACCATACTTCGCGGCGGCAAAGAATCGATACATTCCAACCTGGCCATCTACGGGCAAATAAGTTCCGCGCTTGAACAGGTTGGTATGGATAAAAATGTCATACAGGTAATTGAAACTACCGATCGTGAGGCTGTTAATCACCTGCTCAAGGCGGACAAATTTGTAGACTTGGTAATTCCGAGAGGTGGAGAGGGTTTGATACGAAACGTAACGGAAAACTCAACCATTCCCGTCATTAAACATTACAAAGGGGTATGTCATACCTACGTCGACGAACACGCCAATCTGGTCATGGCAAGGGATATATGCCTTAATGCAAAAATTCAGCGCCCCGGCACCTGTAATGCCATGGAGACAATGCTTGTACATGAAAAGGTTGCAAATGAATTCCTCCCACTTATATACAATAGCATGTCAGAGGCAGGTGTTGAACTGCGGGGGTGTAAACAGAGCTGTATGATTCTCCCGGATATTAATCAGGCTACCGAAGAAGACTGGTCAGAAGAGTACCTGGATAAAATCCTTTCCATAAAAGTTGTATCTTCCATTGATGAGGCCATTGACCACATATCGGTTTATGGTTCTTCTCATTCAGATGCCATCATAACAGAGACCCTATCAAATGCCAGGAGGTTTACCGAAAAAGTTGACTCTTCTGCCGTATATGTCAATGCGTCCACCCGATTCACAGACGGTTATGAATTTGGTATGGGTGCCGAGATCGGCATCAGCACCGACAAGCTCCATGCACGCGGCCCTATGGGTCTCAAAGAACTCACATCATACAAATATGTTGTTTATGGTAACGGGCAGATAAGACAATAGAAATATTTCACCTCTTTTTTGTCTGTCAACATTGCTTCCATTTTAAGGGCAAACTCAGCATTAATTGTTCAGTGTTGATTATCCGATATTCATCCCTGTATGAAATATCGAATAACGTTTAAGCACAACCACACAATTTCTTTGATCTTGCTAAAAAAACACTCCTTTGTGTTAAAAGACTGATAAGAGCAGACTTTGTAGATGGGTTTCAGATGTTCTTGTTTCCATCACCACCTGCGCAATCCTGACTGTATGGCTCCTGCTTTTAGCTTGACGGAACTTTTTACCCGCTAGAATACGCTACTCTTCGCTGGACACGCCAAAAGATTGAAGACTTGATACTAGGTGACTCTAATCCTGTGACCTCTCAAAGTAAGGTGTTCAAGCATTCAGCTACCCACCGATATTCCTTCGGGCTTGGGTGATCATCTGCCGGATGAATCGTAGAATCATTCGTATCAGTCATTGGTGGAACCTCAATAACATGAATATTCTCTTTTTTGAGTAGATCGATAAGTATTTTTTTATTATTCATCTTCATAGATATCATTCTAGGCCAAAAAAGAACATAAAAATCTCCGTTAAATCTTTTAATGTATCTGTTCTTTGATTCGATGATTATTTTTGCGGTTGTGATTGTGGCCTGTTCCTGTGACGTATATCTCAGAGGAACCCTCTTCGCAATAAATCGAAACAGGGGAGAACGTGTAGATATTCTCTGATACATGTCAACGATGATTCTCAGTTTATTTATATCAGAATATTTAACCGGGCCAAGTAACCGTTTATGACTGTCGTCACTAAAAAAAATCGGAGTATTATCACGGGGTCTCTCAGCAAAATAATTAATCTGATAAGGGGTAGATCTACGCAGGTGGTCAGAAATAAAACTATATACCGCGATTCCTGTTGGCAAGTTTATATCTTCAAAAAAATTGTCCCTTCCCAGCTGAATAAACATCTCTCCCGGACCAAAACCACATGCACCATAATTATATGCTTTGTATTTATGATCAGAGAGTTGTTGAAAATATGAAGGCAAGGTCTGACTATCGGGCACCCCTGAACCGAAAGTAAATGAACCTCCAAAAAACAATGCATGCTTTGAAGGGGTACCCTTATCTGCCAATGAAACCCTTCTACCTTTCTGATCAAAAGTATAGCGTACATCTTTGAAAATCATTTTCCCATCCAGCAACTTTGATTCATCTGATATCATGTCAGGTTTCTGCCAGTACCTAAGTTCAGGATCACGTAATTTATAAGCCGGAGAATCTATGTACGTTATATTATTCTTGGGAGTTAAATATTCAATTCCCAGCGCAGCCAGCTCCATTATGAAGATTGTACAGATTAATGACCACGCAAACAGTATTATATTATTTCTCTTCTTGAATAAGAGTGCTGAGATTACCAGACATAAAAATCCAAATACAAAAATGTTAGTCATCTAATATATCGTTCCATTTAATATTACAATATAACACTGCGGTAATTTTACTCATTTTCTGCAACGCCCGGTTATGGTTTTTGCGTATTTCGTTTATCGCCCCCCAATCCGTCATTCCCACATGTTTTTTAGTGGGAATCCAGGATGAACTTGAGCTTATGGATACCCGATAAAAGCGTTCGGGTATGACAAAAGCAGTGAAAGCTAAAACCTAACCGATCACTGCTGATTCATTTTATAATTCTATTTAAAAAATAACGGGTTCTTCCTTATAAGAGATTGTTTGAACCAATTATGTGAGAGTTCAAAATACACATTAATACCTCTAATCAAGTTCGAATTCGTCTCTCCAATCTTTCTTTTCTCTCCATTCAGGCTGTTCTTTCTTTGACAGGATGAATTCTCCCAAAACCAGTGTATCCATCTCCGTACGCATAAAACACCTGTAGGCATCTTCAGGTGTACAGACAATTGGCTCTCCACGCACATTAAAACTGGTATTGACTATTACCGGGCAGTCTGTCTTCTCGTAAAACTTTTTTATCAGCCCATAGTAGCGTTTATTATGCTTACCATCTACCGTCTGAATCCTGGCGCTGTAATCCACATGGGTGACAGCTGGAATGTGAGATCGTGGAACATTCAGTTTCTCTATTCCAAAAAGCCCCTTCTGTTCATCTGTCATGGGAATTCTCCCTTCTTCCTTTACGGGTGCCACCATGAGCATGTAAGGACTTTCACTGTCATACTCAAACCACTCTGATACATGCTCCAGCAAAACCGATGGAGCAAACGGCCGGAAGGACTCTCGATATTTTATCTTCAAATTCATCTTTTTCTGCATCTCCGGATTTCTTGCATCACCTATGATAGAACGCGCACCAAGTGCCCTCGGCCCGAATTCCATCCTGCCCTGAAACCATCCTATTGTATCACCTCTTTCCAGCCGGCCTGCAACCTCTTCGTAAAGATCATCCTCCAGGTACTCTTTATATGGATACCCTTTACCGTCAAGAAACTCCTTGATCTTTTCTCTGGTATAAAAAGGTCCTAAATAGCTTCCGTACTGCCTGTCTCCTTTTCCATTTGCCTCACGCGGCATATCAAGATAGTGATACCAGATTGTCAGTGCTGCTCCCAACGCCCCTCCAGCATCACCTGCAGAGGGTTGAACCCATATGTTCTTAAAAGGCCCCTCTCTTAAAAGCCTTCCATTGCCCACACAGTTAAGGGCAACTCCCCCAGCCATACAGAGATTCTTTTGACCTGTCTTATCAAACACATGCCTCCCGATTCTTAACATCACTTCCTCAGTGACTTTCTGTATAGACGCAGCTATGTCCATCTCCCGCTGGTTAAGTTTTTCTTCTGGATTTCTAGGCGGACAACCAAAGAGTCTGTTAAACTTGTTATTGGTCATGGTTAATCCCTGGCAGTAGTTAAATTTGTCCATATCCATTCTGAAACTGCCATCTTCTTTCAGGTCAATTAACTCATCCATTATCAGATCCACATACTTAGGTTCTCCGTAAGGCGCCAGCCCCATAACCTTATACTCCCCCGAATTTACCTTAAATCCTGTATAATAGGTAAACGCTGAATAGAGAAGGCCCAGGGAGTGTGGAAAAGAAATCTGTTCTTTCACCTCAATCCTATTCCCCCTGCCGATTCCCCACGAGGTAGTAGCCCACTCCCCTACTCCGTCAAAACAAATTATTGCGGCTTCTTCGTAGGGTGAAGGGAAAAATGCACTTGCCGCGTGTGATTCATGATGCTCAGTAAAGAGCACCTTTCCTTTCCAGCCGAGCTCTTTCTTGATTATCTTTGGAAGGTGAAGTTTCTTGCTGATCCAGAGTGGCATCGCCTTCCGGAAGCTCATCCATCCCCTGGGTGCATAGCTGAGATATGTCTCGATGAGGCGTTCAAACTTAAGAAGAGGTTTGTCATAAAAGGCCACATGATCTACCTCTGATATATCGATTCCTACCTCGCTCAGGCAGTACTCCACCGCCCTGAGCGGAAAAGCTTCGTCATGTTTCTTACGCGTAAACCGTTCTTCCTGTGCCGCTGCAACAATCTCTCCGTCTTTTATAAGAACAGCAGCACTGTCATGATAGTATGCGGATATTCCGAGTATGTACATGGAAGTATTAAAATAAGGTGTAGATAAATGGTGCTACCGCACTTGACTCACTGAATAGTATCAACGCGCCCAATAAGAGTAGAATAATAATAATAGGCAACAACCAGAATTTTTTCCTTACCCTTAAAAACGCCCATAATTCTTTTAACAGATCCATCTTTTTCCCTCCTAAAACTGTCTCTCATAACGTTTTCTATCTTTTAACCCCCCTTGTTCATAGGGTTCCCAGTAGGTATCTTTTTCTGCTTCTATTTCCCTTCTCATCGGGTCTTTCCGAAACAGACGTATTAATGGTCCAAATGGAATAAAAATCAGGATATACACTACGGTCAGGATAATTTGTGTGTTAATCCAGCCAACTGCATGGGCAACCTTTAACCACAGCTTGAAAACCGGGCGAAGCACAATAGGCAAAAAGGCGATAAGAGGCAGCAGAATTACAACCAGACCCATTAACACATAGCTTGATAGAGAGGGATAGTGCCTCCAGGCAAAGAGTGAAAAGAGGGCACAAAAGATTAGGAATACTAACCGTATATCACGTTTCTCTTTTTTTGGATTTAATTGCATACTTTGATTAGTACGTTTGAATTTTTACTGCCCTTAAACCGCTCAACCAATGGCTAAAAAGGTATTCTGGTTCATCGTTAGCAGTTAAACAAATTAATGTTAGACAAAGTGCAACAAGCGTACCTATGGATCACTAACGTTGTGTAATTTAGTGGAAAGTAATATACAAAATAGAACATTAAGATATAGTGAAGATTAAATTAAAAAATGCTAATATTTAATTAATCCTGTTTTGTTTCTAACCTTTTTAATCTTACACTTGCTTTTAAAATCATTTTTCTTCATAATAATATCCTCTTAACCTGAAACAACTTAGAAGGACGGGATTTATTGGATGTTAGCATTTGTTATCCGGACTTATTATAATAAGTTGTTGTTCTATAAAGGGAACTTTAGACATTTTATCGATTATAAATCGCTTAATTTAGGTAAAGTGTTTTTAATATTTGGTTAGTTTTATGTATGCAATACACACACAGGGTGGAAATCAGCAATTAAGGTAGTGAGCCAACTATATATTATATCAAAATATACAAGAATTCTAAAAAAGCTCTCATATTTTTTTAAGAAAATAGAAAATGGTTGAATTTACCTATGAGGAGTTGTTCCCTCTTAACAAAGATACCACTGATTACCGTTTATTATCAAATGAACATACTACAGTAAAAAATTTTGAAAACAATGATATTATTCTGGTCGACCCAGAAGGCCTCACCTTGCTAACAGAGCAGGCATTTAAAGATGTATCCCATTTGTTACGTCCTGCACACCTGAATTCATTATCAAAAATTCTCAGTGATCCGGAAAGTTCCGATAACGATACCTATGTTGCCCTTGAATTATTAAAAAATGCCGTTATTTCAGCAGAAGGTCTCTTTCCCATGTGCCAAGACACTGGAACCGCTATTGTCATGGGAAAAAAGGGGCAACAAATCTGGACAGGCTTCTCTGACGAAGTCGCAATTTCCCAGGGAATATTTAATGCCTATACAAAAAACAATTTCCGCTACTCACAGAATGCGCCTTTGACGATGTTTGATGAAGTGAATACAGGATGCAATCTGCCGGCTCAAATTGAACTCTATTCCACCCGGGGAGATGAATACAACTTCCTGTTTATCGCAAAAGGAGGAGGTTCTGCAAACAAAACCTATCTGTATCATGAGACAAAAGCAATATTAGATCCAAAAATCCTTTTACATTTTCTGAAAGACAAGATGAAGACTCTGGGAACCGCAGCCTGCCCTCCTTATCACCTTGCCTTTGTCATTGGTGGACTGTCAGCCGAAATGACCCTTAAAACAGTAAAACTGGCATCTACCGGTTACCTTGACCAACTTCCTACGACAGGAAGCCCGCAAGGCCACGCATTCAGAGACAGAGAGGTTGAAGATAAGGTACTGGAACTTTCCAGGACACTCGGAATCGGAGCGCAATTCGGAGGAAAATATTTCTGTCATGATGTCAGGGTTGTACGCCTTCCACGGCATGGTGCGTCATGTCCTGTTGGAATCGGAGTAAGTTGCAGTGCAGACAGAAATATAAAAGCAAAAATAACCAGAGACGGAATTTTTCTGGAAAAACTTGAAACTGACCCTTCAAGATATCTGCCACAAGTACAGAGTTCAGATTCAAAATCGGTACCGATAGATCTGAATCAACCAATGAATAAAATCCTGACCATTCTCGACAAATGTCCGGTTGCAACACGTTTATTACTTACCGGCAACATTATCGTAGCGCGGGACATAGCCCATGCGAAACTCAAAGAACGCATTGACAGGGGAGAAGAGCTTCCTCAATACTTTAAAGATCATGTCATCTACTACGCCGGTCCGGCAAAAACACCTCACGGATATGCCTCTGGCTCTTTCGGCCCTACCACTGCGGGGAGAATGGATACCTATGTGCCTCTCTTCCAGAAACGAGGAGGCTCCCTGGTGATGCTTGCAAAGGGGAACCGCTCAAAAATGGTTACCGAATCGTGCAAAGAATATGGAGGGTTTTATCTTGGCTCAATTGGAGGACCCGCTGCCAAGCTGGGCAGAGATTGCATAACAGATATTAAGACCATAGAGTATTCTGAACTCGGAATGGAAGCAATCTTTATGATAACGGTAAAAGATTTCCCCGCATTTGTTATTATTGACAACAAGGGAAATGACTTTTTCGAAAAGTTATTGTAACCATGCCGAAAAGGAATACATTTTATATATATTCCTTTTCAGCATGGTTGTTAAATGAAAACCTGCGGTTTTCAAACTTTTCCTTATTACGATAAAAAAAGCCAAATATTTTTCTTTAACACACCGAAGGTGTGGTAAAATAGTCTAAAAGGTGACGATTTCCTGTTCATACATCATCACGTTTCCTGCATTGGCGATGTCGATTCTTCATTTGTCACTTGTGGAGCTTAACGTATTTTTCACCTGCTGGTGTGGAGCGCGGTGGAACACCAGTCAGGTGCAGAAAATTTTTCTGTGATTTTCTTATCATCAATATTGTCAATAAGGTTGTCCACGTAACAGTCGAGCCGCATGTTTTTGGGATAATCACGCCACATGCTTTTTGATTTAGAGTTTCTCAAATTGAAATTTGCCACTCAGTATCGCTTGCTTGTTTGCCTGCAAAGAAGGTATTGAAACAAATAATCGTTTCTTAGCTCTACTTGCGGCAACATAATTTATCCTTTGTTCTTCAGCTTCTTTGTTTGTTACAGTCAAATCAGGGTTCAGTAAGAACGCCAAATCATCCTCTTCACGCAATATGAGCAATACGTTATCAAATTCATCTCCTTTGGCTTTATGAATTGTCTTATTCAAGCTTGTATCCTCTATAATTTTTACACATAACGCTAATTGCTGATAGGTATGACCTTCATAAAAGGTTTTGGCCGCTCCACTTCTCAAATCAGAAATATCATTCTTGATATCGGCCTTAACGACTAAGTAGAACTCATACAAAGATCCATTCTTGAACTCATCATACTTCTTGATAAGAGTTCGTATGTGTTTCATTGCTTCCCTTTTAACTTTGGTCTTGTCTATCTTAACCTTGAAGTCCTTTTCTAACTCTTTGATCGAATCCTTGAATTTACCTTCACGAGCTAACTCAGTAGCTTTGATACAAGCAATAACCACTTTGCTTCTGTATTTATTACTGCTGCTTGGTTTGTCATTCTCCGACAATTCTTCAAATAGTTTGTCGTTCAATGATACTCCGCTAATCTCGTGTTTCATTGCATTTGAAGTAATATTGTCCCTCGATAAAGAGCATATTTTCTCACCGTTACATTGTTCTCTTGCCTTTTTGAGTGAATCGACCATTTCACCAACAATAATAGTTGGTCGAACACCAGTTTCATCGTTGTAGCTTATTTGCTGAATATCCGAACGTATTCCATTTAGGACTTGAATTATTTCATTGGTGCTTCGCCTATTCTCTGCCATTTGATAATCGACCATCTCTGGTAGGTTGAAGGAAGTAAATTTTGCAGGTTCTGCACCCTGAAAGCCATAGATTGATTGTGCTGTATCTCCAATTATCCCAACAATAGTCTCACTCTATCCGATTTGATGTAGAATTGCAGCTTGGATCGGGTTTGTATCTTGGAACTCGTCAATAAAAAAGTAAGGGAATTTTGCTCTCAATACTTGCAAGATGAAGGGGAATTTATCTAATAATTGATAACCGAAGAATAGCACATCTTCGTGATGCAACACTCCTTTCTCCCAAGTCATTTTCTTATACTCATAGTATGAATCATTTCTGATTGGATAGCCATCTACTAACATTGGATAATCAGGCTTGCATACCAAGTCCTTAGCGTTAAATTTCCATTTCGCCTTTCTGATTGCAGCTACTATTTCGTTATCACTTTTAATTCTTGGTTGCTTTGTTCTTGTCTTCCATTCGTTTAGAAATGAATAGTTAGAAAGTATTTCATCATCGTGTCCATCCATTTCTTCTATATTCAGCCCATATTCAGTTGCAATGAATGATGCATATGGCTTAACGGTATGTTTATATAGAAAACTATGAATAGTTGATACTTCTACTCGTTCGGCAGAAGTACCCAAACGAACCAGAATGGTTTCAACGGCTATATTCGTGTATGTGATGCAAGCTATTTTGCGAGTTTTGCCTAATCTATTAGAACGATGCAAAACGTTTCTTATGTGTTCAACCATCCAATGCGTTTTGCCAGCACCAGGTCCTGCCGATACTCTGAAATTGCTCTCTATGTCAATGAGTGAGGAATCTGATGTAATTCGGTTTATTGGCATATCCATCCTAATGCGTTTTCGATGTAGGTGGGGACAATAAAATCTTGATAGCCATCTTGTCCTTTTATATTCAGATTGTTTTCCAAAGCGTAGGCGAGCTCAAACGCATTCTCACCTTTTTTAGCAACTGAGTTCAGATAACGCGAAGCAATAATTGCCGTTTTTTTATCGTTATCGTTGGCCCAGTTACATTCGCGTATTCCTTGCTTTATCTCTTTGTTCTTTTTGTTTAGATTGTCTTTGGTTCCGTCTGGGAGTATATTGAGAAGGTCATCAACTGGTTTATTATCCTTGAATGAACGCATCAAGTTTTTAATCTCAGATTGATTGCTCATTGATTCGGTAACCAGAAGCTCCAGTGTCGGGTTATGTATAACTAAGTCATACTCAAATGTTTTCCCTTTAATCTCATCTTGGCTGAAGAATTGAACATTTGTGTAGGCCATATATTGCTGCATTTTCTCAGTTGCGTTATCTTTGTACTCATAGATTGCTGTGTCTTGATTATGCTGAAATGGATAACATGTTGAGAAGTTTCCACCAGACATAGATCTTCTTACTGGGTCTCTGTCAGTAAGACACACTATCTTTTTGGAAATGGTATGAGGCTTTGTGTTGTTGAACAAATGCAGGAAGTGATCGAAGAACCTTCCTCCGACATTTATTACAGCAATGTGGTTATCTTCTAACGATTTACCCAAATATCTTGCAAGAATCGATAGAAGTAATTGCTCAGACAATCCTTCCACCAAAATGACTCTCTGTGCAAAAAGCATATCCGATTTGGTGGCATCCAAAAACCGTTGAACATATTTCTTGCTTTTGTCATCGGGGGGAAATACTTTTCCTGGATAACCGACTCAGTCTTCTTGAAGTTGCGAAAATTCTCTATGGCAATTTTGGCAATATACATAGTCTTGCCTCGGAAAGTTCTTTGGTTCCGCGTGCGGTTCTTGCATTATGGCACTATTCCTGTTTTTGGAAATAAAAAACATAACAGGAATTAAATATACTAATAGCCGTCTTATTTTACGGCTATTAGTATATTTAATACGCTTATAGGCTACTTATTATACGGCTATATGGGCACATAATTAATAAAGTTTACTGACCGGTTGCTGATAGGAATAAGTAATTGTCAAAAAAATCAAATTTTATTATTAATCAGTAAAACTCTTCTGTCAAGAGGAAAAGAATTACGAAAAAAGAGGATTAATCTATGGATATACTAAAACCGATTTGGTTTTCGGTATTACTGGAAACCAAATCTTGGTGAAGGTATCCCTGGACAAAAGGCGTCGAGGACCTTACTCGCTCCGTTTTTTCTCGGATTTTATCCGAAAACCATTATGAGATGAGTATAAGCCGAAAATTTTTGATCAGGTGCGTGACGCAATTCGGGTAAAGCACTATAGCATGAGAAAAGAAACAGTTAGAAAAGGTAAGAATCTTGCATGAACAGGATTTGAAAGAGGGATTTGGCAAAGTTTATCTGCCTTTTGCACTTGCAAAAAAATATCCAAATGCTGAAAGGGAATTCGCCTGGCAATATGTGTTTCCAGCTTCCAATCGCTTTATTGACCCGAGGTCAGGAATAGAACGCAGGCACCACATTTATGAAACTGTTCTACAAAAGGCCGTAAAAGCTTCTGTTCGAGCTGCTGGGATCAATAAACCTGCAAGTTGTCACACCTTCCGTCATAGCTTTGCAACTCATTTGCTTGAGGATGGTTACGATATTCGTACAGTCCAGGAATTACTCGGGCATAAAGATGTGAGCACTACTATGATTTATACCCATGTCTTACATAAAGGTGGGAAAGGGGTAAAAAGTCCACTGGATGGAATTTGATACTTACATAATATGATAATGTATAATTCTACAATATTTTATCAAGAAATTAGTTTTTCTTTTAGTATTTTGCTTGCAAGATTTTTTAAAGGTTTGTTTATTTTTTTTGCATATGCATTTAATGCCATGAAACTTTCTCTATCAATTTCTATTTCAAAGTGTCGTTCTTTTATGTCAAACGTCATGTTCGTTAGTTCAAGATATTCCTCATAATCACTCGCACTGTGAGCATCCCAGAATTCTCCTGCCTTTTCTTCTGATTCAAACTTCTCTGGTAACGGATCTATTCTCTTTTTAACTTTGTTTGTCATAATATCTCCTTAAATATGGTATATTCATAAGGATTGAGTATAAAATGACAACACTTACCGCAAGTCATGCGAGAACAAAGCTCTACAAATTATTAGACAAAGTAGCATCATCACCATCACCTTTCCATCACAATTTATCTTTGTTTCATAAATTTATCCACTGTTAGGCCAATATCTTTTATTATCTGTCTTAATAAGATTGGTGAAATATCTCTTCCTTGATGAAAAGGGACAGTTGTACATCTTCCATCAGAATGACGGTATTGTTTATGAGAACCTCTTTGTCGAATTTCTGAAAATCCTAATTTCTTTAGAATTGTTATAACTTCACGAGGTTTTAAAGCAGGATATTTCCCCATATTTAGGCAACCATAATGTTTTGTGTACCAATAAATTCAGCTTCCAAATCAGGTTCACCATCTTCTCGTAACATTTCGATCACTTCTTTCATATTCTGTTTTAACTCATCAAGTGTCTTTCCTTGAGAATGTGCTCCAGGAAAACCAGGTACATATCCAACATAAAGTCCTGTATCAGAACAACGTTCAATAACAGCAGTATATGTTTTCATAACCTTTTCTCTCCTTTAAATAAGAATAATCATTGATTTTATCATAACCTAAATCTTTATTTCTTGTAAAACGAATACCTCATTCTATTTCTAATTATACATTGAACGGTTTCAATTACAATGGCATATTAACTTGAACTGGAATGATGATGAACACCTCACGCCCACTATTTCATCTAGCTTATCGCTGCTGATATATAATATTTTCTTAATTTTTGCGCTGAAGGCGCAAGTTCAAAAGTCCGTAAAAACTGCCATGGACGTCCGTTTTAGGAATTTTGGAAAAGTTAGCCAGGATGGCTTACGTTGTTTTTAACCTTTACTTCTGAAAGTGCAGGTTGGCAACTAAGAATGCTCCCTTTCAGAGGTATTTTACTATCGATATCGTAAAGGACAACTTCCATTTCTCTCCACTGATCTGATTCACCAGATCATCCATAAGACACATCCTACGACTATATCCTAACCTGGACAAGCCAGAACCAAACAGGGGGTAATAAATTATAAATCTCAATTTACAGAATCCAAACAAATTTCAAATTACAATGTTCGAATTATCAACCCAGTTTGCTCGCCCTGTTAAATATATAGCTTGGCATTTCCATTTGTCTTTATAAAAAATGATACTTTTGAAAGTTCTTGGAATGACATCATCCTAATCTATTGACAATACATAATTATTTCGTTAAAAATAAGGACAGAATGGACGCTGTTGTCAGTGATTTTACTTACTAATGGATAACCATTAATCCCTCTTTTTTGGCTGCCTTATTCAGCATAATGTCAAAACAGGCAAAGAATATATCAGTCTCCTTAGAATTTGTAAAAACAAGAGCCGAAGCCAGATGTCTTGCATTAAACCCTCTTAATGGATGCCTGTTGAATAAGTCCTCCATAACTGAGTTTAAATCATTATCCAGAGGAGCCTGGATTAGATTCTCATAATTATCCTTGAATTTTTTTTACGGCGCAGGCCATCGGAAACTATGAAACTCCTCTTCATCTTCACATTAGCCTGGGTGTTAAGTAACAATTCGAGCCCAATGATAATTCATATCTAGCCTGATTTGGATGCTTTATCATCGGGGAAACGAAGATACTTACCGTAGTGCTCGCGTTCACACGCCTCACAGAAGCCGTGACTGAACTCTGCGGCTGAGCGATGACTGACATATATCTCGATCTGCTCCCAAACCCCGTCCGGTCGGCGAATTTTCTTGCAAAATGAGCAGATCGGCAGGAGTCCTTCGAGAACCTGAACGCGCTCAGCTAACATCCGTTTTTGTTGCGCAACCTTGGCAATCAGTACTGCCAACCCGACCAGCACAGCCACCCGAATACCCGCGTTCAAGGCTTCAGCCCAAGCGGGAGTCAACTCCTGCTCCAGGACGACTAAAATCCCAACGCGACATCCGACCAGTGTGACCGCAAACCCGATTCCGGCATTGCGACCTAAATACCAACCGGCGAGGCCAACAGGAATGACGAACACAACCGGAAACATGATGTATGTACCTGTTGCGATGTCGAGTAAAACAACACCGACCGACAACACTACCAACACGCTCCACCAACGTACCCGGGTCATCGATGATCTTCTCCCTCCGCCGAATATAAATTAACCGTGCTAATCGCCGTCTTATTTTACGGTTGACTCATTATACGGCCATTTGGGGCACATAATAAAGTTCGCTGCTAAAATACCGATACTATAATCATTATTAAAAAATGTCAAGTTTTTTGGTGAATCGTGTAAAAACCGTTCTGAAGATAAGCAACATTGATAAAAAAATGGAGGGTGGAAATGGTGCGATAACTGACGTCAAGTCTGAATGATTAATTTAAACCAGATGGAGAAAATTATTACAGGGTTTAACTATGTCAGATTGTTTGCTATATTTTAAAACCTTAAACAATGTGCTCAAAGCAAAGTAACAAAGAATTTATTTTTCTGCACGAACAGGCCATACATACAAGGTTTCAGTCTTATCGGCTGTGTCCAAAACACCGAAATCGCTCAAGGTCACAATCCACGCATATGCTTTACCGCCCTTGAGGGTGTAACTCGTCCAGTAGCTGTCCGACTGCACCCCGTTAAAGAAGTTAGAGTAGCCCGATGGAAGAGCAGGGTTGTTGTTTTTGTAATCAGTCAGGCTTTCTAACTCATACCTGTCCGGCAGACGCCAGTCTTGCTGGTGACTGCCACCGTTGCTCTTGTCACCGCTAAAGGTCCCATTCATCGTCCCATCTCTATTCAGGTTCTCCACATCAGCCAGGGCATCTGCCCAGGTTCTCACTCCCGCGACATTGGCATTCTGTAACCATATCAACCCCGTACGGTTGTCAGTTACTGTGCCGTTCCCGTTATCCGTAAAGCGGGGATCGGGTGACGCTTCTCCTTCATTCGAATCAAGCATGTCTGCGGCACCGGCAGTGGGAATGCCCTGATAGCCGAAAGTTCCTGACCAGGCGAAAAAGAGGACGAGTAGAATCAGGTTAATATTTGCTGTACAAAAACGTAACACAACCATTTAAAATTCTCCTTGAAAAACCAAAACACCTTTAAAAAAATTACACCCGCTTACTTATTGGAGTGCAGTATATTTCAGCTTTGCTCCCCTAGTAATTCTATCTCTGTTTCGCGAGAATATCATAAGTAAAAAGGGACCACCATTATAGTTTACATGGCGGCCCCCTAAACTCATTCGTAAAGATGCAACTCAACAAACCAAGTTTTCACAAATTGATAACTACTTTAATGTATTCAGTGGAAAACAGCCTGACTTTCTCCACAATAAATTACCTTACAGAGCCTTCATAAACTCAACAAGGTCCTGCAACTCCTGTTTCGTCAAATGAGATGTAACACCGTGCATATCTTTCGTTGTCACCGTGTTGTCAACCGTATTCATCAGTGTTTCAGCGCTGCCATCATGGAAATAGGTTCCTGATGCGTAGATATCCCTCAATGTCGGGGTATCAAACTCCTTAACCAGATCAAGTCCGATAATCGGCACATCGTAATCCTCACCATAAGGATCTACACCCGCTTCCAGAGCACTCGTGTTGAATACTGCTCCAGGTGTTGTCCTGAAACCGTCTGCTCCGATTCGCCCTGTTCCGACATCATGTGTCTGAGCATCGCTAAACAACGCTCTTGGATTATCAGGATTACCCGGATGACACTCCACACAACCAACCTTTGGATCGCTGAATATCTTCCAACCCCTCTTTTGAGCTTCCGTCAAAGAACCATCTTCATTTCTGAATGGGCTTCCCGTAAACTCTAAAGATCTGATATATGCAATCAGGGCCTCTAATCTCTCAGGTGAGAAATTCTCACTCCTGAACACGAATCCAGGGTCACGTCCGCATACCCTGTCAATCGACGATGTAGCGCCTACAATCTCATCAGGATGACCCGTAAATCCTTCATGCCTGAACGGGGGAAGATACCTTCCGCCACGGATATACTTCGTATTCTTCCAGCTACCCCAGCCTTCATCGCCAAGGTCCCAGATCAAACCGGTTGTCTGCCCTCTTTCATAATGGCAGCTGGCGCATGAGTACTCTCCCTGCAGCGTCCACGAATTCTCATTAAACTGAAACTGCCCATACCTTACCAACTCACTCTTGTAAGGTGAATGCTTAACCCTGTAATGTACCTCTGGTACAGTCAACGGCTCACCTCTCTCGAGCGGCTCCCATTCCGGTCCTGTCTGTATGGTCGCTATAACTTGAGCCTCTCCTGCATCGGCAACGTTTACCGCTGCTGTCAGACAGAAAAGGGACAGGGTAGCAATTAAGCTCAACACAAACATCTTCTTCATTACCTACCTCCTAAAAAACTATTAATATGAATAAACACACCCAATTCCTCACTACTCATTCCACTCAAAATCAATCAAGCGGAGTCCTGATCACAGATACGTTATTTGAAAAATAATTTGCTGCATAGCAAATCTTGCCATCAGGTGACAGCGCAACTGAGCTTGGCCCGAGGCCTACATTTACCCTCTTAACCAGATAATCTATCATAACCGTCAGATCATCTTTCATATCATCCAGCTCTTCCTGTGAGCTCGCCTGAATAATCTGTGTCATCTTCGCCAGGTCAAGAATCGTAACCCTGTGCATACCTCTCACACCGATGTACACATATTTACCTTCAGGGCAGATTGCTATACCATAAGGATTCCCATCGTAATTGTTATGCTCATCCAACGGGAATTGCGCTACCTTTCCACCTGGTTTCGTCTCTACCATAGCAACGTTGTTCGAGAATATCTGAGCATTCTCTGCCTCACAAACCGGCAACCAGTTCTTCGGCTGCTCCATGGTGAAGAGAACATACTGACCATCAGGCGTATACTCGACACCCCTGAAATTAGCGCTACCGTGAATAACCCTTGTCTCCTTAACCCTTCCTGATGCAAGGTCTACAAAATCAACACATCTATTGATCTTACCCGTTGTATCAAGGACAACAGCAGCTGTCTTCCCGTCAGGAGAAATCGCTATATCCCTTGGACCATAATCAGATGTCCTTATCTCCCCGATCTTGTTATTCATGGCTGTATCTATGATGTCAACGGTGTTCCACATACTGCCTGAACAGCACACATATGCTTTAGAACCGTCATTCGACAGTTTAATACTACATGGCCAGTCTCCTACCTTGATGGTCTTGATAACTGCCTTATTACCAATATCAATCACAGAAACACTGTCACTCTCAGCGTTACAAACATACAGTGTCCTGCCGTCCCTGGTGCTTACAGTAGCCTCAGGCTGCACCTGAACCGGTACTTCACCGACAACTTTTCTTGATCGAGTATCAACAAAAGTCACGCTGTGACCTGACTGATTGGCAAGAAACAACATACTGCCATCAGCAGAAACAGACACGTGAAACGGAGAAGGATGCTCAGTTCTCACCCTCGTACCCTGTATAAAACCGGCACCAGCACTCTGCACTAACGCCAAACCGACCATACCGGCTCCGAGGATACTCCACAACAAACTCCTTTTTTTCATTCTTCACCTCCTAAAAGTTAACAAAAACTAAATTACTTTTCACGTGGAACCATCCAACTACAGCAAACAAAGAACACATAAAGCAATAAAATCACCTGATAATAATATCAATAGTGTCATTGTTATCACGTTATTATCATAAATGCCTGCTTTTTCACCTCATCTTTAAACAGACTAACAATCCTAAGAATTGAAATGAATTTCTCTTTTCTTTTATTTATTCGCAATAGACATACCATATGATTATTAACTTTTGATAACATCGTTAAATCTCATTTTTTCATAGATTTACATACACCATAAATAAACATCTCTCCCTATTCCGAATAGCAGAAAAAGCAAGTGAATGACCGAAATACAAAACCCAGGCACAGAATTGCAGGGAATATTATATTTAAACCTCATTATATTAAAGAGTTATGATGGTTGACCGTATTTGGTCATGGTATGAAATTTTTGGTCAATACGTAATGCCTAATTTATTCATTTTATTTCGAAGTGTCGTTCGGGGTATGCCAAGTATTTCCGCCATGTTCACCTGGTTGCCATCAGCTTTCTTGTACGCCCATTTAATTAAGTTTCCTTCAAATTCTGCAACTTCATCTTGAAAATCAATTGTATCCTTCTCTTCCAAATCCAGGTGAATTTTGTCTGATACACCTTCAAACTTTTTCACGTGCTCAGGCAAATTCTGTGGAGTAATTTTGTTGCCTGAAGTAAAAACTAATGCATGTTCCACAACGTTTTCCAGCTCTCTGACATTACCCGGCCATTGATATTTTATCAATAGATCCAGTGTGTCTGGAGAAATATCCGGTTTTGAAATTTTTAAGCGGTTACTATATTTTCTCATAAAATAATTTATCAGCAGTGGTATATCATCTTTTCGTTCTCTTAAAGGAGGGAGCGTTATAGCAACGACATTCAATCTATAAAACAAATCTTCTCTGAACTTCCCTTGTTTAACGAGAATTGCCAGATCCGTCTTTGTAGCACATATTAAGCGGACATCTACAGAAATCGTTTCCTCACCGCCTACTCTTTCGTATTCCCTTTCCTGGAGTACCCTGAGTAACTTTACCTGCATCTCTATAGGAATGTCGTCTACATCGTCAAGAAACATGGAACCGCCATCGGAAAGCTCAAATTTACCCTTTTTGGTCCTTATTGCGCCCGTAAATGCACCTTTTTCATGCCCAAAAAGTTCGCTTTCTAATATCTCTTTGTTAAGTGCTGCGCAACTTAACTTTATAAAGGGACCATCATTGCGGCTACTGTTGTAGTGGATAGCACCGGCAATGAGTTCCTTACCCGTTCCACTCTCTCCCTGAATTAAGACTGTCGTTTCTCTATCCGATATAGTTTTAATAGTGTCTAAAACCTTCATCATTGGCGCACTCTTTCCTACAATATTATCCTGTCCATAGAGTTCCTGAATTTCAGACCGAAGTCTTGTCACCTCCGAAGTTGCTTTTTTATAAGTAAGAGCTCTTTCCAATTTGATAATCAGTTCATCCGTTGAGAAGGGTTTGCAGATATAATCAAATGCTCCTTCCCTCATGGCAGTTACAGCACTTTCCACTGTCCCGTAAGCGGTCATTATTATGACAATAGTTTTCTGTGAAATACTTTTTATTTCCTTCAGGAATTCAATCCCGTCTAAGCCGGGCAATCTCAGGTCAGACACAATTATATCGTAGTCTTCATTTCTCACGTATTTGAGCGCATCACCAGCCGTCTTCATAGCTTTTACAAAAAACCCTTCTTTCCTGAGTTGATTCTCCAATGACACCCTCATGAGTTTTTCATCATCAACAATAAGAACTCTGCCTCTCATAACGTATCCTCTTCATTTCTTGCAGGGAGACATACAGTAAACGTCGTTCCTTCTCCTGATGAACTTACTACCCTGATCATCCCACCATGATCTTCTATAATCCTTTTACTGATGGCAAGTCCGATACCAATACCCTTACCTTTAGCTTTCGTTGTAAAAAAAAGATCAAATATCTTATCCAGCTCTTCTTTATTGATTCCATATCCTGTATCAGATATCGAAAACTGTACGCATGAATCATGTTCATTACAAAGCCTAGATTCAATTGACAAATTACCACCGTCCGGCATACTATCAATGGCGTTAGCCAAAAGGTTTATAACCACTTGAGAGATATTATCACAATCAACATATACTCCGGGCAATCTTGACGCCAGTTTCTTTTTCAACGATATATTTTCGTTTTCCAGCTTATGTTCCATAAAAATGAGAGAAGATTTAATTATATTATTTAAATCATGATGGGACAGGTTTAAAACATTTGCCTTGGTAAACGTGGTAAGACGCTTGATTATTATCTCGATTCTATTAAGACCTTCCTGTATTAATTCCGTAAATTCCTTCGTCTGTTGAACGTTTGCCGGCTCTTTCTCAATCATTCTTGTAAAATTCTGAATCCCTCCCAAAGGATTGTTAATTTCATGAGCAACCTCAGCAGCTAATTCACCAATAGCCGCAAGGCGCTCCGTACGCACAATCTGTTGTTCCAATCTTTTTCGCTCAGTAATAACGCTGCATATATACTGTACAAATATATTATTGCCATATTTTATCACACTTGCACTTATGCTTGTCGGAGTAACGCTTCCTTCCTTATGCTTGTGATTAACATCGTGAAGTATACCTGAACCTTTTTCTTTTACCTGTACCCACAAATCCTCTAATCTCGGTATGTCTTGAACAGGATACATATCCCATACCTTGAGTTTACATAACTCTGCTTTTGAATACCCGGATACAGCTTCTGCTTTTTTGTTAGAATCGATTATTTGTGCAGTATTTATGTCCAAAGTAAAAATTGCATCGTTTGCAGAATTGATTGATTCTCGATATTTTTCCTCGGATTCTTTCAGCTTGGCAGTTCTTTCATCTATTTTTTGCTCTAAAACAGAATAAGATTCCTCAAGCTTATCAGTCATCTTGTTAAATTCATCTGATAACATCCCGATTTCATCTTTTCTCTTAACCGATATTCTTTGAGTAAGGTTTCCACCCCCTATTGACTTTGCCCCCTGCACTAATTCCTTGATAGGATTGGTAATACTACTGGCGATTAAGAAGACGGCAATTATCATACCCACGGTTGTTATGATGACAAGAATGATAACCCTTCTTTTTAGATTATTTATAGGCGCAAACACTTCTTCACTATCCTGCTTGGCAACAAGCCCCCATTTAAGCATTGGCAGATAGCGATACGCTGATAGTACAGGAACGTTTCTATAATCTGTTGTCTTGATAATCCCCTCTTTACCTTCTGAACTCATGATTGATGCTTGCGCATTTTTTGCGGTTACCGGAATCTTAAACTTTAAAGCGGAGTCTTTACGATGCCTCAGAGTATTAAGAAATACCACATTCTCACCTTCACGCCTTACAAGTAAGGTCTCTCCGGTTTTTCCCATACCAGGCCAATTCTGGATCATAGGCTCTATGGTTTCATCTATATTCGCTCTTAAAATTAATGCGCCAATCATTATATTTGATCCTAACAGGGCAACAGGGTCTGTCTTATGAATGGGACCAAAAAAACTCATACATATCTGATTCGTAAGGTTTGAATGGTGAATATCTTTTATGGGCAGGCCCATCGTCTTCAGTACATCTTTAAAAAATAGAAGGTCGTGTTCCTTCTTTCCCACATTATCTTTGTTCGTGGATACTAATATTTCACCGCTTTCAATATCAATTATATATATTTCATCAAAAACCCTATACGTACTTTTTAACTTGTTAATATACATTAACAGTCTAATATGATATTCTCTCCCGACATCAGACTTCAGCATACTATCGACAGAATCCGTTGCTCTCCTTATATAAAACAAACTGGTAAATGCAGCTTCCAGGAACTTGTTTTGGGAAATAACCATTGTATCTAACAATCTTTCCTGCAACCAACTCTGTAATTCAGACTTTTTTAAATCGGTGATGGAAGTCAGCTGCTCGATTAATCTCTGTTCAACAGCGTTCTTACCATTGTAATACGATACAATGCTGACTGTCAAAAGTGGAGTCATCGTCATCAAAAGAAAACATCCAATCAGCTTGCCCCTGATACCAAAAAATATTTTCATCATTGCTTCGAAAATTTAAATTCAATCCGGATTCCATTCAAAGTTATAAAAGAATGGTATTGTAGCATTTGAAATTTAGCAATACAATAATACGGTTTCAGCGTAGCTTGAAGTGAAAAGGATGCGGGAAGAGGATGGGTAAAGATTCCATAACAGCTATTAAGACGATAGAGTATTCCGAATTTTGGATGGAAGCAACCTGTATGATAACGGTAAAAGATTTCTCTGTTCATCCACCGAAATCCAGGGTCAGACCTTGAAAGCAGAATGCGTAATCTCCTCTAATTTCCTTCTAAAGGCTTTACTTGTTTTACTTTGCTTATTTATACGTATTGCTGCTTTATTTACTGCACTTATACTTACTCCAAACATCTCTCCTATTACTTTATTTGATAGCCCTGTATACGTCTTCAATATATACATACTTACATCTCTGGCTTCAAATGGTATATGCCTTTTTCTTTGTAGTAGTGTGGCCCTGTCTATTTTATAATTATGTATTATCTCTTCTATTACCTTTTCGATCACACCATCATCACTTATCCTCTTTTTTTGTGGTAAGTCAGCATCTTCTTTCTCCGTTCGGTCTATAAACTTCCTTTGCACCCACTCCACAAACTTATCGCTTCCCAAAATCATTCCATACTTTATGTCTTCAAGGAAGTCATTTTCTCTGCCGGATGCTTTCCGGATCAATTTTCTATATTCCCTCCCGGATTCTTGTTTGTCACTACATATCCCCTCTAAAACAGCTTCGCTGTTTACCCACTTATTTCTTTTTCTGACGTTAACATAATCATGATAGCTACTCCAATTATACTCTCTCAGCTTTTCAACCATGCCGGCTCGTATGGGATTCAAATGTATATATAAACTTAAAATGTGCCAGTAAGATTCATTTTCGACAAGAACGCTCTTATATCTTCCCTGAAAAAGATGTCCACAGCGATTATGATTGCGATTGTAATAAATGCTATAGGCGGTCTGTATCCATTGCATGGCCCTTGAAAGATTTGCATCATTCGTTCTTAAAAGAATATGGTAATGATTAGCCATCAAGACAAATGCAAATATATCTAAATTAAACTTTTCTCTGGCACTTGCCATATATTCCAAAAATCTTGAATAATCGTCATTGGTAAGAAAAATCTCTCCTCTGCCTACACCTCTCGACATGACGTGATAAATTGCACCTTCATATTGTATTCTCCAGGGCCGTGCCATAATCCATATTGTTAATCTAATACTCATGCTTGTCAAGCATATTCTATATTCAAGGTCTGACCCTGCATCATTGAATATCGTTGAGATCTCTCTTGAAATATGAATCATCAATTGCGGATACTAGTTTGACAATGCTCGGTTCGTGAACCGCAGCGAAAGATGGTTTTTGTTTTATATTGGCAAAGACATCCTCCAAAATACCAAGTTGATAATTACTTGCCCAAATAACACGTCTTGTATGACACAGGTCCCATCCGTAAACACATCTAAATGCTTCCTCAAATGAATAACCTACATTATCTAAATCTGGTATTAACCCAACTCCTATTATTTTTTTTCCAAACCGCATTAAAACCCGGTCACCAGGATTAGGACTAAAAGTAAAATTATGAATTTGACTCCCTTCAGAGTTGGAAATTCCATCGTGATATTTATATTCTCGAGCATCGCCAGGTTTGCTTCCACCAAGAATCATGACGTCATAATCGAAAAAAATGCTGCTATAGTTTCTTCCCGAGTCTCCCGTAGCAATTTGCCAAACTGTCATTTAATCCTCCGTTGTTTTTTAACCTAACGCCAGCATAACCAGTCGGTGAATAGCGGTAGCGTAACACCGGTCTGAGTGCATGCATTGTTGGCATTTAGCACATTATTTTAATGATGCTTTATATGTTTTTTCATTAATAGTAACGAAATAAGTAGCTTTTAGTTTTTTTTGATTAGTTCGCTTACCATAATCAAAAAGTTTATGACAATTGGGACACAGAACTAGAATATTATCAAGCCTGTCCTTGCCACCTTCAGCTTTTGGCTTAATATGGCAAGCTTCAATATAATACCCTCTATTGGCTTTAAGAATGGTTGTCGAACAGAATTGGCATTTATAGTCCCTATATTTCTTTATCTGAACCATTAAAAAATTATGCCTTTTATAAGTCTTTCCATTGATTGTGATTCTTTCTGATTTGTCATTCACACATTCAATGAGTTTTTTATACAATTCTTCCTTATTTATTTCTTCTGAGTCAACTTCAACACTATTTTCAATTTCATGTTGTTCCAATTCATTTTCAAAATTTTCTATCTGCAAATAATCTGATATTAACTCCTGCCCTTGATAAACAGCCACAATAAAATGATTCAATGCATCTATTTTGAAGTAGTTTTGAAGTGTTGAAAAATCATTTAGTAAACTATCTTGTTATTTTTTGACTAGCTCATAATTTGCCCAGTTTTTTGACGAAGAAATTTTGCATCCAAGCTTGTTTAACGCCTTTAATGTTTTGTTATTCATAATCGGGTATTTTTTATAATCAACCCGATTAAGAAATATCGTTGCTATACCCACTCCAAATCCTGGATAATCTTCAAGTTGTAAGAACCAATCTTTAAGTGAGAATCTGGCTTGAAACGGTTTTAAAACGAATTTCCTAAACCTTTCTATGTCCTTTCCTACCGTATTGCGAAATCTGTTCTTAGTTCGGTCTCCACCTGATTGTACTCGTCCACCTTCACTTACGAAACCATAAAAGAAATCAACAAACTCTTTATTCGATAAAGAAGCCAATCGAGAATCAGTAATGGTATTCTGATAGAAATCCATATTTGAACTATGTGGATCATTAATCCACCAATCCTCAAATTCATTTATAATTTTTTCTAGATATAGTTTTCTATCCATTTTATTCTTTGTTTCTTAACTGCAATGTGTTTCATTGTATGAATGCCAACGATGCTAATCAACCGCGCGGCTTTTTGCGTCGGTTGAATTAGCCATGTTAGGTTTTAAAATGGAATTTCATCATCAATCGGGCTTTCAGCATACCGGGTTATCGAGTCGAGTCGTGTATGGAGGTTTGCCATTATTATTCGTCTCTTTTCTTGAGATGAAGATTTAAATAAACGCAAAAACTCCCTTACGGCCCATACAGAAAATCCATCCTTTTTATAATAATAGGAACCGCTTATAAAACACCTTGTAATTAATGCTGAATCGGGTGCTGTTTCTTCCAGCATAATACTTCGGTATACGTCCTCAAGCTGATTTTGAATCCAATTACAATCATCTATATACTTGGAACCATTTTCTATTTTTGTAATATGCTTATACATGAAATCTGCAAAATGGCGATAATCCGACTGTTCTTCCTCACTAAAGTCTATCTCGAAAAACCTATTATTGTTAATTTCCTTTTCAATATCAAAAAAACTTTCAATTCTTGAATCAGGATTACGATTGCACATACGGTTAAGGATGCTTTTGTACTCAAAAAATTCAATACCCTTTTCATGAATCATCTTTTCGAATAGTTTTCCAACAAAATACACTTCGGTTCTGAAATCATACAAGATATCTTTGAACTCTTCTGGAGGTTCACACCACAAATTCAAACTAATACTTTTATCAAAATCCTCTGAGCTTTCGATCCTCTTTCCAAAACCTAAATCAATTATTTTTGACTCTTTATCAGAATTTGTGGGTAAAGATAAGGAGAAACATTGATTTATTTAAAGGAAAGCACTCCAAAAGGAATATTTTTTATTCCCATCTCCGCCACCCACCCCTCTTTTGGGTGAGAGTGGGCGGTCCGAAGGGAATAAAAAAAAAGCTTTCGTTAATATTTCACAAAGAATTTCAAAAAGAAGCATTGTTGCTACAATTGTTAAAATAGGGTTTCTAACAACCATATAATTAACAATTGCAAGTAAACAACAATGCTCATAAAAACATTACTCAATAGATGTTATCCTGTCAAGGGATTCATCTACGGCAAAGTTATTTTAAATAATACCAGGATTACGGTCAAAGTAAAAGAACGCAAAGGATCACAAGGCCTATGTAGTCAGTGCAAGAAAGCTGCTCCAACTTATGATCATCTAAAAGAACGATGTTTTCGTTTTATCCCTTTGTGGGGGTACCTGGTTATGTTGACTTACAGACCTCGGACGTAAGCTGCCCCCAACATGGGGTAACCGTAGAACATATTCTGTGGGCTAATGGAAAGAGTCCTATCTGCACGCCATTTAAGATATTTTTATCTCATTGGGCAAAATATCTTTCCTGGCAAGAAGTGGCCAGGCAATTTCGTGTTTCATGGAAAAACGTATTTGAATCGGTAGAACATGTTGTTGAATATGGATTAAAGCATCGGAACTTAGATAATATCAACGCAATTGGTATTGATGAGATACAATATTTAAAAGGACACAAATATCTGACATTGGTTTATCAAATAGACTCTGCCTGTAAAAGATTGTTATTTGTAGGCCGGAGCAGATCAGCGAAAACTTTGTTGCGATTCTTTATTGGTTTTGGCAAAGAACGTTCTAAGCAATTAAAGGCAATTTGCAGTGATCTTTGGAAACCATATTTAAAGGTTGTAAACGTAAAGCTCCAGAGGCTATTCATATTCTCGATCGATTTCATGTGATGAAATATCTCAATGATGCAGTTGATGAAACACGCAGAGCAGAGACGGCACAATTAAAACGAGATGGCTATGAACCGATCCTTGAGAAATCTCGTTGGTGTTTATTAAAGAACAAAAGAAACCAGAAGACATCACAATTAGCAAAACTACGTGAACTTGTTCAATATAATCTAAAGACAGTACGTTGTTATTTACTCAAAGAAGCGTTTCAACATTTCTGGACGTACAAAACACGCTATGGTGCCGAGAGGTTCTTAAGAACCTGGACAACGAGGGCTATGAGATCAAGGTTGCCTGAAATAAAGAAAGTGGCCAAACGTTTACGTAAGCACCAGGAGCTTTTATTGAACTATTTTTCTGTCAAAGAGCGTCTATCTAATAGTGTTGTTGAAGGTTTTAATCTTAAAGCTAAACTGACTATGAGAAGATCTTTTGGTTTTCGTACTTTCAAATCAATAGAAGTTGCTTTATATCATACGCTTGGAAAGTTACCAGAGCCTCCAATTACCCACAGATTCTACTGAGGAGGCTTATTTTTACATTATCTTCATTTGTAACCATTATGTTTTGAGGACGAATATCTCGATGAAGAATATTATTTGCCTCAAGGTATCGAAAACCATTTATAACTTGTAGAAATATTTCGTTAATCTTTTCAGGTACATTTTTGAGATAATCTTCGATATCAGAACCATCAACAAATTCCATCAGGATATAACCTGTAAACTGATCTGGATAAAGATAGTAATTAAAGACGCGAACCACATTAGTGTGATGAATTTGGTGAAGAAGCTTTATTTCACGAACGAAGTTTAAAAATAATTCTTGTCGATGTGTCTCTGAGAAAGGGCAGTATTTTTTACAAACAAAATGCTCATTAATCATGTCATCATGTAGAAGGACCGTTTTACCGCAAGCACCTTGTCCTAATTCCTTTACGAGTTTGTAATCACGCTTTCGTATAAACTCAATTAATTTTTCTTGCATTGCTGTCTGTCTGTTTTAGTTTTTAATTTATCCCAAACCTAACATGAATTAGGCGTACTAACGGCCGTCTTATTTTACGGCTGTTAGTACATATAATACGTTTACAGGTCACTGATTATACTGCCATTTGGGCATATAATCAGTAAAGTTTATTGACCATTTGCCTATATGCTAAATAATTGTCAAAGAAACCAAGTATTATTAATTAATAATGATTGAATACCCTTCTGTCAAGATGGAAAAAGAGGATTAATCTATGGTTATACTAAAACTGATTTGGTTTTAGATTTTTCTAAAAACCAAAGCCTGGTTGCAGTTATCCCCGGACAAAAGGCGCCGAGGACTTTACTCGCTCCGTTTTTTCTCGGATTTTATCCGAAAACCATTATGAGATGAGTATAAACCGAAAATTTTTGATCAGGTGCGTGACGCAATTCGGGTAAAGCACTATAGCATGAGAAAAGAAACAGTTAGAAAAGGTAAGAATCTTGCATGAACAGGATTTGAAAGAGGGATTTGGCAAAGTTTATCTGCCTTTTCTTCCGATTCAAACTTCTCTGGTAACGGATCTATTCTTTTTTAACTTTGTTTGTCATAATATCTCTTTATCAGAGCAGACGTATCGCAATACAGAATCACCTGCGTTCCTCTCTTACCCCATCAGAAAAAGGCGGTCCTTCTACCTTTTTCCTTGATAGTGGAGGAGACGGTTTTTTATACATAATAAGAATCGTTCTGAAGAGAAGCTTCACCGGTCAAAAAGAGAGGGGTGAGTGAAAGGAAAGAAACACTTGAATTTAAAAAAATATATTGAAACTATCGATCTCCAAACGTATAGTTTCAGAATGAAGAAAAGAAGAGTACCTGACAAGAAAGAGGTAGAGGCAATCAGAGATCAGTTGTTGGATTTTGCCTGTGCCAAACACGATTTCAAGCTGGAAACAGAAGAGTGCCTCCCGGAGGGAGGTTGGAATGGTGTATTTATTGTGAAGTTCAGGGATAACCCGGAGGAAGACCGACTCTATTGCAGCGCCCCTTTAGGTGAACAATTTATTACTTTTGGACTGGATTTAACAGTTGGTGAAAAGGTTTGGGAACGGGAACATGAAAATATCTTTCGTGAGGCATCGGCATTCGATGTAGCAGTTTGTCCTTACCCTCACCGTGAAGCAGATAAAAAACGACATTGCCGGCTATCCACAAGGGCCTGGACTCCAAATTTTGGCCAACGTATCTTTGGTCTGACTTTTTCCAATCTTATGGATTGCAAAGATGCTATTTTGTCAAAGCTTTCTCATGAATAATAGTTTCGAGTTAGTGCGTCCTGCATAACTCTTTCAAAATTGCTACAACGACATCCATGTCGTTGCTTTACGCCATTTTGAACATGTGCTTGTGCACATAAAATGTAAACTGTCAGTGCAAAAAGTAACGAATTAGTGAAAGCTGTGCATCAAGAATTGATATCAAGTATTCATGAATAAGACAACTAAATTAAAAAAACTGCTGCTGAGTCCACAATTAGAATTTCTCATGGAAGCACATAATGGTATATCGGCAAAGATTGTCGAAGAAGCCGGATTCAAGGGGATTTGGGCAAGCGGACTTTCAATCTCTGGTTCTTTAGGTGTTCGAGACAATAACGAAGCAAGTTGGACTCAAATAGTAGACGTAGTAGAATTTATGAGTGATGCCACCACAATTCCCATACTCATTGATGGTGATACCGGATACGGTAATTTTAATAATATGCGTCGTCTCGTCAAAAAACTTGAACAGAGAGATATTGCAGGAGTATGCATTGAAGACAAAATTTTTCCCAAAACAAACAGCTTTCTCCGGGGAAATGGCCAACCTTTAGCCGACATCAATGAGTTTTGCGGAAAAATAAAAGCAGGAAAAGATGTACAACGAGACGGCGACTTTGTCATTGTTGCTCGTGTAGAGGCATTTATCACAGGATCGGGACTCGGGGAAGCATTAAAACGTGCTGAAGCATACCGTCAGGCAGGAGCTGACGCAATCTTAGTACACAGCAGATTATCCAACGCCAGTGAAATTTTTGATTTTATGAAACATTGGGAGAATCGTGCTCCGATAGTGATCGTTCCAACGAAGTACTACACTACCCCTACTGATGAGTTTCGAAAGCGTAAAATCTCACTGGCCATCTGGGCAAACCACATTTTCCGGGGTTCCATTCAAAAGATGCAGGAAATTGCCAAACAAATCTACCGGGAACAAAACTTACTCAGTGTAGAAGATTCCATTGTTCCGATTAAGGAGATCTTTCGCCTTCAAGATGACAAAGAACTGGAACGAGCAGAGGAACTGTACCTGAGCCCGAAACCGGGAAACCAACGAAGTGCCATTATTCTCGCTTCCACACGCGGAGAACAACTGGGAAAGCTTACCAAGTCTATACCAAAAACAATGATTAAAATTGGAAAAAAGAGTATCCTGGAAAGAGCGATAGAACATCTTAACGAGTACTATATCAAAAATATTTCGGTAGTAGCCGGATACAAAAAAGAGGCAATTAATCTCCCCGATTTAAACATTATAGAGAATGACAGGTATGAAACGACGGGAGAAATGGTTTCCCTCTCAAAGGCAATTGATACCGTCCAGGGAGAATCCGTTATCTTATTTGGGGACATCCTCTTCAAAAAATACTTTCTCAGCATTATCCTTGATGACCCAGCAGACATTGTCATTATCGTTGATTCAGCTTTTCCTTTTGATAAACAGTATCAATCTGACTTTGTTCATGCTTATCAAGTTGAGGGAGCATCTTTATTTCCAAATGACAATTATCATCTTAAAGAAATCCTCTATGATCAGCCTCGTACCGAATATTATGGAGAGTGGATCGGAATGATGAAACTGTCTGTAAAAGGTTTAGGAATCGTAAGAAATTTTATTCATGAGTTCCAGAATCAACCGGAATTTCAAAAAATGGACATCCGGGACATGTTAAACCACCTTGTCCAGCGTGAAATTAAAATAAAAATTCAAACAATTGCAGGTCACAGAATCGATGTAAATAATATTGAAGATTTTTCTTTAGCTGGTGATTTCTAATATTTGTACCTCCATAAATCTTAAGAACTTTTCCCCCGTAAATAGAAAGCCATCGCAGCAAACAATATGGCAAAGGAACAATAACCGATTGAAAAATCAACAGCAACTCCTAAACCAAACTTACTCATTACTCCATTTGGCGTTAGTTCGTAAGCATGAATAATACCTGTATATGAGAAGAACGCAGCGACCAGCGACCAGAAACATGCCCGTAAGAATTGCCTTTCGATAAGAAAAACTGAAATTGAAGCAAGTATCATGGACGTAAAGATGAATCCTCTCTCAAGCGATATCATCCCGTGTATAGCCAGATTATTGACAAATGCTTCTCTGCCTAAAATATATAACGTAGTCCCGGCTGACCGGAGTGCACTTTCAACCATTAACAATCCCCATGCAGCAATAGCAGGAAAAAGGCCTACGGCTACTGCCATAGCATGTTTTTTAGGAGTTTCCTGAAACGCCTGTGCAACGATTACGATTCCTATCCACAATAATATCCCCAGACCTGCCTCTATCGGTATTACCTTAAGGGTGATGGTTATTAATCCGGTCAGACAAAGAAATGTTATAAAAATACCGTTTAAAATGGAGTAACCACCTTTAGCGCCAATCGCCTTCCAACCGGGATGCCCTATATATATGGTTGTGGGAAAACAACTCCCAAACAATGATGCGATAACGGAACCAATTCCATTGGCCAGGAGAGAGGGAAAGG
The DNA here is from genome assembly GCA_031316155.1 of Candidatus Scalindua sp. Lineage (GTDB taxonomy): Bacteria > Planctomycetota > Brocadiia > Brocadiales > Scalinduaceae > SCAELEC01. The sequence goes on from JALDRB010000005.1 coordinate 100,079, forward strand.
TTCTATACTTATCTCCCGCGGCTTCCGCACTTTCAATATTCTGTAAAGAACCGATAACATTGAATACTCCCATTGGAATAATAATGGATATATATTGAAGAATATATTTACTGTGTATCAAACCAATCATATCACCACCCTTAAAACGTGGCGGAGAAAATTGAAATATCCCGTCTGCTATTATGATATTCTCTCCATCCATATAACCCAATATCCACGCTAATCCTGTACCAGCACAAATGGCAATCAGCCCCCCTGGTAATCCCAGGGGAAACCTCACTTTTGAAAAATATTGAACAAGTATTATGGCCAGTGGAAATAAAGCTACTACCGGTTTTTCAAAAATCTTAAATGCAAAATCCATTGAAATAAACGTTATGGCAATCCCCGCAAGTGTGGATAGTAAAGCAGCCCTCGGAGTAATCCTCCTTAACTTTTCCCCTATCAGGGCACCCAGCATCTCTATCACTCCGCTAAGGAAACAGGCAACCATACCAACCTTCCATACTAAATATGGATCCTTTGTGTCCTGATATACAGGGAGCATAATAAAAAATATGAAGGCAAAAAGACTAACGGTATTTATCCCATAAGGCAATGCTGTAATATCATCCCTTCTTTCTTTAATTGCAAGTCTCCTTGCCTGCCACGAATAAAAAAGATTTCCCAGAAGTATTGATATAGCTGCTCCCGGTAGTATAATTCTGAAGATAAGAACATCAGGCATACCGCAGAGTATCTTGCAAAAACTTACGATAAGTATTAACTGTATGAGATTATCTATTGCAAGACCAAAAAATCCATCGATATCTCTCTTGACAAATAAAGGATAACTCATTTTTTACACTTGCCTTACTATTTAATCGTTTGTTATAATGCGCCGCAATGATTAAGAAGAAACATCTCGTAGAAACACTATTTAAGGCTCTTGAATGCGAAGAAGAGGCAAACGCTCACTTCTATGGATACACCATTAATTCTCTTAAATATTATAAGTGGCTGAGTGAAGAAAAAAAGGAAAAGATAAAAGAAATCATAACAAAACTGGGAGCTGATTCGAAAAAACACAAAAGTATAATTGAAAAACTGATTGAACGCGTACAAGAGAGTAAAAAAAATGTATTCTAGTGAAGCGCTTTCCAATATGTTCCAAAAGATTTTAGAGTTTGAAGAAGATGTCAAGGCACTCTATGATGATTGCATTCAAAAACTTGATGATAAAGCCATCGTCGAAATCTTACAATCAATCAGCAATGAAGAAAAAGGCCATATTGAGCTGGCAAGAAATCTTTTAAAAACAATTCAGGAAGATTTCCTCAGAGAAGCCCGGGAGAAAGAAGAATAACTGGCGCTCTTTTTTACCTTTCCCCAAAAGTTTAATGAACGTCTAAAGATGCTCTTATAAAACCTTTAAACAGTGGGTGCGGATTAGTTGGTTTCGACTTAAACTCGGGGTGAAATTGCACCGCCACAAACCAGGGATGGTCTTTCAATTCAATTATCTCAACCAGCTCACCATCTGACGTTAAACCACTGAAAGTAATCCCCTTCGATGCGAATTTATCTTTATATTTATTATTAAATTCATAACGATGTCTATGCCGTTCATAAACTAGCTCCTTATGGTAGCAATCATAAGCTATCGAATTTCTCTTAACTTTACATGCTTGTGACCCCAACCTCATAGTACCACCTTTGGTCTCGATATTTTTCTGTTCCTCCAATAAACAGATGACAGGATCAGGTGTGTTAGCATCAAATTCGGTACTGTTTGCATCCTTCAAGCCGCACACATTTCGTGCAAATTCAATTGTCGCACAATGCATTCCCAGACATAATCCAAGAAATGGAATACTGTTTTCTCTTGCGTATGTTGCAGCGGCTATCTTACCCTCGATACCTCTTTCTCCAAACCCTCCTGGTATTAAAATACCTTTACAACCCTGAAGATGTTTATCAGCTCCATCCTTTTCGATATCTTCTGATTCTATTCTTCTTTTCAATACCTTTGCTGAATTACTAATACCTCCGTGCAATAAGGCCTCGTAAATCGATTCATATGCTGATTTGTGTCCAATATATTTACCAACTATCGCAATCTCTGTCTCCCTTTCAGGATTCATGAGAGTATCCAACATCTTGGTCCATTCAGAGAGAGGATTTTCCTTTTTCTTAAGATGAAGCTTTTTTAGGATTATTTCATCTAGTCCCTGCTCAACAAGCAGCAATGGTATCTCATATATGGAGGACCTCACATCCTTTTCCTCTATTATCGATTCACGTTCTACATTACAGAATAGAGACAGTTTCTCTTTTATACTTGCTGAAAGTGATTTCTCTGTTCTGCAAATCAATATGTCAGGTGCAATCCCTGCCTGACGTAACATCCCCACACCGTGCTGTGTTGGTTTCGTCTTCAGCTCATCAGCAGCTCTCAGATAGGGAATAAGTGTTAAATGAATGTAGAGTACGTTTTCTCTCCCTATTTCCTGACCAAATTGTCTGATAGCCTCTAAGAACGGTTGACTTTCAATATCTCCGACTATTCCACCAATCTCTGAAATTACAACGTCGGTATCAGAATTGGTTAATTTCCTTATACAATCCTTAATCTCATTTGTAATGTGAGGTATAACCTGTATGGTTTTTCCCAGGTATTTTCCCTCACGTTCTTTTGAAATAACTGAGTGATAAATTGAACCGGTAGTAAAATTACAGTCTTTGTTCGTAATGGCATGTGTAAATCTTTCGTAATGTCCCAAATCAAGATCAGTTTCTGCACCATCATCGGTAACATAAACCTCCCCATGTTCATAAGGACTCATCGTACCCGGATCAACATTTACATAAGGGTCAAACTTTTGCAATCGTATACGAAGTCCATGGTTTTCCAGAAGTAACCCGATTGATGCTGCGTTTAATCCCTTACCAAGCGATGAAACTACCCCACCTGTAACAAAAATATGCTTTGTCATGTATACTATCTCCAGATAACTTTTTTACCGGTTTCAACCTCTCTCCATCCCTGATTAGAGATCATTCTTGAACACTTGTGTAAATTCAACTCATTTCTTTCTGATCCGATACCTGTCTATAAACCGCTCAAAACCCTCTGGTGTATCGACACCTTCACATGTATAAGGTGTAACAACAACTTTGATTTTATAACCATTTGAAAGAACTCTGAGTTGCTCTAATTTTTCGGCATCTTCCAGTCCTGACGCGGGAAGCTTAGAATATGCTAACAGAAAATCTTTTCGATAAATATATATGCCAAGGTGTTTCAGAAAGGAAAAGGTTGTTTTCTTACTTCCTTGAACTCCACCGATTTTTTTCTCTTTTGTCGTAAATTCAAATTCATTGTCTTTATCTCTGACAAAAGGAATAGGCGCTCTTGAAAAATACAGAGCATAATCATCATTATCGAGAACAATTTTAACAACGTTTGGATTCATAAATTCATCCTCAGAACTTATTACGTTTGCCAGGGTACACATCACCGCCTCCCTCTCAGAATACATAGTCTCTATCAAGGCATCTATCATGTTGCCTCTGATATCAGGTTCATCACCCTGCACATTTACAACAAAATCAACATCCAACTGAGATGCTACTTCAGCAATCCTGTCAGTTCCCGATTTATGGTGCATGGAAGTCATTCTAGCACATCCTGAGAATTGGCTTACAACCTCTATGATACGTTCATCGTCTGCTGCAATAATAACTTCTTGAACATTTTTTGCCGTCTTTACTTTTTCATACACATGCTCAATAAGAAATTTACCCGTATATTTTTTTGCTTCATATTTAATCAGTTTGCCTGGAAGCCTCGTTGAGGCATATCTTGCAGGGATAATGGCTATGGTTTTGTATTTATCCATTGAATGCTCTATAAAAGGAATTGAATGGAGACATCACCCCACCTTCAGGCTGAGGAGCGTCAAGAATTGAAACTTTGCGGTAAGCATTTACTCATCAGGTAAATTTTTCTTGATTTCGGCAGTTTCTACAAGGTTTAAGAGCCACGGTCCTACTCTTTTCTGAACTTTTACAGCCATTACAAATTTTTGAAGTTCATCTCTTACTTCACTAAACTTCTTCATACTTCTCGGTACTCGATTTTCAATCTTTAAGATATGGTATCCATCATCGGACTTGATTATTTCACTTACTCCACCTTTTTTTAAATCCTTCACTGCATCCCCAAGAATTCAATTAGATGCAAATGTAAGCATCTTACCCCCTCGAGAAGCTGAACTTCTATCAATAGATTCCTTTTTTGCCAATGCTTCAAAGTCTACGCCCGCATTTATTTGTTCAACTATTTTCTCAGCTTCCCTCATTGAACTCAATACAATCTGGCTGGCTATTATTTTTTCTCCGTATTGTTCTTCGTAAGCCTCACGTAATTCGTCATCGGTTAACTTTACTGTCTTCATAATAATTTTTTCAGCCAACAGTTCAGCTTCCACCTGTTCTTTCGTAAGCCTAAAGGCGTGAATTATCTCTCCTCGATACTGTTCCATTGTTACACCGGCCTTTTCTAGTTCCTTGACAAATTCCTTTTCGTCTTTCATACCACTTTTATTTATTTGTTGTTTTACCTCACCTTGAACCAGATCATCAATTCTCTTCTTTATTTCTTCTTCAGTTACTTTCACATTACTTCGTTCTGCTTCTTGTTTTACAAGCGTCCTTCTAATCAACTGCTCAAGACCTTCTCTACCGTAGGTTTTTATTAATAAATCTGCGAGAATATCACGGCTCAGTTCCTGCCCATTTACAACAGCAACTACTTGACTGTCTGCTTGAACCCGAAAGCATGAAATCAAACTGCTAATGGTAAGGGTTAGAAATATAGTACCAATTACGATAATTCTTTTTTTCATAATTTAGAATTTCCTAAAAATGTTTTTTCTGAACACGAAAAATAAACAGTAAATACTATTTGATATACTCATAGAGGAAAAGAATTTCACGTATCAAATCGAATCGAAGCCTTAGAATACCATGGGGTTACTATAGTGTCAACTGCATTTTGAACTTATGTCAAGGTCAACTTTCAGCCCGTTGAGGATCCTGCCGGTAAGAATATTCTTAACACAAAACACTGAGGAGGAATTAATTGGAATAATTAATAGTTTTGTAACGATAGGAAAGAAATAGATGAAAATGAAACAGAAGCAATCATATATCAGTTAATTAAAATCTCAAGTTTTTTATTAAATTTCAGGGCTACACCACATTTTCTCTCTTCGGGACAACTTCCCACAATCTCATTCCTGATAACTTCCCCGCTACCACCAAGTCTTATCGTTCTTTCAGGAAGCATAGGAGAAGAAGTCTTTGCCAGTATTTCAAACTCAACTCTTGTCCCAACTTGAAACAGTTTGATATTTTCCGGTAAAACTTCAAAATAAACGCCAGTTGAACTGATATTCTTCGACTCAACTTTTCTATTAAGCACCATAATTGGTAGAGAGAGACATAACCTTCTGTAATGACGTTTCTCTTCACCTTTAAAAGATTGTGTCATAAGTCTTTTTTTCCCATAATTTGTGGCTTCCCAGTCAGAAAACAACCTTAATCTTTATACAGATGATAAAAACAATTGCTGTCCGGACAAAACATGAGTCAGTAATATTAGGTTTTTTAGAAATTTAAAAATAGCCATACACTCTTTAAACAACTTTCATGCCACACAAGATGAATTATACTGTTTTCCTGTAAGCTATTTTTAAAAGGTAACTTATGATTTGTTTTTTTATAAAGTAACGATTGCTGGAAAATGTTTTTTATAAAAAAGTTGTTTACTAAAAAGAACTTGGAGGTCTGACAGTTCTCTGTTTGAACTTAAAGATAGTGAATTGTAAGGGTTACGGAGATAAAGCTCTGTTGATTTTCCGCAACATCGATTCAACAATAGCAGACATAATAACCGGATGTCTCTTAGATGCCTGGGAAAATCATAAGAATTTAATGTTGTGTACAAAACTGCCTATGACAATTTTGCGATTTTAAGGTATGGAATAACCACTTGATCGCAAAAGCAGGTATATGGTGACAAAGCACGGCAGGTTCATTACTTAAATTTTGAGAGTTGATGTGTAAAATGAGGATCTTGAAAGCCTTGAAGAGCGAAACAGCGAAGTAAAACGTCCGCTCGTCATGAGTGAAATGTGAAAATTAGCGTCGGGAGCAAATGGTGAGTTCTCTCTCTTTGCCTCTGATCAATTATGTTCCTGAATATATGATTCTCCGTATTTCTCACGATACACGAGCTTATCCAGACTTAATCTCGGTCTCGGATCAGGATCCTCGTCTGGAATGCCAAGAGGTAATAGTGCCATTACCTCAACAAATTCAGGTATTTCCAGAATCTCTTTCACTTTATTGTCATCGTACCATCGAACCCAACAAGTCCCTAAACCCAATTCAACTGCCCGGAGAACAATATGTTCAACAGCTATAGATACATTTGTTGCCGCTGCCGTAATAAGATCTTTCCTTGTGACAGTTTTCATGCCCTTCTTTAGATATGGTATAAATATATCTCTCGTCCTTGCAGAAAGCGCACCTGATTCAATCAGCTCTTCTACCCTGACTGAAAACTCATTAAAGGCACTTAAATCTGCACAACAGATAATTATGACCGGAGCTCTCCTGATGTAGGCCTGGTTATGTGCTGCCTCCTGCAAGTTCTTTTTAGTTTTTTCATCTTTTACTACAATAAATCTCCATGGCTGTGTATTTGTTCCTGACGGAGCCAACCTGGCACTTTCAATTAACATTCTGATCTTTTCATCCGGTATAAGATCCGATTTGAATTTTCTTATACTCCTCCGTTTCCTTATGGCTTCCCATACATCCATGATATCCTCCTCGATAAGATGAAAAATTCATCTCCCCATTCAAACAACTAGAAAGATGAAAATAGGTGATTTCCGCTAATTCGTTTTCCTGAATTTAACAATACGAAAAGTAAGGTTGACTATTCTAAGGTATAAAATATAATAATCAACAAATACTTACTCGTAATGTATTATACGAGAACAACTGACACCTCAGTAACAATGGTGTATATTTTCTTCATTCTAATATACAGAAATGATTTGTGTTCCTATCACGGCCAGAAGAACTGAAGCGGTTATTCATGAGATGTCATTGGCCGTGAAACATGCAGACATAATAGAGCTTCGCCTTGACTTTATTTCGGAAATGCATGAAGCAAGAACATGCATGGAAAGAGCATTGAAATGCAGAACCAAGTCAATAATTGTCACAAACAGACCCATAAGGGAAGGCGGTAATTTCTCCGGTAGTGAACAGGACAGAATAAAGCTGCTACAAGAAGCTATAGACTTGGGCGCTGATTATGTTGACGTTGAACATGATTCTATAAAGCACATTTCCAGACAGGATAGTACCAAAATAATTGTCTCTTACCATAATTTTAAAGATACTCCGCGTAACATAAACAAAATTTATGATGAAATTTGCCAATGCAAACCCGACATAGTAAAAATTGTCACTTACGCACACGATATTACGGATAACATCAGAATATTTAAACTATTGCAGACTGCACCCCTGCCAACTATCTCGTTTTGCATGGGAGATTGTGGTCACATAAGCAGAATTCTTACCAGGAAATTTGGAGGATTTCTGACATTCGCATCACTCGATAAAGGTAAGGAATCTGCTCCCGGACAATTAACAGTTAATGATCTTGTTAATACCTATCATTTTAAAAAGATAAACAAAGAAACAAGCGTTTACGGTATTGTTGGGAATCCTGTATCGCATAGTATGAGCCCTGCCATTCATAACTGCTCCTTCCTCGAAAAGGGACTTAACAGTGTTTATGTACCTATGAAAGTACTGGACATTGTCTCTTTTGTAAGAGAGTTCAGAAAAATAAATATCCAGGGACTCAGCATCACCATCCCGCACAAAGAAACCATAGTACCACTACTGGATGATATTGATACCACTGCCAGAAAGATTGGCGCGATTAATACCGTTGTAAATCAAAACGGTATATTTAAGGGCTTCAATACTGACTGCGTAGCTGCTGTGCAGGGATTAGAAAATGGTATGAACAATAACGAGATTTCCTCTCATACCGTTGCCATTATTGGGGCTGGAGGTGCAGCAAGGGCAATTGCATTCGGGCTTAAAGATAAAGGTTGTGATATAACCATATACAATCGTAACGTTGAACATGCGATCAAACTATCTCATGAAATTGGTTGCAAATACAAGAGGCTTGAGGAAATTTGTCAGGTAGACACCGATATCCTCATAAACTGTACCCCCATTGGCATGTTTCCTGAGGTTGAGGTTTCTCCGGTTCCAAAAGAGGCACTGAGAAAAGGTATGGTTGTTTTTGATTCCATTTACAACCCTATAAAAACAAGGCTCCTCCTTGATGCAGAAGCCAGTGGCTGTCATACCGTTAATGGACTTACCATGTTCATTAACCAAGCTGCGGAACAATTCAGGCTCTGGACAGGAATCAATCCTTCAGTGGAATTAATGAGAAAGGCAGCATTGGAAAAATTATCCGTTGAATGATACTATGCTAAAACCGATTTGGTTTTCGGTTTTACTGGAAACCAAACCTTGGTGAAGGTATCCCCCAGGCGCCGAGGACTTTACTCGCTCAATTTTATCTCGGATTTTACCTGTCTGCGTGCGTCCCTTACGCACAGGCAGGTCCGAAAACCATTATGAGATGAGTGTATTTCGAAAAATAGAGAAGATCTTAGCCCCCCAACCGTTACCAGTACCAGCTCGAATACGTAATTCAGCTGGGAGGACGTATCCCGGAACGGTTTCTATACTGGCAGGCAGAAAGGGTAAAGTTCTTTGAATATAGTTTTAATTGGATTCAGGGGCACGGGAAAAGCACCATTGGTAAACTTCTCGCCAATCGTTTGAAAAGGTTTTATCGATACAGACGAATATATTGTTAACACCACGGGAAAAACGATTAAGGAAATTTTTCAGGAAGAGGGAGAAAAAAGTTTCGCCAGATAGAAGCAGATACTATAGCACTGTTAAGAGTAATGGACAAAAAATAATTGCCGCTGGAGGAGGTGTTGTTCTAAATAACAAAAATGTAGAAACCTTGAAGAGCAACGGAGTCCTCATCCTCTTAGAAGCTGCTCCCGAAATCATCCACAAGCGTATATCACTTGACGAAAAAAACCATGCATCAAAGACCATCTCTGACAGACAAAGGAGCATTTGAAGAAATCAAACATCTCATAAAACAACGACAGAAACTTTACGATGAAGCAGCCTCCCATAGAATAAACACATCGAACAAATCCACAGAAGAGATAGTTGAAGAAATACTCTTCATCATAGGAAATTTAAAGGCTGAGGGGAATTATTAAGGGAATACGGTCTGTTTCATTTTAAGTTAGAAAAAATATTCCCTCTCCTAACCTGGACGAACCAGAGACAAACAGGGGTTAATATACTAAAACCGATTTGGTTTTCGGTTTTACCGGAAACCAAATCTTGGTTGCAGTTATCCCCGGACAAAAGGCGCCGAGGACTTTACTCGCTCAATTTTATCTCGGATTTTATCCGAAAACCATTATGAGATGAGTATAAATTACAAATCTCAATTTACAAAATCCAAACAAATTTCAAATTACAATGTTCGAATTATCAAACCAGTTTGTTTGGAATTTAGGATTTGTTCATTGTGATTTGTTTGTAATTTGGAACTTGTTATTTGGTGCTTGCCCGTCCGACCATCAGATCATCCGTGCGGATCAGATATCATGAAAAACGCTATTAATAAATATTTTGCCAAATTTGGTTAAAATATTTTTGTTAAGGGACTATTGACTTTTTCTCTTCAATTCATCGACAAATTTCTGATCAACAGGATATCCCAATTCTCTCGCGCGAGTCACGTGCTCCAATGCAAGATCAAACTGTTTTGTTTCGTTATAAGTCTGTGCAAGACGATACTGAATTTCGGGATCCATGTTGTTTATGGCTAACGCCCTCTTAAATTCTAATATTGCCTTATCATACCGCTGCTTACGGGCATATACTTCCCCAAGATGGTAGTGAAGGTATGGGTTGCCTGGATTAGATTTTGATGCATTACTGTATAACGATAACGCTTCGTCTGTTTGGTCAAAGTCCAAATATAGCATCCCGAGATCCAGAATAGCATCTATATTGGTTGAGTCGATTTCTATTACCTTTTCATATTCAGATATAGCTTCTTCAAACATTTCACTATCCACATACGCATTCCCAAGATTGAAATGAATAGTCACATTATCTGGATCATCCTCAAGCGCTTCCTGGAATTCTCCGATTGCTTCATCAAGCATGCCATTATTATGATATTCCACTCCTTTTCTTATGTGTTCATCAACTGAAGAACTCTTGCCTGTTTCATCCGATTCTGACAACCCCGAAACACCATCTGTTTTCTTTGTTGTTTCAACTGATTTAACGTCTTTGTCCGCAGTCTCTAATTCTTTACCTTCAGAAATTTCAACTAATTCCCCCTGCTCCTTCAATAGCTCGTTATAGAGGGCAAATTCGTTTTTTGCTAATTCAATCTCTCCCTCTTCCCGTAATGCAAATCCCAGATTATAATGGGCATAAGCAAGATTTGGATTTATCTCAATTGCCTGTTTACAAACGGTAATAGCTGTTTTGTAAATTCCTGTCCAATTATACACATTTGCAAGTGCAATATATACTTCTGCCACCATTTTCTGATTTTTCTCTTCTTTAAATAAAGGTAAAGCCTTCTTGAATTCATCGAGTGCCTTGTCTACAATACCTGTTTCAAGATAGCCTAATCCTCTCTGATAATGCTCTTCGGACTCTTCAGAAAAGCAAATATCAGATAAGAAAATAGTAAAGGCCAAAAGAACCGTAACGAGTATTGGTATTTTCATCAATTAACGTTCTCCGTTCATCGAGTTAGCGCATCCTGCACAACTCTTTCAAAATTACCACCCCGTCCCCGCCAGAACGCTCATCGGGCTGGCGAATGGATTCATCCGGGCGGACAAAGACATCCATATTTTTGCTTAACGCCATTTTAGGCGCTTAGTAATATTTTTGACCATTCCCTGTTCAAGAATTACAGGGACAAACTTTGGTAAAATATTTCTTAGAGTTTTTCAGGTATATCTTATAAGCACCAAATAATAAATTCCAAATAACAAACAAATCACAACAAGCAAACACAAAACTTTTTACCCTGTTAAATCATTAAGGACATTGCCATGACATCAACTTCCAAAAGTATCATTTTTTATAAAGACAAATGAAAATATTTGGATATATATTTAACAGGGCAAGCAAACTGTTCTGCTCATTCCTGTCTCCCGATACGAATACGAACATTGTAATTTGTAATTTATTAACTCCTGTTTGGTCTGGCTCGTCCAAGTATATTATTACCAAAAGGCTTGTTTCGTTTATGCCTTTTTTATCCTCTCATTTAAAGCCCTTAAAGGTCATCTATTTTAACAGGGTGTATCTTTGTCGCCTGTTCAACCGTAAACATCTTGGCAATCGTCCTTCTTGCAACAGGATTATTCAGCTGTTTAAATCCAAATTGTAAAAACACGTCCAATGTTTCCGGATACTGTTCGACAACATCAAATATCTTTGTATCCTTTGTTATTTCGCTTAAGCTCTTCCCCCGCATTTCTTTATCATCTTCTTCCGCATTCATGGTCTTCCATACGTTATAACCAAACATCCCGATTGCAACCAGCTCAATCCAGCCTGATATACCAATTACAGAGTAATAGAAATCTCCCGAGAGTCCAATCATTATTTGAGTAGCAACTCTTAAAAAACAACCCAGGTTTAAGAGAACAAAGCTTAGATTGGAAAGCCACATACTCGACATATTTATACCCTTAAACGTTGGAATCATCTTTGAGGCATATCCAATAATCATCATGGTAACAAAGCCTACAGCAAGTGCGTGATTCGCCGCACCATGGAAGAGATACTGTTCTTCGGAGAATGGCTCCAAAAAAGTCTTGGCACCAAGGATCAGTACTCCAAAAATCAGCCACACATAAGCAGCTCTGATTGTTTTTGCGTAGCTTCGATCCATTACAACGTCATCCAGCTCCCTCGTTGATCTTTCGAAAACCCTGACACCATAGACAAAAAGTAGAATGCAAAATACTACGAGATAAATGGTAAAACTTGAAATTCTCAGTAAAGATGGAAATTGGTAGTTAAGGGCATTAGCGACAAAATACACGGGGATGGCTATATTTAAAAGCCAAAACGTAATATTCACAGCCGAAACCCTGACGGTCCTTACATCGAGGAAGGCATACACAGTTCTAATATTTACGGCAAATATGAACATAAAGACAAAACCAAGTAAAAACATATGGACAAAAGGACTGTAAAAGGCCGTTGGTATCTCATGAGTATTGGTAACAAACAGATAAACATCCATGAAAAAATTTATGACACCACAGATCAAAAACCAGAATACACCTGCCTTAATAAATTTGTCGTAGATCTCCCTCTTCTCCTTACTGGCGAGTACGGTACTAAAAATTATGTATGCAAATGTAAGAATTGCTGCAAATTCCAGTAACCCTGAAATAGGCAGGATAACGTTTATTGTTTCATGAGAAAATGGCTGGCCAAAAATCCTTAAAATGTTTCCAACTAGCATCAACCAGAAGCTGGTAGTTGTCAATTCACTATACTGAAGTTCAACGTTTTTCACCCGTGGAATAATATAGTACGCAAAACCGATAATACAGAGCCCAACCCACCCAAACAACTGCGCGTGACCGTGTACCTGAACAATCGAGTGGAATGCTGTACGAAAGTCTTTTTTCACAGCAATATGCGTTAATATGGCCGCACCAAACGTAACGCCTATTGTCAATGTCATCAGAATCGCAGTCTTTACAAATCTTTCATAAACTTTATCTTCTTTTAATTCAATAGTTTCGGTACTGTCATCGAGCCCTTTTTCGATAGCCTCTTTCAATTCTCTGACAATTTCATCATAATCAACATCATGTGCCTTTGAAAAAAAAGCTAATGGTTCATTGGGGCCTCTCACACCACCGGCAACAACCAGATTGTATTTTCTAAAGACAGCGAGAGTCTCAGGGTGCTTCTTGACAATATCCTTAATTATTGTATTTCTATTTATCTCCATGGCATTTTTAAAAGTATTATATTAAAGATAACTATTAAGACCTTTTTCCTTTAAAACATCAATCATTTTCTTTATATCTTCTGCATTATTTTTATCACAAACCAGGGTGACATCCTTAGTATTTACGATAATCATATCAGATACGTTTAAGGTCGTTATCAAACGCTCTTGATCACCAACAATGATATTGCCGTGTGAATTAATACCGCAATGTTTTCCCAAGACGATATTATTTTGCTGATCCGGGCTATTTAGTCTCTCTACAGCAAGCCAGGAACCGACATCATCCCATCCAAAATCAGCCTCAATCATCTTTACATTTGATATTTTTTCCATCACCCCATAATCTATCGATACATTTTCAAACCTTTTATATTCATCATGAATAACTTTTGATTCTTGAGGTGAATCCAACGATTCACCAATCCTGATCAGACCCGCTGCTAATGCTGGCATATATTTCCGTATACCTTGCAATATTGTATTTACCGACCACACAAAAATACCGCTATTCCAATAATATTTTCCACTTTCCACAAAGTTTTCAGCAGTAGCACGATCTGGTTTCTCCGTAAAAGCCTCTACATCATAAACCAGGAAACCGTCAGCATTGACTCCGTCTTGACTCCTCTGTATATAGCCATAATTAACCGAAGGGTCTTTTGGCTTGATCCCAAAGGTAACAACAACCTCAGCTTCCATAGCTAAACCTTCTGCACACCTCAACCCTCTTAAAAATACATCAGCCGGTTCAATTATGTGATCTGCCGTCATTACAGACATAATAGCATCAACATCTCTTTTGAAAATTATTGTTGCGGCAAGACCTATACATGCTGCTGTATTTCGGCCAAAAGGTTCAGAGATGATGTTCCTTTCCGGTAAGAAAGAAAGTTCCTTTTTCATACTATCTGTAAGAAAAGATGTGGTCACAACATAAATGTTTTCGGGAGGAATTTCTGAAGAAATCCGATCAACCGTCTGTCTGATCATCGTACTTTTTCCTGTAATCTTCAAAAGTTGTTTCGGTTTTTTTTGTCTACTCCAGGGCCAAAACCGTGTCCCGGAACCACCTGCCATAATTACTGCGTAACGCATAAACACACCTTATCTGTCAAATATGAAAACTCTAATCACCTATAGAAATTCTCATATATTCCGAGATCAATTAAGATAATGATAAGCAAGAATTGATGATATGGCGATTGCTGCTGTTTCCACCCGAAGAATCTGTTCTCCCAAACTAACAAATTGACAGCCTGCTTCCTTTGCCATTCTCATCTCATTTGTTGTGAATCCACCCTCTGGCCCTACAAACCCTATTATATTATTTACTTTTTGATGCTCTTTCAATATATTTTTGAAATCATTCGTTTCAGACTGAGAGCAAGCAAAAAGAGAAAGATCATAATCACTCACTCTCTTCAGGAGAGTGTCAAAGTTCTCGACAGCCGCAATCTCTGTTATCATATTACGACCACACTGTTTTGATGTTTCAATTACTACCCTCTTCCACTTCTCAATTTTATCAGAACAGCCTGACTTAATTCTTACCGCACTCCTTTCATAGTGTAGCGGAATTAACCTTTGAACGCCTAATTCTGCGCATTTCTGAACAAGAAACTGTGAATACCTTCCCTTAGGTATTGCAAATGCTATATCAATTCGTACTTTACTCTCCCTGCTGATGGCCTTGATTCGGCCAATTTCAACCCTGACTCTTCCACCTTTTACTTCGATAACTTTTGCATCACACTCCTCTCCCTCACCATTAAACAATACGAACATATCTCCTATACCCATTCTTTTCACATGTTGTAAATGGTGTGTTTCAGCTTTATCGAGCCATATATCCTGCAAACCTGAATGAAATGGTGCATAAAAACGATTTAAACTCACCTTGTATACCTAAAAGAGAGAGAAAATAATACTTCAAAATGATTTGATTTGCCCGGAAGGAAGATTTTGATCAGCACCTGGAAGGAGAGGAGAAGGAATTTCTTTTCAAAACATGAACTACAATTTGACTGAGTTAGACATCTAAAAACCGAACGTAATAATCTCTATTACCCTGATCAAAGTAAACTGCAGTTCACTGGTAAAGGTAAAAAAACTAAGCCATCCCCCCAATCATCTGATGGACGGCTCCGCCAGCAGGAATCATGGGAAACACATTCTCTTCAGGTGATACCCTGAAATCAATTACAACAGGTCCTCCAATAGAAATGGATTTCTCAATAATTGGTCTGACATCCTCTTTTCTTTCAACCAGAAAACCAGTAGCACCGTATCCTTCCGCAACCCGTACAAAATCAGGGCTACCGACCAGTTGTGTCTGTGAATACCGTTTATTGTAAAATAGTTCCTGCCACTGTCTGACCATTCCAAGAAACCCATTATTAAGAATTGCAACTATCACAGGAAGATTGTAATTTACCGCAGTGCTCAGCTCCTGAATATTCATTTGAAAACTACCATCACCTGCAATATCAATGACAATCTTATCAGGACAGCCAAGTTTTGCTCCTATAGCGGCTGGAAAACCAAACCCCATGGTACCCAGGCCACCTGACGATATAAAACTTCTTGGTTTCGTA
This sequence comes from Candidatus Scalindua sp., assembly GCA_031316155.1. Classification (GTDB taxonomy): domain Bacteria; phylum Planctomycetota; class Brocadiia; order Brocadiales; family Scalinduaceae; genus SCAELEC01. Next base: position 115,883 of record JALDRB010000005.1, read on the forward strand.
TAGGTGTAAAACTGGGCAGCCCACATCTGATTCTGGCCAACTTCAGTAGTAATTATAGCCTTATCTTTGGTAGCCTCACAAATTTGCTGAACGACATACTGAGGCTTTATCTCCTCAGAACTGTTTTTGTATGATAATGGATACTTTTCTTTCCATCCGGAAATACTTTCAAGCCACTCTTTTCGTTCAACATACTTAACGAGTTTTATCAGTTCTAACAGAATTCTTCGTGCGTCACCAACAACAGGTATATCTACCTTTACATTCTTGCTTATGGAAGTAGGATCTATATCTATATGAATGACTACAGCATTCGGAGCAAATGTCTCTACTTTCCCCGTAATCCTATCATCGAATCTTGCTCCTATGGCAATGAGCAAATCAGATTCATGAACAGCAAAGTTCGCATAAGCAGTCCCATGCATCCCTAACATACCCAATGACAGATCGTCATCTTCCGGAAAAGCCCCCAATGCAAGAAGGGTTGTATTGACGGGTATATTGGCTTTTTTTGCTAATGCGATAAGTTCTTCTGAACCATTGGAAGCTATAACACCTCCGCCAGCATAAATTACCGGCTTTTTAGATCTGTTTATAGCCTCTGCCGCAATTTTTATCTGCCGCATATTACCTTCATATACCGGTTTATATCCGGGAAGATTTATCTTTTCCGGATTATCACCATCCCAATTATCAGTTGTTACATCCACAGGTAAGTCAATAACAACAGCGCCCGGCCTCCCTGTGGAAGCAATATAAAATGCTTCCTTAACAATCATTCCCAAATCTTTTATATCCTTAACCAGATAATTATGTTTTGTTATCGGACGTGTAATTCCCGTTATGTCTGCTTCCTGGAATGCATCGTTCCCTATCAAATGTGTCTTAACCTGTCCGGTAATGGCTACCATGGGTACAGAGTCCATATTTGCCGTAGCAATAGCAGTTGTCAAATTTGTTGCACCCGGACCTGATGTAACAATACACACTCCCACCTTACCTGTAGCTCGAGCGTAACCATCAGCCATGTGTCCGGCACCTTGTTCATGACGAGTCAAGATGAATTTAATGTCGGAATCAAACAAATGATCAAAAAGAGGAATAACCGCTCCACCCGGCAAACCAAAAACGTACTCTACTTTTTCTTCTTTTAACGTATCTATGAGTATTTGAGAACCTGTTCTCGACATCTTTTAAATAGTGTAAATATATTTCTTAATAAAATTATCAATCTCTACTATTCCTAATGGCATTATAAAGTAACACCTTAAAAATATAATCATCCCGCAACAAAGGTAGCGAATGGAGGAATTATCACATTCTCTGCGATGCAGGTAATCAATAAATCGAGCGTGGAGAACTCTTTATTATGCTAGTAGATATTGAATACGAAAAAAAATTCAAAAAAACACCAACTACCCAATAACAACGCACTCGAGTGATATGTCAAATTCCTGACCTGTTATTTTGAATTGATATAATTAGGAATGTAAAATACTCATTAGGGATGTTCCTCTCCATACCGACTTTTTACAACCCCCTCATCAGAGGAGTAATCATCGTCATCTGGTTCGTCCATATCAGGAGGAACGTATCCAGGTTCTTGAGACTTTTTAGCTTCCTCTTTGTAGGCTTCGAGAACTTTTTGCTCTATTTCGTCCCGACATTTAGAATTAATTGGATGAGCGGTATCAGCATACAACTTAAATTTCCCCCTCGACTCCCCTGAAGCACGATTTACGTCAAGTTTATTACCACAATCATTACAAAATCGTGCACGGAGGTGATTTTTACAACCGCACTTGGAACACTTGTCTGTAAGCTTTCTGCTCGGCATAGCTACGAAAGCACCTTTATAGCCCTCAATAATCTTCAGATCTCTTACGACAAAGTCGTTGTCAATCGTAATGCTGCAAAATGCCTGTAAACGATTCTTCTTTGCATCTGTTAGTTTGACTCTTACTTCAGTAATATTCACAGTACAAAATCCTCCCTTCCAGCTTAACTTGTTGTCTATGGCAACAACGTATTTGTAACCACAAACACATCGCCCTTACCTATCGAGATAATCTTATCCCTAATACCCTCTGCCTGCTCTCTACTGCTACATAAACCAACAATAGAAGACCCGCTCCCAGAAACCAACAAACCACAAAAACCAAAACGCTCTAAAAAATTCTTAAGCTGTAACAAACCCGGATATAACGTAAAAACGGGCTCTTCCAGACGGTTAAAAAGCAATTCGCCAACACTAACTTCGTTTTCATGTTCTAGTGTATCGAGAAAAAAACTAACATCTTTTCTTTTTCTTGTCAAGGTAATTTTCAGGTTTTTGTAGATAGTAACAGTGTCAATTCTTATATGTGGAAAAATGACAACATAATTAAATTTGTTTTTTACTTTTACCGGATTTACCTTCTCTCCCCGCCCCCTGCATAAAGAAGTCTTACCGTTAATAAAAAACGCAACATCGGATCCTAGTTTTGCAGCAAATCCCATTAGTTCTTCATCTGTGAGGCCAACACCCCAAAGCGTATTTAAGGCCTTAAGGGTTGCCGCTGCGTCACTACTTCCACCACCTAAACCGGCTCCAACCGGTATATTTTTCTCCAGACCTATCAAAACTCCCTTTTTGATACCACACTCTCGTATCATGAGGTTTGCAGCCTTACATACAAGATTATCCGCACCACATGGTATACTCATATCGTCACACTCTAGACGAACACCTTCTTCAACTTCCCGAAATGTTAAATTATCTGCAAGATCGATCTCCTGCATTACCGTTTCAAGTTCATGATATCCATCTTTTCTCTTCCCCACTACCTCCAAAAACAGATTTATTTTTGCAGGCGCACAAATGCTAATCCCATCACTTATTTGGTTGACATTCATCTTTATGAGCTTTCCCCTAATTCCGGAACGTATCAGTATGTAAGGGCTTTTCTAAAAACGTAAGCCCCGTATTACCGTAAAACCTTTGATCCACTAAACGTAAACAAGCAAACTCTTCCTGACTAACCAATTGCCCCTTATGATGTTGAAGAACAATAACCCCATTGTCGTTTAAAATTTTTCCAGAAACACATTCATCAAGAAAGCTTAAAATTTTCTCTTTATCTTTACATTCCATATTCAGAATTTTATAAGGGGGTGTTACAAAAATCAGGTCAAACCCTACCCGTCCCGCTTTTAAGAATGGTAACAGAGAAAATACGTTTTTTTTAAGGACTACTCCTGATGTAAAAAGCTTTGTGTTTTTAAGGTTTCTTTTTATCACCTGAACGGAAAGAATACTATTGTCAATAAACAGGCATCTTTTTGCACCACGGCTCAATGCTTCTATCCCTGAAGTTCCTGTGCCAGCAAACAAATCAAGAACAGAACTATCCATAACAAGATCTCCCAAAATATTAAACAGAGATTCCTTGACTCTATCCAGTATCGGACTCGTCCTCTCGTTACGCAGCACACATAATCTAACTCCCTTCGCTTTACCTGAAATAATACGCATGAACACTTAGCACCTTTGAGCCCGCCATTCTTGTTCGAACAGACTTCATAGAGTTTATAGAAAGAGATTACGCTAAACAGAAAAGTACCTATTGGTTTATCTTTTGATGAATTTCCTTATACCTTGAGAAAATCCATGAATCAGGAGAAAAATTCAGAATAGATTATGAAAATACCTTAAAGAATTTAATAGAATTCTTACCGTAGATAGAAATCCTAACAGATACACTTTTGCAGTGCAAGCGATATTACCTTTGTTTGCATCATTATACAAATTAAACTGCTCAGAGTGTAACCTTTTTCAGTTAAAAACAATTTGACTTTGATTCACTCATAAAATATAATCCGCGCTTGATTTAAGTAATCTACTTTTTCAACCTTTCAGATAGGATTTTGATGCATAAGGATATTGAAAAACAATTGAATCCATTAAAAAGCCGCCTGATACATTTAAGGGACTCTCTTTGACCTGGATACAAAAGAGAGCGAACAAGAAAATCTCGAAAAAATGTTGGCAAATGCTGATATATGGAGCGACAAAGAGAAGGCCCAATCCACCATACTCAGGCTTAAGGGTCTCAAAGAATTAACCCTGCCTTTTCAAGAGCTTCAGAAATCATTCGATGATTTAGTTGATTTGGCAGAACTTGCAGATGGTGAAAATGACGAAGAAATAGAAAAAGAAATTTTACGTGATTTAGAGTCATTTTCAGTAGGTTTAGGAAAATTAGAGCTCCGCATGATGCTTAGCGGAAAAAACGACCATAATAATGCTTATCTCAACATACATGCAGGTGCTGGAGGCACTGAATCATGTGATTGGGCTTCAATGTTATTAAGGATGTATTGCAGATGGGCTGAAAATAATAACTATACCACAGGAATCATAGACATATTACCAGGTGAGGAAGCTGGAATCAAAAGAGTAACCGTCCTCGTGAAGGGTCCATTCGCTTTCGGTTATTTAAAGTCTGAAATCGGAGTTCATCGCCTGGTGAGAATCTCACCGTTTGATTCTAATAGTCGGAGACACACATCCTTTGCTGCAGTTGACGTAATACCTGAACTGGATACCGATATAGAAGTAGAGGTCAATGAAAAAGACTTGAAAATAGATACGTACCGTTCTTCAGGTGCCGGAGGTCAACACGTAAATAAAACAGATTCAGCAGTTAGGATGACGCACCTGCCATCCGGTATAATTGTGCAATGTCAGAATGAAAGATCTCAACACAAAAACAGAAGTATGGCGTTAAAGATGTTAAAATCAAAACTATGCCAGTTAATAGAAAAAGATCAGGAAAAAGAAATCTCCGATGCATACGATGAGAAGGGGGATATCGCCTGGGGACATCAGATAAGGTCATATGTCCTTCAGCCTTATTCTATGATCAAAGATTTGCGAACCGGAATGGAAACCGGCAAGACACAATCTTTCCTTGATGGAGAAATTGATGAATTTATTACATCGTATCTAAAATGGAAAATCGGTAAATAAGTATTCACCTCCTGATCCGGAATTTTTAAATCTCATTTTTATCCTTATTTTATATTCATTATTATTAACAAGGTACAATCTCATGGATATGTTAAAACAGGCGGACACTGAAGTATACCAAGCAATTCAGGCAGAGAAAGAAAGACAACAAAACCAGATAGAACTCATTGCCTCAGAAAACTATTGCAGTAGCGCCGTATTACAGGCACAAGGTTCAGTAATGACAAATAAATACGCGGAAGGCTATCCCGATAAACGTTGGTATGCAGGATGCAAAAATGTCGATAACGTTGAAAAACTTGCGATTAAACGGGCATTAGACATCTTTGGAGCAGAACACGCTAACGTTCAACCTCATTCAGGGTCTTCAGCAAATATGGCCGTTTTCTTTGCGATGCTTTCCCCTGGTCAAAAGATTCTCGCCATGGATCTTTCGCATGGCGGTCACCTTACCCATGGTTTTGAAAAAAACTTTTCCGGTCAGTTTTATCAAAAAATAACCTACGGAGTAAAAGAAAAAACAGGGCGAATTGACTATGATGAAGTGATGGCAATAGCAAAAAAAAATAACCCTGATCTCATCATAGCTGGTGCGAGTGCTTACCCAAGAGAACTGGACTTTGCAAAATTTAAAGAAATCTCAGATGAAGTCAACGCACTATTTTTGGCAGACATAGCCCATATTGCAGGGTTGATTGTGGCAGGATTACACCAGGATCCTGTTCCCTACGCAGATTTTGTAACAACCTCAACACATAAAACGCTCAGAGGGCCAAGAGCCGGATTGATATTATGCAAGGCAAAGTACGCTGCCAAAATAGACCAGATGGTTTTTCCTGGTATCCAGGGAGGACCATTGATGCACGTAATTGCTGCAAAGGCCGTAGCATTTAAAGAGGCAAAAACTGAAGAATTTAAAGAGTACCAGAGGCAGATTATAAGAAATGCTCAGGCTTTATCCAATGCGTTAAAGAACATGGGCTACACCTTAATCTCAGGAGGTACAGATAATCATCTCTTTCTTGTTGACCTTACAAATAAGAAACTTCCGGGAATAGAGGCGCAAGTTATTCTGGAAAAAGCTGGCATCAGTCTTAACAGAAACATGATACCTTTTGACAAGGGCTCAGCATTTAATCCAAGTGGTATAAGGATTGGAACCCCGTCAGTGACAACACGGGGCATGAAAGAGCCTGAAATGATGCAAATTGCAGAGTGGATCAACCTGGCGATCAGTAACCCTGATGAGAAAAACTTGACATCAATAAAAAGTAAGGTAGCCAAACTGTGCTCTTCTTTCCCTATCTATAAAGATTCTTTATAGATAGATTCAACCGTAACGCTCAATTAAAGAGAGTAAATATTTTGCCAAATCTTGTTCCTGTATGTTTTGAACAGGGAGTGGTTAAAATATTTTTGTAAGGGCTACGGGGGGCTGCATCTTCTCTAAAGCGATAAATATGACAAGCCTGAAACACTGGATTTCTCATGAAGAAAGAAATGGATAGAAAAAAAATTTCGGTTTTAGGGACGGGAGGATGGGGAACAGCACTCGCAATCCTGCTTCACGAAAACCAACACCATGTTTTTCTCTGGGGCAACTCCTGATTATGTTAAATTTCTCAAAGAAAAGAGAGAAAATACAAAATATCTTCAAGGTATTACGATTCCTTCTGACTTAACCATAACTTCAAGTATAGAAGAAGCACTGAACGATACCAATTTTATTGTAGCCGCAATACCCACTCCATACGTCAGAGGTATTCTCGAAAGAATCAAAAACCGGTTTGCATCAGGAACACCCATTGTCAGCGTTATTAAAGGTATAGAAAATGAAACACTCATGCGTAGCAGTGAAATACTTACCGATGTCCTCGGCAAACAACCTATCGCATTACTCTCTGGACCAAGTCATGCAGAAGAAGTCGCAAAGAAATTACCAACTACTGTTGTCGTTGCATCCGAAGACATGGAATTGGCAAAAGAAATACAAAATATCTTCATGACAAAACGTTTTCGAGTTTACACAAATCCGGACGTAATTGGTGTAGAACTGGGCGCATCACTAAAAAATGTTATAGCAATTGCTGCTGGAATTTGTGATGGACTCGGATTTGGGGATAATTCCAAAGCGGCTTTATTAACGAGAGGATTATCAGAAATTATACGCCTTGGTGTTGCAATGGGAGGGCAGAGAAATACTTTTTCAGGGCTTACGGGACTGGGAGACCTGATAACAACCTGTTTCAGCCCGTATGGTAGAAACCGCTTTGTAGGAGAACAAATCGCCAAGGGTAAAAAACTACCTGAATTACTGAAAGAAATGAATCAAGTTGCAGAAGGAATACTGACAACAAAATCTGTATGCAAACTGGCAAAAAAGTATCATGTGGAGATGCCGATTACCTTTGAAATATATAAGGTTCTTTTTGAGGATAAAGATGCAATGACGGCAGTAAATGAGCTTATGGTTCGAGAACCAAAATCAGAAATAGAATTTTTGCCATAATGTCTATGTAACACCTCTGCCGAATCTGAATCAAACAGTTTTATAATTCAGCTCTTTTTATATACTCATCTCGTAATGGTTTTCGTATATCTTAAGGGAAATTTTGAAAACCGGAGGTTTTCATTTAACAACCTGGCCAAACCAAACAGATCAGAAATTTACCTTTTTTTGGTACTGACTCGGCCAGGCTGGGATGGGAAAACAGGCAAGTTAGTATGAGCGATTTCAATCAACTCTTCGTACTGTTTGTCTTTATCCGAGACAGTTGGGGTTTTAATTGGCCAATTTATACTCATAGTCGGATCTGACCATACAATACCATACTCATCATCTGGATAATAGATATCCGTACACTTATATAAAACATCAGCAGTTTTACTGAGGACACAGAACCCATGAGCAAACCCCTCAGGTATGAATATCTGTTTCTTGTTTTCGGATGAAAGAGTGAGTCCTACCCATTGACCGAAAGTGGGAGAGCCGTACCTGATATCAACGGCTACATCAAAAATCTCCCCTGTAACGACATAAATCAATTTACCCTGCGGGTGCTTAAGCTGATAATGAAGGCCACGAAGGGTTCCCACACCTGAATGTGAATAGTTATCCTGCACAAAGTCCTGACAAATACCCACTTCTTCATATTTATTTTTATGGTAAGTTTCCATAAAAAAACCACGAGCATCCTTAAATACCTTTGGCTCTATCAGCAACACACCGGGAAGGCTGGTATTCTGGAGCTTAAGAGACATCACTCTTTCTCCTTCTCTTCAGTCAGCATCTTCATGAGATATTTACCATACTCGTTTTTTACCATATCTAATGCCAAAATCTCAAGCTGATGTTTGTCTATGTAGCCAAGATTGAAGGCTATTTCCTCAACACACGAGATCTTCAAACCCTGCCGTTCCTCAACTGTCTGTACATAATTAGCTGCCTGCTGAAGCGAATGATAGGTTCCTGTATCAAGCCAGGCAAACCCACGCCCCATGAGTTCTACCCGAAGCTCTCTTTTTTTCAGATATGCTAAATTGACATCGGTGATCTCCAATTCCCCACGTTCTGAAGGTTTCAGACTCTCCGTAATAGTAACTACCGTATTGTCATAAAAATAGAGACCAGGCACCGCATACTTTGATTTCGGTCTCTTGGGTTTCTCTTCTATTCCGAGAACACAACCGTTTTGATCAAATTCTACCACTCCGTAACGCTCAGGATCACTTACCATATAACCAAATATCAGGCCACCTTTGGTAAGGCGAACGGCTCTTTTTAAAATTTCCTGAAGACCGTGACCGTAAAATATATTGTCACCAAGAATGAGAGCAACTGGATCACGACCGATAAAACTCTTGCCAATGATAAAGGCTTCCGCCAGGCCTTTCGGATGAGGTTGTTCCGCATAAGAAAAAGAAAGTCCCCATTGAGAACCATCTCCCATGAGTTCTTGAAATCTGGGCAGATCGTGAGGAGTAGAAATAATGAGTATCTCCCTTATCCCCCCTAACATCAAAACCGATAACGGGTAATAGATCATCGGTTTGTCATAGACAGGGAGAAGTTGTTTACTTACAACCTTCGTAATCGGAGAGAGCCTGGTACCAGACCCCCCCGCCAGTATTATACCCTTCAAATCAACACCCTCATAATCTGGCAATATTAATTAACGAATTAGCGCATCCTGCGTAACTCTTTCAAAATTGCTACAACGACATCCATGCCCTGTTGAATAATACTCAAAAGGGTGTTTTAGGTTAAGCGCTTTCCTCTTTTTGCTTAGCACAACTAGTGACCTGAAATAATCTATTCTACAGGGCAGGTCGTTACTTAACGCCATTTTGGGTATGTGCTAACGCACATATAAAATGGTTTTGATTTTCCTGTGTGTAAATTACAAGTACACTTTAACAATTATTGAATTTCCTCTAAAAAAAATAACCTCTTCTTTGTTGAGAGTAACATCCTGAATTTATGGAAGCATGATAGATGTTTAATTCTAAACCGCTAGAGGGAAATCAGAAAATACCTATCCATTTTAAGAGGTTTTATAAAAAGTAACCTGCCTGTTGAAACAAAAGCAAACAAGTTTTAACCGAGCTATACCAAAGGAAAGTTTGAAAACACCTGCCTGTGTGAGGACTCGCAAAGGTCGACAGGTTTTCCTTTAACAACCTGGGCGAGGCGCGACAGTTTAGAAATTTACCCCCTTTTTTGTTTTGGTTCCACCCGTTGAGGAAACAAGGAGAGGTTAATGGTCTCTAGAGTTCTTACGTTCACAGGAAAAATGAAAATATGGTATCAAAAAGAATAAACAACCCTCTGAAATAAAATTGAGTACGCCGGCTCACGTGTTATTTTCTTATCAATCTCCAACCATCAATTTTTACATATCAACATTAGGGGCATGGCTCCATGCCGGCTTCTGTTGAAATCGGTTAATGAGATATTTTTTCCCTTTATGAAATTGCCTGGCCTGATTCACAATCTTTTCTTCTGCCTCCTGATGAGTCATATCGAGAGTCTGCCGATAAAAAGATGCCGCCCTTGCAAAATAAACAGGTTTCAAAGCCTCTATTACCGCTTCTCTGTTTTCAGATATTTCATACGCATGGATAAAATCATAGAGTATCTTTGTCCACAACCTGGAACTAATATTCCATCTCCCCGCGGCATGCATCTTCTTTACAATATTGTAGTGGGGTAACGGGAGAATAGAAGAGAGCATCTTCTCTTCTTTTAAAAAACCCTCAACAGCTTTTCTCTTTAAATCCTTATAGTCAATGGATAGCCCCTGAGGCTCTTTATAACTTAATTGGCCAAAGACCTGACACTCTTTGCCAGCTTTTCCGTTTATCCATGTATCCTGAAATTTTGATATATTTGAAAAAAGGGTAGACACTACTTGAGAAAACATTGGCCCAAGTTTTGGTGCACTTGGTTTGTGCACCTTAGACCCCAGCACAACCTGACCAACCTTAAATCCATTTAAGAGTGCAGAAGTAGTCATGAATATGTCTATGCCGATCTGCCTGGTGCTCTCTTCCCATTCCATATCCAGCCAGTTTGTTGCCATCCGTGAAGAGAAGGAAAAATCACCACCTATGGGTTGTCGTATATTTGCCTTAAAAGAGAGTATATCAGAGGATATGTTATGTGATTTGTAATCGTTCCGTCATACTCATTTCTTGAATATAAAGGAGTTATATAGTCATGCCCCTCCAGTATAGGTGTGGCGAGGATTTTGACCCATTCAGGGGTAATACTTTTCAGGTCAGCATCAACAACAATTACAACCTTTGCCTTATGGTTTACAACTTCCAGGAAAAGATTCCTCATATTATTGCCTTTACCAACCGTGGTTGCATCGGTACTGATATATTTCTTCGGAATATTGCCTGTGTCAGCACTCAGGAATGCCTCCCGTGTGCCATCTTTGGAATTATTGTCCAGATTGATAATCATCGCAGTGAAAGTGGAAAAATACTCCATTAATCCCATCGCCAGCTGATGAGCTACAAATGCTATATTATCCGCTTCATTTAAAGATGGTATGCCAACGATAATGTCCACACCCTCTTTTCTCTTATACATTTAAGATTCTCCCTGAAACATCATGTTTGAAACATCAATTACGGTATCTGTCTTCTTCCCTTTTTTCAAACTACTTAATAATTTGTTTTTACTTATTTATATTAAACGAACCATAGTTTATTCGTTAAGAGGAAGATGTATGGCAAATAATACTGCTCTCCCTGTCCACTATTCATAGTTCGTATTGAAATCTCTTAAGAAATGAAAGGCAGCAACACTTTTATAAAAATCCCTTCTCTATCTCAAGTAATTTCAAACACTAAAGGGAACGTAGCCTGATGATAACATCATTTAACAGTTGAGTCAATATCTATCAAACTTGCGCCTGTCAAGACTCCCCGTTTTTGATACAGGAAAACGAAAAGGCGTCGTTATTTACTTTGATTATATAAATCCAGAATTTCCTCCGCGCTCAGGGCCCTTTTGTAAAGGAGAACATCATCAATAGTTCCATTAAAAAAATCTTGTGCTGTTCCGTCAGACGCACCTATCTTTGTGACAAAATCGCTTTCGTTGGTTGTTGATGTGTCACTATCTGTAACTACCTTGCTACCGTCCAGATACATTACCATGCCATTTGTTGTATCAAATGTTACCGCCACATGATACCACGTTTCTATCTCAAGTTTTGCATTAAAATCTAGTGGTGTACCTGAGTTTCTTTGATAAGCAAGCCCGCCTGCCGGTGATACAAAAAACTGATATGTATGGTAAGATTTACCTACTATCATGTTTTTACCCATACCTGATTTCTTTATCCACGCAGCAATTGTAAAGGCATCCGTCAGGTCTATATCTCCTACATCTACATAATCATCTGATCCATCAAAATCCAGTCCACCTCCATTCTTACCCGTTGTCCATGTGGCGTTACCAATGATTGTACCCTCATTGCCATTTCCTGATGAATCTTCAACTGTTGTGCCTGAACCTTCATTAAATTTCCAATAGCCGATGAGGGAGCTCTCTACAACAATAATTGTAACATCCTGAGAATCGGTTAGAAACCCATCACTCACTGTAACTGTTACCACATGAACACCGAGATCATCAAAATTCGTTGTATAGGTATTGGAAGTCATCCAACCTGAATAGGTGAATGTTAAAGAATCTCCATCTGGATCAGTCGCTGAAGGATTAAGGGTTATCGTATTGCCTTTTTTCACCGTAATATCTGCTATTGGCTCAAGCACTGGGGGACGAGTGGTATTTAATACTTTTATCTTAATATCCTGAGAATCGGTTAATAATCTATCACTCACCGTAACGGTAACTGTATGATCACCCGCATCACCATAATTCGTTGTATAGGTATCTGAGTTCATCCAACCTGAATAGGTGAATGTTAAAGAATCTCCATCTGGATCAGTCGCTGCAGGATTAAGGGTTATCGTTGCGCCCTCATTCACAAAAATATTTGCCATCATTTCAAGCACTGGAGGACGATTTGTGTTGGTTCTTGCTACCGTAACATCCTGAGTATCGTTCAATGAAACATTGTTAACCGTCACTGCTCCCGTATGAACACCTGCTAAAGATAATTTAAGTGGACTGTTAACAATGTTCGATCCATTATAAACCGCCTCAGCAGAGTAATTACTCTCGTTACCGGCAAAGTCATATGCAGTTGCCGCAAAGTAATAGGTTTTACCTTTTACAAGGCCGGTAATTGTGTAGTTTGTCTGGTTACCAACATTGATATGAGAATCATAATTCCTTCTTGAATTACCATAGTGTATCTTATAGCCAGCAAGATCTTTTTCAGTGTTAGGTTTCCATGTGAATGATACCTGAACAATGTCTTTATTTACTGTTTTTGGTCCAGATACCTTAAATAACTTCACATCCTTTAGATTTCCACCATTATTATAGATAGCAGCATCTACCAGAAGAGGCAAGTCTGTAGGAGTTGCACTGGTATAGAAAGTAACACCATTTTTCTTGTAGACAATGGTACTGCCAACACGTTCAACCCTGAAGACATCACCGACCCGGTAAGTACCAAAAGTACCTTTGCCTATACCATTTTCATATACTTGTAGTTGCATAACAGATCCGGTGTTTCGGAGAAAAATGGCGTATTCAATCGTGTTGTAACTCGCATTACGATTTGTTGATGATAAACCACACATGGGGCGGCCATTTGCAGAGGCATCCGCTGCGCTTGCTACAAACTCAACACCACCATTACCGGTGAAACTTTCTAAGGAAAGAGCTCCGCCATTTCCCCATGCAGCAGAGGCAATCTTGGTAATAGAATTGTAATCCACTTTTATTCCCACACTATCTACCCAGGTGACAGGAAAAGTACCCAAATCCGTAATAACCCTGGGTGGTTTTGATATCCTAAATACTTTTGCATCACGTATCTCTCCACCATTATTATAGATGGCGGTATCTACCAGAAGAGGTAAATCTGTCGGAGTCGTACTGGTATAGAAAGTATTACCATTTCTCTTGTAGAAAATGGTACGCCCGATGCGTTCAACCCTGAAGACGTCTCCGACCCGGTAAGTACCAAAAGTACCTTTATCTGTCCCCTTTTCGTATACTTGCAATTGTACAACTGATCCAGTGTTGCGGAGATATATGGCGTATTCGATCGTATCATAACTCGCATCACGATTTGTTGATGATAAACCACACATTGGGCGACCGGTTGCAGAGGCATTTGCTGCGCTTTCTACAAACTCAACACCACCATCTCCGGTGAAACTTTCTAAGGAAGCGGCTCCGCCATTTCCCCATGCGGCAGAGGCTGTCTTGGTTATGGAGTTACCCTTAACGTTCACCCCAATCGTGTCCACCCAATTGATAGGGATAACTGTTGCCTGGGCAGAATATGCAACTGAGCTATAAACAAAACTTATTAAGATTGATGATATAAATAATATGAAATTGAAGAGAAGATAAAGGGAAGTATTTGCGCATCTAAATTGATATGGTATGTTAATTAGTGACATACAGTATCTCCTTATGATAGCCGTGCAAAAACAACCATGAGAGGTACTGTATTTGCCTGGCAGCATTGCAACCATATCCGGTTAGTCAGGACTTAGGCCAACGGTTTTGCGTCCCACCCTTTCGAGCAGTTTGCCTTTTTCAGTTTTTTGTAATCGTTGATATAAGAGGCCGGTCAGTTCATTAAATTTCCTTTTTCGAATTTGTTATTTATGGCAATAACCTAACGTTCTGTTGTATTTAGCTACTTTTGTGCCCAAAAAAAATATTTAAACCAATCTGACAAAATAATTTTGCGAATACTTTTATTAGACTTTTTGTTACAAGAAGTTAAGTACCTAATACTTTTTTATTATGCGGGGGGATTCTTCCTTAAGATTATTTAACTATCAGGTAATTAATTACTGTTTTTTCAAAATGGCGTGGGAAAAATTTTCTTTAGGATTCTGTGAATAACAAGGAAGAGAAGAGATGATGAAAAGTAATGGGAAAAAATGAGTGTGATAGCGTTTAATCTGAGTATCCTGGTAGAAACTTTACTGAAATAAAAAGAGTAAGTTCAAAACTAATAAGATTCGGAATACATTAAATTCTCTTGACAAAAATCTGAAAAAAAATGTTTCAATACTTGTATTTCACCCCTTCTTTTCATATAATCGGCAATAAAATAGGAAGACAGAGAAAACACCTTTGAGTAATCAAACACAAGGATTCATTACGCATGCAAAAATTTAACAAGCGAGGTAGATATGATGGTGAATTATAAAGAGTTGGGACTGGTAAACACAAAAGAGATGTTCAAAAAAGCTTTTGAGGGCAAGTATGCAATACCTGCATATAACTTTAATAACATGGAACAGCTCCAGGCTATTGTAATGGCCTGCGCGAAATCAGATTCACCCTTTATCCTACAGGTATCAAGCGGGGCACGCAAATATGCAAACCAGTTTCTTCTCACCCATATGGCAAAGGGGGCATGTGAAATGTTGAAAGATTTGAACCCACATTTGAAATTTGCCCTGCACCTTGACCACGGAGACACCTTTGAACTCTGTAAATCCTGCGTCGATTCAGGTTTCTCTTCAGTAATGATTGATGGATCCCATCACCCATTTGAAGAGAACATCAGCCTCACAAAAAAGGTTGTTGCATATGCTCATGAATTTGATGTAAC
This sequence comes from Candidatus Scalindua sp., assembly GCA_031316155.1. Lineage (GTDB taxonomy): Bacteria > Planctomycetota > Brocadiia > Brocadiales > Scalinduaceae > SCAELEC01. The sequence continues at coordinate 131,129 of JALDRB010000005.1, forward strand.
CGTTGAAGGTGAGCTTGGCGTCCTTGCCGGTATCGAAGATGACGTTGTTGCGGAAAAATCAACCTATACACAACCCGATGAAGTGGAGGAATTCGTGAACAAAACTGGGGTCGATTCTCTCGCAATCTCCATCGGAACCTCACATGGTGCCAATAAATTCAAACCCGAACAATGTACTAAAAATGAAGAGGGTGTGCTTGTCCCTCCTCCATTAAAATTTGAAATCCTTGAAGAGATCGAGAAAAGAATCCCCGGTTTCCCCATCGTACTCCATGGAGCTTCTTCTGTTGTACCAAAATATATTGATATGATTAACAACCATGGAGGCGACGTCAAGAACGCAGTTGGTATTCCGGAAGAACAACTTCGAAGAGCAGCCAGATCTGCAGTATGTAAGATTAATATCGATTCAGATGGAAGGCTTGCAATGACTGCCATAATCCGAAAAATTTTTGCCGACAATCCGAAAGAGTTTGATCCAAGGAAATATTTAGGGCCTGCAAGAGACGAGTTAATGAGGATGATAACGGACAAGAACATGAATGTTCTCGGCTCTGCCGGAAAGGGCAAGGAAATTTTCTGCTAACGTAATACACACTCATTTATTAGGGTATTTCTGAATCTTTCAACAAAGAGATCAATTCCGTCCTGCCAATGAGTCATAAGGTTGCCACCCAGCTCCTTTAGTCTCTTATTTTCAAGAATAGAATTTTGAGGTCTGATGGCAGGAGTAGGATACTCGTCAGTGCTGCACGGAATGAGGCGGTGTCTCAGACCCATCTTTTCCAGGAAATATTTCGCCACATCATACCATGTACAATAACCCTCTGAAGTTGCATGAAATGTCCCTTGCCCATTCAATAGGATTAATTTTCCAATTTGCTGAGCCAGTTGATATGACCAGGTGGGAGATCCATATTGATCATTAACCACCTTTATCTGCCTTTCTGGATCATTTAAGGCGAGCTTGAGCATTGTCTTTAAGAAATTATGCCCATGCATGCCATACACCCACGCCGTCCGAATTATCATATGATTGGCAACAATTTTTCGTACCGCCTTTTCCCCTTCAAGCTTGATCTTACCATAATAAGAAACCGGACACTGTTCATCATCCTCCACGTAAGGTTCTGGCAGACTTTTTCTCCCATCAAAAACATAATCTGTAGAGATATGAATGAGTTTACTTCCGTATTCACTGGCACCTAAGGCAATTTTTCCGGTACCATCTACATTGATCTTCCATGCTAGCTCTTTTTCCGATTCACAGGCGTCCACCTTCGTATACGCTGCACAATTGATAACGATATCAGGCTTATTATTATTCAGAGTTTCACGTATTGCTTCCTCATCTGTGATATCCATTTCCTGTGAGTTACAGGCCACAACATCGTGTTCTCGCTGCAAAACCTGTTTGCAATCATTACCCAACAACCCGTTACTTCCCGTTATCAGAATTTTCATAATATCTCTCCTTTAACCAGAGCCCTCCAGAGGATTTCTCTTATTCCGGCAATAAAAGATGTATGTGATTTTATAAACAGACGTTAAGAAAAGCAATCAGTTAATTTCCTGAATCTTGCACTTGCTTTTCCTTTTGATTTATCTCATAATATACTCATCTCATAATGATTTTCGGATAATATACGATATAAAATTGAGCGAGTAAAGTCCTCGGCGCCTTTTGACCGGGGATACCTTCACCAAGATTTGGTTTCCAGTAAAACCGAAAACCAAATCGGTTTTAGTATATCATCAAATTGCCCTTTTCCGCCAACCCCCTCTGACCAAATCATCCTGGTAGGGATTGTCAATTGAGCTGATAACGAAAAGGGCAGGAATAACTGAGTAAGACACTATGAGAGCCACCTTTTCCTGGTGTACTTCTGAGAATAAAAAACGATACCGATACAAAAAAGTGAGAGAGGACTCATATGATCAGGAAACCATTTCTCCTTAAGATTTATGAAGCTGCCAGTATGCAAAGGTGGAACGACCAGATCCGGCCTGTTGAGTTAACCGAATTAGATAAACAGGCGCACAAAATGATAATAACTTACGTCTTAGGGAAATGCGAGGAGGAGAACCAGCATCCGGATTTTGATTGGATCCAGATAATAGAAGGCGGGATCTTCGAGTTTTTACAGCGGATCATCCTTACAGATTTAAAACCTCCATTGTTTCACAAGATAAAAGAAAACAGAGAAAAATATAAACAACTTAATGAGTGGGTATACGGAAAAATAGGATCGGTAATAACTTCACTAGGTGAAGGTTTTTGCAAACGATTTAAAGAATATCTCATGAATCATGAAAAAAATGTAAACAGTAAAATTATCAGCGCCGCACACTTTTACGCTACAAAATGGGAATTTGACATTATTGAACGTGCCAACCCCAACGGTCATCTCATTGATGAAATAAAAAAAGATTTACAAAATAAACAGGGCAATTATCATGATTTGCAAAGCATGCAAAAACTTTCAGTCTCGCCAAACCTTCAAGACTTTATCGACATATGTGGTCAGTTACGTTTCCAGATTCGTTGGAGCCATCTGCATAGAGTACCGAAAACCTCTGTGTTGGGCCATATGTTGATCGTGGCAATTCTGTCCTACCTGTTCTCATTACAAATAGAAGCCGGAGCACAAAGATGCATCAACAATTTTTTTACTGGACTATTCCACGACCTGCCCGAAGTATTAACACGAGACATAATCAATCCGGTAAAAAAGTCTGTAGAAGGGCTGGAAGATTTAATAAAGGAGTATGAGCGTGAGGAAATGGAGAGAAAAATCTACCGATTAATGCCAGAAAACTGGCTTTCTGAAATGAAGATGTTTACGGAAAATGAATTTACCGAAATCAGAAGCCGGGAAGGTGATTTACAAAGGGATGGCGGCCTTCTTAAGGGAATAGACGATTTATCCGCCTTTATTGAAGCGTATCTGGCCTTGAAGAACGGAATACATGGAGAATCACTCGAAAGTGCCAAGTATTCTATAATAGAAAAATACAAACTGCAAACAATCTCGGGAATTAATTTCGGTCAAATTTACGCAGATTTTGATTAGAAACGTAACAATAAGATTGGAAAATAATTCATTAATTGTTAAAAAATGTATCCTTAAACTTATTTATGAAGGAGGAATGATATGGCATATGATCGTGAATTGGATGAATGTCTGTTTTCAAAATCAGTGGAAAAAGAATCAGAACGATTGATTATAGGTATATATTCATATAATAAAGGGAAAAAGAAAGTGCAAATTTCAAGAGAAAACAAGGACAGTCAGGGGAATTTCAAGTTTGCGAAACTCGGGAGATTAACCAAGGAAGAAGTTGAATCTCTGCTTCCCTTGTTGCAGGAAGCAGCCAAGCACATGGATTAATCAGGAGAGTTTACTGTTTCAGGATTCCAAAGTCCTGCTTGAACGGAAAATCCAACTGAGGCGATAAGTCAGGCCTGTGTTTGAGTAAACACGAATTGTTCCGGACCATTTGCAGATAACCATGACTCTACCGGCTTTAGCCGGCCCGGGCACGTTGTACATCGTCAGAATTTCAAATCGACTTTTCCTGCCCGAAAAACATAAACAGAGAGGCAGATGGACCCCTCTTAATCAAATCATCACGTGAACAGATACTCAAATTTCAGAAATTCTCTCCTGATCCGATAAAGAGATTGAATCATCAAAACGTATTGGATAACAGTATTACTATGATTAAGATCTTTTTCAATAGTATTGGAATAACGCTTTTTATCAGTGCATTGATCACAGTCTCATTTGCAGATACAGCATACGAATTTAACGAAAACGGCGTCAGATATATGAATTCTCAGGATTATGAGATGGCGGTGAAGTCCTTTAAAGAAGCGTATGCACAAAGTCCTGAGAACGAAACAATCAAAAAAAATCTATCCCATTCCTATGCTGCACTGGCAAATGAAAATGCAAAACGAGGTGAATGGGAAAAGGCCATTACTACCATTGAAAAAGCTCACGAACTTGACAGCGGCAACCATGTTTTTAAGCAACGCCTATCCATTTTTTATAATAACTTCGCTTATGAACAGATGCAGGAAGGTCTGTCTGATAGTGCCAATCATAATCTCAAGCTAGCAATACAATACGACAAAGATAACTGGGCAGCATATGTTTCTCTGGGAAGATTGATGTATAACCAGGGGAAAATTAAGGAAGCTGCTGAATACTGGGCAGAGGCAGTATCCCTTCATCCTGAACTCAGTGAAATAAAACAGCGGCTTGAAATAATCAGGAATGAAATCAACATCCAAGATACATTTCAAAAAAAGCAACTTCTGTATTTCGATGTGAAATATGAAGGATATGAAAAAAACAATTTAGCCTGGAAAGTTGTAGAGATCTTACGTGAAGCCTATACCAATCTGGGACACGATTTCAAATATTATCCCAGGCAGAAGATTCCCGTCATAATATACACCAAAGAACAGTTTCAACAGATAACAAATACGCCGGATTGGATCGGGGGGCTGTACGATGGCATTATCAGGATTGCAGCTTCTACAATTGAGGGAAATAATCGTCAATTGGAGAACATCCTCTATCATGAATACACTCATGCCTTGTTACATCAAAAAACCGGAAACAAACTCCCTCTTTGGTTGAACGAAGGGCTGGCACAGAATATGGAGCCTAACAAAAATACCAAAAACAGGAACGAAATTATCTATCTGAAAAAATGTCTTGATGAGGAGAGTTTCATATCGCTGCCGGATTTGAACAACGCCTTACAGCATCGTGAGAATAAAGAACAGTTAAACCTTGCATATCTTGAAGCAAAATATCTCGTTGATTACTTAAATACCATGTACTATTTTTATCGTATCGTTTTTATTTTAGATGAACTTACCTCCGGCAAAAATATTGAAAATGCCATAAAAGAAACGATTTTTACAGATATAAACGATTTGGAAAAGAACTGGTTACAATGGTTGAGTTCCAAATAAAAAACGATTGATAAGCGTTATTGGAAACTATTGAGAAAGAAAGAGGCATAGTGCAAGTTAGGCCATCCTGGCTAACTTTTCCAAAATCCCTAAAACTGCCGTCCATGGCAGTTTTAACGGTCTTTTGAACTTGCACCTACAGCGCAAAAAATAATGAAACAGTGAAATTTCAAAATCATTTCCATATATTTACCTCTTTTCCTGGGTAAGCGGTAATATTGTTCGTGAAATTATATACCTGCTGTTTGCAACACAACGATACAAAGCATATGAAAAGAGGTGAATTACGGGTATTTTAAACAAAATTGCCAACCATTTAAAATACCGAAGTCGACAAAGTATCTCTGGTAAAGATTTCTCACCAACCAGGACCTTTTTATCAGGTAACACTACATGGAATGCTTCCATGCATACCTTTTCACTTATTTCGGGAAATCGGTATTTTCGTTCATCAGATTGGCATGGAACAAATTCAAACATATCCTTCCTTATAGCGTGTAATCTGATCCATTTCATACACCCACAACATAAACTACAATGGGAATCATAAATGAGCACAATAGACTTTACCATTCTAATGAACCCTGTTTGCATAACTCTTTATTCTAAAAGCTCAAAACATCTTATTTGAGAGAAGCAATTATACCTGTTTTCATTCCTTTACACTATATTTTTTATACAAAAAAAGAAACTGTTCAAAATTACAACAAACAAACTCTTAACAGAGAAAAATTGACAACAATATCTCTTGTTCTGATATGTATAAATGCTTTTGCAGAAAATTACTTAGCGAAGTTATGAAACAAAAATGAGCTTGACAATGACACTTTTTTTGTTATTATTTACTTTGCGTGGAAGTAGGTAAGTGTTTTGTGCTTCACACAATTTGGTTTTGCAAAAAAATTCTTTAAATTTCCTTCTTGTACTTGCCGTCGATACTATTGATTCATTCCTCTGTGCTGCTTCATCGATTTACGTAGTTGTACAAGAAGTTAGATTTAACAAGACAACGTTACAGGCTTAATTGGTGTGCCAGACAATAGTGGGGATAAACCCGCTTTTTTTGTTTTTAGACATGGAAGACTAAAATGGATAAAGAAAGTTTGTTAAGATTGGTTGATATGCTGCATAAGGATAAAGATATTGATAAGGATATCGTTTTCCAGGGCATAGAGTCTGCATTAGAGTCTGCCACTAAAAAGCATTTAAAGACAGAAGAGCAAATTTCAATCAAAATCGACAGGGAAACCGGTGATATTGTCGCTTTACAGGGAGATCATGAGGTCGAACTTGCTGATTTGGGAAGAATAACAGCTCAAACGGCAAAACAGGTAATAATTCAAAAGATCAGAGAGGCTGAACGAGATGTCATCTTTGAAGAATTCAGTAGTAGAAAGGGTACCATCGTAAGCGGATCCGTACAACGTTTTGAAGGATCGAACATTGTTGTAAATCTCAGCAAAATCGAGGGATACCTGCCTAAAGCAGAACAAATCAGCAATGAACACTATCATACTGGAGAAAGGATCAGATCTCTTATTTTTGATGTAAAGAAATTGGGCAACAAAGTAAAAATCTTACTTTCCAGAACTCACCCCCGTTTTGTAAGACAACTTTTTGAACTTGAGGTTCCGGAAATAATGGAAGGAACAATTGAAATAAAAGGGTTAGTAAGAGAAGCAGGTTTCAGGACAAAGATTGCTGTTTTTTCGGAAGATCCAAACATCGATTGTGTAGGCGCATGTGTTGGAGTGAGGGGAACAAGAATCAAAAATATCGTTGATGAATTGAATGGAGAGAAGATAGATATCATTCGATGGGATGATGATACTGAAATTTTCATTCCGAATACCCTTAAACCAGCAGAAGTTACGGGAATTTTACTCTCCCTGAGAATCAGGTAGCAACAGTGGTGGTTCCTAATGACCAGCTTTCGCTTGCTATTGGTAAAAGGGGGCAAATGTGAGGCTTGCATCTAAATTAGCAGGTTGGGATATCGATATCATAACGGAAGTAGAGCTTGAACGAGAACTGAAACGTGAAGAAGCTGAAAAAACAACCGAAGAGGAAATTGAGGAAGCGACTTTAAATAATAAAGATGCTGATGTAAATAAGCAGATCTGAAGTATTTTTTTAAATTTTATATAAAAGGGTTCTTTTGATAAAGATGATGAGAATTAGCCAACTAGCTAAGGACTTGGGATTTAAGAGTAGTTTGTTAATTGAAAAATGCCAGGAATGTGGCCTTATTCATATTAAACACCATGCAAACTCTTTAACAGATGAACAGGTAAGCTTATTACGCAGCAAATTGATAAAAGGGGGTACAAAAAAGATTATTATTAAAAAGGAACTACAAAGTTCTCTAAGCGAACACACTGACAATAATGCTAATAAAGCTCTGGAGGAAAAGGCTGTCAGTCCGAAAGCTAAAGCTAAAAATAACGCTAAAGTTAGGGTTGGTACAACCGCACTAAAAGAAGGAAGAAGAATCCCAACCTGGAAACATAAGGCTAGAGAGGGGTTGATAAAAGGAAGATGGAAGGACGTAACAAGGGTTTCTTCATCAACAAAAAAAACGAAAGGTTTTCAGAAACGAGTAAAAGAAATACCCATAGAAAAGAAACTGGTGCCACAAAAAGAGACCATTAACAAGATTACGCTGCAAGTTCCGGCTTCCGTCAAAGATGTTTCAAAGGCATTGGGTATAAAAGCCAACGATTTAATATCTAAACTGCTCATCGGTCATAATGTTTGTGCCACAATAAATCAAACTTTGGATAATGATCTTATTGAGATGCTATGTTTGGAATATGATGTTGAGATTGTATTGGTACACGCTAAAAATATAGAAGAAGAAGTTCTCTTTGATGACCAAGAGGAACATGTTGAGGACTTAGAACCACGAGCCCCTATCGTAACCTTTCTTGGCCATGTAGACCATGGAAAAACATCCTTACTTGATAGCATTAGAAAATCGAACGTAGTATCTATTGAAGCAGGAGGTATTACCCAGCATATTGGAGCTTACCGTATAGAAGCTAACCGGAAATCCGTGGTGTTTCTTGACACACCCGGGCATGCAGCCTTTACTGCTATGAGAGCAAGGGGGGCAAATGTCACCGATCTTGTCGTTTTGGTAGTTGCAGCAGATGACGGAGTTATGCCCCAAACTGAGGAAGCTATAAATCATGCACGTGCGGCAAACGTTCCAATTGTTGTCGCCATAAACAAAGTTGATAAACCAGAGGCAAATGTTTTAAAAGTAAAACAACAACTGTCATCCCTGGATCTGATACCTGAAGATTATGGTGGCAAGGTTCAAATGGTAGAAACTTCTGTTGTAACGAAAAAAGGGCTTGATGACCTCGTGGACGGAATATTGTTAGAAGCAGAGGTTCTGGACCTGAAAGCATCTTCTAAAAGATTAGCGAGAGGAGTTGTATTAGAAGCACAAATTCACGAAGGGAGAGGCGTTATAGCAAATCTCCTGGTACTTGAGGGTGTAGTAAAACACGGGAATATTATTCTCTGTGGACAGGCCTATGGCAGAGTAAGGGCTTTGTATAACGACCTCGGCCACGAAATAAAGGAAGCAGGTCCGGCTACACCAGTTGTGGTATCAGGATTATCAGACTGCCCCGAAGCAGGTGATAAATTTTATGTTGTTAAAGATATTCAGAATGCGAGAGAAATCGCCTTAAAACGACAAAGGAAAATGCGTGAAATATCTTTAACCGGACGTCAGCATGTCACACTAGATAACCTGTATAAAAAAATTGAAGAAGGACAGATTAAAGAAATTAAGATAATATTGAAAGCTGATTATAAAGGTTCAGTCGAGGTACTGAAGAAATCACTGGAAGAACTTTCAGTTAAAGAAGTAAAGGTTAAAATTTTACATAGTGGCGTAGGTGGTATTACAGAAACAGATATACTTCTTGCAGATGCCTCTGATGCAATTGTAATTGGTTTTCATGTTGTCCCTGAAGATAGAGCCAGCATTCTGGCACATGAAAGCGGCGTAGATGTGAGATTATATAAAATTATCTATGACGCCACAAACGATATTGAGGCCGCCATGGAGGGAATGCTGGAGCCTGAGAACATTGAACAAACAATGGGTAAGGTTGAGATAAGAAAAATTTTCAAGGTATCAAAACTTGGTAATATCGCAGGCTGTTACGTAAAAAGTGGTAAGATAACGAGAAATTCATTTGTACGGTTGATTCGTGACAATGTTGTTTTATATGATGGGAAATTGACAACATTGAAAGTCGTTAAAGAGGATGTGAAAGAAGTAAAGGCTGGTTATGAGTGTGGAATCAAGATTGCGGGATATGATGATATAAAAGTGGGAGATGTAATAGAATCTTACGAAATTCATCAAGTTGCACGTACTTTAAATAAGTAAAACAGTGTTTTTCATATATCAAACAGGTAGTCGTAAACTCCGCACGATAGTAACATTCCCCTTTAAAACGGATTTTGAACAACACCATGATCATCGGGACATTAAGTATTAGTGTGTTTATCATGGGTTCCCGTTCTTTAAAAGACAAACGGAGAATTATTAAGTCTTTGAAGGATCGAATCAGGAACAATTTTAACGTCTCAATTTCAGAAACGAGTGCACAAGACAACCACAAATACTCAAAATTAAGTGTAGCTATGGTAGGAACAGACAGACAATACGTTAACAGCACTTTGTCATCACTTATAAATTTTTTTCGTTTTTTCCCGCAAGTCCAGTTAGTAAACTACGAACTTGGATTGCTTTAACAAAACAATGACAAGAAGAACCGATCAGGTAAGTGAATTAATTAAGCACCATATCAGCAATATTATTTTATACAAACTGTATGATCCGAGGTTGAGTCTGCTAACCGTAACCAGAGTGATGGTTTCTCCGGATCTCAAATGTGCAAAGGTGTATGTAACAGTCCATGGCGATGAAACGGCACAACAGAAATCAATACAGGTTCTTAATCACGCAAAAGGACATATCCAGTCTGAAATGGCCAGGCACTTAAAATTGCGAAGTACTCCAACTTTATCCTTTTATCTGGACGATTCAGAAAAAAGGAGTAACCAGATTTTAGAGTTGATAGAAAAAGCAGTTAACGAAGATAAATAATTTTTCCCGAGAGAAATAAATTATGAAAAAATTACATTTCGGCATACCAAAAGGAAGCTTACAAGAATCCACTATAGCCATGATGAAAAACGCAGGCTATCGAGTCTATGTCAGCAATCGATCATATTACCCTTCCGTTGATGACAGTGAATTATCTATAAGGCTAATACGTCCTCAGGATATGTCCCGGTATATAGAAAAAGGCATTATTGATGCAGGCCTTACCGGACAGGATTGGGTGGAAGAGGCCGGTTCAGATGTGAGATGTATTGAAAAACTGGTTTATGCAAAGCAACAACTGACTAAAGTTCGCTGGGTTTTAGCTGTACCTGAAGACTCTTCGATACAATCGGTAAAGGATCTTCAAAACAAAAGAATAGCAACCGAGTTAGTAAATGTTACAAAGAAGTACCTTGAGAAAAACTCGGTAAATGCAGTCGTTGAATTCTCCCACGGAGCTACGGAAGCAAAGGCTCCGGATCTTGTCGATGCAATAGTAGAGTTAACAGAAACCGGTAGTAGTCTTAAAGCTAACAAGCTCCGCATTATTGATACGGTAACCGAGTCCAGTACGGTATTCATTGCCAATCATACATCATGGGAAGATCCCTGGAAAAGACAAAAGATGAAAAGTTTGGGAGTACTGTTTCAAGGAGCTATAATTGCGCGTGACAAGGTTGGACTGAAAATGAATATATCAAACGATGGTCTTGAAGCCTTATTAAAAAAACTACCTGCTTTACGAACACCAACGGTTTCTCACCTTGCGAACAATGCTGGCTATGCTGTGGAAACCGTATTAGATGAATCAATCGTGAGGAATATTATTCCGGAACTGAAACGCATTGGTGCAGAGGGCATAATTGAATACTCGTTAAACAAGATTGTTCCTTAGCTGTAATTAATTCATATGGTAAATTCATTGCACAAAACCCTACCCTGCAAGATAGCAGAATCACCGTTTACAAATATGACTATTTTACAAAAGAGCTTTTCTGTCAGCTTTTTATTTCTTCATAATAATAAAGCTCATGAAATTCGACACAAAACAATAAAAATCATCCTTCTGATTTCTGTTCTCACCATACTTATGCTCCAGTGCGAAGCAATTGTTGCGGGTTCTGGAAAAAACATGTCTTCAGCCATGTCATCAGACAACGAACCATATGTTTACGTAAATTTTTGTACCGGACTATATCTCATGATTGAACAGCGTTGGGAAGAGGCGACAAAGTTCCTTCAAAAAGCCCTGGAAATAAACCCGGATGCTGAAAAAGTGCATGATCTTTTAGCAACCTGTTACTTCAAATTGGGGAAAAAAAATCTAGCCTTGTCTCACATTCAAAAGATAGCGCAAATAAATCCGCATGATTTTGCTGTTCACTATACACTCGGTGGAATATATGAGAGCGAAGGAGAAGAGAAAAAAGCTATATCTGAATATGAAAGCGCTAAAGACAATATGGAAGTTAAGGAAATCATAGACAAGGTCTTTGTTGCTGATATGCTCCACCGTCTTGCAAATCTTTATTTAAAGAATGGTGATCTGGAAAATGCGGCCCATGTTTTTCATAAAATCCTTGATGAGAAACTGACAAATAAACCAGTTGCGATACACTATAAGCTTGGACAGATTTACTTTGAAGGAAAGAGATTCGAAGATTCAAAAAATGAGTTTCTCAGAGTGAGAGAAATTAATCCTCATTCTGAGTCCGTAAGTCTCTATCTTTCTATTTGTTATGAAGAATTAAAAGACTATGACAAAGCTATAGCCGAATTAACTCCTTTGCTTGACGAACACAGCGATGCCTGGCATATTCGTCTCAGCTTATCGAACATATATGAAAAAGTAAAAAAATTTGAGTTAACACAGCTTGAGAGAGAGAAGGTTTCTGAAATACTGAAGAAGAACGTACTTAATGGAAGTACTAATATAAGAGAGTATATCGTTTTGAGTCAACTCCTTCAGCAGAAAGGCAAGAAAACAGAAGCCGTAAAAAACCTGAAAACTGCCCTTACCTATTTACACAACAAGATAGACGAGGAATCGTTACAAGAAATACAATTCCTGATGGCAAATCTTTATTATGAAATGGAAAATTATGAAGGCACCATAGGGGAGCTGAGAAAGATTTTGACGGCAGACCCCGACTGCCATCAGGCAAATAATTTTCTTGGATATTTGTTTGTAGAAAGAGGAGAAAAATTGGACGAAGCCGTTGACCTGATCGAGAAGGCCTTAGATTCTGAACCACAAAACGGAGCATACCTTGACAGCCTGGGTTGGGCATATTACAAGCTTGCAACAAAAGAAAACAGTGAGAAGATGATGCTGGCACTACAAACACTCCTCGAAGCTGCAAAATATGCCGAAGACTCAGAAATTATGTATCATATAGGAGAGGTATATTATTGTCTTGGTCGCTGGGAAGAGGCCAAAGAACAATGGAATAACGCACTGGAATTGTTAAAAGGTATCACGAAAGACCTTCCTCCCTATTTAGTTCGCGAAGATTCCCGTGAATCAAAGAGCATGGAAACAATCCGGAAAAAACTGGAAAAGCTTCAGTATCTAAAAGTAGTTGAAAGTTCAATAGAAAGTCAAAAAGCGGGGAAAAGAGATGTTGGAAGCCTTATTCAATAATATTAAAGTATCCTATTTTATTACTGCTATATCGGGAGAAAATAACTATGGCTGGACATTCGCATTGGGCTAGTATAAAACGAAAAAAAGGGGCAATAGACGCAAAGAGAGGGAAAATTTTTTCCAAGCTTGCCAAGGCCGTTACTTCTGCAGCAAGGCAGGGTGGCGGAAATCCTGATATGAATTTAAAACTCCAATATGCGATTGATGCAGCAAAAGCGGAAAATATGCCCAAAGACAATATCGAAAGGGCAATACTGAAAGGTACCGGAGAATCGGGTGGAGATTCAGAACTTTACGAATGTCTCTATGAAGGTTATGGCCCCAGTGGGATCGCAATAATTATTGAAATTTTAACTGACAATAAAAACCGGACCGCTTCCGAAATAAGAAAGGTTTTTGAAAAATTTGGAGGAAATCTAGGAGAATCAGGTTGCGTTGCATGGTTGTTTCAAAAGAAAGGGTTGATTACTGTCCAGGTGAATGAGATAAATGAAGACAAGCTCATGGCACTCGTTTTAGATGCCGGTGGGGAGGATCTGGAAATTATTGACGATAAATATCAGATTGTTTGTGACCTGAAAGATTTTAATAGTCTCAAGAATATGCTTCAGGAAAATAACATCAAAACAGATCAGGAGATAATCAGCTGGATTCCCATGAATTCTATAGAATTAAATGAGGATAACGCCAAAAAGGTTGTTTCTCTCATGGAAGCGCTGGAAAATCATGATGATGTTCAGAACGCATACGCCAACTTCACTTTACCCGAAGAATTATTAACTAAATTATAAGTATCCAAAGATTAAAGGCCTTTTTTAAAACTCATGAAACAGCTTTTTCTCCGCTTTCGTTATCTTTTCCACTTTGTTTCGGCTTGTTTCCATTATTAAGGCTAAGCAATTCCAGAATTTGATCTCCTTCAAGCACCTCAACTTCTTCCAGTTTTTTTGCAAGGAGTTGAAGTTTGTCCATATTTTCATCAATTAAGGTTTTCGCTTTGTTATAAGAATCTTTGATGATTCTCGTTACTTCCGCATCAATTTCGATTGCGGTTTTCTCACTGTACTCCTTTTCCTGAACGAGATCGTGTCCAAGAAAAATATTCCCCTGCTGCCGACCATAGGTTTGCGGTCCAAGCGCAGCACTCATTCCGAATTTACACACATAATTTCTGGTGAGTTTTGTTGCTCTTTCCAAGTCATTCTGTGAACCGGTAGATAATTCATGAAAGGCGGCCTCCTCTGCTGCACGTCCTGCAAGCAGCACACACAGAGTATTTAAAATTTCTGATTCCCTCGTTAAATATTTGTCTTCAGTCGGAAGCTGCAGTGTATATCCAAGTGCTGCCGCCCCCCTGGCTATAATCGACACCTTATGAACAGGATCACTATGGGGTAATAGCGCAGCGACCAGGGTATGGCCTGATTCATGATAAGCAACGATACTTTTCTCCTCATCGCTAATCACCCTGCTCTTCCTTTCAGGACCAGCGACAACCCTTTCGATAGCCTCTTCCAGCTCCCCCATCTCAACAAATTTCTTATCACGCCGTGCGGCAAGTAACGCCGCTTCATTAATAACATTAGCGAGATCTGCACCTGAGAAACCGGGTGTCCGCTTTGCTATTATCTTCAGATCTCCGTTGGGTGAAACCTTGACATCTTTTGCATGTACCTTTAAGACAGCCTCTCTTCCGAGCAAATCAGGTCTGTCGACAGTAACTTGCCGATCAAATCTTCCTGGACGAAGCAAAGCGCTATCCAAAACATCAGGTCTGTTCGTAGCGGCAATGATAATTACCCCTTTTTGGGAAGAAAAACCGTCCATCTCTGCTAACAACTGATTCAATGTCTGTTCACGTTCATCGTGGCCTCCACCCAGACCGGCACCACGCTGACGTCCGACACTATCAAGTTCATCAATAAAAATGATGCAGGGAGCCTTGTGTTTCGCCTGTTCAAACATGTCCCGAACGCGTGCAGCTCCCATCCCAACAAACATTTCCACAAAATCCGATCCACTTATCGAGAAAAACGGTACGCCTGATTCACCTGCAACGGCCTTTGCAAGAAGTGTCTTTCCTGTCCCGGGTGGACCAATAAGCAAAACACCTTTCGGGATTTTACCACCGAGCTTTTGAAATTTCTGCGGATATTTCAGGAAATCGATTATCTCTTTCAGTTCCTCTTTCGCCTCATCACAACCTGCGACATCGGCAAAGCTGGTTTTCTTTACATCTTCTTCTGCATAGAGCTTAATCTTGGCCTTCCCGAAAGACATGAAAGGAGCGCCAACTCCTCCAATTTTTTTTGAAATAAAGAACCATGCTAATGCAACAATGGCAAATGGAAAAATCCACCACATAATCATGCTTTTAAAAAACGTATTTTCGATCTCACCCTTAAATTGAACGTTTTGTCTTTTCAGTTCTTCAACCAGTTTAGGATCGTGAACGGGAACGGCAACGAAGGGAACAGGAAGATCCTTTTCAGAGGAAGATCCTCTGAAGTGCCCCTTAATGATCCTCTCTCCTATGGAGCAATCCACTATCTTCCCTTCACTCACATATTCTCTAAATTGACTATAAGGAATCTCATCGGCTCTTGGAGACATAAAAATTTGAATTACATACAAAACAACCAGGAAGAGAAAGAGATAACCTATTGAAAAAGTTGTTTTTCGCGATTTCGGTTTTTTATTCTTTTTCTGTTGAGGCGTATTGTCCGATTTCTTCATATTTCTTTCATGAGGGTAATAAAAATTTAGTACGTTAAGTCATTATATGTTAATTTATTACAATGTCAAAGTAAATAAATAGAGGCGATTACTTATTGACAAAATTTTCTTGCTGAGCTAGAATTCCATTGAAAACATCATATTCTTTCTCAGCTTATATAAATCTGATTCTCAGTAATATTTCAGTGAAATTTACGTAATTTTGGATCCGGGGCGTAGCGCAGCTTGGTTTAGCGCACTTGAATGGGGTTCAAGAGGCCGCTGGTTCGAATCCAGTCGCCCCGACCATATTTACAAATGACTTACGACTAAATAAGATATTCAGAAGTTGTTTTTTACTCTCGATTGTAGTCAAACTGTAGTCAACCTATAAAATTCCCACACCGTCTCTCAAGCTTTCCGGACAATCATGAGAATAGTGCAGAGTCATCCGAATGTCTTTATGACCCATCAATATTACTCCTGATTCTATAAAAATCATTTACCTGGAATGTCTAATTATTTCCTGTAAAAGCGGAATTTCTAATTGTCAAGCATCACCCGTTTTAACTTTTCACAAGCTTCGTCAAGTTCGCTTGAAAAATTTTCAATCAAAAACCCTGCGCCGTCGTGCTCTTCCAGCCATTCGATAACCTTTTCCTGATCAACTGACCTTCTATCCCCCCCCCGGACATTGAATTGCTCCCCAAAAAACCGCCTTCCACGTTGTGAACCCTAGCCTTATAAAAGTTATATTCCCTGTTTACCTTTTCGCCAAACACTTTAATGGGAAAACTATATTTTTATTAAGAAAGGTTGTTATGGAGAAAAGACATATGCAAGTCACAAGAGGTGCAGAGGTAGACACCGAAAAGAAATTGAATAATATCAAAGTGTTGTAAGACCACTAATGAAAAGTTTTAGCGTAGTAGTATTTCAAATTTTCATAACTTATGTAATACCAATGCATTACGCATATATTTATACTTGATTTTGTCTCTTACTCCTGCCATTAATTGCACTTACAATTATCAAATAACGCAACCACAGGAGCAAAGGATTTGAGTATTTTTCGAGCAAACATATCCATATTAAATAAATTTCTTGATAATTTTGCCCCTTACTTTACCAAAAAACAATTGGCAATGTTTATTCTCGTTATCTATGCAATGTTTAAAGACTATAAAAGAAACTCTCTGGAGGCCATGGCACAGGCCGTTCATACTGATTATCAAGAACTCCAATACTTCTTTTCTGAGTCCAAATGGGACTTGCATGCAATAAAACAAAAAAGAATAGACATTGTTGAAAAACAAAGAACCACAGCAACTACAAAAGATGGCATTCTTACTATTGACGATACCGGGTGTCCCAAACCTTTCGCTAAAAAACACAGAGGCTGCCAAATGGCAGTACTGTGTTTCACTCAAAAGGTCAGAAATCTGCAACGTAGCCGTTGGTGCGGCCTTCGTTTCAAAGGCAAAACATTTTCCTATTGATGTTGTTCCCTATCTACCTGCTGATGAATTCCCGGGAGGAAAAAAGAACCCACATTTTAAAGATAAAATTCAAATTGCAATAGAACTGTTTGATAACGCCTTAGAATCTTTTGATTTTTCAGCTACCTCCTTTGATTCATGGTATTCATCGAATCAACTCGATGTTACAGACAAAACGGTAATCACAAACTATTTGATGCCTTGGGGTATTGAACAGTGTTTCAAGGAATTAAAGGATACCTTTTATTTGGATCACTATCAGGTAAGGCACATTAACAAGATTGAAAGATATTGGAATCTTTGTCTCATTGCATGGACTCTTACTTATTGGATAAAGCAGAATGCTTATCTGGCTAAAATCCTGCTGGAAACAAAACCTTCAACCTTCAATGAATTCAAACAAGCAATAAATTCTCTGCTTTGATTCTCTTCGGCGTGTGCTGTATCAAAGAACAAAAAACTCTCGCAGGATTATTTTAAAATTAAGTCAGAATGCTTAAGAAAAAAATCGATGCTTAGTCTTTTTAACAAAGTAATGTTTAAGCTGTTCGGTATGCTTGTTTGATAAATGTATTAAGTAAAAAGTTATAGACGTTATAAGGCATGGCAGAATTGCAATAATTACAGTTTGCCAAGAAATATTATTATTTTGGGTTACTTCTAATAAGGGAATAAAGTTGGATATACAATCAGCGATATTATACATAGGTATTCCTGCTTATGCGCTTGGTTGTTTTATATCAGTTTTATTTGTCTATATTATTAAAAGTTGTAACAAGGAGATAATCTGAATAACATAACTATTGCAATGATATCCAAATAAACCTGCCTTTCTAAAGAATACAAATTAGTGTACCCTTATCGGACGGTAACAAATAGGAAATTATATACTATTCAATCTATCAAAAGTCAATATGACAAACCATGACAATCAAAGACGCTGGAAACAAATTTAAGCTATATTAAGGTGTTGTAAGTTTTGCTTATGAGCTCAGGTTGTATTCTGGTGGGAAGAAAAATGCATTGATTTTATTTGGATAGAATTATTTCAGAAGCTACTTTTCGTAACAAATTTATTTCCACTGGCTTTGTTAAATACTTAATTTGGTTTTCCATAAAAAATGCCTGATTTTTGGTAGAGAGGCCACCAGTCATAAAAAGAAATCTGGTACTTAATTTAGGGAATTTCGCCACGGCTTCTTTGTAAAGTGAGATACCATCCATTATTGGCATATTAATGTCAGAAACTATTAATTTATAATATTTCTTCTCAATCAACTTAAGTGCATCTTGCCCATTATGAGCAACATCAATATTACCTGAACGGTTAAGAAGAGCTTTCAGGAGGTTAGTAATAATTTGTTCATCATCTACTATTAAGATGTTTTCAACCCACAGAGGAGGTAATTCAGTTATTTTTTTTAATGCTTCTGAACCGCCATCGATGGTTTCCAGAAAGTATTCAATTTTTTTTATATGGGCTTGAATTTTTGGTGCAACATCTTTGAACTCATTGTTTTTTTCTTTGAGAAGATTAACAACATAGAGAAAAATATCATTACATTCTGAAAGTTCTACTTCGACAATTTTCATTATTAGTTCATCAATGGAAAGTATATTTTCCTCCAGACCAGCTTGCAGGCCAGTAAAACATTCAATGATTTTTTCTCTGGTTTCTTTATCAACTGAAATAACTGGAACTAAATCAGGTATCGACGCAAAATATTCTTTTGCGCTTCCCATGACATAATAATGCCAAGCTTCATCCTCAGCAATGTCCTCAAGAAACTTTCTCAATTCAGGATGACCAGCATATATTGAAGCAGCTTTCAGATAAACTTTATTTGCTAAATATTCAACCTCTCGAAGCCATTCAATAATATCATTCATGTTGGCATCCTCTAATTTGTAAAAGATTCGATAAACTGTATTAACATCTTCTGGGAGAGATTGTAACATTTAAAAAGACTGAAACTGTGATAATTGAAATAGTCAGACGTTGCCTTCCGGATACCATGCTTAGATGCCTTTAATCGGGACGAAAAGATTGAATGATTTAACTCACAAACAGCATGCCAAAAAAATGTGTTATTTTTTAAGTTCTTTTAAATCGATAGGATAATAGGAAGATTTTTTTATTGATTCTCGTAAAGCAGACAAAACAGTAATCAAGATGTGCTATATTGTCCTTTGACGTCGTCAAAATCCTACAATTATTTTAGGAAATCGTACAGAAATGAAATTAAGTTAAACCGTTGATGTGATGATTTTCTTTTTTCAATTTTTAGGTGTTAATTTGTTTTCAAAAGCTTAACGATTTAAATAACCCGCCGGGGTACTCACCTTGAGCTACAACTACAAAGGGCTATTCCCGGTCGGGTTGATTTACGTGTTATGTGCTTATTTAGGAATTTCACGTTTAATTCTCTTTTGGACTGACTGAATTTGTGAAGCCGTAACAATCTGAATTGGTGGATACGTTGCATCATATTTTGTCGGAAATATGTAGAAGCGCTCACCAGATGATGTCAAAAGCCTAAATACCTTGGCTGGCTCGTCACGGAGTACCACAAATGGTAAAGATAAGGTCTCTGGGGCTTTGTCCTGTAGTGCAGCGTTGCGGCCCATCTGTGTAGGCGCAAGGTAGAAGCCGAAACAAATTATCGCATAGGTAAGATAAACTATTGACAAGCTGATCTGCAAACTAGACTTACTAAGGCGAAACGCTAATATTTCGAACGCTGAGGTGGCCATTGCAATAACAATAGCCATGCTGATAAATGACAGAATGCGTGCTAAGACGGGATAGCCTATCTCCCCGATAATGAGATCTGTGATGACAATGGCGGTGAAAATCCAGCGTCCATAATTAAGGACACCGCAAGTCCATTTAAACCGACGACTATCTTCAACACTTCTCTTGCTTTCGATTTCAGCAAGATCGGTAATCCCGAGATAAGCGAAAAAAAGCACAACAATAACTGGCCACCAACTATAACCCATAAGAGTAAGAACAGGAATTTCTGTTATCAGCCATTTCGCGCCAAAAACTGAAAAATATGATTGTACATACACCCACCCAATAACGTAAGCGAAACCGCTTAGCCCGACGATGCCGGCCGCAACTTTTGGAATCCTGTGGAGCAACCGTCTTGCACCATCGAAAATCGATTGTGTGGATTGGACTTCTTTATTATTCATTAATTGTCATTTTATCTAAAAAATAACATGAATTAGCCGTACTAATCGCCGCCTTATTTTACGGCTGTAGTATATATAATACTTTTAGTGGAGACTTATTATACGACCATTTGGGCGTATAAAGTTCACTGCTTAAGTTGCAATACTATTAACTCTGAATAACTAAAAAATCCTTATCAATTATCTCCTCAAACCTCCGGGGTTATGTATCCTACAACCTCTCGTTTAAGACTCTCCTGAATTGCTCTCTTGACCAGTTTGTTAAGTGAAGATCCCTGAGCCCTGGCCAACCCTTCAAGATAAATAAAGTCTTGAAATAAAATACTTAACGATAAAGATCTTTTTGCGTCCGGTCTGTTACTCGAATCAAGATTGATCATGGTTTAACCTCTCCCTTAAACCATGATAATAATAAAGTCAACAGCGGGATTCTATCAAAATAAATGATTTATTGAAGGAATTATTTGACAATTTGTTACAAGATAAGGGAGTGTAAACAATCTAAAGTGTATGGTTTTACTGTGTTTGAAGTGTGCCGAATCAGTTCGTAAAGGTATAAACAGCTAAAACAATAACGTTCCGGCATGTTTAACGCTACATGTAATGCTTTAAAGATTGTAAATTTCTTTTCTACTCAATCCCTAATTCTTTTTTTGCTGCATCAAGCGTTATCCCTTTACCAGCTTCTTTATCCTGTGTAGACTCTTTAAGGCTTTCCTCTACCTCTGGCCTTAACTCAAGCCCGTAATCAGGGTCAATAATTTCTAAAACAGTATCCCTTATCAGTTCCTTGAGTTCCCTTACTGTGATATCGGAGATTTTTTTATCTTCAATTGCAGTGATCATAATAACAAAATCATACTATGTTTTTGTGTAGTTGTCAAAATTATATCAACTCTCTCAAGCAGGCCTCCTGTACCCAAAACATTTCAAAACAGCCCAAAATAGAGCAAAATTGACTTTTTAGTATGTGCCTATAAGCCGAATAAAAAATAACAGTTATGACTAAACCGGAAACACCCAAAAACACATAAACCCGAATGAGGTTCAAGAGGCCGCTGGTTCGAATCCAGTCGCCCCGACCATATTTACCAATGACTTATGACCAATTAAAAAAAGGCATTCTTGCATCTTACTGATACAAGAATGCCTTTCTATATTTTTAATCAATAATTTCCGAGTCGTAAGCCCTTTAATATCAACACCAACATTTTCTGATTTTGTATTCTCTGACAGCCTGTCAAGATGCGAAACCAGTCTAGAAATAGACAGCCGCAGTTTTTTTCTAATATCATTACTAATTTACCGCTCTTTAAAATTTAGTAGTCCGGTTACGATCTCTTGTTATTGAAAGAAACAGATAGAATCGCTTAAAGGATCCGAAGCATTAGAGGAAATTGATGAAGTAACAAAAACAGTTCATTCAGGATATAATCAAATACAGAAGGAAAAGCAACGCAAGGAAGGAAAGAAAGAAGAATGTAGCAATGCCATTGCCTGAGTGGAAATATCGTACTATTGTTATTGATAGTCTTCTTGTTTGAAATTTTGTTTTAAAGCAATTTTGAAATTCCAATACAGTTTCTCGCACGGAGTCATTTGATCTTTTTTTGTTCCTTTCTGAATTGCCATATATCTCGAATAATATAGCCAAGATGATGAAAACCACCAAGCATTGCTGCTATATAAATAATAACGACTATTGCATGTAGTAGAAAATGGTTGGCAGTTTCAAATACATCTGGAAACTGTTCTACAAATGAAGGATAGGCATACAGGATAATAGGAGCAAGCAGCCAGGACACTATTAAACAATAAGGATTTATTTTGTTCCATATTCCCTTTTCTCTGCCTACTACTTCAGTAATATCATGAGTAAGTTCGTGAAAGCAAAATTTAAATCCCCATACTTTCACCCTATAGGCAATACTTATTATTAGGATTGTTGCTAGAATGTATCCTATTACGAAAAATGTATCTTGCAATTCCTGCATGAGGAGAATTTTAACATATTAATTTCCAAATACTCCAGAGAAAAGAATTATTTATGCCCAAATACCGTTATGGTAAAACACATCATTAATTTCTCCTGCGTAACTCCTGATACTGGAGGAGAAACCAATAGTCCATGTTAATGAAGAAGCTCTATTAAGTGAAGCATCCCTTGCAGAAGATTGGAATCGTCCAGAGGAGAATGAAGCATGGCAACACCTTCAAGAGGCTCCGTAGTATTAACTCGGCAAATAAATACGTGCAGACAGCTTGTTGATATGCTATAATTTCTGCATGGAAAAAATCGATGCACGAAAACTATCAACAGAAGCACTGCAGCAAATACGCAACCAGGCAATTCGTCTCAAAAAGTCAGGAAGCACCTACAAAGAGATATCTGAGATTACTTGTGTCCATGTATCAGCAATTGCCCGGCGGCACAAAACGTATCAGCAAAAAGGCTCTAATAAAATTTCTGAAAAGACTTATCAGGGAAGCAACAAGAAAGATATTTCTGATACTTGATAATTTGAAGGTGCATCATAGTTACGTTGTCAGGGATTGGTGGAATAAGCATAAAGAGCAATTAGAGGTTTTCTTTTTACCGTCTTACTCTCCTGAGTTAAATCCAGATGAATACCTGAACTCTGATTTAAAAGTTGGCGTACATTCTCAAATGCCTGCGAAAACGAAAGAACAACACAATATCTCATTTGAGAAAACTTCAAAAGTCACCAAATCGAGTGATGAAATATTTTAAGTATCCAAAGATTGCGTATGCAGCGTAATTATTCTATTTATTTGCCGGGTTAATATCAGCATTAATCTTATTTGTCTGCACTTTAAACTGTAGTTTCTCAGGTGTCGGAGGAAAAAGAATGATGATTAGGGGGCATGATTCCTGTCTTATGCCTTGTCTTTAAATTATATCCCTCTCACAGCCTGAACACGACAAAAGGATTTATAACATACCAATATAATATGACAATTAAGAATAATTTGGCGGTAAGGGCTGGAATGTGTGACATGATATATTTGCGGGTGTTACAGTTTTGTGGGGCTATAGATTAACAATGGTGGAGTAAAACTAAACTGTTATTAATCTATTAGCGGACAAGTAAGCTAAAAATCATGGTGTTCTGGCAAGACGGAAACCCAGGTAGGATCCACTCATATCAAAGGTGTCTCCCATTTCAAAGCAACCACCCTTTACAAAAACGAATTCCATATTGTTTATTGCATAGGGAAGATTTTCTTCTGTAACAGATTTTGGCACTATAATTAACTTTTTTTTGTTTCCTATTTTGAAGTAACCTTCTTATCATTATCGGCTCCCTTAAGGATAAATGAACGAACAGGGCGGACATATTTGTTGTTGATGTTGTTCCAATTTACGTTACCATTGCTAAAATTGACGTTCCGCTCAGCAACAGAACTACCTTCATTAACAGTCCAAATATAACTCTGCGCCTAATCAAACAGCGGGTCTATGTATAAACCTCCATACATCTTGCTTGACTCCAGCAAAGAAGCTCCTTCTTCCACTGTGGGCAACCGCCAATCACTATACCCTGCATATCGACTGTTTAAGTCTCTTATCCATTGCTTAGCTTTTTTCCAATCCATATCATGTGATGAACCATTTTGACGCCACATCAAGCTCATTGTATCGTCTATAACTATTTTCTCACGATGTATTGTCTTTGAAACAAAGTTACGTGTGACAGGATGCCACTCTACATGACTATCAACAAATAACACAAGTCTTCCTCGCGAACTCCAATGATTAATCGATTTTTCACGAACAAGCCCAATATCAGGGGCTGCATCTTGAGTTAAACCGGCGCCAAAGTACTCAAAGCATCCTAAGGAATCAATATTTTCGGGAGTCATTATCTTTTTCTTTTCATCAGGATAGAAGAACTTCTCTACTTCATGATTATAATCAGGGTGTAATTCCGAAAGTTTATCAGGAAATTTGCCACTATTATCATGTGCATACATTATCAATCCTAAGCCAATTTGCTCGAGGTTACTCTTTGATTCCCACCTATACCCACGTTCCTTTATCTCTTGACGATCTTTTGCGCTACGAAACCAATTAGGTTGAATGACGCTTAAAAAGATACTTAAAACAAACAAAACTACAATACCTCCTAATATATATAAAACCCATTTAGCAGTTTTTGACTTCTTAATACTCTCCACTTCATAAACAGCGCCAAGATCAGCAGCTACGGCATCTATTTCTCGCTGATTATTAGTACTATTAAAAATTGCGAGAAGTTCTTTGTCATCGGACAAAAACATAAATAATTCAAGTTTGTTGGAATTGTTTTCATTCCTTTGCATAAAAGAGGTATCGGTTTCTTATCCAAATTCTTTATATTTTAATAATTTCAGAAATGGAGGAATCATGGTAAAAAAGAATCTCCTATGGGGTTTTTTTTATTCGGTTCAGTATTTTTTAACGTATCTTATATAACCGCTTCAGTTGAAATTTCAAAAGGCATAATCCCTGAGCAATACATTGTTGTTCTCAAAGATGATAGTGTGCGTACCGTCTCAGAGGTTGCAGATAAGATGACAGCTTTTCATGGCATAAAGGTGAAACATGTCTACCGTAATGCTATAAAAGGATTTTCCGCAAGAATTCCAGACCATAAGCTGGAAGATCTAAAAAGGGACCCGTATGTGAGGTTGGTTGATGCCGATAGACTTGTCTTCGCTATGTCAGAAGAATCCTGCAAACACAAACCTCGTGAGAAAGAGAATGCTCCACAGTTAGAGGTATTGCCTACAGGAGTTAATGGAGTTGATGCAGAGTTAAATATGATAAGCCACCCTGTTGATGCTGATATTGCGATACTCGATACCGGAATCGATCTTGATCATCCTGATCTGAATGTCGTTGAAAATGTCACCTTTATAACAAGTGAAAGGGAAGGAGATGATGATAATGGTCACGGTTCTCATGTCGCCGGGATTGCTGCCGCAATATTTATTGCGCACAATCCGGCTCATGGTATTTTTATCAGTTCTGTAATTGTTAAAGCTGCTTTAATCAATTCAGGTGATTACGGATCTTTTATAGATGACCCCGATTCATTTCAGGAACCGCTTCTTAATGCATCAGGGCTGTTAATACCTGTATAAAAAACCCCCGGAGAGAGATATGTATTTCGGCACATCAAAGGCTACGTGCTGATAGCAGATGAGAGTTACAGATTTTTGATAAAGTTAGTGTTTGGAAATAACAACATGGGGATAGGTATGTCTAATAAGTCACTGATGGAGTTGTAAGGTGCTATTTTATGCAGAACATTTTCTGCAAGCAAAAAATGTAACAAACACCTTCTTTTATCATTAAATATTTTTTCAATTTTCCTTTTTTTGAAAATCGTTTTTGATTACAGACCTATTTTCCCCAGGAATTTACTTTTTACCAGCCAGGAAGTCCCAAAGAAAAACAGGGCAATGGATTCGCCGATAAACACATCGTAGCCGCTCACGTTTATATTCAGTAAAAAATTCAAGCCCAAGAATTATCAGCATCAGCCCGACGACTGATCCGCTAACGATATACAAATCATACCTATACTTCTTAACCGAATCCGCTCTTCCACTCTTCGTAAACTTAAAAAGAGACATCCAACCCATAATCGCGAGAAATCCACCGGCACACGATAAATGTATAATACCTAAAATGTTGTTATTATGACTATTCGGTCCTACACAATCGGTTCCCGAGCAGGAAGTTGGTATCAAAGCCGTGAGTATTGCAAGAATACCCGCAAAGTTTGTCAGCAAATTGTCGCTTAATTTTTCCCTTCCTGTTTTATCATATCCTCTGTAGGAAAAGAGAAAAAGACCAAAAGTAACAAGAATTCCGGTAAAGAAAACACTCATTCTCGTATAGTAGAAATGGCTTATGGATGGCTGTATATCGAGGCCATTTCCAAAAACTAGAATACAAGGCAAGAGTATTCCCAGTATCCCCAGGTTCCTTCGAAGGTTTAAATCGGTCGTATTTATGTGCATGCCTGGTTTCCGAATAGAGTCAGGTTGAATATTCAAATTTATGAAATATGTCGCGTTTGCGGTAATGCAATTTATCTCTTGCTTTATTCGCTATTGCCCGTGCACAGGTAATATTATCATTCCCGTGTCATAATCGAATAAGCAATCTCTTATCAATTATTTCCTGTTGCATCCGTTTGTGAAGCCAGCTGTCCGCAAGCAGCCCAAATTGAGAGGCCGCGCGACGGCCTAACATTTGTTTGAATCCCGTTTGTAAGCAGATGATTCCTGAATGCTTCGGCTTTTTCTTCACTGGCTCTCGCCAGAGGCAGATTCTCAAACTCATTGAGATGTAATAAATTCACCTTCGATGGGACCAACCTTAAGAGATTAACTAATTTTTTTGCATCCTCAAGGCTGTCGTTAAGGCCGGAGATCAGAATATACTCAAACGTAATTCTCCGGCCTCTCTCAAGAGGATATTTTTTTAAAACCGAAAAGAGCTTATGCAAAGGATAGCGCCTGTTTACGGGCATAATCTTATCTCTCGCCGAGTTCTCGGCAGCATTCAGCGAAATTGCGAGGTTTGGGTTCCCCCATTCAGGAAGCGATAGCAGAGTATCAAGCACTCCGCATGTTGAAACAGTGATTCTTCTTCTTGAATATCCGAACGCAGCCTGATCCTCCATGATCTCAATAGCCCGCCCCACATTCTCCAGATTGTCGAGGGGCTCTCCCATTCCCATAAAAACTATATTTGTGATCAAATACGAAGAATCTTTTTTCTTTCTCCCGTCCTCAGAAGCGACTTCTGAGGCGAACCTCAGCTGATCCAGAATTTCACTCATCTCGAGATTCCGCTTCAGTTTCATCAATGCGGTCCTGCAGAATTTACATGCCCGCCTGCAACCGACCTGACTTGAAATACAGAGCGTAACTCTTTTTCCAGATTGGATAATAACTGATTCGACTCTAAGCCCATCCTTTAATCTTATGAGGAGTTTTTCGTATTGTCAATTTTGTCTACATAAACCTTTTCAAGAGTACTCTCTTTAAATTCAAAATGATCATCCAGATACAAGCGAAGAGACTTTGAAATATTGCTCATCAGAGAAAAATCCAGGACATTTTTCCTGTATATCCATCTGAATATTTCCATCGGATGATAGGATTTTGCGAAAGAGCAATTTTCCAGGAGTGTAGCCGCGAGCTCTTCTCTGCTTACGTTTAGAATATTTATCTTCTTCATGTCAGAAGCCATTTAATTTCAATATCAAGTTTTGAGGTCATGCGTTCTCTCTCGATCTGTTACTATACTCATCTCATAATGGTTTTCGGACCTGCCTGTGCGTAAGGGACGCACACAGACAGGTAAAATCAGAGATTGAATTGAGCGAGTAAAGTCCTCGGCGCCTTTTGTCCGGGGATACCTTCACCAAAGTTTGGTTTCCAGCCTGCCCGGCCTGCCAGCCGTTCGGACGGGTAAAACCGAAAACCAAACCGGTTTTAGTATATCTTATCCTGGTCAAAACTGTACTGAATTCAAAGGATAATCGACTTAAAAGCTTTCAAACATTCAGTAATAGAAGATGGGCCAGGTATGAATAGTTTAATTTTAATAGTTATTTTTTCACTATCTAACTTTATTTTTGCTTTATCAAAATGTTCACTATCTAAGTAATTGATAATTTTCTCTTCATAATTTGATATTCCTATTTTTTCTTTTGGTTTTTTATACCAATACTTGTCAATACTACCATTATTGTTTTCATCGTGAAGTACAATGACAGCATAGTATCCATAATTAACAGGCTCGCTAATCCATTTACATTTCATATCATCTATTTTCAATGCTTCATGCAGATAGTCCTTAGCTTGATATTCCTTTACCAGATTTTCCTTCGTAAAAGTTTCGGATGTGTGCAAACAAAAATAAACTTTTCCTTTACTCGATTCTAAGCCTATCACTTCAACTTCAATTCTCCCTTTTCCGTTTATGGTACCAACCTCCTCTGCTTTTACACTAGATAACACAAAGTTTAATATAACATTAGATACTACAATAATTACTATAAAAGTTATTTTAATCGGTATTTTCATCATTTTGATACGTGGCTCCTCTTGAACAGAACCGTATGGAACTATATGAAACTTTCTCTTCTGATATGTTCGTTGTTTAATGATTCCGTCAGAAATCTCTGGACGTGCACATATGCTTAGATTCACCCAGATTATTCTCAAATAGTCCGGATTAGCATGCAGCCTTGAGGTAGTAAAATTCTGGGAGAGTACTGTCAAGATTTTCAGGAAAGATTAATTCCAGCGGTTCGCAATAATAATTAAATCACATATTTGTCCGCTGGCTAGTGGTGATGATGGTGCTCACTCTTACTTGCCAATGGGCCACCAACTTTCTCAAGCGCTTCGCAAAGCGATTTGCCGGCCTCCCCCATATCACTGATCGCCTTCTCCAGCAACTGGATAATTTCCTGCTCTGAATCTGTTCTCGCTTCACCTGCCCACTTTCTAAACTCAGCTATATGGTTGTTGTTGTGCTCAATCCAGTGCGGTAGCAATACCCGAAGCTTGTTTGATGTGTTTTGTTCTGACATACGCCCTCCCTTCATTAGGTTTGTTTCTGATCCTATCTTTCCTTCGTATTACGAAACTTTACCGGCTTTTTGAAGAATTAATGTACCGGAAAGAAAATCAATCGTTTTGATCGCTAGCCCTGAAACAGTCTTTGGTTCTTCAAAAAATGTACTCACCTTAATTCCTCCCTCAACCACTTCAAGCCGCGTAACGTTTTCCATTACTAATTCCTGCTGCCCATCCTTATCAACCATTACGCTCATCTGACACATAGAATTTCCCCCACAATTGAAAATGTTATATCAAGTTGCCTCCTGCACAACTCTTTCAAAATGGCTACAACGACATCCATGTCGTTGATTCACGCCATTTTGAGTATGTGCTTCCTCATAAAGAAATGAAGCCCGTTAATCCCTTCATCATAACCGATTTTTAAAGATTCGAAAACTTAAATGATACAGAACTCTTCCTCCTCAGGAAAGTATCCGGTAGTGAATCAAACTACGTGCAGAATTTTTTCTATATCTTTCCGCTCAGTAAACTCAACTCCAATTGAATTTTTCAGCCCGGACAATTTAGCCCATTTTATTCTTGCCCTGATTTTTGTACTCTCTGATGCTCCTGTGTCTATCTCAAGCAGGATTTCTTCACCAATTTCAACATGAGGGAAGTCTTTTACTCCAATTATCTCCAGCCCGGCTCCGCTATCAGATAAATTTAGTACCACCGTATTAACGAGTGCATTTCCGCTTTTGCCTTTCATGTGAAAACCACACGGATACAGTGTTGTTAACGTATGCCTCCTGGTTAGACGTCTGTTTTCACTTTTTTTAAAGATAGCTCTTTCTCCCAACCTGACCGAGCCAGAACCAAAAAGGGAATAGATATTTTAGAAAAATCTCTCAGTACCTATGCTACTTTGAGGCAGAATTCAATAAGCAGTTCAAAACGAGTTGACATGAAGCAGGACCACTATCCAGTACGGCTCGTAATTTCAATAAGATGATATCCAAACTGTGTTTGAACGGGGCCATGTATTTTGTTTACTTCCTCATTGAACACTACCTGATCAAATTCAGGAACCATTTGACCAGGATAGAATTCTCCCAAATCTCCCCCCTGATTTCCCGAAGGACATTGAGAATGTTCCTTTGCCATATCGGCAAAGTCAGATCCGCCTTCGATTTGTTTTTTTATCTCTTCACATTTTTCCTGGGTATCAACCAGGATATGACGTGCCGATGCTTTTGTCATGATAGTCTCCATTCTTTGTTTTTAAATTTTTCCTTAAATGGTGTCTGTGGTATACTCATCTCGTAATGGTTTTCGGACCTGCCTGTGCGTAAGGGACGCACGCAGACAGGTAAAATCTGAGATTGAATTGCCCGAGTAAAGTCCTCGGCGCCTTTTGTCCGGGGATAGCTGCAACCAAGATTTGGTTTTCAGTAAAACCAAAAACCAAATCGGTTTTAGTATATTATAAATCCAGCCGCAATAACCACATTCATCCTAATACTTTATTATACATATGTTTTAAGCACCATCAATGATTATTATACCTTGAATTTGCATTATTGTTTTTTCTGTGGTATTATCGAGTTAGTACATCCTGCAGAACTCTTTCAAAATTGCTACCTCGTCCGAATGGCCGGTAGGCCGGGCGGGCAACGACATTCATGTCGTTGCTTAACGCCATTTTGATTATGTGCTAACGCACAAAAAAAATGTAATCCATTGTTTTATTTACATTTAAAATGGAAATTCCTGTAAAATCGAACTAATCCCCAAAGATTTGAAGAAAACCTCTTTTAAAAGGAGTGGATATGGCAAATGCAAAATTTAACCTTAACATGCCTGCGAATGAAACCGTAAAGAGCTACGCCCCCGACACTCCAGAACGCAAGATTATTAAGGAGAAACTCCATGAGTTAAAAAACCGGCAGGTTGAAATCCCCCTAATTATTGGAGGAAAAGAGGTAAGAACAGGAAACCTGGGGAAATGTGTGCTCCCGCATAACCATGGAGCTCTTATGGGGACATACCATATGGCGGGTAAGAAAGAAATCCAAATGGCTATTGAAGCCTCCCTCAAAATTTCCCAAAAATGGGCGATGATGGAGTGGCATGAACGGGCATCAATCTTTCTCAAAGCCGCAGAAATACTTGCAGGCCCCTGGCGTTCCTTATTAAATGCATCCACCATGTTGTGTCAGAGCAAGAACGTCTTCCAGGCTGAAGCAGATGCTGCGTGTGAGTTAATAGACTTCCTCCGTTTTAACACCTTTTATGCCTCGCAGATTTATGAAAACCAGCCTCCAATTTCTTCAGCCGGAACCTGGAACAGATTAGAATACCGGCCGCTTGAAGGATTTATTTTCACTGCTGCTCCCTTCAATTTTACCTCTATTGCCGGAAACCTGGCTTCTGCACCAGCTATAATGGGCAACGTTGTCTTGTGGAAGCCCGCATCAAATGCTGTCTATTCAGCTTATTTCTTAATGAAACTTTTCGAGGAGGCTGGTATCCCGGACGGTGTCATTAACTTTATACCAGGTTTTGGAGAAGAAATTGGTCCTCTCATTATGAAATCGCCTGACCTTGCAGGCATTCACTTTACCGGGAGTACCCGTATATTCCAGAACATGTGGGAAACAGTAGGGAACAACATTCGAATTTATAAGAATTATCCGCGCATTGTAGGTGAAACAGGTGGTAAGGATTTTGTATTTGCACACAAAGATACAGGAATAGAGGAGTTGGGTACCGCACTGATACGGGGTGCATTCGAATACCAGGGACAAAAATGCTCTGCCGCATCCCGTGCTTACATCCCTCGAAGCATATGGCCGGAATTACAGGGTTTCGTACTCAAAGAACTAAAAACAGTAAAGATGGGGGATGTAGAGGATTTCAGTAATTTCATCAATGCTGTAATAGATAAAACAGCCTTTGACAAAATAACACAATATATTGAATTCATAAAATCCAGCAATGAAGCAGAGATCCTGTATGGAGGAAACTATGACGACACGAAAGGATATTTTATTGAACCTACCGTAGCAGCTACAACTAATCCTCATTTTCGCACAATGGAAGAAGAGATATTTGGCCCGATTCTTACCATCTATATTTATGAGGACAATTCATTTGAAGAGACACTCCATTTGTGCGATACAACATCACCCTATGGATTAACAGGGTCCATTTTCTCTCGCAACAGGGAGGCGATTTCTGCCGCTGAAAAGATTCTCGTTAATGCTGCGGGAAATTTTTATATCAATGATAAGCCCGCCGGTGCAATTGTCGGACAGCAACCATTTGGAGGTAGTCGTGCAAGCGGAACCAATGATAAAGCAGGCAGTATGCTGAATATGATTCGGTGGGTAACCCCGCGAACTATTAAAGAAACCTTTTCGCCTCCCACAGACTATCGGTATCCATTCATGGCGAAAGAATAGAAGGCCTGCAAACATCAAAACAAAACAGGTTTTTATGCTCCCATGGAAGGAGGAACCAGCGTTTCGGATCAACGCATTTGAGAAAGAGTAAACTTGCTGCTCAAAAGGCTTTTTTGAAAGGAACCGTAGAACAATGATTAAGATTCTTTATTTGGGTTTGGGGAACCAACTCCAAAATACACCTTAAAGAAAAAAGACTATCTGAGCTGTAATCACTTCACCATATTTCTATATTTGCTGAGTGCAAGAAGAGGAAAGTAAATCTTATACATATGATATTTCAGATAAAATACTTTGGGAAATCCGGTACCCGTGAACTCTTCTTCATCCCATGTACCATCTTCCTTCTGGTTCTTTAATAAATATTGAATACCTTTTTCCACAGACTCAGAATTTCTCTCTTCAGTACAGAGCAATCCTAATAGAGCCCACGATGTTTGAGACGGTGTGCTTTTCCCGATTGCCTTAAGCGATGTATTCCAGTACGATTTACAGGTTTCCCCCCAGCCACCATCACTATTCTGGACATTCTTTAACCATGATGCAGCCTTTCTCACATACTCTTTCGTCATGTCTTCTTTGATTGAATAAAGACCCGATAATACTGACCAGGTACCATAAATATAATTTACACCCCAACGACCAAACCAGGAACCATCTACCTCCTGTTCATTTTTCAGGAAATCAATAGCCTTTTTGGCAGGATAAAAATTCACATCATATCCCAGTCTCCCCATCACATCAAGTGCACGGGCAGTCAGGTCACTGGTACTTGGATCAAGAAGCGCATTCCAGTCAGCAAACGGAATGTGATTCAGGATTGCCTTGTTATTGTTTTTATCAAAGGAGCCCCATCCTCCATCTTTAGACTGCATACCGAGAAACCATTTAAACCCCCTCAGAATTGCATTTCTTTTATCCTCCTTCTCGGGCAAATCAATCAGCTGTAATGCCATTAACACAACTGTTGTATCATCATTGTCCGGATAGAATTCATTTGCATGCTGAAAATACCAGCCGCTTGGTTCCTTAACAGGATTTTTAAGACTCCAGTCTCCAAAACTCCTTACCTCTTTTTCCAAAAGCCAACGCCCTGCTTTTATCAGTACAGGATGATCATGCGGTAAACCGGACTCTGAAAGTGCGAGAATTGACCATGGTGTATCCCATACCGGAGAGACACAAGGCTGCATATGCAAAGTATCATTATCATGTACTTCAAGTTTTTCAATTTCATGCAAGGTCTTTTTTACCGCAGGATGTTCGTCTTTATAGCCAAGACATTTCATGGCCATTACCGAATTTACCATAGCAGGCCAGATTGCACCCAAACCTCCAGACTTTTCAAAATGCTGTAACAACCATTTTTCAGCCTTCTCAATTGCGAGTTTCCGTAAAGGAACAAAAGGACTCTTCTCATAACGCCTCAGGATAGAGTCTAACGTAATAAAAATGTTTTTTATCGATAATTTCCCAGAATCTCTTTTTAAACGATAACTAACCTTGTCTTTTTGCACTACATATAACTCATCTAATGCTGCTTCTCCACCGATATTAAATCTTGGCTTCATTGCCATGATTATTCCCAAGGGTACTACGATGCATCGTGACCAATAAGACATCTCATAAATGTTAAAATAAAACGAATTAGGCAGCAGAATTATTTCTATGGGGAGAGCAGGTATTCCCTGCCAATCAAACTGACCAAAAATTGAGAGGTATATCTTGGTAAATGTATTTGACTCCATGATACCACCCGCATCAAGGATGCATCTTCTGGCCTTTCTCATAAAAGAATCATCTTTAGAATAACCTGCCAGCTTCAAGGCGAAATAACATTTTACCGTAACGCTAATTTCGGCAGGACCTTTATAGTATATGTTCCATCCTCCATCTTTTTGCTGAGTTCTTATTAAAAAATTCGCCGCTTTTCTCTCTTTTGTTTTATCAACCTTATTGATAAAGTGCATTAACATGATATACTCAGCGGTTAATGCCGCATCTCCTTCCAGTTCACCAATCCAAAAGCCTTCTTTCTTATCTTGTGCCCTTATTAAATGCTCTTGAGCCTTTTTAACAGAGGTACCTAACTTGGCATCACAAGAAAACTCTTCAGCGGTTTCCACCAAGGATCTGCCAAAGCAAAGTTGGTTAGGATTCACCTTAGGTAACATTCCCACATTCCTGCCATTTAAAAATTTGTAGCTAACCTTATCTATTTTTTCGATAAAATCAAATAACAGATTTGTCATATCACCTCTCTACCTTAATAAACAAATACCAGAAATAATGTTATATAGGCTTGTAATTATAGGATTTATAGTAGATTTAACAGAGTTTTTCAAGAAAAATATTTTAAAAATTTTTTTTCATATCTCCCCTTGACACAGAATATTGTTTGAGTAGACTAAGTAATTATGGGCAAAGTAAAAACTGATGATTTCAATCTGGAATATACGCTGGAAAGCGGACAAATATTCAGAGTCAACAATATCAATGGTTGGTATTACGTTAACACACAGGATAAATTTTTCAAAATTAAACAGATGAGAAATGAATTAGAATTCTATGGGGCCAGCAAAGATTTTATTATCAATTTTTTTTCTTTAGATGAAAAACACACGAAAATTCTTAAAGAAATTAACAGGGATCCGTTTATAAACAGCGCCATTACACAATATCACGGTCTGCGACTTATAAAACAAGACCCCTGGGAGTGCTTGATATCTTTTATTTGCTCTTCTGCTTCGAACATTCCAAGGATAAAATCAAAGCTAAATGCCCTTTCCGAGCACTTTGGTAAGAAATTAATTTTAGATGAAATCCCGAGTTTTGCTTTCCCGTTACCTGGAAGAATCAATGATTATGAAAAAATCAAAGCTGCAAAAACCGGCTTTCGTGCAAGATATATTCTTGAGACCAACAATATCATAGACTGTGAATGTTTATATTCGCTGAGGAACAAATCATATGAATCTGCAAAAGATCAACTGAAAAAGTTTAACGGGGTCGGGGATAAAGTAGCTGATTGTATTTTACTTTTTTCCCTCGGTTTTTATCAAGCTTTTCCAGTAGACACATGGATAAAGAAAATAATGCAATTACACTACTTTGATAATAGAACTATTTCTAACCGTGAAATCAGAGAATTTGGAATGTCCTATTTCGGCAGGTATGCCGGTTACGCGCAGCAATATCTTTTTGTATTTTCAAGGATGAACGCTGAATTCTAGGTTGCTTCGACGGTACCTCTTTTCTGTCAATTCCCATAATCGCAAAGCTCCTGAAAATTAAAACACTGCTTTCAGAGATGCAGAAAAGTTTTTACTTTAAGCAAGGTATAAAAACCCTACGTTTTAAAATGCTTTGACCTTACTACGTACTCCATCAAACCTCCAGCTTCAATGATACCTTTCATTTCATCTGGAAACGGAGAAAAAGAATACTCCTTTTTTGTAGTCATATCAATTATCTTACTTAAATCGAGATCGATTGATACCTCATCACCCTCGTTTATCTCAATAGCCGCATTTTCGCTCTCAAAAATTGGCAAACCAATATTAATTGCATTTCTAAAAAAAATTCTCGCAAAACTCTTCGCGATAACACAAGAAATTCCAAAATGCTTAATTGATAAAGGAGCATGCTCCCTCGATGACCCACATCCAAAATTCTCCCCTGCTATGATAATATCACCCTTTTTTGCTTTCCTGACAAAATCAGGGTCAATATCTTCCATGCAGTGAGATGATAACTCTTTCAAATCTGTTGTATTTAAATATCTGGCAGGAATAATCTCATCCGTATTAACATTATCCCCGTATTTCCAAATTATTCCTTTCATATTGATTGATTCCATTGATTTTCAGCTTTGCGAGCTAGCGCATCCTGCTCAACTCTTTCGATTTTCCTATGTGTAGATTTAAGCCATCTTTAAAAATTATTGAATTTCCTCATAAAGTTAATGAATGAAAAAAGTTAAATCATCAATTCACATTTACATAGTCTTTGGTTGGTCTTAATCTACCTGCCATTTTTTGGGCTGCCTGGTGCATAAATGCCTCAATACGCGTTTCCGAATTGGATTCTTCCTGGCCATCAAAGGTCAATTTTAAGCAGGGAATCCCATGATAATCTCTCTGGAATTTTTCTAATACAGCACTAACAGCAGTACCAGGCATGCAATGAAAAGGTGCGACATGTACAATTCCATCGAAACCGGCTTCTATTAATTCCACCGCTCTCCCCATACTTAAAACAGGGTCGCCCTTGTATGAATCATGTATATATGACCTCCCCTTTGAAATTAACTTTTTAATCGAACTTTCTTTAAACAGCTTAACTGAAGATTTTCTGAATGGGCGGGACATTTTGAATGCCTTATATTTCTGGACTACTTCAGTAATCAACTCAATCGCAAACCCGTTAAAATCCTTTTCTCTTTTGCAATCTTCTTTTCTGACGTAAGCAATATAGTCGATCCATTCACTAAAAGGGGTATTCACCACTTTTCCCCCAAGCTCTTCAATCTTTCTTTCGATAAAATTATTAGCAAATTCGTTAATACGAACATAATTTTCTCCGATAAGGCCGATCAGGGGTTTGGGTACGTTTCTGTCTACGGCAACTTTGCTGAGGGCTTCGGCAGCATCTTTGGCAACCTGCAAAAGATCATATCCATGCTCTATGGCGTGTTCTGCTCTTCTGAGATACTGCTTATAGACAGTATCTGACTCACCTTTATGGAGTTCGTAAGGCCTCGTTTCCAATAACAGTTTCTGCATGAAGTCTACGAGGACAAATCCGTCCCAGGTAAGTTTACGAAAACTTGATCCTAATTTACTCGTATCTTCCATGTAATCGTCTCTCTGATCCATTGTAAAAATCGGCACGTGTGGTAATCCTATATCATCAAGAACCATGCGGTGCAGATGATTATACTGCCCGAATCTGCATGGACCGGAAGCTGTTGCCATAAAGAAAACGCTTCCGTCTGGATCAAAATCAGGACTTTGCGCCTTTTTTACAATGTCTCCTGTCGTGAGAATTGCAGGATAGCACTCCTTTCCTGATGTATATTTTCTCCCGATTTCCAGGCTAAGTTTGTCAGGCATTGGCAGGGCTTCCGCATCGACACCGTTAGCTCTCATCGCAGCAGCTGCTAATCTCCCGCTATCATTCATGTAAGGAATAAATATCGTCTTTTTCTTATTTTTAGAAAATTTGTATTTCCTCTCCTTCTCTCTCTTGAATTCTTTTGTTCTGGCATTTTTTAAACTATCCAAAAACGCTTCGCACCGTGTCATAATACCGGCATCTGCGCTGTGTTCATCTATATCAATCATCAAAAATGGTTTCCCGCCGACTTCTTTAGGGAAAAATTTAGAAATAAAAGAGTCCGGCCCACATCCAAAGTTTGTTATGTAAAGGGCATACAACCTTTTATCTCGTGCTATTACTCTCGCAGCTGCAAGTATCTTTTGCCCGTATTTCCAATACATATTAGGATAGTCCTTTGAAATATCCTCCAGATCCAGGGTAAGAAAATCCATCGGAATCGCTAACACCCCGAGATCCCTGAGTTTTTCAGGAAGATCCAGATTAACACCCGAATCACAGCCGTTATACGGTCGACTGATAATGACCAGAGCAAAATCATCTTCACCCAGTTTATCCAGGATATCTTTACCTCTTGTTTCAAGCTGATCGTAGAAGCTCTTTTGCGTTTCCTTAGCCTTTTGTATGGCATATTCAACCCTTTTACCTTTACAACCCACATCCCTGGCAATCTGGCGCAAATTTTTATCTAAAAACGACTCACCATACTCAAAATGTATTATTGGTTGTAATACCTTAAATTTTGAAGAATCCAAATCTATGGCTGAACGAATAATATAAGGGAGGCATTGCACATAAGGGCATGCGTAAGAATGTGTTACCCTGGAAGATGCATGTGTCATATTTATGACACTAGGCAAAAACAGATAGTCTATGTCTTTGTCGAGCATGTCAACAACATGACCATGAGATACTTTTATGGGAAAGCATGTTTCCGCATTGACATGTTCTAATCCCTTGTTAATAACTTCTCGATTCGTATTCCTGGAAAGGACTATTTCGAATTCCAATTCTGTAAAAAAGGCTTTCCACATCGGAAACAGTTCAAAAAAAGTTGAGGCCTGAGGAATACCGATCCGGCCAATTGGTTTCTTTGTCTTTACCGTTTTTCCAATAGGGTTTTTGTTACTTGTATAGGGTGCATAGAGAAGTTTTTTTCTTTCGTTAAACAGTCTGGGTAAAATTTTTCCGCTTTTTGATTTTTTTTCATCGTCATATTTCCCGCAACGGCTACCATAATGGAGAGGAGATTCTCCCTTTATGACAACCTTTCTTATTTCACATATATTCGAACAATCCTTACAAACAAACGAGGAAGTTTCATACACCCTCTTCCTTAAATCAAACCCCTTAAACCTCGACCTGTCCCAAGTTTGTTCCTCCATCGATATAATTGCAGAACCAATAGCCCCCATAACATCATGATGAGGCGGTACGATAATTTCTCTACCCGTTATTTTTTCAAAAGCTGCCTTAACCCCTCGATTTGCAGCCACTCCGCCCTGCAAAAAGATGGTATGTCCGATTTTTCTCTTTTCAACAACCCGATTAATGTAATTTAACACAATAGAATAACTTAAACCTGCCAAGAGGTCATCTTTAGGTACACCGAGCTGTTGATGATGATTAAGGTCTGATTCCATAAAAACTGTACACCTCTCACCAAGATGGGAGGGGCAACAAGAATTTAAAGCACGCTTGCCAAATTCCTGCTTAATACTGACGTCCAGTTTTTCAGACTGTTCTTCCAGAAATGAACCTGTTCCTGCCGCGCAAACCTTGTTCATGGTAAAATCAACTATTGCACCATTTTCCAGACTTATGTATTTAGAATCCTGCCCTCCTATTTCAAAGATTGTATCTACGTTCTTATCAACTGCAGCAGCTGCGGTTGCATGAGCAGTTATTTCATTCTTAACAATATCAGATCCAATGAACTCACCGGTTAAATACCTGCCAGAACCCGTAACTCCCACACCTTTTACGACAACCTTATCTTGTACCTCTTCTCCTACCTCAAATAACCCCTGTTTGACCGCTTCAAGAGGTTTTCCTGCCGTCATCAAATAGCGTCTGGCAAGTACATTTCTCTCCTTATCAATGACAACAACATTCGTACTGATAGATCCAACATCAACACCGACATAAACATCCACCTTGGATTTCGGGTCAAGTATGTGACTGTTAATATTAATCTCGTAGTTGTTACAAGTCAGCTTTTTCAGGTTTGTTTCTTTTCCTTTACGGTTCTTTAAATACGCCTCAATCTCATAAAAACCTCTTAACCTGGAATTAATGCCTTTCTCCATGAGGGTTATTGCACAACCTATTGCCCC
This sequence comes from Candidatus Scalindua sp., assembly GCA_031316155.1. Lineage (GTDB taxonomy): Bacteria > Planctomycetota > Brocadiia > Brocadiales > Scalinduaceae > SCAELEC01. Next base: position 170,837 of record JALDRB010000005.1, read on the forward strand.
CATCGTATTAAAATATTTAGGTATAATAAGTTCCCCTTCATCTAATTCCAGTATATCTTCAAATGCCTTAATTATCCCTTCATTAGCAGCAACACCGCCCTGAAAAGCTATGGGTTTCGCAAACTCCTTGCCTTTTCCTATATTACTCTTAAAATTCCTCGTCAATGCGTAACAGAGCCCTGATACAATATCGTGAATCTCAGTCCCCACCTGTTGAAGGTGTATCATATCAGATTTCGCAAAAACACTGCACCTGCCCGCTATTCTGGGCGGGTTTTTTGACTTTAAAGCCAATTTCCCAAATTCCTCTTCTATAGAAACACCGATCCTCGTCGATTGCTGATCTAAAAATGATCCAGTGCCGGCAGCGCACATCGTGTTCATAGCAAAATCAGACACCTTCAGATCTCCCGAGGATTCATCACGCTCAAGCGTAATTAACTTGGAATCTTCCCCACCAATCTCTATGATGGTCTTTACTTCAGGATGAAGCACGGAAGTGGCTGTACTCTGAGCAACAACTTCATTGATAAAACTTATACCCATGATTCCTGCTAATAACTTTCCACCTGAACCTGTCACCGCTACACCATTAATATCTTCTACGGGAATTCGATTCAGGATATCTTTTAATACAATAAGCGCCGTTTCAATCGGTTGACCGTGCGATCTGACATAGTGGTTTTCGATAACATCCTTCTTATCATTAACCACAACTGCCTTTACACTCACAGAACCTATATCCAAACCAAGATACTTTTTCTGCTCTTTCTGGTTGTACATCCTTGTACTTGAAATCATCTTTTTTCCTCAATCATACAAAATGTAAAATATTAACAGGAAATCGCTTTACCATAAAAACCCTAAACAATTCGTTCAGGATGTGTGATTTTTCCCGTAATGGATGAAGCGGCTGCTACTGCAGGATTACAAAGGTAAATTTCTGATTTTGGATGCCCCATTCTACCTGCAAAGTTTCTGTTGGTTGTTGATAGTGCGCGCTCACCTTCTGCCAAAACGCCCATATGGCCACCCAAACACGGCCCACAGGTAGGAGTAGAAACAGCCCCTTCTGCATTGATAAAAATCTCTATTAAACCTTCCTTTAATGCCTCAAGATAAACATCTTGAGTTCCCGGTAATATTATTAAACGGATTGAAGGGTGAATTTTTCTGCCTTTCAGTATTTGCGCAGCTATCCTTAAATCTGAAATCCTTCCATTTGTGCATGAACCTATGACTACTTGATCTATCTTAATATCTGATACATCTTCAACCGGACAAACATTTTCTGGCAAATTGGGTAACGCTACCTGAGGACTGAGATTGCTTACATCGTAAGTATGAATGTCACTATAGCTACAATTATCATCACTTGAGTAGAATTTGTAAGCTCTCTTAGCTCTGGAGTTTATATATTCTTCTGTACAACTATCAGGCTCAATTATTCCATTTTTAGCACCCGCCTCAATAGCCATATTACACATTGCAAGGCGGTCATCCATCGATAATGCTTCAATAACAGGCCCCCCAAATTCCATTGCCTTATACCTTGCACCATCCACGCCAATTTTACCAATTGTATAAAGAATTAAATCCTTACCGGAAACCCACTCTTTCAATTTACCTTGAAAAGAAAATTTTATCGTTTCCGGCACCTTCAACCAAACTTTACCTGTAGCAAAGCAGGCAGCAATATCAGTGCTGCCAACACCAGTTGAAAAGATTCCCATAGCCCCATAGGTACAAGTGTGCGAATCTGCACCAATAACTAAATCACCGGGAACCACAATACCTTTTTCCGGTAACAGGACATGTTCTATGCCAACTCTTCCTACTTCAAAATAGTTTTTTATTTGATGTTTTTGCGCAAAAGCCCTGAGAACTTTAGCATTCTGAGCCGATTTAATATCCTTGTTTGGAGTAAAATGGTCAGGAACTAATACGATCGTATCAGGATTAAGAACATGCTTTAGTCCGAGAGTTTCAAACTGTTCGATTGCAATTGGTGCGGTTATATCGTTCCCGAGACAAATGTCAACTTCCGCATACACAAATTGGCCAGCGTGAACCTCCTCAAGGTCTGTGTGAGCGGCAATTATTTTCTCTGTGATTGTCATTCCCATACAGGCTTAAGTATTTATTATTGTATGTGTTATAAATAATTATTCAATTATTCAGTTTTCAGAAAAACGGCTTCTCCTGATTGATTTTATTGAAAGAGGATCTTGCAAGTATTTACTATGACATTTACTGCATAAATCAAAACGAAACGTCTTGTAATCTACATCTTCTTGCTCGTCAGAATCAAAGTTTTCCAATTCTTCTTCATCTTCTTCATCAAAATCATCTATCAACTCTTCATCAAAATCTTCGTCATCGCCATCCATTGGTTCGCATGCTGAATAGGCCTCAATTTTGATTACATATCTGACATCTTCTTCAGGAATTATGGATCTTCCACACATATCGCAACTATATCTGATCATTATAAAAAATCCTCCTTTACATATATGAAAGTAAGGTAATACCAAATTTTCTCAAATACAAACAGGAACAAATTATATACGCATAAACTCTATTTTGTCAAGCACATTAGAAGCTTTTGTAACACGAGAAGTTTATAATCATCAGTATCAAACCAGTTTAAACCTTTTTTCTCATTCAAGATAGAAATATTTACCAGGAGAGAAATTACAATCTTTTCACCAATACTCTCTTAAAAGTAAAGTAATGACAGAACTGTTAGAAAACCAGCCATCATGGTTCAACTGCAAAAGGAAATAAAAATACCATGGACGGCAGCTCTTTCTGAGGTGAAAAATAACCGAGGTTATTTGTTCTTGCACAACAAAACAACATACCTTTGTTACACATCAGACCTTATAATAAAAAAAGGTTATCACGATGTATTACCTCATCATAAGATTTTATACCCAATGCCTTCTTAATTAATGAAGTACGTAGTCCCTTAATTTTTAAAACTTCTTCTGTTGAATAATTAATGAGTCCCCTCGCAATTTCTTTTTCCCCATCAATATCCATTATTATTGATACAATATCGCCTTTAACAAAATTACCAATAGCCCCTACAATACCGGATGGCAACAAACTCTTCCCTCTCTTTTTCAGCGCCTCAAAAGCTCCTTCATCGATATAAATTTTCCCATTCGGTCTCACAGAAAAACCTATCCATCGTTTACGGCTGGTAATCTTTTTCTTGGTAGGGAGAAACAAGGTACCGACATTTTCAAAGTTCATAATTTTTTGTAAAATATTCGGTTGTTTTCCATTCGCAATAATAACAACTTCTCCAGAATTGGTAACATTTCGAGCTGCTTCAAGTTTACTTTCCATGCCACCCATACCCTGCCGTGTCTTAAATTTGAATGCAAGCTTTTTAATATCATCTGAAACCTCGTTCACAATTGGTAAAACAGTACTTTTTTTACCAGAGTTTGGAAGTGTGGTGTATAATCCATCAATAGAAGACAAAAGTATCAGCAAATCAGCACGTAATAAATTTGTAACCAATGCCGACAATATGTCATTATCGCCAAATGCTATTTCTTCAATGGCTATAGTATCATTTTCATTAATAATCGGAATTGTCTTAAAACGTAATAAGGTATGTAACGTGTTAGATGTATTTAAATATCTTTGACGATCTTCAAAATCCTGTCTTGTAAGCAACAATTGAGCAGCATGGTATCCCTGACTCTTAAAGCATTCATTATAAATCTCCATTAACTTTCCTTGTCCAATTGCCGCTGCCGCCTGAAGCTCGGGAAGAATAGTAGGCCTTTTACATCGGCCTAAAGCACCAATCCCTGCACCGATTGCACCGGAAGTTACAACAACAACTTTATAACCATTGGTACAAAGAATGATAATTTGTCTTGACAATTCCATGATTTGATTACCATCTAGAAGTCCATCCGCATTCGTGAGCACATGTGTTCCAATTTTTACAACAATTTTATTCACTTTAGAAAGTACTTCTTCTCGGATATTCATAAATTTTCCCCAACATCAATATGGTCTAAATTTTTCAATAAAAGAACTTGACATCTATAACTTTTTTGCTATTATCCCGAACAACTATATCTTTTAATACTATAAACGGGAGGTAATTATGGCAAAAAAAGTAGTTAAGAAAAAAGAGAGGGAAGTTCTTGTTGTAGCTAGCAAGGTCAGAGAATATATAAAAGAAAAAGATTGTAATACCTCAGGTGAATTCATTAACGAACTAAGCGAAGCAGTATATTGTTTAATAGATAAAGCCGTAAACAGAGCACAGGAAAACGGGCGAAAGACAATTCAAGCTAAAGATGTTTAGGCAACTGGATTCGTTACAGATTATTTTCCAGCTTTTCCCTGAAAATATCTATAAGAATTTTTGGGTTCGCTTTCCCTTTGGTTATTTTCATAGTTTGACCTACCAAAAAGGATAAAGCACTTTTTTTCCCTTTGCCATAATCTTCGATGGCCTTGGGGTTATCTTCTATAATTTTTGATATAATAAAATTCAACTCTTCCGCATTGCTCAAAGGTGTTAAGTTCTTTTCACGAACTATAGATGATGCATCTTTACCAGTATTGGACATCTCAGAGAAAACTTCTTTAGCAATTGATCCGCCAATCTCTGATTTCATTTCGATTAAGTCTACAAGCATTTTTGGTGAAATAGTAAAATCCTGAATGTGGCTTTTCTTCTCATTTAACACTCTAAGCACATCGTTGATTATCCAATTAGACAACTCCTTCGGAGAAACGATCGTCAATTTTACACACTCTTCGAAATAATCCGCAAGAGGTTTACTCTCGGTGAGAATCCCTGCTTCATAATCTGAAATGAGATATTCACTCGTAAATCTTTGACGTCTCATTGCAGAAAGTTCAGGAATTGTCTCCCTGATCCTGTCAATGCTTTTCTTGTCAACCAGGATAGGAACAAGATCTGGTTCTGGAAAATACCTGTAATCATGCGCTTCTTCTTTTGTACGCATGCGTCTGCTTACCCCATCAACCTCATCCCATAGTCTTGTTTCCATTACAATTTGCGCACCTTTATCAAGCAACTCCTTTTGCCTCGATATTTCGTAAGCAAGCACTTTCATAACAGCTTTCATAGAGTTAAGATTTTTGATTTCCACCCTATTGCCAAAAACCTTTGCTCCTTTTCTGCATAATGATATACTGGCCTCAAACCGTAAAGAGCCTTCCTGCATCTTACAATCAGATACATTAATATACTGTAATATATTTCTCAATGTGTGCATATATCCTTGAACATCATCAATACTTCTCAAATCTGGATTTGTGACTATCTCTACCAAAGGAACACCTGCCCTATTAAAATCTATTAAACTATGGCCTGCGTCCGATGCTTCTGGGTGCACAAGTTTACCGGCATCTTCTTCCAAATGAACGTTATTGATGCCAATCCTTTTTTTCTCTCCTTTAACAATTATATCGACAGAACCATTATTACCAACGTTAAAATGATTTTGCGAAATCTGATAATTTTTTGGTAAATCAGGATAATAATAATTCTTTCTATCAAAATTGACAAAATCATTTATTTCACAATTCAGTGCGAGAGCTGTTTTCAAAGTATGGTCAAACGCCTTCCTGTTGATAACGGGTAATACACCGGGTAGTCCCAGACATATAGGACACGTTTGCGTATTAGGCTCAGAACCAAATGATGTGCTGCATCCACAAAAGAGTTTAGTATCAGTATTCAGTTCTGCATGTGTTTCCAATCCAATAACGATGTTATATTCCATTGATTCAATCCTATCAATCCAACTTTGGTTTCTGCAAATGGAAATCTGTTTCCTGTTCAAATAATTTTGCTATTTGTAAGATTTTTTTTTCTTCGAAATGTTTCCCCAAAATTTGCATACCAATTGGTAAACCCGCTGTAGTAAAACCACAAGGGATTGAAATACCCGGTATCCCGACAAGGTTCGCAATATTTGTATAAACATCAGATAAATACATCTCAAGTGGATCTAATATTTTTTCACCAATTTTAAAGGCTGGTGTTGGACACGTAGGAGATATAATACAATCTACTTTAGTAAACGCTTCGTCAAAATCGTTCTTTATTAAATTTCTTACTTTTGAAGCTTTCAGATAGTAAGCTTCATAATAGCCGGCACTTAATACATAATTGCCAAGCAAGATACGTCTTTTAACCTCGTCACCAAAAGCTTCTGCCCGTGTCCTGCTATACATATCAACTATATTGTCATCATCAAGACGACTTCTATATCCATACCTGACACCATCATACCTTGCAAGATTTGAACAAGCCTCTGCAGTAGCAATTATACAATAAGTTGCTATTGCATATTCACAATGGGGGAGGGACAAGTCTATTACCACAGCACCATTTTTTTTATAGATTTCCAATGCATTCATCAATGCATTTCTAATTTCTGAATCAAGACCTTCACGAAAAAATTCTCTTGGAATACCAATTCTCACGACATTATCTCTGCAGTTAATATCTGATAAATAGTTTGGGACATCAAGCGCTGAACACGTTGAGTCTAAAGCATCATGACCAGAAATAACTTGTAATAACATTGCTGCATCAAAAACATCTTTTGTAAGAGTACCTATCTGATCCAATGAAGAGGCAAAGGCAATCAGACCATAACGAGAAACTCTACCATATGTTGGTTTAAATCCAACATTGCCACAAAATGAAGCTGGTTGGCGGACAGACCCCCCGGTATCTGAACCTAAAGCCATAAAGGCCATATCGGCTGATACCGCTGCTGCTGATCCTCCACTCGATCCTCCGGGAACAGATTCAGTATCCCAAGGATTACGGGTAATATGAAAAGCCGAATTTTCCGTTGAAGATCCCATAGCAAATTCATCTAAATTCGTCTTACCGATTATTATAGCATCTTCCTGTAATAACTTTTTTACCACAAATGCATTATATGGTGGAATATAGTTTTCTAATATTTTTGAAGCACACGTTGTATATATATTTTTTGTACTAATATTATCTTTTATTGCAATAGGGATACCTGCTAGTAACCCAATCTCTTTCCCACTTTCTAGTTTATCATCAATCTCGCTTGCCTTTGATAACGCCCCCTCTTCATCCAAAAAAATATATGCCTCGATCAATGCTTCTTTCTGTTTTATCCGTCTAAAAAGTTCTTTAACTACCTCTACGCAGGACACTTCCCGATTCTTTACCTTTTCTCGAATTCCGTTTGCAGTTAATTCATGCAGAAACAAAGTATATACTCCAATAAAGTAAACCAATAGTTAAGAAAAACAGATTTTAATATCTAAGAAAACAAACAATAGAGAATGATCATTTTAAAAATAGAAATTATTTTCACCTGAAGAAAAAAAAACGACTTATCGCTGGAAGGTAATAACGGGAAGAAAAATTACTCATTATTCAATAATCTTTGGTACTTTAAAGAAACCGTTAACATGTGATGGAGAGATATTTAAAATATTACTACGATGGAATGAGGGTTTCAAGGTATCCTCTCTAAAAACATTTTTTAAAGGAGATGTATAGAAGATCGGTTTTACATTGTTGATATTCAATTCGTTCAATTTTTCTACATACTCTAATATATGGACTAACTGATTTTTGAATTTTACTTTTTCAGCATCATCAAGCTTTATTCTTGAAAGTTTCGCTATGTTGTCAATTTCCCTAGGATCAATATCCAAAATTTTAACCTCTCAGAAAAATTTGATGTAGTAATTTTTTCTACGTAACTTTAACAATTTTTCCTGCATTTAAACACCTGGTACAAATCTTGATGCGTTTTATACTTCCTTTTATCCTGGCTTTAATAGTTTGGATATTGGCCTTAAATTTTCTCTTTGTTCGTCCTGTTATTTTGCGGCCTACACCACCTTTCCGCTTAGCTAATCCCCTTCGTTCAATTTGATACCCTACAGAAGTACCCTTACTGCATATTTCACATACACGTGCCATAATTGTTGCTCTTTCTAAAAACTTTATTTTAAAAATAAAATAAAAAATATTCTTAAGAAAAAAAATAAAATGAGTATGCTTATTGGCAAAACTAACTCATTTCACACAATCTTCGCAATAACCCATAATCTGGAATCGGTGAGTTTCAGGTTTAAATTTATTTTTGACACACACCTCATCTTGGAACTTCTCAATTTTATGGTCACTAAATTCTATTATTTTACCACAACCTATACAGACGAGATGCTCATGATGTTCATGACCATATACATGCTCATAGTGAGTATGTTTCTCTCCAAAAATTACCTCTCTCAAAAGGCCACATTTTACAAGTAGAGCGATAGTTCTATAAATTGTGGCCTTTGAAACACGTATTTTATTTTTTCTCATTTCGAATAATAACTCTTCTACTTCGAAATGTCCATGGTTCTCAAAAACTTGATTTAAAATTAACCTTCTTTCAGGAGTAAATTTCAGACCTTTTGATTGAATGAATTCCTTAAATTTTTCTTCTACTTCATTCATTGCCTAATTATGGTAAGACAGTCACTCTTAATAATTAAGTGTCACAATCTAGCACTAAATGTTTTAAGTATTAAATTAAAAAAACCCATCCCAAAAAGAAATTTCAGGATGGGTTCATTTTTAAATCCGGCAATACCTACTCTCCCGTCTTTTGGACAGTACCATCGGCGTACAAATATTAACTACCGTGTTCGGAATGGGAACGGGTATGATCCTTGTACTATAGTCACCGGAAAAGACTTTGAAAATTTATACTGTTAAAAATTAAAAACAGATAAAAATTGGGAACAATCTAAAAATCAAGAAAAAAATAAGGGTGATCAAGCTTTTCGACTTATTAGTACCAGTTAGCTAGTTCGTTACCGAACTTACACCTCTGGCCTATCAACCTCATAGTCTGTAAGGTGTCTTCTCTCCGATAAATCGAAGAACGATATCTAGTCTTGAAATAGGCTTCACGCTTATATGCTTTCAGCGTTTATCCTTACCGAACTTAGCTACTCAGCCATGCTGCTAGCGCAACAACTGAATCACCATAGGTTCGTCCACCTCGATCCTCTCGTACTAGAGGCAGATTTTCTCAAATATCGCACGCCCATGGAAGATAGGGACCGACCTGTCTCACGACGGTCTAAACCCAGCTCGCGTATCGCTTTAATTGGTGAACTCCCAAACCCTTGGGACCTTCTTCAGCCCCAGGATGCGATGAGCCGACATCGAGGTGCCAAACCTCCCCGCCGCTATGAACGCTCGGGGGAGATCAGCCTGTTATCCCCGGAGTACCTTTTATCTGTTGAGCGACGGCCTTTCCACACAGCACCGCCGGATCACTAAGCCCTGCTTTCACACCTGCTTGACTTATAAGTCTCGCAGTTAAGCTCCCTTATGCCTTTACACTCTACATGCGGTTGCCAAACGCACTGAGGGAGCCTTTGGACTCCTCCGTTACCTTTTTGGAGGAGACCGCCCCAGTCAAACTGCCCACTAATCACTGTCCAGAAACCGGCTTCACGGTAATCTGTTAGAATTTTAGCATAGCAAGAGTGGTATTTCACCGTTGGCTCTGCCCAAACTTACGTCGGGGCTTCAATGCCTCCCACCTATCCTACACATACTGTACCAAAATCCAATAATAAGCTACAGTAAAGGTTCACGGGGTCTTTCCGTCTTTCCACGGGTATGTGGTATCTTCACCACAACTACAATTTCGCCGAGTCCCTCGTTGAGACAGTGTCCAAGTCGTTACGCGATTCATGCGCGTCGGAAATTACCCGACAAGGAACTTCGCTACCTTAGGACTCTCATAGTTAGAGCCGCCATTCACCAGAGCTTAAGTTCTAAGCTTCTCCCTTGATTTCTCAAGAAATAACCTATCCCCTTAACTTTCTGGCATCGAGCACGCGTCAGTCTCTATACGTCAATTATACATTTTAGCAGAGACCTGTGTTTTTAGTAAACAGTCGCCCGGACGATTTCACTGCGACCTTCTCTATTTCAATATAAATATCTACATAGACAAGGCACTCCTTATCCCGAAGTTACGGAGTAATTTTGCCGAGTTCCTTAACGAGGGTTCTCTCGAGCGCCTTAGGATTCTCTCCCAGCCTACCTGTGTCAGTTTTAGTACGGTCACAAAATAGCTCGCTAACGAGATTTTTCTTGGAGAGCGATCAAGTTACTTCTAGGCGTAAGCCCACGTTATCACCTTTGGCACTTTATTGCTTCGGATTTGCCTGAAGCAGTACCGCAGGCTTAAACAAACCATGTCTATTAGGCTTGCTAACCATCACACTCCCGTCCTCCCATGCTCAAACGCTATTCTAGTGGCACAGGAATATTAACCTGTTGTCCATCGTTTACGCCTTTCAGCCTCAACTTAGGCACCGGCTAACCCTGGGCGGATTTGCCTTCCCCAGGAAACCTTAGGCTTTCGGCGAATAAGATTCTCACTTATATTATCGCTACTTATACCGGCATTCTCACTTCTACTTCGTCCACCTCTCTTTACAGTAAGGCTTCAAACTTCTATAGAACGCTCCCCTACCACCCTAATAAATTAGGATCCATAGTTTCGGTAATGAACTTAGTCCCGCTGATTTTCGGCGCGAAAATACTCGGCTAGTAAGCTATTACGCACTTTTTAAATGGTTGCTGCTTCTAAGCCAACATCCTAGCTGTCTCTGCACTTTCACTTCCTTTTTCACTTAGTTCATTTTAAGGACCTTAACCAATGATCTGGGCTGTTTCCCTCTTGACTACGGAGCTTATCCCCCATAGTCTGACTCCCGCGCACTAAACAATAGTATTCGGAGTTTGGTTGTGTTTGGTAGCCTGGTGGGCCCCAAAACTCATCCAGTATCTCTACCCCTATCATTTATTAACGCAAGGCTAGCCCTAAAGCTATTTCGGGGAGAACCAGCTATCTCCGAGTTTGATTAGACTTTTACTCCTCCCCTCAGTTCATCGCATCACTTTTCAACGTAAACGCGTTCGGACCTTCATTTCGTTTTACCGAAACTTCATCCTGACCAAGGGTAGATCACTCGGTTTCGGGTCTGCTATATGCTACAAATCGCACAGTTAGTACTCGCTTTCGCTTTGGCTCCACCCTTCTCGGGCTTAACCTGCAGCACCTAGCAACTCGCCGGTTCATTATGCAAAAGGTACGCAGTTACACATTAATATACAATAAATTATATACTCATTGTGCTTCTACCGCTTGTAAGTATATGGTTTCAGGTTCTATTTCACTCCCCTAACAGGGGTTCTTTTCATCTTTCACTCACGCTACTTGTCCACTATCGGTTACCAAAAGTATTTAGCCTTAGGAGGTGGGCCTCCTTAATTCATGCCAGCTTTCACGTGACCGACATTACTCGGGGTATTACGAAAAATTTATTATTTCTTTCGCCTACGGGACTTTCACCCTGTGCTGTCAGGCTTTCCTGCCTGTTCGACTAAAAATAATATCTTTTCTAAGGAGCCTTACCTCACTTACCGTAAACCCCACGACCCTGGCTATACAACACATAAGGGTTATTACATATAGCCAGTTTAGGCTTTTTCCTTTTCGCTCGCCGCTACTAGGGAAATCGATTTTTCTTTCTTTTCCTGAAGGTACTTAGATGTTTCAGTTCCCTTCGTTCCTTTTATTACCCTATTTATTCAGATAACAATGTCGCGGTATGAACCAAAAAGAAGTATTTCATTCTTTACGACAGGTTTCCCAATTCGGAAATCTCCGGATCAATGCTCGTTTGACAGCTCTCCGAAGCTTATCGCAGCCTTCCACGTCCTTCTTCAGCTTTTAGTACCAAGACATCCACCATATACCCTTAGTAGCTTAATCACCCAAATTCCTCTTGTAGTTTCAATTATTACCCAATTTTCAAAGAACAATTACTACTTAAAACAGATTTCGAATCCCATAACAACAAACTAATGGAGATGAGCGGGATCGAACCGCTAACCTCGGCCTTGCAAGGGCCGCGCTCTCCCAGTTGAGCTACATCCCCAGTCACACAACTTTCACACCATCAAAAACCCTGGGGATGGTGGGCCTAAGTGGATTCGAACCACTGACCTCTCCCTTATCAGGGGAACGCTCTAAACCGGCTGAGCTATAGGCCCCTCAAGTTAATTTCAAACGTTTCCAGACGGTTTAGCACCCCCAAAAATTCTAATCCAAAAATAACAACATAAAAAGCGTCGGGTGTACCAATTAATTTTCTAATTTTCCTTAGAAAGGAGGTGATCCAGCCGCAGGTTCTCCTACGACTACCTTGTTACGACTTAGTCCTCCTCACAAAACACTCCTTCAACATTTTCCCCCACAAGTGGTTAGATAAATGTTTTCAGGTGCATCTTACTTGGGTGGCTTGACGGGCGGTGTGTACAAGGCTCGGGAACATATTCACCGCGGCGATGATGATCCGCGATTACTAGCGATTCCAACTTCATGGAGGCGAATTTCAGCCTCCAATCCGAACTGAGATCGGCTTTATAGGATTCGCTCCACCTCTCGGTCTTGCTTCCTTTTGTACCGACCATTGTAGCACGTGTGCAGCCCGGGGTATAAGGGCCATGATGACTTGACGTCATCCCCACCTTCCTCCGTCTTGACGACGGCAGTCTTTCTAGAGTACCCGGCACAACCCGATGGTAACTAAAAATAAGGGTTTCGCTCGTTAGGGGACTTAACCCAACGTCTCACGACACGAGCTGACGACAGCCATGCAACACCTGCAGTAGTTACGGACTGGATACCGTTGGTTACCCTTTCGGGCTCCTACTTCTACCATGTCAAACCCCGGTAAGGTTTTTCGCGTTGCATCGAATTAAGCCACATGCTCCACCGCTTGTGCGAGCCCCCGTCAATTCTTTTGAGTTTTAGCCTTGCGGCCGTACTCCCCAGGCGGGGCACTTAATGCGTTAGCTACGGCAGAGAGAACATTGGTAATTCCCTCTACTTAGTGCCCATCGTTTACAGTTAGGACTACCGGGGTATCTAATCCCGTTTGCTCCCCTAACTTTCGCACACTCAGTGTCAGTAATAGGCCAGAGAGTCGCTTTCGCCGCCGACGTTCCTTCTGATATCTACGCATTTCACCGCTCCACCAGAAGTTCCACTCTCCCCTCCTACACTCAAGATTTGCAGTTTCAGATGCCGTTCTTCCTTTGAACAGAAGGCTTTCACATCTGACTTACAAAACCACCTACGTGCTCTTTACGCCCAATAATACCGAACAACGCTTGCCACCTCTGTATTACCGCGGCTGCTGGCACAGAGTTAGCCGTGGCTTCCTTTGGGGCCTTTGTCAAACAAGCTGGGTATTAGCCAACCTGCATTTCTTAACCCCCGACAGAGCTTTACAACCCTAGGGCCTTCTTCGCTCACGCGGCGTCGCATCGTCACCCTTTCGGGCATTGCGAATGATTCTCGACTGCAGCCTCCCGTAGGAGTCTGGGCAGTGTCTCAGTCCCAGTGTGGCCGACCACCCTCTAAGGCCGGCTACCCGTCTAAGCCTTGGTAGGCCATTACCCCACCAACTAGCTGATAGGACATAAACCACTCTCTAGGCAAGAGGCATTGCTGCCCCCCCTTTGACGAAGGAAATTTATTTCTCTTCGTAATTATTAAGCATTAACTCCGTTTTCACAAAGCTATTCCTATCCTAAAGGTATGTCATCTATGCATTACTCACCCTTTCGCCACTCGATTTATATTCCGAAGAATATTCCCTCGTTCGACTTGCATGCCTAATCCACGCCGCCAGCGTTCGTTCTGAGCTAAGATCAAACTCTTCACAAAAACTTCTAAAACTCGCAAATTTCAATCCGACTTTACCATACGCACCTAGCACTATGCAAGAAACGCAGGTAAATAAAGGATCGCACACCCTTCGCTTTTATGCTGTCAATTTTCAAAGAACATTTTCCGAATTATAGAGTAAAAAAAAAAATTGTCAACAAAAAATAACAATAAATTAAAAAAAAATAAAAAATTTCTATTCACTAAATTTTAAAATTGATAATGTAAAACAAATTTGATACTGTATGACAATTTAACGTAAAGGGGCCCCCATCGTCTAGAGGCCCAGGATACATGGTTCTCAGCCATGAGACAGGGGTTCAAATCCCCTTGGGGGTACCATTTTCTCCGGTATACGTTATGTTAGCATTCAATTTTCCGAAAACACCTGAGACCATATTCACTCACTGAAAAACTTATCACAGCGGACTTTAACCCGCACATAGTCTTTACGTTAAGATTTCGATTCCAACATTACTACCATTTGGATGTAAACAGGTAAATGATCTATAGCGTGCAGTTGTTCATTTCACATCAACATCTTTATCCTCAACTTTTTTAATCTCTTCTTCAACTTCACCAACTTCGTCTTTTACTCCTTTCAAACCTCTCTTAAACTCCACAACACTTTTCCCGATAGACCTCATGGTATTTGGAAGTTTTTTACCAAAAACCAACAATACAATAACCAATATAATGATCCATTCCCAACCACCTGGTATACCAAGCATTTCAATTTACCTCCATTTTTATCTAAATAACACCAATTTCTCACAAAAAAAACTAATCTATTTTCTACTACGTGTCAATTAATTTCCCTCTCTGTTTTATCTCTACCGATAGATAAGTAAAAAATTTGCTACATATAATAAGAAAAGTATCTTTGATGTGCAGATTTACATTTACTATCTGCCTCAAAAACCAACACCTCTCTATTATTCTTTCCGGTTTCTTCTTTTCAGGTATATTCTTTTCAGTTGATGTTACACCTAGTATGATTTATAATTAAGATTTAGGTATTTTATCCCTGTTAAGAAATTGGTGTAAATCAGGAATGATACATGAAGCGCTATTTTATCATACAGCGAGCAACAACAAGGTCTCTTGTTATTTGTGTCCCCATAAATGCGCAATTTCAAAAGGTAAGTTTGGTTATTGTGGGGTAAGAAAGAATATCGACGGAAAACTCTTTTCTATGATTTACGGAGAGGTTTCATCGGCCGCTGCTGACCCAATAGAAAAGAAACCATTATACCATTTTTATCCAGGTAGTTACACATTTTCGATCGGGTCTCTTGGTTGCAATATGCGCTGTCACCACTGCCAAAACTGGCAGATTGCGCACTCCTTTGCTGATAGTGGCAACAGAGATACTTCATATATCTCCCCGGAAAGATTAATACATCTTACATTACAAAACGGATGCAAGGGTATTTCATGGACTTACAATGAGCCGACAATCTGGATAGAATACGCTATTGACTGTGCAAAACTGGCAAAAGTAAAAGGACTCTACACTGTTTTTGTAACAAACGGCTATATTGAATTGGAAGCTTTGGATGCTATCGGTCCTTATTTAGATGCCTATCGGGTTGACATTAAGGGGTTTGATGATTATACGGGAAATCAAACTCCAGAAACTGAAATTGAAAAAAGTTCAAAATTGCAAGATTCCAGATATTGCTTTTATAGAAAGGTTGCAAACGTAAAGAGCGTCAAACCAATCTTAGATGCTACCATCAGAGCAAAATCAAAATGGAACATGCATGTGGAAATAATCACCAACATAGTTCCCGGCTTTAATGATAACCCTGAAGAATTACATGAGATTGCTCGCTGGATAGTAAAAAACCTTGGAGAGGAAACTCCATGGCATTTGAGTAGGTTCTATCCATATCTTGATTTGTCAAATGTGCCGCAGACCCCAATTCCCACACTCGAGTTAGCGAGAGAAATAGGGGTAAGAGCAGGACTTAAATTTGTCTATACAGGAAACGTCCCTGGTCACAAGTGGGAAAATACCTACTGCCAGGATTGCGGGGAGCTATTGATTAAAAGGGCAGATTTTTCGGTAATAACTTCTGTGTTAGAGAACGGAAAGTGTCCGAAATGTGGCTGCAAGATTCCAATCGTTGGAAATTTTAATTAGACATTTTATATTTTTTACACCAATAAATCTAAACTTACCCATGTCAAAGTTACAACCAATCATAACACTGATAACCGATTTTGGTACGCAAGACGGATATGTTGGAGTGATGAAGGGAATTATTGCTGGAATTAATCCATCAGCAACCATAATCGACATCAGTAATACTATAGAAGCTCAAAACATTTTTCAAGCTGCTTATGTTCTTAACAGTTCATATAAATATTTCCCCAAAGGCACAATACATGTAGTTGTTGTAGATCCCGGAGTAGGGAGTGAGAGAAAAATTCTCTGTCTTAAAACAGCTGATTATTTTTTTCTTGCTCCCGACAACGGTGCATTATCATTTATAGCAGCTATTGAAAAATCTCATTCTGTCTTGGAAGTAACCAACAAGGAGTTTTTTTTACCAGAAATCAGCAATACGTTTCATGGTCGTGACATCTTTGCTCCCGTTGCTGCGCATCTTTCAAAAGGAATTAATCACAAGAAACTGGGCAA
This sequence comes from Candidatus Scalindua sp., assembly GCA_031316155.1. GTDB lineage: Bacteria > Planctomycetota > Brocadiia > Brocadiales > Scalinduaceae > SCAELEC01. Next base: position 187,319 of record JALDRB010000005.1, read on the forward strand.
CACCATTGACGAGATGCAAAAAATTGATCTACCAAAACCGATTCGTTCAACAGATGGTGTTTTAACAGGTGAAGTTATTTACGTGGACTACTTTGGTAATCTTATTACTAATATTACGGGTAAAACCATCAATCGCATCAAGGTAAAGTCTCGAAAACTGGTAATTGTTGCCGGAGGAGAAAAAATACATACGCTTAGTAACTCGTATACTGACGTAAATGACAAAGAGGTCTTAGCAATCATTGGAAGTACCGGCTTTCTTGAGATATCGGTAAATAAGGGTAGCGCCAAGGATGTTTTACATTTAAAGAAGGGAGATAAGTTAGTATTAGGGTATGAATAAATTGACGAATAGAGTAAGCTAGTTTATGGAAAAAGGAATTTTTGTAATAGGAAATGACACAGGCGTTGGTAAGACGGTAGTTGCGGGAGCCTTGGCTGCGGCAATAAAAGCACAAGGCATCAACGTGGGTGTCATGAAACCTATTTCCACTGGTGCCAGAGAAACTGGAGGAAAACTTGTTTCGGCTGATGCCCGGTACTTAAAAGAAATCGTTGGCAGTAAAGATGACGATGATCTTGTAAACCCAATCCGATTTAAACCCGCTTTGGCGCCGACATTAGCAGCACGTGAAACCGGTATCAAGATTAATCTCGACAAAGTATGGGAAGCATTCAAGGAGCTTAATGACAGACATGACTTTCTTGTCGTTGAAGGTATCGGAGGTCTTATGGTGCCAATTGATGAACATCTCCTTGTTGCAGATATGGCCCGGAAGATGGATCTGGCAAACATAATAACATGCAAACACTGCCTCGGAGCCATAAACCACACTCTCCTGACGGTTGAGTGCGCAAAAAGCAGGAATATTCGGACAAAGGGAATTGTTATTAACATGTTAGATAATGATAAAGAATTTGTGAGCGAGATAGAAAAGTATTCATCCCTGCCAATCCTCGGTACCGTTCCATTCATGAAAAATGTTAGTGTTGACAATTGTACTTACGGCGATATCGTTGAATATTTCCGACACAACGTGAATATACCAGGGATAATCAGGAGAGGAATCTAAGCAAGACGGTAAAATTGTTACTCTTGACAAAACATACAGACTGCAGGCAAAACGTAATTGACTTTTTTCAGGGTACTTGTTACTATATCGCCCATATTACGCATTTCGAAAGCCATAAATATACTAAGGAGTTTTTTTTTATGGGAATTGATACCATTTTAGAACCTATTCAGGAACAGATGTGCGAGACCGAAGAACGTCTTTACAAAGACATTTCTTCACAAGATAAACACCTTGCAGATCTGGTTCTTCATATTAGCAAGATTAAGGGTAAGAGGTTTCGCCCTGCATTATTGTTGCTCTCAGGCAAGTGTGCGGGTACATTTGTACCACAGCATATCGACTTGGCAATAGTTGTAGAACTCATTCATACCGCAACGCTGGTCCATGATGATATTATTGATGAGGCTGTGGTCAGAAGGCATGTGGAAACTATCAATTCAAAATGGGGTAGAGAGATTTCTATCCTATTTGGAGACTATCTTTTTTCAAGAGCCTACACGATACTCTCATCTCTGGATTCACAGATAGCTACCCTGATCGTTTCTCAAACAATAAACATATTGTGCGAAGGAGAAATCGTTCAACTCTTAAAACGTCATAATCCTGATGTAACAGAATCAGAATATTTAAGCATTATAGAACGTAAGACTGCTGCCTTATGTGCTGCCAGTTGTAAATTGGGCGCTATTTTTTCAGGTGCAAATAAAAATTTGTCAGAGGCTCTCACAAACTACGGTTTAAAATTAGGGATTGCATTCCAAATAATAGACGACTGTTTAGATGTTATAGGAAACGAAGATGAAGTGGGAAAGACCCTGAACACAGATATCGAAAGCGGAAAACTGACACTTCCCTTAATTAGATTGGTAAATGTTTTACCTTCAAATCGTAAAGCAAGTGTGTGCAAGCTTATCTTCCAGAATAATGGGAATAACACAAAGGCTGCGATAGTTGACCTGCTTGAAGAACATGAGGCTATGGATTATGCTTACGAAAGTGCAAGGCAAATGGTAAAAAAAGCACAAGACGAAATATCCTTCATACCAGATACGGTTTTTAAAACAGCCCTCCTGGAGTTAGGTGATTACGTAATTAATCGACAAAGATAGATTTCTCTCTTTTTTTGTCCCAACCTCCCACCCAGAAAATAACCATTTTTAAGGTAAAAACCATGCCAACAAGAGTAGCCATCTGTTGCTGTAGTTATCTCTTCGGAGAAGGCATTAAACGATTTATAGAAGAATTAAAACTCGATATAAATGCCATCATCAATTACACGGACAACAAAGAAATGATCAAGGCAAAACCGGATTTACTGATCACAGATTTCTTTTCCCTTTGCAATTTCTCTCATGAGATATCCCCCAAGCATAAGGTGCAAATCCTTCTCTTAGGAACAGGATGTCTCCCAAAGATAGAGAACCACCGCCTGAGAAAGTTTCTCTCTCAAGGCCTTATTGGTATCCTATCTCCTACAACAAATTCATCTGAATTAAAAAAAGTAATAGAGGGGGTCATCTCAGGAGAACTTTGGATAGCGCGAAATAGATTACAAGACTTAATCCCCAGCTCAAATGGAATTGTTAACAAAAAGTCCCCTTACCTGACCAAAAGAGAGACCGAGATAGTCAAGATGATTTGCAATGGACACTCAAACAAGGAAATAATGAAAATGCTAAACATCAGTGAACCTTCTGTCAAATCACACCTGAGCAGGATATACAAGAAAACAGGAGTCTCTGACAGGTTGCAACTCGCCCTCTTTGCCTCAACACAAGTGAAGTTGTATTAAGTCAGATGTGTCAGAAAAGAATAAAATGTCTTTCTTAATTCTAACATAAGAAATGTTCATCCAAATCCTGTCCTGACTTATATTTTATCAAAAAGATATAAAACCAGAACAACCCTTTCTAACAAAAGAATACCTTGCAAGAGATAAATATTTAAATTTTTGAAAGAACAAAAACGTATTAAGAATGAGCTGAAGTACAACAATTGGGATGAATTAGCCACTGGTGGACGTCGTTATTGGTAAGATATTGTGGGACGATTGGGTTGGATTGCACGTTACGTCAAGATAGTAGATGTTAAAGAAAATACAATTCGTTTTTATCAAGAAATATACGATGAAAATAGTAAATTAATCGAAATTCACCACAAATATCGAGAAAATAAAGGCCATCGAAAAGTTTAGGAGGAACTAATTATGAAACTAGTTACATATAAGATCGTTGCCGAGAAATTAACATTATATTTGCATCATGAACTAGAACTTGCAGAATTAGTTGATTGGGCAGAAAATATTATGATGGATGTTGATTTCGAGGAGGAAAACCATGATACATTACGTAATATTGTAAGCCGATTGGGTGCTGCGGATGTTAAAGCGTTTGCGTTAACCTGGGAGGAATGTGAGCAATTTCTCAATCAGCTAGGTTATTCAGTATTATTCTACCCGTCTTTGTCCCGCCATAGATGCTGAAGGCTTCTGCAATAAAATACTTATTGAAATGAAGGTTATCATAATCTATACACTGTTTTATTTGTTATTGTTCAAAACTGTATACGGGGACTTCAATTGTTTTTGCGGGCTTAAACTCTTCTTTAGTATATTTTAAAAGCTTATCTGTGACTTTTGGAGAATATGTTTTTTCACCACAAGATTTGCAAACCTCAGCAGGAACTTCTTCAACAAAAAGATATTTATTATCATCTTCATAATGAAATGTAACATTTCTTTTTTCTAATTTACCTCCACAAAATACACATTTCATAAAATTTACCTCCTTATTTTATAATCAATCCATTCTTTTGGATCTGGATCATATGTTGTAATAATTAAAACTGCTGGTGGAATAGATAATTGAACATGTAAATTTCTTCTGTTTTCAGTTTTTCCATATATTAGACAGCTTGGAGAATATTTATCATACGGATATTCTTCAATAATCTCTCCATTTATTAACGCATATTCAATCTCATTTCTGGTTATTGACCTTTTTATCATTTGTTTTACTGCGTGGTCAGAAAAACGATATATGCCTTTAAGTATTTTATCTTGAATTGGCTTAATTTCCATTAATATTCTTAAGTAATTTCTGTTGCAGATGGGGATTTATGTGTAATTTCGAAAAACAGCTTCCCACAACAGAAGCTAACTATTATCTGATTAATTACCCTGGGGGATTAGGATTCCCCCATATTATTACGTTTTCTCGCTTGGTATTCCAGCTAATTTTGGTAACAAGTATCTTATTTTTTAAACACAAGCTACCAACTCTTTAGACAGGATTAAGGAGATGATCTGGATGACAAGCAATCTTGTAAATCCGGTCTATCTTGTCAAAAATGCTTCTTCGTTTCGAGAGTCACTTGTACATTTCCAATTTCCCCCTCCTGAATAAGGACTGTTAAAACATAGCAAAACCATATGATAATAGTACACCGTAGGCGTAAAGTAATTATTTTTAGAAAGTAAACTCCATTGTAATTTCGATCGATGCATCTCTAGGGGATAAATGATGAAATTTTCTGAATAGCTTTGAACTTTGTTGGGAAAAATAATCTCCTACAAAATTTTTTCGTTGCGCCTGCCCTGTGAAATCAGAAGAAATTTCACCAGGTGGCTTTGCGGTGGACTGAACTCCGACGATTATTATTTTCATAGATATAATCCCCACAAAATGCAACTATAGTTACTTTTCTATGATACTAAAGTTGCACATTTTATGCAACTAAAGATCCCCCAAAATGCAACTATTGTCTATATTGTTTTTTCCCCGAATAAGTAGTAATATAATAACATTAATTTGTATTGTTGCATGAGAGCTGTGAGCAGAAAAGAGCTATATTAATAAAATTCCGGTAAAATCGAGATACATAAACACAAAAGTTTAGGACACAAATGTTAACTTGCCGTGAAAGAACGATGTCGTGAAAGAACGATGTAATGAAAAGGATGGTAAAAGTATGTTTAATCGAAAGACTGAAACAGGAAAGTTTAATAGTGTTATTATTCTCTTACTTATGTCTTTGTTTGTTATTTCAACATTGCTTTTAGAAGAGAAGGCATTTGGAAATGCCAAAAAGGACACGGAGGAACAGTCGGGCTTTGAACTCACAGTAAAAGACGATTTAATATCTCTCAGTGCAAAAGATGCCTCCTTGAAAGAGATTATGAAGGAGATGGGAAGGAAGATGGTTGTCGACGTAGTTGGTAATATCCCTGAAGAGGAGAAGGTCAGTGTTGAGTTTAATGGACTATCATTAACTGATGCACTGGAGAAACTAAGCTCAAACTATGGCTACCAAATGGATTCAGAAAAGGGAGAAAACATCGCGAAGATTATTGTTCTGCCAAAGAGGAAAGAAACTGCAACAGTAGGAATTACCGCTAAAGAGTCTGAAATTCAGGAAAGAGAGAGTAAGGAATCCAACCGACCAGAACCATTTAAGTTCGAGTTTGATCCCTCGGAATTTATGGAGAAAGGAGAATAGAGAAAAAATGGGTTTTTTATTACTAATACTTAAATGTACAGGTTTAGCATCTTAGTGGTGTGGCCTTTAAAAAAGAAATCTTAACTTTTTGTATATTTGAAACTGCTAATAAAATAAAATGATTATTCAGAAAAAGTAATGGTGTTTGAGGATAAACAATCATACATCAGGCGATCAAAAAGTTGGTTTTGCCAAAAACGCCTGTTAAAACGATAACAAAATTCAGACAAATAACGATGCAGATATTTTAAACTAATGCCGTGATGAGTTCCTCTTAATACGGATTTACAATTAGCAATAAGAATATGCACCCAGGGAAGAACCTTTGATGCATTTTTAGGATTGCCGAGAGTTCTTCTGTCGTGTTTTAAGTTCTGCTTTTTAATAGCATGGTATGAAGGCCATCCATCTGTTTTAATCTGAGAATCAGGGTGGATATTCTTTTGCACTACAGATGAAACGTTTTTGCTATCTACACCAGAGACAACGTTCATAATAGCAAAAACAGGTTTCGCTCGTTCATTTACATTTACTGATACTATTACACAGCTCTTTTTACTTGCACCGCGTCCCCGTTTGCCGGTTGCACGGGACTTGCCAAAATATGCATCGTCCATTTCAATGAGGCTTCCCAGCTTATAGCTGGCATCACGGTCAGCCATTGCTTTTCTGATCTTGTGTGCCATAAGCCAGGCGGTCTTGTAAGATTTAATTTGTAATAGTTTCTGTAAACCCAATACTGAGTAACTGTTCTTAGTTTGTGATAAGAGATAAATCATCCAAAATCATTTACGAAAAGGTGTTCTCGTCTTGTGAAAGATAGTGCGTGAAGTTACTGACAACTGGTAGCTACATTGTTTGCACTGATAATTGTGACGACTTTTTATAAAATAGTATTCATTGTTACCACATTTTGGGCATACAAAACCATTGTGACAACGCTGTTTCATGAGATATTTTAAACACTTGTTTTCCGTGGAAAACTTCTTTTGAAATTGAAAAAAATCTATTGAATGGTACATAGCAGAACCTCCTTTCTTCTATTGTTTTAGTTTATTTATTAAAACAATAAATATTGTCATAAGGTTCTGCAAAATCAGTCTTTCGATAGTATTTTCTGCACTAAGTAAACAATCGTATAAAATAAAAACGTGATTTAGGTCGGTATGTATTAATAGCTAATGTTTAATTAACAACTCAAAAAATAACTTAACTTTTTTTCAGAAGGAGGACAAAATGAAAGTACAATTACAATTTTTTTACAATAATACATTGTTTTTAAATCTGAGATAAGGAAAAAGGAGGGTTATTATTATGAAAGTTTCAAAAGTAACAATGTTTTTTATTATAATAGCAGCACTGTTTATAGGTGCCGCTAAAAATTGCGTCAGCGAGACATTTGGCCTTTTTGGTTTGTCAGAATCAGGCACACTTTACTGGATCGATGACTTTACAGGGAAAACTGTACGGGTAGGACAAGACGGTACCTTACAAGGTTGCAGTTGTATGGACTACAACCCAGCTGATAAAACGCTATACGGCACGTGTGAAAGTGCCGCGGGTTTTATGAATGATAACTCAGGTAAATTGATAATAATCAACTCTTTTACAGGCGGCGTTAGTACATACAAGAGCTTCAATATACAATTAGGAGGAGACGTAACTGGTTTTTTTAATAGCATAGGGGACATATCATTTAAATCAAATGGTATTCTTTCTGCCTACCTCGCTTCTAATGATAGTGAAGTAAAAAATGACGTGGGTGAAAGAGTAGATGCCTTAGGTACGATTGATCTGAACAGTGGCCTTACGAGTATTACTAATCAGATTACTCCGATAGGTTCGTCCGGAGTTCAACATGCGATTGCATTTTCAAAGTCAGACGTACTGTATATCTTTAGATCAGAATTGCCTTTTGAAAATAGTAGAATGACAAATCAAGGCAGTTCTTTTAGTAATCAAGTGTGGAGTCTTACTGGCGGGGACGGCACCCCAAGAATAGTTTCGATGGACACCAATCCTGCAACTGGAGCATTATACGGGTTGGTAACTAATGGAGGATCATCTTGTTGCATTGCCGATCTTAATATTTTGAGTAGGAGTGCAACCATCATAGCCTCAATAAATAAAACAGACTTGAAAGCAATTGCTTGGGTACCTAGCATAGAACTTAAAAAAGATGTAGACCTTAAGCTGGATACATTATCAACTGAGCTAAGACGGACTCTTCTAGAGGATCATAGTCATCTTTCTAATAAATGTCCAGAGACTACTACTAAAAGAATTTTTCTGATCATAGCTAAATTCACAAACATTTCACAAAAGAACTTTGTAAATATGCACTTTGTAGTAGATAAACTCACAGGTAATAACACAGTGATAAACGTGAACCCCGGTGAATCTGGTACTGAAGGTTCAATAATCAGATTACCTACAATTCCTGGGGTAGGTATTGAGGATTGTATCCTAAATGCTGGCGAGTCCTTTACAGCGATAATCTCGATCTGTCTGGAACCTGTTGCACCTTTTTCATTCTTTGTTAAAGCCTTCGGTAACCCGATCGAGGACGGAATGTGTCAATAGAAATTAGACAAATTTTTCAAGAATTTAGACTCTAACCATAGTGTTATTTTCCTGATTTGGTTTATTAATCCATACTGCTGAAGGCAAGTATGGAGGTTTTGGTGTCTTACCTTTAAATCGTGCCGGGTATTTTTTGCAAGCTATTATCAAGACACGGCTCCGTTCTTTCATAATTTGATTCGTACGTCCATAATGAACTGCTTCAGGTGTGTGCAAACCGATTCCTGAATGATAATGTTCAGTATTATACCAGGTAAAGAAATTTTTGCAGAACTGTCTGGCATCCTCAATTGAGCCGAAATTTCCAGGAAAATCCGGACGATACTTTAAGGTCTTAAACTGTGATTCAGAATAAGGATTATCATTGCTTACATAAGGCCGCGAATGGCTCTTCGTTATCCCGAGATCTGAAAGAAGGAATGTCACCGGTTTGGATTTCATACTTGAACCACAATCAGCATGAATAACCAGTTGTTCCTGTTTTATAGCCTGTTTTTGACAGGTATCGGCGATGAGGCGTTGTGCTAAGACGGCTTATTGACAATGCGCAACCATCCAACCAACAACGTAGCAACTGAAAATATCAAGAATCACATACAGGTAGAAATATGTCCATTTTGCAGGGCCTTTGAATTTCGTTATATCCCATGACCATACTTGCTTTGGTGCCGTTGCAAGGAGTTCAGGCTTCTGATACTGAGGATGGCGTAACTGATTTCTTCGCTCAGTTACTTCGTTGTGTTTTTCAAGAATTCGATACATTGTTCTCACAGAACACAAATAAGTACCTTCATCAAGGAGCGCCGCATATATCTGGCGAGGGGCTTTATCGCAAAAACGTTCTGTATGCAAGGTGTCGAGTACATTTTGTTCTTCCAGGGAAGTTAAAGCCAGAGGTGGCCTTATGGGAGTAAGTTTTTCCGGCGTCTCTCTATTCCTATGGTAGTAATAGTTGCTTGCTCGCGGTATTCCCAATGCTTCACAAGCCGTTTTTATATGCACTTCTCTGGCGAGAGATTCAGTTGCAAGCATCATATCTTTTCTCCTGTTTGATTCGAGGGGGTGTTCAACATTTCTGAGACTTTTTTTTGAACTTCAATAATAGTTTCAGCCTGTTTGAGCTTTTGTCTGAGAGCATGATTCTCTCGTTCAAGTGCTATGATATGTCGAGTTGCTGAATCAGACTCATTCTTCTTTGGGCCTCGACGTTTTGGTGAAAGGGAATCAAAGGAGCCACGTTCTTTTTGACGCCTCCATGTAGTGAGGTTAGACGAATAAAGCCCTTCTCTTCGCAGAAGCGCTCTTATTTGTCCAAAGTTTGTGCAGTTATCAGCTTCCTGAAGGATACGAAGTTTGTACTGATCAGTAAACCTGCGGCGTGTCGCTTTCTCAGAAACCTCTGGATCGGGGATATCGTTGCGATCCGAATTGTTGTTTGAAACTCCAGTTGCCCTACACTAAATTATTACAAGGAAAATGTCCAACTATTATAGACACAGAGGGGTAATCTTGAGAAAAGAATTTCAAAAAGAGATGAGGCGGTGTAATCATATAGAGTGCGAATTTTTTAAAGTTTAAGTGCTATGTCGCTTTTATTTACATATAAAGAACAGACGACAAATACTGATACACAAAAATTAAAGGAGGAAAGAAACATATATAATTAAATAAAGGAAGTATTTACATTTAAGATGATATCGGACATAAGACTGTAGATGGTCCGACATCATCTTAATTAAACAGTAACCTTAAAAATACTTATATTTTTCTCATTATTTATAAAGGGGCAGTTACTTAAGTGACAACAAACAAAGTATACAGTGCCACATATCAGACCTTGAAAATGGAATACACTAAATGAAAAATCATACTCCCTTTTCAACAAGTTGTCCGAGAATAAGTGTTTTGACAATTTTAAACCATAAGTTGTATAGTAATACTAATACTTATTTTTTTAAGCTTTAGGATTCTCGGATAACCTTTTTTATTTAAGAGGGGCACTTGAGAAGTTAAGCTCAAACTATGGCTAGCAAATGGATTCAGGAAAGGAAGAAAAGAAAATAACGAAGATCATTATCTTAGCAAAAGGGAAAGAAACTAAGCAATTAAGAGTTACCGCTAGAGAATCTGAACCACGGGAAGGAGAAACTACGGAATCTAAACGACCAGAACCCTTTAAGTTTGAGTTTGATCTTTCGGAATATATGGAAGGAGGAAATTAGGGGAAAGCATACAGTAAGTCACAGTAAAATAGATGAGTCATTTCACGTGGTTAATAGTCAACAATTTGTAATAAAAGGAATGTTTCGAACCTAAAAAAATTATTCATGTCATCTATTGTCATATTGATCAGTACATTAGTTTCGTATATAACATCTAATCTGAATGAAAGGAGGTGGGGGATATTACGACATGACACAAAAGCGAATCATGATAATAAAGTTTTTGATTTTAGTATTTTGTGAATTTTAATGGATTGAGAACTGTTCATCCGATAAAAACATGAAGGAGGAAAAAGTAATGTTAGAAAAACAATCAGTTGGACAAAAAGAGCTTCAAGATAAGAGCACAAATTCTTCACAAGGCAAAAAGACTTTTACCGAGCCCAAATTAACGTTTGTTGAGCCGAAACTTACGAAACACGGGGATGCAACAAAGATTACGGCCGGGTTTTTTGGTAGTTTTACACCTTAACAAAAGCAGAAGCAGAAGTTAGAAAGATGGGGATGTGGATCGATGATGCGAACGTTTGTCATTATTCTTTATACGGATTAACCATCGCAGTTCGGTGCGAAGGGAAAGGGGTTGAAGATCAAATACAAAAACTCTTTAATACTTTTCCCTTTATGAAGTTGAGCGATGCAGGCACTCCCGCTCACCTTACCCTGCAATTTGCTTCTACAGAAGTTTCTGTGGACATCCCTCATGCAGCGTCTGGGCCACTTTCATGCTACGACGTATCAATTTTCAGGTTAGATGATACTGTTTACATTACAGACGGATCATCTCTGTTTCAGTTACATCCTCATAAAGGTGTAGGGTTTCTCACTATCCATGGCTCTTTTCAGGAAAAAACACCTCTATCAAAGTATAATCTTTTTCTTATCGGCCTTATCCATCTTCTTTCACCCCGAGGTTTCTATGAACTCCATGGAGCCGCACTTCTCAGGGATGGATTAGGGGTTCTGCTTTTAGGAGATTCAGGCAGTGGAAAATCCACTGCGACACTTAGTCTTGTCAACCAGGGTTGGCACTATATCTCAGATGATGCCCTTTTGCTCAAGTGTTTAGAAAATCGAGTAGAAGTTTTTTCCTTTCGAAATAAATTTTATTTAGCTCCTGAACTCGTACATCACTACCCTGAGATATTACCATATCTTGAAGAATCAAAAAGCGGAGCTGACACAAAGCGGTTTTTAGATGTTGAATCTATGTATCCCAATCAATTTTGTTCTCAGGGGATACCAAAGATATTGTTATTTACAAGCATAGTGCCGGAACCAGAAAGTAGGTTAGTGCCTGTCGATCCAACATCAGCACTTGTCAAATTGACAAAACAGAGTGCTTCCATACTATTTAACAGACAGACGGCTAAGAATCATCTTGAGGTTCTTAAGCAACTTGTGTATCAGGCAGAGAGTTTTCAACTCCTTGCAGGGCGTGATTTGCATGAAGAACCGGGAAAAATTACCGAAGTCCTGTCAGAGATATCATCGAAAACTTCCTAAAAATATGAATGAATGGAGATTCGGAAGGCTACGAAAAAAGATATTCCTCAACTCTCTGAACTTTTTCAACAGGAGATAGAATATCACTGGAAACTGGCTCAATACTACGAATTACGAGCAGATTTTGATTGGCTAAATTATGTGGAAGAAAAGTTAAAGCGAAGTAATGGTTTCATTTTGGTTTGTGAGTATTGTGGTAATTTAGGTGGATTTATCGATATCAAGATTCATAATTATGCCGCAAACAACCGGTGTAGATCCATCTTACACCGGATTCGCCATGGATTCAAAAAGAGAACAACTTTACCAATCAAACCACTGCGGCGGGGAGTTATCGAAGAGTGTTTTGTTGTACCATCCTTTCGCAGGAGGGGCATTGGTAGCCGTTTAGTTAAGAGCGCATTGAAATGGTTCCAATCGAAAAAGATCCAGCGTATTGAATTATCTCTGATTGTTCACAATAAAGGGGGAACATTGTTCTGGAAAAGATTTGGGTTTGAGGCTTTTAGAATCTCTTTGGCCAAAGAATTTAATAATAAAAACAGGGAAAAATAAAACGCCAAGTGTGCTTATAGGGCTCATCAATAATTATAAATAAAATACTAAATCTAAGACGCAATAGCTATTGTACTATAGCCTCAGAGAGCACAGAGGCCACTGAGATAAATGTGTCAGACAAATTAATTTTGGTGAGAGCAAACTTGTTGATGGTGTTAAAAGAATTTCTTTATAATTCTATGTGCTCTGTGACCTCTGTGGCAATTTTATCATAAGTGGATAGTAAGAATTAAGATGCCAAGTATCGTAATCGAACTAACAAATCACTGTAATTTAAGTTGCCAGCACTGTCTTGATGGAAGACATAGTTCTGACGGAGGAAATCTGAAAATAGAGATTGTGGAAAAGATTCTCCAAGATGCCAAGGGAATTAAAATCGATTTTCTTTCCTTTACGGGTGGCGAACCTACACTACACCCCAGATTCACTGAGATTCTCAAGAAGGTGTATGAAGCTGAGTATAACTTTGGTTTTGTTACAAATGGTTGGAATTTTACTGAGATGTATAGGCATTTACTTCCCTTTCGTGACAGACTAAGAGGTATTACGTTTAGTCTGGATGGTTCCAGGGAGGAGACACACGACAGGATTCGTGGGAAGGGTTCTTATCGCCGGGTGATGCAGGATGTGAGTATCTGCATAGTAAAAGATATCCCTTTTACCATTAATACGACCGTTATGTTCCATACCAAAGGAAAATTAAAGGAGATGGCTGAGCTTGCAACGAAGTTGGGGAGTCGTGGGTTGAGATTTGGTCATCTCATGCCAACACCCCGGAATATTGCAAACGGGCTTACCATTTCTCCTGAGGAGTGTGTGGTGGTCGAGGGAATGATTGGAAAACTTCAACAATCCTTTACCATGCCCATAATCATGGCACCTGGATATTATACGACCAATCTCTTTCCATGTGCTACATTGCAAATGCAAGAATTTAATATAGACTGGAGAGGCAATGTTACATTTTGTTGTCATATGTCAGGGCATGGAAATGGTACAGGAAATAAAGACGTAATAGGCAACTTAGATGAGATGAGTTTTGCAGAGACGTATAAACGTTTCATTAATTTGGATGAGAAGTTTCGAAAAGAAAAAATTGAGCGCCATAGTAAAAGAGAATTTAAAGATTCAGACTACTTCCCATGCTGGTACTGTGTTAATTATTTTAAGAAGGTAGATTAGCTGAAAAGGTATGATAAAAATCCCTGGTCTCGTGGCATTTGGACGAACAATGACCATACAATAAATACACAAAGGAGCCCAACGATACATGCCGGATCTCAATTGTAGGATAAAACCTGACCCTGAGGTTATTATAACAACATTAGAGGAGGACAAAGAGGCAGTCCTTCTCCATCTAGGGACGAAAGCGTACTTTACCTTAAATGAAACAGGACTGCGAATCTGGCAGTTGATGAATAGTGATATTACACTCAGGGAGATAAGCGAAAGGCTTCAGAATGAATTTGATGTTTCACCTGAAAAGGCCAAGAAAAGTGTTCTCAACCTCATTGATGAACTTGTGAAAGAGAAATTAGTAAGGGTTGTGGATGAATAGACAGGCAGTAGTCATGAAAAAAATCAGAGAAAACTTCAGAACCTTCGAAGATATTTGGATCTTTATGCAAATACTCTTTTTCATCATGACACTACCTCTGGTGCTGAGATTTTTTTCACTCCCAGGATTAATGAGAGCTTTCACACCGAGAATCTTGAAGATTGACAATAGTTTAGATATTCAGGAATTTAAAGATAAAGTTGTTCGGTTTACGGACTATGTCCTGAGTCGCAAATACGTGAAGGGTAAAAACACCTGCCTTAGACGCTCTTTAGTTCTCTATTATTTTTTACGTAAATTTGGAATCAATGTTACTATCTGTTTTGGGGTAAGATATAGTGAGGTGCAACCGTCTAGTCATACACAAAAGAAACTAGAGGGACATGCCTGGCTCCTCTACAAGGGAAAAATATTCCTTGAAAGAAATGCCGAAGCAACAAAGATCTATAAGATGACATATAGCTTTCCGGAGGAGAGAAAGCAAATCTTCAATTTAAACCACTGATAAACACAGACTAACACGCGTAGCAGAGCCCAAACCAAAATAAAGCATGAAAATTTGAATATTTAATATCGAATTTATTTTTAGTAGGTTGTAAAAAACAAGATTATTATGAATCTATCTCATGAAAATAAGCTCTTATTATACTGTGCTCAAACAGAAATTCCCGCCGTTATAAGGAACAGGGTCAAAGAGCTAATCAAGCTCCCATTAAGCTGGGAAGAGATTTTAGAGTCTGCATCCTGGCATGGTATAAGTCCATTATTATATAACAATTTGAAAGGAATTCAGGAAACCGAATGTATTCCCCCTGGGGTCATGGGTAAGCTAAGAGCAGCTTATCATGGGAATTTAGCCAGGAATATGTATCTTTATACGGAACTCAAGAGGATCTTAGAGGCATTTCATGAAAAGAGGATAAAAGTTATTGTTCTAAAGGGTGCAGCATTGGCTAAAATTGTTTATGGTGATATTGGTTTAAGGCCGATGAGTGACATTGATCTCCTGGTGAAAAAAGAAGATCTTCCCTGTGCAGAAAAAATAATATCTGAATTAGGCTATCTTTTCGAAGGTATTGAATCGCCTGAATGGTATAGAATAAATCACCAGGAAATCTGCTATATCCATCCGAAGAATAATATCCCGGTTGAAATTCACTGGCACATAACTAATAAATCTCATCCATTTCGGATACGTAGTTTTGAAACTGACATTATTGAGAGGTGGTGGGAAGGGGCTAAGACAACAGATTTCTCTGGTAGTAAAGCATTTACACTCTGCCCGGAGGATTTAATTTTCCACCTCTGCCTTCATTTTTTAAAACACCGTTTTATAAGTCAAAATGGCGCTTTCAGTAGCAAAGGTGCCTTTCTACAGACGTGTGATATTTTTCAAACTCTCAAACACTATGGAAAGGAGGGTAATTGGGAAAGGCTTGCGTGCAAGGCGAAGGAATACGGGATAAGTAACCCTATTTATGCTACCCTTTTCATTGTAAGGGAATTCGTTGGGAAACACGATGATATTGTTCATAATGTCCTGAGTAAATTTGCATCAGTTAGCTTAGATAAAGAAATCGTGCGGCTTATTAATAAAAGAATTCTTATCAGAGAAAGTGATCTTACCATAGTTCCTCATAAATTTATTCAATCACAAGCAACTCACAGTTTTAAAGAAAAGGCCGAGACTTTGCTAAGTCATATTTTTCCCAATCCAGAATCTATTTCTAATAGACATTCTATTCCATTGTCTTCCAAGAGGCTCTATCTATACTATTTAATTCGTCCATTTAACCTCCTTTTAAAATACGGAAAGATCATATTTGTAATTTCACGTATTAAAGAAGACGTAATCCTTAAAAGGTGGATTGGTGGCAAAAATGAAAATTTGTAATTTCATAGGGTATAATTTTCACGTTACACAAATTGAGACAAAAATTTATGCAGTTTTTTCAGTAGAATACAGTAGTGTCAAGTTAGGCCATCCTGACTAACTTTTCCAAAATCCTTACCTCGTCAGAATGGACTGTTGGCCGGGCGGGAAACTGCCTTCCATGGCAGTTTTTACGGTCTTTTGAACTTGCGCCTTCAGCGTAAAAATAAGGAAATATTGAAAATTCCTCTGCATCGAGTTAGGTTTTTGCTTGCGCGACTTTTGTCATACTCGAACGCTTTAATCGGGTATACAAAGGCGCTATGATTCTAAGACTCCCGCTAAAAACTTGCGGGAATGACAGCTTTAGGGCTTATTAATAAAACATGCAAAAACTTAACGGGACAATGATGACGTGTTTCTTGCAATAATTTTCTGCTGTAGCATGATAGTTGCCGAAAAAATGAAATCAATACTGCCACGGCAACAGGTGGAGGACAGATTCTTGTTCTTCCCGTAAACATACTTCTTGATCTGAGTGAGATAAAACTCACATCTGCGTTGGTATCGGACCAGGATGGAAACCCTATTGAGGATAGGAAGAAAAATACAGACCCTGCTACTGGATGAGACAGAAGTTTCATGAGAAATCAGCAGTTTCTCATAATATATTTTTCCTGTAAGAGATGAACGGTTTGTTTATAAAAAAAAGTTTGATCACTTCTCTTGATTTTCGTTACAGTAGAGATGATGTTTGTAGAGTAATGCCTTCATATATTCTACATGTGACCACATGAGTGGTGTTACAAACATGATATATCCACCCTCTTCCATGTTGGAATCACGTATCATGCATTTTTTCGCCACCTCGTTATAGGCCATTTGCATATTATTCGCCTCTTCGAGAATCTTATCAAAATCGAGATCATCCTGCAGTATATGCCTGTCGAACTCCTTTGAAAAATCTATCCCTGTTTTCCATTCAGATTTGATAAAGGCATCGAATCTCTTACAGGTAGAGATATGTTCGGGAATCTCACCTTTCTCGTTTTTGTAGCTGTCGATGAGATCCAGTAATTCTTCTCCTCTTATAGTGTTTTTGCACCAGAAGTGGTATTGGGCAAGTATTGCCGTATACTGAAGCCAGGGGCCATTGCCTGCATGAGTATGTATTTCTTTGTCTCCGCTAAACGGAAGATATCTCTGTATCATACCCAATTCAGGATCCCATAGCTGCTTTTCTAAAAAATCCACGCTATTGTCAAGATAGTCTTTTGTCTCTTCACCAAATCCAAAATAGAATGGACTTAAAAGGGTGAAATCCGGTTTGAAGTCGTAATTACCTTTCTGGTCAATTCTCCTGAGAAATCTATTGTTTGAGACCATGATACCAAAAAGGTTATGCTTGAAGGCCGCCTCAAAAAGAAGCAACTTGTCGGGAATAATGTCAGGTTCGTCTAATTCACGATTTACTTTGGATACGAGAAAAAACGCCTTAAGATACGCAAAATTCGTCCAGCAACTGAACCCTTCTTCAATCGCTGATTCATGAATAGAGGTAGTTGAATGAAACAGATTTATCTCTGGATGGTAATAATTTTTTATGGCATACTGTGCTGTGCTATTTATTGCAAAGAGGAAATCGGATTTGTCTTGCACCTCTACCCTCTTCTGTTTCGCTGTAAGTAAAAAATGAGAAAGGATAATCATACCATGTGCACTATTGTCTTCCTGTTTGTAAATACTTTTTTCTTCACCAGAAAGTGCATATCTTTGTCCAATATACCCATCATTCCTTATCGCCTTCAAAACAAATTTTGCCACTGAGGCGAGAAGTTTAAATGCTTCATCTGCAAATGCGTATTCGGAAGTAGAAAGACAGGCAAGGAGTTCTGATGCACACGCTGCATCACGGGGATAAAAATAAGGATATCTCGATTCAGGTTTGGCTGCTAACAATACTCTTTCTTTGTCTTCCATTTCTATTGAACAGGCATTGATAATCTTGAAATGTGCTTCAAGTTCTGCCTCCAGGTCGTTACGGTATGTCTGTCTATCAGTTTTTTCCTGTTTCATCGCAAACCATCATTTCGAAATTTTTCTAAACTCTTTATTCCGTCACTCTCTGCGCGACCGAACAAAGTTCATACTATACTCACCTCGTAATGGTTTTCGGATAAAATCCGAGATACAATTGAGCGAGTAAAGTCCTCGGCGCTTCTTGTCCGGGGATACCTTCACCAGGATTTGGTTTCCAGCCTGCCCGGCCTGTCAGCCGTTCGGACGGGTAAAACCGAAAACCAAATCGGTCTTAGTATATAAAGGATATATCAATTTCTCTGTATCCACAAATTATTGTACCCTATTTACCTTGCAATCAGTTCTAGAGTCACCATTTAACGGGGATGACAAGAGAAATTCGACAGTGGCATACCAGTTGAAAATCACCATGAACAATTTAGACACAATGCTGACTGTCTACTTATTGTCTTTTTCAACCGCGTCAATAAGCATTTCAAAAAAATCCGGTATTGCAGATGTTACCCGGCTCCAATTTGGTATAAGAGGTGTTCCAATTGGATTTTCCAGGAACTGTTCACCTGCCAGCTTCAATCCGTGGGTAAAGGCATCTACCGCCTTTGCTTCCTGGTGTCTATCGAAAAACAGACCATTTATTGCAGCATCGCTTTCATATCTTTCAATAAATCTCTGTGCTTTTCTCAGATAAGTAATACGAAGAGTCCTGAAAAACCCGTCATTAAATACGATACCATCGCTTGACAGTGTAGTAAAAAGAGCTTTAGAGATGTCTATGCACATTTTCATGAGCCCTGTTTCGACATTTTCTTCAGAAAGTGGCTGATGTTTATGTTCATACGTTTCGCACAAATCTACCTGGCATATTCTTTTCTGAGAACAATTCCGATAGACCTCAGCAAGAACTCCCACTTCCAATCCCCAATCACCGGGGATTCTGTTTGCCCTTGCCAGATCAGCAATCATAGAGAATTCACCGGCCAGAGGATATCGGAAACTATCGAGATATTTAAGAAAGTCCAGATCTCCTAATAATGTCCGTAAAGACCTCAAAAGAGGTGTCACAAATAATCTGGTAACTCTTCCGTGCATACGTTCCGTAACACGCAGGTAATATCCCTTGCAGAATTCAAAATCGAGATTATGGTTAACAACCGGATAACACAATCGAGCAAGAAATTCCCTGCTGTATGTCTGAATATCACAGTCATGTAAAACAATTACCTTTGGTTTTTCGATTGCGAGAATATACCCGTAAGCCAACCATGCAGACCTGCCTTTACCATCATTACCGGCGGAAACATTTTCATCATCAAGGAGTTTGTAAAGCTTTTTAATTCTCGTGCTATCATTCCATACTAACTTTACTTCCTGGGGTAAAACTGAAAAAAATTTCTTTGCATGTTTAAATTGTTCTTTATTAAATCTGCCCAGGGTAACAATTATTTGACTGAGGTACTTAACTTCCTTCAATTCATTTAGAATTTTAGGTAACGCAGTACCTTCTAGTTCAGAAAAAATAGTCGGGAGCACAAGCGCAACCGGCCTTAAGCGTGAGAGTTTCTTTATCGAAGACTCCAGCTTATTCAGATCAGTATTCCCAAACCTATGTAACGTTGTAATTTCACCAGGCTGGTGAAAATCACCCATATCTTTTCCTCCCCATCTTCAGTTAAGTCAAAAGTATTCATTTAACAGCTGCAAGATAGCCTTATTCCAACCAACAGGTCCGATTCCGTCTGCAAAAACGAGATTTTCTACTTTTATGCGTTCATCATAATTCCCTGATACTTTTTTTACGAGAAATGGTCTGTCTACCGCTTCCAACATTGGAAGGTCGTTCAGGCTATCACCAATACCTACCGTAGTAATATCTGTCTCCGTATAGTTCCTTTTGTAGATATCTGTTAAGATCCTCACGGCCTTACCTTTATCGTTTTCACCCATAAGGTACATAAATTTTGCACCTTCTGTATAATTAAGACCTGATAATGCTATTTCCTCTTTTATAATTCTTGCGTCTTCCCCTTCGCCATAAACAACAAAAGGTAACGTATATTCTCTTTTCAAAGCAAGCATAGCTTCATCCTTACTTAATTTTGTTAATTGAACGACTTCATCCAGAGTAAACTCATTGAAACCCTTTATATTTACTCCTGCCTTTCTCTTGATTTTTTCAAAGGCTTCTACTAGTTTTTCATAGTGAGTACCTATTTCTATGATGAAATAGTCATTATCATTCTTATTACATTTCTCTGTTATACTAAAACCGATTTGGTTTTCGGTTTTACTGGAAACCAAATCTTGGTTGCAGTTATACTCGCTCAATTTTATCTCGGATTTTATCCGAAAACCATTACGAGATGAGTATACATTCTTGTATTGTTTCGGAACATAGATAGCCCCTCCGTTTTCAGATATGAAGGGTTCGTTATTTGAGAGCCTTTTTCTATAGATCTCTATCTCTTCCTTGGTTTTGCTTGAACATAAGACAAGGGAGACCTCAAGCTTTCTTACCAGAGCAAGGGCTTCGTCTGCATGATGGTAAGAATAGGTGTAATGATCAAGCAAAGTCCCATCTAAATCGGTAAATAGTAAAATCTTGTCTTTCACAGT
Organism: Candidatus Scalindua sp.; assembly: GCA_031316155.1. Taxonomy (GTDB): domain Bacteria; phylum Planctomycetota; class Brocadiia; order Brocadiales; family Scalinduaceae; genus SCAELEC01. Next base: position 207,845 of record JALDRB010000005.1, read on the forward strand.
TTAAGAAATTATCGTAACAATAATAATGTATAGAAAAAAAATCCTTCTGTTTCTATGGAGTACGAACACAGAATACAGAAACAGCTATCAAACCCCTTGTTGGGATGAATCCAACTTTCTGACTGTTCAGATAAAAAATGGATCGTTTCCAAACTAAATCTTGTTCTTAGAGAAAATGAAGGTCATGAAACGTCTGATGGGGTGTACAACCTTGAGCGAAATCCAATAGATATTCGTACCAATTGCCATTACCCAGAGAAACCATATCATTTGATTAATGAAAATACAGAGTATAATGATTATGTAAAAAAAATCTTTATTGTTCAGTTTGTCAAAAAATTCATCTGTACTATCATTTTGTCCTTCCTTCTTTTCAAAAAATGTTGTCAGGAGAAGTGAGGCTGAAATACCAAGCATGGCTAAGAGGCCTAATACGATAATGAAACCAGATCCATTATTTTTGTAAATTCCACAGGTAATTCCCGCAACAATTGCAGCATTCACTACTGTATCGGTAATTATGTCCAGGATTTTTCCCGACTCTGATTGCATATATTTTAACCTGGCTATTTCTCCATCACACTGATCAAAAATTACAGACAGAAAATAAAGCACCCCGGCAAAAATACCATACGTAAATTCCCCAAAGGAAAACAGGAACCCGGATAAGAGGCCTAAAACCAAACTGGTTATGGTAACCTGATTTGGCGTAACTGGTGTTCTTAAAAATAATGTAGAAATGAACCTGGATATCTTACGGATGACAAAGGTATCAAGGATTGGACTATCTGACGAGCTCCCCAGTGACTGGTAAAGCTTTTTCTCGCTTGATACAAGACTCTCCTCAGAGTCGATTACCTCATGTAAGCACTCTTTTATCTGAACGGTCTCGAGCAAATTTCCCGCATGCAGCAATTCAATTAAAGTCTGAAAAGAAAGATCTTCATTATGAGGTGTAAGAATGGGTAAAATTTTCGGCGAAGCAGCAATAATCCCGCCACGTACCCTGTTTTGAACATTGGTGCCTGCAGAATTACTGTTTCCTGCTCTTTCCTCAAATGTTTGTAAATTCTGGTCTGTAACAACTGATGCAATCTTATCATCTAAAGGTACTCTTGATAGCATGTAAAGAATACGATAATCAAAAAAACAATTTGCCTTAATGATAAAAAACAGTTCATCTATGGGAATTTCTTCGTCAATTACCGTGTCCAGGTGTGGGGTTTCCTCTCTCTTATACCATACGAAATCACATTTTATTTGTCTCTCTACCCTTATGAAACTCTCTATCTCTTCTCTTAAACTACATCCAACGAAAATAAACTTTGTTATACCAGCTTTACTGGCAGAAAGGATAATATGTTTGTATATTGGGATAGATGCGATTTCCCTTTTACACCATTTTGAAATGGTGTTATTCCCGGAACTATCAAAAAAAATTATTGCAGTATTTATGGACATTTTTGTAATCTCGGTAAAATTTCTCTTCTGGCCTTTTCAATATCTTCTTCAAAATCTATTTCTATCCACGGCAAGTCTCCCACCCTTTCAAAACCAACTGAACAGTGCGGCAGGAGTTCATGCAAGGCGTCTTCATATTCCAAATTGACTCTCCCTGCTCTTTCAAATTCTTCGAGTATGTTTTTAAGAATAGCTCCTCCGCTTTCAGAAAGTTTTAGAAAACCTACACCCTCTCCTACTAATTCACAATCATAAGAAGATTGCTTTGATATCCCGACTACCTTCCCCCCTCTTACAAATAATTTCATCTCTTCACCTGAATCTTTAAAATCCTCATCCAGCAGGAAGCAGTTTTTATCTTTTGATTTGACCAGCTTTGCAAGTAGTTTTTCGTGAAATAATACATCAGCATCCATTATCAACGTATCTTCATTAAGCTCATTCCTTGCATGCCACAGAGAAAGAATGCTGCCTTTTGTATACTGTTCATTTTCAATATATTTAATATTGAAGTTCTGATCCCTGGTTTGCAATGTTTCTCTTATCTTTTCTTTGAGGTGACCAACGACAATGACAATATCCTTAAACCCCAGCAAAGAAAAAGATTCAAGATAACTTTCCAGAAGTGTCTTTTTACCTATCTTAATCAGGCATTTGGGAATCTCATTGGTCACTGCAGACATCCTCTTCCCTACCCCTGCTGCTAATATAATTACCTTCATTCTCGAATTACCTTATAAAAATTTTTTCAAGTTTTTGTTATTGGTTCCTTTTCCTGACCTTTATCGCAAACTGAGGTGTATCGTCTCATTTATACTAAAACCGATTTGGTTTTTGGTTTTACTGAAAACCAAATCTTGGTTGCAGCTATCCCCGGACAAGGCGCCGAGGACTTACTCGCTCAATTTTATCCGGATTTTATCCGAAAACCATTATGAGATGAGTATATCAGCTGCTTACAGTCTCAACATGATTTATGACATCTTTAAAATTTTTTATGAACTCCTCCAAATCCTGCATTGACAGCTCACCCATATTTGCGATCCGAAAGATTTTTGCATTTAATTGCCCTTGACCAGCATAGATGACAAAGCCTCTTTCCTTCAACTCATCATGCAGATCTGCATAAGCCATGTTATTGGGTAAATATAAACCTGTGATAGTATTGGAACGAAGATCTACCGGTAAGATGAATCGTAAATGTAAATCTTTAAATTCATTTCGCAGAAACCCCGAAGCATTTCTGTATCTTTTAATCCGGTTTGAGACACCCTCCTCCAGGAGTTCCTCCAGCGCCTCATCAAATGCAAAAAATGTATGCACCGAAGGCGTAAACGAACATTCACTCCTTTGCTCTTGTTCATCGAGTTGAGAGATGAGGTTAAAATAGAGAGATCGTGCAGGTATGTTTCTTAGCCTGTCTACTCCAGCTCTCTTTATCAAAACAAATGATAATCCCGGTAGTCCCTGAATACATTTATTTGCGGAACCGATACAGATGTCCACGTTGTCATTGACCAAATCTATCTCTTCTCCACCAAGGCCACTCACCGAATCTACGAGGAAGGTTCTCTTGTATCTCCTGGTTATTTCACCGATACGATGAACAGGATTTAACAAACCTGTAGTAGTTTCATGGTGGACCATAGCAACCACCTCTATATCTTCATCTTTTGATAAAGTCTCTTCTATTCGCGCTATGTCAGGTTGTTCAAGCCAGTCAAATTTCAAAATCTCCTTATTAATCTTATAAGCAGAGGCAATACGTGCTATCCTGTCGCCATAAACTCCATTGTCTATAACCAGGAGTTTTTTTCCCTCACTCACCGAGGAGCAAACACCGGCCTCCAGTGATGCAGTACCCGAACCGGTAATAATGGCTGTTGTGAATTCCCCATTTGGTGAAAAAGCCTCAAGTATTTTTTTGCGTACCCTGTCCAGAATCTCTGAAAATTCGCGTTCCCGGTGACACATATCGCCCCGTAAGAGTGCATTTCTTACTCTTTCGGAAGTACACACTGGACCCGGGTTTAACAAAATCATCTTTTTCAAATCTTTTCTTTCCTCCCGTTTCTTGATTACCAACCACTCAATCCTTTCTCAAGGGTAGATATACTAAAACCAATTTGGTTTTCGGTTTTACTGGAAACCAAATCTTGACGAAGGTATCCCCGGACAAGGCGCCGAGGACTTTACTCGCTCAATTTTATCTCGGATTTTATCCGAAAACCATTACGAGATGAGTATCATACCCTTCCTCTCTCGTTTACCCAGCCAATTAAACATTGGGTCATATTCCTGCCTCTGTCCGACTCCCTGATTGAAATAATCGTACCCGTCTCCACCAGACATTTCTTTTCCCTGTCAGCCCGTCTGAATGATAAAGTCGGGAAGGTGCCGGCACATGCGGGTAACATTCATTCCGGAGTGAACGGATAAAAAAATACATTCGTGACCCCGCCGGCTGCATCGTTCGGAAAGAGCTTAAAGAAATTAATGTAGTGCAGACATAAAACGATCTTTGATCTGTTCAGGACTATGGGTTACCCTGCCGATATCTATTTTCCCCTCACTCCTTGATATTTTAACGAGAAGGAACGAAGGGCCTTCCATCTTCAGGACTTTATTCACCTCTTGTATCAAATCCTCCCTGTCTGTTACCTTCTTAACGTAAAGATATCCGGCAGATTTTGCGATTTCCTCTAGAGCGATAACGTTTGATACGGTAGGCTGATTACCCGTTGAGGCATAAGCTTCGTTATCAAATACGATATGCAAAAAATTCCTGGGCCGTAAATACCCTACCATGGTGAGAGAACCAAGATTCATCAATAAATTCCCATCACCGTCAAAGATTACCACCATTCTTGACTGCTTGCTTAATGCTACTCCCAAACCAATGGACGATGCCAGACCCATGGATCCTATCATGTAAAAATTCTCGACTCTGTCCCTTGCCGTGAAGGTTTCCCTGCTTATTATGCCGTTAGCACATACGACTAATTGATCTTCTAATAATCCCGTTATTGTCATTACTGCTTCACAGCAATTCAATCCAGTACTCCTTTTTTTAGAAAAAGCGCTACAGGTGTTTTTTTCTCCAGGACATGGCGATATGACACATTAATAAGTTCCTTGGCATTTTCTCCACTGATAGAATGGTATGCAATACCTATCGTATCAAGGATCTTATCACATGTCTTTCCCATTATGATGTGTTCAGGGGCATCATTGCCTTTAAAACCTCTCCATGTAACGAGTAAGAGGCAGGGAAGCCCGTAGATAAGGTTTAACGAAGTAAGCGCATTGAGACACTGCCCGATTCCGGAATTCTGCATTAAGACTACCGGTATTTTTCCTGCCACATAAGCGCCGGCAGCTATCCCTACCGCAACATCTTCTCTTACAGCCGGTATATAAGTGGCATCAGGCCTGTTGGTTAGATTCCCAATCAAGTTTCCGATAATCGTACACGGCACACCCGTAAAGAAATCAAAACCGGCATCTATCAATTCATCCGCAAAATCTTCAGATCTAAACATATAACTCTTTTTTGACCTTAGTGAAACTCATGCTCTCTTTTTCAAAAACGCAATATCATATAATCATATTATAAAAAGTCAAAACCAATTATACCTGATTGTTCTTCATTTTGGTTAATAAAAACACCTCCTTGTACTATAAAAATGAATCTATTGGTAATGGATACTGTAGCACTATTTCGTATACGCTGCTGCGGTAAAATGAAAGATGAAAACGGTAAATTATGACAGTAACAAAAAAAGGTTGTTTCCGATTGAAACAACCCTGAGAGAAGTGAGCAATGTTATCTCTTTTCCCGGACTTCTCTTACCACATCTGTTAATTCTTTGTTCATGGTAATAATAGCCTGCTCCACCGCATCTTCCCAGTGCTTCATTCCGTAATTCTCTTTCCAGGTTTCTTGGGTATAAGCGTATATTATTCCTCGTGAAGAGTTAACTATTGCTCCATAGCCATCATTATTAAAACAGTTTGCGAGATCCTCTACACGCCCCCCCTGAGCGCCATAACCCGGCACAAGAAAATATGCGTTTGGCATAAGAGCCCTGAGAACATGAATCATTTCCGGATTTGTTGGCGCAACCACGGCACCTATCAGGCTATACCCGCTTTTTTCTATTAAGTCTTTTCCCCATGTATTTACATAATCTGCAACTATTTCATGGACATGACTCTTTTCACATGTTAAATCCTGAATTTCTTTCGAAGAGGGATTGGAAGTTTTAACAAGAATAAACACCCCTTTACCACACTGCTTTGCTAGCTTTGTGAAGGGAAGGATGCTGTCAGATCCCAGATAAGGATTAAGGGTAACGGCATCGACTTCAAAGGCTGTTTCCTGCATGCCTCGAAACCTGATAGTTCCTAAATGCGCAGCAGCATATGCTTCAGCGGTATGAGCGACATCCCCTCTTTTAATGTCCCCAATTACGAGTAAGCCCTTTTTTTTAGCATATTTTATTGAGTCAGCATATGCCTTAACCCCCCAGAATCCGAACAGTTCATAAAATGCTATTTGAAGCTTAAGAACTCCCACATATGGATGAACGATATCGATTATTTGCCTGTTAAATTCCGTTACTGCCCTTGCAGCATTCCGCAACAAACCTCCCTTCTTCCGAAAGGCCGTCTTGAGAATCTCATCAGGGATAAGCTCAAGTTGGGGGTCAAGGCCAACGACAGAACAACTCCGCTTTTCCTCGATGTTTTTTAATAATTGGTCAATGAAGTTTTCCACAAGTTAGACCATCCTAGCTAACTTTTCCAAATCCCTAAAACTGCCGTCCATGGCAGTTTTTACGGTCTTTTGAACTTGCGCCTTCAGCGCAAAAAATAAGGAAATATTGATTTCCCTATGTGTCAAGATAATAGCGAAAATTTCGGAAGTTTTTGAAATATCATACCATGAAAAAATTGTTGGATTTTGATAAAAGATTACGTCCCACCTTAATATATTTTAATAAATATTTTGACCAAATTTGGCAAAATATTTATTAAAAGCGTTTTTCATGTATCTGACAAGCACCAAATAGCAAGTTCCAAATAACAAACAAATCACAAGGAACAAATCCAAAATTCTAAATATACTGGTTTGATAATTTGAACATTGTAATTTGAAATTTATTAACCCCTGCTTGGTTCTGGCTTGCCTAGGTTAGGGTCTCTTCTCCACAGCGAAATACCAAACATTATCAACACATGTGGCCGCCTTAATGAGAATCCAGAAAGTTCTTCATTAACTTTTCACCCTCTACCGTTAAAAAAGATTCCGGATGGAATTGTACGCCTTCCAATGCTATCTCTTTATGCCTTATACCCATTATTTCGTCTTTATCCGCATATGCCGTAATTTCAAAGCAGTCAGGCAACGTCTCAATTTTGACAATGAGAGAGTGATAACGTGTAGCTTCGAATGGATTTGCCAGGCCCCTGAACACAGATTTGTTATCATGATATATCAAAGATGTCTTGCCATGCATTATCCTTTTAGCCCTGATAACCTCTGCACCATAGGTATAGGCAATACATTGATGTCCCAAACATACACCAAGGATTGGAATTTTACCCGCAAAAGCCTTGATAACCGCATTTGATATACCTCCCTCTTTCGGTGTACAGGGCCCGGGAGAAATTATTATATGGCTCAGGTCTTTCTTTTCGATTTCAGGAAGCGTAATTTTATCGTTCCTCACCACTTCAATGTCTGCACCCAGTGCTCCAATTTGCTGTACGAGATTATAGGTAAAAGAATCATAATTATCTATTATCAGTATCATTGGAATACCTTTTCCATTCTTATAGAGCTTTCTCAAATAGTATCAAGTCGCCATATTCTAAACTAAAACCGATTTGGTTTTCGGTTTTACCCGTCCCCGCCAGAATGAGTATCGGGCTGGCGAACGGCTGACAGGCCGGGCGGGCTGGAAACCAAATCCTGGTGAAGGTATCCCCGGACAAAAAGCGCCGAGGACTTTACTCGCTCAATTTTATCTCGGATTTTATTCGAAAACCATTATGAGATGAGTATAAACTGATAAGCGGATTGATGCAAGTATTTAAGGCTAAAAAATTCCCAGGAAAAATACCTCTCCGTTGACAAGCTGAAATAGTTCCTTACAATAAATAATAAATGTTAGATCAATGCAGTAACTGTAATGCATTACTAGTTAATGCCGTGGTATTTATCATATTCGTGCAGAAACTGCGGAGCATATGATGGAGATCATCATATTAAATAACTCATGAAAGAATCAATCTACAACAATTTCATATCTAATACGTTCCATCGGACGCTGCCAAGCCGCTCTGCTGAACTCTAACGGTGATGACAACGAAATATCGTACAATAAATGAGAACGAGTTCAAAAACAGATTGCAGTGCGCTTATAAGATTATGGAGTGCTGCGAATTATGCCCGAGAATGTGCAGGATCAATCGATTAAAGGATGAAAAAGGGTTTTGTGGCACAGGTTTAAAGTCCGTTGTTTCGTCAGCGTGTCCACACTTCGGCGAAGAATCAGTGCTGGTAGGCAATGGCGGGTCCGGAACCATATTCTTTTCAGGTTGCAATTTGGGCTGCGTATTTTGCCAGAATTATGACATCAGTCAGCTTCATTATGGTAAAGAGATTGAGATAGACGATCTTGTAAGCATGATGTTACAACTGCAAAATCGAGGCTGTATCAATATTAATCTTGTAACACCAACACACGTAGTACCACATATCATAGAATCTGTTCACTATGCACGGACGAAGGGTCTTATCGTGCCTACAGTTTACAACTGCGGAGGTTACGAATCGGTGGAAACACTGAAACTTCTGGAAGGAATAATAGACATCTACATGCCTGATACCAAATATATGAATCCAACCTCTTCAAAGAGATACACCCTTGCTGAGAACTATCCTGACGTTATGAAGCAAGCTTTGCTGGAGATGCATAAACAGGTTGGAGATCTGGAGATCCGGGACGGTCACGCAACCAGAGGACTCCTGGTTCGTCATCTCATAATGCCAAACCGTGTTGCGGAGAGTAAAGACATAATAGATTTCCTTGCACATAAGATCTCAAAAAACACATTTATCAATATTATGGAACAATACCGATCTGTCTTCAAGGCTAACCGTTTTCCTGAAATAAACAGACGTATAACCTTGAAAGAATATCAGGAAGTTACACTCTATGCAAAAGAACTGGGGCTGAGGCTTGCCGATTAAGGCGTTGTTTCTGCCTCACCCTCCGTTATGTTTTCTTTAAGATCATCCTTAACTTCTTCCGGAGCTTTTTCCGTTACGCTTTTCTGAGAGGTTTTTTGCTTCATCGCCTTTACCTTTGCGCTTTCCTGTAACTTCTTCATCCTTTTTATATCTTGATATTCCAATTCGTCTTTAAGTTCGTCAGTAAGCGTTTCGGGACTGGTCTTACTGTCCGGCATGGTATTTACCGGAGTCCATTTAAATATCGTTGTTGTACCTTGGGACCCGCATCCCAAAGTGGCCAGCATTGCTAAAAATACAATCATATTTAACAAGACAAAGTGTTTATGTGATACCACAAGATGTCCTCCTTTTGAACTTAGCTCCCAACGTCGCTAACTTCTTGTTTTTACCCGTCCGGGACGGGTTTCGCAAATTAATATAATAACTAGTACCTGACCTCTACTAACCAGAACCAAACAGGAGTTAATAAATTACAAATCTCAATTCACAAACTACAAACAAATTACAAACTCCAATGTAGGAAATGATAAACTACTTTATTCTCTGTTATAAATAGTGCTTGAGAATTTTTTATACTATAAAGACAAACATTTTTGGAAAACTGGAATGCTCGCCCTGTTAAACATATATCCTGGCATTTAAATTTGTCTTTATGCAAAATTTGCCTTTTGTAAGTTGTTGTAATGACATTATCCAAAATCATTTAACAGGGTAAATACATTTTGAACTTTATTCATTGGAATTTGTTTGTTATTTGGATTTTATTGTTTGGTGCTTGCCCGCCCGTGCCGGTTCGGACGGGGGGTGGCACAACTCTTCCAAACACAACACGCAATTCTATTATTCTTGAAAACGCAGAATAACACTCCTGACTTTTTCGGTAGTCGGGTCATTGATTATTCCATTTTCCGTTATAATGGCCTTTATATTCTCAGCGGGTGTAACATCAAAGGCGGGATTGTATACCTTAATGCTTTCCGGAGCAATTCTCTTCCCCTGAATATGAGTTACTTCCTCGGGGTCCCTCTCCTCAATAGGAATTTCTTTACCGGATGCCAGACTGAGATCAAAGGTTGAAGCAGGTGCGGCAACGTAAAAGGGGATACCATGTGCTTTTGCGGCTATCGAAAGACCATAGGTGCCAATCTTATTTGCAGCATCTCCATTAGCAGCAATTCTATCAGCACCGACAATGACACAGTCGACTTTTTTTTCTCTCATGGTGTGAGCGGCCATGTTATCACATATCAAGGTAACATCAATACCGGCATTCTTGAGTTCCCATGCTGTGAGCCTGGAGCCCTGGAGTAGAGGCCGGGTCTCATCAGCATATACATGCACGGTTTTACCCTTTTCAGTTGCTGCAAAAATCAATGCCAGCGCTGTACCGAAGTAACCGGTGGCTAACCCCCCCGCATTACAATGGGTCAGGACACTATCTCCTTTCTTTATGAGCGATTGCCCATTTTCTCCTATCTTGCGACATATCTCTTTATCTTCTTCAAGGATTATTTTGGCTTCATCGAGCAGGATATTTTTTATCTCTTCGACCGGTTTATGGCTGTTTTTTAAGGCCGTATCTTCCATCCTCTTCAAACCCCAGAACAGATTCACCGCTGTCGGCCTGGAAGAAGCCAGATATGATGTGGTTTCTTTCAGATCCTTCATGAATTCTTCAAAATCTTTTGATTTTTTTTTCCCGATACCCAATACTGTACCCATTGCGGCTGCAATTCCTATTGCGGGTGCTCCTCTGACCATTAAGGTCTTAATTGCATGATATATCTCTTTTAAATCATTGCAGAAGACATATTTCAGTTCATCAGGCAGCAGTGTCTGATCTATGATCTTTATCTTCCCGTCAATACCACCAATCCATTCTATCGTTGCTATTGGCACAAAAACCTCCTTTGAGAAGTCAGCTCAATACCCGCCCATACTTGTTCTGGTAGGTATTCGGCAACCTCTTATTTTTTTTTACGAAAATGTTAGAAAAATAATCTATTGAAGACAACCTCAATACAGACTGTCAGGTTCGGTAAAAAAACATAGCAGCATGTTATTGCAACCCCTTACTTATGAAGAGTTGGTCGGTGTTACCATTTTTTCATACAGAAGGGGGAGAAATTGTAACAGGAAAACAGATAAAATCCTTGTTGCCGTCTTCGTCTGTTTATTCAAGCGTTTTAGATTGGCTAACTGCTGAGGGTTCTTCAGGATATTTATTGCTAAATGAGAAATTTTGACCTTCCCTGTATCAGTTATCAGGTTATCATAATCAATTTCGAGATCATCATCTACATCATCCGAGACTGAACGTATCACCACAAAATCGATGCCATTTGCATGAGCTACTTCTGCTATTGCGGCACTCTCCATATCTACGGAGATAAATGATGTACTGCGCCCAATCTCTCTTTTTGTGGCGGCTCCTCCTATTACCGTATCCACGGTAAGCACATCACCATTATGTGATCTCAACTCTAATCTATTACTGAGTTGTACAGCCAGTTGAACAAGTTCTCCTGTACAGGAAAGAGTCGATTCCAGAGGCAACCTTTCTCCCTCAAAGCCACTTTGCTTACAATAACAGACGTTCTCTCCGATTATCAGATCACCAACATGAATTCCCTCTCTTATGCCACCCGCAACACCGGAAGAGATCAACGTGGTAATTTTCAAGGTCTGCAACAGGTAATTGGTCGCTTTAACGGCATTACTTCTGCCGATACCTGTCTGGACAAAGATTACCGGCAGACCATTAAGGTCTGCCTGATGAAAAATCGATTTCTCAAAATTAAACTTTTTTGTGATATTCACCCGGGAAATGAGAGGGTTTATTTCCTGCGGCAACGCACATAAGACGGCAATCATCTCCTCCTCCTCTTTTCCCCTTGACAGTTGGCGAGTATCCTATACTATATATAACTTGATACTATCATGAATAATGTATTTTCGGTTTCGGAAATCTAACATAACTCGATAGTTATGTCAAATTATTTCATCACAATTGAGACCATTATTAGCTCAACGAAGTCAGCAAAGCAGACGGTAACTCCAATAAAAAATGAGAGGCTCATTAAAGTTAACCTATTCTCTTTTTAAATATCTCATAAAAAACAAATTTTCATTTGTTAAGCGTTTCCCGCTCGTATTAATGCTTGAGATTACCCATAAATGCAACCTTTCATGTGAAGGCTGTGGTAGAATTAGAGAATATAAAGACACTATGGATAGAGTAATGAGTTTCGAGGAATGTATGTCCGTAGTGGATGAATGCCGTTCCCCTGTTATTACGATTACGGGTGGAGAACCCCTTTTACACCCTCACATTGACAAGATCATACACGGAGTACTTGAAAAGAAACGGTACATTTATCTCTGTACAAATGGCATCACCCTGGGCGATTCCCTGAAAAAATTCGATCCCGATCCACGTTTCAACATTAACGTCCACCTGGATGGACTCGCCAAAACACATGATAGGGTTGTCGGTGCAAAAGGTGTTTTCCAAAAGGCTACAGATGCCATTAAGAAGGCCAAACAATCAGGTTTTAAGGTCTGCACAAATACAACAATTTATAAAGATACCGATCCGCAGGAACTAGAGGAGTTATTTATACTTCTCACAAAAATGCATATTGATGGCATACTGGTTTCTCCGGGATTCAGTTTTGAAGACAATACAAACGATGTCTTTATCCAAAAAGAAGAATTCTACAACAAATTCAGTTTTATCTATGAACTATCAAAAAAATACAAAATCTTGAATACCCCCCTCTACCTGAAATTTTTAAAGGGAGAGAGAGATCTGATGTGCACACCATGGGGTAATCCAACGAGAAACTATCATGGATGGAAGAGCCCCTGCTATATGATCACAGAATCGCATTTCAGAACCTTCAGAGAATTTATGGATGGCACTGACTGGAACAAATTCGAGAGCGGAAAAGACCCCCGCTGTCGTAATTGCATGGTTCATTGCGGATTTGAACCTACCGTTGTATTAGAGACAGGAAAAAACTTCAGAGACGTATATGAAATGTTGAGATGGAGTTTTAGTTAATACCATCGTCATAAAAGATACCACATTCTATCATCAGATTATTTCACCCTCTGAAAAATAGTTTTCCCTCTTTTTCCAAAATTCTCTGTCAGCTGCGCAAAACCAAAACCCGAAAGGAGAAAAAGACAATGAGAGACAAAAAGAAGAAACTGACCACCAATGCTGGCGCTCCCATATCCGACAACCAGAACGTGATAACTGCCGGATCTCGAGGTCCAATGTTACTTCAGGATGTTTGGTTTCTGGAAAAGCTTGCTCACTTCGACAGGGAGGTCATCCCTGAGAGACGAATGCACGCCAAGGGATCCGGAGCCTATGGCACCTTTACCGTCGCCCACGATATCACCCGCTACACGAAAGCCAAGATCTTCTCCGAAGTGGGCAAGAAGACCGAGCTTTTCACCCGTTTCTCCACGGTGGCCGGTGAACGAGGAGCGGCCGATGCCGAGCGCGATATCCGGGGCTTCGCGATCAAATTCTACACCGAGGAGGGGAACTGGGATCTGGTGGGCAATAACACGCCGGTATTCTTTCTGCGCGATCCGCTAAAATTTCCTGACCTGAACCACGCCGTAAAGCGCGACCCCCGCACCAACATGCGCAGCGCCCGCAACAACTGGGACTTCTGGACTTCACTGCCGGAAGCTCTGCACCAGATCACCATCACCATGAGCGATCGCGGAATACCCTTTTCCTACCGTCACATGCATGGCTTCGGCAGCCACACCTTCAGCATGATCAACGCGAGGAACGAACGGTTCTGGGTCAAGTTTCATCTGCACACTCAGCAGGGAATCAGGAACCTCACCGATGAGGAAGCGGAGGCCATTATCGCCAAATGCCGGGAAAGCCATCAACGCGATTTGTACGAGAGCATCGAAAAGGGAGACTTTCCGCGCTGGAAGATGTACATCCAGGTGATGGCGGAGAAGGATGCGGCCCATTGTCCCTATAACCCCTTCGACCTGACCAAGGTCTGGTTCCATAAAGATTATCCACTCATCGAGGTGGGCGATCTCGAGCTCAATCACAACCCGGAGAACTACTTCGCCGAGGTTGAACAGTCGGCCTTTAACCCGGCCAGTGTCGTACCCGGCATCGGTTTTTCACCCGACAAGATGCTGCAGGGTCGCCTATTCTCATACGCCGACGCTCAGCGCTACCGGCTCGGCGTGAACCATCACCTGATCCCGGTCAACTCTTCCCGCTGCCCGTTTCACAGCTACCACCGAGACGGAGCTATGCGGGTCGACGGCAATCATGGCAGCACGCTGGGTTATGAGCCCAACAGTTCCGGCGAGTGGCAGGAGCAGCCGGATTTCTCAGAACCACCCCTAAGCCTGGAGGGAGCCGCCGACCACTGGAATCATCGTGAGGACGAAGACTACTACTCCCAGCCCGGGAAACTCTTCCAACTGATGACAGCCGGGCAGCAGGAGGCGCTCTTCAGCAACACCGCCCGTGCAATGGGCGATGCTCCCGATGAAATCAAGATCCGTCACATCGTCAACTGCCTGAAAGCAGATCCTGCTTACGGTAAGGGGGTGGCAGAAGCACTTGGCATCCCGCTCAGTAAAGCCCCCCAGTGACGCATAAGTCTGTCAGCTAACAATCGGTTGCAACAGACGGTGCCGGAGGGCCTCCGCTGAACCGATACGTTATATGGGAAATAGTATGAACCGTATTATAATCACAATCTTATTGCTCTGCTGCAGCAATGTCTTCATGACATTTGCATGGTACGGACACCTGCGCAATCTCTCCCATAAGCCCTGGATTGTCGCCGCACTCGTAAGCTGGGGGATTGCGTTGTTTGAATATCTGCTTCAAGTGCCGGCGAATCGAGTGGGACATGAGGTCATGCCGGTTGGACAACTGAAGATATTGCAGGAAGTAATCACCCTGTTTATATTCGTTCCATTTTCCCTATTGTATATGAGAGAGAAGATTTCGATGGATTACCTCTGGGCGGGGCTCTGTCTGCTGGGTGCGGTCTTCTTTCTGTTCCGGAGCAGAATATTCGGCACATAATCGGGTAAGGGGGAAGATTCAGCTTCCCTCTTTTGGTTCTATCAGACCAGGTTGGGTACCTCAAATAAAAAATATCTCCGGTCCATGATATGATACGCTTACCAAAACAGCTATCCACACAGTAAAGTCTCAAAACATCGCTACGTTCCTGGGTAAAAAAACTTCATGGCAATAACAAGGGTGAAAAGGATAACAATTCTAACACACGCATTGAAGGTACCCGAATTAAACACAGCATGGGTTAATAAAGGAAATTGCTCGCTCGTATAAATACTATCTGACTTCTTTCGGGCGTAAAGTTATTGTTACTGGTCTGAAACTCAAAGAGCTCGTTATTATCCCTGAACTTGCTATTCAAAACTAACATCTTTATTTTTTTGCCAGAATGGGGCAAAATATTTTTATAAAGAAACTAAAACGGTACTTTGAACACCACAAAAGTTTGAACAAGACACAGATGTCTTGGATATTATCGATCTGGCAGAAAATCGCATTGATCCGGCATTGTTTTTTGAGACCAATTACAAAACTCATGGAATGGCGGTGCTGCTAAAGACAGCATTTGAAAGGTTTGTTAAATTATTGCAGGAATATCAGGAGCGAGACCCCAAATACGACTTATTAAAAAGTATCCTTACTGAATCACATATTCAGGAGCCATGGATTAATAGAGGATGTATTCTGTTTTCTCAATACTTTGATACCATCAAATGGTATTGTGATCGGTTTGCAAAAGATTATCCAGGCAACACGTTTGGTTTATATGCTGGTAGTGACAAATCAGGTATCTATGAGAATGGTATCTATCATCGGAAATCAAAAGAAGATATCAAAAAGATGGTTCGAGTCAGGGAAATAAAATTGCTGTTTGGTACAGATGCAGCCAGTGAATGTTTGAACCTGCAAACATTGGGCACCTTAATAAATCTAGACTTACCCTGGAATCCTACGCGGTTAGAGCAGCGTAAAGGCCGTATTCAGCGTATTGGCCAGGAAAGAAAAGAAGTATGGATTTACAACGTGAGTATTAAAATTCATCATCAAGCAAATCTGGTGATGGTTTTATGGAAAACCATTCCAAGATCCCCAGGTTACGGATAGTCTCCGCAACTTCTATCTCACTTATAGGTGGGCGTCTTTTCTGTTTCCATTTCATAACCTTATGCAAGACATCCCTCTCAGATACATTTCCATTATTCGCCAACTCTTTTTCTGTAAACAGCACAGTTGCCACAATCTCTGCCTGATTTGTATTTAGACGCAAGAACAAATCTACCGTTTTATCAATTAATTGATCCCACTTTTCTATATATTCTTTAAATTTATTACGAGAATATCCCATTTGGAAACATACCAGGGATAATGAGGGCTAACTGATTCCCAGAGTAACTGCCCATTACCACAGCCAAGAGGAGGAATAGCTATTGATTCAATTCCCCACTCTTTATATTTATCAGAAAGAATAGTCAGTCCTCTTTCAATGTCTTGTATTCAAGAAGCCGCCCTCCAGTGGCTCTTCGTTGGAAAGTTGATCACATAGGGAGGAAACATTGATTCTTTGTATAAATACGGAATCCCCGGTTTAATTGATTTCCGCTCACATCTGGCAACATAGTCCTTAAACATTTTGGATAACGTTTTTAAATTCCGTAAGTAATACCTTTCCCCATAACACCTGTACACAATTCACTATTTACTAATGTCTGTGCTCCAGACTGAAAAAATACCACTAATTAGAACCTTCTCACGTCCTTTTCTTAAACAAACTGTTTTTAATTTTGTACAGGCAAACTTGAGACTTCACTAAAACTATTAAAAGTACTGTATTTATACATATGCGCCGGAAATGTATCCTGATCCGACAACTGGTACTAAAACTTCTGCACATTTAATTCCTTTTAGCCTGTATTCCTTAAGATAATCATCACTTATCCAATATTCAACAAAGACTTCTCTGGCATCCAGTAATGGCAACCCTTCATTGACAGGCTTAAACCAGCATTCTCTTGCTGCATTCTGATCTGTTACAATAACACCGTCCAAATCTAAAATACTTTGTCAACTCATATGTGTTCCTGTTCAGCCAGATTGTTAAATGAACCTATCTACCTGTGCCCAACATTTAATAAAATACTTGATTTCTACTTGTCAGCATTACCTTCACTCTGTTCCTAAAAAGCAATTTACTATCATCCACCAAAATAACTAAACAAGCAACAAAATCAGGCGCTGGTACTCTTTTAGGCATACTGTTAAGTATGGGATTTAAGTTGAAATTGTCAATGATAATGAGTTCGTTGCATACATACGAAATTTTCAACTCTTTCATTTTTAATTATATATGATGCTATGAAAATTCTTGTGCCAACCGATTTCTCCAAACTGTCAAAGTAGCTGTGTTGTATGCCGCTAATATGGCGAAAAGACTTGGAGCAGAAATAATTCTGCTCCATATAGTTTATATTGATGCCTCTCCAAGGGCACAGGTAGCCATGAAAGAAAAACAAATATTAGATGCGATGGCTGAGCCAACAGTACAGATTTTTATCTGAACGAGCGATGAAATAAAAAAGCAGGTCGATTCTGAAGTAAAGGTAACTCCGCAGATTGCATGCTATCCAGTGAAAGATGTTGTTGGAAATTTTGCACGCCATAATGATATCGATTTGATTATTATGGGAACCAAAGGCGCCAGCGGGATTAAAAAAGTATTGATGGGCAGTAATGCAGCGGCAGTAATCAGCAATAGCGCCATCCCAGTCATAACAGTACCGGAGCATTCCAGATTCAAACCAATCAAGCACATTATTTGCGCTACAGATTTACAATCTATAGAAAATGAGATTAAGGCGCTTATACCGCTTGCACAGCTTTTTGAATCTACCGTACATATCCTGCACGTTATTTCACCAAACTCAAAGAAAAAAATTGACAAAGCACAAATCAAAAAAGACATTATCAGCAGATATAAGTATCCGCATATCTCTGTTCAGGTTTCTATAAGCGAGGACATTTCCGAAGGTATTGGCGAATATATTGTTCAAACAAAAGCTGACATGATTGCAATGTTTACACACAAATTAACATTTTTTGAAAAATTATTTGGTAAAAAGTGTTACCCGAAAAGTGGCATTTACACATGGATTCCGCTACTGGCAATTAAAAAATAACCTACAATGGACAACTATCCAGTCATCACATTATCAGGAGGTATGTTTAAGAGAACTATACAAAGACCTTAAATTATGATTTGGTTGATACCACTGATAAAATAGCAAAAAAACTTAAATTAACTTGCATTTTTTAGTTTTTTGCAGGAGTTTGTGCAACGCTTGAATGCGGTTGTTTTTCAAGAGGCTTTTGATCAGTTGAAAACTGCTTATGCGTTTTCTGAAAAGCGCTTCTCAGAATAGTCTTTATCAGAAGGGATGAGAGATGATAGAGCGATGCAAGAAAATTCCTGTTCATGGCAAGTTTTAAGAAAATAACAGGTTTCTTAATTCTATTCGCCCTCGCTACATCATATCTGCTGGAGAGGGAGATAATTCTCTGAAGCGGCAATCGTTCCTCAAAATTGAGAATGTCGTCAAGATAAAGAGAGATGCACCGGTAATCCGCCTCCATTCTGCTATCGGTTATTGATAGTTCTGTCGCCTTTCCATTCATCGTAAGCTTGAAATCGACACTCTTACCCCTGGAATGATAGAACCTGAAGATAATCTTCCTGCCGAATTTTTTTAACAGATTAGCGTCTCTAAACCGGGCATCTTTTATTTCATTACCCACAAGGGCATGCAGATATTCAAACATGCAGTCCTTCAGATCGCCGAGGCTGTTCCTGTCATCATTCTTTTCAATAACCGCAACGTTTATAAGCCGATACACTGCCTCAAGAATCGTCCCCGATATGGTACGTTGACGGGAAGAGGAGTCTATGCCGTAAAACTTCCCATTACAATACGCCAGCATCTTTTTGAGTGTTTTCAAGCCAATTTTATTTGGTTCTACTACCGTTCCAAAGTTGTTGTACATATCCCAGTTGTAGCTGTTAATGGAGTTTTCTCTTTTATATTCTTCATAAATTTGGGTACCGGGATAAGGCGTCATCACCATGAAGACCGCCTGTTTCAGCCCCGCCATCCGGGCATATTCAGGATATCTCTTGATGTCTTCTACCGTCTCATTCAGATGTCCGATGATAAAATATCCCTGCACCTTTATCTTATAATCGTTCAATATTTCAATTGCCTTTTCGCAAGTTTTGGGAGTCGTGGCTTTCCTGATCTTTTTCAGCGTTTCCAGGTTGGGGCTTTCAATCCCGAGGCTGACATGTCTGAGCCCAATACCATGAAGTTTTTTCATGATCCGCTCAGCCTTAATAATGTCTGTTGATCTGCTTTCGGTCCAAATCTTGAAATTGGTTAAATCGTTTTCAAACATCAAATCGACAATCTTTTCCATCCTGTCAACACTTGTCAATACGTTTGCATCCCATATTTTCAGGATCTTGCGTTTTTTGGTCGTGTGAATCATCTTCAGCTCTTCAATCACATTTTCAGGGCTTCTGCACCGCCAACTCTTATTCACCATGTCATTTGAACAAAAAGAGCACTTAATCCTGCAGCCTCTTGAGGTAAATATCGTATCAAACAGGTAATCATTTCCTGCATTCCCGAATCGTTTTGGCCTTATTTCTCGAAAGGGGTGGGGAATAGTGTCAAGATCTTCAATGAGACCTCTCTCAGGATTGTGGATAATAGTACCATTGTTTTTGAAAGATAATCCCTTCACTTCCTCTGAGGGGCCATTGTTGACAAGCTCCTTAAACGTCAACTCTCCCTCTCCTCTTATTACGGCATCAACGTAAGATGACGTAAGAACATCTTCCGGTAAGGCCGTAGGATGATACCCTCCCAGAACAACATATAAACCATGTTCTTTAGCGATCCTGGCATATTCCAGAGCATTCGAATATGCACCCGTCATAGCAGATATACCTATCATATCAGCGGAGTGCGTATTGAGGTATCTTTTGAAGTCGCGTAATGGATTGTTCGCATACGTGTTAACGGGGATGGCTATTGAATCAACGTCATCCTTCACCATGCCGGCAAGATAACACACCTCGGTAATATCGGATATAATTAATCCATACGGTATGTCTACTTTCTGAGGTGCTTTTAATAAACAGACGTTTTTGAAATAGCTCATTTTCTGGAAATTTTTAGCGCTACTTTATTTATGGCGTTAAGATACGCTTTTGCACTCGCTTCAATTATGTCTGTGCCGACGGCACGGCCCCGGTAGTTTTCACCTTGAAATTCCATCTCGACAATAACCTCTCCCATAGCATCCTTCCCGCTCGTTACCGCCCTTATGTTATAATCGATGAGTTTTCCCTTAATTCCTGTTAATAAATCAATTGTCTTAAAGAGAGCGTCTATCGGCCCGTCACCAATAGTGGCATTATCTACAATCTTATCTTTCCCGACACGGAGCCTCACGCCTGCAGTAGGAACAACGTTGGGTCCGCAACTTATACTCAGGCTGTCAAGTTCATAAATATGAGGAACTTCTGATTTTTCGTTCTGTATTATAGCTTCAATATCCTGATCGTAAATATCTTTTTTCTTGTCAGCCAGGATTTTGAACTGGTTAAAGGTATGTTCGAGTTCTTCCTTAGAAAGCTCATACCCTAACTCCTTGACACGTTTTTTGAATGCGTGGCGGCCGGAAAGCTTTCCCAGAACTATTTGTGTCTTCGGTAAACCAATTTCTTCCGGACTCATTATCTCATACGTAGTCCTCTCTTTCAGCATCCCGTCCTGATGGATACCTGATTCGTGAGCAAAGGCATTCTCGCCTACAATGGCCTTATTTCTTTGTACCCGTAATCCGGTTAAACCACTCACAATTTTACTCGTAGCCAGTATTTCATGGGTTTTTATGCGGGTAGTTTTACCGAAATAGTCCTTTCGTGTCTTCAGAGCCATAACAATTTCTTCCAGTGAGGCATTTCCCGCCCGCTCTCCGATTCCGTTTATGGTACATTCAACTTGAGTTGCACCCGCCTTTATTGCTGCAAGCGAATTAGCAACTGCCAGACCAAGATCATCGTGACAGTGCACGCTGATAACGGCTTTTTTTATGTTTTTAACATTTTCCTTCAGGCTTTCTATCAGCAACGCATACTGTTCCGGCACAGAGTATCCGACTGTGTCCGGTATGTTTACGGTGTTTGCCCCCGCATCAATAACAGCTTCAACAACTTCTGCAAGAAAATCAGGCTCCGTTCTTGAGGCATCTTCAGGTGAAAACTCAACATCATCAACATATTTTCTTGCAAGTTTTACCCCTTTAACGGCGGTCTTTATAATCTCTTCCTTCGCCTTGACCAGTTTAAATTTTCTATGAATTTCAGAGGTTGCAAGAAATACATGAATCCTGGATAATCTGGCGTGTTCCAGAGCCCTTGCCGCACATTCAATATCTTTCTCAACAGCCCTGGCTAATGCAGCAATGCGAACGCCCTTTATCTCCTTTGCAATAGAACTTACCGATTTGAAATCTCCCTCCGATGTTATCGGAAATCCAGCTTCTATGATATCGACATTCAAAATGGCAAGCTGTCTCGCTATCTGAAGTTTTTCTTTCGGATCCAGACTGGCACCCGGAGACTGTTCCCCATCCCGCAACGTAGTATCGAAAATCACTATTCCTGACATCTTACTTTGATTGAATCCATTTCATAAGTTTACGGAGTTTTTCTCCAACCTTTTCAATTTGATGATTTTTGTCCTTTTTTACCAGCGCATTAAATACCGGCCGACCAGCCTTGTTTTCCAATATCCACTCTTTTGCAAAGCTGCCGTTTTGTATCTCGGAAAGTATTTTTTTCATTTCCTTCTTCGTCTCTTCGTTAATTATCCTTGGCCCTCGTGTTAAATCACCAAACTCAGCAGTATTACTAATCGAATGTCTCATGTATGTTAAACCTCCCTGATAGAAAAGATCTACAATCAGTTTTAACTCATGCATACATTCAAAATATGCCAGTTCAGGTTGATACCCTGCCTCAACAAGAGTCTCAAAACCGGCCTTTACCAGAGCAGAAGCCCCGCCACATAACACTGCCTGTTCACCAAAGAGGTCCGTCTCCGTCTCTTCAGCAAAAGTAGTTTCCAGAATACCGGCCCTTGCTCCACCAATCCCATTGGCATATGCTAAAGCTGTTTTCATTGCCTTTTTTGAAGGATCCTGCTGAATGGCTACCAGGCATGGTACCCCGCCACCTTTTTCATACTCACTTCTCACCAGGTGGCCGGGACCTTTAGGAGCGACCATGATCACATCAACATCCTCTTGTGGCGCAATCTGGCCAAAATGAATATTAAAACCGTGAGAGAACAATAGCGTTTTACCTTTTTTAAGATGCGGCATAATTTCTGTCTCATAAGCTCCTGTCTGCAGTTCGTCAGGAATCAACATGGCAATCAAATCGCTCTCTTTTGTTGCTACATCAGCCGATACAGGTTTAAACCCATGCTTAGCTGCCAGGTTATAGTTCGGAGACCCCTTCCTCTGGGCAACAACAACATTGAGGCCGCTGTCACGAAGGTTTTGTGCGTGAGCATGCCCCTGGCTTCCATATCCAACAATTGCAATCTTTTTACCTTTTAGTGGAGTTATATTTGCTTCTTTTTCAGAATACATCTTTGCCATTTTTCTGCCTTTCTCTAATCAGATTTATTTGTTTTCATTTGTCAACAAAGGGTAATAACACCTATTTTAGTCCGCGACTCATCGCAATTCTGCCTGTGCGTGCAACTTCCTTTATTCCGTATGGACGAAGCAGGTTTAAGAATGCTTCTAATCTCTCTTCCGGCCCTGAAATTTCAATAACCATGTCTTTCTGCCCAACATCTATGATCTTTCCACGAAAGACATCAACCAGTTCAACAATTTCGCTTCTTTTTCCTGCTATCGCATTTACCTTAATGAGCATAAGGTCCCGGGCAACATGGCCCTTTCCGGTAAAATCTGTCACCTTGATAACGTCAATAACTTTACCTAACTGTTTGCGTACTTGCTCAAGTATCGCATCATCACCGCCCACAACAATTGTCATTCTGGACATTTTTACGTTTTCAGTCTCGCCAACAGCCAGGCTTTCAATGTTAAAACCTCTGCCACTGAAAAGACCCGTAATTCGTGACAATACGCCAACCTTATTTTCAACCAAAATCGAGATTACGTGTTTCATAATGAACTAATCCATTTCTGCTCGTATAACACCTCGTTTGACTAAATACGTTCTCAATAGGTGTTATTCCAGCCGTACGAGCTTATGGTTTGCTGGCGGTACATTTATTATTTATTATGAATTAAGTATACTTGCCGTGCGGCCTCCTGGGTAACCTGATAAACAAATTTGAGAGGCAGCCCTCTTTCAGCTGCAATTTTTTTGCACTCCTCATGTTCAGGAGCAACATTTTTTATTTTTCCGTTAAACAAACCGATCTTGACCTGAATCATACCAAATTCTGTCTGCACATTAACGAGTTTCCGGGAAAGTTTTCTGCGGCTCGTTTTATATTTTCTGATGCCAAAAGTCGTAGATTGATAGAAAATAACATCTTCTATTTTTGATAAGTTTTTATCTTCGACAATAACGCTGATTAAGGATCCGGGACGAGATTTCTTCATCTGAATCGGCATTATGTAGCCATCCAGTGCACCGGCATGAAGGACCTCCTCCAGCAAGTATCCTATGTGCTCACCTGGCATGTCATCAATATTTGTCTCCACTACCCAAACCTCGTCCTGTTCGTACAATGAAGTTGTTTCGCCTATCATTACCCTCAGCAAGTTGGGAATCTGAGGTATCTCACGGCAACCAACCCCATATCCAATTTCTGATAATGAAATTTCCGGACACATCTTTACGCTTTCCCCTAACGTAGTCAGGATTGCAGCTCCGGTGGGAGTCGTGAGCTCATACGGTATATCCGTTCCTGTTACAGTATACCCTTTAAGTAGTTCAACTGTTGCCGGCGCTGGTATCGGAAATGTCCCGTGATCACACGTAATTACTCCTGTCCCAGTCCTTATTGTAGAAAAGCATACCTTTTCAATTGTAAGGGCATGTAGAGCAATTACGGACCCGATAATATCAATCATCGAATCAACAGCACCGACTTCATGAAAATGAACATCATCCGGTGATGTGTCATGCACACGGGCTTCAGCCTTTGCCAGGTTCTCAAAGATTCTAATACTATCTTTTTTGATATTTTCATCGAGCGCGCTATCATTAATTATCCTGGCTATGGTTTTGAAAGTCCTTTTGTGGTCGCCTTCCCTGGATGTTTTCCTCTGGTGAATGAACACGTCAAATTTTGTTCCGGTAATTCCTGATCGAGTCACTTTTTTTTGACCAAGTTCATAACCCTCTATTTTGATCTTCCTGAGTTCTCCCTCAAGTTTATGTAACGTAAATCCCGCATGGAGCAGCGCCCCGAGAATCATATCACCACTGACACCCGAAAAACAATCAAAGTATGCTATTTTCATAAATCGAACCACTCCACCCACCTGCGGGACAGGCAGGTGGTTACTTAATTATAAACGTATGCAACTCATCAGCTTATATAATTTCAAATGGGTAATGTTAGCACACGTCTTTTATTGAGTCAATTTAAAACCTACCAGAGAGGTTCAGCTAACTTTCCCGGCATCACAGGTAAAAAATATCGCATCCATCACTCTTGTTTCATCCTTGACTTTACTCGTAATGTTATATTATCCTACCCAACCTGGACGAGCCAGAACAAATGAATTATTTACCTTTGAAATAAGGAACTACGGATCGGCATTTTCTCCATAATCTTTAAACGTGGATACAAAACCCAGTTCAGAGTTGTTGCAACGAAGAAGGATAGGCATATTAGGTGGCACCTTTAATCCAATTCATAAAGGCCATTTGATTATGGCAGAAGAGGTGTATCAATACCACCGTTTATCCAAAATCATTTTTATTCCCACTAACATACCACCTCACAAAGATGCTGAATACTTAGCCAATGCACAACATCGCTACCAGATGGTAAAAGAGGCAATTCGGGAATATGAAAATTTTGAAGTATCTGATATAGAAATCAAACGCGAGGGAAAGTCATATACAATAGACACGATAAAAGAAATTCTCATAGCCAACACACCTTCCCCTGATTCACGGATGGGTAATATTGCCTGTGAGGTATTTCTCATTTTAGGTTCAGATTCATTGCAGGAACTGGTTCTGTGGAAAAACATCAAAAGTCTTTCAGAATTATGTTATTTTGTTATCGTAAACAGGCCGGGTTACACAACGAATGTTCCGCATACATTAACAGATATCATTGGTAAAGATAAGTCACTTGATATGGAAAGATTACGTGTAGAAATTGAACCTGTAAAAATTTCATCTACAGATATCAGAAAAAGAGTGAAAATGGAAACCACTATTCGGGATCTCGTACCTCAATGTGTTGAGATCTATATCAGGGAGCATGGTTTGTACTTACCACAATCTTAGAATCTCGCCAGTCTCTAAGTCAACAATTTCATTTTTTTTGTCTCAGAATTGTTACTTTAGAGATTGTTCTACCACTCCTTAGATGTAGTAAAGAAATTTGTTTAATAGCATCGTGGATAATCAAAATACCTGTTCATTAAGAGGTCTTTTTAAAGTATTAACCCGGTTGTGCTAAAATCAAACAGTTTTATTATTAAGTTATTTTTTCTTTCTAAAGGGAAAGTTTGAAAACCGTTGGTTTTCATTTGACAACCTGGCAGAACCAGAGAGGCATAAATTTCAGATGTGTTCCAGTTCTGCCAGGTTGGGTTATTGAATTTCCTTTTTGAGGGTTTTAACGGCCTCTGCAACCAAAGCAGATGCCAAGGCTCTTTCATTAACTTTATTTGAAGTTCCGTCTATCATCATAGACCAGACCACCTCATTTGTCGTAACATCCAGGCACCGTCCAATAAACGAGACATTACTGTGTAATGCAGAAGTAAACTTACCAAACAATTTTTTATAAGAAGCATCGAACCTCTCAATTTCGCCAACAACAACTGCATCCACACCCAGCGATTTTCCCAGATTCAGGTAATTTGACTCGTTCAAAACGTCTTTTTCTCGAATATTCATTGATTTAAGTTTTTTGTCTAAATCCTTTCTATCCAGGACAAAATACCTGCCCCACCTTGATAGTTCTAACGTTATTATGTTTGCAAGGATTGCTCCTGCATCCGGAACTACTATAGTCTTTGAAAAATTTAACACCGCTTTATCGCTGTCATCCCATGATGTTTCAAACATCAACACTGCAATTTTTTGAATTTCCTCATGTGCAAAATTGTCATTAACGTTAACGTCAGGAACGGTTGGTATCGCTGCACAGCTGGAAAGCAACAAAAAAAGTAGCACATATCTCTTCATATCAGCATTTAGAAAAAACTTGACAAATAATAGTGGTTTTTTTAAAATTTTAATTTCAGTACTTTGAACCCATCCATTGCTATTTCCTCAATATATTAGATAGTTGCTGTCAAATACGTTAAAATACACAGCTCTTTACTTCTGGTTATCATTTACATGATCGGCATTGACGAGAATCTTATGGAAGTTTAAAAATTAAAGAACGAAAAACACACCTTTCGTCTTATAAGGATAAAAACATACTGTATAATAAATTACAATTTATTCAACATATTTATATTGAGAAAAACAGATAAACACTTTAATCTGTGATACCGTAATTTGGAAAACGACACATCACAGGCTTTGAATTTTGTTAAACGAAAATAAATCATCTCTCTTTTGATCGGAAAGGATGTTTCATAATGACTATTAAGGTGGGAATAAATGGTTTCGGTAGAATTGGCAGAAATGTGTATAGGGTAATTGCAAAAAGGGGAGACGTCGAAGTGGTAGCCATAAACGATTTAACCGATTCTCAGACCTTATCCTTTCTTCTTAAGTATGATTCAGTTCACGGAAAATTTAACGGAACAGTTGTTGCGAAAGATAATGCATTAGTCGTAAACGAAAAAGAGATCGCATTGTTACAGGAAAGTGACCCTGCTAAACTCCCATGGGGTAATTTGGGAGTTGATGTTGTAGTTGAATCAACTGGTATATTTACCAAACGATCTGATTGCGAAAAGCATCTCCAGGCAGGAGCGAAAAAGGTTATCCTTTCAGCACCATCGAAGGAAAAACTTGACGCAACCATCGTATTTGGAATTAACACAAATGACCTGAAACCCGAACATAAGATCATTTCTAACGCATCCTGTACAACAAATTGCCTTGCACCGCTTGCAAAAACAATCAACAACAACTTTTCAATAGAAAAAGGGCTTATGACTACCATACACGCATATACGAACGACCAGAGAGTAACAGACTTAATGCACAGCGATTTGAGGAGAGCAAGGGCTGCTGCCATAAACATAATCCCAACCACAACCGGCGCTGCAAAAGCAATCGGCGAGGTTGTTCCTGAACTTAAAGGAAAACTTGATGGCATGGCAATGCGGGTACCGGTTGTCAACGGCTCCGTAACCGATCTGGTTGTATTAGTAAAAAAGAACGTGAGTATTAACGATGTCAATAGCGTAATGAAAGATGCAGCAAATAACCAGCTAAAGGGTATACTGGAATATTGTGAAGATCCCATTGTCTCTTCTGACATAATAGGTAATGAACATTCATGTATCTTTGATGCGAAGTCTACCTATGTTACCGGCGGCAATCTGATTAAGGTGATAGGCTGGTACGATAACGAATGGGGATATTCAAACCGCATGGTTGATCTGATTCAATATTTCGGGAAAATGTAAAAGAGTACATAATTATGGCTATGAAAAAACTATTTATTACAGATCTGGAACTGAAAGGCAAGAAGGTTTTTGTGCGGGTGGATTATAACGTTCCACTTGATGACCAGGGGAATATAACCGATGACGCCAGGATACGGGCAACATTACCTACCTTAAACTATCTCCTTGATGAAGGAGCAAAAATTATCCTGGCTTCTCACCTTGGAAGGCCAAATGGAAAGGTTGTGCCAAGCCTGAGTGTACGGCCGATTGCAAAGAGATTACACAGGCTGCTTGATAAAGAGGTAATGTTCGCAAAAGACTGTGTAGGACCCGAGGTAGAAAAGAAAATTAACAATATGCAAGCGGGAGATATCCTGTTGTTAGAAAACTTGCGATTCCATCGGGAAGAACAGGAAAATGATCCCCTATTTGCTAAGGCCTTGGTAGGCTCATGCGATGTATATATACAGGAGGCATTTGGAAATTGTCACAGGAAGCACGCCTCAATGGTAAGCATAAATGGAGCCATTCAAAAATCAGCAGCAGGATTTCTGTTAAAGAAGGAAATTGATTATTTCGAAAAAGCGGTTAATAATCCATTGAGACCCCTGGTAGCCTTAATTGGCGGAGCCAAGGTTGTAGATAAGATAAAAATCATCGAGAATCTTGTCAAAAAGGTTGATAAATTAATTATTGGTGGTGCAATGTCATTTCCCTTTCTCAATGTACACGGATATGGAGTAGGTCAGGCCAAGATTGATGAAACGGTAATAGTAAAAGTCATGATGATCAACAAGCTTGCAAAAGAGAGAGGTGTTAAGATATATTTGCCCGTAGACTTTGTAATTGCTGACAATTTTGATAAGCGTGCAGAAACAAAGGTTGCAACCTTTCAGGAAATACCTGACGACTGGTATGCCCTTGATATAGGACCGGCAAGTACGAAACTCTTTTCTGAAGCTATGCAAAACGCAAAAACCATTATTTGGAATGGCCCTATGGGAGCATTTGAGATGGATGCCTTTAGCAGGGGAACATATGCGATGGTCGAATCAGTAGTTTCAGCATATGCTTTGACTATAGTCGGAGGAGGAGATACAGACCTCGCATTCCATAGAATGGGAGAATCATATAAGGTTTCCTTCATATCAACAGGTGGTGGAGCATTCCTGGAGCTGCTGGAGGGGAAAGAACTGCCGGGTATAGCAACGCTTACTGATAAACCTAACAAACAGGATCTCAATTAATATGAAAATAAAAATAGCTGCTTCGATACTTGCTGCTGATCCAACTCAGTTCGGTAGTGAACTGGAAAGAGTGGAAAAGGCAGGAATAGATTTAATTCACATTGATGTGATGGATGGGCATTTTGTTCCAAATATAACAATGGGCCCGTTCATCGTCGAAGGAATAAAGAAAAAGACACATATACCTCTTGATATTCATCTGATGATTGAAAATCCTGAGAAATACGCAGGCTCGTTTGCCGAGAAAGCCGGGAAAGGCGATATTTTAACGTTCCATATTGAAGCAACAGATAATCCTCTAAAAGTGATCGACATAATCAAGGATACCGGGCTTAAGGCCGGCATCGCGATTAGTCCGGACACCGATGCACAGGCTGTGATAAAACTGTTAAACACAATTGACATGCTTCTTGTAATGTCTGTTTACCCGGGTTTTGCGGGACAAAAGTTTATCAAATCTGTTTGTGCCAAAATAACAACACTGAGAGAAGCCGCACCAGAAAATTTGGATATCGGAGTAGATGGCGGAATAAAACCGGAAACGATCTCTGAAGCTGCATCAGCAGGTGCAAACGTTTTTGCCGCTGCAACATCGATATTTGCCAAGAGTGACTATTATGAGGCGATAAATGAACTGCGCCGGATAGCTCAGGACAACAGCAATCTGTTGATAAAAAACTAGCCAGAGAATTTGTGACAGCTTTCTATATTCACCTGTTACCTGGATTAAAAGAGAGGTACACATTTGTTTTTTAAAAGAAAAAGAAATATGCCTGACGGTTTATGGATTAGATGTGAAGGGTGCAAGAGTCTCGTCTATAAAAAGAAAGTGGAAGAAAAGTTCTTTGTTTGCCCGGAATGTAATTTCCACTTCAGGATATCCGCTGCTGAACGGATAAAAATCATGCTTGATGCAGATAGTTTTGATGAATACTGGAAGGAGATGTCGCCTGTTGATCCCTTAAACTTTAAAGACCGTATAAGCTATAAAGACAGGGTTGCAAGTGAGAAAAAGAAAACTGGTTTAAATGAGGCAGCCACAGCGGGAAAGGGAACAATCGAAGGAAAGGAAGTAATGATTGTAGTAACCGATCCAAGTTTTATCATGGGTAGTATGGGATCAGTTGTTGGAGAAAAGGTTACGAGGGCAGCTGAAATGGCGTTGGAACAAAAATTACCCATCATCATTGCATCCGGGTCCGGTGGAGGAGCCAGGATGCACGAAGGCGCATTCTCTCTTATGCAGATGGCGAAGACCAGCTTTATCCTGTCCCGGTTACATCAAGCCGGGCTTCTCTTTGTTTCTATCCTCACCGATCCGACATTAGGTGGTGTCATGGCAAGTTACGCTTCACAGGCAGACATAATCGTGGGAGAACCCGGGGCCCTTGTAGGATTTGCGGGCCCCAGGGTGATCAGGGAAACCATAAAGAAAACTCTTCCAAAAGGATTTCAGACAACTGAATTCATGCTTGAACATGGTTTCATTGACATGATTGTTGAGCGGGGCAAAATCAAACATGAACTATCGAAAATCCTGGAATACTGTGATGCCAATCACTCGAGTTAGCGCTTCCTGCCCGCCAGAATGCACGTCGGTCTGGCGCAACTCTTTCAAAATATTCACGATTTAAATAAGAAAACAACTTTCCTACCAAAAAAATTTACGAAGAGTAAATTAGCAAAAAAAATGCAGAAATAATCAGCGTCTTTATGTTTACCTATTGAAAAGTTTGAAAGATCGTGGTATAAATAGCAAATTATTTTAATATTTAATACATCAGTAATATATTCCCCGGTAGCTCAATGGTAGAGTGGGTGGCTGTTAACCACTAGGCTGTAGGTTCGAATCCTACCCGGGGAGCGTAAACAAAAAAACCCACCATGAAGGTGGGTTTTTTTGTTATCTTGCATAGGTTAAAGGGCCTATATTTCCAATTACGGCTTTGATTATTTTGTCGATTCGTGCAATTTTTCTTTGGCAGATTCGACAGTGTGGTCGAATTCTTTACCCGCTTTTTCAGCAGTCCCTTCTTTTTTGCAACCAGTAATACCAAAAGCACAAAAAGCAATAGCACAAAGAACAAATATTTTTATTCGTGAAATATTCATAATGTTCCCCTTTCATTGTCATAAAAATTAAATAGGTAGCCTTTTCATCTCAAATTTACAACTGTATGAATTCAAAAAATTGTATTCTAATCCGAATCATATTAAAAAGCCATATAATTCCTATTACTATTTCGAGTTAAGCGCATCCAACCCACCAGAATACTCCTCGCTCGCCCGTATCAGTACGGAAGGGGGCTGGCACAAATCTTTCAAAATGGCTACCTCTTCCCAATGGCCTGTAGACCAGACGTGCAACAGCATCCCTGTAGTTGCCTTACGCTATTTTGGGCACCTGCCCGAATGACTCCCCCGCATGAATGGATAAATAGGGCAGGGTTCAGACGGGGGTGCTTCCGGGTAAAAAATGTAGTCTATTGGTTTGTTTACCTGTAAAGCTGAAACAGGAAGGTAACAACGTAAAACGCTAAAAATACAACAGTTATCGCCAAGCAATCATCTTAAAGTATTTTATAATAAATCAAACAACCTTTAGTGATTCTGATAATTTATACTCATCTCATAATGGTTTTAGTATATACAGAATACATCATTTATTTCTTTTGAAAGCTCTGAAAAACTAAAAGGTTTCTTGACAATAAAGTCTACTTTCAAGTCTTCCTTATAAGAGGGTTGTATCTTTTCTGACCAGCCGGTTATTAGTCCGACCTTAGGCCTTTTGTCTAAAGTATCCAATATTTTTATTACCCCTCTTCCACTAATATCGGGCATGACCAGGTCACAGAGCACGAGATCAAAGCTATCCATCTTTAAGAGTTTGATTGCCTCGCTACCGCAGCACACGCTCTTAACTTTATGTCCCTCTTGTGAGAGAAATTCGACCAACAACTCACATACAGCTTGTTCATCATCAACAACCAGAATATTTAAATTCATTACTCCCGGTTCCTGTTTTTGTGTAACGTCTGTTGCATACAGATTACTTGTATTATTACTTACAGGTAATCGTATGGTAATTGTGCTTCCTTTCCCTATCCTGCTTATAACTTCTATCTTACCGCCATGTCTTTTAATGATACCATAGCTGACGCTCATACCTAATCCGGTTCCTTTCGGCGACTTGGTAGTAAAAAAAGGATCAAATATATTCTTCAGAACATCTTCACCCATACCCTCACCCGTATCTGAAATACTCATGATTACCCTGTCGTCCTTCTTGCATGTGCGCAAAGTAAGACGACCACCTTCTGGCATTGCATCCAAAGAGTTATTTATGATGTTTAAGATTACCTCTCTCAACTCTGTACTATTTCCCGATACCTCAGGCACTTTCCTCATACCTTTCCTGTCTATATAATATGTTATTCCGTTTGCCTCAGAAATAGTCTTCAATCTGGGCATTGAAAATTCAATCACCTGTTCTAATATTTCTCTTACGTCCACCGGCTTCAACTCAGATCTATCCACTTCGCTTCTTGTAAACTCCTGCATCCTGTTAACTATTTCAACACCGTCATCGACACTTTTCAGGATAATGGAAATTTTATCAATTACTTCTTTGTGATCTCCGTATTTTTCCTTTAACAAAAGCGTAAAACCCTTGATTATTGCGAGGATATTATTAAACTCATGGGTAATTCCAGAGGTCATCACACCCATGGCCTTTAACTTTTCTGATTGCAAAATTTTCTCTTCCCTCTGCTTGCGGTCGGTAATGTCACGAATAAATCCAACAATAGCCGTTATGTTGCTCCCTGTATCCTTTAACGGGCAAAGCGACACTTCGTGCCAGAAATCACCGCGTGGAAACGTGATCTGATACTCTACAATTTTATTCTCTCCTGTGTCAAAAACCTCATTGTGTTCTGCGACTCTTTTCTTTGCCTGCTCTGGAGGAAGAAGCTCATTAATTTTTTTTCCAACGACGTCAGCGGAACGAAGACCATAGCGTTCATCCAGCACAGGAGTTCCCCACAATGAAATAATATAGCCTTCCCTGCCAAAGACCGCAATGGAAGTTTCATGAAGGGAGGCAAATATCCCCCGAAGCCATTTTTCGTTTTTGCGTAAAGCGTTTTCGGTCCGCTTATGCTCATGAATCTTCTTTTTTAGTTTTTCGTTTGACTTAATTAATTCTGACGTCTGCTTAGTTACTTCCTGTTTCAAGGATCTGTTTAAAACTTTCATCCTTTTTTCTAACTGTTTACGTTTCGTTATATCTCTCGCAATTCCAATGACTCCTGTTATATTTCCTTTTTTGTCACGCATTGGAATATTTTTATATTCACATAAGATTCCAGTGTCTTTAAAGTATATTTCGTCTACAGGGCTTTCTCCTTTCAATGTTCTTGAGTATAGGTTCTTTGCTTTTTCAAGGCTTTCCCCTTCGAAAAGAGGAATAAATGACTTCTGAAAAAACTCTTTCTTTTTATGGCCTGACAATTTTTCAAATATCTTGTTAACATAAAGAATGTTTCCCTTCGTATCACACATATAAGACAGGTCGTTAAGATTATCAAGAAGAGTTTTGAATTTTATTAATTCCGCTAACTCTAACTTTTTTCTATACCACTCCCCTGCTTTCTTTAATGCCAACTCAACAGACGATACTATTTTTTTCAGGTTGTCTTTCATAATATAGTCAGTGGCACCGGCTTTCATTGCTTCTACCGCAAAATCTTCTCCTTTAACATCCGAAACAATAATGCAGGGAAGAAAGAGTTCCCTTTCCTGAACAAGTTTCAACACATCAACTCCTTCTAAATTTTGCATGGAATAGTCTATTATGATTACGTCCCAAGACTGACTGTCTAGTGCCGTAATCAAAGCAAATGATGTGCTTACTCTCTCATAAACAGAATTATAGTTTCCGTTACGCAGTTCGTGCAGCGTCGATTCTAGATCATCTTGTGAATCTTCAACAAATAAAACACGAAGTTGCATTTTTGGCCACTCTATAATGTTGTCTGTATGGAAACGTATAAATGATCATTTTCGGTTGCGGAAAGAAATCCACTGAATAAACTCCTCGCTATTTTGATGATTCCCTTCTAGAGAATATTCATATTACATTTGAATAATGAGGGAGTATAAAAATGCACGGGGAATCAGCGAAGTAATTATATTTGTAATTTTCTGGAAATGCAAGATTGAAAACATTCAAAGTAAAAACAAAGAATATCGAGAAAAAAATAAGATCATAACTGATTCTTTGTGAATAACATAAAATTTAAAGGAATTGAAGAAAGTGAAACAGAGGATCAAAATTGTTGGTTCTCGGAACTACTCAATTACCTTTTATTTTTAAAGTGACGTAAAAATAATTTTTTTTCTCTGCTAAAATCTATTATAATCACTGATTAGTAATTGTAATGTAAATTGTTAACCTTTTCAGAGGAGAAAATAACTTGGTAAAAAAACTTGTTTTTAAACAGAAGGATTTTAAGGGTGTGATTTTGCCTAAAGAATTCACGGCGGATATATTGATTGAAGGATCTAATATTAAAGGAGAACCCCTTGTGACACTCAATCACAATGAGGGCTTGCCTCCCGTAAAAGAAGTTTATGCCCGATGGGGAAAACCGGTGGGAGAAATTGAAACTGCCGAGGTTGTATTAATTACCGTACGATTTGAAGATAAAATTGAGGAACATGGGAAGCTTAAGGGTACACTCGCATTGAACTTTTATGTTGAGGGCGCTACAAGCTATGTACAAAATTGGGTAACATAACACATTCATAAATCTCCACAACTATTACGATCTGTCCGAGAAATGTAAATTCTCGGACAGACTTCCTCTTTTTGTACGAGTTAAGCGCATCCTGCGCAACTCTTTCAAAATTGCTACAACAACATCCATGTCGTTGATTAACGCCATTTTGGGCATATGCTAACGCACATAAAACATGATTTTGAAATTTCTATGCATGAACATAGTCTAAATCGACAATTTCTTACTTCTTTTTGACTGGAAATCGTCACCTTATAGACTTTTTTACCCTCCTTCGGTGTGTTAAAGAAAAATATTTAATAATAAACCTGCGGACTAATACGTAGTTCTTTGAGTTTTAGACCAGTAGCAATTACAATACGTCCCAGCGTTGTAGAATAATAATTGTAGGTATTTCTAATCTTTTTAATCAAACAACTTTACAGTCTAACTTTTCTTTATCGTAATAAGGGAAAGATTCCCAGGTGATTCAATAAAACCTTTCCGCTCTTTCTTTATAGTTCGTATATCTTTTCTTAATTCACAAAATCTTTTAAATTGTTCAGAAGTTAACATTTTCCTCACTTCGATGATACCCTTCAGCCTGTGATCCGCTTTTTGTGAGTACAAACCTTTCAGTTCAGAGTGAATTTTATTAATTTTCTCCATATTCAGCTCCTCCTGTATGGTTACGTTACAATCTTATAAGACAAAAAAAGCATATTGAATACCATAATTATGGACTGTAAAGAAATTATCTGAGAGCCGATAATTACAAACATTACACTGGTAGTTCTTATTAGATAGTAAAAAAGGTTTTTAGAGAGGTCATAAGTCTAGCAATTAGCCATAGACCTCACTATCTTTATAGATCAGACAGATATATACGCTAAGATTGCAGGTAATAAAAAATTTATTTTTCTAACATTTAATTGGAGATGTAATAAAATGAAGACAAAACCTATTGTTATACCACTCTGCGTTATGGTTATATTAGCTCTTACTACCGGTTGTATGACTACCACTCAAAAAGGAGCAGCCGTTGGAACGGGAGCCGGAGCAGCTACAGGCGCAATTATAGGAGCTTTAACTGGGAGTCCTGCTATGGGAGCAGCAATTGGTGCAGGAGCCGGAGCCTTAGGTGGTGCATTAGTCGGTGACCATCTGGACAAAAAGAGGGAAAAAGCCGAATATGCACAAATGGAAAGAGAACTTCAGATGGAGAGACAATCGAGATCCGGCGAGGGAAAAAATTATGTTGAAGGCCATTATGAATATGTAAAACAGAGAAAGTGGGTTGATACATCGAAGAAAGAGAGAGTCTGGGTTGCAGAACGTTACGAGGGAGACCGAAGAATCGAGGGGCATTACGAAGACAGGAACGTGCCATCAGGCAACTGGCAGGAATATGAAGAGAAAACCTGGATTCCCGCTCATTACGAATAAAACGGCTGAAATAACCGGCTACACCCATAAATACCGTTCCTGAAAAGGTAATGGCAAGGTAGATGGCGCTAAGTACCAAATTTATGGGGTAACCGGAAAATATATATGAGAAAGAGAAAGGGCGTAAACGAATAAAATAAGATTATGGATATGCGCCTCTCATAAACTGTTCTTTTTTTATTTCGATGAGCCTTACCTGTGCGTCAACAAGTGCTGTAATCTGATCTTGGTTCAAGTTTCTCAAATCACTGTGCAGGAGTGTACAGATATTCAAGGTCTTCAAGTAATCCCTTTGTAACGCTTGATTACTCATTTTCGCAACCGGGGTAGAAGAAACCCGATACCTGTTCATAGACGTACACCCACAACATAACACGAAAACCAGTATTGAGATAATCAATTTTCTCATGGTAATCATTGGCTTTTCATCACTTAAAATGCCAGGTGCCATCCCATTGAGTTAGCACATCCCGTCCGCCAGAATCATCCTCTTCGCCCGTCCGTGTTGCTAAGGACTGGGCTGGGACAACTCTTTCAACATGGCCGCAACTATCTCCCTGTTGTCGATTAACGCCCTTTTGGGTACACGCCTGATTGACTCCTCACCTGAATGAAGAAGTCGGGCAGGGTTCAAGCGGGTGTGCTTCCGCACAACAAAATATAATCCATTGACTGATTCAGATTAAAATGGAATTCCATTCCGGAAACCAAATTCAAACTGTGACAGCTGGCATGACTAAATATTTAATGGATGAAAAATGATGATTAGTGCCGACTTCCCGGTAACAATATAACAATAGAATGATCATTCACAAAAATCAAGATTTTTCAAACAAACTGTTAACACATCTGAATATCTGTGACCAATCATTTCCATAAAAAAAACATGATTACTGGAGATGAAAAAGTTAAAATAGTCAGTTCGGCAAAGGAGAACTCTTTACCCTCTACGAGGAAAGTTGCTCATTTGCAATTTCACCGTCATGCTGGTTTGGAAGGATTACACTCTCCGGAAACAGCACAAAGGATGTTTATCTTTTTATATTTGATAAAATGCCACAATTAGATTCCTTCATAGATTCAGACTGTGAGACTCTCATACAAAATGTCCCGGGAAAATTTAAGCCTGTTTTTGAGAAGAGGAACCATTCAGATAAGGAAAAAAGAGCCGTATACCGGTACTTTTTTTCACGAAGACCCATGAAATTACCTCCATCTCTGAAGAATCGTTTAATTAATCTATACGACCCTCTTGCTGATAGATCAAAAAGATTTCCTGATGGTCTCCGTTTCTGTCTCAACGTATACGCTGGCTGTGAACATACCTGCAAATACTGTTATGTAAATGGTTATTCCAGGGAGTCCGTTGGATATTCACCTCATGTAAAATCCGGTTTCAGGGAAAAGCTCGTTAAAGACATGCATGACATAAAATATTTTGGAGTTCCTGTTTCACCGCTTCACTTGAGTAATTCGACTGATATCTGCCAGGAAAGTCTGGAGACACAGTACCGGAACACCTTGTTCGCCCTTCAAAAAATTTCAGAGTTAAGAACTCTTTTCAGCTCTGTTGTCCTTTTGACAAAAAACCCGAGACTCCTGTGTGAAGATGAGTATATTTCTCTTCTCAACAGGCAATCAATGAGGCCGGTTGTTGTACAAGTTACCTGCGCATTCTGGCGTGATGAAGTGAGAAGGTTTTATGAACCTGATGCACCAAGTATTGAGAGCAGGTTAAAGTCGATAAAATTGCTGACTGAAAATAACATTGATACCGAAATGAGAATAGATCCTCTTATGCCATCATCAGATATTGCAGAAGAGGAGAGAGGTCACAGAAGATTAAACCATTATTCCTTACCTGAACCACAAACCCGGGAAGACCTGGTCAGTTTGATTCGATTTGCAAAGAGTGCCGGTGTTAAAACCATTATTGGTAAACCATTAAAAATTCCTGTTTCAAACAAAGCAGCACAAGCAAAGATTATGTTTGGTGCTCTTTTCCGGGATTCCTTTCCAATCGGGAAAAGAAAAGTGCAGGGAGGGTCATGGAGATTACCGGAGTGTTATCAGAAATCAATACTTTCATCAGTTGCCGCTATCTGTGAAAAAGAAGAGATACCGTTCAAATTCTGTAAGTATGATGTGTTGACAAGGAAGTAAACAATTTTTGGGTGTCTCTCGGTAATTTTTTGTATGGGAGCGCTTTGAAAGGTTACTTAAAGAATGTTCTCTGTGCGGGTCTCTCCCGGTATCCCAAATCATATCCATGTTTTGTCTCTTA
Organism: Candidatus Scalindua sp.; assembly: GCA_031316155.1. Taxonomy (GTDB): domain Bacteria; phylum Planctomycetota; class Brocadiia; order Brocadiales; family Scalinduaceae; genus SCAELEC01. The sequence goes on from JALDRB010000005.1 coordinate 246,297, forward strand.
TTGAAAAGTAGACATATCACTTCCATTGATTTTGCTCAAAAACACTAACGACTCATTCCTAAAACAGATCAAATTAAGGAAAAATTAAGGAAAAACCTTGAAATTTAACAATAATTGATCTAACTTATCTGTATAAAAAATTATTACTTATCTTCTTCTTCACGTTTTAAGAGTCCAAGCATAATAAAATTGGGACCCATTGCGCACGATTTATTTCTTTACCAAACAAATAGGAACATCATATACAGAAGCTCTTTTTTGTGTGCCTTTTTTTGGTTATTATCTTTTTCTCCTTCCGTATCCTTTGCCGAAGGCGATAAAAATTGCACCGAGGTAAATAAAGGATTGGTTGATTACACCCCGGTGCAGGGATATCTTCGTCGGCTGAAATTACGCCGAGGGGAGCTTTTTGAATATTCCTGTAATGAATGCCACCGGATATTTGGTGCCGTTAGAAGTAAAAAATCCCGAGTAGCCGAACACGTGGACTTAAAGCTGAATCACGGCAGCAACGATAACTGCCTGAACTGTCATCATAAAACCAATCGGAATGCCTATGTAACAAACGACGGCAAACAGATACCTTCTGACAAACCGGTAGAATTATGCGCCAAATGTCATGGCACGGTATATGCGGACTGGAAAGTTGGCGCCCACGGCCGCACCAGCGGTTCTTGGAATAGAACAGAAAAAGGATGGCATTCGCTCGTCTGCATAGAATGCCATAACCCTCATGACCCTCAGTTCCCGCAACTTGTCCCCATGTCAGCCCCTGCTGTCCCGGGCAGAAAAGCAGAAAAGGAGGCTCATTGAATGTCTGAAAAAACTACCGGAAAGAGCGCCGCAGGCAAAAAGGAGATGTTTAAGCCCTTAAGCAGGAGAAGTTTTCTCAAAGCAGGTGCATTGGGTTCACTTTTAATTGGAGGCACCAGTGCGGCAATGCTTCCGCTTCGCAAATTTAAGAACGATACATCGCTAGAAACCTTCTTCCAGCAGCATTATGAACGTCTGACCCCAGGAAGAATGGAAAGAATACTGAAACGCATTGAAAATGAGGTAAAAGAGCGGCACGGAATAGAAGCCCGCGTGAAAGATCCAAAACCAATCCCTGACGTTCAATTTGCATATGCGTTAAATATCAGTCGTTGTGTGGGATGCCGACGTTGCGTGCATGCCTGTGTTGAGGAAAATAATCAATCAAGAGATCCTGAAATCCAGTATATTAGAGTACTGGAAATGCCGGATGGTACCTTTGATGTTGAAAAATCTAATCACGATTACGCTCCGGATACCGTGCCCACCGAAGGGAAATATTATATGCCGGTTCAGTGTCAGCAGTGTGAGAACCCACCATGCGTAAAAGCTTGTCCGGTGGGAGCAACATGGAAAGATGACGATGGTATTGTTGTTATTGACTATGACTGGTGTATTGGCTGCCGATATTGCGAAGCAGCGTGTCCCTATTGGGCGCGCCGATTCAATTTTGCCGAACCAAAAATCCCAAAGGAGCAGATTAATCCCGAAATGGCATACCTTGGCAATCGAATTCGCCCCAAAGGAACCATGGAAAAATGTACCTTTTGTCTCGGAAGGGTGCGCAATGGACTCCTTCCAAAATGTTCTGAAGCGTGCCCGGCCGGTGCAAGGCAATTTGGAAATCTTTTGGATCCAGATAGTGTTATCAGGCATATATTGCGGGAAAAAAGAGTGTATGTATTTAAAGAGGAAGTGGGAACTCGGCCAAAGTTCTATTATTGGTTTGATAAATAGTGGTTGAACGGAAACTACCCATCTACTGCGTTGCTGTGATAAGTAATTAAAAATCTGGAACTTAAGCACGTTCAGGTTGTGAAATAATTACGGGCCTTGTATCCTGGCAGTTTTAGTTTATCGGCCGTGTTTTTGTTCATGGAGCAAGTAGACAATGGCTAAGGGTTCGCGATAAAATATAAAATTGTTTCCCCCGAACCTTAAACGAAAATATTCACTTTACTGGATTAATTGTTCTCAGTTGGCCCGATACATTCTTGACCTGGAGGTAAAAGATGGAAAAAATTGAAAACGGTGAGGTTCATAAAGAGGCGATCTCTGGATCACTCTCTAACTATGGATTGTTTCTCCTCCGAGCCGTAAGGCTCAGTTTTAGAGGACACATCGCTTTCTATTCCTGGATGATTTTCTTGACCATTCTTTCTTTCTTCGGACTCCGGGCTTATTGTAATCAGTTCGTTGAAGGATTAATCACAACCGGGATGACGGATCAAGTCTCCTGGGGAGTCTATATTGCTAACTTTACTTTCCTTGTTGGAATGGCAGCAGCGGCAGTTATGCTTGTTATACCCGCCTATCTATACAAAGAGGAGGAGATGCACAATATCGTTATTTTCGGTGAATTGTTTGCTGTCGCAGTAATGATAATGTGCATGCTTTTCGTTACGGTGGATCTGGGTCGTCCGGGACGCTTCTGGCATTTAATTCCCGTAATCGGACGCTTCAATTTTCCCATATCAATGCTCAGTTGGGATGTGGTAGCACTTACGGGGTATTTTATCATAAATGCTCATGTCTGCGGTTACCTCCTCTATATGAAATATCTTGGTCAGAAACCAAGTAAATGGCTGTACATGCCTTTTATTATCTTATCTATTGTCTGGGCTGTTTCAATCCATACGGTCACCGCATTTCTTTACGTTGGGATTGCAGGTCGTCCGTTCTGGAATTCGGCAATTGTAGCGCCGCGCTTCATTGCATCTGCCTTTACTGCCGGTCCAGCATTTATGATCGTTGCTTTTCAGATTATTCGCAGTACTACTGGATATCATATTGGAGACCGTGTTTTTCAACTCCTCAGACAGATTGTGACAATATCACTATTGATCAGCCTCTTTCTGTTCGGATGTGAAATATTCAAAGAGTTTTACAGCCAGTCACTGCACAATGCGAGTGCACGGTACCTGTTTTTCGGGCTTCACGGACATTATGCACTTGTACCATGGATATGGTCAGCGATTGCCATGGAAGTCGCCGCCGTAATAATCCTCCTTAGTAGGTTTTCTAAGACCCCGGCCAGACATATTTGGTTAAATCTTGCATGCATTATGGCAACAGTAGGAATTTGGATAGAAAAAGGCCCGGGGTTAATTATTCCTGGCTTCTTACCGACACCGCTGGGTGAAATCGTAGAGTATACTCCGACTCTTAATGAAACCATTGTTTGTGTTGGGATTTGGTCAATCGGCATACTTCTCTTCAGTTGGATGTTACGTCTTGCGATTCCGATTACGTCGGGTATGTTTCATGCAACGGAAGATCGGTAGTTTTGGCCCAACCATAGATTTTCCGTTCACTGGTTCACCGTTGAATTTCTGATTACAGACTGTGGAGTATTCTCATTGCTACATTAACAATGTAAAAAGTGGGAATTTTCAAAAATCGTCGTCTGCCGTCCGCCTGTACGTGTCGCACGCAGAGAGGTGTTCGGCACAGGCAGACAGGTTTTCATTTAATAACCCGGCCGAGCCGGAATACATTGGAATTTTATCGCTTTTTGATCCTGGCCTGTCCAGGGAGGCGTAATAAGAATACATTTTTTATGATTAAGGGAGGTCTTAGATTATGAAACAATTTCACTATCTCTTGTTTGCTTTTCTGGTAGGAGCACTCTTCTTTAGGTCGACCCCGGTTACTGCAGCATTCTCGCCAGCTACTATAACTCCAGAGTCTGCAGAGTGCATCCAGTGTCACAAAAAAGAGTCGAATACCCTTTACCAGCAGTGGGGCGCCAGCAAGCATTTTGGGGCGAATATCGGGTGTTATGAATGCCACGCCGCAGAGGAGGGTGATGTTGACGCCTTCCAGCATGATGTAAAATTAGAAGATGGTTCGACTTACAAAGGAAAACTTATTTCTATTATCGTCAGTCCACGTGACTGCGGTAAATGCCATGAACGCGAAGTAATGGAGTTTTCTGAATCTCACCATGCTTATGCCGGTAACATTATGGGTTCTCTCGACAATGTACTTGCAGAAGTCGTGGAAGGGAATAATGGATTTGTAACCGAAGGGTTTCCTGAAGGGGTATCTGCCGCAGCCGTAAACGGATGCTGGCAGTGTCACGGCAGCATCGTTAAGGTTCTCCCCGACGGCAAGCTGGACCCTGCAACGTGGCCCAACACAGGTATCGGGCGAATCAATCCTGATGGTTCCAAAGGTTCTTGTTCAGCCTGCCATTCACGACATATTTTCTCTGTAAAGCAGGCCAGACATCCTGAAAACTGCGGCAAATGCCATATGGGACCGGACCATCCCCAGATGGAAATTTATCAGGAATCAAAGCATGGTATTGCATTCTATGCCAATATTGACAAGATGAATCTAGACAATCCTAAATGGATACTTGGAGAAGACTACAACGCCGCGCCAACATGTGCAACCTGTCACATCTCTGCAACATCAAATCAGCCGGTAACTCACGATGTCGGAATGCGGATTTCCTGGAACAACAGACCAATAATATCCGTACGTCCTGAAGTCGCTGATAAAAAAATGGGCCTTCCTGGTGCGAATGTGAACTGGCAGACCAGAAGAGGAAATATGCAGGATGTCTGCCGCAACTGTCACAACCAACCGTTTGTCAGCGGATTCTACAGGCAATACGATTCATTGCTTGATTTATACCATGAGAAGTTTGCGAGTCCCGGTATAGAGCTCATGGCAATTTCTGCACCGCTTCGGGAACCAGTAGAATTCTCTAATAAGATTGATTTTACCTGGTTTGAGCTCTGGCACCATGAAGGCAGGAGAGCAAGACATGCAGCTGCAATGAGCGGACCCGACTGGACGCATTGGCACGGAACCTATGATATTGCCAAAAACTTTTATTCTCATTTTATCCCTGAGCTTGAAGAGTTAATAGAGAAGGGAAAAAATTCAACTGATACGAAAAGAGTTGAGGCAGCAAAAGCAACCGAAGAACGGTTGAATGAGATCATGAACAGCAAGAATCACAAATGGTATTTGAACAAAATGGACACTGAAGAAAGTGAAAGACGCAAAGCACGCCAGGCTGATTTTAAAGCTCGTTACGCGAAGTAACTCTGCTGTACCACAAGAGAGGAATGATGGGAAACTTTGAATCAGGAACCATTATTAGGGTTAACGAGCCAGATTTTTCGACTCCGCTCAGTGTGACATCATGCCGAGCGGAGTCCGGGTGTATCAAACATTGAAATTCCTGTTTATATCTCAATTATTGCCTGCCGTGCGGTTCCCTGAAACGAACTTTGCCTCCTATCAAGACTGACACAAGATGAAGAAGTTCTCTGTTCTCAAAGATGATCTTGATAGTAGCTGTCATTGGTATAACCAGGATCATTCCCCAGAAACCCCAGAGCCACCCCTGGAAGATTAGTCATGCTAATACAACAAGAGGACTCAGATTTAGTTTAAAGCCGATTATCTTGGGTTCAATAAATTGGTATTTTTTGTTGATCAGACGAGTGTTGTAAAGTTTGCGGAATATACTATTCCCATTGGTGCTGAGCAAAGAAAAATGGTTGAAAATACATTATTGTAAAAACACCAATGAGAAGAGATGAGGACGAGACAATGATAATACGTTGCGATTGGTGCACATCAAGTCAGCTTTATATTGATTACCATGACAATGAATGGGGTGTACCCGTACACGATGACAGAAAGCTGTTTGAGTTCCTTGTTCTGGAGGGTGCGCAGGCGGGCCTCAGCTGGCAAACCGTTTTAAAGAAAAGAGAAAATTATCGCAGGGCATTCAATAATTTTGACATCATGAAGGTATCCCGATATGGCAACAGGAAAATAGAGGCACTCCTGCAGGATGAGGGGATCATTCGAAACAGACTTAAAATAGTATCCGCAATACATAACGCAAAAAGATTCCTTGAAGTTCAGAAAGAATTCGGATCCTTTAACTCTTATATCTGGAAATTTGTTGCCGGAAAACCAATCGTTAACCGATATACATCTGTTAAGGAGATCCCGGCGACAACAGAAATATCTGACACAATGAGCAGGGATTTAAAAAAAAGGGGGTTCACATTTGTGGGCTCAACAATCTGCTATGCCCATATGCAGGCAACCGGCATGGTAAATGACCATATCATGAATTGCCATCGGTACCATGAAATCAACGCTCTTTGAGAAAACTAAATGCATGTAGTGGTTGTTGGGGTTATTGGGGTCAGACCTTCATTATTCAACAAATATCTGTTTGTTTAATGCTTCAATCTCCTTCTGGAGTTTTTTTTCTGTTTTTATCCTGGCTTCAACCCGCTTCAGCGTCTCGCTTACCGTCGACCCCTTTATCCCAAAATATCTTCCAATTTCGCTATTCTTCGTTTTGCTCCCTATTTTTGCTAGATATATAGCTATGTACCGTTCCTCATTTCCTCTGCCTTTTTTCAATAACTCCTCTTCCTTTTTACCGTAATACCTACAACAGATTTTTATCACTTTATCTGGAGGTATGGATTTCCTGAGCCTTTTTAACTGCGGAATCTCCTCATCAGATTTCCTCCCCTCTAACATACCCTTTATTTTCTCTCTGAATGTTTTACTACCGAGAAGAAATCCTGCTTCCACATCTTCCATCGGATTATTCTCTTCTCCTATACCTTCCCTCAAAAACTCTCTGTACGCCATTACCGCAGCAGTTCTCGTGCGGGCGAAGCGGGAAAGTGTTTCCGCAGTATCTACCATAGATTCTTTTTCCCGAGAAGCACCAATATATTCGCCGTAGCTTGTCCATCTATAGTCCTCCGGGGCATTCACAATTCCAGCTCGTACCGGATTTAAATGAATATATCTTGACAGGGCAACCAGGTAGGTTTCTCTGTCCACGATTATCCCTTTAAATCTTCCCTGAAACAGATGACCAGATCTTTTATGCCTCCTGTTTATGTATACCGTATAACTCGTGTTAATATTCTGCATGATCTGAGAGATATTTGCCTTTGGTGTTTCAAGAAAAAGATGATAATGATTTTCCATCAAGGCATATGCATGGATGAGGTATCCATATCTCTCCTTTGTCCTTCTTAAGATATCCAGAAACTGTTCTCTGTCTTTGCCATCAAAGAATATTCTGTCTCTCAGATTGCCTCGTGATGTGATGTGGTAAAAGGCACCTTCAAATTCCAGTCGCAATGGTCTCGCCATAATCCAGCATTGTACCAATTACGCGAAACCTGTCAATTGAAAAATGAAGGTCTGACCCCAATGTTGGTTCATATCATTTCTAATTCTATTCTTGCCGTGCTGCCGGGAGATATTTGAAACGCATTTTCTGCCTGTACTATCTTATCCCCAACCTTACCCTCTACCCTGATTGTATGTATCCCTGAAGTCAAATCCTGCAGTGCTGCTGTCTGCCCCCGGTAAAGCCTCTGGCTGCCTCCATCAATTGAAAGCTTCCATCCGTCATTACACTTGTCTCCATTGTTTACCACAACATTAGCACCGCCCAGCATGACAACTGCAGCCTGTGCTTTTGCAGCATCATCGATATGTTTCAATGCAGACTGAAATTCCTGTTTCCATGCCATCATCTCGTTATTAAGAATAATATTAATTTGTGAAAGGAATGTTTTACAACGCGACAACATGCCTTGGACCTGTTCATCATTCGGGTCTGTCCCCTTCAAATTTGCTTTTTGAATTTCCCAGTCCAATTGGAATTCCTGCAGGGCACTGCGTATTTGTAATTCTGTAGTCAGAAAACGTATCCACGCACTCGAAAATCCGAAAAATTTGTCAAGCCCGACATGGGCAGCTGCAACCAGCAGCGCTACCGAAGCCCATGCAGGAGAAATATTTGGAATTCCCTTCGAGGTAAATATCTGAGACAAGAGAGGAATAAGTCCCGCAAAAGTCGTTGCAACAATGGCTGTTAAACGCAGGGATCGAGCCCAGATACGTTTTGATTTCTTTTTGCTGAGATACCAGGCAATGGCTCTCTGTGCTTCAGATGATACGTACTTAAAAACCTTTTCGAGTGAAATTGTGCGTTCTTGAGAGGCCCAGGAGAGATCTTCCATAACGATAAAATTTAAGTCTGTTTCTGTTACTGTACTCTTTGCCATCATACGTTCCTTTCTTAAATAACGGTATCAAAAATTGTAGTCTTTATCGCCCGTTTATCCCTCCAGCTTTCCACCAGATCGTCTGCTTCCCGTTCCATAACACCCATATTTATTTTTTTCTTTCGATGGTGACCAAGGATAAAATGTGCAATCTCGTGAGCAACAACATCCATTTTTCTCTCTTTCGGATACTTTTTAAAATTCAGAATAATAAAGTGCAGTACTATCTGTCCATGATAAAATTCTCCTGTCTGTTTAAAATCTTTTTTTCTCAATTGTACCGAACCGTTAAATCTGAAAGTCACTCCTTCGGTACTCAAGCTGATAAAGAGAACTTCATCTAATGTTTTTTTCTCACGTTAGGAGGCAGCTTGAGAAGTGTTTCAACAACAATGCGTTTTCTCTTTTCATCCTCGGGTGTATCACCGAAAAATTTCAAATTATAAAGTACTCCCGTAAAAGAACTCTTTTCATCGTCTTCCGATATCCGTTTCTTCAGCTTGTGTTCTCTCCTGAGTGTTTTTTGCTGTTTTTCTTTTCGCCATCACAACGACCTCCCAATAAAAAAAGACTCAGAGGGTAGTATCTTAGTAACAATATACTCATCTCGTAATGGTTTTATTATACATTTTATAACCTTTAAGTCTCAAATTTCTTGTTTTACGTGTAACAACACAGTTGAAACCGGAATCAAACAGCTTTATAATTTGGCTATTCTTTTTTCTACACATTTATACAAAAAAGGAACGTTTGAAAACCACAGGTATTTATGTAACAATCCGGCCAATCCAAAAAAATCAGAAATTTAGTTGACAAAATAAGTAGATGCCTCTTTTTTGGATATATGATAGAATAGGTACCGAGACTTTAGATATTTCATCGTTTCCTGGTTGCGTTCAATCAGTCTAATCCAATGAAGTTGTTACTGATAAGAGAAGGAAATTATCTTGTTGAGAAAACAGATAGAACTCATAAGAATATTCAATATTCCCATAAAGCTTGATCTCAGCTGGTTCATAATTGCAGCGTTTATTTCGTGGACCCTGGCTTTGGGATATTTCCCCGTGAAATATCCCGAACTCGGTAAAGTAACCTACTGGATTATGGGCATCGCATCGGCTCTGCTTCTCTTTATTTCAGTGTTACTCCACGAGTTGAGCCACTCCCTTCTTGCAAAACAAAATAATATCCCCATAAGAGGTATCACGCTGTTTATTTTCGGTGGTGTAGCAGAAATGGTGAAAGAACCTCCAACTGCCAGGTCTGAAATTAAAATGGCTGTTGCAGGCCCTGTTTGTTCAGGGATTCTTGCACTCTTTTTTTTCCTACTCAGCATCCTCTTTACAAATTTTTTCCCTTACCTCCCCATTGTCGGTATACTGAAATATTGTTTTTTTGTTAACCTGGTACTCATGATTTTTAACCTTTTACCGGGTTTCCCCCTTGACGGAGGCAGAATACTCCGCGCTGTTATCTGGAATTATAGCGGTGACATTAAAAAGGCAACATATACGGCAAGCAGGATTGGCGCTTCCATGGGGATTTTTTTGATTGTCTGGGGATTTTTCAACATCTTCAAGGGAAATTTTATCGGCGGGTTATGGATGGCGTTTATCGGAATATTTTTAAAAAGTGCCGCGGAAGCGGGTTATCAGCAAATCGTAACAGGAAAACTGTTACATGGTATAAAAATCTCTGAAATTATGACCCGTAACCTGGTAACTATAGAAGATTCTCTTCCAATTGATAAACTTGTAAATGAATACTTTCTCAAGTACAGATATAACAACTACCCCGTAATATGCAAAGGAGTGTTCGTGGGAATCGTTTCAATTCATGATGTAAAACAAATTCCCAGAAGAGAATGGAATACCGTTACGGCAGGAAAGATAGTTGATTCAACAATAGTAGACTCATGTTTAAGCCCTGACGACGATGCAACTCAAGCCATAGCCACGATGTCAGGGAAAGGTTTAGGAAGGATTCCGGTCCTGGATAACGGAAAACTTGCAGGTATCGTTTCTCAAAGAGACATAATACATATTTTACAACACAAATCTGCTCTCAGCGTGTGAAATTGTGCCTGGGTAAACGGATCTTATCTCTGTTGTCGTCTGTATCTATGGGAGACATTTACCAGTTTTGTAAAAACATTATCCGCCTCTTTTACGTGCCACCAATCGTATGCTGCCAGATCTCTGAGAATAAAGTTCTTAGCATCCTTATGTTTTGCTGGTTTGTTCAAAATGTCACGGATAATAGCATTAGGAATACCAATTATCCTTTCACGCCTTTCTCTTTTCTTTATTACCTCTTCCGGTATGATACCGTTCCAGTCACCAGAGAATGGTTCCACGATATATAAATTACCTTTTTTATCATATAATTGGAACCATACATGAGCAAATGATGTTTGGTTTTCCAGATTATGCACAATACCCCAGATAATTTCACCTTCATTGTAATGAGGGAGTAATAGCTGATGAAACAATAATATCGCATCTTCACAGTCCCCTCCAAGGATTCGCATTGTTTCCGACGGTGTTTGCCATAAATCTACCCTTGATGGTTCCGGAGTATATTCAATATTAAATGCAATCTGACGGTATGCCTCATAGATGTACACTCCATTTACAAATTCTTTTTGACACCACTCTTTGTACAAGGGATTATGAGAAAGTTCTGAAGAGTCAGAGAGGGTACTAAATTCATTTTTGGATGAGACAGGATAGAAGCCATGTATTGACAACGCTGCATTACAGAAAGTACCTGGCAACAGAAATAAAATAAATATCACCAAAAGACCAATAACGAGATTGTCCTTTTTTATGTTCTGTCGAGTAGGCATAATATGATTCCTCTATTTAGGTTTATTTTGTTTTCTCTGTTTCTCTACTCTTTCGATTTGTAGAGTGTCACATTATTCAAACCATGTGTGAAAAATTTCAACACCCCCCACAGACCCGGACTTGTGAGTTTCTCACATCCGGATCTTCGATTTAACTCACTTCACATATAACAGTGTATAAATACTATGCTTGATGCTTGGTTAGTGGATCTTACGTCCTCAACGGTCATTACCCCGTTTACTCCTCTACTACGACTCAGTCCGACTTCCATACCGCCATACTCCGACTTGCCTCTTCGGTTTGTCCGGAGCTTCTGTCGGACACGGTATGGTTCTCCCAAGTTCCAATAGAGACCCTTCGTTTACCCGCTGTGGACTTAGACCCCGGCACGTCAATTATACACTCACCTTCCTGCCTGTGCTTTTCACGCAGACAGGTATCGCATACATTGATACTGACTTCCAGGAAATGAAACCCTTGGTCTCGTGCACTGTTGGTTATTTCGAGGCTCAACGCCTTCACTTGCGTTACGGCTGGCAAACACCTTTCACACAGCTTTACATAGCTTCTTACCTCGCTAGATACGTGGTTCAGTTCCAGACTGGTGGTTAGCCTTTATCTGGACTGGTTTGTCCAGCTTGCCTATATCAGCTTGACTTGGCACACTCATTATGAAACCTCCCTTACTAACATTTTTGTCAGATTATCTTACACGCTCATACTCGTTGGGTCAGCAGGGTAACCACTGCATCATGGTGAAAAGGGCGTCCCATGTTGCCATATTTATGCTAAGTCAACAATCAGATGCGGGAAATACCATCAAAAATCAATCGTATTTACCGGGTTATTGCTATGACGCTTCAGGATAAACAGTGTCCCCGGCAGATAGAGCTGCATAGGGAGTACTTTATGCACAAAATATGGATCTGCAAATTTATGTAACATTAACGGAGATTTTCTTCGTCTTTGCTTTTTCCATCTTAGGAAGAGTAATCTCAAGTATTCCATTATTACCTTTTGCCTCTACCTTATCTATAGCAACTGATACCGGCAGATCTATTGTACGTTTAAAACTACCGTAAGATCTCTCAATACGATGGTAAAACTTATCCTTCTGTTCCTTTTCTTCCTTTTTTTCTCCCTTTATAGTCAATGTGTTTCCCGAGATAGATATGTCGATTTCTTTCGGGTCAAGCCCCGGAACTTCTGCTTTTACGATAACATTATTATCTGTTTCAGCAATGTCTATATTTGGACTCCACCCCATTCCTAAAGAACTTTTACGCCAGAAATTATCTAACATCTTGTTCATGTCTTCCTGTAAAGATGAGAACAAAGGGAATTTATCCCGTTTTGTCAGGTCCTTCGTCATTTTATTTATCTCCTTCTGAGAAAAAAATTTAAAATTTCTACTCCTCTATTCAATTCCGGTTGAAACCACTTTTTAAGGTTGTTTCGCAACCGGTTTCTTCCTTTCGGCAACTCGTTTGACACACATAACGAATTTCTTAAGCAATTCGACTTAAACAACTTTAACAGCTATTTTTTTTGTCCTGGATTCTTCCTTTTTGGGAAGGGTGATCTCAAGAACTCCGTGATTATTCTTTGCCGCTACTTTATCTGTTATAACTCGTGTCGGTAAATTAATTGTACGTGAAAAACTGCCGTAAGATCTCTCAATATGGTGATAAGATTTACTCTTCTCCTTTTTTGACTCTTTTTTCTCTCCCTTTATTGTTAGTGTATCCCCCGTAATTGAGATATCAATATCTTTCGGATCGATACCCGGGATCTCAGCCTTTACGATGATGTCGTTGTCGTTTTCTGCTACGTCAACATCCGGACTCCATCCGACACCAAATACTGTCTCACGTTTAATGAAATTGTCCACCATTCTGTTTATTTCATCCTGAAACGCCCATCTTGTTAATGCTCTGGTCATTTTATTTTCCTCCTTTCAGAAAGCATAGTTGATAAAAAATATTTAACTTTATACCTTTGCTTTAAAATTCTCAAAAGTATCTATCAGCGTTTTCAAGGTTGCAAAGCTCTCTCCTTCTTTGTTATCTTCAATTCTGTTCCTAACGGCATCGAAATATCTGTTTTTAAATTCCTCAATACCCTGTTTCAACTTTTTCCCTTTGTTTGTTAATTTTACAACCACCACACGCCTGTCATTTGGATCGTCTCCTCTTTCGACAAGTTTATCTTTAATAAGATTGTCAATCATGCGTGTCATAGTGCTTGATGTTAAAGACATAGCTTCGCTTAATTTATTCATCTTAAGACTTTTTTTGTCTGTGAGAGCGTTTAGTGTGAGGGCTCTGGTGGAAGAAATACCGAAGTTTAACTCAATCTCTTTATCCAGAAAGCTTATGCTTTTCAATAATCTGGTCATCAGATGTCTGAATTCTTCAGTATTAAAATCATTCTTCATTACTGGTCCTTTCATTATACAACTTTTGTAAAACACTTCTTTTGCGTACAACAAATTTTTTCTCGAATATGTTCCCACAAAAATATTTTTTGAGCTATTCAAATTAAGGAATCATATGACCCTTAATGAAAAACCAGTAGTTTGTTCAAAACGTCCCGGAGGATTTATCAAAATCGCCAATTTAAGATTGAAATCACCTCTTCATCATCAATATCATACCAATCCTCATACGCTTCGGCTACCGCAAAGACCAATCCGCTTCTCACATTGAGACAAATTAATTCATCTACTTGAGGCAGAATAGAATCAACCGTCCTCTTTACCCCTGTTGGAACTGCAACCACGATCTTTTGGGACTCATGCCTTTTCATAAAATCTACAGCAGAAAGCATTGTGTAGCCAGTCGCTAACCCATCATCCACGATGATTACGACCTTCTCTTTTAACGAAGGAAACGGTAACTCTTTTCTGAAAAGCAATTCTCGTTTTTTGATTATGTCTCTCGTTATCTGAATTTGCTGCTCAACTTCTTTTTCTGAAAGGGAGAGACTCCTGAGCAGGTTTTCATTCATCAATACCTTATTATCCGGACCAACAGCGCCAAAACCTGCCTCCGGATTATGGGGAACCTGGATCTTCCTCACAATAATAACGTCAAGAGGAAATGCATTTGCTTTTGCTACCTCTGCAGCTACCGGTACTCCACCGGATGGTATTGCAAATACAATACTGTTTGTATCTTTGTACTTTAAAAGTTTTCTGGCAAGAAGCTTCCCTGCTTCCGCCCTGTCTTTAAAGACAAAACATTTCTCTCTGAGAGATACTTCCTCGATCAACTTTTGCATATTGGAATACCAGGTCTCATCCAAACCTGGCTGAGCCAGAACCAAAGGGGGGTTAATAAAATGCAAATCTCAATTTACAAATCCCAAATAAATTTCAAATTACAATGTTCGAATTATCAAACCTGTTTGCCCGCCCTGTTAAATACCGATGCTGGTATTTTCATTTGCATTTATAAAAAATGCTACTTTTGAAAGTTTTTTATCATGACATCATCTTAAATGATTTAACAGGGTAAAAAGTTTTGGATTTGCTGGTTGTGATTTGTTTGTTATTTGGAACTTGTTATTTGGTGCTTACCCGTCCGAATGGCCTATAGGCCGGGCGGATCAGATATCATGAAAACCGTTACTAATAGATATTTTACCAAATCTTGTCCCTGTATGCTTGTAACAGGGATTGGTTAAAATATTTTTGCTAAACGTACTCACTCCAGGATAGATATATTTTTCTTTTTACAGATCTCTTTGAGAATCTTTGGCCATACGCTTACACTGACCTCACCCAGGTGTGCTTTCTTGAGCAGATACATGTAGGTACGGGTCTGCCCGATACCGCCCCCAATGCTAAGCGGAATATCATCGTTCATAATCGCCTGGTGGTACGGAAGCTTGAGGAAATCCAGCTGGCCGCTCATCTCCAGCTGTTTCTTGAGTGTCTCTTTCGTAACGCGGATTCCCATGGATGTCAGTTCGTGGCGGCGTTTTGTAACCGGATTCCATACAAGAATATCACCGTTAAGGCCGTGCGTTGGATTTCCTGACCCCGAGATCGTTTCCGTTATCCAGTCATCGTAATCTGCCGCGCGCATTTCGTGGGGATATCCGTCCTTAAGCGGCCAACCGATTCCGGTGATGAAGATTGCCGGATATTTCTTGAGAACCTCTGTCTCGCGTTCCTTACGCGGTAAATCGGGATACATACCAAGAATCTCTTCGGCATGAAGAAAGGTAAGTTCCTCCGGAATATTGAGGTATTTGTCCGTTTTGAGCTGCGGAAACAGCTCCTGGACATGTGACTCCGCACCCTTAAGGACATTCCATATCTTCCTCACCACTTCCTTGAGGTACTCCAGGTTTCGATGGTCTTCGGTTATTACCTGCTCCCAATCCCACTGGTCCACATAGGCGCTGTGGTCATGATCGAGGAAATAGTCCTTACGCACAGCCCTCATGTCGGTACATATACCCTCTCCCACTTCACAGCTGAACTGTTTGAGCGCTATCCGTTTCCATTTTGTTGCAGCCTGCACGATCTGAGCATCTAAAGGATGCTTTTCATAGTCATTTGAAATATGGAACTGAATTGGGGTACGAGAACCATCACGGTCCAGTAAATCGTTTACCCCGCTCTCAACGTCAACCATGAGAGGAACCGTAACCATCATCAGATTGAGATCTCTGCAGAGATTCTCTTCGATGTACTCTTTTACTGCAAAAAGAGCTTTTTGTGTTTCCCTTGGGTTCAGTAACGAACCATAGTCCTGTGGAAGTACTCTCTCCAGCTCTTCATAATTTCCAATTCCAGGACCAGCCAGATCTTTCATCTTGTCTCTCATTTTCTTCACTCCTCATTCAAGTTTAGAAACAACTAAAATAGAGAGCAGATAGAGTATTTTCCGGGCTGAAGACAAAACTTCATGATCTCCGCATCCTGATTCTTTCTTGAAATCGTGATGGAGTCTTTCACGTATTCTCTTCAGAACCACACCTAAATTTGCCAGGGATTCCCGAAAATCCGAGTCTCTTGACGATCTTAATTTCGCAATTATTCTCATGATTGAATTTTCATCCGGCTTTTCTTCAGGATCAGCAAGTAACGTTTCCAGTGGCGGGTCCAGAAAAATGAGCGAGTCTACCGATCTATCTTTCAGAAGTCTTTTTATCTCTTCTTCAGAAATTTTTGCAAAAAGTCTGTCCATTCTCTGACGATCGATCTCATATACTCCCGCCATCTTTGTCATTGCCATCCACATGGTTTCAAAAGCTTCGTAATCGGGCCGAGATTGCGTAGATATAATCTCGGACAAAATGTGTTCTTTTTCCGTATTTCCCATTTTATACTAAAACCGATTTGGTTTTCGGTTTTACTGGAAACCAAATCTTGGTTGCAGTTATACTCGCTCCGTTTTTTCTCGGATTTTATCCGAAAACCATTATAAGATGAGTATATTACTCTTCGAATCCTCCTATTTTTCAAGTGTTTTTTGAAGAAGTGCCAAAATATTCTTTTTTGTATCCTTTATATTCATTCCCCACTTTTCAGCCATAAACTTAATATCATCTTCAGTTAAGGAGCCTCCACCTTCAGAAACTTTACCTTTTCCCATGTGATCATCCGGCTCCCAGCAACCGCAATTATAACACATACCCTTAACCCCCTTTTCCATATTAAAAATCTAAAAATCCACTCTAACAGATTTGTGCTAAGAATAAAAATTCAACAGTCAAAACGAGAACAAACAAATACCTTACCGTGCACCTTTCAAAGTTTTCATGATTCATTTTAGAAGTGTTTCTGGTAACTGATTCGATAAATAACACCGGCATGATCATCCGAAACAAGGAGTGCGCCATCAGGCATGATAAGTATATCAACAGGACGTCCCCACGCTTTGCCGTTTTGAAGCCAACCTTCCGCAAATACTTCATGTTTCACTGCGCGATCGCCGTTCAGTTGCACACTTACCAGCCGGTAACCAGCAGGAATACTCCGATTCCATGAACCATGCTCGGCAATAAAAATCTGTTTTCGATATTCATGGGGAAACATACTTTTCGTATAAAAACGCATGCCAAGCGGCGCTACATGGGCACCCAATTCCACGGCCGGGGCCGTAAACTCATCACACTTCCGTTCTTTCCCAAATTCCGGATCGGAAACATTGCTGCCATGACAATAGGGAAAACCAAAGTGTAAGCCTCTTTCAGGTGCATGGTTCAACTCATCCGAAGGAAGGTCGTCTCCCAGCCAATCACGTCCATTGTCAGTAAACCACAGCTCCTTTGAATCAGGATCCCAATCAAAACCAACACTATTACGAATACCGCGAGCAAATAGTTCCAGTCCGGTACCGTCAGGATTCATCCGCATTATGGAGGCATATCTCATGTCATGACGTTCACATACGTTGCAGGGTGCTCCTACCGGAATGTACAACAATCCATCCGGTCCAAAACGGATAAATTTCCAGCCGTGAGATTTGTCACGTGGAAAGCTATCGCTCACCATCACCGGCTCCGGCGGATCTTTCAGTTGATCTTCAATATTGTCATAACGCAGAATCCTGTTCACTTCGGCTACATAGAGTGAGCCATTGCGAAATGCTACACCATTCGGCATGTTCAATCTGCGAGCAATAGTAATGACATCATCTGCAATAGCATCCCGGTTATGATCTGGAACAGCATAGACATTCCCTGCCGTACGCGTACCGACAAATACTGTTCCATTTGGACTCAGCGACATGGAGCGTGCGTTCGGTACATTTGCGGCAAATATGCTTATCTCAAATCCCGGAGGAAGCTTGATTGTATTAAGAGGCAGCTCCTTGTCAGCATAAGTCAGTTGACAAAAGAGTGTGAGAAACGAAGGGAGTGTAGAGAAAAGGATGGCAATTAATTTGTGACTCATCTGCTTTACCGGTTTAAAAATTTCTCTATTTGTTGATTGAGGAGAAACCATAACTCTTCCCACATTACATGAATTTATTGATAGATACAACCTGCATTTTCTGATCTTTGCTCCATTCAATCCGTTTTTGCAATGCAAATATGGTAATTCTTATCCGTTTTCATATCCCCAGGCCCGGGTGTTGCGGTGAGACGTAATCACAAGTTAAGCCTTCGGCAAAATTCTTGCGTCTTTATTATGCGTAACTTGTACGAACCAGAACTAAACAGGAGTTAAGAAATTACAAATCTCAATTTACAAAGCCCAAACAAATTTCAAATTATAATGTTCGAAATATCAAACCAGTTTATTTGGAATTTTGGATTTGTTCATTGTGATTTGTTTGTTATTTGGAATTAATTATTTGGTGCTTATCCGTCCGACCGAGTCATCCGGTCGGGTTTCTTACCCGCCAACAATATTGGCAACATTGAATTTCCTATTCATGAACTTACCCGGTAATATCCCTTTTCGGGCCAAAATATTCATAGATTATATTGTCTGGAGTTACTCCCCAATTGATTAATTCCCGGTACAGGTCTTTCATCATTGACGTTGGGCCACAGAGATAAAACTCAGCATCCTTTTCATAACCTACAATCTGTTTGATTGAATCCATAGTGACTCTCCCCGCTTTTGTATCAGAAGAGTTTGCCGAATGCCGTGAATAAAAAAACTTGTGGGTAAAGTTTTTGAAATCAGATGTCAATGTTGCTACATCATCCTTAAATGCATGGGTACTAACATCTTGCGTTCCATGAACAAAACATATCTCTCTCGTTAACCGTTGTTCTGCAGCATTCCGGAGAATGCTCATCATCGGAGTTATCCCTACACCGCCACTGATAAGTACCGCCGGTTTGTCTGATTCCTTTAGAGAGAAAGAACCGTAAGGGGGATTTATCTTTATTTTATCTCCATGGCAAAGCGTATTGTGAAGGTAATTTGATACGAGACCGCTTTCTTCCCTTTTGACAGAAATTCGATAGTACTTACCATTCGGGCTGTCTGAAAGTGAATAGTTACGAAACACAACGCCACTTTGCGGGAGATCCAGCATAATACTGATATACTGGCCTGCTTTATACGTTGCAACAGGTTTATCGTCTGCCGGTTCAAGGTAAAATGAGGTTATGAGAATACTTTCATTCTCTTTCTGAGTGACAGTGAAATTTTTGTACCCTTTCCAGCCACCCTCTTTTGATAATGTATCCTCATATTTTTTACTTTCTGATTCAATGATAATATTTGAAAAATTCACAATAGCTTCTTCCCAGGCGCTCTTGACTTCAGGAGTTCCTGCCTCACCAAGAACATTTCCAATTGCCTCCAGCATACAGGGAATGACAATTGAATATTGTACAGGCTTAATGTTCAGTGAAGCGTGTTTTTCCGCTATTTCGTTTATAAGAGGTTTAATTGCGTCAAGGTTATCTATGGAATTGGCATAATCTATGATTGATGCAGTGAACGCTCGTGGTTGTGTTTTATCCCTGAGATGTGTCTGGTTAAAAAACATTTTTAGTGCCGGGTAACGGCTGAACATTATTGGATAAATCAACTTTGTTAATTCTTCTGCTTTTTCCTCAACAACCGGCGCCGTTGCTCTTATGATCTCTCTTGTCTTGTCTGTAAGGTTCATATTCAGTTTTAAAAAATTAAAAATTGCTTTTTTGTTTCAAGCTTGTTTTTCCAGGCAACAAGCGGCCCTGTTAACAGTTGTCCTTTACGTTTTATTCAAAGATTATAATCGATATTTCCCTTATGCCCTAGTTAAAGTAAGTCCTAATGTTTTCATTTATTATAATTTTTTTCTCCACTTTTCTGATAATGTTGTCCCTCTGTATTATAGCATATATCTGAATATTTACAAAACAAGTTAAGTGTATCATTCCCTCCCGGACCGAACGTTACTTTGGGTCGGGAATGACTGACCACCAACATACGGGTTGGCGTGCTCCGGCTGGAGACCGGCGACAGGCGGGGCGGAAACGACTTCTTTGCCGATGCTTTATGCTATTGTTGACATTGAATTGTCTGGTGCGGACAACCCTGTTAATTACCCTGTTCTTTTAAAACAGAGATGTTACCGTTACCGGTATCTGCATGTCATGAGAATCTCTGTTTGAATGTATCTCGCCTACATACACAATCCTGAACCCATTGATAGATTCAGCAAGCTGTGAAAATGATATTTTCTCACCGGATGCAACATGGGCAATATCACCCACACTGATCTCATGAGGAAAGGTTCTTAACCTCTCATCTGCCCTGTTTGTAAGAGAGCGGCACCCCATGCCTATTACCATGATTACGGCCATCCATACCAGTTGTTTGGTTACTATTGGCTTTATAGAATCGATTAAACCGTTAACTTTTTAGCAATCTTTGCAACATGCTCACCCTGAAAGAGTGCTCCGGCCAGTTCGTTATCACTGGGATAACGGCTCCCATCTGTACCGGCGATAGTAGAAGCTCCATACGGTGAGCAGCCCGTAATCTCATTCATCGTCATCTGTCCTTTAAAGGCGTATGGCAGCCCGACTATCACCATGCCCTGATGGAGCAGCGTTATGTAAAAGCTGAGAATTGTAGACTCCTGCCCTCCATGCTGGGTGTTCGAGCTGGCGAAAACACTTCCAACCTTTCCAACCAGGGCACCGCTCGACCACAGCTTCCCGGTCGAATCAAGAAACTGCCGCATCTGCCCGCACATGTTGCCGAAACGGGTTGGAGTACCGAAGATAATAGCATCCGCCTCTGCCAGCTCGTCCACAGTACAAACTGGTATGTGAGACTGCTTTTCCTGTGCATCTACGGCTCCCATTTTCTCTAACACTTCCCGGGGTAATGTTTCCGGCACGCGCCTTAGTTCTGCTTCAACACCTTCAACAGATCTCGCCCCTTCCGCCACCTCCTGTCCTAACCTATATACATGTCCATAGAGTGAGTAATAGACTACGAGTACTTTCATGATAACCTCCTTCGAGTTGCACACAAAAATGTAAGCTATTGATTTATTAAAATAGAACTTCTTATAGAATAAATTTAATATCTATCTTCTATCCCAATAGATACTACATTCATACCTTGTCCAGTTGAACAGAGACGGATACGGGGTTCGCGATAGAATTGTATACGGGAGAATATTTTTTAGCCAGTTGGACGAGTTCATCCTTCTGTTCGTCATAGATATCGGCATTGATTTTGAAATAGACGCGGATATTTTCATAGCTTAATTTAACATCTTCTGATATTCCAAGAAAACCGCGGGCATCCAGGTCACCCTCGTATCTGGATTCCACTCCTTTTTTTTCGATCCCTCTGGCAGAAGCATTGACTATCAGACTTGTCGTCAGAAAACCTGACAAAGCAACAAGAAGATACTCGACAGGATTTGCTCCCCGATTCTTTCCAAAAACAACAGGAGGTTCATCCATATCAAAACCATTGGTTCCCGGGATGTATCCTCCTGACAGGCACCATAGAAACCATTAATGGTCGCACGATTGTGTGTACCATCGATCCATTTATTGGTTGCCCGGAATCTGAAACTGGTAATTTCCGGTTTTTGCTTATACTAAAACCGATTTGGTTTTAGTATATCTTATAAAAACGTATGAAAAAATGTTTTTTTTATAAATACTGCTTTATTCAGCAAATTCATAGTGAAACGGTATGGTAAATTGTTTCGTTGTAAAATTTGAAAGACAAATAATGACAGGTGTAATAACTCAATAATGCGGTAACTTTTTGAAGCTTATTAAAAAAAATAATGAATTGTAATTGTAATGTCTGTTCCACTTGTCCGTTCCTATGAATTCAGGATCTCTTGCAAATTTGATGAATCCCTAACCAAGGTAAGCTTTTCATTATCTCAAGCCAAGCACTCTTTGTGCATTCTTACAATATATTTTCTCTAAAACTTCATCAGGCAAAAACACCCCATAAATCTTCCATTCACCGGCTGGTGGAAATGGATGATCGTAATAATCAAAGTATTCATCTTGAGTTTGAAAAAATCGATAATAGATTGTATATCTTGGCTGAGCAGGTTTTCCCGGATAACGGTCGGTTCCGAATAATACGCGATCCTGATATTTTATAAGAAACTTTCTTGCCGTGTACGGTTGCCGCCCGAGTTCAGCTACTCTCCCAGCAACATCCACATAGAAATTCGGGTAGGAATCAAGCAGCTTGCTAATCATCGTTAAATCTTCAGCACTATTACCGACATGAGCTCCAATAAAAATCGTATTGGGATGTCTTGCAATCACCCGATTTCGTTGTGCGATGATGGTCTCACGCTCAGGGAAAGCAGCACCATAAAAACTCCAATTCGGGTGTCTTTTTAACTGCATCAAACGCTCATTGAATCGATCAGTCGGTTTAAAAAAGGCTACCGGGTCTGCTGTGTGTATGAGAACCGGCATCCCGAGCTCCCCTGCTTTTTCCCAGACAGGATCAAATCGTACATCATCAATAGCCACAATCTGACCTGTTTTATCTTTTACGGTCAGCCCAAGATTCTTAAAAATTTTTAGTCCCCTGGCTCCTTTCGCATGTGCGGCACTGAGGAATGCCTCCATCTGCTCACTGAAATCTGAATCATCTATTTTTGAAAGATCAAGATTACAAAAAATGATCAATCGATCAGGGCCATAGTGTGAGAATTTTTCCAGCATTTGATCCAGCTTTACCCCATAACCGCCACTCAAATTGACGATAGCTTTAATCCCCAGTGCATCCATTTTTTCAATCAGGAATGCTGGGGTTACGTCACCTGAAAAATGGGTATGCACATCAATGACTGGATATTTCGGTTTACTCAGGATAGATTGTTTCTGAACAAGGTTTGACTTTGGTTGGTAATCTAAGACCAGGTCTCCTTTAATATACAGTGCCTGACTTATCGTGTCTTTATTGGCACACCCCAGCATCAAGCCAAGAACAATAGCAATAATACATGCGTACTGTTGTCGAGTACGACTTGTATACTTGTTCCAATCAGGTTTGTAAAACCTATCTGGTTTAAGGATGAGTAACAGGTGATTGATATTTTTGGTAAGCACTTTTTTCACGCAATGGATTCGAGATTCAAGCCAGCAGATGAAAGGAAATTACTTTTTAAAGGTTCAGTGAGAGTAGTAAAAAAGTTAATAAAACTCAACTATTTTTTGGAAATTATGCCCTGAATTGATCTACGTTAGGAAAAAAATATACTGGAGAAAGTAGAAATCAGTGACAATCGTTGATATAATATTAACTATTAATTGTTGGAGGTAAATAATGATACGTGTACCAACGCATCCCGGGGAGATGCTTCTCGAAGAATTCTTAGTCCCTATGGGCATTACCCAGAGGGAGTTATCAAAAGAGATTCATGTTCCCTACCAGAGGATAAATGAAATCGTTCATAAACGGCGAGGAATAACACCCAGCACGGCCCTGCGGCTCTCAAAGTTTTTTGGAGTTTCAGAAGATTTTTGGATGAGCCTGCAGCTTCGTTGGGATTTGTATAAGGCGAAGCGTATCGAGAGCAACGAATTAAAAACAATCAGACAATTCTGCTGAAAAGACGGGGCCTGATTGCTTAACTCCAAAGAAATATGGGCACTGTTTTCAAAATGTCTCAATAAATTCCACCTATGCTACCTAAACATCATAAAACCAGTTTCTTTCTTAAACCCGGTCTATTTAACAACCTTTCAAGTTTTACGGAACTGGAAAAAAGGACTACAACTTTAGCCACCGAAAAAGATCGAGAAGATGTTTCCGGAACGGCCTTAATTCTGCTTCCACACCTTCAACAGGCCTCGCCCCTTCCGCAACTTCCTGTCCTAACCTGTATACATGCCCATACAGCGAGTAAGTAGTCTACAAGCACTTTAATGATAACCTCCTTAAATCTTTAATAGTCGCACGATTGTGTGTACCATATCTACACATTTATTGGTTGACCGGAACCTGAAACTGGCAATTTCCGGTTTTTCCTTACTCTGCTCCAGGGTAGTGAAAAATTGATCGACATTTACTCCGTTGATGCTCTTTTCTGCTAAGTTATTCCCATTATTTTTCTTCAGCACTATCTTCAGTTCTGATGCTCATTGTCAAATTGCTTTCAACCAAAGTCTTTACAATGCTTTGCATCGGAGCAATGAAATAATCTTTAATCAATGCTTTCCTCTCCGTTTCTGATAAGTATTTTTGATTACTAGACATTACGTCTCCAATATTTTCAGCAACTTTGATTGCCGATTTAATAGTTTCAAATTTAGCCTGTTTAAGCTTTTCCTCTTTTAAGGCTGTATCAATTTCCTTATCTTTTACATAAATATCTGCTAATTTTTTGCTATATCCATAGAATTACAGCAAAAAAACTTTGGAAATTCAATTTAACAAAATCTAATACTTTTTTTACTCCTTGAAACTTACCAATGAATGAATCTTCTTTGCTTTCTTTTAAAGAGAACTTAGTCTCATTTAGTTTATCTTTTAAGATGATTTTAAGAATTGATGGGTCGGTAGTCTCTTGAAAAGCTGAAATGGTATTAAAGACAGTTCCCAACTCTTTTAAAATCTCAGAACTAATCGATAATGGTATTTTATCAGACCCTTTAATCTCAAAATCTAATGTACTAAGTTCAATTAGACTTATATCAACAGTTTGAATATTAATTCCATTAACATAAAGATTTACCGTGGTGTATTTCCAAGTTATTGCAATAAATAATCTGCTGTCTTTAATAATAGAGTCATTAATCCTTTTTCTTAGGACAAGAGTTCTATGAAGAGGATCTGATAAAATAACTTCTAAGTTTCTATCTGGATGTTTTAAAACTGATAATGCTATACCATATTGAGGGAAATTACGTCTTCCAAAATTGTATCCATTTTCATTTACTATCCAATCATTATGAGGATGACTAATCCAAAACGTTATTGAACCTTCACGAAGAATATCCATCGATTCTCCTTATATTTTTTGATTCAACTATTAATAAAAATAATTCTAAATAGTCGAACCTGAAAAAGTCACTTTTTCAGGTTCGACTATTTATGCTGCTTTAATGATTGGTAAACCAACCCGAGTAATCTTCCAGAAGTAGATAATCAGGAACGTCTTCATCCTCTGCAATGAGCCAATCGATTGATTTGTTTTTTATTAACCTTGATTATGAGGGAAGGAAATTAAAAACAATTATCTTTTCCTGTCGCATTGTGGAAGAAATTTATCTCAATTATTTTTCCAATTGCATAGAGCTTGCCGTCTGTCGAGGCTATATAAATAGTCCTGTCTTTGTCTATTGTGGCGGATGATTCGATGGCCCCGTCTGTCTCAAGAAACCACTTCAAAGAACCGTCGTCGGCGATATGTTACGATGCTTTTTTAATTTCTACTGCTTCATACTCTGGAAACATAATAATAGCCGGATGTACATTAAAAGCTTTCGCTAGTTGTTCTGCGCGTTTCTTCCCGATATCGACCTTCCCGTTTTCCAGCAAACTCAGGTTAGTAATACTTATACCGGAACGCTGTGCCAATATTTTTTGTGTCCACCCCTTTAATTCGCGAAGCATCCTGATAACCTCACCGGTTGTTAATGAGGCGTGAGCCTCCGCAGCAGCGTAATCATGCATAGAACGAGATTTCATAAATCCTCCTAATATTGATGTGGAGTTATTTCCAGTACAAATACAGTAACAAATTGCCGTTTAACTGAATAGATAACTCTATATTGTTGACTCAATCGAGATGAACGTTCATCCTTTCGTTTACCCCTTAACTTTTCATCATGAAAACCCGGAAAGTCTCTCAGTTTTTCAGGGCCATGCCTGTGAACGATATTTTTCCAAAGCTCATATTTTTTTACAATAGCGTCAGACAACTTCTGGCAAATTTTTTTAATATCACGATGCTCTTTAATCACCCACATTATTAATAATAATAACTTATCAGAAATGATAAGTCAAAAGGCTTTTTTACAAAGGCTTTTTTATTAAATGAAATGATTTCTTTTTGTGCAGCAGATAAAAACCAAGATACCAGAAGTAAAAGGTAAGAGAAACATGAACCGTAATTCGTAAATCTCTGGCCCAGACCGCAGAACGGGTCGTACAAGAACTGGCTAAAATCGTAAATCAAACTGTGTTTTTATCCATGAAAATCTGAGCTTATCTGCGTCCTATTACTTTAATTATATTCAATCAGTCTCAATATATTCAGGAATAGTGGTTGGTTCGGGTACTGGTAGGCCGTCTTCTTTTAAGCCGTCAAGGTGAAATGAAATAGTTTTCTCAATATCCCTTATCTTGATTTTGCCATCTACCAACATCTCTTTTTTATTTTTTGACAGTTTTTTTACTATTGCTTCAATCTTCAATGCCATCCCCCTGCTGCCAATCTTCTTTTTCATAACCAGTTCTAAAGGAGCTTTTCCTCTTAAGTATTTTGATCCTTTCTTATCACTGCTTTTATGTTCTTCAAATCTTCTTTCTACATCAGTTGTTATGCCTGTATATAGTCTTCCCTGTTTACATCGTATCAAATACAAGATCCAGTTATTCATTTTATTGTTGCTCACCGCAAAACCAGGCTATTTTTATTCACCAGAAAAGCATATCACACCAATCATCCCGGCAGGGTTTTATGTTTAAAGCGCACGAAGACTCTTCCATAATTCTTACTGTCTTTGTCAATACGGTGATACTTCTTTTTTATGTCAGGGCGCTCCAGAAAGCGCAGGACGGTTTTCTTTAACTGTCCGCTACCCTTTCCGGGAATGATTTCCACGAGGTCAATCCTTTTTTCAGTGGCCTCCTCGATTATTCGATTGAGTTCTTTCTCAATCAAATTCCCCTTTTTGCATATTTCATGTAAATCCAGTTTCAGTTTTGCCATAAGGTAAGTGTATAGAGTAAACGTTATTTTGTCAATAATGACAAGACATTAAATGAAATGATTTCTTTGTCGTATCTTCCTGAATTGTTCATACGACATTTCTCCTAAACATTTTTGTTCTTCATGGTGACAACAGATCAACGGTCCTGAATTAGGTACCTTGGAGTGTTTGTGGTCTGACATTGACAACCTTGAATATGATACTTGCACTCCCATATTGTATGTGATAGACTTTTCACCAGATTTGTCACCTTCTTTCATATTGCTAATCGTCAAGCATTCCAATATGCAATATACCGCAGGAGGCCTCTTTTTTGCTGCTACAGCATAGCGTTTCACCTTCTCACTCAGCATGGATGGTGATTTGTCAGGGCTACGAGCTTTAGTAGATGAGTAATATTTTTCTGATTATTCCTGTCTTCCGGTAGTCAGGTGAACAGTGTAATTTGTGCTTTATTTGTAAATTGTGATTCTGGGAAAGAATATCTGAATAGATATGCCATTAAGCCTCTTAAACGAAGAACAGCTAAACGCCGCTACTGCCAAATTCGGACACAATATTGTTATCGCATCTGCCGGAACCGGAAAAACGTCAACAATAGTTGGAAGAATCGCCTGTCTTCTTGATTCTCGTGTCGCACCACAAGAAATTTTATTACTCACTTTTACAAATAAGGCTGCAACTGAAATGGTGGAAAGACTTACACGTTTTTTCCCTAAAGATGTTACTTCAAAAATAGAAGCAGGTACTTTCCACGCTATCTGTTACAAACTTTTAAAAAAGCACAATCCAAGCCTACTGTTAAAACAACAAACTGAACTTAAAACACTCTTCAGAAGCATCTATGAAAAACGTGAGTTTAAAAAACTTGACTATAAGACCGCAGAATACTCTGCTAATTATCTTTATGATATCTATTCGCTTTATCAAAACACTGAACTGAAACTTGGTTTTGCCGACTGGATGTGTGAGAAATATCCTGATCATGAATTCTTTTGTGATATCTATGAAGACATATCACGTGAATATGAGTTGACAAAAGAGAGCTATGGCTACATAAATTTTAATGACCTGCTTATAAAAACGAGAGACCTCTTAAGCACTGATATATTTGTAAACTTTAAAGAGGTTTTAGTAGATGAGTATCAGGACACAAACTCTCTTCAGGGCTCACTCATAGATAAAATGAATCCGTCTTCACTTTTCTGCGTTGGTGATTATGACCAGAGCATTTTTGCATTTAATGGTGCCAATATAAACCTAATCGGTACTTTTTCAAAAAAATATCCTGACTCGAAAGTGTTTTCTCTTAAGAAAAATTACCGATCAACCGCCTTGATACTCTCTCTGGCAGACAGGGTTATAAAATTCAATGATAGAATATATCCCAAAGAGTTGATCGTTGTGAGAAAAGATGACCCGGTAAGCCCATCACTACTGGAATTTAATGAACTATTTGAGCAGTATAGTAAAGTTTCCTTTATGATAAAATCAAGCTCAACAAAACATGAAGATGTGGCCGTAATCTTCAGAAACAACTCTTCAGCAGACGGGATAGAAGCAAGTTTAAGAGAGCTTGGTGTACCCTGTAAAAGGAAAGGCGGGAAAAGTTTTTTTGATGCTAAGGAGGTAAAAGCGCTTTTTGATATCTACACCTTCTTTGTAAATCCAAAAGATTTGATGGCATTTATTCACATTTTTGAATATGCGAAAGGCTTAGGCAGCGCAACGGCAAAGGATATTTTTGAAGCACTAAAAAAGTTGGGGCATGGTTCAGTTTATGACGGTATCCTGCATCCCGATACCACTATTACGAATCCATTTGAAAAAAGAAAAGTGTATTACCAACTGGCCCTTTTTGATGATTTTTTCAATTTAGAAAGTGACTCTAAATTTTCACACCTTGATTTAGATACAAAGATTTCGGATTGCCCCATACTCAAACACCCGAAATTCACAGATGAAAGCGCTAAATTTTATAATGCTTTCTATCTATTATACAAGAGAATTAATAGAATAAAAAAACCTCTCTCTATGGTTGAGGCCATAAGCGAATCACCTGTCTATAAATACATAATAGATATTTTGGCCACTAAAAGGGCTCTAGATAGAAATAAGAAAGTAAATGCTGAGGTAAAAGAGAGAGCTCTCGTAAACATTCAGAGAAAGATTGTCCTTATTAAAGACCTTACAAAGAATTATTCCGATAATCAAAGCTTTTTAAACGCTATGCTGCTTGGCTCTAACGAACTTACAAAAGGAGAGGGTGTTAATCTCTTGACTATACATGCGAGCAAAGGTTTAGAGTTTAAAAACGTTTATATCCTGGATTTAATGGATGGACGTTTTCCAAACAGAAAGTTAGCTGCCAAAGGTGGCAGCATTGATGAAGAGAGAAGGCTTTTTTATGTAGCTGTCACCCGGGCAAGAGACAGGTTATGGCTCACCTATGCAAAGTTTGACAAGGTTAAGAAGCTACGATTTGTACCGTCACTCTTTTTATATGAAGCAGGACTTATAAACAATAAAGCAGAGTACAAGAAACTTTTGAAGGAAAAGGAGAGTTAAGGTTAAGCTGAGTGCAGAATATACGCTGAATTCAATGGATAAAGAGACACTCGTGAGGTTTTGATGGCTCTTTTTCATTTTTTAACAATCAATCACAGAAATTATCAATCATCAGGATATAAGACACGATATGAAGCGCATTATGAATGCCTGCAATGAGAATTTTCTTCAGACATCTTCAAGAAGGTCTTGTGATATACTCATCTCGTAATGGTTTTCGGACCTACCTGTGCGTAAGGAACGCACGCAGACAGGTAAAACCGAAAACCAAATCGGTTTTAGTATAACGGGTATATTTCTACCCCCATTAAATACTTTACAAGTAAAGCTATTCCTCATTTACCGAATGCGTATCGTTCGGAACGAGCGATACGCATTCGGACGGGGAAGTGTTTATCGGATGATAGATGTTATTTTTCCAGACTTATTATAACAAGACTGTTTTACCTCATCTTCGTTGTGTTAAAGAAAAATAATTAGCTTTTCTTTATCGTTATAAGGGAAAGTTTGAAAACCCCGGGTTTTCATGTAACAACCTGGTCGAACAAGAACACGTATGAAATGTATTCCTTTTTGGTTCTGGCCTGGCCGGGTTGGGCAAAATTTTAATTATAAGCTTATGGAGAATATAAATGCCAGATACTATCGAAGAAAAAGATTGGGATAGACTGTTAGGGAGAATTAAAGAAGGCAAGTGTACGGCTTTTCTCGGTGCAGGAGCCTGTTATGGTTTTCTACCTTTGGGATCTCAAATTGCAAAGGAGTGGGCTGAGCTTTACAAATATCCTTTCAAAGATTCCTATACGGATCTTGCTCGTGTTGCTCAATATTTAGCGATAGACCAGGATGGAATGTTTCCAAAAGAACGCCTTATAAAAAAATTTCAAAATATTCAACAACCTAATTATGAAGATCCGGATGAACCCCATGGTCTTCTGGCAGATTTTCGTTTACCAATATATATCACCACGAATTATGATAATTTCATGATACAGGCTTTAAAAAGTAGAAAATGTGATCCTTTACAGGAATTGTGTCGATGGAATTCGATCTTAAAAAAGAAGTCTTCAGTTTTTGATAACCGTAACTTTAAACCTTCTAACGCACGTCCTGTGGTCTACCACCTCCATGGATATTTAGAGGAACCGGAATCTTTGGTGCTTACCGAGGATGATTATCTCGATTTCCTTGTGAATATTTCAAAAGATGCTGATATTATTCCTTCGGCTATCCAAGAATCTCTGGCTAAAACTTCTCTACTGTTTATAGGTTACAAACTCGCCGATGTAAATTTCAGAGTTGTACTGAGAGGAATAATTGGTTATCTTGAAAAGAGTTTAACCCGTTCTCATATATCTGTGCAGTTAATTCCGGGAGGGGATTCTATTTCTCAAGAAGAAAAGGATAACTCCCAAGCCTATCTGGATGATTATTTTAACAGGATAGATATAAAAGTTTACTGGGGAACAAGCCGCGAGTTTACCAAAGAATTAAGAAAACGCTGGGAGAAAATTAAGTGACGGAAAATAATACCAATCCATACATTGGCCCTCGCTCCTATGAGACCGTGGATAAAAAATTGTTTTTCGGGAGAGAATACGAAACCCGGGAGCTCTGTTCAAGGATTATTGCCCATAGTGTAGTTCTTTTTTATTCTCAATCAGGAGCAGGTAAAACTTCTTTAATAAATGCCGGCGTAATCCCCCGATTAGAAGAGGAGGGTTTTGATATTTTGCCAGTTGCCAGAGTCAGCGGCCAAATTCCGGAGGAACTGAATCCGAAGGAGATTAAGAATATATACGTTTTCAATTCACTGTTAAATTGGAGCGATAAACAAACTCAGACTCAGGCGTTGACCTCGAATTCTATGAATGCTTTTTTAAAAGACAGAAAGAAATTGAATGCCACAGACGCACCTCAGTTAATTATTTTTGACCAGTTTGAGGAGTTGATCACACATTATCAGGAAAGATGGACGGAGAGAAAAACCTTTTTTGAACAGGTTGTTGACTCATTAGAACAAAATCCAACATTAAGAGCTGTTTTAGTAATGAGGGAAGATTACATTGCTTACTTAGATCCATATCTTTCGTTATTTCCTAATAAACTCAATATTCGCTTCAGATTGGAAAGAATGAGAAGGGAGGCTGCAATATCCGCAATTGTCGGCCCCATTAAAGAAACAAATAAAAATTATGCAGATGATGTCCCCGAATACCTGGTAGATGAACTCTTAAAAGTTCGGGTAAATACAGCTACCGGAGAAACAATTATAATTCCAGGAGAATATGTTGAACCCGTTCAACTTCAGGTTGTATGTCAGAATTTATGGTCCCACCTTCCCGGAAATGAAAATACTATTACGAAAGAATATGTGCAAACGTTTGGCAGTGTTGATGATGCTCTTCGGGGATTTTATGATCAGGCTGTCAATTCCGTTGTTACCTCTAAAAAAATTAAAGAAAAAGTTTTACGTATTTGGTTTGAAAAGCAACTGATAACTCTCGCAGGTACGAGGGGCACTGTTTTTCGTGGTGCGGAAGAAACTGGTGGAATTCCAAATGATATTATCGTTGAACTCCAGAGTAAACATATTATCAGGGCCGAGTGGCGCGCAGGCGGCCGGTGGTATGAATTGACGCACGACAGTTTGATAAAGGCTGTCCAGGATTCAAACAAGCTATTTAATGAAAATTTAAAAACGATCGCTGAGCAGCGTTATATTGCTGGATTACAGAATTTTGATAAACAACTGTATACAGAAGCCATTGACTATTTTGACCAGGCTATCGATCTTAATCCGGACTATATGTTAGCTTATGCGTATAAGTCATATACATTGGATAGATTAGGACGTACCGAGGAAGCATTAGAGACAGTAAATAAATCAATTGAAATCGATCCCAAGTATGCATGGGCATATGGCCAGCGTGGAAAAATTTATAACGACATGAAGGAATACCACAAAGCATTAGCAGATCTTGATAAAGCTATAGAACTGGATGGTAACGAAAAATCGGCTTATGCAAACAGATCCTTAGCGCTCACTGAAACAGGTGAATTCGAAAAAGCCCTGGAAGCTCTGAATAAAGCCCTCGAGATCGATCCCAAGTATGCATGGGCATATAGCCAGCGTGGAAAAATTTATAACGACATGAAGGAATACCACAAGGCATTAACAGATCTTGATAAAGCTATAGAACTGGATGGTAACGAAAAATCGGCTTATGCAAATAAGTCCTATGCACTTACTGAAACGGGTGAATTCGAAAAAGCCCTGGAAGCTCTGAATAAAGCCCTTGAGATCGATCCCGGGTATGGCTGGGCATATGGTCAGCGTGGGAAAGTTTATATCGACATGAAGGAATACCACAAAGCATTAACAGATCTTGATAAAGCCATAGAACTGGATGGGAATGACAAATCGGCTTATGCAAATAAGTCCTATGCACTTAGTGAAACGGGTGAATTCAAAAAAGCCCTGGAAGCTCTGAATAAAACGCTTGAGATCGACCCCAGGTATGGCTGGGCATATGGTCAGCGTGGGAAAGTTTATAACGATTTGAAGGAATACCACAAAGCATTAACAGATCTTGATAAAGCCATAGAACTGGATGGGAAAGACAAATGGGCCTATGCAAACAAGTCCTATGCACTTACTGAAATGGGTGAATTCGAAAAAGCCCTGGAAGCTCTGAATAAAGCGCTTGAGATCGACCCCAGGTACGTTTGGGCATATAATCAAGGCGGAATTATTTACTATGCCATGAACAAGTATAAAAAGGCAATCAACAATTTTAATGAGGTACTTAAAATAGATCCGAATTTCTATAAAGCTTATGGCAACAGGGGCGATGCACTTCTTAAATTAGGTAAAGAATCTCAGGCAAAAAGTGATTTTGAAAATGTCATACGTATTTGCAAGAAACAATTGATGGAAGACCCCGAGAATTCATCGTTATACTCTGACCTTGCCTGGTACTCTTATGTAACAGGGGATTATATGCAAGCGGTTGAAGCCGGTGAGAAGGCGATTTCATTTAATCCCGATTTAATATTTCCCTATTTCAATTTGGGACTTGCTTATTTGTCGTTAGGTAAAGATGATAAAGCAATAAAAACTTATAAGTCGGGAATGAGTAAGGCAAAAAATTTACCATCTGATGAACTCGAAAAGAAATTGGAAGATGCAAAGAAAGATATCGAAGACCTCGTGACTCGCATACCTGAAAGGAAAGAAACAGGGAAGAATATTATTACCCAGATTATAAATAGAATAAGATTATGATAGGTCTCGCGAATCTCCATGTATCAGTTTTTGATACGTCCCGTTAATGCTGATCATTACACAAAAATCCTTACATGAGATGCCGGATGTCTGATTCACAATGCTGGAAGCAAAAGCACCATTAATCGTAATACTCATTTTATATCTGAAAGATTCACCCTTTATCGTGAGTGCCCAAGATCTTCGAATACGGAAACCTCTTTGTTTCAGTTTGTAACATCTCTTTCCACAATTTTATTTCTCAGTTCCTCATCATCGGGTTTTTTAAACATTTAATACTTGTCACTTTGCTTAGTATTCATTTCCTTACCCCATATCCTCTCTAAAAACTGATCACGCCCCGAACCTTTTCTATATAATTTATACCTTACCGGATTTTTTTTATAAAAATCCTGATGGTATTCTTCAGCCTTATAAAATGGAGTAGCCTGAATAATTTCTGTAACGATTTCTTTTCCATATTTCCCGGTATTGTTCAATTGCTCTTTCGATAGCTCTGCTAAACGTCTCTGTTCTTCATTGTGAAAAAAGACAGCAGTTCTGTACTGTAAACCCCGATCAGCAAATTGTCCACCCGGATCTGTTGGATCTATCTGTTTCCAGAATACATCAAGAAGTTCCGAATAACTTACTTTCGCAGGGTCGTACGTTATTTGAATAGCTTCAAAATGAGAAGTTGCACCTGATGAAACTTCTCCATATGTTGGATTTTCCTCACGCCCACCTGTATAGCCCGATAAGACCTCTGAAACACCTTCCAGTTTTTCGAAAGGATGTTCCATACACCAGAAACAGCCTCCTGCAAAAGTAGCTTTTTCAGATTCAGTTTCAGCAAATAAACCAAGTGGCATAAGAATTAAAACAGACAGTAATAAGAAGAATCTAATTTTTTTTCTGACATTCTTTCCCTCCGGAGTTAAGTTTGGAAGTCTTTCTATTGTATATAATACCTATATTATACTCATCTCATAATGATTTTCGGATAAAATCCGAGATAAAATTGAGCGAATAAAGTCCTCGGCA
Source organism: Candidatus Scalindua sp. (assembly GCA_031316155.1). Classification (GTDB taxonomy): domain Bacteria; phylum Planctomycetota; class Brocadiia; order Brocadiales; family Scalinduaceae; genus SCAELEC01. Next base: position 280,997 of record JALDRB010000005.1, read on the forward strand.
CTTTTTGTACGGGGATACCTTCACCGGGGTTTGGTTTTCAGCCTGCCCGGCCTGTCAGCCGTTCGCCAGCCCGATACTCATTCTGGCGGGAACGGGTAAAACCGAAAACCAAATCAATTTTAGTATATCTATTAAATACGTATTTTTTTATTCGACATTTTGTGATATTTCTTAAACTGTTAAGGGATTTCAGGAATGGATAATAGAAGTTAAACGATGTTTGTTTTTTTATTGAATTGATGAAAGGAAGGATTTGACTTACCCTTTCTGCCGACAGGCAGGGATTGAAGATTGACGATGAGTGTCTATACGTTTTTATCTCTGTGAACAGCCTGAGGAGTAAAAGCCGGCGAACTAACAGAGATATGTTCGGCTCTAATTCCTGGCAATAATAACTGAATTATAACAGTCACCATAAGGACTTTTTACATATTTGCTGGCATTCCAGTCATTTTCCCATTTTGATTTATCAATAAGGTAACGATACTGATATTCCTTCCCGGGCTCTAAGTAAAATGCTGTAGAGTAAAAACCATCTTCCATCTTTTTCATAGGGTTGGCATTTATGTCCCAATTATTAAAGTCACCAACAACATATACACTATTTGCGTCAGGTGCGGCATCCTTTGGCAATCGGAACGTTACTCTTGTTGTATTTTTATTTTTAGGGAGCTTCCGCTTTACTGCATCAAGCAATCTCTCCCTGGTTAAATGTGATTTCTCAATTGATATAAAGTCTGGATCTATATTTTTAAGACTCTTGAATCGTTGTTCTGAGTAGGCACTGATTATTATCACGGGAATGTCAACATACTCAGTTATGCTTTTTAGATATAAGAATAATGTATCTCCTGTAACCAAACTCATAATCACATCAATGATTACCAAATCAGGCTTCACTTCTTCTAATTTCTCCATCGCTTCATACCCATCATAGGTATGAATGAGTTTATAGTCTGTATCCTTTAGCATAGTTTTGTAAAGATCATGGAAATACTTTTCATCATCTACAATCATTATCGTTTTAGTCAATTCTTATCGTCTCCTGTATAAAATTCTTGATCGTTTTATCTGGTTACATTTCAATAATTCTGTAAAAGTAAAATTCCTGGTTCAAAACAAACATCATAGAAAGAGAGGAAATTCACTCTACGATTGTAAAGAAAAACCAAAATAGTAGCAAATATAACGCCAATTCAACTCATTATACATGAAAGGTCTTAACATGCAAATTTAATTGTAGATACAAACTTTGGTGACACTCTTTCAATCAGGATCGAGAAGTATTGACTGTCTAATTAATGAACAAATGTGTCAAAAAATAATCAAGCCAAAACTGGAGTAATATAATTTTGCATAGTGCAGGATTTCATAAATTCTCCTGATATTGATGTGTGATTTTCTCAAGTACAAATTCAGTAAAAACTTAAAATGTATCGCACTTGTTAAGTCTCCGCTTTACTCGTTATATAGTAAAGAATCCACCCGCAAAGCAGGTGGCTTTGGGTTCACCCCTAAAAGGGGATAAGTATACTGTTATTAGCCATTCATGCAAATTAACCGTAATTACTAGATTATGCCAAATGAACAGTTATGTGTTTTCTCCACAAGAATTCACTGGCAAACAACTCTAAACAAAATTTTTCATTGCGGGCTTCGCTTTGTTAAAGACTGTTCCAGCCCTATTAACAAAGTATATAATTGGCATAGCCATATATCTCTGACCACACTCATAGAGTGTGGGTTTCCATACTGTTACTAAAATATGTTATAAAAATACTTGACTAGAATAAACCAGGCGCCGAGGACTTTACTCGATCAATTCTATCTCGGATTTCACCTGTCTGCGTGCGTTCCTTACGCACAGGCGGGTACGAAAACCATTACGAGATGAGTATAAAACTGGCAGGATTGTTTGAATAATGAGAAATGGCCGGTATCCCGGTATAAGCTCTGTTTTTCGAAAACAGGCAGTTATCTTATTGAGTCACAACCGGCCTGAACGTAATATTGCTATGGCTAATCCGAATCCCAAGACACTGGCTACAAGGTAACCGATAATGCCCAGAACCGGGAATCCCAAAAACAGGGAACCTTTATCTGTTTGCATTATGATGGACGAGCCAATAACCAGAGCCGCAATAATCACACTAAATGCGATGCGGTTGCTTACTTTATCCATATGCAAAATCAGGTTCTCTAATCCCTTGTGCTCAAAATCTATTTTCAGCGTTCCCTTTTTTATTTTATTCAGAATCAGGTTTATGTCTTTGGGAAGGGAATTTTTTAATCTATTTAATTCTTTTGCAAATTTTCTTATTTCTTTTGCTATCTTTTTTGGACTGTATCTCGATTTTAACAGACTTTCTACAAAAGGCTTAGCCTGAACGGCCATATTAAATTCAGGATATAACCGTTTCCCTACGCTTTCAATAGTAAGCACCGTTTTTGCCAGGAGGAAGAGATCCGGTAGTATTTTTACTTTATACTGCGGAACAAGCTTTACAATATCTACCAAAAGAGGCCCTACCCTTAAGTCCTTTAAAGGGAGCCCATAGTAACTATCCATAATGTCAGCAAGACTTAAATTCAGTTTCCGCACATCCACTTCATCTATCATTCCCATTGCGAGAAAGGTTTCACTTATCTCGGAAACGTCTCGTTCTGTAATGGCAGTTAAGATATTGGCAAGTTGATCTTTTGTCTCTTCATCAATACGTCCTACCATTCCATAGTCGAGAAAAACAATCTTATTCCCTTCTATAACAAATATATTGCCCGGATGCGGGTCTGCATGGAAAAAGCCATCGATGAAAACCTGCTTCAGTATTGCATTTGCCCCATTTACGGCTATTTGTTTCCTATCCAACCCTGATTTCTCGATCTCTTCTCTATCTGTTATTTTTGTTCCCTCTATCCTTTCTAAAGTTAATACCCTTCCTGTTGATACAGTGTGATATACTTTTGGGACATATACCGTATCAGTATCTTTAAAATTCAACTGAAATCTCGCGATATGTGCCGCTTCTGCATTAAAATCCATCTCTTTCAGAATAGTTTCCTGAAATTCATTTACAATACCTACAGGACTGTAAATTCTGCTTTCCTCAATATGTTTCTCTATCAATTTGGCTAATCCATCCAAAATCTTCAAATCTTTTATAATAACTTTTCTTATATCGGGCCGCTGGACTTTCACGACGACATTTTCACCAGTTTTTAATTCGGCGTAATGCACTTGCGATAGAGAGGCTGCTGCTACCGGCGTGTGCGAGAAATTATTAAATATTTCATCAACAGGCTTTTTAAGCTCACTCCGAATTACTTCCTCTACTTTTTTAAAATCAAAGGATGGAACTTTATCCTGTAGTTTCTCAAACTCTTTACAAAATTCTAACGGAATGACGTCGGGTCGGGTACTTAATATCTGGCCTAATTTAATAAATGCCGGCCCAAGCTCCTCTAACACCTTCCGCGCCCTGACCGGAACAGACAAATCGAATATCTTAAGCTTGTTCATCGGACCAAACCGGAAAAGATTTTTCGATACGATACGCTGGTCGATCATCAGTCGGTCAACAATGTAACCAAAACCATATTTTGCAAGAACTTGAAGTATCTGACGCAGCCGGTCTATGTTATAAATTTTTTGTGTAATGTCTCCGAACAGCAACTTGTGACTCCTGTTTACGTTTGCTTATTAACCTTCTCTTTTAACTCTTCAATTTCAGATTTAAGCTCATTGAGTTCTTTGCGGGTAGGTAAACTCAATTTCTCCATAACACTTTTAACGATCTTTTCGATAATACCTTCTACTTCATTTACACTAGCCTCTCCCTTTTTGACCAACTCACTAACCAGCGTTTTCCCCTCCTCCTGACCAAGCTCACCCCTTTTCACTAATTCATTCACCACCTCCTCTACTTTATCTTTAGATACCAGCATCGCTCCAAGACCTAAACTCAGTGCTTTTTTTATAAGATCCTGCATAATTCATAACCTCCCCTCTGATAAATTGCTTCTGATTAAGAACCGATTATCCGTATAATTCTACCTGACTTTCATGTACCTATTCCACATAAATCATTTTTTTTCATCACCTTTTACTTTTCCCTGCAATACCGGGAAATACGTACTAACAGAATGAAATTGCGGGATGAATCCCTGTACGGTAAAGATCTTCTACCGCTGACCAGATTGCCTCTACTCCCTTTTTGCTCATGCCTGCATCAGCCGGATCTACTTCATCTTCTGCTTTGTAATGAGTAACCCGCTTTATATCTTCCGGTACTTCAATTGTTTTGTACAAAACGGTTTTAGTGGTAAAATTTTAATTGATAACAATTTAACAATATATATAAGGCGTGGTTGTTTCACTTCATTTTGATGTTGTAAAAAAACACGGAATAAATTGTAATGTAATAATTGGCATTTTCAAGAATTTACCGTTTTGGCTTACCAGCAATACCGGAATCCGGTAATTTCTCTTTAATTCTCACAGATTCCATGGTTAAATATTTTAGACGTTAAAAGTCTGTTTTTATCCTTAATTCCCGTTTTAAAAGAGAAAAGAATACCCTCTTGAAAAAATAATGAGTAAAAATACCCTTTTATTATCACCTCATGCCAGATTACTTCTCGAAAAGAGATATTTAAAGAAAGACGCATCCGGTAATCCCGTTGAATTGCCGGAAGATATGTTTCGCAGAATTGCACGAAACACCGCTTCAGTCGATTTACTGTACAACAAGAAGGCTGATACTACCTTACTTGAAGAGCAGTTTTATGAGATTATGGCTTCACTCCTTTTTTTGCCCAACTCACCTGCATTGATGAATACAGGCAGGAACCTGCAACAACTCCTTGCATGTTTTGTACTGCCGGTTGAAGATTCCATCGAAAGCATCTTTGAAACGGTAAAGCAGGCCGCCTTGATCCATAAAAGCGGGGGAGGCACAGGTTTCAGCTTCTCCCGTATAAGACCAAAACATGATATCGTAAATACTTCCTGTGGTTTGGCAAGCGGTCCTCTTTCCTTCATGAAAGTCTTTAATGAAGCGACAGAAACGATAAACCTGGGTGGTTTCAGACGGGGTGCAAACATGGCTGTATTACAGGTGAACCATCCGGACATTCTTGATTTCATCAACGCAAAACATTCTGAAGGAGTACTGACAAATTTCAACATTTCTGTAGGTATTACCGATGCATTCATGCAGGCTGTTGAAAAAGAAGAGTCTTTTCCTCTCATTAATCCACGAACAAATATCATTGAAAAAACCATAAACGCAAAAGATCTTTTTAAACACATTGTTCATTCAGCGTGGAAAAACGGTGAACCGGGAGTTCTCTTTATTGATACCATCAACGCTGCAAACCCAACACCAGTGATTGGTAAAATGGAAGGTACAAATCCATGTGGTGAACAACCTCTGATTCCTTACGAGGCTTGCGTCTTAGGGTCAATCGATGTTTCCAAGATGGCAAAACTCAGAACCGGAAATTACGAACTCGACTGGAATAATTTTGAAGAAACAATACACCTTGCCGTTCATTTTCTTGACAATATTATCGATGGAAGCAGTTACCCTCTCCCCCAAATCGAACGGGTAACGAAAGGAAATAGAAAAATAGGTTTGGGTATTATGGGATTTGCCGACCTCCTCATTAAACTCGGCATTCCCTATAATTCAGAAGATGCCATCCAATTCACCGATAAACTTCTGAGTTTTTTCTCCCGGAAAGCCAATGAAGCTTCCTGTAAACTTGCTTCAGAACGAGGCGTATTTCCAAATTATCAAGAGAGCATTTACGCAAAAACAAACACTGTCAAATATAGAAATGCAACAAGAACAACAATAGCCCCTACGGGTACAATCAGCATCATTGCTGATTGCTCCAGCGGTATTGAGCCTCTCTTTGCTGTTGCTTATAAGCAACAGGTACTCGTAGAAGAAGGTTTATTTAAAATACACCCGTTTTTTGAAGAAATTTCTAAAAAACGGGGAATTCACACAAAAAAACTCCTGGAAGATATCAAAAGGAAAGGCTCAATACAGAATATCACCTATATTCCCGATGATATAAAAAGAGTATTTATAACAGCAAGAGATGTCTCAGCGGAGTTTCACGTAAAAATACAGGCCGCCTGCCAGAAACATATCGATAATGCGGTTTCCAAAACTATTAATCTTCCCAAGGAATCAACTGTTGAAGATGTTGAAAAGATTTTCTTGCTGGCTTACAAGAGTGGCTGCAAGGGAATTACGATATATAGAGACAAAAGTAGAATGTCACAGGTTCTTTCTGAGGAATGTGCTTAAATAGGAAAGCTGAAGCAAAAAATTTCAGGGCCTTCATTTTATAACCAACACAAATTTGTTTTCGGTTTCGGGAACCCGATTACACAGGAACTCCTGCCCTGAAATCCCAAAAAATATTTTTTAATAAGTGAATAGGTATGCTCACGGTAAATTAATTCGATCGGGTAATTACTGTTTCTCCAAACCCGGTTAACGGATCTAAGAAATCTTTCTCGAACCATGACCGGTGCATTCTTGAATCCAGCACGTACAGCAGCCTGACGTGCCTTCTCTGAGCTCATGAGATTGAGATTTGCCGGATCCCGCACCACTACCAACTCTCCCTTTGGAGTTGAAATAATCCCGTAAACAACCACTATTCGGGCAGGCGTGTTTAACGGGAATCTCGATAAAACGAGCATACGGCCCCCCTCTAAGCTTCTCCTCATAAGAACCGGGAGGCGTTCGGGTATGACCAAAGCCGTGCATCGGCAAACATCGGTGACTCTGTATTAGGGCTAGTTTAAGCGTGATATCGCCAACTTCAATAGGCCGATCAGTTTGCCGGTATCGGCAGGCTTTGGTACCGTAGGGAATCGAGGGTTGCCTTTCCAATTTATGGTGAGACTACTGTTTCCCAGAAGGGCACCAGCCTGTAACTCGGGCTGACCGGATTCGATATAGTGCGAGTAGGCGTCGTCGCCGATACCTTCCACACGCTTCCAACTGTAGAGTTTAAATTTTTTATCCCAACCCTTCCTTACGGATCCCATCGTTCGCACATAGAACGTTATTTTAACTTCTCCGTGCCCCTGCATATTTGTAAAGTGGCACATGGACTGCTGCTGCTCAGTTGTGCCATCATCAGTGCTCTCAAACACTTTTTTGACCATGAAGCCTAAGTGTTGTAGTATTTCGTCTTCTGAAAGTAAACAAGGGCCAGTGTCTGGTAACGACGGGGTATTACCGCCCAGAAACGAGCGCCATGAGAGGGTGTCAGTTTTTGGGCCGCTAACACCATCTTGATTACTGGTAATCGCATCCTTGGTTCTTTCTCCAGAATTCTTAACAACACCCACACTCTTTTCCCCAAAGACCTTGAGCCCCTCTTTAATCTTTTCGGAAAATCCCTTTTTTTTGGAATCCGAGGTACCGGAATTTGATCTACCAGGAATATTGAGCGGTTCGATGCCGCCATAGCGGTTAAACATCAGGCGAGCAAGCTCTGTCAGCTTCGGCAGATCATCCAGTGTCGCTTCAGGCTTTAAATAGAGAGATATGGTCAATATGCTGCCTCTCTTGGCCATACCGTCATGGCTCTGGTCCCACGACTCCGTTCCCAGTATTTTCACCTGGAGTACTCCATTTCTGGATAGGGATGCGTAAGCAGATTCACCAAGCCCGGGAACATCGATGGGGGATTCTGCATCGTTTCGAAGACACTCAAATGAACTTGCAGTGGTACTACCGGTGTCGATCCATATCTTGATTCGGTCATAGCTGCTGAACTGCGAATCGAACCGGCACCCCTCCTTCAGTTCTCCCGTACGCTGGTCGGTTCCTCCTGTACTGACACCGTTTTTCACCGGTGCATTGAGCACCCCCGAAACCTCCTCAGGAGCCAAGAGATCGCACACGCCACCGATACCGGGGTCTCTGTTGTCTGATTTGCCGGGATACCAGACGCGTTTCCATACACCCGGCCCCAGCTTCCCTGTTGTCTTCCAGGTGTCTGCATCAGGTAATTCATATGTTCCCCCATCCTCCCACTGTAAAGAGCTGAGCGACCATGTATCTTTGGTTGCCTCGAATCTTCCCCGATGCTGTAGTTTCAAGTCCTGACCATGAAATCGATAGTATCCGTCTGCTCTGACTACCCAATACAGATCCCAATTGATGCCGACCAGTTTCCATGTTCCCACGAGCCGCGAATCTACTCCGCCATGCGACAAATCAGCATGAAAGATTGCCATGGTAAATACGACCATGAGGATTAAGGCAAAACGAAATGTGAATCTCATATCATTCTCCTTTCGTTAACGTTTTCTCTTGCATCTGAAGGGCTTAAGATAGACTCTGGGAACAGATGATACATGACAACAGAACCAAAATCGGCACAGAAAATCTCACAAAATGGTAGTGTAAACAATCCGCATTTCTCTCCCCCCCTCCCGATTAATTTATTGACCTGATGTTACTGCAAATGAGCCACTCGCCACTTTTTGACCTTCTACAATAATATCCACCCGGTAGGTTCCGGTTTCCCATTTTCCCGGCTGACTCCAGCCATAACCGTGAAAATGAGAAGAAGATGTCCTGCCCGGTTGAATGGAGGACTCCTTTGACTGACGAATGATAATGTTTCCATGTGGATCATAGTATTCTGCCGTTATGGTGAAATAGCTCTTCTTAGTTGGACTTGGGTAATTAAGGCTAAGCTCCCAATTTACGTTCCGAGTTGTCGACCTGGAGAAACTGGTACCATACTCACCTTTTCCACAGGGTTTCCAACTATTTCCTGTTTCATAGAAACGTAATCCCGCGACCCTCGCATTCATGGACGGTATAACAACTTTTTCACCCCCGGTAATCATACTCTGGTTATCTGCCGGATGTAAGACCTGATCTTCCTCTTTATGCTGTTCCTTACGATTGTTTTCTGTACTCTTATGCAGTTGCTCGCCGCTACCGGATTTTTGATCTTCCTCCCTAACAGGCTGCTGAATTTTTTCAGACGAAAGATTTCCCGTTGTTACGGTAAAAGTGCCGCTTGCCACTCTTTGACCTTCGACAAACAGATCTGCCCGATAGGTACCTTGTTTCCATTTTCCGGGTTCATTCCAGCCATATCCTGAATTATGGTACGATGAGGTCCAGCCAGTTTCGATATAGGAATTCGTAACCCATTCTCTGATGAGATTGCCCTCGGGATCATAATATTTTGCCATAATATTAAAATCTGTCCTCCGGTTCTGTTTAGGAAAGGCGAGAATGAGCTCCCAGTAGATATACCTTGCACCGGACTGAGAAAAAAGGGTTTGGTACGTTCTCTGCCCATACGGCGTATCTTCCATCCCACTTTCATAAAAACGCAGCTCCGTGACAGATCCATTAATCGTTGGTATAAAGTTCTCCTTCTCTCCTGTCTGTTTACTGAGATCTTCAACAGTCTTTGAGGACTCCTCTTTGCTCTTCGACACCCGGGTATCAGCCCCGCTCGAACTCGACAGATCTTTTTCTGAGGCCTTACGGAGCTTATTGAAAAACTCCGCATCTACCTTTTGACCCAAATCCACTGCCTTCTCTACATCCTCCAGGGCATTCCGGTAGTCACCCTTCTGGTTATGTGCGATACCCCGATTGTAGTAGGCAAGAGCATACGTGGAATCAAGTTTTATGGCCTGGGTCAAATCGGCTATCGCCTTGTCGTACTCGCCGTTTACAATATAAAGACCTCCCCGGTTGTGGTAAGTAAGAGCCTCCGTCGGTTCCAACTTTATGGCCTGGGTATAATCGGCAATGGCTTCGTCGTTCTGTCCTTTCGCAAAATAGGCATCTCCCCGAGCAATGTAAAGATCAACATTTTCCGGATCACGCTCTATGGCCTGTGTATATTCGGCAATTGTCTTCTGTATGTTCGGACTTTGCTTCTTGAGCGCAAGATCCCTATTCTGCTTAGCAGCCGTAAAGTTTGGATTAAGCTTAATGGTCTGATCGTAATCGGCAACCGCCTTCTCATACAACCCTTTTTTGTGATGTGCCAACCCCCGGTTGTAATAGACATCCGTATACTTTGGATCTAGCTTCAAGGCCTGGTCATAATCGGCAATGGCCTTGTCATACTGCCCTTTATAGTATTGAGCATAGCCCCGGCCAAAGTAAGCATCTGCATCTTTGGGATTAAGCCTTATGCTCTCGGTATAATCGGCAACCGCCTTCTCATATTGCCCTGTGTAATGATAGGCTAACCCCCGACTGTAGTAGGCATTTGTATACTTGGGGTTACTCTTTAGGGCCTGATCGAAATCTGCAATCGCCTTCTCATACCGTCCTTTTTTCTGATGAACAAGGCCACGGTTGTAGTAGGCGAGAGCATACGTGGAATTCAGCTTTATGGCCTGAGTGTAATCGGCAATCGCCTTCTCATCCTCACCTTTGTTCTTGAAAGCAACACCCCGTCCGACATAGACTTTTGCATGTTTGGGGTCGAGCTTTATGGCCTGATCGTAATCGGCAATGGCTTTGTCATACTGGCCATTTTTACCGTAGGCAAGGCCACGGTCGCAGTAAACTCTAAAGTCATTGGGGTTAAGCTTTAAGGACAGGCTATAAGCAGTAATGGCTTTGTCATAAAAGCCTCCCTTATAATGGGCAAGACCAAACTTGTAGAAGGAATCCTTATACTCAGGATTGAGCGCCATAGCCTTGTTAATCTCTGCAATCGCTTCATCCCACCTCTCATTATTATAATACTCCAGACCTTTTTCAAAATAAATGTCTGCCTCATCAGCAGCCGGAGAACTCTTTTTGTGTGGCACACCTCCATATGTTATGGTAAAGGTACCGCTGGTCACATTCTGATTATCAACAAAAATATCTACCCGGTAAGTACCTATTTCCCAGTTTCCCGGAGTTTTCCACCCATATCCATGATAGTGATAGGAAGAGGTCCATCCCGGCTCTATGTTAGATTGCAGCGTTAAGCGCGTCATAAAATTTCCGTGGGGATTATAGAATTTTGACACTATGGTAAAATAACTCTTTCGGTTTGACTTTGGGAAAGCGAGCGCCATCTCCCAGTATATGAACCGGGTAGCGGACTTCGAGAATACGGTGCTATACTTTCTCTGACCATAGGGTTGACCCTTAACATCACCTTCAAAAAAACGTAATCCTGTTACTTTCGCATTGAGTGATGAGATAAATTGAGTATCGCAAAAGGCGAACCGTGCTGTTAAGAGCACTGTGAAAAAAAAGATCCAGAAACCGTAAAGTAAGCATCCTGCCTGTAATCTGGAAATAAATAGAGACTCGGATCTCACAACCTTCTCAAGTACCACGACATGTGATGGTGCGGAGGATGCGTTCAGTGGGGTGGTTATAGGGCTTGCCAACGGAACTCCCGAAGAAAAATGGTAATTATTCAATACTATACCTCCTGTTTTTATCTTGCTATTTGACAAAATAGTACCGATAAGATAGTTTCAAAGGCTAACACTATAGCACAGGCGATGTTACGATATCAATTCAAAACTGCTAAACCAAAAAGTAACCATAACTACTGGAATTGAACTTAAAGTTAGATTCTATGACTCCGCCTGCCAGTACCGAACTGGTACGTTAGAGTAAATGCCTTAACCGAAAATACCTGATGTGGTATACTGGTAGGAATTGTATCCACTGCCTCGCCTTCAAATGGCCCGTCATCCTGAAAATTAGGTATCCCGGGCCGTTACCAGAGAAAGGCTCCAACAGTAATGACAATGACCGCACACAAAACGGCCATTGTCAGCAACAGATACTTTATAATCCGCCTCATAAGTTACCATGACATTCTCGTGCACCCTCTTTTGTGCAGAAATTACCCGATTACCTGATAGATTCTGCCAGTCGTACCAGATTAATGAACTCATGCCGGTAACCAAACGGGTCTTTCCCTGATGCAGTCTCTGCTAATTTGATTATGTCTTCGTAAGTGAATTGACCGGTATATGTCCCACCCCGTAGAAGTTGCCCGAATGCGGCTACCGAGGCGGCAAACCGTATATCAGCGGGAACCTCATCTATCTGTGAATACTCATTTTCCTGATTGATTGGTGTATGAATCAACTGGCTTTTTTCCGAATCCGGCAATTTGTAACGAATCTTCAAGAAGGCATATTCGCTATTTAATGATTTGTTCGCAGCAGTTTTTTTCTCTTTGTCTGAATAGCGTAAGCCATCTACAAACTTGGACTTGCTATCTCTGGGAGTAATTTCGTAGAGGGCTGTAACGGAGTGGCCGGATCCAATATCTCCGGCATCAACCTTGTCGTTGTTAAAGTCCTCCCGTTTCAACATGCGTGACTCATATCCTATTAAGCGGTATTCTGCCACACGATTCTGATTAAACTCAATCTGGATCTTGACGTCTTTCGCAATAGTAAATAACGTTGAACTCGCCTCATCTACCAGTACTTTTCTCGCTTCATTGAGGTTGTCGATGTATGCGGCATTCCCGTTTCCGTTTTGTGCGAGCTTCTGCATAAGAGCGTCATTGTAGTTTCCCTGTCCGAATCCCAGAACAGACAGGAATATACCTGTTTTTCTCTTTCTCTCCACAAAACTCTTTAATTCTTCAGGATCCCGAATCCCGACATTAAAATCTCCATCGGTAGCTAATATCACTCGATTAATCCTGTCTTTACTGAAATAAGCTTCTGCAAGTTCATACGCTTTCCTTATCCCTTCCCCTCCAGCGGTTGACCCTCCAGCCTGCAATTGATCCAGGGCTGCCAGAATCTTAGCTTTCTCTTTTCCCTTTGTCGGTTCGAGTACGGTACCTGCTGCCCCGGCATAGACTACGATAGCAACCGTGTCGTCTTCATTCAGATTGTTGACAAGCAAACGGAAGGAATTTTTTAATAATGGCAATTTGTCATGCGAATTCATCGAACCTGAGACGTCTATGAGAAAGACCAGGTTTGAAACAGGTTTTCTCTCTGGTATAATGTCGTATCCCTTTATTCCTATGTGCAGAAGCTGTGTAGCAGAATTCCAGGGCGTTGGATAGACAGCGATGGTAGGCTGAAACGGTCTGGTTTTATCAGGAGGAACCGAATAGTCATAATCAAAATAGTTGATCATCTCCTCTATCCGAACGGCATTCTTCTGTGGAAGCACTCCGTGGTTCAACTCTCTGCGAATAAAGGTGTATGCAGCAGTATCAACATCAACAGAAAATGTTGAAACAGGCTCTTCAGATACCTGTTTAACGGGATTAGGAATAATAGTTTCAAATTTGTCCCTGCCGGTATCTTTATACTCTTTTGACTGGTACTCATCACTTGTACCCGCTAAAGCATGAAAACCGGTTTTTCCGCCACTGATTACAGCACTACTCCTTGACTCAGTTTTACCCACAGCTTTTTTTGCTATGATTGAATTGTCATTCAGGGATTCGGGTGCACCTTTAAATTTTGAAAATTCAGATTCTGCCAGTCTCGGTTTTGCGCGTAATGGAGATCCTTCACCAGGCAGCAACTTCGATTGAATAACCTTATCCATCAATATGATATCCTCAGCTCTATACCTTTCGTTACCTGACTTATCATCGGTTTCCCGCTCACCACTGTGCATTGTCTCCAGTTGTTCGCCGGCCTCCTGTGAAACTGGTGTCTCTTCTGTTGACATTCTCATCATGAATGACGATTTTCCTATGAAGACCGTGAAATATGCTAATCCAATAATTAAGAGAGCGACAAAGGCAGTAGCACTACCCGTTATAACAAACGACTTCTTCATGGCAAATTCTCCTAAAAAGGTAAAAAATGTTTTCGATTTGCCGGTTAGACGCCGTTTATCCTCAATTTCTTTGAAATTTTTTTGAGCGGAGAGTTTTTGTTGATGAAATTCAGCCACAACAGCCTTTATCGTAGCCTTTTTCCTTAATTCATCCGGTTCAGGGATTTCCATTTTTCGCAAGATTTTGTTTATGTCCTCATCCTTCATATGGATTCTCCTCGTTCTAAATTTCTCTTCAGTTCTTTCTTCACCTGGAAAACTCTCCAAGAGATAGTCTTCTCTGCACAATTTAAGACAGCTGCCGCTTCCTTGTGATTCATACCCTCGCCAAATACCAACAGAGCGGTCTCCTTCAACTTATAAGGAAGATTTCCAATCATCTGATGCAGCTTTTCTGTGAGAAAGGTTTCTTTCTGATATTGATTCATTATTGTTCTTTTCTCTTCAATATATGCGGTCTCTTTTTTCTGCTTTCTTGCGTTTTTCCTGGTAAAATCTTTGGCTGTATTGATTGTTATTCGATATAACCATGTCTGAAATGTTGACTCCTCTTTGAAGCTGAAAATATTTTTCGAAAGCTTCATAAACACCTCTTGAGTAATATCTTCCGCATCTTCTTTGGTTCCGCACCACTTATAAGATATCTTGTATACGAGCAGGTAGCTCCGTTCAACCAGAATTTCAAAGGCAACCGCGTCACCATCTCTGGCAAGTTTAATTAATTCAAGTTCTTTCAGGTTCTCCATAATCTACAATGTAATCCATAGATTTATTTACATTTAAAATGGAAAGCTCTACAATCAACGTATAGGATAGATATGCATGACCTCAGCAAAGAAAGTGTATTATTATATCTATTTAGACGACATAAAACCAAATATCCTTTGAAAAAAATTATATGGATTGTCCTGTTAATTATAGCGACAAAGGGCAATGGCATATTCTGTCACATGTTTTTGACATCACATTTTGTTGTATGTTGTATTGACTTTAAAGAAATTTTAGATTATATTGATGAAAGATAATCGAAAGAATAGAAGCCCATGAATACACAACAAGAATTTTATAAATGTGAAAGATTTGCCACTGATGAGTGCCCTCATAGAGAGACACCGGTATTAAAAAAGTGTGAACCTTTAAGTGAAGATAGCGATATTATTTATGATGAGGATTCTGACACTGCTGCCGAGGATTATCAGCGCAAAGAGATCTGCGGTTACTGTGAGAAGTTCATACTAAAAGAATTTTAATACTTTTATCACAATTCTATTGTTATCATCCCTTCTATTAAAAAGAATTTGTACAATTAGGTACAACCAGCAAAATATCGTACTTACAATAAAAAATTCCGACCATTATTAGTAAATATATACTTTATTTTTGTGAACCATAAACACTAACCGTTATCCCTTGTCTGGTATTATGGTGTTCCGGTTACTCCTGCCGTCATTTCCAACAGCGACTTCGTTTTTACATGAATAGTAAACAACTGTTTTAGATTTTACAATATACCAGCCATGTGGCAGGCTGAAAAAGTGCCCTGCATCAGCTGTTTTATTATCATAACTGCAATATTCTCATCTCATAATGGTTTTCGGATACAATCAGAGATAAAATTGAGCGAGTAAAGTTCTCGGTGCTTTTTGTCCGGGGATACCTTCACCAGGATTTGGTTTCCAGCCTGCCCGGCCTGTCAGCCGTTCAGACGGGTATTACCAAAACCGAACCGGTTTTAGTATACAATATGTGAAGTTTTCCTTCGGAAGAAAATTCAGTCAACAATGGATTTGCAATAATTTCAGCGAGAGGTTTTTTATTCTTTTCAGAAAACCGTTTTGACTAAACGATAATTTGTACTACAATGACGGCACGTATCTGATTATCTACTCAATCATCCTCTTATACCTAAAACAGTTTTAAGAAATCGACAAGAGATAAAAATGCGAGATAGTATACGTAATGAAGTAGCGAAAACAATTGCAACCGCCGTCGAGTTAAGGCATCGGTTTCATGAGATACCTGAAAGATCGTTTGAAGAATATAAGACTTCACGTTTGATTGCAAAAGAGTTACATAAAATGGGTCTTACTGTTGAAGACGGGTTTGCCGGAACAGGTATAGCCACAACCATAAAGGGAGTACGTCCCGGTAACATTGTAGCTTTGCGGGCAGACATGGATGCTCTCAATATTGAGGAATCAACAACGAAACCATACGCATCGAAGCATAAAGGATTTTCACACTGCTGCGGGCACGACGGGCACATAGTCTGTGTCTTAGAAGCGGCGCGTGTACTGGTGAGGCTCCGTAAACAGTTGGCAGGCAGTGTGAGGGTCATTTTTCAACCGGGAGAAGAAAACGGGACAGGTTCACAAGCCATGATTGATGCCGGTGCATTGGGTAACCCTGTACCATCTGCAATCTTTGCGTTGCACGCATGGCCACATCTCGAATCCGGCGTAGTTGCATCAAAATCCGGTATGATAACGTCTGCGATAGATTATTTCCGTATAACCGTAACAGGAAAAGGTGGCCACGGAGCAAGACCTCATGAATCTATCAGCCCTATCACAAGTATTGCACGTATCGTACAACAAATAAGTGCCCTGACCAGAAAAGATGATAACGACAATTTTCCCTGTGTCGTGAGCGTAGGTATAATACAAGGCGGTAACGTGGCAAATGTAATCCCTGACCATGCCAGTATCGAAGGTACCATTCGGTCTCTTAATGAAGCAGACCGTCAAAAAACTCTTGATATATTCAATAACACGATAAATACTATTTGCATTCAAGAACGTGTGCGCGTAAACATCGATCTTCTTAAATACGGGCCTCCCGTAAATAATCATCCCGATCTGTATCAATTATTCGAAACCGTAGGAGATGACCTCTTAATCCCTGAAAAACTGGCATATATAACAAGGCAGAGTATGGGATCAGAAGATTTTGGGAATTATACCCGCATTCTGCCCGGGCTTCTTATCAGATTAGGAATGGGAACGGCATCACCTCAGCTTCACACGAGCAGGTTTGATTTCTGTGATGATTCTCTTGAAGCAGGTATCACTATTCTGGCAGGTCTGGCAATGAAGGCAACAGAAGATGATTTTAAGATAAATATGGGATAAGATAATGAAACCTTTTAAACAAAACGACTCTCCCACACTGGGTGTAGAAGAAGAATTCCATTTGATAGATCCGCAAACGGCCGATCTCATTCCGGCTGTTAATGAAGTTATGGCGCATCTGGATGCCGAAATGCAACAGCGAGTATGTTACGAACTCCTGCAATGCGTATTAGAAAACCGTACCGGTGTTTATCTTACGGTAGATGACCTCATCAAGAATATATCCAGAGGGAGAACTCTTCTTGCAGAATGCTGCAATGGGCTCGGTGTAAACCTTGTCGCCAGTGGCAGCCATCCTTTTGGCGACTGGAGGAAGCAACCTTTTGTAGACAATGAGCATTACAGGTGGGTTCGTGATAATCATCGGTATATAGCCAATCGTATGCTCGCCTTTGGACTGCACATACATGTTGGGGTGAAAAATGAAGAAATTGCCATTTATGTAATGAACGAAATGATGCGGTGGACCTATCCTTTGCTGGCTCTTGCAGCAAACTCTCCCTATTATGAAGGTATGGAAACTGGTCTGGCTTCTATACGGACTCATCTTTTTCACTCTATGCCCAGAACCAAATTTGCCCCTCCATTTAAATCATTTTCAGAGCTTGTCGCATATTATGAGAAACTCCTCGCTACCGGCGATATAACTCGCCCGGGCGACTTATGGTGGATTATTCGCCCTCAACCACCATTTGGCACTGTTGAGTTTCGAATCTTTGATCTCCCCACTTCTGTTCGCCGTATTGGTGCACTTGCTGCTATATTGCAGGCCGCAGTAGCTACCTACCAGGACTATTTTTTCGCAGGAAAACCTGCAAGCTTCTTTCATTCCGGATACCTTGAACAGAATGGGTGGGCAGCAATGAAAAATGGTCTCAACGCAAATATCATTGAGCCGGAAACGGGAGAAGTTATCACTACACGCCGTCAGCTGGAACGTCTATTGGAATTCGTCTCTCCCAAGGGAAAAGAACTCCGTACAGAGGAGCATCTTAATTTTGCAAAGACGATGATTGAGCAGGGGAACGAGGCTGAACAGCAAAGGAAACTATACAAACAGTTCGATGGAGATCTCCGTGCACTTGAGCGGGAACTAGCCCGGAAAACGGTTAACTAAGTATGATGAATCGAGTGAAACGCAGGAATATGTGAACCGGGAAACCCGTACTCATACTCATGATATACCCCCGTGAGGGTTAAATCCTAAATAGGCAAAAAATTACGATTTACGATTTGTAATTAAAAAATTAAGGATAAAGTTCAATTACAGAATCTGAAAGCATGAAGACAGAAGTCAGAATTAAGAAGATAGAATGAAAAGCCCGTCCGAACCATCTGGGTAAAAAAGCCAGCTAAAAGATTTATGGTGGTAATAGCAATTTGATCAATCAACTTGAAGAGGTAAGTAAATTACTTGAATCATAGCCATTTACTATTCTGAATTATTTCGCCTGGCTTCTTAATTCAACTCGTAAAATGAAAGACTAAAAAAAATCGTAATCTGTAATTCGTGCCCGCCCCCGGCCAGGACGTTCGGGCGGGAATCTGAAATCCATTTCCGATTCATTCGGGTTGGGGCAGCAGAAATCTATTTTTTGTTTTTATACGTTTTAATAACAGCCCTCTTTTCGATTTCTTTCATTAAATTATTCATGTCTGCTTTTCCCGGTTGAGCAAACTTTTCCCCGACTTGATATTGAAATATCGTGCTGACACTTTCGTAATACATGTCTTCCGTCAACTTGGTCAAATCCAGCGCCCTTAAATCTGTGTTACTCAACAAATACGTTATCTGGTCGAAGAGGACACTGGTAGAAACTCCGGAGTGAACAAACGAATGCTGGTCCAGAAAGCTCTTGATTGTTTGAATGAAATCAAGGGCCTGAGCTATTTGTCTTTGTACAAGAATAATGGTATCTTCCAGATTTTTTCTGGTAACCATGGAGCTTTTCAAGAAATCAACGTGTGAATCTGATACTTTCAATACCGTATTCTTTTTACTCCTTTTCCTGGAAGATATGCGATGCTCAATGTCATTCACCTTTTCGATTAAGTGGTCAAACTTACTTTCTGTTTCTTTGAAGTTTGATATCTTGCCAAAATATCTCGTAAGCTTTAACTCCTTGTGAAACGACACTAACTCTTCGAGGTAATTGTCCAGTTCGCTTTCACTCAGAGACAGAAAATCAGCTTCATCCTTAAATGTCTTGATTTTCCGAATCTGTTTTTCCTTCTCCAGAATATTTTGAATACCGGTTTTTATCTTAATAATATTCCTGAAAGTTTCGTTCTGGTTCAACTCCTGGGTAAATGAAGGAGCAGATTCTGATTTTTTCTGTGATGTACTCCTTTTCCTCTTAATAACACCTTCCAACGTATTAATATTATCCAGTATCTTTGAGTAATTATCTTCTTTTAAAGGTCTATCATGAAGAAGTTTCTGCAGATTATCCAGAGTGTCCTGTATATTTTTTTCTTCTTTTTTTGTTTTGAATTTGAAAAGCCTGCTCAGTTCATTGGACAAAGTGACAAATTTATTCTTCCTGTCAAAAATATTCCTGAATTGATCTTGTATGTCTATTCCACGTTCAATATCTTTAATTAACTTTTTTAACTGATCCAAAGCAGCAGATAAATTCGTGAGGAAAGGTACATTTTTCTTCGTCTCCTCATAAGCATTCTCACCTGAAGCAGTCTTCAATCCAGATATTTTCCGGAGAGATTCTTTAACTTTTGAAACAAGATTATGAACTTCCTCAACCTGTTTGGTTTTTATGACCTGTTTTTTGGGAGGAACAGGTTTTCGAGAAGAATCCGGAGGAGAAGATAATATGGATTTCGCATAGCTTCTAATGGTTGTAACGAAACTCCTTGAAGTTTTTTCCGGTACCGAACTCTCCTCCTGAGCGGTCACTGAATCACCATTACCCGTATCTTTATTTAAGAAACCATCAACGTGTTCCAGTAAATCCGTAAACGATGACAGTACTTCCTGGTAATTATTTTTCAATAACGAATGGCTGGAAATCGATTTCAACTTTCTTAACTCGTGGTAATTCTTATCCAGTTCGTCCAGTTCTTTTTGGAAATTACTATTATGTGTCAGCAACTTTTTATTCAATTGTTCTAAAGGTTTTTCAATGCAATTCGCATAGGTTAAAAAAAGGCCGAACTCTTCCAGAAATTTTAAATGATTATCAAGACTTTTTAACGCAGAATATACATAACTATCGTAGGCTGGAAGAGATTTCCAGTTATCTTTTTCTATAATATGTTCAAGTCTTATCAGGTCAATAAACAAATCATTGTTAAAGAGTAACGGGTTGGCTTCATCGCCGATGCGTTCAAATAACTCAGTAAAAAGCCCAAGACTGTCGATACTGTCTTCAACCGCTTTAAGATCATCTTCCTGCGCATTGAATATCCTGAGTTTAAAATAGTGCTGTTCCAGATCAAGCATAAGTACCAAAGTGATAAAATGCATATGCAAAAATATCTCTTTTAATCCTGCACTGGTATAAACTTTGTTCTTCGTCTCAATTATATTGAATCTCAATTCACTTCCAAGTGTTTCAGTGGTTAACGGGACACCATTATCAATTAAAAAATCTCCCAATCTGCCCGTATATTTCTCGCATGTTTCGGCTGTGGTAACGTAATTACAGCGATTATAATCCGGTTTAAAATCATTTAGATGCTTCTGCTCTTCTTCGTCGATAATCAGCGTGTCGCTCGCACCTTTGGCGATTGTTTTATTCCAATGCAAAACCGCATGCCGTTTCATGAGAAACCTAATCAGTTCTTCCACTTCGGTTTGCGTGGCAGCAAAATTCGCTTCTACAACACCCCGTTCCTTAATTGTGTTGTAACTCGCAATCTTCCCTTTAACAAAAAGATGCTTGGATACAATTTTCAGGGTTTTTTCAAAAGAAGTTTTGACAACTTTTCCGCTAAAAGTAACGGTAACCAGTTTAACAGGTTCTTTAATTACAATATCTTCTATTTTTTTCTTCGTTGCAGCTATTTGTGAACGTACAGCCTCAGAGGTGTAGAACTTCTTTCTTAATAATTCATAATAATAATTTCCTGTATCCGGTGCTTTCATACCATTCCCAACATATATTTCAATAAGTTTAAAAATAATTTACCGTAACTATACTAAAACCGATTTGGTTTTCGGTTTTACTGGAAACCAAATCTTGGTTGCAGTTATACTCGCTCAATTTTATACCGGATTTTATCCGAAACCCATTATCAGATGAGTATATCAAAAGAAACATTTAAATAATTGCAACTCTATAGTTCTATTCAATATAAAAAATTGAAGGTTTACGATTCATTCCTATTGTACGATAACCGTTCCCCCAGTCTCATATTTTGAGTTAATTTATCCTCTTTGTCAAATATCTTTTCTGGAGAATGGTTTTCTCTGTACGCATTACATCTTTGCACCGCAGAATTTACAGTATACGGCATCTATTTCATGGCCCTCGGCACTACACTCCGAACATGCCTGGGTAGAAACCTTCTTTTGTCCCATAGCCTGAGTTATTTCCGCCGTCACAATTCCGGTAGGCACAGCAATAATCGAAAAACCCAGTATCATCACTAACGCTGCCAGAGCCTGTCCTAAACTTGTTTTCGGAGAAATATCTCCATAACCCACAGTTGTAAGTGTTACAATGGCCCAATAGACACTTCGAGGTATACTCGTAAATCCGCTCTCTTCACTTTCGATGAGATACATCAGTGAACCAACTATTATTACAATGGTAAAGATCACGAAAATAAAAACCGTGATCTTCCGACGACTTGCACGCAAAGCCTGTATGAGAACAGTCGCTTCACCAAGATAATAGACAAGTTTGAGAACACGAAAAATACGAAGAACTCTGAGTAATCTGATTACCAGCAGGTATTGACTACCCGGAAGCAACATGCTGAGATAGGTAGGAGCAATAGCCAGGAGATCCACTATCCCGAAAAAACTTTTTGCATACATGAAAGGACGCCCGACACAAAGCAATCGCAAAATATATTCAACCGTAAACAGGATTGTAAAAATCCATTCG
Organism: Candidatus Scalindua sp.; assembly: GCA_031316155.1. Lineage (GTDB taxonomy): Bacteria > Planctomycetota > Brocadiia > Brocadiales > Scalinduaceae > SCAELEC01. Next base: position 303,005 of record JALDRB010000005.1, read on the forward strand.
ATTGCATAGAGTACACCACCGTATTGAATCCTTACTACTTTCACGCTGTCAAGCATTACGGCAAGAACACTCAAGGCTATGCAACACAACAAAAAAATATCAAACGCTTTTCCCGCCGGAGTATCAGCCTCAAATATTACTTCATGCAGTACAGATCTCCTTTTACTACCGGATCTACTATTTTTATTTGAATACATAGTTACAAGTTAGGCCTTCCTGGCTAACTTTTCCAAAATTCCTGAAACTGCCGTCCTTGGCAGTTTTTACGGAATTTTGAACTTGCGCCTTCAGCGCAAAAAATTAGGAAATAAGATGCGTATAATAGTCTGCTTACTACCGAAATTAAAAGGAAAAAAATAGTTGAAAAGCTATACTACCTCTTTCTTTTCTTTGTCTACCTTTATCTCCAGATCTTTTACCTGTTTCAGGATTTTATCGACAAATGCACTGTCATGTATGGAGGCCAAGTTGATCTTGACATTGTATAGCGCTGAAATAACCGCTGTTCTGGCCATTATAAAGCTCACTGCTCCGTCAGTAATGGTATTTTTGTTTCCTTTTGATACAACCTTTTCCGCCAGCTCCATTAACTTGGCAGCTTCTCTGGCTACGGTCATCGGAATTAAGACCGCCTGCTTCAATCCGTTTTGAATCGTTATTTCCCTGTGACGTTTTTCTGCCTCGGTCACCCCGGGCAGTTTCATAGCAGACACTACGGAACTATAGGCATTGGAATCGTCATCAATAGCCAAAACAAACTTTTGTTTGAATCGGATTGCATCCTGTGCTGCGATCTTCATCTCTTCTTCAACAGCTTCATATCCTTTTTTACCGGTTGTCAGGTTCGCCACCATTTCCGTCAGGCTGGCTGCGAGTGCTGCACTTAAGGCAGCCACGCTGCCTCCACCGGGAACAGGAAAACCCGATCCGAGTTTTTCCAGAAATTCTATTATAGTCAGATCCGCTAAGATAATGGTACCCCTTTCACCTGCTGTTTTTATTCTGTTTATCATAAACGAGAATACCGTTTTTAATAACTTTTTCCACGCAGCTGACCCCCACATGATAAGGAATAAATTTGTATGACGGAAACTCAAGGATTACGACATCACCTATTTTTCCCGCATCGAGGCTTCCGATTCTGTCTGCCCGGTCAACAGCTGCAGCACCGTTAATCGTTAACGCCGTAATCGCTTCTTCAATCGTAATCTCCATCGAGAGAGTGGCCAGTGCAAAAATGAGCGGTATCGATTCAGAAAAACAGCTACCCGGATTAAAATCAGTTGCCAGGGCTACCGCACAACCCTGATCGATGATATACCGTCCCCTGGCATACGGTTCCCGTAAACTGAATGCCGTTCCCGGAAGCAGAGTTGCAATGACTCCTCCCTTTGCCATTTTGGCAATAGCGTTATCGGAAGCGTGGAGCAGGTGATCGGCCGAAACAGCACCAAGATCGGCGGAGAGTTCTGCTCCTCCGAGCGGAAAAATTTCATCTGCATGAATCTTCAGCTTAAACCCAAGTTCCTTTGCCTTGAGAAGCAATCGTCTTGACTGTTCAAGTGAAAAGACATCTTTTTCACAAAAGATGTCGCAAAATTCTGCAAGTTTTTTTCGGGCAACCAGAGGCATAACGATATCCGTCATATAATCGATATATTGCTCTTCTCTCCCTTTGAAATCTGTGGGAACGGCATGGGCTCCCAGAAAGGTCCTTACAATATCCACTGCATGCATACGGTCCAGAGCCTCCATCACTTCCAGCTGTTTGATCTCCGTTTCTTCATCCAGACCGTAACCACTCTTCCCTTCAACAGTCGTAACTCCAAAGGACAACATTGAGTCAAGACGCTTTCTGCCTGATTCTATTAACTCTTCCCTGGAAGCTTTCCGCGTTGCACCGACCGTACTGACGATCCCCCCGCCCCGTTCCATTATCTTCATATAGTCTTCACCACACAGACGCCAGGAAAACTCTTCGGCCCGGTAACCATCAAAAACAAAATGGGTATGAGAATCTACAAACCCGGGTAAAACTGCCTTTCCCGTTGCATCAATAGTCTCGAAACCGGTTTTATCAGACCCTGCCAATACATCTTCAGTCTTACCAACAGCCGTAATTATGCCTTTTTCTATAACCACTGCTCCATGATCGATTACATGTAAATCAGACATGGATTTTCCCTGTTTGGCTCTAAAACCGCTACATGTTACCAGCTGGGACGCATTGTTAATTATTATGTTGCCGTTCATAGGATCATAGTGTAGAGAACAAAATATACCCTTAAAAATTGCTAAATTATAATACAGATTTGCTTTTGGTTCAGCATGGCGGATACTTAAAAAATCTCTTATAATTAAGCTGATAGCAAATTCATCACAACACATTTAATCTCAAAGGTATAAAATGGAAATTTCTATACATGAACTTAAGGAGAAGGCAGATTTCCAAATGCTTCCGCAACCAGGTTTTCAATGAGATTGTCATCAGCAATGAAGGGGAGCGTAATATGATCAAGCCCTTTCCGTTCAAAATTATATTTCATACTGGTTTCAATTGAGTTTTCATTTCTTGCCCAACTGCGTCTGGCAACTCCACCCATACTATCCCAGGGGATTGCCCGCCGAATGATACAATCAACTCTTTCGCTTCCATCCAGCACGAGTCCAAAACCTCCATTTATAGCCTTTCCAATACCGACACCGCCACCATTGTGCAGTGCAACAAGGCTCATACCCCTGGCTGCATTTCCGGCAAAACACTGTGTCGACATATCCGCCATAATGTTACTCCCATCTCTTATATTTGCCGTTTCCCTGAAGGGAGAGTCAGTACCTCCGGTGTCGTGATGATCCCTTCCCACCATCACCGGCCCTATTTCCTCCTCCCGAACCATCGCATTAAATTTGAGAGCAATTTTTGTCCTGCCTGCGGCATCCTGATATAATATCCTGGCTTGTGTTCCTACAACAAGATTGTGTTTCTGTGCATCTCTGATCCAGCAGAAATTATCTTTGTCCTGGGTTCTTACATTTGGATCGATACATTCCATGGCCGCTTTATCGGTTGCAAAAAGGTCTTCCTCTTTTCCGCTCAGGCAAACCCATCGAAACGGACCGTAGCCGTAATCAAATAAAACCGGGCCCATGATATCCTCAACATAGGAGGGTAATACGAATCCATCGGTAGGATCTGTACCGTTTTTACAGATTTCTTGAACGCCGGCATCAAAAACAGCCTTTAAAAAACTATTACCATAGTCAAAAAAGAAGATCCCTCTTCCCGTCAGAGACTGAATCAGTTCGAAATGATGTTTTAACGACCTGTTTACTAATTCTTTAAACAATGTATGATCTGACCTTAACAGCTTTGTACGCTCTTCGAAGGTAAGGCTCTGAGGACAATACCCGCCTTCGTAAGCCGCATGACATGAGGTCTGATCGGATAATAAATCGACGCTGATATTTTCCTTCACCGCATATTCCAGCAGATCCACAATGTTGCCGTAATATGCGATGCTGAGGCTCTCTTTTCTCATCTGATACTTCTTTGCTACTCCGAATGCTTCGGCGGGATTATCTACGATCATACCAATCCAGCCCTGTTTATGTCTTGTTTCAATTCTTGAATAATCAACCTCAGCTATTATGCCCACACCATGTGCAATTTCTACAGCCTTGCCCTGGGCGCCGCTCATTCCGCCGAGGCCGGAAGATACGAAGAGACATCCACGCAAGTCGCTGTCCTCGTCAATATTGAGCTTAAGCCTGCCCGCGTTCAGAATGGTACTGTATGTTCCGTGAACAATACCCTGTGGGCCGATATACATCCAACCCCCCGCCGTCATTTGACCGTAATTTGCAACACCGAGCGCCGCTGCCCTGTGCCAGTTTTCCTGGTCATCAAAACAGCCTACCATAAGGGCGTTGGTAATGATTACGCGTGGTGCCTCTGATGATGATTCGAACAAACCAAGCGGATGGCCCGATTCAACAACCAGCGTCTGCTGCCTCGTCATCTTTTCCAGATATCGCTTGATAAGCCTGAACTGCATCCAGTTCTGACAGACCTGCCCGGTTTCACCATAGGTAACCAGTTCGTAGGGATAGAGTGCAAGCGCAAAATCGAGATTGTTATCGATCATGAGCTGAAAGGCCTTTCCCTCTATACAACTGCCATTGTATTGATCAACCGGCCTGGCGGTTATGTTTCCCTGAGGCCTTAATCGATATCCATATATTCGACCAGTGGTGAGCAATTCTCTTAAGAATTCAGGTGCCAGTTGCCTGTGCCACTTTTCAGGAACATAGCGAAGTGCATTTTTTAAGGCAAGTTCAGTCTCTTTTTGTGATAACGTAAGATTTCTTTTGGGTGCTCTGCGAACGTCTTTAACAAATTCGGGCATCTCTGGCAATTCACCAAACTCTTCTGAAAGTTGTATCGTCATTGCCTTTGAAATATCACCATTGCTGACCATTTTCGTTTTCCCCTCAACCTTGCTGAGCCTGAACCAAAAAGGGATACATTTTATGTGTGTTCTTGTTCGGCAAGGTTGTTAAATGAAAACCATTATAAGATGAGTATAAAACACAATAGTAAACATTCGCAGATTCAGAATTCACCGTTCAGGGTTACCTTAATAGCGAATACTGATTGAATTAAATGCAAAATGTAAAATTAGCATTGAGTTGGTGATCCTACTCAACGGATATCTGGCTAATTTTCGCTGAATCTTGAACCTTTGAACCAGGAACGGTTACGTATTGTAACCACAGAATAGATTTGAATCAAAGGGAAATTACTGGGAAATTGAACGTGAACCAGAAATGAAAGCGGCGGAAAATATTTTCTTACTCGATCTATTCATAAAGAGAGGTGAAGGTTGCCGAGTCGATGACATATCCATACTTTCGGCCCTCATCATTATAGACCAGAACGCAAAGGTTTCAAATTATACAAAATGTTTTCTTTTTCATTTGTTATACAATTTCCATGACTCAAAAAACCAGAAAGAGAAAAACTTTTAATACTCTATTTGTTGTTTTTTTCTGCGCTCTTCGCAACTTCCCGCCCGGCCATGCCGTTCGGACGGGTGTGGTAATTTTTCATTTCCCTCTTCAGCATCTTTTAGAAAACTACTCTTATTTTTCAAGACAAGATAAAATTAAGTTGATATGTAATATATATAGAATAAAATATAGTATTAAAAATAACAATTTTTTTACATTGCTTGATCAAATATACTAATACCGATTTGGTTTTCAGTTTTACTGGAAACCAAATCTTGGTTGCAGTTAGACTCGATCAATTTTATATCGGATTTTATCCGAAAACCATTACGAGATGAGTATAATTCACTTTTTGTTTAGGAGGTATCCATGTACGAGAAGAGTATAGAATTACTGAACCTGGCGGTAGCCGATGAAATACAGGCCGTCCACCAGTATATGTATTTTCATTTCCACTGTGATAACCAGGGGTATGATCTGCTGTCAAGCCTGTTCAGAAAAACTGCAATAGAAGAGATGTCTCATGTTGAATATATCGCCGAGAGAATTCTTTTTCTTAAAGGAGATGTGGAAATGATAGCAAAATCTAATCCAAACAAACTCCACGATGTTAAAGATATGCTGAAACAGTCTCTCTCTATGGAGGAGGAAAGTATTAAAGACTATAACAGTTCAATAATAGCATGCACGACACATTCCGATTCCGTTACCCGAAAGCTTTTCGAACAACTCGTCATGGATGAAGAGCGCCATATGAACCAATTTGACACAGAGTTGGAAAATCTGAAGAAATTTGGCGAGCAATACTTAGCCTTACAATCTATTGAGAGAAGTAAAACACTGGCAACACAGACAGGAGTAAAACAAACGGGTATCTAAAAACCGTCTGGAATTGAACGAAAGAGAAAAGATCAACAGGGCACGGTGACTCCCGGTGATGCACATCACATGGCTAACTGGTTTGCGGAAGTCCAAGTTCAGCTATGGCTTGTCTCACGTGTTTGTCTTCGATATTATAAGCCCCCTCTTTTTCACGTAATTCCTGGGCCCGTGCGATAACATCTGCTTCGTTTATACCCAATGGCAGAGGCGTCTTCCACGTCATCAGCTCTACTTTAATTCCATTCGGGTCATGAAAATAGAGAGAGCGTTCATAGCCCCGGTCAATCGGGCCTTTAAATTTGATATTGTACCGGTTTAATGTCTTTACCGCTTCTTCAATGGATACGTTCAGGTTTAATGCAATATGCTGCAGTGAACCAATTCCTTCACTCCCTTCGGTGAGTTTAAAAACACCGTCTTCATTGGGTATAAAGAATGCGAAAAAGGCTCCGTTCCCTGCTGAAAAGAAAAGGTGGGTTAAACGGGGTTCTTCCAGGTTTGGCTGGCGCAGCACGAGACGCATACCCAGTACTTCAGTATAAAACTTGATGGTTTCATCCAGATTACGCCCATAGAAAGCTGGATGGTTGATACCGGTTGTTGTAATAGGCATGTAGTCCTCCTTTTGTTTGCAACAAGTTAGGCCATCCTGGCCAACTTTTCCAAAATCCCTAAAACTGCCTTCCATGGCAGTTTTTACGGTCTTTTGAACTTGCGCCTTCAGCGCAAAAAATAAGGTAATATTGAAATTCCTATGCATCGAGTTAGCGCATCCTGCCTGCCTGTGCTTAAACACGCAGACAGGCGCAACTCTTTCAAACATTGAAATTAAATATCCAGACTGTTACACTCCCGGGCAAGCCTTTTCGCACCGGAGACGAGTTCTTTTGAAGATTGAGAGGATTTAATAACTTCCCAGAGATCCTGGATAACGCCTCTTTCATATAATTTCTTGCACTGTTCACTCTGTAATCCTTCACCAATATCAACATCAAACAGAACATATTCAAGCTCTCTCCAGAAAAAGTTGCTTCCCACCATTCCGCTACCCTTCATCTCTTCAATACTGTCTTTATAGAACCGATTAAAGGTGACTTCGAGTTTCGGATACCGCAGGCAAAAATGATAATTTACATAGGCCTGTTCAATAGTATCCAAAGCGTTAGCTTCCTCAGAATCCAGATCACTGAGAGAAACGTCAGTGCTGAACATAATGTGGGCTACTTCATGAAACGCAGCCTTAATAATCATGAAGAAATCGTACTGGTAGTCAGGAAGTACAATCTCCTTTTTGTCCGGCAATGCATATCCGGCAGGAACATCTTTAAAGACAACCCGTATTTCCGGGTCTAAAACTTGTACACATTTTACTACCATTTCATGAATTTTTTCCATATATAAGGCCTCATAAATAAAAAATTTCAAGTTACTCCATCCTGGCCCGCCCAGAATGCTTCACGCCATTTTGGGCACCTGCCCGAATGATTCTCCGCCTGAATGACGAAGTCGGGCAGGGTTCAGGCGGGTGTGCTTGCGCACAAAAAATGTAATTCATTCATTTGTTTCCATAGTTTCAAAAGAAAAACCAACCTACGCTTCCTCACGGAGTGCAATACCGGTATTCAGCAACTCAGGAGCATTCTCAAACGTCAAGTATTCAACCACTTCATCATGGGGATTATGAAGCTGATGCCACGACCAGATAGGTACTTCAAAAATGTCTCCTGCCTCATAATCCAATTTGTGCCCCTCAACCACAACATACCCTTTCCCTTTGGTAATGTACGTTATTGCATGATATGTATGCCGATGTTTCCTCCCCTGTGACCTGGGAGTTATTTCAGAGAACGTTACACTGTATTTTTTCGATGGCAAATCTGCCATTGCAATTGGATGCTGTCTCTCGGCAGAAAACGATTTATCCATACCGGTTTTTCTGACCT
>JALDRB010000006.1 GCA_031316155.1 Candidatus Scalindua sp.
TATTCCAGAGCCTAAGTCACCGCCCAGTTTATTTACCATCTCTCTGACATTCAGCAAGTCTACATCCCTGGTTGAAACAACGACGTCACGCAGGTTTATGTTTCTTGCCGCCTCAAGCGCAACGATCAAGTCACCTCCAAAACCCGTCATGGCCTCTCTGCGCAGTCTTTCACCTTCGGCCTTTGCCTGTTCTATGAGCAGTTCTCCCATGGCAACCCGCACATGCATATAGTGGTCACCCTCAGACTTTTTCTCAACCAGAAACTTGTTCGCGGTTGCAAGAATCTCGGTCACCTCGGTTTCCATGTCTGCCCTCAACTTTACCTTTTTCCCCTCTTTATCAGACTGGATTTTTTGCGCAAGAGCCTCTGTGCTGGCGTCTATTGTCTGAGTAATACCCCGCTGTTCAGCAGCCTTTGTCTTGGCGATATTTAACAGCTCTTCCAGCCCTGCAAGCTTAATGTTCTTAATCTTCCTCTCCAGCTGCGGGTCAAATCTCATGTCTAAAATAAGCCAGTCGATAACGTTGACGTGACGGACTTTGAGTCTGTAAGTGAGCAGCTCTTTCGCTTCCTGTGATCTCCTTCGCTTCTCGTCAGGATCATAAAGATTTTTTTCAGTCATCTTACCCAGGATGTTTCTTGCTACGTCACGAACCTCGCTCTCAACAAATTCTTTATACCTGTCACCCGGGCCGATTTCCTGACGGATCTTGTGTGCCTTTCCTTTTGCTATCTGATATTTTACAATTATATCGACGGTGACGTCATAGTCATCGGCGGTTCTGATCGGTATCTCCTTGGACTCCATAACTCCCTCTTTAGTACGAGCTTCCCGTGTCAGGTTAAGTGTCTGTATGGTGCTGTCATACAGGTCCCAATACTCGGTTTTTCTTATGTATCGGTGCCAGCCCGGTCGATAATCTTTTTGTACCACACCGCGTTTGACTCCCCAAATCACCGTCCTGACACCCGCCTCATCGATTCCGACCTTGATAATGGCGAACCGGAAAGCGACAATAATGATGATCAAGGCTAATGCAATAACTAAAGGAACAAAATATTTAGCCAAAAACTTGGCAAGAAATTTAAACATGAAACAAATCTCCCGATATTCTTAAAACTCAATGTCCTGATTTACCAGAGTGCCCTTCCGGATTCCCTGAAGATTTTCCTTCTATTTTCGAATGCTCCTCCACAGGAGAAAGACTTTTTTTCTCCTTACCTTCAACCGGTGGTGCCGGTGCTAATTCTGGAGGCTCTTCCTTAATAATAATCTGCTCTTTCATCCGCTCTCTGAGTTGCGGTATTGCCCTGTCGCTTTCTAAGACAGGGGTTCCCTTTATGATTGCTTCACGCAATCTTTTTGCATATTCCATCTTTACAAGATTAAGGCCTCCTGCACCTTCGAGTGCATTTCGCAAAGCAAGTAAACCTTCTGCCTCGGCTTTCTTTATGGCAAGGATTGATTCCGCTTCCTTCAACAATCTGTCATATTCTGCATCAGCATCCAGCTTTGCCTTCAGCAGGTATTCTACGCCCTGAGACCTCACTTCGTGTGCTTTTGCCTTCGCATTTATCTCCATGTTGTCCAGATCACCTTGATAGCGTGATATCGTAACATCGAGTTTCTTTGTCTCCTCGGTTACAACCCTCTCCTGATTTTTTTCGGCGGCCCTTTGCCTCTGAATCTGCTCTTCAACCTCTTTATCCGCAAGTCGTCTTTCCTGAATCTTCTCGGCATATTCCCGGTAATAACGATAATCGATAAAATCGATAGAGGTGATAAAAATTCCATGTTTGTTTAAAAGATCATTTAATACCTTTACAGCCTTTCCTGTCTTCTCTTCTCTTTTTGCCGATTCAGGGAACTCGTCTAACGTTAATTCCCCGAATACATATCTGCAGATGGTCTTTGCGTAGTCAAAAATCCATTTTTGTTTAAAGAGGTCTCCCGTACCCGTATCCTGTACGATTTTGTGGGCTTCATCGGGTATCAGTTTAAAGTGGATGATTAGGTCGAGGCTTATATCACCTCCGTCAAGTGTCTTCAGGATAACGGAATTTCCTTCCGGAAAATCTTTCGATATGTTTGCAGATGTCATGGGAATTGTCTGCTCGGTTTTATCGAGGATATAAAGGTCCTGGACGTAGGGGTAGTAAATTACGGCACCTGCACGATTTATGGTCTTTATTTTGCCCGTAATATTATTAATAATCACGGCTACCTCATCTGCACCAACATCCTTCCAGGTCAACCTGCGGCCACCAACGATAATGACAATTATTATTAAGATTATTATGGGTATAAAAAAAACGAACAGTTTACTCGAAAAACGTTTTTTTGTTTTGCCTTTAGATTTGAAATTCTTATCCATTTTGTTTTCTACTCACGGAACATACACAGGTTTCTTTACACTGAAGTTAAAATTATAGACAAAAAACAGATGTTATTCAATAAAAGAATATTTTTCACGTGTTTTGTTAAACAACCGTTGAAGGTTACAAGTTCCAGGACTTGTGACATTAACGATCAGCATGTCTTGGAAATGTGATACCAAGCACCTTGATTGCAAACTTTTTGTTTTTGAATCCAAAACAGACTTTCCCTCTGTCAGTTATAAGGGAAACGATAGTCAAAAAGGGTATTAATACAGGCAGCGATATGATAAGGATGCAAAAAAAGATTAAGATTATAGGTAAAACAATTGCAATTAAAGGAAAAACAAGCAGTATTACACTCGTGAGAATGAGCAATGCAAAGAGTATCGTGGGCGGTAACAGGAAAATAGAGAACAGTGTTGTGAGGAATTTTTTGAAACCACCTTCAATTCTATTTCCGAAGATGAATACACCGGTAGGCGCCTCTTCTTCGGTAACTGGAATTTCCTCAAAATCCTCGTCAGCTTCTGTTTGTTCTTCTTCAGCAACTGTTTCTTCGATGGCTTCTTTAACCTTCTCCTGTTTTACGTCTGCAGGAGGTAATTCTTCTGTCGAAGAAGCAGCTTCCGCAACCCTTTCTTCAGCCTGTTTATCTTCTGCCGAAGGAGCAGCATCTTCGGCAGCCTGTGGCTCCTCTAATGAGAAAGGTGTTTCTTCTTCAGTTTCTTCGGCTTTTTTTTTCTTTTTCCACTTCCACATTCGTTATATCCCGGTTAAGCTTTTGGCTGGTATCTTACCTTGACATTAGATACCTTAACCGATATTATGAGATTGAAAACACAAAATATCTCTCATGAAAAAAGAGATTTTATGGAAAGGAAGTCACAAAGTCAAGGTTAAATTATAAGTTATGAGCACACATTATTACCCGTCATTTGAAAAATTTAAGGAGCTCTCGCATAAAGGAAACGTTGTGCCGGTATACCGTCAACTCTTTGCGGATACGCTGACTCCCGTATCTGCATTTCAAAAGATTTCAGATGATAATTATGCATTTCTTTTAGAAAGTGCAGACGGCGGTGAAAAGATAGCGAGATACTCTTTTTTAGGAAGTAACCCATTTTTAAGATTCAAATGTCAGGGGTTTTCCGTTGAGACTTGTAAAAACGGTGAAATTTTGCGTTATGAATCCCGTGACCCGTTTGGTGAACTGGAAAAACAGCTGAACAGCTTTTCTCCCGTACCTATTGAAGCGTTACCCAAATTTTATGGAGGAGCTGTTGGATATGTTTCGTACGATTCTGTTCGCTATGTTGAGGACTTGCCGGACTCCACAGTCGACGATCTGGCATTACCGGATATATATTTTATGTTTTATGACATAGTAGTTATTTTTGACCATTTACATAAGTCAATAAAGGTAGTTTGTTCTGCATTTCTGGAAAACAGAGATATTAAGGAAGTGTATGAGGAATCGGTAAAGAGATTAGACGATTTGATACATAAATTACAAACTCCGGTGCTGGAATTAAGTAATGACATACCTGAGATAGAAGTGTTCCATAGAAAGTTTTCATCGAATTTCAAAAAGGCAGATTTTTTAAAAGCCGTTGATACCTGTAAAGAATATATCAGGGCCGGAGATATAATACAGGTTGTCATTTCACAACGCCTGCAGACTCAGACAATCGCAAAACCGATTAATGTCTATAGAACCTTGAGGGTGATCAACCCTTCTCCCTATATGTTTTATATGAAAATGGAAGGAATTGAACTTATCGGTTCATCTCCTGAAGTTATGGTAAAGGTAGAGGACGGGAGAGTAAATGTCAGGCCAATTGCCGGGACGCGATGGCGTGGAAGTACCGCGGCTGAAGATGAGTTGTTGGCACGGGAGTTATTATCTGATCCGAAAGAACGTGCAGAACACATCATGTTGCTTGATTTGGGGAGAAATGATGTAGGCAGGGTTTCACAACATGGTAGCGTCGTGATAGATGACAAAATGGTAATAGAAAAATACTCTCATGTGATGCATATAACATCGAGCGTTAGTGGAATTTTACGGAAGGACAAGAGTGCTTTTGACAGTATGAAGGCATGTTTACCTGCCGGTACACTGTCTGGCGCTCCTAAAATAAGGGCTATGCAGATAATAAACGGTTTGGAACCAACTCGCCGTGGTCCTTATGGAGGGGCTGTTGGGTATATTGATTTTTACGGAAATATGAATACCTGCATTACGATCAGGACGATCATTTTAAAAAACAGTAGGGATGCATATATTCAAGCCGGTGCAGGTATTGTTGCTGACTCAATTCCGGAGAGAGAGTACCAGGAAACACTTGATAAGGCGAAGGGTTTGTTAAAGGCTATAGAAGCCGCAGAGAGAATCCAAGAGGGAGGCATGACAGTTTAGGCGCTTAACAAAAATATTTTGATCAATCCCTGTTCCAGGCATACAGGGACAAGATTTGGCAAAATATTTATTAATCGAGTTTTTTCATGATATCAGACAAGCATCAAATAAAAAGTTCCCTGTCTGCCGTGTCCGGCACAGGCAGGCAAATAACAAACAAATCACAACCAGCCCGACGAGCATTCTGGCTGGTAAACAATTCCAAAATTCTAAACAAGTTGAGTTGATAATTCGAACATTGTATTTTGAAATTTATTTGGGTTTTGTAAATTGAGATTTGTAATTTATTACCCCCTGTTTGTTTCTGGCTTGCCCAGGTTAGGTATTTGCAACTGACGGCTGCATTATCGCAAGTGATAAAGGAAGATTAAGGTTTCTACCAAAGTAATGGAGACCTTGAGTTAACATCCAAATCTGATTAAGAAGAATAAACCTTGATCCATGATCAGTGCATGGAAGGATATAAGCTGTGTTAATTTTAAGATTTGTTCAAATTATCGGCATGCTATTGGTAATCGAAGGCCTTTACCTTGGCATCGTTAAACACTCGATGAACCTGGAAATGATCTTTGTCGGGACAGGTGTTTGTATTTTTTACGGCGGGAGGTGGCTTGAGAAAAAAAGAGGCTAGGTATTTAAGGCCAATCGCTTAAAGTCTACACAAGAACGATGTTGTCCGGTTAGTCTCTTAGAAAAAATATTTTGACCATTCCCTGTTCCAGAAATACAGGGTCAAGCTTAGACCAAAAATTACGAATTATTAAACGATTTGGGATTTACGATTTTTTAATTAAAAGATTATGGATAAAGTTCAATTACAGAATTTATATACATTGATATTCATTCACAAAAGTGCTATACTTCTTTTTTATACATGAATAGAAAGTTATTCATATACAATCCAATGAGAATAGGACTAACCCATGACTAAAAGAATGTCAAGTAAAGAGAGAATCCGTCAGAAGGCGGATGAGGCTGCAGCGGGAGAAAGACAGAAGATTGAAAAAAAGAAGAAAACAACAAGCAGGAAATCAGCTACAGCAATAAAACGGAAAAAGGTCGTTTGGAAGGTTTTCGATGAGAATTTCAGGAAGTAGCGTCTTTTCCTTACCTGGAAAAGGCAGAAGCCCAAGCGAAAGCGGATGACCTTACCAGAAAAAAAAATAAGGAATACTTGGTGGAAGGGATTAATGTTCCCATGAAGACAGTTAACGCACAGGTTGGCTCACACGGAATTATTTCTGCAATTTCTCAATGGATAATTCTGTAATTAAGGTAACTGGCCATCCAGCCACATAAAAATCGTCCGTCCCATCCCCTTTTTTTGTAAAATGCGAGAAGGTATACCATGCTTTCAGCCTACCAGAAGTTTTCTTTGAATTATATCACCATTTCATAATCGACAGCCGATACACACCGTAAATTTATATAAGGTAAATACGAACAGATCTGTCAGGCGTAATTATTAAACTACGGTCATTCCAATATTCGTGAATTCATTAAAGCAGTTTGAAAACAGTGGTAAGGGTTTCAGGTCTAACAGAAACATTAACAGTTCCCATCTATTTGCTGACACACAGCAGAGGGCGAGCATGGTAGCCGGAGTGTTGTGGCGTTCCCGGCTTATTACATCCGGAGGTTCGGGATCGTTTATCTTTTGGAGTGTTGCCCTTAATGGCGCGAATGTTTTTTCAGGCGGAAATGTAAACGTGAGGAGTTACTGGACACCGTTCTTTTTGTATGGATATAATGCGATTTGTCTATCATGAAAGTGAAATTTAAAATATGGATCGAAAAAGATGGTGGTGTTGCCTTTGCCCAAGGAAGGAGAATGCTTTTGGAGGCAATGGATAGTCTGGGGTCTTTAAATGCAGCAGCAAAAGAGTTGGGTATGTCGTACCGGGTCGCATGAGGAAAGATTAAGGCGACAGAAAAAGCGTTAGGTATAAGCTTTTAGAGGTTGCAATTGGTGCAAAATCATCCGATGTGATCTTGTTTAAACGGTAGATTGAGAGATATGACAATATGCAAGTTTTTTATTGACAATAAAAAGCTTTCTTGATACCTTGTTTATCTTTGAAATTTTGCTGCTCTCTTGTGCTGTTGCGAGTTGTTCTGGTAACGGGATGGGAGGTTGTGAAAGGCGATTTTTTCTCATTTGTGTATTAAAGCTATGTTATTAAGCGTCAAGTCAAAAGCGGCATTTAAACAAGCGTGTGAAAGTATACCTGGTGGTGTAAACAGTCCGGTTCGGGCGTTTGGAGCAGTAGGCAATGACCCTCTCTTCATAGATTCGGGCCGTGGTTGCCATATAACAGATATCGATGGCAATAAATATATCGATTATGTATGTTCCTGGGGCCCGTTGATTTTGGGTCATTTGGAAGAAACCGTTATCACATCCATAAAGCGCACCTTAGAAAAAGGAACAAGCTTTGGGGCGCCTACGGAGTTGGAAATTCAACTTGCCGAGCTCGTTAGGGATGCGGTTCCATCCATTGAGAAGGTCAGGATGGTCAATTCGGGAACTGAGGCTACAATGAGTGCTATTCGTCTGGCAAGAGGTTATACCGGGAGGGATTTGGTAGTAAAATTTGATGGCTGTTATCATGGGCATGTTGACGGTCTTCTGGTCCAGGCCGGATCTGGTGCAACCACTTTAGGCACTCCCACAAGTCCCGGAGTACCTCAGGATTATATACGAAACACCCTCACGGTTCCTTTCAATGACATTGATGTCGTTAGAGAAGTTTGTGATAAAAAGGGGAAAGAGATTGCCTGTATTATTATTGAACCTGTTGCCGGAAATATGGGCGTGATTCCGCCGAAAAAAGGGTATTTAGAAGGTTTAAGAGAGGTAACAGAAAACCATGGGATTGTTCTTATCTTTGATGAGGTTATGACGGGGTTCAGGGTTGCGCGTGGTGGCGCTCAGGAATTGTACAATGTTACTCCGGACCTGACTACCCTTGGTAAGATAATTGGTGGCGGTTTGCCGGTTGGTGCGTATGGTGGTAAATCACAGATAATGGATTTTGTATCACCCAGAGGGTCCGTTTATCAGGCCGGAACGTTATCGGGAAATCCGTTAGCAATGGCATCGGGCATTGCTACACTGAAAAAACTCCAGGAGGATGGTGTTTATCATAAGCTTGAGATGAGTTCAGAGAGGCTGGCTGAAGGGTTACAAAAAGCAGCTGTTGACGCAGGTATCCCAACGTACCATACGCGAGTCGGATCAATGCTGTGTACATTTTTTCATGATGGTGAAGTAACGGACTATGAATCTGCCAAAAGATGTGATACGAAGCGATATGCTTCTTACTTTCATGGTATGTTGGAAAGGGGTGTCTATTTCGCCCCCTCACAGTTTGAGGCAGCTTTTGTCTCGACCGCCCACGGTGAAGATGATTTAGACGCTACTATTCAGGCAAGCTGTGAGGTTATGAAGTCTTTAAAATAGCTGTTAAAAGGTAAAAAAGGTGCAAAGTCGGGAAGATGGTGTTTGTGAAACAGTTTTGCCTTTACGTCAATACTCTGGGTTAGGGTATTTATAGGAGTATAACTTACGTTTTGAATCAGAATGATTCAGGCAGTACTTTTCGTGCCCTGGGGCTTACCAGTGGAATTGGCTTTATAATGGCCGCTTGTCTGGCAGGCGGATATTATGGTGGGCACTATTTGGATTCAAAATTTGGAACAGAGCCGTGGTTGTTGATTGCGTCTCTTCTCCTGAGTTTGGCAGGCGGAATTCTGGAAGTTTGCAGCATTTTAAAAAAGGCGTTGAAGGAAACGGAAAAAGGTTAAGAGGGATGAGAATGTTGGATTTGTATAACAGATCACAGAAATTGCTGACGGTTAAGAAAAATTTTGTCAGACAGGTATTTTATACAACGTTGTTTGTGTCTGTTTTGATGGTTTTAGCCTCATTGCGATATAAATCTTTCGAAATCACCTTGAGTTTGGTGATTGGTATTCTCATCAGCTTTTGCACATCGCTCGGGCTCTGGCAGTGGATAAAATTCATGTTTAAGGACCTCAATCCTGAAGCAGGCAAAAATAACGGGTTGCATTCTCCAAATCCGGACTCTACAGTAAAGTCCCTGATTTTCGCATGTATGGGTGTTGGGAAGATATTGGTTCTGGCCTTAGTTTTTTTCCTTATCTTCAAATATCTGCCCATTAAACCATTTGCCTTTTTTGTCGGGGTTTCGATCGTGCAGCTGGTCGTCTTTTCAATGGTAGTAAGCATAGTCCTGGTGAATATGTTAAACAGCACAATAGGTGTTGATTCCGTATCTGAAGAAAATCAATCTTCCGGATGCGATAAAAAAGTTGATATTAACTCAGCATCTGTATCGAAAACCCATTCTCAAAAAGTTGCAGGGAATGCTTTATAGTACATTAATTTTAGGAGGAGTATAGATTTGACAGAAGAGGCGCATGGAAGTTCGAGTGGCGGAGTACCTGAACTTCCCACATTTTTTGATTTGCTGCCCATTGATAAGCATGCTGAGATATTCGGGTTAACTTTGCATCAGCTGTTACCGATAGTTATGTCTCTGCTGATCATTGGTTTTCTCGGGTTATTTTCGATGATGGCAACACGTAACCTGAAGAAGGTACCGGGTGGATTGCAGGCAATTCTTGAAATAGTAGTTGAAGCGCTTGATAATTTTGTCAAATCAATTTTGGGGAAAATGTCTGACAAATTTCTCCCGTTTATCGGTACTCTCTTCCTGTACATACTTATTATGAATCTTATAGGCCAGGTTCCATTGCTTCATTCTCCAACGACCAATTATAATACAACCCTGGCGCTTACTTTGCTGGTATTTTTTGCCACTCACTATTATGGACTCAAGCATAATGGTCCGGTAAAATATGTTAAGCATATGATGGGTGAACCGAGGTGGATGTCTCCAATGCTGTTTCCGTTACATCTGGTGTCGGAAATCATAACGCGTCCATTGTCACTTTCAATGCGTCTTTACGGGAATTTAATGGGTGGACACACTGTGTTGTCTATATTTATAGGACTTTCTCCTTTATTGCTGGGTTTTATTCCTATCCCGATACATTTTCCGTTTGTTTTGTTAGATTTGTTGTTAGCAGCACTCCAGGCCTTTATATTTGCATTTTTAGCTAGCTTTTACATAGCTGGGTCAATTGGAGAGAAACATTTATAATTTTTAATGAAGGGGGATTTTAAGAATGATTTATTTTGCATGTTTGGCGATTGGAATCGGTATGCTGGCTTTTGCCTCGTTTGGTTGCGGCATAGGCCAAGGTATTGCGGTAGCTGGTGCTTCATCTGCAGTAGCACGGCAGCCCGAGCTGTTCGGAAAAATTCAGATGCTTATGTTTATAGGGTTGGGATTTATCGAAGCGTTAGCAATATATTCACTGGTTTTATCATTTATCTTATTGGGAAAATTACCCGATGCAGCAGACGTGTTAAAGGTATTGGGACAACAGTAAGAAGCGTTCAAAGCCTGTCCCTCTCCTGCTTGTAAACGTGATAATTTGCTTAAGATATGTTATTCGTGCGGAAGATAGAGTCAGGACTGATAGATAAAAGTAGTAACATGGGAGACTAAATGTGGGAAATTTGTTGGACGCTTTAGGCGTAGATTTCAAGATGGTCATTATACAGGCTGCAGGATTTCTTCTCCTGTTGGTCTTGATGAAGAAGTTTCTTTTCGGCAAGATCAAGGACGTTATTAAGGCCAGGGCGGATGAGATAAAGGCTAGGTACAAACGAAGTGAAGATGACAGGGCTGAGGCGGAAAGGCTGAAAGAAGCGTATCTGCAAAAAAGTGTTAAAGCTGATGAGGCTGCTGAGGCTAAGATCGAGGAAGCTGTAGTCAAAGCAAAAGACATTAGTGACGCAATGATTAAAGAGGCGCATCAGGCTGTTGCGGATGAAAAAGCCAGAGCTCAAACAGGTATGGAGATGGAAAGAAAGAAAGCCTTGGCAGAGGTAAGAAATCAGGTTGTCGATCTTACAATTCTTTCGACTACAAGGTTGATTAAACAATCGACTAATCGTAAGACAGCTGAAAAATTAGTGGATGACGTTATTAGGGGAGTGGGGAAACTGTCTTGATAGAAGAGAGCTTGGTAGAAGGGTATGCAAAGGCTTTGTTTGAAGTCGCTGTTCAGAGGGGTGATACCGGCGACATAGAAAAAGACCTGGACGGCATTAAAGAATTGTTAGGTAGCAATAAGAAGTTTTGTGACATTCTCTACCATCCATCCATTGTAAAAGCCGATAAAAAAGAGATCATTAACAAGATTATTGTGCCTCAATGTTCCAGTAAATGGGTTAAAAATCTCCTCTTTCTTTTAATTGATAAGAGAAGGGAGAGGATTTTGGTTTATCTTCCTGATATTTACAAAAAAGTTGCAGCCAGGATAAGGGGGGTTGTGTCCATAAAAGTTCAGACGGCAATTCCTTTGACCGAAGAGAGGCTTGCTGAATTGCATAATAATCTCGAAAAGTTGACAAAGAAGAAAGTGGAAATAGAAACAGAAGTTAATGAAGGTATCATCGGTGGAATGGTAATCAGAATTGAAAATAAAATAATTGATGGAAGTATTACTAACCATTTGAAAAATCTAAAAAAGAGTTTGCTAAAGACGGCCTTCGCCTAAGGGAGTCTTTATTTTTGTGGGGGTATAGCAGGTATGACTGTAAGACCAGATGAAGTTGCTTCTATTATAAAGCAAGAAATTGAAAGATATGAAGATAAATTGAAGATGGAGAGTGTTGGTACCGTTCTCCAGGTGGGTGATGGTGTTGCCAGAGTTTATGGTTTGGATGACTGCATGTCAAACGAATTGCTTGAGTTTCCGGGAGAAGTTTTTGGGATTGCCCTTAACCTGGAAGAGGATAACGTTGGATGTGTATTGTTAGGATCTGACAAAGATATAAAAGAAGGTGATATCGTAAAGACCACGGGAAGGATTGTAGAAGTTCCTGTTGGAGAAGGGTTGCTTGGAAGAGTGGTAAATGCACTTGGTCAGCCACTTGATGGTAAAGGGCCTATCGTTTCTGATAAATCAATGCCGGTGGAAGGTTCTGCTCCCAACGTTGTAGAAAGACAGCCTGTAGTGGAACCGTTGCAGACAGGTATAAAGGCTATCGATGCCATGATTCCAATTGGCCGTGGACAAAGAGAATTGATAATAGGTGACAGGCAGACAGGTAAAACTGCTATACTGGTAGATACAATCCTGAACCAGAAGGGGACTGGTGTCATGAGTATTTATGTGGCAATCGGTCAGAAACTTTCCACCGTGGCCGGTGTAATTAAGGTCCTTGAAGATAACGGAGCATTGGAGAATTCTATCGTTGTGGTTGCTTCTGCAAGTGACCCAGCGCCTATGCAATACCTTGCTCCTTATTCCGGTTGTGCGATGGGGGAATACTTTAGGGATAATGGAAAACATGCAGTTATAATGTATGACGATCTGTATAAGCATGCCGTTGCGTACAGGCAGGTGTCTTTGCTTCTCAGAAGACCTCCGGGTAGGGAGGCGTTTCCGGGTGATATTTTTAATATTCACTCCCGTTTGCTGGAAAGAGCGGCTAAATTAAATGATGAACTGGGAGGGGGATCTCTGACTGCACTTCCGGTTGTGGAAACTCAGGCTGGCGATTATGCAGCTTATATTCCTACAAATGTGATATCAATTACAGATGGTCAGATTTATCTCGAGAGCGATCTCTTTAATTCAGGTGTTCGTCCTGCAATTAGTGTCGGGCTTTCTGTCTCCAGGGTAGGTGGAAATGCGCAGATTCCTGCAATGAAGAAAGTTGCCGGGGCATTGCGGCTCAATCTGGCTCAGCATCGGGAGTTGGCGGCCTTTGCACAGTTTGGTTCAGAGCTTGATAAGGCAACACAGGATCAGCTGTCGAGAGGTGAAAGGTTAATAGAGATATTAAAACAACCGCAATATACGCCATCCCCCGTGGAGGACCAGGTTATCATCATATATGCAGCTATTAACGGTTATCTGGATGATGTGCCGGTCGAGAAGATAAAGGATTTTGAAATCAAATTCCTGCAGAACATAAGAGAAAAACATTCAGGGATAGCTATGGCGATCAAAGAGAAGAAGAAGATTGAAGAGGATACCGCCAATAATCTGAACAGGGCAATCACAGAATTTAAGAAGTTGTTTAATGCGTAGTTTTCAACAGTATGCTTTATGTGTGTTAGCGCACGCGCCAGAACCAGTCGTCGGCCAGATGCCGGAACGGTTTTAAGCAACAGCAAGGATGTCTTTATCCGCCTGGTTTCCAACCAAGTCGGCGCTAGCAGGAATCATTCCGATGGGTAGATTGTACTGAGCCAACTGACGCTTAAGGTGATAGAGATTTTTGAGTACGCCAGGATCTTCAGAGATCGGCTGAGAGCACACTGCAGAATTGCTATACGATATGCATGCATGAATGCTAAGAAGCTCATAATAAAGAAAAAACTATGGAAAGTACCAGAGATATAAAGAGAAGAATCAAGAGCATTACAAATATCCAGCAGATTACGCGTGCGATGGAAATGGTTGCAGCAAATCGGCTTAAAAAAGCTGAAAGCAGGGCGTTATCTTCGCGGCCCTATACTCAGAATGTTACTTCTATTCTGAGAAATTTGATTCAGACTACTCCGGAAAAGGCACATTTCTTTGATCTGAAAAAGGAAGTAAAAAAGATAATGATCTTGTTGATTACGTCTGACAAGGGGTTATGCGGTGCTTATAATACGAATGCCATACAGCATGCGGTTAAGTTTATAAAAGAGCATTCCAAGAGTGAAATAAGTCTGCATCTGATTGGTAAAAAGGGAAATATTTTCTTTCAGCGCAGGCCATATACGATCGGGCAGTATTATAAAGATACGGTTGAGCAGATCGGGCTGTCATCCCTCAAGGGCGGGGATAATAAGATCTCTGAAATAGCTGCCAGGATGATAAAAGACTTTGAGGAAGACAATTATGATGAAATCTATCTGTTTTATACAAAATTCAAGACCGTGATGAAATCAGATCCTGCCCGGATAAGGCTTTTGCCATTAGAAAATATCGATACAGACTCCGGTGAGGGTGAAGGTAAAAAGGCTTTGCAGGGAGATTGCATTTTAGAACCTTCGTCGGAGGTAATCTTCTCAAAGCTGTTGCCAAAATACCTTGAATGCCAGTTACGTCAGGCGATATTTGAATCGCTAACGGCTGAGTATGCAGCTCGCAGGGTCGCAATGATTGCTGCCTCTGAAAATGCTGAAGAGATAATTGATGAGCTCACGCAAGTTTATAATAAGGCAAGGCAGGAGGCTATTACCAAGGAGTTGCTGGAAGTTGTATCGGGTTCCGAGGCATTAAGAAGTTAATTGTTAATGGTCATGCCTGACACTGATGTTTTTTAAATCTGAGAAGTCAGTTAATAAACAGATCCAGAGTGATCTGAGGTGTTAAGGTAGACTTTATGATGATAGTATTGTAAGGAAAGAGAGGTAATTACGTTGAAAAAAGGGGAAGTAGTACAAATAATCGGTCCTGTGGTAGACATAAGGTTTGCCCCGGGGGATTTGGCTCCCATTCGAAATGCCTTGAAGATTGAGGATAAAAAGAGAAATATAAATCTTGTTGCAGAAGTGGCTCAGCATATAGGCAATGATACTGCCAGATGTATTGCGCTTGCTCCGACTGATGGTATGGTGAGAGGAATGGAGGTTTTCGATACAGGAGGACCGATATCTGTGCCGGTTGGTCCGGAAGTACTGGGCAGGATATTTAACTTACTGGGTGAGCCGATTGACAAACTGGGAGAAGTAAAGGCAAAGGAACGTTATCCTATCCATCGAGCAGCGCCTACATTTGAAGAAAGAGAGGCGGTAACGACAGTTTTTGAGACCGGCCTCAAGGTTGTTGACCTGCTTGCGCCTTTTGCTAAAGGTGGAAAGGTCGGACTGTTTGGAGGTGCGGGTGTTGGAAAGACCGTTCTTATTATGGAGCTGATCAAAAGCATTGCCAGTGAGCATGGTGGATTCTCGGTTTTTTCCGGTGTGGGGGAAAGAACGAGAGAAGGAAATGACCTCTGGCTTGAAATGAAAGAATCTGGGGTATTGGACAAAACTGTCCTTGTCTTTGGACAAATGAACGAGCCGCCGGGAGCAAGATTAAGGGTTGCGTTGACAGGGCTAACCATGGCAGAATATTTCAGGGATTCCCAGGGGCAGGATGTGCTGTTGTTTATAGATAATATTTTTCGTTTCGTACAGGCAGGTTCAGAAGTATCTGCTTTGTTGGGAAGAATGCCTTCCGCTGTTGGTTATCAGCCGACACTGGCTAATGAGATGGGAGATCTCCAGGAGAGGATTACTTCTACCAAGAAAGGTTCTATAACATCGATGCAGGCTATTTATGTACCTGCGGATGATTTTACAGATCCCGCTCCGGTTGCAACGTTCCCTCATTTGGATTCCACAATCTGGTTGTCCAGACAGATTGCAGAGATGGGTATCTACCCCGCAGTTGATCCATTGAAGTCAACATCGCGTATCCTTGACCCACATATTGTCGGGCAGGAACATTATGAAGCTGCAAGGGAATCTCAGAGAGTTCTGCAGCGCTATAATGATCTGCAGGACTTCATAGCCATATTGGGTATGGAGGAGTTGTCAGAGGAAGACAAACTGATTGTGGGCAGGGCCAGAAGGTTACAGAGATTCCTGTCGCAACCGTTCTTTGTTGCGGAACAGTTTACGGGTATAAAGGGGAAATATGTTAAGATAGAAGATACCGTAAGGGGTATTAAGGAAGTGATTGAGGGGAAGCATGATCATCTTCCGGAACAGGCATTTTATATGGTAGGCGGTATAGAAGAGGTAGTAGAAAAGGCAAAGCAGATGGGAGCTAAATAATAATAGCAGCTGTTCCCCATTTATCCTGCTTAGGAGAATGGTATCCGTTGTGCTCAGGATAGTTGGTCAGGGTTTTTACCTATATTTTTAATTACCTGGTAGAATCTTAAATAGGGCAGGAAGAGGTTATGGCACTGAATAAGATTTTTAGCAGGCCCGGTAATTAAATTTTCTAACATTTGAAGAAACATTTATTTTGTCGTGAGAGAGCGCAGGTATTGTAATTTGAAATCTCATCCTGCGCAGTAAAGAACTAAGAAGTTAGCAACAGAAAGGGGTTAAATTCTGGCTGGAAATAGTTTTCTGTTAAATATAATCACTCCGGAGAAAATAGTATACAGTAATGAGGTAACTGCTATAGTGGCCCATGGTACCAGTGGTTATCTTGGTGTAATGGCTCATCATACTCCTCTTGTTACTTCTCTTGAACCGGGTCCGTTTAAGATTACTGAGCCTGGAGACAAAATAGTTAAACTGTCTCTAGAGAGTGGTTTTATGGAGGTGAGGGGAAATAAAGTTGTTGTGCTGGCTGATTCTGTTAAGAATCAGTAAATTGTGGTTGAACGAAAACTACCCATCTACTGTGTTACTGTAAAAATTCCAGAATCCTCATGTACTTTCGTACGTTCCGGTTCCAGAATTTTTACGAGCCTTATATCTGAACAGTTTTGGCTCAACCACAGAGTTTCAGGATTCACTTCCTATTGAATCAAGCAGTGTGTTTACTCCTGTAACAGGATAGATCGTCATATCACTTCTCCTCTGAATCAAATCATCACTCTAGATAAGACCGCTGTTCAATGGAGTGTTTGCCGGTAAATCTGTGGTATCGTTTTTATAAATTTTGCGAGAAATGATATAGTAAATTTATGTTATTATTGAAGCCAAGGAAAAAGAAAGCATAAGACTCGCCAAATTACACTTCGGGCATGTTTACGATTCGATATTTATGAGTTACGATTTAAGGGATAAAAAATAAAAGAGCTGGAAAAAGAAAATAGGAGTAAAAATTAGCTCCGCTCTTCCTGCTCATATCTTTTCAGACCCAGTTTGGCAACGTTTATCAATGCCTAACTTGTGAAAATATTACATTCATCTATCTGTGGAATGCTTTTTGTTACTTTCACTGTCCTTGGCGATATTCCTGCTTATCTCACCTACGTGCCACGCAATACTTTTGAAAGATTCAAGTATATCAAGGTAAATTGGAGCGTTCTTTGGCGTGCACACTCCGGATATTAACCTGTCTTCATGAAAGATAGCATATTCATCTGCCTGTTCACACAATTCTTTCACATTGCTACGGATATGTTTAACAAGCTCTCTAGTACATTTATTGATACAATTAGCCAGGCCATTCAACAGTTCCTGCAACTCACTAAATAATTTATTAGCCTCATTAACTGATTTGTCCGAAAATAGAATATCGTCTGTTACCTTCTTATTTATCGCGTTAAACATTTTATTCAATCCTTTTCCTATTCTATTGAAATGTTCGGGAACAGGAAAAATATACTTAATGTCCTTTGCATCCTTCTCATCAAGAAGAGATTTAAGTAGTTTTTCAGAGTCTTTGTAAAGATTTGCTTCAAGACCCTCTACTTTTGCCAGAAAATCCGGATTATGTTTCTTAAAACCTTTATCCAGCATTTCAAGCATCTCTTTTGTATGATTAATCATCCCTAAAAGGTCATTATTTACTTCACTCTGACTGATCATTTTAAATCCTCCTTATTTTTAATGAATACCTTAAACCTTCGGCTTTGCTGATGGCCCCAGTTATGCTATACGGTTATAATAGTGTTTTGAGATTGTTATATACTCATCTCATAATGGTTTTCGGACCTGCCTGTGCGTAAGGAAAGGAACGCACGCAGACAGGTAAAATCTGAGATAAAATTGCCCGAGTAAAGTCCTCGGCGCCTTTTGTCCGGGGGGATACCTTCACCAGGATTTGGTTTCCAGTAAAACCGAAAACCAAATCGGTTTTAAGTATAAATTTATCATGTTTTCTGAATATTACCAATACTAAAATAATATCATTTATTATCTGGTGAATGGTTGTAGCTATTTTGTTTAGCATACCGACAAAATACAATACATCCGATTACAAAACAGGAAGGACAAATTCAGAAAACTATTTATGAAAAATGCCCCGATCATCTGAAATTTTCTTTTGCATTGTGGATACGTAAAGAAGTTCAGCAGTTAATCAAACGTCTCTGGTCTCTCAACATGCTGGTGCGAACTGTTGGTGAATACTTGAAGCGATGGGGATTTACCCCTCAAAAACCATTGCGTAGAGCCTGCAAGCAGAATCCTGAAGCCGTTAAAACCTGAGTTAAATCCAGATGAATACCTGAACTGTGATTTAAAAGTTGGTGTACATTCTCAAACGCCTGAGAAAATGAAAGATCAGCTCAAGAACAACACAATATCTCACTTAAGAAAACTTCAAAAGTCTCCGGACCGAGTGAGGAGATATTTTAAGCATCGAATGATAGCGTATGCAGCATAGACACTCTCTTTAATTACCGGGTTAATATTTATCTCCTATGGTAAGATCCAGCTCATTAGTTTTCTCATAATTTCAATTAAATATAGAATAGTAAGCAATGGGTTATCAATGTAATATTTCTACTCCTGTGATTAACGAATCAGTTATATCTATGCACATTATGAAGGCAAGATACTTATTTAACAGAAAATTAGCAATTAAACAAAGGGTTTCCTAAAGAGGAAAGCGAAGGATTAACATCACAGATAAGGAGGGTTTTCCAAAATGTATTCTATCTTCTATCCCGGTTGCTAATTTTTCACCTTTTGAGACGCAGTCTTTGGAGTAAAAACATTACCCATGCATTCGCTGAGAGATTTTTTTGAACTGGCACAGTACATAAAATTTGTACACTTCCTGCAAAACATCCTTAACATATAAATTTCTCAGTTACCGTTTCATACTGTCTATCACAACTTCATCGATGCATACTATTGATGCATAGTTTTCAAAATCATGTTTTATGTGCGTTAGCACATGCTCAAAATGGCGTTAAGCAACGATATGGATGTCGTTGTAGCAATTTTGAAAGAGCTGTGCAGGATGCAAACTCGTTGTATAAATGCATCGTATCAGGGGAACAGACCTCTGGCTTTCTGTGCTTCTGAAACCCGGTTGATGCCGAGCATCCATGCCGTAGTCCGCATATCAACTTTCCTTTCTTGAGATAACAGCAGAACTCTGTTAAAAACGTTTGTCATTATGTTTTTTAAGCGATTAAGAACTTCGTTTTCTGTCCAGAAATAGAATTGAAGGTCTTGTACCCATTCAAAATATGAGATGACCACACCCCCTGAATTTGCAAGTATATCCGGAACCAAAAACACATCTCGACTTGTGAGAATCGCATCTGCTTCAGGTGTGGTAGGTCCATTAGCGCCTTCAACAATTATTTTGGCTTTGATATCAGCGGCATTAAATTTGGTGATTTGTCCTTCTATCGCTGCAGGAATCAACACATCGCAGTCAACAGTAAGAAGGTCTTCATTTGTTATAGTATCAACATCAGGAAATCCAGAGATTGTTTTATTTTCCTTCGCATAGTGCAATAAGTTTTTAACATTAATGCCATTCTGGTTATAGATCCCACCCTTACTATTACTTACTGCAACAACCTTACAACCTTTCTCGAAAAGTAACCTTGCGGCGGTAGAAGCTACATTTCCAAATCCCTGGATTGCGACTTTAAGTCCTTTTAACTCTTTCCCGATAACTTGTACAGACTCTTCTACCATATAATAAACCCCTCTTCCTGTACCTTCCTCTCTTCCTAAAGAACCACCCAATACCAATGGTTTACCCGTAACAACTCCCAGTACCGTGTTTCCTTTTTGCATACTGTAGGTGTCCATCATCCATGCCATGGTTTGCATATTGGTATTCATATCCGGGGCAGGTATATCCTGTTGAGGGCCAATTGCCCAGATAATTTCTGTCGTAAACCTTCTGGTAAGACATTCAATCTCCTTCTCTGACATCTCTCTCGGATTGCAGCAAACACCGCCCTTGGCTCCACCGTACGGCAGCTCCATCAATGCACATTTCCAGCTCATCAACATCGCCAAGGCGCTTACCTCTTCGAGGTTCACGTTTGGGTGATATCGTATACCTCCCTTTGATGGCCCCAGGGTAACATCGTGCTGCACTCTGTAACCCATGAATACCTTCATTTTCCCGGTATCCATTCGAATGGGAATAGAGACGATTAATGACCGTTTAGGATACCGCAATCTCTCTCGAATTCCATCATCCAACTTAAGCTTTTCGGTAACAAGATCATACTGTTTTAAAACCGACATTAAAAAAGACATTTATGAAAAGGCCCCCCTTAGAATTTTACTAAAAAAGAGAATGACGCAAATCCAAGATCTTCTGGTAAAGAAAATGGAACGTAAAAGAGTTTCTTATGGCTCGCAATGGTAATGTTATAGATTTTTTTTTGCGAATAATCAAGTCCAATTAAAAAATAACGCAAACAGGGGTTAATAAATTACCTGTCTGCGTGCGACGCAATATCAATTTGCCAAATCCCAAATAAATTACAATGTTCAAATTTTCAAACTAGTTTGCTCGCCCTGTTAAATATATATTCTGGCATTTTAATTTGCCTTTATAAAAAATGTGACTTTTGAAAGTTGTTGTAATGACATCATCCGAAATGATTTAACAGGGTAAAAAGTTTTTAATTTATTCGTTGTGATTTGTTTGTTATTTGGAACTTGTCATTTGGTAATTATCAGATATCATAAAACGCTATTAATAAATATTTTGCCAAATATTGGTTAAATATTTTTGTTAAGAGACTACACATAGAAAAATATTTTATAAAAGAGTAGAGAGCTATGAACCATTATCTTTCCTAGAAGAGGAGAGAATAGTAAAAAAAAATTTTCTTATCTCAAATTTCCTGCTTAATTTTTATGGGTGATTACGAAAAACTTTTAGAAAATTTAAATCTTTCAAGAGAAGAACCGGGTGCTGGCACCGGCTCCTGGTTAAAATGCGGGGGGAAACTGCTTCATTCAGTTTCTCCAATAAACGGCGAAGTTATTGGCGGGGTCTATACCGCCGAAGGGGAGGAGTATGAAAGGATAGTCTCTGTTGCTGTTGACGCTTTTAAAGAATGGCGTAATGTTCCCGCTCCGAAGAGAGGGGACATCGTGCGTCAGATCGGAAATGCCATGAGAGCAAACAAGGAAAAACTTGGTTCACTTATCAGTCTGGAAGTGGGTAAAATTAAAACCGAAGGAGATGGTGAAGTTCAGGAAATGATAGATATTGCAGATTTTGCCTTGGGTCAATCAAGGATGCTGTACGGCAAAACTATGCATAGTGAACGGAAGAAACACAGGATGTATGAGCAATGGCACCCATTGGGGCCAATAGGCGTTATTACGGCCTTTAATTTTCCTGTGGCTGTCTGGTCATGGAACGCATTCATTGCATTGATTGCCGGAAACACGGTTATCTGGAAACCTTCTTCGGTAGCTCCCTTTTCTGCCATTGCTACTATGAAAATTGTGTGGAAAGTTTTAAAAGAAAATGGACTTCCCGAAGGGATTCTCAGTTTGTTGATTGGTAAGAGAGTGGATATTGGTGAAGCATTAATTAAAGATGACCGAATTCCACTTATTTCTGCAACAGGTAGTGTTTCAATGGGTTTGCATGTCAGCAAGGAAGTTGCCGCCCGTTTAGGAAGAAGTATTTTGGAACTTGGAGGCAACAACGGTGTTATCGTTTCACCGAGCACAGATCTGGATTTGGCAGTCAGGGCTATAGTGTTTGGAGCACTTGGAACGGCGGGGCAGCGATGCACTACTATACGTCGCGTGATCGTTCATAAAGAAATATATAAAGCTTTTGTTGAAGCTTTAATACAGGCGTATAATCGAGTTCAAATTGGAGATCCATTTGCAAATAGTACTCTTATGGGTCCCCTGATCAATCATGGCGCTGTTACATCAATGCAGACAGCGTTAAAAAAGTTGAAAGATCAGGGGGGGCGTATTGTTTATGGAGGAGAAGTTCTTTCAGGAGGAATCTACAATGCCGGAACGTATGTGAAACCGTGTATCTGTGAGGCGAAGGCAGATTATCCAATTGTACATGAAGAAACCTTCGCTCCTATTTTATATTTGATTCAATACAGAACTATTGATGAGGCGATCCGATATCATAATGAAGTTCCGCAAGGGTTGTCCTCCGCTATCTTTACCAATGATATCAGGGAATCGGAAATATTTTTAAGCCATACCGGGAGTGACTGCGGTATTGCAAATGTAAATTTAGGTACCTCTGGTGCTGAAATTGGAGGAGCATTTGGAGGAGAGAAAAAAACAGGTGGTGGCAGGGAAGCAGGCTCAGACGTATGGAAGACATATATGCGTCGTCAAACATGTACTATTAACTGGTCGAACGATATTCCTCTGGTTCAAGGAGTTCAGTTTGATATCGGTTGATATACGAAAACCGATTTGGTTTTCGGTTTTACCCGTCCGAACGGCTGACAGGCCGGGCAGGCTGGAAACCAAAGCTTGGTGAAGACATCCCCGGAAAAAAGGCGCCGAGGACTTTACTCGGGCAAAATAATTTTTGGATTTTACCTGTCTGCGTGCGTTCCTTTCCTTGCGCACAGGCAGATCCGAAAACCATTACGAGATGAGCATACAAGTGATACGATACGAAATTATGGCATTAAAAACATTATTGCATAGCTTTCCATTTTAACACTTTGTACTGTAAATAGTTACAAATTGTTAATAATGTGTGGCGGGTATTACCCACCAGAAATCTCTTAATCGTAATCGGAGTGAGTGGAGCGGAGTAGGATTATGATTATAATTGTATAATTAATGTTAACTTGAGCAAATATGAGGACTTAATTTTTATGGATGATTACGAAAGGCTAATAGAAATCTATAAGAAGTCAGCTATTCTCGAATCTGTTTCAGAAGTCCTGGAGTGGGACCAGGAAGTTATGATGCCAGAGGGAGCATTGCCGGTACGAACTCAACAGAGTGCTACTATTGCGGCTTTGGGCCATGATATTCTGACCAGTGACGAAATGAACGGGCTTCTCGTATCGATAGAGAGAGAAGAATTGAATTCTGATCAGGCAGCAAATGTTCGGGAGATAGAAAGAAATTATAAGCGGCACAAGAACGTACCGAATGGATTAGTCAGGGAATTGCAGGAAACCAGAATCAGAGGTGTCGAATCCTGGAAAGAGGCGCGAAAGAAAAATGATTTTGGACTGTTTTTACCCTATCTCAGGAAAGTTTTTGCGTTATCCGGGAAAGTTGCAGATTGCATAGACCCAGACAGGCACCCATATGAAGTTCTACTCGAAAGTTACGAGCAGGATATCTCCAGAGAGGAGATTAAAAGTCATCTGACTACGATAAAAGAGCATTTGATTCCCCTTATCGGACGGATAAAAGAACAAAAAATAGACGATTCCTTAATCGCTCAGGATGTTGCCATTGAAAAACAGAAGGAATTTAACTCTTTTATTGCCAGAGCAATTGGTTATGATTTCACCAGAGGAAGATTAGACGTTTCTGCACATCCTTTTACCTCCTGCTACGGGAGAATAACGACAAGATATGATAATGGATGGTGGTCTGCTATCTCCGGGACAATACACGAGGCTGGTCATGCAATGTACGAGCACCATTTACCGTTACAACATTTTGGTACTCCTCTTGGTCAGTACTGTTCTATGAGTGTCCATGAATCTCAGTCCAGGATATGGGAAAATAATATCGGGAAATCAAAACATTTCTGGGAAAAATTCTTTCCTAAGCTACAGGATTCCTATGATTTAGATGTTGAATTAGATGATTTCTATAAAATTATTAACAGAGTTGAACCCAGTTTCATTAGAACAGAGGCTGATGAACTAACCTATAACCTGCATATCATTCTCAGATTTGAAATCGAACTTGGGTTGATAGAGGGAAAGACAGACTTTGACGATCTTCCTCGTATTTGGAATGAAAAATTCAGGGAGTACCTTGGTATTGTTCCTCCTGATGATTCATTTGGAGTTTTACAGGATATTCATTGGGCCTGGGGAAATATCGGCTATTTCCCGACGTATACTCTGGGCAGTATGATCGCTGCTCAATTATTTGAAGCTGCTCAAAAAGATATTCCGGATCTCATTGATAACATAGGACAGGGTAAATTTGAGGAGCTGAGATCCTGGCTTAACGATAACATATGGTGTCACGGTAAAAAATACCTGACGAAAGAACTCATAAGAAGGGCTACGGGAAAAGATCCGTCTCCAGACGACTATTTAGAGTATCTGGAAAACAAATACGCAGGAATCTATGAGTTATAAGATTGCGCTGTTCTTTCTAACTTAATTGTATAGTTTTTCCATTTTAAATGTAAATAAATGGATTACATTTTTTTGTGCATAAACACGCCCGCCTGGATTCTGCTCGACATCGCCATTCAGCGGGAGTCATTCGGCCAGGTATTCAGAATGGCGTGAAGTAGCGAACTGAATGCCGTTTCCCGCCCGAACGTACCTTTAGGTACGGGCGGGCAGGATGCTCTTAACTTGATTCATAGCTTTTAATAGTTTCTTATTTTTTGCGCTGAAAGCGCAAGTTCAAAAGTCCGTAAAAACTGCCATGGACGGCAGTTTTAGGAATTTTGGAAAAGTTAGCCAGGATGGCCTAACTTGATATGCTATTTCAACCGTTTAGGTTTGTCGGGTCCCTCGCTTGTCCATTGTCGACCGATCTCATCAACTGATTGAGGTAAGTCAACTGTTGGGACTTGATAACCGTATTTCTTTCTGGCTGAGCGAAGCTCATCGGAGGAGATAGCAAAACTCTTATCACGCTTCTCAAGCATCTCCCTGCTTATCTGCCCATCAGCGCCGGCAGACCACATCAGGATTGGTTCACCCATCGGTATACTGGTTTCAGGATCTGGCCAGGTATGAAATGTCTTCCCCCAGCTTGTTATGAACCCCTCTAGCGCCTGGTTTCCCATATCGGGCAGATCAGGTACTATAAGCTGTCCGGATATTACCTCGTAAGCGTGAGGATGCCAATATTTCTTTTCTTCCAACGGGAGCTTCTGATAGACCTCATCACTGATGATATACTCTATACCGATAAGCTTAGCGGGAGCTTCATTGGAGTCATACACGGCGCATTGGTGGAGATTTTCTCCTTGGACGTCGAGATTCCGCATCGAACAATAGTGGTGTGCTTCTATCTCAAAAGCAGGATTTTCCTTGGCAGTGTGAAACGCATTAAGATATAGGTGTATGTCCTTGACGGGATCTGCGTACTTCAATTTGCTGACGCTGTCAATACAACTTTCCTCTTTTCCTGATGCATAACCACCCCGGATCATGATCATCAAACCGAAAAGCACCATTGTCCCGAACACAGTCAGTTTATATACCCTCTTTTTACCTGTACTTGAAAACATTTTTACCCCCCTTCGTTAATTGTCCTGTTTTAAATTTACCTTAACCAGTGACAGATTTTCTGGTTAATGTTTTTCGCATTTTTGAGTAGCAACTGCTTCTCTTCAGTATCAAGTGGGATCTCTATCAATTTTTCCACTCCACAATTGCCTACTACAAAAGGAACACCGAATGTTCCATATATACCATAAAATTCTCCTTCCATTTTGATTTGCCCTGAAATAAATGCGTCGTGCCCCATGGTGATGGTATTAACTAATTCAAGCGTCGCATTAACCGTGCCTGTTATGGTTTTGGAACCGCTGAAATGGGTAATATTCGGTTTTAAAACTGTTCTCAGATCTGGCGGATACTGATCTGCAAGATCATACGCTTCACGTATTTTGTTTTCATTAATTAATTGGTTTACACTCTCCCTGGCCTGTGCAAGATCATCATGAAAGTTCGCCGTGGAGCAGCCACGGCGCATTTTCCTTATGGCTTTATGCAGGGTCTCTTCATTGAATCCATAAATATGAACATTGCTCCAAAGAGGTATCATATTACATCCATGTTCCCCCGCCATAAAGGCGTGTACTTTCTGACGACGTAATCCAAGTTCTTTTGCAATTTCCTTCCTGAACCGCAAAGAGTCCAGATAGGCGCCCATACCGATAACCTGTTTTCGATTGAGATGCCTGGCAAAAATCTCCACATTCAGTTCATTGGGATTAGAAACACAAATAACTATCTCATTACCGTGTCCATGGTCTGCAAGGGCTGAGGCATAATGTTCAAAGATCGGTATATTTTGTTTTGCCAGGATATCTCTTGAAATATTCTGAGCAGATTGATCGGCGTGGGCGGTTTCTCCTGCAGCCATAATGATGAGATCTCCTGAAATCTCTTCTGCATTGAGTATTACTTCAACGTTCGGACAAATCTCATCATACGCATCCTTCAGGTCTGTAGAGAGCCCGTATAGTATTTGAGAGCTGCGGCCTTCCTTTCTCCCGACCAACTGTAATCGTTCGTTATGTTCCAGTAAACGTGTAGAAATAATTTTACGTGCTATCTCACTTCCAACGGCTCCAGAAGCACCAATCACGGTAATATCCATTTCAATTTAATTCCAGATTCTATATAATTATATAGAAATGTATTGTAACATAAACCCGTAATCATTGTACCAACTAATTACTTCTTTTTTCTTGATTGTAATACTTTATAATAAGAAGTAATATATTTTATTTTATTACTGAAAGATTACAAAGAAAGGAGATTCACCGATGCCAACAGAAACCGGAGAAACATACGAATGTGAAATCTGTGGTGCAACAGTCGAAGTAAAAGAGGGAGGGGCTGGTACCTTAGAGTGTTGTGGTCAGCCAATGACATTAAAGGAGTGATGCAAAGATTTGATTTTGAACAAAAAATCAAACAAAGATAGATGAAGGGGAACCTTATGGTATCCCCCTTCATCTGTTATTTCATCTGTCAGGCGGGATAGAGATACTATGGTCAAGGGTGTTTCAGATCAAATTTTGACCTCCATATCTGATATTTTTTCAAATATGATAATGTGGTTTATTATGTAATTTCATTTCTTATTTTATATATTGTTGATCCAATGCTACATAAAGTTTAATTCGGACTCAATATTCTGTTTCAGTTCCTGGCAGGTTATAATTATTTTTCCGGGTTAAGTAATTTGTTAACTTCATTTTGTTTTGACTTCATGACTGCATGGTAAATCGCAAAAGAATCTTTCTTTGTGAGCTTTCCCTGGCAAAATGACATTGCAGGATCTACGATGAGGAAACGCATTGCTCCGCGTCCCAGTAACATGCGGTAACTCATAAAATCACGATTGGTGAGAGTAATATAGATGTTTTGACGCAAGCTGCCAATTTGAATGGCACTACGGATAACATAACGGCTCTCTTTTTGGCCATTTGAGCTCTTTATGACCCGCTCGTCAGCTACTTCAGCTATGCAGCGTCTGCTGATGCTGTTGTTGTTTTGTAAGGGATGTATGTTGAAGCGGGCATACCGTTTTCCGAGTTTACGAAATACTTTTACATCAAAAGCGTGTAATGCAGAAGTTTTTGCGCCTGTATCAATTTTCACTTTTATGGCTGGAATACAAAGTTCCGGGAGCTTTGCCCACTCTCTCCAGCCTACAACTACCTTGTTCAGATTCAGATTTTGCTCATTTGTTCTCTTTTTTCCTGTCATCTGGTGGGTTTGCAGTTTTATCTCTTTACCTTCCGCTGTGATATCGTAATTTGTTAAGTTGGTTTGTTTTTCTCAAGTCTTTCAATATACTTTCTATGAGTTTATTTCTAACGTTTCATCGAAAAATTCTACTCGTTCTTCGACCGCCTTAGAATCCTCAAAGGTGGCAACATGGAAAAGAGCATCACCACTGTTGACGAGGGGTAAATTATTAATCCCTATAACAATTCCGGTTTCTCTTGCTCTTACTTCTATCTTACCCTGCCCAAATGTATCGGAGATGATACCAAGTACTTTATCTTTTTTAACCCTGGCGCCTAACCCTTTCCTGATTCGAAGACTTCCGCTGTGCGGTGCGCGTATCCAATGACTGGATCTGGCGACAAATACCTCTTTTTTACGTTGTCTGAAGTTAATTTTTTCCTGGTCAATCATGCCAATGGCATTCATTATCGAAATAATCCCCCTCATTGCTGAACGAATGACCTTTTCTTCGTAGCGCAGCGCTTCGCCTCCTTCAAAGAGCAGCATCCGGATGTCTCTCTCTGCCGCAGCATGCCTCAGCGATCCGTCACGCAAGTTGGAATTCAGGACGACAGGCACACCAAAAGCAAGGGCGAGACGCTTTGTTTGGGGATCATCTGTTGAGGCGCGGATTTGTGGCAGATTGCTGCGATGGATAGGACCCGTATGTAAATCAATGCCATGGGTGCATTTTTCCACGATCTCCTTCATGAAAATGTGAGCAATTTGTCCTCCAAGAGAACCAAGCTTGGATCCCGGAAAACAGCGGTTTAAATCTCGTCGATCCGGCAGGTATCGCGCATTCTGATGAAAACCGAAAACATTTACTATGGGTACGGCAATTAATGTCCCTCTGATACCTGAAAGTATGTTTTTTCGTGCCAATAAGCGTTTGATCGCTTCTGTCCCATTAATTTCATCACCGTGAATGGCTGCTGATACAAACAGAACGGGGCCATCATCTTTCCCGCGTACAATTTCTACAGGAATAGTCATTTCCGTATAATCATAGAGTTTTGCGACTTCAATCCCTACCCGTTTGCGTTTTCCCGGTGGTATGATAACACTGCCAATGACTATGTCTTCTGTCCTGGATGAAGGCATATTAACCTCGCCCTTTCATTTTATTTGGCCCTTTTAATGCGTCTTTCTCGACATATTCAATGATGGCATCCGCAACATCTTTCCCCGTTGCGGTTTCAATTCCCTTCAGTCCCGGAGATGAATTAACTTCGAGTACAAGAGGGCCATGCGCTGAGCGGATAATATCCACCCCTGCAACATCGAGACCCATGACCCTGGCTGCACGGACAGCCAACGCTCTTTCATCAGGTCTCAATTTCACGATAGTGGCAGTTCCTCCCAGGTGCAGGTTTGAACGGAACTCTCCCTCTTTTGCCTGGCGCTGCATTGCAGCAAAAACTTTATCACCGATAATAAAACAGCGGATATCAGCGCCACATGCTTCTTTAATAAACTCCTGTACAAGAAAATCAGCATCTAAACCACGAAATGCATTGATAACGCTTTCTGCAGCTTTATTGGTTTCAGCCAGTACCACACCACTGCCATGGGTGCTTTTCAGTACTTTAACAATCAATGGCGCGCCTCCCACAAATTCGATCAAATCTTCGGTTGCGTTTGCGGCATGTGCATAACCCGTCATCGGCATGCCGACACCTTTACGGGCGAGAAGCTGGTGAGCCCTTAATTTGTCTCGTGAACGGGAAATAGCTACTGACTCATTGACCGAATAAACACCGCCAACCTCAAACTGACGCAGCACAGCGGTACCATAAGCAGTAACTGATGCTCCGATACGTGGAATTACTGCATCAAATTCTAATTTTTCTTTTTTATCCTTGGGCTTATAATAAATGGTAGGCTTGTTTGCCGTAATATTCATATAACACGTTAAGACGTCAACAACTTTTACATTATGTCCTCGTTTTCGTGCAGTTTCTACCAGGCGGCTTGTTGAATAAAGTCGTGCATCTCGGGATAAAATACCAATTCTCATTGTTTCGCTCCTCATTAAAAATAAAATACATGTACCGTACTATGATAGCGTACAGCCAGATAGATGCAAGAAAGATATTTCGTAAACTCAGAAATTAACACACTATAGAGTAAAATTGGGAGCCAAGCGTTTAACCCCGTATTATTATTGAAGTCAAGAGAAAAGAGAGTATAAGACCCGCCAAATTACACTTCGGGCAAGTTTACGATTTGCGATTTAAGAATTACGATTTAAAAGATTGAAAAACAAGAAAGCTTGAAAAAGAAAGTAGAGGCTATAGACAGCCCGTCCGGTTGGATTCTTGCCCGAAGAAAGGCATGCGAGCGTTCTGATGAGTCGGCGAACCGTATGTCCGGGCAGGTGCCGGCGCGGGTGGGCTGATGGGTAAATAAAGTTTAAAATTTCCAAACAATAAAATTTAGAAGAATGGACAGTGCTGCTTGCATGAGATTCGCTGTCACAAACCCGATAAGGTAAGATGTAAAAAACATATCTTGATTCGGTCTTGCGGTTTTCAATAGCTTTTATTTTGGTCCGTGTTCTTAAGTAATCGAAAAGTTTCCTCATAGATACTTTCCCTTGGGCCTATTGCAACAATCTCAATGTGTTTTTTGTCTGAAATCCTGTATATTATCCTGAATCGACTAACACGAAAGCTTCTCAAGCCGGAGAGTTCATCTCTTAGTGGTTTTCCTGAATAGGTATCAGACACTATTGTCTGTAAGGAAGCCTTGACTTTTTTCTTAAGATGGGGGTGCAAGTTCCGTATGAGTTTCGCAACGATATCATGAACTTGTAGTTTTCTCATGGGTTGCTTCATGTGCCGAATATATTAGCCAATGAGTTCATCGAGTGTGTAAAGCCTCGCATTCTTACTTTTTAATGCCCTTAATCCCTTTTTTATTTCCTGCATTAACGGGACATCTGAACGAATAGCGATGGTTTCTTTCCAACTTTCGAATTCGTCAGGACTCACCAGAACAGCGGCGGGCGCCCCATTTTTTGTAATAACCACCGCTTCGTCAGTTGTGCTAACGGTTTCGATAAGGTTGCTTAACTTCATTTTTGCTTCAGAAAGAGATAAAGTTTTCACGACAAAATACCTCCATTAAGGTTGACTAGAATTAAGGTCATGTTAAAGCAGGGGGAGGAATTTGTCAATGTTTTTTTGTTTCTACGGGAGAAATTTGGGCCAGCAACTATTCCTCTATTTCAAAGATGTTTTGAACGTTACCCGTTTTCCACAGTTCACGCAGGTCAGATAGAACCTGACATTTTCTATTTGTAATGTAGTACGTTTCAATGTTAGAGAAGTGTATTAAACAGCATACTGTAAGGAAAATAAGGGAAGGAAAATCGCCATATCAGGGATGAGGAACAACATCATAACCCCCCATTATTTATATCTCGGATTGGAAATAAAAAACAAAGGAAATAGCTTCTGGAAATATTAAAAATAATTAAACAATTATCCCATAATGATAGGCTAAGAGCCATGGAAGCTATTTGGAAAGATTTGAGTAGCGATGAAGAGAGTTTTGAATCACCTTCTTGGCATAAAGACGTCCTTAAGAATACTGAAAATAGAATGAATGACGGTATTGAAGAAGTTGTGGTTTGGGATACGGCTAAAAAAAACCTTAGAAAAAATTTTGAATGAAGATCAAAATCCTAATCTCTTCGGTAAAAGATTTAGAAGAAGATCGAATATTTTACGAGGAACAGGGAGAGGGTTTAAGAGACTATTTTTTTAATACCCTATTTTCTGATATCATAGAATGCTTTCACGCTAGAGATTAGGTGGTCGCACTGCCTACTTTCTATGCATTTAATTTATACGTTATGGGGATTACAATTTTTACTTCAACTGGCGGTGGAGGAAACGGAGATGCTTTTCTGATAGCTTTTTCAGCATTATCATCGAGGGTTGAAAAACCTGAACTTTTATTTATCTTGATATCTTTTACACTCCCGTCCAGACAGACAACAAATGATATTAAGACATTACCTTGCATGAACATCTTTCGCGCTTTGTAAGGATATGATATGTTTATACGAATTATTTTGTTTATGTTGTCAAAGTGATCCTTGATATACTGATTTTCTGCACTTTGTTCTAATTCATGTGGCATAATATCTGATTTTGGAATGCCTCCTGATTGCTCTCTTTTATCAGAGTTAACAGCACGTTTGGATTCTCGCATAGTATCTGCAACAGTTTGCTTAACTTCTTTTGTTACCTCAACAGCCTTTGCAGGTACTCTTTCATCCATCATTACCTTTGTTTCTGGCTTGACCCTGTCAGATGGTATCTTTTTCTTTATTGCCTCAACTGACTTTTCAAGTACTTTATTATCTGGCTTTTCCTCTATTTCCAGGTTGACGTTATCAGACACTGTCATCTTTTCTTTTCTCACCTCATCAGGCTTTTCAAGTATTTCTTCTTCCACCGTATTCTTAATCTCCTGTTCAACCAGGGCAGGAATTGACGCCTCGTTTCTTACAATCTCTCCAGTTTCCATTGCATTGGCATCGGTCTCATATTCACCTGTTTTTATGATATTTGTTATATTAAACTCTACAACTACTTTCCTGTTTTCCTGTGAGGTCTGTTTCTTAATATATAACGCCAAGAAAAAAAACAAAAGATGAATGATAAATGAGAAAATAACTCCCAGTTTATGGTACTTCACTTGTTTTCTGTTTGTTATATTTTCCATATTCTCTGTATCGAGTTTTCTTATTTCAGGACTTCTGTCTGCAGGGTCACTTTTTCAAAACCAGTCTTTTTAACTATATCGAGGACGTCCACAAATATCTGCAGTACAATATTTCTATCAGCCCTTAGTGTTACCGGCGTTGTTTTTTCAAATGAGTTGATCGATTCTTTAAGATCATTTAAGTTTACCGGTTTGGATTTCAAGTATATTTTCCCTTCTCTGTCTATTTCTATGATCATCGATTCTGTAGACTCCGATTGTTTTTCTGATGCCCTTGGCAGTTCTACAGGCAACAGTCCTGCCGTCATAAAAGTAGATGTAGTAAGGACTATGGTCAGCAGCACAAGCATGATGTCTACGAACGGTATAACGTTTATTGATTTAAACTCCTCATCTTCCATTGTTTTTTATCTCCCACTTCATCAAGAGAACCTTTGCCTTTCTCAGGATAAAATTATGGAGAGCGACGGAAGGAATCGCTACAAGTAAGCCAATTGCCGTAGCCTTGAGCGCAAGAGAAAGTCCAGTCATGATCTTGCCGGTTTCCATATAACCTTCTTCTCCTATATTGTAGAAGGTAAACATTATACCCAATACGGTACCCAGCAGACCGATGTAAGGGGCGTTGCTGCTGATAGTGGCAATTACGTGAATTTTATTGGTAAGTACCAGTTCCAGTGATTTTCTCTCGGCAAAGTCCTCTATCTTTATTTTTCTGTATGTCAGGAATCTTTCGATTGCAATAGAAAGTGATACAATACTCATAAAGATCAGAAACCCGATGATTCCATAGTCAACAAACAGTTTCGTTAATTCCATTCTCCCTCCTGTATTTCGTTAATTCCCCACCCGCCTTTAGCCGGGCAGAGTTATTCAGTTTCGTTCACCCGCCTAAAGGACGTGTGAACGAAACGAAGAGAATAACTCGTTTAAAATGTGAAATCTGTTTCGATGCATAACAATCTTTATAGATAAGGAGCATAAATCTCTTTTCTATAAATGAATTCAGCGTAAGTCAGAATGTCAAATCCATCGTTACCCAGATGCTGCGACCAGGCTCATTTACCTGAACCTGGTCGACGTCAAAGGCATTGCTCAGATTCAAATGATTGGCATAGGTTTTGTTGAATATATTATCCACACCCAATTTTATCCTGGCTCCCATGTCGAACGTATAAGAACCATACAGCTCGGTCACAGCAAATCCTGGTGTTTTCCGCGCATCAAGACCGCTGCCGGTTAGCGTGTCATCATCCACCCGGCTCTGGTTGTTCATCATACGAAGCTTGCTGCCCACACTCCAGTTACTCTTTTTATAATCGGTGGTCAGAGACACTTCCAATGGGGGAATCTGTGCTAATGGACGGTCTTCCCTGAGATTTTCTCCATACACATAGGCTATGGAGAGCCCGCTGGATAAATGGTCAGTCCAATATCTTTTTAACGACATCTCACCGCCGATGAGGTAGGCGCTCACATTTCGGTAAATAGTGGCATTGTTTCCTGCAGCGCTGGCGCCGTGATCCCGAGTCCTCAGGATGAAATCACTGACCCTGTCGTAATAGAGACTTGAATCAAATCCCCAGGATTTTGTTTTTAACTGTGTACCAATTTCTATCTGATAGTGTTTTTCCGGTTCAAGAAAAGGGTTGCCAACCCAGCGACTGCTTTCTTTTGAGTTGTTGTTGGAAGCCATATAGCGCTCTGTGGCATCGGCAGTTCTTACACTACGACTCAACG
The DNA here is from genome assembly GCA_031316155.1 of Candidatus Scalindua sp. GTDB lineage: Bacteria > Planctomycetota > Brocadiia > Brocadiales > Scalinduaceae > SCAELEC01. The sequence goes on from JALDRB010000006.1 coordinate 33,962, forward strand.
TCGTATAAAATAAACCTTTGCCTTGCAGATAATCCTGTTCAAAGTGAATCATACCACCGATATTATTCTCGATTTCTGACGTGGAACTTCTGCCATAGTATATAGAATAAAGCCCGGAGGCACTGAGCTTGGCTAGAGGACCCATGGTATCCGACGGTGTTCTGTCTGTTTTGTCGGCGGTTGCCCGGACATGATCATAACGCAAACCGAATTTCATTCGTCTGTTATCACTCATAAGCCACTCTGATTCTCCGTATAACCCGATAGTCTGGAGTGTTACATCTGGCCAGAGAAAAGACTGAGAGGTTATAACCTTAGTGGGGCTATTACCCCGGTAGCGCACAGCATCCCGTTTGTTACCCTGATAATCAATCCCAAAATTGGTCAGGAAATTGCCATGGGCTGCCTCAAAATCAAGTCGTCCACTCAATGTATCTGAAATAGACGGTGCCCGCATATGCATATTGGCCATTGGAGGGGTGCGCAAACTATAGTTGTCCATCAGATGTTTCACGTCTGTGAAGGAAATTCGCCCAGACACCTTTTGCACCGCACCAAAAGAGAGACTCCGGTCGAACTTCAACCGGTAGACATCAAGTAGGGTATAAGGTGAATCCATACCGGATCCGGCAAAAAGGACATCATCGGTATTGGTTGCCTCATAGCCGAGCTCAACCCTGGTTTCATTATCCGGAGTCCAGCCCAGAATCACATTTCCCGTAGCCACCTCATAAGCTGATCGGACTGAGTGCCTGTCACCGTCATCATAGTTTTCGCTTTTGTCATAGTTGCCGATAATACGGACATATCCCTGGGTATTTCCAACAGCCAGATCGGCAAATCCTTCACGTCCGTCGGCGTTACCACGATACCCACTACCAACTCTGCCTCGATACCATTTTTCTGCTGTAAAACGTTCCGTGTTGCGTTTGAACAGCACTGTGCCGCCACTGCCGCCGCCATGCTGAACGGTCTGGGATCCTTTGATTACTTCCACTTCATCAAACGTTTCGGAAGGTCCATATGAACTGGGCGGGTCCATGCGGTTTGGACAACCACCATGAACGTAGGCACCATCCAGCAGGATGTTCAGACGGTTTTGGGACTGGCCCCGAATAACAGGATCAACACCGTGACCACCCATACGGGCGGAAAAGATGCCTGGAATAGTTGTCAGAAGATCGCCACCGTCAGTCACAGGCCCCTTAGCTCGTTCACTAATGATTAACCGGGATTTGGCAGGTTCGGAAATTTGTGTGTCTTCAACAATAATTGTCTCCATCTTAATAATAGTCTCTTTTTTACCTGCCTTATCGTCGGCTAAAACTGGCATTAACCATAGTGAAAACACTACAGACAGCATGAGTGTTTTTTTCATTGTTTGTTCCTCTCTTATAGGTATTTTCAAGACAATGTGTATGAGCAATAATACAATTTACGCGCAAGTACAGGTCATAGCTGAGAAGAACGCCTTGTCACCCAACGGAATGCATTGTTATATGGGGCGTATAAGTGCATACGGATTACCTTCCCATACAATCATTGCAAATCCATATCTTTGTACGGTTCATAGAAAGAGACAAGGGAGTTAAGAATCAGTATGAAACAGTATGCGATCCTGTAAGTGTATATACTGATGCATGAACATTTTTGTAAAATGAGAAAATTCTAAGTGATTTCCGGCATGTAAGTCTAATCGGATGATATTGCGTCCTACAATGGGTTACGGTTAATTAACATACCACAGCCCATTCATGTCTCTATTCCGGTGTATTCATATTGAAAATAGAAAACAGGATTATCTGCAATGACCTCAGTGCAAAATGGATGCAACGTGGCAAACCATAATATGACAGCAAAAGAGGTTCTGCTGGTAAGTATAAGGAAACAAAAACGTCTAATGATATGGTATACTACAACCGATTTGGTTTTCGGTTTTACCCGTCCGAACGGCTGGCAGGCCGGGCAGGCTGGAAACCAAATCTTGGTTGCGGTTATCCCCGGACAAAAAGCGCTGAGGACTTTCCCCTCACAATTTTATCTCGGATGTTATCCGAAAACCTTTATGAGATGAGTATATAAACAACTTAATGGCTATCTATAACCTTATCTTATTAATTCGGCGAGTTTATTGTTTCGCAATATTATTGATTGAACTTTATGCAATATGACGTGGCGGCTTGTACAGCGGTGGTAAGTTAATGGATGCAGGAAAAACTTCCTGATGTTTGTACATACAATGAAGCATGGATAGGCCCGGCACAGTGATACCATCCTCGGGCATCGTAACATTATATGAAAAGGATGTAAACTGGTCAGGAAGACTGGCACATCCCAGGCTCTGAATGAATGTAGAGAATATGCCTTGTGAGTCCTCCTTGAGTAGACTTTTCACTTCACAGGTATCGTTCTCTTTTGCACAGCAACAAGTGCTTAAACTATGCGGTTCAGGATTACATTTACAGGTATGAGATCCAGGCTGTAATACCAAACTCTTATCCATAATAACAGTGCTGAGACCGGGCACAAAGAGATTTACCAGTATGCATACCGAGATAGCAATACTGACAAAGGTTGAAGATTGAATTAATTTCACTGTCTTTAACATTTACAATTTATCGTTGTAACTTAATAGCTGGAAAGCAGAGCAAAAAGCCTGACAATTTCAAAGATTATTTTAAGATAAAACCAGACTTCAGTAATTTGTTAAACTTGATGTAAAAACTTACATAATCAAATATAGGTTGTCAAGAAATAAACGTTACAGAAATAAACGTTACCCGTTTCCCACAACACTTCACGCAGGTGAGATTTGAGTTCTATCGAAACGGATGACACAACAATAGGCTCTTAACAAAAATGTTTTAACCAATTACCTTTATAAAAAATACTCCTGTTGAAAGTTGTTGTCATGACATCAGCCTACATGATTTAACTGGGCGAGCAAGCTGGTTCTATAATTCGAACATTGTAATTTGAAATTTGTGATTTATTAAACCGATGTTTGGTTCCGACTTGTTCAGGTTAGGTATTATTATGTAGAAGGGATAGTGTTTGTCAATGTTCACGAATGATTTATATTGATATCATTCTTTGGTACACCACGTTCTACGGTCTTCAAAAATGAGAGAGATAGCTCCTGACAAACTCTTTCTACACTCATCGATTGTCTTACCCTGCCCGTTAGCACCTGGAATCTCAGGGCATTATGCGATATACCATTCTTCATCCTTCTCAAAAATCGCCGTAAATTCATTATGCATATACAATCTCCACCAATTATTGTTTTTTATTACAGTTTAAGAAAAAAAATCATAAGTATGGTGTTCTACGATTTAAAATTCTTGTCAGAAAATTTCTTAGGCTAAAGATTTAAACTTCATCAAATAGATGAAGTTAGTTGTTTTAAATCACCACATAACAGGAACAATATCTGCTTCCATTATGTCTTTATCTTTCGTTATAAGTAAGACTTTTTGTCCGAACTCCTTAGCGGCTTGAATGGCTGTTCCAACAATAATTGCATCGTGAATATCAAGGTTGATTGGTGAGTTTGTTACGACAGATATATCTAATGGGTACAGAAGGATATTTTCTGCAGTTTCAACCTGTATGAGCACTTTCTCAAAGGTTAATTTGATGCGTTTTTTCTCGTAAAGGTATCGTATCTCCATCATAACAATTGATGGAATAATTATGATGTTGGACGGGTCAGATAATGCAGATTTAGATTTATTTGATAAGTTAGGACTTGCAGTGAGAAACCATACCCAGGGGTGGGTATCGGTTACGACATACACTAAAGCGTCTCCTTTAGTCTAAGTTTTACATCATTGATGTCTTCGGTTGTAATTTCCTCGCTCCCTTTCAAAAGTCCATAAAGGCTAGACGTTGTATGCGTTTTTAACTTTGGTTCTTCAGACCGGATTTGGGCTTTAAGAGCATGAAGTTTCAATTCCATTAATTTTATTTCATTTAATAATTCAACCTTTTGCATAAACTTACCTCCTTATTCGAAATAAAAATAACAAGGAACCAGGGCGGAGTCAAACGAAAAAGGTTTTTCCTATCTATTCTTAAAATATGGGCATACTGATTCATGCCAAATCACGGACATCTTATTGCTGTTCCAAATTAGGAATGATTGTTTTTCCCCGTCTTTGAAAATTCTAATTGGCAGATTTCTGAAGCCTGAAAAACAGGACGAAAACCTGAGAAAAACAAATCATAGGTATGGTGTTCCACGTTTTAACATACCGACACCAATTTTCCCATCTGGTTTTATTTGTCAATAGTTAAGGTGACCTTAGCTTCCCTTCTTTTTTCTTTCCTTTACTTTTAACCTCAATGCTTATATGCGTATATCCGCATCCAATCTCACCAATCTCTTTTGTCTTGCAAACAGCCCCTCTCTTTTATAATATTTACTAGTTAGGCCGCAGCATAGGATACCTTTTCGTTCTTGAAAAAGGAAAGAATAAGTTTCTTTTTACTTTTAATAGATTCAAGATCAAGTATAGCTCTTTTTTTTAGTGACTCTCCTTTTCTAAGCGGTTTTTTAGAGGTTCCTATGTTTCTCATTTGATTCCAAACAAGTTCATCTGGATTAAGTTCTGGTGCGTAAGGAGGGAGTAAATACATTTCCAATTTTCCTTTAAGCCCATCTATATATTTCTTGACGGCTTTCGCTTTATGTACTGGATGGCCATCCAAGATTATAAAAATAGGATTACGTCTATAACGCATGAAGTTTTTTAAACATTCAATAAATTTGGATGAATTAAAACGGCCGGTATAAACCATATACCAAAACCCTCCTTTATTAGACAATGCCGATATTGCATTAATTGACTGTCTCTGTCCACTTGTTTGAACAACAGGTGTTTTTCCCTTTAAACCCCACGTTCGTTGCAGAGGATCATCAGATTGTATCGCCGCTTCGTCTAGCCAGAATATCTCAGCCTTCTTTAGCTTCGCACGTTTTCTTATACACACATAATCTTTCTGAAGCCAGTTCGTAACGGCTTCCGGATCTCTTTCATATGCTCTACGTAAAGGTTTTTGAGGTGTTAAACCCTGTCTTTTTAAAAGTCTTCCTACTGAATTTACACTCAGTTTAATTCCAATACGATCCATTATAAGATTTGATATAATTTCTCGTGTCCAAAGACCAAAGTCGAAATTGTATTGGCGGGGATCTTTGTCTACTATCCAGCGTTTGACTTCTTGTTCTTCCTTCTCTATTAATTTACGCCTTCGGCCAGGCTTGGGTTTCGGAGCAAGGCTGTCAATACCGCTCTCTTTAGCTTTTTTCAGCCAACGAAATATAGTCTTTGGGCTTAGACCATAACTTGCTGTAACATCGCAGGGGCTCTCTCCATACTGTACGCGCTGCACGGCTATGCGCCGAATAAAAGCTTTCTCTTGTATTGATAATTTGCGACCATCTATTTTCATCTCACCATTATATCGTATTTTCTATATAATGGTTGTTTTATTTATGGACTCGGTAATATCTCATGTTTTGTTGTCAAATTTACTTTTGTTTTTTCTATATTATGTTTTATTATGTACAATGATGGTGTCTGTCAGCATTCACGAATGATTTACATTTCAGGTAAAGCCAAGGATTTAATAATCTTCTTTACCAACATATTTGGGATCTCATTATGTCTTGGAATTGCTTCCACATGGCCTGTACTTGGATTAGACCATAATGAGTGTGAACCTCCCTCTCTTTTAAGAAAACATCCGTGTTTGCGCAGATGTTTTAGTAAAGCATGCCTTTTCATTCTATAGTTACAACTTCCTTTATAGCATTCTTTGGTACACCACGCAAAACATCACTTCTACGGTCTTCAAGAATGAGAGAAATAGCTCCAGACAAACTCTTTCTACACTCATCGAGTGTCTTACCCTGCCCGTTAGCACCTGGAATCTCAGGACAGTATGCGATATACCATTCTTCATCTTTCTCAAAAATCGCCGTAAATTCATTATGCATTTACAATCTCCACCAATTATTATCTGTTATTACAGTTTAAGAAAAGATCAATTTTGTAATGATAAAATAGTACCATATCTATGTCAATAGAATAAATACCTCATTGGGAATGATTGTTTTTCTCGTCTTGAAAAGAGTCTATTGGCGGGTTTCTGAAGCCTGAAAAACAGGACGAAAACCTGAGAAAAACAAATCATAGGTATGGTGTTCCACGTTTTAACATACCGACACCAATTTTCCCATCTGGTTTTATTTGTCAATAGTTAAGGTGACCTTAGCTTCCCTTCTTTTCACTTTTCTTTGCTTTTAACCTCAACGCTTATATGCGTATATCCGCGTCCAATCTCACCAATCTCTTTTGTCTTGCAAAACAACCCCTCTCTTTTATAATATTTAAGACAACAAAGCAGTTCAAATCACTTTTACCACATTTTAAATATCTTCAAAAAGATAGTCTTATTTGTTTATATAAGTAAGATTTTCATACATTATATATTTGCTGGTGTGACGTTTGGAGAGTTTCTATATTTACTATATAATTAGAATAATTAGAGAAACTAATTCTGTCAACCAGTCAGGTCTGATTCCTCTGTTTTAAGTGCAGTATACAAATCTTTGTGAGTAAGAATAAATATTACCTAAAAAAATTTAGGCTAACACAATTATATGGCCAATGTATATAAAATATCAGATACGAACAGCATTACCACTATGGATATTGTTTTTGTTCATGGATTAAATGGCGATCCATATAAAACATGGACAAACAATGAAGACTTTTTTTGGCCAAAGTGGTTAATAAATGATCTTCCCGAGGCGGATTTATGGACTGTGGCTTATGATGCTTCACCTACAAAATGGAAAAAGGAAACTATATCTTTCTTGAAGAGATCGCAGAGTATTTTAGAACATCTTAAAATTGAAGGAATCGGCAGTAGGCCTGTATGTTTTGTATGTCACAGCTTAGGTGGACTTGTTATTAAACAGATATTAAGACAATCTAACGAAAATAATAGTTTGGGACGATATTGTGATCTTTATAAGAATACCATGTGTATAACCTTTTTTGCAACGCCACACAGTGGCTCAGAATTAGCAAATGTTTTGTCAAGGCTTCGCTTATTTTCAAGAACTACAAAATTGGTTGATTATTTGAAGTGTGACGAAGGTTACATCAAAGATTTATTTTATTTTTTCCGTCAAACCTCAATTCCTATGCTTAGTTTTTATGAAACTGAACGCACCCCTTTGCTGAAGATATTTGCTTTTTGTAAAAATGTTCCGAAAGTAAACGATTGGCTATGCCCAATTATTGTTTCCGAAAAGTCAGCAGATTGTGGATATGGTGAAAGTCCCAGTCCTATAGAGGAAAATCATTACAATATATGCAAGTTTTCTAACAATGAAGAACTGCATTATAAAAAGCTGCTATCTTTTATAAGAAATAGTATGTCTAGTGCTGGTATTCCGTCAATGCAAAATATTTCTTTGTATAACGCAAAGCTTAGCAAGACAGATCCTATCATAATTGAAATTGAATCTACGATTAATGAAGGGAATTGGGAAGAAAGTTCAAAGTTAATTTCTGAGTGTGAAAAAATTTTAGATAACAACACAGAGCTACCAAATAGAGCAGAGATATATTTTTTTCTAGCTGGCGCAGAGAAAAATAGAATCGAAGGATTATTTAATATGACTTCTCAAGAGAAAGATTACACTAAGCTGAAAAATCTAATAGAAAAGGCTAAAAGAGCAAATGAATAGTCAAAATAAATATTTGTTAAATAAAAAGATCAAAGAGTTAGAAAAGAGTATAGACTCTGAAATTGCTTCAAATCCTCAAAGCACAGAAAAAGATATTTCTACACTCATACAAAATAATCAATTAGAAGAAGCTGAAAAATTAATTTTTGACAATAAATTATCTGAAAGCTGGTGCCATAAAGCTATAACGGTCTATGTGCTTAGGAACAAAATTGAATTAGCTAAAAAAGTTATTAAATGGGCAAGACAAAACTCAAATAAGCTTTATATCTGGAGGCTTTGCATATACGAATTCGCTAAAGCTCGATGGAGAATGATCTGTGGTTATGATCCAGAGGGGATGATTGTTTTGCCTGGTATAATTGGTCAAGAGAAAAAAAAAGATATTAATGAAATCCTCAAAGTTGTGAAGCCAGTGTTACTTCATATAGAAGTAGATGAGTGTGTTTCAAGTGAGCTTGAGGCAAAAATATTATTTGTAGCCATTAATGCATTTTGGTTATTAGGGGATATTGAAAAAGTTAGAAAACTGGCTTTGTACCTTGAGACTGTAAAGCCTGCGTCAATAGAACTGGCTAATTTAGCTATGATGGGGCTTGTAAAAAGGGGGAGTCTTAAAAACGATTTTCCCGAAAGGTTAAACAACGAAAATCCTGATTCCTTTAACGCAAAAATACTTTCACAATTACTTAAAGCAGAAATATTTGGACAGAGTCTAAATGCCTTTGAATCCTTAAAAGCATTTTCTCCGGAAATAAAAAAGGAAGATAGGCTCAGGTATTGCCAGGGGCTATTTCATGTTGCACAATTGCTCGGTAAATCTGAAGTCGAGGAATGTATTAGGCTATCAGAGGAGCTACTAGGTAAAGAAAATAGTTTCTGTAAATTGGCAAAGGCTGAATATTTATTAAATTTAGACGAAATAGATGAGGCCGAAGAAATAGCAAAAAGTTGTATAGATAAAAAAAATCCACAGTGGTTACAGATATATGCGTTTATTCAGGCAAAGAAAGAAAATTTTGAAGGCGCTATCAAAAACTACGAAGAAGCTTCTAAACTTATGGCGCATCCGGAGGTATTTGCAACGTTAGGCAGATTGGCAACTCTGGCATCTGAAAAAGATGATAGATTCCGTAACAATGTTATTGAGGCTTATAAATCTTTACTAAATCTACAATCAGACAATCTATCAGCAAGGCACAATTTAGCTTTTGAATTGGCAAGGTCAGGCCGTCTTCAAGAAGCTAAAGATCATTTTAAGTATCTATCAGAACACTCTCCAGAAGAAGATCCATCAGGCATTATCTATAAACAAAATTATGGCAACTGTCTTGCGAATACTGGTGAACATGAAAAGGCTTTAATGGTTTATGATGAAATATGTAGAGACAAAGATGTGCCTGTAGAGGCGGTAATAGTCAAAACTAACCTTTTAAAGCAGGTAAAAGACCCATTTATTGCATTTAATTTCTTGCAGCAGTATCGCAAACTTTTCTGGAATATACCTTCATATCTTCAGCACTATATGAAATTATCAAGCCAGGCCAATCAAGACGGTCTGATGCACGAAGCTTTGCTACAGATAAAAAAACTACAATCGCAGGGAAAAGCTTCACCGGATGTTATACAAGAGAAAACCCTAGAAGATATTATTGAAAAGGTTAAGCAGTGGAATGAAAGAACCAGACAGATACATGATTTTTGTTTAAAAGGGAAAATGCCCTGGACTCTTGCCGATGATATGCTAAATCATTCCATCTACATGGGCTGGCTTATTAGGACGCAAAAGCTTAACTGGTTTAGCGAAGAACCTGCAACAACAGCCAGTTATTCTATTTATGCAACTAACAGTTTTCACCCTTTGAAGTCTGATGATGGAAAAGTTTCTCTTCAAAGACTTAATAAACCACTATACAATTCAGAAGTTGTTATGGACATTACTGCGCTGATAACGTTGCATCGCCTGGGCTTATTAGATAAGGCAATGAGTTTTTTTAAGACTATATACATTCCTGCTCTATATTTATTTAAGTTATTTAAGGATTCTGACAAGCTTCTACCACATCAGTATTCTAACGTAAAAGCTATCTGTGAAATCAAGGAAGCTGTTGACAATGCAAGGATAGATGTCCTAGAAGATTTAGGAACTCCTTTTATTAAACACTTTCCGTATATTAATGAACATACATTGCCAGAAGACGAAGAACACTATTACAGATTAGTTGACATTCTTAATGTTTTAGAAGAAAAAGGCTTCGTAAGAAAAAACGAACTGGAAAATATCAAGAATATTAAATTAAAACCAGCTGGTGTTGATCATGATCATCCCGCAATAAATATAAATGACGAGTTGATTATTGAACTTTCGTCCCTGAAAACAATCTGTAATTTTGATTTACTTGACAAAGTTTTGGATAATTTTAAAGTGAAAATATCTTCAGAATTTAAAAAACAAATACTTTCGGATTTCAGTAACATTGAACACCAGAAGAAATTGCAAGAGTGGAATAAAGACCTGCGTGATATTATTATATCAACAGATAGTTTTAAAAAAATTGATATTGACTTAGATGTAAGAAACAGAGAAGAGTTCTCCTTGAAAGCTTTAAAGTTGGCAATACAAAAGAATTTGCCTTTATACTCTGATGATAGAGTCCTTCAAGTTGCTGCACTGAATGACAAATCACAAATTATTAGTTTTGGCATAGATGTTTTCGTAAATACTCTTCATTCTCAAGGACATCTTAACCTCACAGAACTTACAAACATATATTTGCAGCTTATTGACTGGCGGTATAAGTTTTTTATTCCTCCATTAAAGGTTCTGATTTACCTTGCTGAGCAATATTCAAATAATCCGCCTGGAAATGAATTAAAAAAGATAGCAATGTATACACATGATTGTATGCGTGACCCTGGACTTTTCTGTGGTCAAGAAAAAACAGCAGATGTTCCGTTACCAATTGCAGTCAAAATTTATATTGAGTGGTTCAGATTGGCAGCTGATTTTATTGTTAAATGCTGGACTAACAAAAATATTAATATTAATGATGAGACAGCGGAGAAATATACGGACTGGACAATATTAAATCTTTTACCAACTTACCCTAAATACATACATAATAGTGGCAGTTTTGGGAGCATGACAAAAAGAATGGTGTTAGGAGATGCAATTACTCAATTAATGACTATATCAGATATTGATATGGGTAATAAAATACTATTATTACTAAAACAAAAATTAGGATTGAGCGACATAGAATACAATCGGACAGTATCGGAGATAATTGATGCAATCTGAGATAGACAAAATTGAAGAAATATTGGTAATCAAAAAGATAATTGCCGATATGGCTTTTAAGCATCAAAAAACAGTTGATTACTGTACCTGGGCTTTCCTTAAAATGAATAAAATGTGGGAAGTTGATGCACCGATTACTGATAGAGATAGTAAAAAATATAAAATATTGTCTAATGAAAAAGACAGGATAATAACACACTATATTGGACCTTTATTGTTTTTTAGAGAACATGACAATCCTAATGTTGTAAGAATTGTCGACTTGATATTTACAAATAAAGAACAATGGAGAAAGATTGTTTACGATCATTTTATTAAAATGCATCCTGGTCAAGAAATTGGATATTTTACGCTGGATAAATTAAGGAAAATTGAAAGTAAATTATTGAGTAGTGATTGGATTCGAGCTGCTCTCGATTTTTATGATATTATAAATGCAGATTGGTTGTGCAATTTGATGGGACTACAACAGGCCAGTGAAGGAAACTTTAAAAAAGGATTACAAGAATTTGCTACAGATGTTTTCAGGCCGTCAATTGCTTCTGTGGAATCTATTGGAGTTGGAGTGTTACAACCTTCATACGCAAAGGATGGTTACATTAAGGATTTTAGGCAAATTTATGAAGAGGAGTCAGATTTGTGTGACCTATTAGATAAGTATTATTACAAATACGGTCATATACCTTTATGTTATGAATATTCCTTATATTCAATGCTTGATTCTTTTTTTGCAAAGCATTCATATAATAATCAGCAAAGATGGGATAGTTTATGGCGATGGGCTGATACTAAAGAGAGTCCTTTGTCACGTTATCATGTATGTTGCTATTTTGTTCGTAATAGTGACAATATACCGGATGGGAAACATGGAAAATTATATATTGAATTACTCAATATCATTTATATTTCAGTAGAGGAAAGTAAAGAACTCAAATGGACTTCAGCTTGGAAATTACGATGTGAATTAGCTAAGCATTTCGGTCAGTTTCTTGAAAGCCGGTTACCTGGTGCAAACAGTGAAAGAATTTATAGTCAGGCATGGTGGATGACAGAAAAGATTGCGACCATTTATGGTAATAATCCTGAGGATATTAAAACTGTTAGGAGATTTACTATATCTTCAGAAGGAAAATTATCAAACTTGATCTGGCAAACGTCAAGGCCTAGAACGCAAAGTTCTTCGCTTAGATTTGCCACTTTGATGACAAGCTCATTGTGGGCAATTTCTACCATTTCTCAAGTTGGAAACAAATTCCTGGGCTATATTTGTAAAAACAATTTACAAGAAACTGAGCTATTCTTGGAGAGCATGATATATTCTCTAATTGGATGTTTTCCATTAAAGAATGCAGATAAAACTAATTCTGTTTATGCCTATGATATGACATGTATAAATGCTGCAGAGTTTCTGTCAGAAAATCATCAAGTTGCCAAAAAAGATCAATTTCTTCCCACTCTTGTATCTGTAGTTAAACAACTATCAGATACTGGTAACCTTACAGACCATATAAAAAAAATACCAGAACTCAATGATAGCGTTCAACCAATCATCGCTGCAGCTATGCGTGTTATGGCTTATACTGGTCTGATACAAGATGAAGATGAAATATGGGGAAGTATTTGCAACGAAGACTGGCTAGAAAAGGTATTTTTGACAGTAAGTGAAGCTGTTGTTTATTCAATTACTGATTCTTTCATTGAAATTATTCTGCAAAAGCAAGATAAATGGGCATGGCAGTTACCACATTTATTTTCGATTATTTGCCAAAAACAGATTGATAATGAAAAAATCAAAAAGATTGCATTTGTATGTGTAGTGATTAGCTCTATTTGCTCAGACACTTGCAGTGCATTAAAAAGAACCTTAATTGACAATAAAACTGAAATTAATGAATTGCAGAGCGAATGGAGAGAACGGTTACAGAAAATCTATCATATTGCTCCAGACTATATAAAGTCACGATTAAGACCTGTTCTTTTATGTTTAGAGTCATGAAAAGACCGGAATAACGTTCTTTAAACCTTCAGTATGGCCTTATTTTTCCTATTTTTAAGTAAGGAGTTCCTCATTTTTGAACTTTAAAATGGAATAATCATCATCTCCATTATATATTGATCACTTGGATGAAAAAAGGCGTCACATCTCGCCACTTGACTCATTCCGTTCCGCTAGATTTTTTTTAAAGAAATATATTCTGTTTTGAGATCGATATATTTGGTAAGAACGTTCGTATTTCTACACTCGTGTAATCATAAACATTTATGGTAATCGTTCACAGGTTCAGTGTTCACCGTTCTGGGTTACCTTTCTTTCGTTGACCTTCATTGTAGTCAAGCAAGTAATTTATGAAACCACGAATGGTAGATCGCGGATGCATCCGGCATGATCATAAACATCCTGAAACTCAGCTTTAGTTATGTATTGTTGATCCAAGGCCACATAAAGCTTGCTTTGGACTCCGGTATAAAATTTTTTGCATAACGAAGACAACGAACAAACTCATGGTTTGTTTCCAAATCGAACCCTTCAGCTCAAAACTAGTGGATGAACGTTTCAGAACTCCCCAATGGATAGTAGGTGGGTTTTCGGAGAACCCTGAACCTTTGAACTGTAAACGGTTAGTTACCATTTATAATTTTTTTCCAGTCTCTCTTCAGCTTCCGATTTCCTCTGGTATAAGGGTTCGAGTGTTTCTGTTTCGCAGCGCTCTCCCTGTTCATATATTTTCAATCCCAGTCTGGCGACGTTCAAGGCGCTGACAATGCCTAACACATCGGGTGAAAGCGTTAGGTTCTTTTGTAAGAAAATCTCTTTATACGGTATGACACCGTCGCCGAATAGGAATGTGTGGTCATGCAAAATATCCAGAAGATCTTTGGGGGGGAATAAGCAAAAAATCTGTAGTTCGTTTTTGCTCACCCTCACTTCTTACATAAACGCAGGCGTAAACCATCTTTCTCTTCGCATCAATCACAGGACAGAAGGTTCTCACATTACTTTGTACATTTTCTGCCAGAACATCTAAGGTAGGAACAGCTATCATCGGCCACTTCAAACAGCCCGAAAGGATTTTAATGTCCTGTTATTAACTTTATGTAATTTTCATGGTTTCCAATCCAGAACCAGTAAAAGATATCACTTTCTTTTAATGATAGTGCCCTATAATTCTCATCTATCCTAACAGACCAAAGTGTACCTACTTTCTTGAACCTAACTGAAGGGTGCCTTGGGTTTTTCTTCCACAAGAAGTATTTCTTTTTGGCTTGTGTTTGAATTTCTTTGGGTAGTGCATAAAAGCACTTCCAAAAATCAGGTGTTGTTGAGGAATTCATCAAGCGGCTTTACCTTATTATCAGAAATGTCTTTTCGTGCCCGATCTATGACGGGTTGGAGACGTCCACCTTCCTGCGAATCAGCCTTGATTTCTAAATCCCATTCATCCATCTGAGACAGTTCATAATCAGAAAGCCATTTAAGGAATTCTTCAAATTCTCTTTTCTCTAGGGATTTAATATCCTCTGTAAGTTTTGTGAGCTTATTATTCATTGTATTAAAATGCTAGCATCTACTAACAGATTTGACAAGCTTTAATTGCTATATCAGTTTTTTAAGAATTACTTTTTTTCTTCAAGCTCATTGCCACAAACACAAACTGGACACTTTTCAAAAGGCATCATTATACTATCCTCTCTTTCCAATTGATCCAATGCTTTGCGTCATACACGTTTCGGGTTTTACTTTCGACAGAGGATTTATAAAAAAATATCCCATCTTAAATTTTAAAGGTTTTTATTCTTAATTGCTACATTGTGATGGAAGGCTAAAGCCTTCTGCTACAGTTAGCTATTTGCGCTTCTCCAGTTTTTCCTCAGCTTCCGATTTCCTCAGGTATAAGGGTTCGAGTGTTTCTGTTTCGCAGCGCTCTCCCTCTTCATATCTTTTCAGGCCCAGTTTGGCAACGTTCAAGGCGCTGACAATGCCTAACACATCGGGTGAAAGCGTTAGGTTCTTTTGTAAGAAAATCTCTCTATACGGTATGGCACCATCGCCGAAAAGGAAAGTATTATCCGGCAGGATTTCCAGAAGATCTTTTGGAGAAATAAATAAAAAATCTGTGGTCCGTTTTTTCTCATTATCAGCCCTTACATAAATGCAGGCATAAACACTCTTTCTCTTCGCATCCATTACAGGGCAGAGTGTGTTCACGTTATTTTCTACATTTTCTGCCAGAACATCTAAGGTAGGAACAGCTATTACCGGTTTTTTCAGCGAGTATGCGAGAGTTTTTGCACAGGTGACACCTACTCTGAGACCTGTATAAGAGCCGGGACCTATGCTGACGGCAATAAGGTCGATATCATTAAGTTTCCATGTTATTTCGTCAAAGAGAGACTTCAGGGAAGACACAATTCCCTTACCGTGATCTGATGCCTTTCCAAATGTCTTCTGAGCAATAAATGTGTCACTATCACAGACACATACACTTCCGATTGAGCCGGATGTTTCTATACCTATTACTTTCATAGGTTATAATTCCTCTGTTTATGGGTTGACGGCATTTTGTTTTCTAAAGGTGACATCACCTTTAACCATTATTTTATAAAAAAGGGGTATCATAAGTCAAAGTCATTATTAGGCAGACTCATTTCTCCAGGAAACATATTACTTTTTCACAAAATATATTTGTTCTGTTATGGAATCCGAATGTGGTAAAATAATTTTTTGCCTGCCCGGTTTAGGCGTAACTAATATTTCATGTTTTAAGTGCGTTAGCACGTACTCAAAATGGCGTGAAACAACGACATGGATGTCGTTATAGCAATTTTGAAAGAGTTGCACAGGATGTGCTAACTCGTTATTATAATACCATGCGGTATTTTTCTTAAATGCTGTTTTGCCGGAGAGAATCAATGCCGGCTAAATGTCCCGCCCGTAGAGAACGGTTCATCTGGACATTTGCTTTTATAGAGTTGGTAGCCAGTAGAGAAATTGGAGAAGAAGAGGTTTTCCTGCATGAAGATTGGAAAGTATGAAGTGCATCAAATAGAAACCGGTATATTTGGCCTGGATGGAGGAGCAATGTTTGGTATCGTACCAAGGACATTGTGGAGCAAACTGAATACTCCGGATGATGAAAACAGGATAGATATGGCACTGAGAGCATTGCTGATTACGGGAGGCAAACGCAATATTCTTGTTGATACCGGTATTGGTAATAAGTTTCCTGAAAAACAGAAAAAAATCTATAAAATTGACCAGGTTACGTATAACTTGAATTCATCCTTAAAAAAATTCAATCTGGAGACGAAAGACATAACCGACGTAATATTAACACATCTCCATTTCGATCATGCTGGCGGAGCGACGGGTTTTGAGCGTGGTGAACATTATCTCACATTTCCAAATGCAACATATTATGTACAAAAAACGAATTATGAGTGGGCGATACATCCAAGTGACAAAGATCGGGGAAGTTATCTGAGGGGAGATTTTGTTCCCATAGCAGAAAAAGGCAAGTTGCAACTGATAGAAGGTAGGGCAGAGATTTTTCCCCAAATCGAGGTTTTTATCTCGAATGGTCATACAGTAGGCCAGCAACTGGTAAAATTATCAGATGGGAAACAGACGCTTGTTTATTGTGCAGATTTAATTCCGATGGCATCTCATGTTAAAATACCTTATATAACGGGCTTTGATATTTATCCATTACAAATTATAGAGGAAAAAAAGGAACTGCTATCGATGGCCAGCAGTAATGGTTGGACGCTGTTTTTAGGCCACGATGTAATGTCGGAAGCCGTTACAGTAGAAAAGAGTGAAATGGGATTTGCGGTAAAGGAAAAGATTTTTTTATAAATATTCATCGGGGTAAATTTCTATGAAACTGGCAGGTAAGGTTGCTCTGGTAACCGGAGCAAGCAGTGACAAGGGTGCTGCAATGTCTGAGCTCCTGGCATCTGAGGGTGTATGCGTAGCCATTAACTACTTGAAAAGGAAGGAAAAGGCGGAAGCGATTGTAGACAAGATCAAACAAAATGGCGGGAGGGCAATGATGTGGCAGGCAGATGTAACCAGTAAAGAGAGCGTCAACGACATGGTTGAAGCAACCCGTAAACAATTTGGAACTGTAGACATTCTTGTAAATAATGTACATGGTAAAATAAGCAGAAAATCCTTTGAAGAAACTGTTTGGGATGAATACATGGAAAATTTATACGGTACAATAAAGGGGTCATTCAATTGTTGCCATGCCGTTTTCGAAGAGATGAAAAATAAAAAATGGGGAAGAGTTATTAACATAATGGATAACATCGTGAATGATCCCGTGCCAAAATACAGTAATTACATTACTGCTCAATCTGCCTTGATTGGTTTTACCCGGAGTCTTGCAGTTGATTTGGGAGTCTATGGAATAACGGTTAACCTGATTAATACGGGCTTCACCTTAACAGAGAAAACACCCCACGCGCCTCCTCATGTTCAAGAAGCAATAGCTCGGCAAACACCTTTAAAACGACTTGCATTACCAATAGATATTGCGAAAGCCTTACTTTTCTATGCCTCAGACTGGTCTGATTTTGTAACAGGTAACTGCTTGATAGTGGATGGTGGTAAGGCAATGCGTTGATGGTATCTCTTTGCCGGGAAATCAAGGCACCGGTAGAATAGGCAATCACTCTTTTAACTTGATTTTTCAGATTCCATGAGTTATTCTTAGTCCCGTTATACCTATACATGGTACCGTATCTGTTGTCAGTTTATCGGTAAGCAATCATTTCAATAGTTTTTATTCTTAAATAAGATTTCGTTCTTCTCTGTTACTGTTATTTGAATATTTCCAGGTATCATCTTTTTGAAAGAATACTCATGAAAAAGAAACGATTTTCAATTTTAGTCTTAATGTTGCTCATTTCATTTTTAACGGGTTGTTTTCAGTTTGGGCCAGTGGATGTAATTGATACGAAAAACCTGTTTCAAAAAAGTAGTCTAGAGAAAGACTTTTTCATGGGAAAGTATTCCTTAAAAGTTGATAATTTCTTTATTATTCTGGATTCATCATCTTCAATGGGTATGGTTTACGAAGGTAAGGTGATTCAGGGTTATTCCAAGTTGCGTGTTGCTAAAGATTTTGTAAGAAGGATAAATAATATAATACCTGAAATGCAGATTAAGGGTGCCATTCAAATGTTTGGCGATGGAATTTCTAATCAGACAGAAACCGTATATGGACCGGTTATCCATTCCCGGAAAGATTTGGAACAAAGTTTAAACAGTATAAATCCATCTGCTGAGGGTAATAGCCCTGCCGGGATAGCTATTGATGCTACGTGTAAGCTGTTAAGTACGGTGAAAGGCAGGAATGCTATTATCTTCATAAGCGATGGTGAAAGGCTGGAAAATAATCCGCTGATGAAGGTGCAGGCGCTAAAAGAAAAGTATGGGAAAACGACTTGTTTTTATACTGTGTGGGTAGGAAACAAACCTCAAGGTGAAACGACCATGAAGAAACTTGCCGGTGAAATGGAGTGTGGTTTCTTTTCGGTTATTGATGAGATTTGGTTAAAGAAAGATATGGAAAATTTTGTAAAAAGAGTTTTTCTGACGACAACTAAAGCCACTGCGATGGACAGTGACGGAGATGGAGTTAACGATGATGTAGATGAGTGTCCCGATACACCAATCGGAGAAGAGGTAGATGCGAAAGGGTGCCCTGAAGTTCGCAAAGTGCTTCGTATTGATAGCGATGGAGACGGAGTTTATGATGATGTAGACCGCTGTCCTGATACCCCCAAAGGTTTAATTGTAGATGAAAAAGGGTGCCCTGAAGTTCGCAAAATACTTCGTGCTGACAGTGACGGGGATGGAGTTAACGATGATATAGATGAGTGTCCTGATACACCAATCGGAGAAAAGGTAGATGCGAAAGGGTGTCCTGAAGTGCGCAAAGTGCTTCGCATTGATAGCGATGGAGACGGGGTTTATGATGACGTAGATTGGTGTCCCGATACCCCTAAAGGAGTTGCCGTGGACGGAAAGGGATGTCCTAAAGTTCGCCAGATAGACAGTGATGGGGATGGAGTTAACGATGATATAGATGAGTGTCCCGATACACCAATCGGAGAAAAGGTAGATGCGAAAGGGTGTCCTGAAGTTCGTAAGATAGATAGTGATGAAGATGGTGTTTATGATGATCGTGATGAATGTCCTGGTACACCGAAAGGCGCTATCGTTGATTTCAGAGGTTGTTGGGTTATCAAAGGGGTAAAATTTGATTATAAAAAATGGGATATTTTACCTCAGTTTAATACAAATCTGGATAATGCCGTGAATGTTTTAAAAAAGAACCCGATGCTGGAAATAAGAATTGAGGGACATACAGACAATATTGGGTCAATGGAATATAATTTAGAGCTTTCTCAGAAAAGGGCAGAAGCAATTAAAGAGTATCTGGTAGGAAATGGTATTAATGAATCAAGAATAACTACAATTGGAATTGGGTTCTCGCAGCCAATTGCAACGAATGAAACACCGGAAGGGCGTGCACTAAACCGGAGAGCTGAATTAATACCCCTGGAATAGAACAGCCTTCTCAGTTGTTCATCTGTTTTTGCCCGGAATGAAACGGCATAGTGAACTTGTAGCATCTTTACTCACTGAACTGCTGAATTTATTCAGTAAAAAATTAAAGAAGCTATATGGATAAAAGCAAAACTCTTGTTCTGCTCGTTGAAGACAGGGAAGACCACGTAGATTCGATCCGGCGTGTCTTTGAATCAGAGGTTGGCCAGATACATTTGGAAGTTGCACGTAACCTTGCGGATGCACAAACCAGCCTGAAAAAAATTACCCCCCACCTTGTGATTTCCAATTACGCCTTGCCGGATGGTAAAGGTACAGATCTCTTGCCTGCAAAAAAAGAAAGAATTACATTTCCATTATTGGTTTTGGCCGACGGGGGAGATGAGCGGATTGCGGTTGAAGTTATGAAGAGGGGAGCCATGGATTACCGGGTAAAATCAGAGCGGACATTAACCGAGATACCTCTCATCTGTGAGCAAATTCTTCATGAGTGGAGCTCTATTCTTGAAGATAAGCAGAAACAAGAGCAAATTCTTAAATTGGCCGGCGTGGTCCAGCAAAGCCCTTATGCTATTTTGATAACGGACAAAAAGGGAAACATAGAATACGTTAACGCTAAGTTCATTCAGCTGACCGGTTACACGTTGGAAGATTCTGTCGGCAAGAATCCACGTTTTTTGAACTCAGGTAAAATAGTTCCGGTTGTATACAAAAATTTGTGGGAGACCATCAAGTCTGGCAGAGAATGGCAGGGAGGATTTTGTAATAAGAAAAAGAACGGAACACTCTACTGGGAGTCTGCATCAATCTCTCCTATCAAAAACTTTGAAGGAGCTATTACCCATTTTGTTGCCTTTAAAAAAGATATAACCGAGCAGAAGAGACGAAAAGAAAAACTTTTACAGTCAGAAAAGTTAAAGTCTCTCGGGATAATGATATCCGGTATAGCTCATGAGTTTAATAATATCCTGGCAATAATAAAGGGGTATGCTCAATTTCTTGATATGCACCATGGAAACGAAGCAGAGTTCAAGGAAGGTCTTCGTATGATTAGTAAAGCGAGTGACGATGGAGCCTCTATTGTTCGAAGAATGAAGGATTTTTTGACTGCAGATGGTGGCACATTATGGTTTGAATCGGTAGATATAAATGAGTTAATAAAACATACAATTGACTATTTAATGCCAAAATGGAAGGTGATGTCCAGGGTTAGGGGAACGGGTTATCACATAGACACGAATGGGCTTCAGGATGTGCCAGCCGTAAAGGGCTCACCTTCTGAGCTGAGAGAGGTATTGGTAAACATCATAAATAATGCTCTTGAAGCTATGGAGGATGGTGGAACACTCTCTTTTCGAACTTGGAGTAAAGGAGGCTCAGTATTTGTGGAGATCTCTGATACCGGTAAGGGTATGTCGGAAGAGGTGCAGAAGAGAATGTTTGATCCCTTTTTTACTACAAGGATGCCTGAAGGTACAGGATTGGGTATGAGCGCCGTGTATGGTATTATTAAAAGGCACCATGGTGAAATAAGCGTAGAAAGTGAGTTGGGAAGAGGAACTAGCATTACTCTGGAAATGAGAGCTACCAAAAAAGCAAGAAATTCAATCATTAGTCCCAGGAAAAACCAGGAGATAAATGTTCGAAATCTCCGGATCCTGGTACTGGAAAAGGAGAAGGAAATATGTGGTGTTTTGGATAGATTTTTCTCTAAAAAGGGACACAACGTGAAGTACGTTAATTCTTATACCGAAGCCATCAAACTTCTTTCAACAGAAAACTTTGACTTGTTACTCTTTGGTTCAGCTAATCAAGAGGTTGGGGAAGCAGACATAATTAAGGTGCTTGAATCTCTGGTTTCAAAACCGAAAATCGGTGTTATAACTGGTTGGGGAGAGAATATTGAGCTTTTGAAGAGCGAAAACGTAAGAGCAGATTTTGTTATAAGAAAACCTTTTGATTTTTCAGAGTTATCAATAACAATAAATATTTTATTTAGTGATTGTCTATAAGCTGACAAGTGTGCTTTTTTTTTTGCCTTTCAGAGGAGGCTGATAAGACAGACTGATAATAGACTTGACATATCATGAAACTTGAGATAACATTGCTCCTTACTACCGGGAAGAGCAATTAGGTACAAATGTGAAAAAACGTTACCTATGTGGCAGAAAACTCGAAAGTTGATTTCTGACAGAAAAACCTAAAATCATGTTGGTTTTAGGATAGAACAGGACAGATAAAAAAATCAGCTTTTATCTGGCGAATTGTTTACATCGCCTTTTTTTTTGATTCTTATATCGTTTTTGAATGAAATTTTTCTCGACCCAGGAGTTTTTAACTCAAGTTTGTTACACGTTTTCTGCCATATCCATAAGTTTTTTCTCTTCATTTCTCAAAACGAGGTCTGTTGTTACAGAATAAAAATAGAGGTAAGAGAACTCTTTGTCTTCATTTCCTTATAAGAAACATAACGGTTCCTGAGTTGAGGTGAAACATTGTTGACGGCAAAAAGGCACTTTCAGCATTATATTTAAGTATGCGAGAAAGCCCTTTTTGCCGTCATGTAGCGAGGGGGAAAGGAGAAGCCCTCGCTGGGATGAGTACGGTACACCCGATTACGCTGTGGCGGCACACGGGAGGGCGAGGCTCGAAGTAACGGAGATGAAGGCTCCGGCCACATTTACCCCCGTACTCATCAATTGATAACTATACCATTGAATGAAAAGTTACTACAGCTTTCATAGTAATTCCTTTCGTATTTTTCACGGTTATTCTATGTATGCTTGTCCCGAAATCTTACTACTTCACTTTTAAGTGCCTTGCTTAAGATCATAAGGGCTATCTCACTGTCTGATCTGCGGCGGTAATAAGGTGAGTCCTTGAGCCCCTTTAATTCCTGAATCATTTCTTTGATATTGCCATCTCTTTTTTCATTATAATATATCTGCAAACATTTACTCATGTTTAACCTTTCGCAAATTCTATTCAATTTAAATCAAATCACCTTAACTTCATTTGCCTTATAACAGTAAATATACTGTATGTCAAGAAAAAAATACAATATTTTGTATATTTTTTTACTTGTCTCACTACATATAGCAAAATGTGATTATTATGTATTTTGTGGAGGATAATTAAAAATACCTATTCATTTATGAGAGGTCTTTTTAAAGCAGTAAACCCTGTTGAGCTAAAATCAAACAGCTTTATCCTTAAGCTATTTTTATACCTAAAGGGTGTGTTTTGTTTGCAATTGTCTGCTAACAAAAAGGGGATTATTGATGCACAGCAGATGGTATATTTCTGATTCTATTCATCTGGTTTATTGAAGATGGTGAGGTTGTTGTTTTCCGGTATGCATCCGGGAGGCCTGAACTTGAAAAAGTGATATCCTGTTCAAGATCGTTTCAATAGGAAAATTTTTGCCGGGACAGGCAGTAGATTTTTGAGCAACCTGATTGTGTCCGATAATGTTTGATTTTGGTATTTGGTATCGGTTCGAAAGATAATTAATTAAACTTACCAATGATGTTATCTGTTTTTGTGTAGGTACTTGTTCCTCTTCGAAATTTCCTACAAGACAGATTCCAATTGCAATTCGGTTTGTATCCATGTTGGCAGTATGGGCTCCATGGATCTGTTTTGTCCATCTCTCTCCCACTTCTATTTTCCCATCTTTAGAACCGGAACCATTGCCAATAACGAAATGATAGGCAAGACCATTTGCCCATTTTTTTTTCTCTCTATGGTATTTATCGAAGGCTTGCGCATCTCCACTATTGGTAGCGCTGTGATGGATAACAATTTGGCGCCATGAATTTTCCTCTACTTCCACACTGCACAATTCTTCAATATCTATAACAACAGTTACAATTTTTTTCATTCCGATAAATGGTAGAGCAATAAACAGACCGATCGCAATTGCGAACTTTACAATTGCAACGATTCTAACATGCCTTTCTGTTATCTTCATTTATGGCATTATAGTATTAATGAGTATTATAAATCAATTTAAAACATGCAGCAGCTTCGTCCTCATGGTTGGAATTTTCGATAGGTATTATGATTCCATAGAATCTGATATCCGTTTCAGGACGAAAACCGTTGTCCTTGACACCTTATTGTAATTATGATAGGATCTATCAACACTAAGGATTTCCGATAATTATTTGCCTTAAGAATAGTAAATGTAATGCCTTATGTTAAGTTTGCCGAAATAGTTTTATCTATACCTCTCAATAAAAAATTCCATTACAGCATCCCGCTATCATGTATTAATCAAATCGGAATTGGGAAAAGGGTCAAAGTTCCCTTCAGAGGCAGGACGATTATTGGGTACTGTGTTGGATTAACGGATGTTTCAGGCATTAAAGAAATAAAGGATATAATTCAAGTAATTGATGCAAAACCTATTTTTACCCCTCAACTTCTCGCAATTTCTAAGTGGATGGCTGATTTTTACTTTTGTGGCTGGGGTGAAGCGCTTGAGACTTTTCTCCCCTTTGCTGTAAGAAACAGTTTTCATGCTAAAACGGTAAATGTTGTCAGATTATCCAAAGATGAAGGATTTGTTAAAGAGGCGCTCACTTCACTCAAGAAAAAGGCACCGAGGCAGGGAAAAGCCCTGGAAATTCTTCTGAAAGGAGAGGAGATGACCGTTAGCGAGCTATCAAGGGTTAGCGGCTGTAATCTCCAGGGCATCTATAGACTGAGAGAGCGAGACCTTGTCAGTCTGCGGAAAAAGCCTGCTGATGACACCCCCCTGTTTGCGGGCAGACATTTGCCAAAAACAGATCATTTGATGCCCACAAAAGAGCAGGAACGTGCTATAGTATTTATTAAGACAAGATTAAGGGAAGGAAAATACCGCACGGTTTTACTGAGAGGAGTTACCGGAAGCGGAAAAACAGAGATTTATCTCCAGGCAATCTCTGAAACGATTGCATTGGGGCGAAAAGCGATCGTACTTGTACCAGAGATATCACTTACCCCGCAAACGATTGAAAGGTTCCGATCGCGTTTTGATAAAATCTCCGTCCTGCATAGTAGTCTAACGGAAAAACAGCGGTATAATCAGTGGTGGGAAATCAAAAATGGTAATGCCGATATTGTTATTGGGGCCCGTTCAGCTCTGTTTGCACCTTTGGACAATCTGGGCTTAATAGTAATAGATGAAGAACATGAAAACACGTTCAAACAGGATAGTACCCCGCGTTATAATGCTCGTGACTTAAGTTTGGTTAGGGCTCAATATGAAAATGCCGTTGTTGTCCTCGGTTCCGCAACACCTTCTCTTGAAAGTTATCATAATGCAGGTCTTGGGAAGTATGATTATGTTACCCTGAAGAGTCGTATTGGAGATAACCCTCTTCCGAGAGTACAAATAGTCGATATGAGGGGTGAGATACAGAGAGGGAAAAGGCAATCCTGCATTTCCCGGTATCTTGAACTGAATATGAAAAAGTGTCTTGCTCAGAAGGGGCAAATAATTCTGTTCTTAAATCGACGTGGTTTCTCGTCATTTGTTAATTGCAGGAGATGTGGTTTTGTCCTCATGTGTAAGAAATGCGATATATCTTTAACGTATCATAAAAAACAAGATGTCGTAATATGTCATTATTGTTATCATGAGGCGTCTGTTCCTAAAGAGTGCCCTGAATGCAAGAATCCCGGTATAAATTTTTTTGCCTTTGGAACTGAAAAAATAGAGGAAGAGATAAAGGCTAAGTTCCCTTCATATCGACTGTTGAGGATGGACAGTGATACAATGCGGGGAAACAATGCACACGAAAAGGCTCTTTCTGCCTTTAAACGGGGGGACATCGATATACTTTTAGGTACTCAGATGATTGCAAAAGGCCTTGATTTTCCAAATGTTACACTCGTTGGTGTCCTTTCTGCAGATACTATCATTCATTTACCTGATTTTCGGGCAAGTGAGAGGACTTTTCAGTTACTTTCCCAGGTAGCCGGGAGAACAGGCAGAGGTTCTCAGGAAGGCCTGGTTATTATACAGACGTTTAATCCGGAACATTATAGTATTATCTTTGCTGCTTCCCATGATTATGATGGGTTTGCTAAAAAAGAACTTGAATATAGAAAACAACTTTATTATCCTCCTTACGGGAGGCTTGCAAGGATCGTCTTACGGGGAAAACGAGAAGAGGACGTTAAAGAAAGATCAATAGAATTGGCTGAGAAATTGAAAGATACGATAAAATTGTATAAAAATACTGTGGAAATTCTTGGCCCTTCACCCGCACCGGTTACCAGAGTTAAGGATAATTATAGATGGCACATAGTAGTAAAGGCAATTAATATTGAGTACTTGCAACAGGTCTTAACGAGTATTAAAGATGAACCCAGAATATCGAAAAAAGTACAAACCGTGATTGACGTTGATGCCTATATGATGTTATGAGCGGTTGCGTTTTTTACGGAAATGGTGGTATTTATTTAAACGGGTAACTTATTATTAAGAGGTTAATATGCCGGAAAATGGATTTAGTGCAGAAGCGTTTTTCTCAGATGGTAGCGGGCTCACGTATAATGATTTTATCATTTTACCCGGGCACATAGATTTCTCTATAAAAGATGTTGATCTGGAGACACACATAACACGCAATCTTACCTTAAAAAGACCCATTGTTAGTTCACCAATGGATACTGTTACGGAGTCGAATATATGGCCATCCATATGGCGCTTTTCGGTGGGTTGGGGATTATCCATTATAACAATACCATCGAGGAGCAGGAAAAAGAGGTTCGAATGGTAAAGAGATATGAAAACGGTTTCATCACCTATCCTGTTACTCTCAGTCCTGAAAACATTATTGTGGATGTCTATAATATTAAAGAAACATACGGATTTTCCGGAATACCCATAACCGAAGATGGAACATTAAAATCCAAACTCGTTGGTATTGTTACCCGAAGAGACATAGATTTTGAAGTTGATAGAACAAAAAAACTAAAAGAAATTATGGTAACACAACTTGTAACAGCGCCTGCGGGCATATCCCTTGCCGAGGGAAACAGGATACTCAAGGAGTCGAAGAAGGGTAAACTGCCCTTGATAGACAAAGAGGGAAGATTGATATCCCTCCTGAGCAGAACAGATCTCTTAAAAAATGAGGATTTTCCGTATGCTTCCAAGAACGATGAAAAACAATTACTTGTTGGGGCTTCGATCTCTACCAGAGATGAGGATAAAGAGCGGCTTCAAGCTCTGGCAAATGCAGGAGTAGACCTGATTGTGATTGATTCTTCCCAGGGGGATTCTGTTTATCAAATCAGTATGATAAAGCATGTCAAAAAGAATTATCCTCACATTGAAGTTGTGGGTGGAAACGTCGTTACTGCCAGACAATGTAAATCGCTTATTGATGCAGGGGCAGATGCTCTTCGCATAGGTATGGGTGCCGGTTCGATCTGCATTACACAAGATACTCTGGCGGTAGGCAGGTCTCAGGGCTCTGCTGTTTATCATTGCGCAAAATTTGCCAGAGAATACGCAAAGATACCTGTGATTGCAGACGGTGGTATAGCTAATATTGGCCATATAGTTAAGGCTTTGGCGTTGGGGGCAAGTACCGTAATGCTTGGCGCATTGCTTGCCGGTACAAGCGAGGCACCTGGTGAATATTACTATGAGGGTGGTCTTCGTCTTAAAAAGTATAGAGGCATGGCCTCTTTGGAAGCAATGGAAAGGGGTGGTGGTAAGAGATATTATTCCGAGGAAGAGAGGGTTAATATTGCTCAGGGAGTATCTGGTACGGTGGTGGATAAGGGTTCGGTAGTCAATTTTGGCGAGTATATTATAAAAAGTCTCTTACATGCAATGCAAAGTATCGGTTTTAGAACGGTGAAGGATTTGCATGATGGAATTTACAATGGTAACCTCTCATTTGAGGCAAGATCTGCTTCTGCTCAGGGAGAAGGTACCGTCCATGATTTGCATTCATATACTCTGCCTGATGCAAAATTGTTTTATTCTCCTGATAGGAAAAGGTCATAAATATCAAATTTTGTCTGGTTTTTGGCAGTCAGGGCCGGGTTGATTCTGAGTCTGGAAATGGCAATTTTCTATGGTTGCAGATTCACATGATAACGTCTCTGAGCTTAAAACGGCCATACCCAGAAAAAGTACAAGCGGAGGTTTTATTGATACGCACAAAATCTGAGAGGTGTGATGTACTATGAATGTAAAACATTGTATTTTTCTCGTTATCTGTTCCGTTTTCCTTTTGCTCACTGGTTGTGTGACGCGAACGATCACCGTTAGAACTAATCCAAGCAACGCTTCTGTATACATTGACGACAAACTCGTGGGTGAAAGTCCTGTATCTGTTCCTTTTACCTATTACGGTACGAGAAAAATAACCATAGAGAAAAAAGATGCAGATGGAAAACTTACGTGTGAAAGAAAGGTAGCTTTGGAAAAGATAAAGACTCCTCTCTACGAAGTATTTCCTCTAGACTTTTTTTCGGAAATTATTTGGCCTTTCAACATAATTGATGATCATATCCTGATATATGATTTAACAGAAACCAAACAACTGTCGAGAAAGGAACATCAAAAGATCGTTTTGGAGAATGCTCAGGAGCTAAAGCAAAAAGTTGATGCTCCCGATTTCTGAATATCCTGAAAATTTAAATTTATGCATGGAGGTATTTCAATATTTCCATATTTTTTGCGTTGAAGGCGCAAGTTCAAAAGCCCGTAAAAAACTGCCATGGACGGTAGTTTAGGAATTTTAGAAAAGTTAGCCAGCCCGAACGTGCCATTCGGTACGGACGGGTGGGATGGTCTAATTCGATTGTATAGTCTTTTCATTGTAAGAACCAATAAATCAATAACTTACATTTTTTTTGTGCGCAAGCACATGTCCAAAATGGCGTTAAGCAACGACACGGGTGTCGTTGTAGCAATTTTGAAAGAGTTGTGTAGGATGCGTTAACTCGTATGAAGATCATCTTAACAGGTACGATATTTTTCTGCTCATTTCTCTTCTTGCTCGGTCAGGTTGTTTCTGCCGGTGGTGAAGATAGAAATCGGTGGAATAAGCGATATAATACGAAAGAGTATATATACGGGAAGGAGCCGATAGATTTTCTCAAAAATAATATTCAAGTTTTAACCAGGGGCAAGGCTCTAGTATTAGCTATGGGTGAAGGCAGAAACGCACTGTTTCTGGCCAGGAATGGATTCGATGTAGATGGGTGTGATGTCTCAGATATCGCTGTCGAGAAGTGTAAGTTGTTTGCCAGGGAAAACAACCTTAAAATAAATGCCTTTGTAGCTGATCTGGAAGAGTATCAGATACCTGTCGACGAATATGACTTGATAACGTGCATCTATTATACGCAAAGGAACCTTATTCCTCAGATCAAGGCAGGCCTGAAGAAGGGAGGTATGGTGCTGTTCGAGACATATACCATTGATCAGCTTAACTATGGTGAGAATGCTCCGGGGCCCAAAAACCCGGAGTATCTGTTGAAACATAACGAACTCCTGAATCTCTTTCGGGATTTTCATATCCTTTTCTACAGAGAGGGAGAGATAGGAGACAAAAAATCTGTCGCAAGTTTGATTGCTCGAAAGAAGTGAGATTAATCTCTTAAAAGAGAAATATTTTGACCAATCCCTGTTCCAGACATTCAGGGACAAGATTAGGCAATAATTTACGAATTACGATTTGGGATTTACGATTATTACAATAGTATGAAAAGCAATGCTGATTTAGAATAATTTTAATTTAGGTGAATTATGAAAAATAAATTTACTGCTGTGATAAAACAAGAAGGAAGTTGGTGGGTCGGCTGGATAGAAGAGGTTCCCGGAGTAAATTGTCAAGAATCCACAAAGGAAGAGTTATTAGAAAGTCTAAGAGTTACATTAAAGGAAGCGTTAGAATTTAATAGAAAAGAAGCAATTACTGCTGCGGGAAGTGATTATGATGAAGAGCAAATTGCTATATGAAGCGGTCTACGCTAATAAAATATCTTCGGACAAATGGTTGCGAATTAATTAGGGAAGGTGCAAAACATTCATGGTGGGGAAATTCTGGTTTAAACAAGAAATCATCAGTACCTCGGCATTCAGAAATAAAAGATATTCTGGCAAGCAAAATCTGTAAGGATCTTGGAATTAAACCAATAAAATAATAAATATAATTGGTTAGCGCAACGAATCACAAGCTACTTTTTTGCGTGAAGCTTTTGACAGCAGAGCTTTATGTTTTTATAACATCTAATGGTCGGTAAATTCCACGTTATCTTTAATAAAAATGGATGTTATCCCTCTTATCCTATTTAATGAAAAAGTTAATCGTCTTGACAGTTGTCGATTAACAAAAAGAATGGCACACCCTCACTATAAGATTCAGCATGATAAGATAATGAATCTTGATTGGATAGCAGTAGATGACGTTTCACAAGATGACGTGGATGCCTTTGTCCTAAATCTAAGACTTTTAATTCAAGATAGCGATGGGTTTTCAATACACTGCTTATCAAAAATATATGAAAAAGATGAAATTCCTAAAGAGCTATCTGTGGAATTTGCCAAGCAACGACAAAAGTGGAAGACCCATCTAATCTCAATGACATTAATAAAAAAGGCAGGGAGAAATGAAAATTATTCAAACGATGAGCTTTTTAATACTCTCTTTTATGGTGGATTAGCCCATCAGGACAAAAAATATATAAAAGAATTTTTTGTTTTAACCAAGCAAGGCTTCTTTAGTGCGTTTGTTTTTGGCAATTTTCTCAGCTCTCTTAACACAATATTAAATGTTGTCAGAAACATCCGGGAAATAAACAAAAAATTAATTGAAATTTCAAAAAGGCAACATTTGCATTTAGCGTAATCGCTACTGACAACAGTCATTAACTGGCAAATTTCCATGAATTAACGCAAAAGAAATTATGAAGCAGTCAAAAGGACCTCAATTCATAAGATTCTTTATCCCAATCATTGAAGTTCTGAAAGAATTGCGAGGTTCAGGTAGACCAGCAGAAGTAACAGATCTTGTAATTGAAAAGCTAAATATCTCAGAAAAAGAACAAGAAGAAACTATAAAAAGTGGTTCATACAGGGTTAGAAATCAAGTAGCTTGGGCACGACTTTATTTGGTTAAATCAGGACTTATGGATTCATCACAGCGTGGAGTATGGAGTTTAACTGAACAGGGTCTAGAAGCCACAATAACCAAAAAAGATGTATTAAATTATTACAAAGACATACAAAGTCAACTTAAGATAAGAGAAGAAGGAAGTCAAGAAATTTCAAATCGAAATGAAGAAGAAACTATTGAATTTGTAGATTTTAAGACTGAATTATTGAACATTTTAAAATCGCTTCCTCCCTATGGATTTGAACGTATCTGTCAACGTCTCTTACGAGAATCTGGCTTTCTACAAGTTACAGGGAAGTCTGGTGATGGTGGAATTGACGGACATGGAATACTTCAGGTTAATCCTTTTGTTAGCTTCAAAGTTATGTTTCAATGTAAACGTTATCAAGGGGCAGTTACTCCATCTCATGTTCGTGATTTTAGAGGTGCAATGGAGGGCAGAGCGGATAAAGGGATAATTCTTACAACAGGTAGTTTTACAACAGAAGCGAAGAAAGAAGCCAGACGAGATGTTGCTACTCCTATAGAAATTGTTGATGGTGAAAAATTGATTGAAATGTTTGAAACTTTACAATTAGGACTAAAACCTAAAACAAATTATGATGTTAATTACGGTTTTTTTAGTGAATATCAGTAGGGATGTCAGCTATCGATAGTTTGCAGTTGGGTGTTTGTAATATTGCATGATGTGATTTTGTAGATGTATTGTTAGTGGTGCATCGATAAGTAGGTAGTTTTTCACGTCATACAGTAAATGGAACTTGGCGTTAGAGCTAAATTGTCCACTTAAAGATAGATGTACTACTTATGACAGGACGCTCTAACATCAAAATTCATCCACCTTTTAAGCTCGCTACTTATTTAAAACTTGACACTTTATAACGGTCGCATTATCGTTAAACGAAATATAAACTATTTACCGTGGAGGATAAAATGTTAACGGTTACCATTTCACACAAATATCAAGTTGTTATTCCGAAAGAGATCAGAAAAGTCATGGATATTCATCCTGGAAAACAGGTTCAAGTTCTGCCATGTGATAACCGTATTGAATTTATCCCGGTGAAACATTTAAAAAAAATGCGCGGTTTTTTGAAAGGTATTGATACAACTGTTAAAAGAGATAAGGATCGTTTATGAACATCTTGGACAATGTAACAGAATCACAGAAGGAGGCAATTACCCATAGAGATGGCCCCCTGCTCATAATTGCCGGGGCGGGGAGTGGCAAGACACGCGTGATTACGCGCAGAATTGGTTATCTTATTGAAAAGCATATCGCCCCACACAATATCCTTGCTATAACGTTTACCAATAAGGCCGCGAATGAGATGAAAGCTCGTTTAAATCAGTTTCTCGACCAGAAAGGTGTTTGGGTGTCGACGTTTCATACCATGTGTGCAAGGATCCTGCGAAGTGAAATTGGACTCCTGGGGTACTCCAGCCACTTTACCATATACGATACGAGTGATCAGGTGAGTTGCATAAGGTCCGTGATGAACGAGTTGAATCTGGATACAACAAATTGGCGGCCGAGTTCTCTGGCCGGCACAATAAGTAATGCCAAAAGTGAGTTGATTTCTCATGAGGAATTTTCTGAATACAAGTCTGGCTTTTACAATACAATCGTTGCCAAGGTGTATGCCGGGTATCAGAAAAGCCTTGAGGCAAATAATGCCCTGGACTTTGATGATCTTCTGTTTAAAGTCGTGCAGCTCTTTAAAGAACAGCCAAAGGTATTAGAGAAATATCAGGACAAGTTTCGGTACATCCTCATTGACGAGTACCAGGATACAAATCATGCACAGTATACGATTACAAAACTATTAGCACAAAGGTATGAGAATATTTGTGCCACCGGTGATCCTGATCAATCTATCTATGGATGGCGTGGTGCCAATATACGAAATATACTTAATTTCGAAAAGGACTATCCGAATGCAAAGTTGGTTCGTCTTGAACAAAACTATCGCTCGACCAAGGTGATTCTGGGAGTAGCCTCAGAGTTGATAAAGAATAATCTATCCAGAAAACCAAAATCCCTCTGGACAGAAAATAGTAAAGGGAATAAGGTAAGGATACTCCACTGTGAAGATGAATATGTTGAGGCGAAGGAAATAGCCGCATACATTTCTGAATTTAATAAAGGTTCGGACAAATTCTCTGATATGGCTATCTTCTATCGAACGAATGCTCAGTCTCGTGTATTGGAAACTCACCTTCGACAAAAGGGAATTCCGTATACGATTGTGGGTAGTGTTGAATTTTTCAAAAGAAAAGAGATAAAAGACATTCTCTCTTACCTTAAACTCTGTGTTAATCCTGCCGATGATTTGTCATTTGAAAGGGTCGTAAATACACCGCCCAGAGGCATAGGACAAACGACAATAAAACGGTTAAGAGAATGGGCTCTGGCAAATAATGTAAGCCTTCTCGAAGTGGGTGCCCGTATTCAGGAGGTACCCGACGTTCGGACAAGGAGTGCAAGAGCCGTAATGAGTTTTTGTGATATTTTTTCCACATTGGTTAAAGTACCTGCGTACCCGGTAATGGAGTTGGTAAAACAGGTGGTCGAGAGGGTTGGTTTCAGGGAGTATTTGACACAGGTATATGACCATGATAGCAGAGAAAGGCTGGAAAATATTGAAGAACTGATAAATGCTGCAAATGAATATGACATTTTAAATACAGAAGGTTCTCTTGAGGGGTTTCTGGAGGGTGTGTCATTAATTTCGGATATTGATAAATGGGATGAAAGTGAAGAAGCCGTTACCCTCATGACCCTGCATGCAGCGAAGGGCCTTGAGTTTCCCATTGTATTTATGGCAGGCTTTGAAGAGGGGTTATTGCCTCATTCACAATCAAAAGATTCAGACGATGATGTTGAAGAGGAACGCCGTTTGTGTTACGTTGGTATTACCAGGGCACAAAGAGAGTTGTTTCTTACCCATACGAGATACAGGACAAAGTTTGGCCAGCGATCTATCGGAATACCTTCAAGATTTTTGAGCGAAATTCCAGAGGAGTTTACCGAAACCATTGACAAAACAAATTACCATGACAGCTGGGGTGAAATGCAAACCGGATACGCTTCCGGAGGTCGTGAATTCCTGAGTTCAAAAGATAACTGGTTTCAGAATGATGAGGAAAGAGAAAATAAGGCAACAAAAGTGGTCCAGCATCAGGCTTCTTCATGGAGGACGGATTTCCTTCCGGGTGATGTGGTAAGGCACGGAAGATTTGGTCGAGGCAGAGTTACAAAAATCAGTCCCTCATCTGATGTAGCATTTGTTAACTTTAACAGATTTGGTACCAAAAAACTGGTTCTGGAATACGCAAAATTAGAAAAGGAGTAGAAAAGTGGAAAAAATATATCTTGATCACGCCTCGTGTACACCGATTCACCCATCTGTTATAGATGCTATGGTGGACGCTATAAAAAACTGTTATGGAAACCCTTCAAATTTACACCATTTCGGACAAACGACGAATAGAATTGTAAAAGAATGCAGAGAGAAGATCGCTGCCCTTATTTCAGCAAATTCAGAGGAGATCATTTTTACCTCAAGTGGTAGCGAGGCAAATAATTTTGCCATTAAGGGGCTCGCAATGGCAAATCAGAAAAAAGGCAAACACATTATCACGTCACAGGTAGAACACTTTTCCATCCTTAATCCATTAAAGAGACTTGAAAAAATGGGATTTATGGTTACACAGGTACCGGTTGATAAGTACGGGATGGTTGATCCTGGTGACGTAGCCAGGGCCATTACACCGGAAACTATTCTAGTCTCTATCATGCACGCAAACACAGAAGTAGGAACTATTCAACCGATTGAAGAGATCGGAAAAATTGTCAAAGAGCGTGAAGTACTGTTTCATGTAGACGCCGTTGCATCAACCGGTGTTATCCCCGTAAACGTTAACACCATGATGGCAGATGCATTGAGTCTGGCTGGTAACCAGTTCTACGGCCCACCCGGTGTAGGAGCCCTTTTTCTGAAACAACGGACAAGGATCGTTCCCTTTATCGAAGGTGGAGTACAGGAAGGCGGACGGCGTGCCGGTACAGAAAACTTACCAGGGATCGTAGGAATGGGGAAGGCTGCTGAATTGGCGAATCATGAGATGGAAGCAAGGGCAATGCTAATTCGGCCATTACGTGATAAATTCCTGGAAAGCCTGGTAAATTCCATAGACCATATTCATATCAACGGTCATCCTGAACTTCGCTTGCCGGGTAATGCAAATGTCAGCATAGAATATGTTGAGGGAGAATCGATACTCCTTTTCCTTGATATGAAAGGGATAGCGGTCTCTTCCGGTTCTGCGTGTACATCGAGGTCACTGAAATCTTCACACGTCCTGGCTGCAATGGGAGTAGATGATGCCATAGCTCAGGGATCCATACTCTTCAGTTTGGGGATAGACAATTCCGAAGAACACATCGAGTATGTTATAGAAACACTACCCCCTATTATCAAAAGACTCAGAGAGATGTCTCCGTTATACGAAGATAGCCTCAACAAATAGTGTTGGTTGAACGAAAACTACCCACCTACTAAGGGGCGACGCAAAAAACTTGGCCTTTTTCCATCCCATTTTCAGGCCACCTTTGATCGATCTTTAATCGCTGAATCCTCACTGTAGCTAAGGCTACGCTTGCGGTTCCGCTCAATCAAATCGACCAAATCTGATCTAAACCTGAGCGCAAACAGACCAAGTTATTTTTACGTCACCCCTAAGTTGCTGTAAAAATCTCGCAACCCTGAAGTACACTGGCACGCGCCGGTTACGAAATGAGCGTGCCTTGTATCCGGGCAGTTTTAGTTCAACCTCAGGGTTTCCGTGCATGCACTAAGTAATTTTACCTTTCATCATATTTAATTTTGAATCTTAGTGCCTAAGGTGAGCGATTCGTGATCAAGAAATGTAGGGGCTGTTTCCCAAACAGCCTTTATTATGCGGTTCGTTTGGGAAACGAGCCCTACAATTTATGAATCACCCGAAGGATCGTATCAATTCGTTGCATTAACTATTGATTACAAATTGACAATTGTCTAGAATCAACCATTTTAGGTCAAAATTAATCTTGGTGTTTGCATGGACTAAGAGTGGGATAGGCAGAATACAACTCTGGAGCACATACACCTTTATCTTTTCGAGTTAAAATTAGGGGATATGATATTATGAAAGTAATTCTTATTGCAATAGTATCTGGTATAGCAAGTGGTGTATTGTCATCTTACTTGATGGGAAATGGATTAAGAGAAAATGCTATGTTAAATGAGGCGGGGATAATTAATGCGAGTACAGGTTTTTCTCTTACAGACAGGAACGGTAGATTTCGAGCAAAACTTAGGTTATCTGGTGACGACGACCCAATTTTAGAAATAATAGATAAACAAGGGCAGGTTCGTATAGGCCTTGATTTAAGTAACGATCAAACATTTCTTAGTGTTTATGATGAAAATGGTGTATCTCAAGACTTATAGCTAAATCGGGGGACATCATACCTATTTATTTAGCATACGAGAATACAAAAGCTAAAATTCTACTTATGCCAAGAATCACGCGAGTAACTGAACCAAGTGTTGCCACACCATATAACCCAAAGGGGAAACCGCTTGCAAAAGACTTTTCTGCCACCAATATATAAAAAGGTTTACGTCTTTTATCTGTCTCTGTTTTTTAGATGGTATACATATTGTAAATTTTGAAATATTTACTCCCTCCTAGCGTATTCCATCTCACATGCTTTCCAGACCAGGGTGTTTGGATGGGTTATTCCATAGCGACCTTTTCACTGCGAATTATATTGCAAAACAAACCCACGCATTTATAATGACAAACAATAAACAGCTGTTACAAATCACTTTTATTACTGTTTGATTATCTTCAAAAATAATACACAGTTTTTAGAAACGTTGTTGATTGTAGCAATATTCCTGGAGAACCATTTGGATAAGAAAGAGGCAGTTTCATTCTGGATTGAATCATCTGAGGATGATTGGAAGGTCTCAAACCATCTCTTCGAAAAAGGAGACTATTCTTATTCACTGTTTTTTGGGCATTTGACTATTGAGAAGATACTAAAGGCTATCTATGTTGATAAAACAGGAGAGACGCCTCCTTATACCCACAGACTTGTATATCTATCAGAAAAAGTAGCCCTCAAGTTGACAGATGAACAATTGGAGCTTCTTGAGGTAATTACAGACTTCAATATGGAAGCAAGATATCCCGATGAGAAGCTCTCTTTCAAGAAAAAATGCACCAAGAGTTTCACCGAATTGTATCTTGTTAAGATTAAGGAGATGAAAGAATGGTTGTCATTGAAGATTCAATAATAAAAATAATTAAAAGGTATATTGAGGAATTGGAAAACAATGGTATTAAGATAAGTGGGGCTGTAGTCTTTGGCTCTTACGCAAAGGGTGTAGTACATGACGATAGTGATATTGATGTAGCTCTCATTTCAGAAGCCTTCACAGGAAACAGATATGATGATCGAAGAAAGGTTGTACCGCTCAGGAGACAAATAGATAGCAGAATAGAACCAATCCCATTCAGGCCTGAAGACTTTAACGAGGGAAGCATGCTGGTTGATGAGATAAAGAACACGGGGAAGAAGATATTGTAACGCATGATGGTACACTGTATTCTTGCTTATGCCAAGGAAACCAAGAATTGAGTATGAGGGAGCGGTCTATCATGTAATGAGTCGGGGTAACAGACAGTAGGAGATTTACGGGGATAATACTGACCATGGCGGTTCCTTGATACCTTAACGGAAGTGTGTGCAAGAACCGGTTGGATTGTTCATGCTTATGTACACATGTATTCTGTGGTCATCCCAGCAACATACCACGTTGTATTAGTGCAGTTAAAGACAAAAAGAATAAAATTCTTAACCGATTAGTTAAGAGGTTGCTTAAATGCGAGGACTGACTTTTTAGACTGCTTTAGGCCCCTTAGACAGGGTTTCCGTGCATGCACTAAGCAATCTCATCCTTCCATCATATTCAATATTGAATATGATCATTTCCAAAAAGCGTAGTTGAATATGTGGGAGATACCAGGCACGTTCCATACGAGTATCAGTTACACTATGGGAATTAAGCACTCTATAAACACATAACCACACTGGTCGTTTGGACTCTCTCAAATAGAAATGAATCAGTAAGGCGGTTGGAGTTACTCTTCGGAATATAGTAGTTTATTCATGTATGTATCTAAAATTAATAATAATCGGTCTTGACAAACCCTTTCACTTTACTATAAATAGCGAAACCGATAAAGATAATCAGAATACCCCGGGTAGTATCCATGAGATTTTGAAGATTTGTAGCAGTTCACGTGGTTCTGTACTAGTGGAAGACAACCCCCTGTTTCCCCTTTTTTAAAGTGAACAAACTGGCAGTTGAACGCGGAATAAACTTTGTCAATCTTTCGAAGGGGTAAGCTGCTGTTCATGTAATTCTTTTGCACAGCTTGGCACCCTAATTCATAATTACGGTGATGTATTAATGATGTCTTTATATAAGGAAAGCAGGAAAACAGGAAGAGAGAAAATAAAAGGTAATAACTCGGAGATTTGTTAAACTTTGAAATGGTTACCATAGCTGCTAAAAGGATAGTTTATGATTAAAGGAATTGGGAATTGGCAACTCCTACCCTGAACGAGCCAGAACCAAAAAGGAGGTTAATAAATTACCTGTCTGCGCCTGCCTATGGTGCGATGCACACAGGCAGGCAAATCTCAATTTACAAAGCCCAAACAAATTTCAAATTAAAATGTTTCCGCCTGAACGAGTCATTCGGGCAGGCGAATTATCAAACCAGTTTGTTTAAAATATTTCTGTTAAGAGACCACTCTCCTGATTTCCTGGCTTCCTCATAGAATAAAATACGTAACCATATTTACGAAATGGAGTACTTTGGATTAATGCATAATTTAATCATCTATTTTTTCTGCGGATAATTTTTTGAATTGAGCCAGATAAAAAAACTTGCGTCACAAACTGCCATATATGGCTTGAGTACCATACTTGGTCGTTTACTTAACTACCTTCTCGTTCCTCTGCACACAAGAGTTTTCGGCACTGCTGATTATGGTGTGGTGAGTGAATTGTATGCCTATGTATCGTTTTTTATTGTGGTGCTCACCTACGGAATGGAAACTGCATTTTTCCGTTTCTCACAGGAGGAAGAAAAAAAAGACAGGGTATTTCCAACGGCATTTGTATCCATTGGTATTTCGTCAATCTTTTTTATGTTCTGTATGGGGGCGTTTGCACAACCGATTGCAAATGCTATTCGTTATCCGAATCATTCGGAATACATCACTATTTTCTCCCTGATCCTGGGTCTTGATGCAATAGCAAGTATTCCTTTTGCATTGCTCCGCCAACAAAACCGTCCGGTAAAATTTGCCATCATAAAAAACATCAGCATACTTATCAATATTTTACTTAACGTATATTTTTTGCTGTTGTGCCCGTTCATGCAAAGTGAGTCAAATATTTCTTTGCCATTTTATGATGCAACCATTGGTGTGGGGTATGTTTTTATTTCAAATCTTGTGGCGAGCATCATCACGCTTCCCTTATTGTGCAAAGAAATTTTATGTATCAAAAAAGGTTTTGATATTGCACTTTGGAGAAAAATGATCGCTTACGGATTGCCATTATTAATTGTGGGTCTGGGTGGAATGGTAAATGAAACACTCGATCGGGCAATTATGAAACATTTAATTCCGGCAGGTGATGGAGCAATGAGCCAGCTTGGAATTTACGGCGCAAATTACAAGCTTTCAATCTTGATGAGTTTATTCGTTCAGGCATTTCGTTTTGCCGCGGAGCCATTCTTTTTTTCTCACGCAAAAACAACAGATAAAAAAATCATTTACTCGCAGGTAATGGATTATTTTGTAATCGTATGTTTGGGAATATTTTTGCTCATAACATTATACATTGATCTCTTCAAATATTTTATTGGCGAGCAATTTTATGAGGGTTTAAAAGTTGTTCCGATATTGTTACTCGCCAATTTGTGTCTTGGCGTTTATTATAATCTTTCCATCTGGTACAAACTCTCAGATCAAACCAATAAAGGTGCAATGATATCATTGATTGGCGCAGGTATTACGATTGGTTTAAATATCTGGTGGATTCCTGTTTTCGGGTATGTTGGTTCTGCATGGGCAACATTTATCTGTTATTTTAGCATGATGCTGATTTGCTATTTTATGGGAATAAAATATTACCCGATACCGTATCATGGTAAGCGTTTGTTAAGTTTTGCAGGAATGGCATTAATTTTGTTTTTTGCCGGATGGTATTGCAGGAATTATTATTTTGCAGGTAACCACAGTATTAATTTCATCATAAGCTCCGTTCTGTTCCTGATTTTCATCATAGCTGTTTACCTGCTTGTTAAAAAAGATAAAATGCTAACTTCGCAAATTGGACAGTAACGGATGCAACTAACAGGTCGCCCTCTATAAGTGCAATTTGTAGAATTAAGTAAAGTATCCCCGGAATTCCTATTCTCTATCATAGTAAACTATTACGATCACTTTAAAGGCAAAGAGATAACAAATAGTGAATGGTTAATTTTCGGTGTTTATATGTGCCCACCCTATTAGATAGTGAATGTCTAACAGGGTAAATCCGTGGTAAAGTCTCATAATTCCCTATATTTCTGAATATACTGATAGTGCACTTAAGATTATGGTTTTTGTAATATTTCGTGATGTTTTGTTCGGCAGATGGGCTGGCATGGTGATAACTCTCTGCAGTTTTTTGCTAGTCTTAGTGGCAACACTTAATCCTTACAATTTCAACTTTACTGAAACGGTTGGCAATGCTGAACATTGTTTTATCATTTTAGGACCAGGAAAGTATGACACCCGGGATATAATACAAAACATTTTGCTATTTCTACCATTAGGCTTCAGTCTCACTGTTTATCTAACACAGACGATGAGATTAGGGACGATAACTTCTCTCTCTGTAACAATATTCATCTGTTTCGGAGTATCTTATATTGTTGAAGTATTACAAATGT
The DNA here is from genome assembly GCA_031316155.1 of Candidatus Scalindua sp. Classification (GTDB taxonomy): domain Bacteria; phylum Planctomycetota; class Brocadiia; order Brocadiales; family Scalinduaceae; genus SCAELEC01. Next base: position 74,821 of record JALDRB010000006.1, read on the forward strand.
TTCTGCCATCAAGGTTCCCCTCCTTGAGCGACGTTCTGTCGAATTGCACAGGTGGCATACTCGGTTTTCTCTGTTTTTTTTTATGGAGCATTAAATTTAAAATCATAGATCACAACTCAGATTCTATGAAAAAAAAATTACCTGTAATTATCTTAGGATTTTCAATGTTTACTTTTCTCATATCAATTTCTTTACAATGGGAATCAAGTCTTAATAATTGGAATAGAAATTTCCCGCTTCTTCTTGGCAATGAACGTACTGGAAATCGGCCATGGCAAGGATATGTATCTGAATTGTTCATTGCTGATAAGGCCATATCAGAAACTGAGGTGGAACAAGTTTTTTTTAAAAATAATACATTTGATATAATCGGGGAATCTTTAATTGCTTCATACCAATTTTCGGGTACAGAGAGCTATCATGATGAAATGGAGAATTCACCTGATTTGGTCTGGAGGGGAGAACCTCAGGATATACAACAACGCGATGGTGTTCTTCTCGGTCATAATAATTGGTTAGAAACAGAAGCGCCTGCAGAATATTTGACCCGGAGGATAGTTGCAACCTCACAATTCACTATAGGAACTGTTGTGGCAACCGGCGATACAATTCAGGCAGGACCCGCTCGAATTATCTCACTTTCGGAAGATATCAGTCATCGTAATTTTACCCTTGGACAGAGTGGGAGTGACTTGATCTTCAGGCTTCGCACTCCCTTTAGCGAAGAAAATGGAGCAAAACTCAGTTTAATAGTACCCGATATATTTTCAACTATAAATCCACATAATCTGATCATTACCTATGATGGGTTGACTCTCCTTCTCTATGTGGATGGGAAACTTAGTTCTTACTCACTGGAATTAAACCCGGGAACAATTCTTTTTAGTTCTCTATTTCGTCAAATTACCTATTGTGTGACAGGTTTCAAGGCTATACACTATGTTTACTACGCTCTTATTTTTGTACCTTTGGGAATTCTGATGGCACTCGCAGTCAAAAAAATAAGGAAACAATCTCTTATCCAGATTATAACAATCAGTATCAGCGTCTTATTGCCTTCTATAATATTTGAAGGAGTTTTAGTAAGCGTCAGTGGTAGAGCTGTAAGAGTGGAAAATCTGCTTACTAGCATGATATTTACAATAATTCCTATGGTATTTTTGAGGTATATTATTCCCAGAATTCTTTGAAACTCTATAAGTTAGGTTTAATGTCTTCTTGGCATATTTAGGTTCATTATGACAACACTTTTGAAATGCTAACAAATATACTCATCTTATAATGGTTTTCGGATAAAATCCGAGAAAAAACGGAGCGAGTAAAGTCCTCGGCGCTTTTTGTCCGAGGATACCTTCACCAAGATTTGGTTTTCAGTAAAACCGAAAACCAAATCGGTTTTAGTATAAATTTGCAGAACTACAGAACGCATAAATGCTTTGTCGGGTTATAAAAATTAAGGAGTTTAACTAACTATTTCATGGAGGATGATTATGCCATCAAAAGAGGAAATTAAAAAAATCGTTACGGATAGCTTGAATGAGTTTATAGAGAACAAGGGACCTGTAAGAAAAATTTTATTTATGGAAATGTTAAAAACATTTCTGACTCCTTTTGTTATTACCGTTGTAAGTCTGGTAATTACTTATTTAATAAATCTAAACCAGTCTGAAAATGCTAAAGAAATTGCTAATGCACAAATCCAAAGCGCCGGTAAAATTGCTGAGGCTCAAATGAAACACTCTATATCAGTTGCAAGATCAGAGATAGAAGTGCAGCGTATTGAGCAAATTCGATCAATATACAATGAAATTATTAAAGAGAAAAAGGCGGAGGAGAAAAATATAAATTTAATGCCTGCAATTGAATCGTTAACCGTTTATAAAGAAACTGCGCTTCCCTTTCTTGTCAGAATAAGAGATCATTTTAAAAAAATGAATACCGGTACTTCAGCAATAGAAGACTTAGTTACGTGTGCACAGAATACTATTAAGAAAATACTGGAGGGTGAACAACTGGATTTTAAGGGGATGGATTTTAGTGCCGCTCCCGGTACTGTCAGGAATTTACGCTTTGCTAATTTTGAAAATTATAATTTACATAAGGCGAAATTTAATAATTGCAACCTGTATAGCGCAAACTTGAAAAACAGCACATTGATCGATGCCGAATTTATTACATGCGATTTATATAATACAGATTTTTCTAACGCCAATTTGGCAGGGGTAAATTTTAATAAAGCTAACGTAAGAAAAGCTGTTTTTTTAGAAAGTAAACTTGATGGAGCGAGAAATTTAGAAAATACTGAAAATCTGGAAGACGCTATTTTCTCCTTAAGCGCTTTATCGAAGGATTATGAAGACGCCAAAATGGATCCCTTTGCTAACGTTAAGAATACCGTTAAACTTGATATACTTGCAAAATATTATTTAAAAGAACTGGAAGAGAAGGGCAAAGATCATAGACTTGTGAAAAACTTAATTAAGAAATTAGAAAATGAAAAAAAGTATGATAATAAAAGTGAGTTACAGGAAGAGGAAAAAGGGGACAGAGTTATTACAAGTTATGAACAATTAATAAGTTACCTGAAAGAACGTGAAAATTTACTTAAAAAATGACGAACATTTAATCTGAGCTTAAATTCGGGCTGAATATTATCTAATATTTACTTTTCATGACCTGGTCTGTCATCTCTCATTTTCAGGTTAAGGTATCTTGTGCACCAGGATTTTCATTTAAGATATTTTATACACTCCTCCTTTCCGGGTAAAACGATAGAAAATTTTCTTTAAATTCAGTCTCTGCTTCTTAACGGGGAACAGTATACATGTTAACGTTTTATCGAATTCTATTAAAAAAAACAAAAACATTCTCTGTTAACAGAATACTCCCATTTCCTTCATCCAATTTAATTTTCTTAAATATGGCTTACCTGGCTACCTTTGCAGGGTACAACGTTTGGCGTTCCACATTTCATAATTACGCTATAGACAAATTTCAGATTGATCCGCAACAGCTAGGTATTATTTTTTCATTGGCATCGATACCTGGAGTATTGGCCTTTTGCAACGGATTTATTGCTCATAAAATGAGGTTGTACTTTTTTTTGCCTCTTTCCTGTATATCCGTGGGTATTGGTCTTATATGGATAGGTGTAACACCCACCTGGCATTACTTGTTGCCTGCGGTTATCCTGATAACTTTCGGATTCACGAGTTTTTACACGATTGTAAACAGTATTCGCCTCCTTGAAAGCAATCCGGAGGAGGTGACTCTGTCACTGGGCTGTCTTAAAAGCCTTGGCCCATTTTCCAGTATAGGAGCGGCTTTACTTGTTCTTTATTTTTTAAAGCCATTGGGTTTTAATTTATTTTTTATATTAGCCGGCATAGGAGTAATTATTTTCGGAGTGCTTGCGGTAATTAGTATCTGGAATAAAGAATACTCAGTAATTCATAGTGATTTACGTTTAACGATAAATTTATGGCCTTACTATGTGCTCAATTTTATGGCAGGTGGCAGAAGCGCCATTTTCAAAACATTTGTACTTTATTTTCTGATACATGAATACCATTTTAAAATAACTGGCACGGCTTTAATTGTCTTAGTCAGTAATTTCCTTGGTGCTTTTGGTTATCTTCTAATTGGTTATCTTGGCAAGCGGTATGATAAAAGGAATTTACTAACTATCATGTATAGTGGGGTCGCTTTAATTTTTTTCTGTTTCTGTTTTGTTAAATCTGTATTTCTCCTTTCAATGCTTTTTTTTCTAGATTCTGTCTTGTTTAGTACTTCAGTAATTACGGAAGGCCACTTGAAAAAAAAATCTCCACCCCAGGATTTAATTGGAGATATTGCTACCGGTTTGACATTATTCTCTATAGCTGAAGTGTTAACACCATTATTAGGATCAATGCTTTGGGAATTGCTGAGTTTCAAAGCTACTTTTATGTTGGGAAGCATTCTGGCATGCATATCAATTTTGGTTAGCAGAAAGCTTAATGATTGATACCTTTATCTGAATAGTCAAAAAGAAGCGCTATAAATCTGAAAAAAAGTTGAAGTCTTATAGCTTTGTGGTTTAATGTTCATATCGGTATAAATTTCGTTTTACTGGAGAATAGTAATGGCACTCTTAAGCCTTCAGGAAGCAAGTATCCGTTTTGGAGGCCCGTTATTGCTCGATCGGGTGACTTTGCAGATAGAACGTGGTGACAGAATCTGCCTTCTTGGTAGAAACGGTGCGGGAAAGTCTACGTTACTTAAACTGATTAACGGGGATTTAATGCCGGATTCAGGAGAGGTTGTCCGACAAAAAGGACTTCGCACAGCGTATCTTTCACAGGAGATTCCGAGAGATTTACACGGCACGGTATCAGACATAATTCTTGATGGCCTGAGAAGTCCGGACCTGAGTCAGCCACAAGATGAAACTGGTCATGATTGGGAAAAACATCATCAGGTAGAAAAGGTAATTTCACTGATGCAGTTGGATGCAGATTCAGAATTCCGGACACTATCATCAGGTCTGAAACGAAGAGTACTGCTTACCAGGGGCTTGGTTTGTAAACCGGAGATATTACTTCTCGATGAGCCGACAAACCATCTCGATATTGCCTCGATTGATTGGTTGGAAGAGTTTCTCCTGCGATATAAAGGGACAATTTTTTTTGTCACCCATGACCGTATGTTTTTACAAAAAACAGCCAATCGCATTATAGAGCTTGATCGTGGTAAACTTTCAGATTGGGCGTGTGACTATCAATCATTTCTATTACGTAAACAGGCGGTACTTGATGCAGAGGAAAAACAACGGGCAGTCTTTGATAAGAAACTGGCACAGGAAGAGATATGGTTACGGCAGGGGATTAAGGCGCGACGTACTCGAAACGAGGGACGGGTACGGGACTTGGAGAAGATGCGCGCGATTCGGAGGGAGCGACGCATGGTAACAGGCATGGTGCGTATGACAACCCATGAGGCTGAAAGATCCGGCGCAAAGATCATACAGGTAAAAAATCTGGGCTACGGGTATGATGATACATCCGTTGTCAAAGATTTTTCTGCAACTATCATGAGGGGAGATAAGGTAGGAATTATCGGCCCGAATGGTTCGGGTAAAACCACACTCTTACGTCTTCTTCTTGGTGAATTGAGTCCCCAAAAGGGATCAGTACATCATGGTTCTCATCTTCAGATTACCTATTTCGATCAACTTCGCGAACAACTGCAGGAGGACAAGTCTGTCTATTATAATGTAGGGGATGGCAGTGATTTTATTACTTTAAACGGTAAGCAGAGACATGTTATGAGTTATCTACAGGATTTTCTCTTTTCGCCTGACCGTGCACGCATTTCTGCCAGTGTTCTTTCCGGCGGTGAACGCAACCGTCTTCTCCTCGCCCGGCTCTTTACCAGGCCTTCAAACGTTATCGTAATGGATGAACCAACAAATGATCTGGATATTGAAACTCTGGAACTTCTGGAAGAATTGCTGGTGGACTACAAAGGAACACTCCTGCTCGTCAGTCATGATCGAGCCTTCCTCAACAATGTTGTGACCAGCACCATAGTGTTTGAAGGAGAAGGGGAAGTGAATGAATATGCCGGGGGATATGACGATTGGCTGCGACAGAGAAAACAAGGTGAGAAAGTATCAAAGAAGCGTACTGATGGTAAGTTGGAACTTCCGGGAGAAAAACGTGAACGGTCACCAAAGCTTAGTTATAAAGAGAAACGAGAACTTGAAACCTTACCGGAACGAATAGAAGCACTTGAAACAGAACAGCACCAGTTACATCAGACGATGAGTGACCCGCTGTTTTATCAGAAACATAAAGATGAGATCCTGAAGATAAAGACCCGGTTATCATCCCTGGACTTAGAATTGGCCGAATCCTATCAACGGTGGGAAGTATTGGAAAAGCGGCAGGATTGAATTTCGAATTTAATTAAATCTTTTATTTTTCGACCATTTTAATAATCGTATCTGAAATGTGAATTTAACCTCTATATTTTATAGAAAGGTATTATGAAAAAAAATTCTATCTTTATTTCCCACAGTATCCAAGATCATGAGCCGGCGAATCTTCTCTACAGGGAGTTGGAAAACCAGGGATTGGAAATCCGTGTCGACTCATGTGATTCAACACCCTGCGATGAATTGGAACCTGAAATAAAACAGGCGATTGAACAGGCAGGTGCATTCATGGTTGTGATTGGGCCTGAAACAAAAAATGCCGACCGGATTGTGAAAGAGACAACATATGCGCTTGAGGTAAAAAAAAGAGGTAAAAACGATCTTAAGGTGATTCCTCTTATGCTGGCAGGTGTTGAGTCTGCAATAGTAAATACTTTTTTTGGCAGAGAACCGGTTGGAGCAAAGATTCAAATTGGTTCTGGCGGCATGGGTGAAGCGATACCGCAAATCCTTGCGGCGCTGGAAAAACCTCTGACTGAAGAGCAGAAAGGATCACTCTTTGCCCGTATAGGAGCTGCCCTGCAAAAGATATCCCCGGAAATTCGGGAAAAAATAAAACCGCTGGGCGTGTTTCAGGGAGGGGGCAGTATTTCAAACATAACATACGTTTTAAAGTTAAACGAAGTGGAAAGGGATTTACTGGTTCGTGAATTACTGAAGATCGGATTGGCGGAAGCAATGCCGTACGGCTTTATACGGTTTCACCCTGCCCTTTGTCCTTACCTGTATCAGGAATTAGATCAGGCCATGCGTAACACCTGCCAGGCCAGGTGGAGCGAAAGTATGCGGCAATTGGTAGAGTTTCTGAATAAGAAACGGTCTGAAGACACACAACTTACCGATTCATTAACACAGCTGGAACAGCCAAACCTGCTGCAAATGCTGCGATATGTACAGGCACAGGATGTACCGGAGGTAACCATGGATTTGGCGGTAATGCTTGAAGAGCTGATTGCTCAACTTGACACTCCAGGCATTCTGGCAAAAGTGACTGAAATTCGAAAAGAGGAGGAGAAAAAAACGGGCCAATGGGGCCATAACAGATTTGAAACATTGAGGATTCAGATTGAAAGATTGATGGGCATTGGAAGTTTACCCAGGGCATTAAGTGTTGCTCAGGTTCTCCTGGACAAATGTGTACAGGCTGGTGAGAATGCTTATGCGGGAGCAGATTATGATATAGCAGAGGCCCATATGCTTTTAGGACGTGTATTGAGGGCGGGAGGAGCTGCCGAAGATGCGCTCAAAGCAATTGATGAGGCACTCAGGCGATTTCAGTTGTTAGCAGACCGGGGAGATAGTGATACTACGGTGAAGATGGTAGCCGCTTCACTTGCGAAGAGAGGTGAGTGCCTTTTTGATCTCAGGCGTTTAAAAGAGGCTGCTGCCGCTTATGAAGGCAGTATACGGAAAGCTGAGGAGGTTAAAAGTGAGAGGCAGATTGCTCTTGGAAAAGGTCAGCTCGGGATGGTTCTTTTGTCTCTGGGGCAGTATGAGGAAGCTCTTAAGTCACATGATGAGGCCAGGGAAATATTCGATAATCTTGGTGACCTGAACATGGTTGCAGTTGCCTGCCAGCAGACAGGGGTAGTTTACGAGGAGATCGGTCAATTTGAGGAAGCGGAGCAGGCGTATCTGCAGGCACTGGCCATAAATGTTGAGCAAAAGAATACGGTGGATGAGGCCAAATGTCTGGGGAGTCTCGCAAGTTTTTACGCAAAGGTCGGGAGGTCAGATGACGCAGTGATCTATTTTCAACGGGCAGCCGGTTTATACCGGGATATGAATGATATGGCAAACGAGGGGCGTGTCCGTGGCAATCTTACCATTACCTTAATCATACTGAAACGTTATGAAGAAGCAAGGCGGGAAATCCTGCGAGCTATTGAATGCTTCAAACCATATGGTCATAACGTTGAACCATGGAGAGCCTGGGACAAGTTGCGTGAAATTGAACTGGCAGAGGGTAATCAGGATGCTGCGGCCCGAGCACGGGAACAGGCAATTCGGGTATATCTTTCATGCCGTCGGGATGGCGTTGAAAACGAGAATCCAAGCGCAAGACTGTGTAAATTGTTTGAAGAAGCCTTGAAGAAACAGAAACCAGAGGAGGTTGATAAACAATTGGACGAAGTTGCCAACGACCCGAAAATACCTGTATCCGGGAAACTGCTGGTTGCGAAGCTGAAGGAGATCCTGGCCGGTTCTCGTGAGAGAGAATTGGCTGCAGATCTGGGCCTGGATTATGGAGATGCAGCCGAGATCCTGTTTTTGCTGGAAAGGTTAGAGAAAAAGTAGCTTGATAGTATGACAAATTTCCATTTTAATTCTGTTTACCCGGTTTTTACATCAATGTTTTTTTGTAACGAAAGGAAGAAAACATGATTCGTGAATACCGCTTTCTCTATATAGTAATCGCTATTCTTGTTTTTACTTCCGGTGGATGTCAGGGAAATCCGAAACTACAGGACAGTACGAATTCATTCCAGGGAGAGGCGATGGGTGTTGCTATGGAATCCGTTGTCAGAAATGAAGGAAAGGGTTGCCTGGTTTGCCATGAGGGGGTAGAAGTTATCAACGAGAGAATGCAGCCGTATCTCCTGGCGTTCGCCAAAAAAAAATATGGAGTTACTGTCGGGTATGAATGTGCCATATGCCATGAAGGGGATCCCTCTTCCGGAGAGAAGGAGAGTGCACATGGTGGTCTCATCCCAAACCCGTCAAGCATGTGGGTCTTGCACGAAGGAAAGGGTTGTGCTAAATGTCATGATGGCAAGGGAAGCATAACAACACGTATGGGAGAACCTCTTGAAGACCCCGTCGGAGGTGAATTGATGTCATCAATAAATCCTTCTGCAGAAAGAATAGGAGATTATACGTACCGGTTGGCGATGTCGCTTCACTCCCTTATGACGGGAATTGCAAGTAAAACGCTTTCTTCCAACGGGATTGTAGCGAAGGGTACTTTTCCGTATGGGAATTTTGATATGGTAGACACCGATGGAGCGATACCTTTAGCAGGTTCAGAAAAGTATAAGGAGTGGTGTGCAAAGGCCTTGCAATCAGGTTTTTTAAGAAGGCTTGAAAAGGTGGATGAGATCCCGGATTTTGAAAAAGGTGTAAGACTATTTCAATCAGAAGAAAAAGCGGGATTTTCCGATACGTATAGAAAACAGTGTGCGCGGTGTCACGTCTGGGGTGAGGGACGAGGGAAACGGGGTGATTTACGGGCTTCAGGATGTGCTTCCTGTCATGTCTTATATGGAAATGATGGAAAATATGAAGGTGGCGATCCAACTATCAAAAACAACGGGGCACGCCCGCACCCATTAAGACATCGTATCACCAGTACCATACCGGCTGCTCAATGCACCCACTGCCACACGAGGGGAAAGAGAATCGGAACCACCTTCGTCGGTATGTTTGAGTATGATTATGTCGAGGATAAACATGCTCCTCCTTTTGATGAAAACGGTAAACCCCAGGAACCCTTGTTTACGAAGGAGTATTTACACGTGCGAAAGGACGTCCATTTTGAAAGAGGCATGCAGTGCGTTGATTGCCATACATCCATAGACGTTCACGGAGATGGAAATATCTATCCTGCAACCTTATACCAGGTGGAAGTATCCTGCTATGACTGCCACGGAACACCTCTGCAGTATCCGTGGGAGCTGCCGGTAGGATACGGTTCACCGGTAACATTAGATGGCAAGAGAGGCCTGCATAGGGAAGGAAGCAGGGATTATCTTCTTACTTCAAAAGGAAACGTTAAAGAGAACTGGTTTAGGGAGGGAGAAAAGACGTATGTCTTCAGCTCTTTTTCCGGTAAGAGGCATGAAATACCGCTACTGAAAGATATCCAGCAGGCAGATAAATTTAAAACGCAACAGGGTAAAGTCGCAATGTCAACGGTTCATGCACATATTGAAAAGTTGGAGTGTTATGCCTGTCATTCCACTTGGGCTCCACAGTGCTATGGCTGCCATATGCAATATGATCGAAGGGCCAAAGGCACAGACTGGATAGCCACATCAAAAAAAGTAGACCCCGAGACCGGCAGACAAACAGAGACAGAAAAGTTTGGTAACCTTTCTCTTGAAAACAGATCTTTTTTAAGATGGGAAAGTCCCATGCTGGGTGTAAACTTGAGAGGAAAGATTACGCCGTTAGTTCCCGGATGTCAGACCTTTTATACCTTTGTAGATGAAGAGGGGAATATTACCGTTAGAAATAAACACTATACCACATCTACTGGTCACAATTCGCCAACATTGGCTCCCTTAAATCCCCATTCAGTAAGTCTGGTAGCAAGAACATGCGAGGATTGCCATACAACGCCAAAGGCGTTAGGATATGGCACAGGCAACTCAAGGAGCGCAGGAAGCATTCTTGGTGATAGTCCTCTCTTTCAGGACCTCTCAAAAGGTGTGTATGGGGACATCCCCGATACGAAAACGGGAAGATGGCAAACAGAAAGAATAGAAGATTTTCCCTATTCACTGGAACAGCTGGTGACGAGGAGTGGAAAACAGCTGCAAAACATGCCTCTCCCGGAAGACAGGCCGTTAAATCAAGATGAAAGAGCGCTTGTTGAAAGGGAGGGGTTGTGTCTTGGCTGTCACCAGTATCACGGAACACCAGATTGGGAAAACATCATCAAAAAATATGGAAGAGCAGAAACGGCCCAACAGCACGATAAAATTATTTCTGAGGCAATAAAAAGTCTCATGGAGAAGACAAAAGATGAATAATTTAACGCTGCAGCTATGATAAACGAGAAGCCGAAAGCAAATGTTTGAACATTAATTCAATGTATATGAGATTCAATATTTCCTTATTTTTTGCGCTGAAGGCGCAAGTTCAAAAATCCGTAAAAACTGCCATGGACGGAAGTTTTAGGAATTTTGGAAAAGTTAGCCAGGATGGCCTAACTTGTGATGTTATTTCTCAGGTACTTCAGGAACAGATTGAAATAAGGGTGGTTGCTTCTTTGGTTTGTCGGACAGTCTCTCCAGGCGATGTGTCACCTCTTCTTCCAGAGAAGCATAACGACCACCGGAAAATTCGAGGAATTTTTCAAAGTGGAAAATTGCTCTATCAATCTCATTTTCTTCCAGAATTATCCCAAGGTTATAGTGTGCTATCGGGTATGCGGGGTCTATGGAGAGCGCCTGTTCGAAAAACAGGATGGCCCTTTCGGGGTAGTTCAGTTTTTTTGATAATACACCAAGGTTGGTAATGCATTGCACATCTTTAGAGTTTGCATCAAGGATAATTTTAAATTCATGCATGGCCGATCTCAGATCCCCCTTCTTATAGAGTGCGAATCCCAGGTTGTTACGCGCCTCATGATAATCGGGTTTAATGAGTATGGCTTTTTCGTATTCTTTGATTGCGGCGTCAAAGTCTCCTAACTCCTGGTATACAGAACCCAGGTTATGGTGTATCTCGTGATCCGAAGGATAGCGCTTTATTAACTCCTCGTACTGTTCCCTTGCTTTTATAAAGTCACCACTTTCCTGATAGGAGACGGCTAGTTCAAACTGTTCTATTTTTTTGAGCTCTTCCTGTATACTATCGGCCTTCTTTTCTTGAAGACCCGGCAATTCCTGTTCAGGTTGATTTCCGAAATTTTTTTCAGTCATGATGTTATGGGAATAGAGGATTGCCTGTTCTTCCTGTTTATGATCAAGAGTTCTTTTGGTCATGACATTCTGAGAAATGAAAAAGCATATGGCGCCGGTAGTAACAGAAATTGCAGCAATAGCAGGGATGAGCAGACTCTTTCTCGCCCCTTTAATTCTGGTCAGCCAGGCAGAAGGCTTCTTAGACAAGAAGGCATGAGTGGCAACAGAAATTGCAGTAACAGCAGGGATGAGCACACTCTTTCTCGCCCCTTTAATCCTGGTCAGCCAGGCAGAAGGCTTCTTAGACAAGAAGGCATGAGTGGCAACAGAAATTGCAGTAACAGCAGGGATGAGCGCACTCTTTCTCAGCCCTTTAATTCTGGTCAGCCAGGCAGAAGACTTTTTAGACAAGAAGGCACAGGTGGTAACAGAAGTTGCAGTGACAGCAGGGATGAATACACTCTTCCTCATCTCCTTGATCCTGGTTGGCAAGGTAAACGTTTTTTCAGGCAAGGCTGTCTCAGTCTCTTCTCTTTGCAGGGTAAGGTTCTCAATCGCATTTTCGACAATCTCCTCTTTTGTTTCTATGTTCTGGTGGGTAAAAGTGCCTGTGAGTTCGCAATCAAAGATAAGATTTGTTATACATGGAATGCCGAGAGAATTTTTTCTGATATGCTCCAAGGCTTCCGGAGAAAAATGTATACCACCCGTGGAATCTGTTCTCATAAGATGGTGTTCAAGATAGTTTTCTATCTTCTCTTCCTTAATTGGGCTACGCGGAACTCTATACGTGCATTTTTCAAGATTATAAAATTGTTCAAGTTTTGGAGATTTTAGATTCTGCGTGTGTGCATCCTGACCCACCAGGATAACCTGTACAAGCTTTTTCTTTTGTGTCTCCAGACCGGATATGATTCTCATTTGTTCTGATACAGGCAGGGGTAAGTTTTGCGTGTCTTCAATAACGAGGAGCGCTCTTTCTTCCTCATCCAAAGCTTTAAGCAGCAATTGTGTTAATTGATATATCATCTCCTTTCTGGTGCGTTTCTTGGTGTTTTTTCCTGTAATGCCGAAGTTTTGGAGGATTGATCTGAGAAGATCATTCTCGGATGTAAAGCGACTTAGTGTCCACGCAGATTCGGTTTTCCTGGTTATATTTTCCAAAACCATCCGGCATATGGTGGTTTTCTCTGTGCCTATGGAACCTGTTATGACGATACATCCCTTACTTTTATCAACGCCATAGAGTGAGAGAAATAGGTTAGTTTTCTGGGTTTCACACATGAGAACTTAGCTCCTAACGTTGCTAACTTCTTGGTTTTGTCCGTCCGAACGGTTTGGCCGGACGGGCTTCGCAAAATAAAATATTCAACTAAGAGTAATCTGTTCGTGTATCAACTCACACAGAAAAATACTGAATTTCAGTAATGTTTAACAAACTTTGTTATTATACATGGTATGATCATATTGGCGTTTCTTTATCAGCTTTCTGTTTCAGCGCCCACTCCCATTGGCATGTTATACTCATCTCGTAATGGTTTTCGCCTGCCTGTGCGATGCACGCAGACAGGTAAAACCGAAAAACAAAAATGTACAGTTGTGGCTGAATACCATATAAGAATTTCCGAGGCACTCCTTGGAAGGGTGTAAGAATTTTTCATCGAGTTAGAACAGGTTCCGGTTGAAAAAAGGGTTTTATTCTTTTGATAAAAACTCAAATGCAAACTCATCTTGTATCGGAATTAAGACACTGATACCGCCACGCAGTTCGCCTGCCTTGTACCCCAACGACTCATCGGTGGAATAATTCCTTTCGATGAACTCTCTGACCTCTGGGGGCATGGCTTCAGAATGGGAATGACACATGAGGCACTGCATTTCCATAAACAGTGGTTTCATATAACGGTAAACGGATTCACCGTCTACCTCGGTCAATTCCCCGAAACCTTTCTCTGTCTTGTTTTTTTCAAACTCCTTCAGTGCCTTTTCTTCCCACTCGTCAGGCTTATTGAGAGGATTTCTAACCCTCAGGGCAGTCTGCTTCAACTCGATTCCTGTCATGAGGCCGAAATCGTTGGCAATACTTCTGCCGACAATCGCCGGAACAGCGCCCTTGAAATAGTAATTCCCTGTTTCAGGGTCCCGGTTTATGAGTTCCTGATTCTTTGCAATGACATTGCGAATGGAGAGAAGCATAGTTGCACTGATATCAGCAAAATGTTCGTAGGCATTTCCCTCTTCTGTCGGGGAGATTATCACACTGATACCACCACGCAGCTCACCTGTTTTGTACCCCATTGATTTATCAGTGGGATAATTCTTCCTTATGTATTCCCTGATCATTGGAGGCATTGCTTCCGGATAGGTATGACACATGAGGCATTCCATTTCCATATAGAGAGGTTTCATGTAACGGTAAACGGATTTACCCTTCAGTTTTGTTAATTCTCCAACTCCTTCTTTCGTTACATCTTTCTCAAGTGTCCTCAGTGCCTTTTCTTCCCACAGATCAGGTTTATTTCTTGGGTTTCTCAGTCTGAGAGCGGTCAGCTTCAATTTGGTACCTGTCCTGAGGCTGACATCGTTGGCAACGCTGCCGCTGATAACGGGTGGAGCCGCGCCCTTGAAAAAGTAGTTTCCTGTCTTGGGATCCCGATTTATGAGTTCCTGGTTCATGGCAATGACATTATTGATGGAGAGAAGCATTGTGGCACAGATATCAGAAAAAATTTCATAGATACTCTTTGTCTCTCCTTCATTATCTTCAATATATTCCAGATTCAGTGAGCTCAAAATTTCATCCAATTCATTTGGAATAGTGACTTCCTCATCCTCAGTAACTACTTCACTCTCATCCGGGTCTGCATGCACCCTTAAATCGCCTATCGGGAAGAGAAATAAACCGGTTAAAAAAACTAAAAAGGAAATGTATGAGAAGAGATAGAAAATTGTATTCATTATAAGCCTCCTTTAAGATACAGTTTAGCAGGAAACACATGAAAAAAAACTTCTCTTTTCATTTTGTGAATGGATTATTGCCGGTAAGAAGTACTTCATTAGTGGATGGAAGTAGTAGAACAGAAAATTCCAAAACAATCAAGAAAATTCCCATATTCTCATATGCGCATATTTTATAATGACTGTGTACTTTCTTACCGTATTTTGATACTATGTCTCATGAAAAAAAGACACGTTGTGTGATGCCTATGAGAGAAATATGGAAAAAAGGATTGAGAAAGGGGAGAACGTTTTTCTCCATGGAGAGAATAGTGTGTAAGGAGTTTAATTGTGTCATTTAATGTTTATGTTACACGGGAAATTCCCGAAGAAGGAATCTCCAGATTAAGAACGGTTTGCGATACCGTAGAAATAAATCCGCATCCCAGGTCTTTGACCTATGATGAACTGTTGAACGAGGTAAAGTGCAGGGATGCACTACTAACCATGCTTTCCGATACAATTGATGCAAATCTGATACATGAAGCAAAGGAACTGAAGATAATTGCCAATTATGCCGTGGGGTATGACAATATCGACATAGAAGCGGCCAGTTCCAGAGGTATCGTTGTTACCAACACTCCCGGTGTGTTGACAGACAGCACGGCGGATATGGCGTGGGCGCTTCTTTTTTCCATTGCCAGAAGAACCGTGGAAGGCGACACATTTACCCGTAACGGAAAATTTCGAGGTTGGGAACCTCTTCTTCTCCTGGGTGGAGATTTCAGGGAGAAAACGCTTGGAATTATTGGAGCCGGAAGAATCGGCACTGCTGTGGCTTTGCGATCAAGAGGGTGGGATATGAAGGTTCTCTACACTACACGGAGTAACAGAAATTCCATGCTGGAAGAAACGTTGAACGCAAAGAGGGTAGATTTACAAACGCTTTTACGGGAATCTGATTTTGTCTCTATCAATACCCGCTTTTCTGAGGAGACGAGGCATTTAATCGGCTTCAGGGAGCTTTCAAAAATGAAGCCTACAGCCTATCTCGTCAATACGGCGCGCGGTGCCGTAATTGATGAAGCGGCGCTGGTGGAAGCTTTACTGAACAAACAGATTGCCGGAGCCGGACTGGATGTGTATGAAGAAGAGCCAGGCTTAAAGCCCGGTTTGGCTGAACTGAGTAACGTTGTCCTTGCTCCGCACCTTGGCAGTGCAACCATCGAAACCCGCACGAAAATGTCTCTCATGGCCGCTAAGAATATTATAGCCGTCTTAAACAATCGGAGACCGGAGAATGCTGTTAATCCTGAAGTGTATTAGTGCGTCCGGTTACGAAATTGGCGCGCTTTGTATTCCGACAGTTTTGGTTCTATTAAGTGGAGAAGCTTCTGTCATTACTACGTATATCAACTAATAAGAGCAACAAATTAGTACAGAGAAGTATAATTACCATCTAAGATTAAAATTTTTATTATGAGCCTCACAAATCAGGCAACTACTCAACTAATTACATGCATAGGAAAGTCAAAATCATGTTATATGTGCGTTAGCACATACCCAAAATAGCGTTAAGCAACGACATGGATGTCGTTGTAGCGATTTTGAAAGAGTTGCGCAGGATGCGTAACTCGACATACATCATGACCATTTTTTCTGTTGTGCGGGTTCATCCAGTTCAATAAACGGTTCGTCCGTTTCTGTCAGCTCCGGTTTTTCAGCATCACGTACTCCTGTTTCCGGTTTTCGCATCTCCTGAGTATTAAACTGCATTTCAAAGAGTTTTTTATACAGTCCGCCGTTTGCGAGCAGCTGATGGTGATGGCCCGTTTCAACTATCTTTCCATTTTCCAGCACAACGATCAGATCGGCGTGGAGGATCGTCGAAAGCCGGTGAGCAATTACGAACGTGGTACGGTCTTTCACCAGGCGGTAGATGGCGTTTTGAATGAGCTGTTCGGTTTCAGTATCCACCGAGGAGGTAGCCTCGTCCAGGATCAGAATTCGGGGATTGGCAAGGATGGCCCGGGCAATGGCGATACGCTGCTTCTGTCCCCCGGAGAGTTTTACCCCACGTTCACCGATGAGGGAGTCGTAACCGTTTGCAAGCTCCATAATAAAGTCGTGGGCGTTGGCTGCTCTTGCCGCGGCTTCTATTTCATCGTCAGAGGCTCCGGAACGGGCATACGCAATATTTACCTTAACCGTATCGTTAAAGAGAAAAGTTTCCTGGAGCACCATGGCCATCTGCTTTCGCAGAGAGTGGAGTTTGACGACCTTTATATTGCAACCGTCAATCAAAATATCCCCCCTTTTCGGGTCGTAAAATCTGGGTATCAGGTTCGTGAGGGTAGTTTTACCGCTGCCACTTGGCCCGACAAAGGCAATCATCTGTCCCGGCAGCGCCTTAATGGAAATATCCGTTAAGACTTCCGAATCCTTATTATACCCGAAGTGCACGTTTCTGAATTCAACCGTACCGCGTACGGGAGGCAGATCGACAGCGTTCGGAGAATCCTGCAGATCCGCGGGAGTATCCAGCACCTCGAAAACCCGTTCAGTGGACGCAATGGCGCGTTGCACCTGATTATAAAAACGTGTCAATCCCGTAATGGGGCCGTACATCATCTGAAGATACGGAAAGAAAATGACAAAGGTTCCGGCTGAGAGCTCTCCCTGCAGCACCTTGTATCCACCGAAACAGATCACGACTACTGCACCTGTTTCCGTGATCAGGTCAACGATGGGTCGCAGGGTAGAAACAAGTTTGAGTATCCGAACATGCAGATAGTAGTTTTCATAGTTTTTCTCTTTGAACCGTTTCAACTCCTCCTCCTCTTTGGCAAAGCTGGCAATTACCCGGATACCGGAGATGTTGTCCTGAATCAATGCATTGAGATCACCGGTTTTCTCCCTGAGAGAGCGGAAAATTTTTCGTATCCTTTTTCCAAAATTATAGGTGCAGAGGGAGATGAAGGGGCAGACAATTAAGACGATACTCGTAAGCTGCCAATCCAGTTTCATACAAAAATAGAGTATCCATACAAACTTGAACATATCCGTTATAAACGTGATTACCGGGCCGACAATTGCCTGTTCCAGTGAATTGACATCGTTCATGAGGCGACTCATAATGTCACCGGTTTTGTTATTTTCAAAATAGTTGAGGGGAAATCGCTGGATGTGTCCGTAGAGCTGGTTACGCAAATCATAAACGAGCCTTTGTCCCAATTCAGAGGTAATAAAACCGTGAACCATGGTGATTCCGCCACCCAGGGAATGCATAAGTAGGAAGCTTGAGGCAAGAAATATCAGCATAAAGAGCGTGGGATGAGAGCTTCCAAACCAGCACTCATGAACGTAATCAGATGCCGATAACAGAGGTTTGGAAAGGAATATGGGGCTTTTTTTTCTGAACGATTGACTGCCGGATTCGAGTTCGCTGCTTTCATGAAGGGTATCCCTGTTTTGTACGAACGGATCTGCTAATCTTATTTCGTCTACGGCAATACCCAATATTTGTGTAGGTAATACTGAAATATAGGCGCTGATTGCCGAAAGAAGGAGGATAATCAGCGTCCTGCGCCAGTAGGGCGATAAATAACCCAGCAATCTGAAATAGGTGTTTTTCGAGTGCGCATTCCTTGATGTCTTTATCATATCTGAACGTTTCATGTGTTTAATAATTTAGTTATTCTTTATACTAATAAGGGTCTACTGCATAATAGCAGATAATATCAAATATTGGGTAATCTTTTAAAATAATATAAATTAATTCTGTATCTCTGCATCTGACCGAATGAACAACAGAACGGCAACTATCTTCCAAGCAGCTGTGAACTTTCGGGGTTGTGCAGTTTATGATTGTTCAGTGCACGATCGAAATCTGATGTGGCATAGCAGTAGACACAGCGATAGAGGCAGGTATTATAGCTGCCGATATCACGGCTTTCAACACAGTGGCAAGCTTTTCGCTGGGTTGTATCTTTCCCGTCGGTTACCGGAATATTGAAGAGTTCCCTGATCAGTTGATCATCGATACATTTAGAGGGAGCAACACCGTAGGATTGATACTCTTCTTCCTCGGCACAGGAATATATTTCCATTCCGTATTTGTGTGCAATTTTCAACAAGTTTTTAATAATATCTGTGACGGTCTCAGGTTTTGGTCTTTCAATGAAATGACCTTCATGCCCAATCTTGTCAAGCCGCTTTTGAATTTTGCGGTAGAAATCAACAAAGCTGATAATGGATCGTTTTGTTGATCCGGAGAGAAAAGAAGCTATTTTTTCATACGTTTGAAGATGGAAATCCTGTGTTGTATCGTTTCCCAGTACAATAGGATCATATCTCCAGATGACTTTGTCAGGCCCTATCATATGTGCCAGTTCTCGGAAGGTGTCTATTCTGGCTTCCCAGCTGGGCATATTGGGATCGAGGAATCCGGGATTGTTCATCAGGGTATAGAGAAAATAGTAGTGGTACCCCAGCGAATCGAGTTCAGAAAGTCTGGGCATGAGAGGTTTCGGATTGCGAGTCCAGAAGACAATGACATCTATGTCTTCCGCCCGAAGCGAAATTCGTGAAACCTGATGAGAATTATAAGGGTTTTGCACTTCACAGAATCCTGCATGAATACGATTCATAAACCATTCAACATAAAATGCAGGAATGTCTGTACGTCTACTGGCACTGATTATCATGCTGGATTTCACTTATCATTCAGGTTAAAAAACGATGAACTCTTGTTCTCAAATTTTTATATTATCATATTATTTTTTATCTTGCAAAACAGGAATCCGGCCATTTATGATGATAATTGATTACCTGAATTCGGGAGTTCAATATGCATATGAAACTCTACCAGGTCTTATTGGATAGGTAGGGTAGTCTCTAGGCGCAATGCATGGAATTGTATTGAATTGTATTAAATGCGAAAAAGGTTTTTTAAAAGAGTTTGTATTGATTAATATGTCTATTATGATGATAATGATTATCATGATCATTTTATAAATATATTAGGAGTTGCTATTATGAAAGTCATCCCTGCCTCTGAGGCTAAAACAAATTTTGGAGCACTGCTTGACTCTGCGCAACGCGAACCGGTTACCATTTCTAAAAAGGGACGTCTTGTCGCCGTCATGATGTCTGTACAGGAATATGAAGAACACGAGGCCTTGAAACTGAAGCTTTTACGCAAGGAAATCAGAAAAGGTTTAAAGCAGCTGGATAAAGGCAAAAGCACAGAGGGTCAGGCGTTCATGAAAGCGCTTATTAAGGACCTTGATTGATGCCGGGTTATCTGCTTTCTGATGAAGCGCAAAGCGACCTTAAGGAAATATCTCGTTATACGCAGGAGAACTGGGGCAACAAACAGGCTAGGATTTATTTGGCAGAACTGGTTGCGAGTTTTGAAAACCTGGCAAGATCCCCGAAACTTGGCAGGGTCCGCGAAGAAATTGAAAAGGATGTTCGCAGCTTTCCCGTTGGAAGACATATAGTTTTTTACCGCATAGGAGAGAAGTGTATAGAAGTGGCACGCATACTTCATGCCAGTATGGACATCAAGCGCCATTTGACATGAATGCGCTCAAGGTTTGCTTGATCAGGGAGAGAGTTTGAGCCAAGAACAATTAATAAGGGTGATACCTAGTAGTGCTATTATTGTGAGTTATATTGTAAGAGAACGGTTTACGCAACAATCAAATCATGAAATTGATAAACCCATTCGAAGCTGCCATGAGCGTTCGCCGTTGGGATGGCATTTTTTACAATCAGAAATTTCGTCCCCGGTTCCGCCCCAGAAGACGACGGTTTCCAAAGCCGAAACGCTGATTTTACAGACTCACCGTTATCACTCTCCGTCAAAAGTTGCTGTATGAGATCGTTGCCTTTTCAACGTTTCAAGAACTTCATCAATTTCATGAGCTATATCGAGCTTATGATTATGTGCCAGCCTGGATGCTTGTGTTAACAAAACGCCCAACTCTGAACCAATCTCTCTTTTTACGGGTTTCGCAGCCCTTACATCTTTATTTATTGTCATCTTTTTCTATACAGCGAATTATCACATATCTGTTATTTTCTTTAGTACAACCATATATTTTATTATAGAGTATCATTTCTAATTTTATATAATACCCTGATTGTAAATATCTGATAAGGACAGCTTATTTTCTGCTGAAATACAGCTTGATTTGTATATCGTTACAATAGACATGCTATTCGGAGATTTGTTATCTACTTGTTCGCGCCGCTGATGCGGCGCGAACAAAACATTGGAGCGGAAAGAACTTGCAAACCGCAAGTTCGCGTATGGAAAGAGAGCAGGAAGGATTCCATGGAGGAGGCGCTGATAGATGTAGAGGGTACGATAGCAAGTACGTATGGAGAGTGCAAGGAGGGAATAGATGTATCGTATAAGGGGATATGGGGGTATGCGCCGCTGGTGATATCGCTGGGGAACACGAAGGAGGTGTTGTATCTGGTGAATCGTCCCGGGAACAGGCCGAGCCATGACGGTTGTGTGGAGTGGATAGACCGTGCGATAGGATTGGTGAAGCGATACGCTAAGAGGGTATGTATCAGAGGAGATACGGACTTTTCCTTAACGGGAAATTTTGATCGTTGGTCTGAGCAGGCAGACTTTGTGTTTGGTATGAATGCTCATGCGGTGTTGGAAAGACGGGCAGGGGAGCTATCGAAGGAATCATGGAAGGAGATAAGGCGTAAACCGAAATACACGGTAAAGACCAACGAGAGAAAAAAGCCGGAGAGGGTAAAGGAGCGGATAGTAGAAGAGCGAGGGTATAAGAACATTTGTCTTGAGGAAGAGCACGTGGGAGAGTTTGCGTATCGACCGGTGAAGTGCGAGAAGAGGTATCGAGTGGTGGTGGTCAGGAAGACCTTGAGAGTAGAAAAGGGTCAGATGAGATTATTTGATGACGTACGATACATTTTTTACATTACAACCCTGAGCGATATACCGGCAGAGGAAGTAGTGGAGTTAGCAAATGGACGATGCGATCAGGAGAATGTGGTAGAGCAGTTAAAGAACGGGGTAAATGCGATGAAGATGCCGGTAAGGGATTTGGAGAGTAACTGGGCTTATATGGTAATAACAGCGCTGGCGTGGAATATAAAGGCGTGGTTTGGGATGTTAATGCCCGCAAGGCAAGGGGTACACAGGTTGTGAAGATGGAATTTCGGAGGTTTCTTAACACACTGATTTTGCTGCCGTGTCAAATTATCAAATCGGGGAGAAAGATCTTGTACCGTGTTCTTGGGTACAATGACTGGTTGCAGGATTTCTTTGCTACCTGGGAGCGGATCAGAAAACTGAAGATATGCATGAGAGGGTAACAAGATTTTGTGAGAAAAATGAATGGAGTTAAAAACCTGCGGGATTGGTACATCATCATTGTATCATGACACAGTGATATTGTCTGTTCATAGTGGTATTTTTACGAATTCGAGAAGTTTTACAAATAAAAAAAGTATTGAGAGATGCATAAGGAATCAAAAAAGTAACCAATTATTGATTAAAATATTATGAGTACGTGTGTGGTTGATAAACCTCGCTTGTTTTGGGGCTAGACCTTATGCAAGCGGTTATGAAAGATCTTGAAAACTTTACTCAACCGATCACCGAAAATGTATTTGATGAAATTAACAAGTGGTTCATGAAATTCGTAAATTTTTTCCTTCTTATCCGACCGAGTAACAACAAAATTAGTTATAGTCGATTGAATCAAAAAGAGCAGTCGCAATTTCAAAGTATGTTTATAAGAGGCGCAGGCCAGATATTTCATATGCATTGTTGTTCAAGGATAAAAAATATTGTAAATTATCGCAAGAATATTGATCCAAATGATTTATATGATATGTTGCAGCTTATATTACTACGGGACGTGAATCGCTTGTTCGTAACAAACGATAAATCCTTTTTTCAATACAAAACTGTTGATTCTACAATCCAACGTGTAGTTTATTGGAATAAATTTCGTAAACATATTTAATAAAGTCAAGAATTAGAGACTTTGATTTATTGTCAGATACTTATTTTTAGTAGAGACATCGACCATTAAAAAGTGATATACCTAACAAGTAATGAAACAAGCATTATGAAGTTGAAGTTTAGGGAATCTGAAATACACTAAACTGCAAAGAGGCACAAATATTCTTATGAAGAAACAGAACTTATGCACCTTAAAAAATAATGTGAATTCAAAAAGGCTTTCTCTATAAAGACCAATATCTAATTCTCGATTTTCGAGCTTTGTTGCCAGTTTCAATGAAGGTTTCAGCACAATACAGTTTTCCATTTTTTTGACAAAAGATGAGTTTTTGAGGTGCCAAATTGTTACCTCAAAAATAGTGGGGAGAAGATACTTACCTTATGCTTGTCCAGATGCTACATAAATTTATGCGAATTTTAAAATCATGTTTTATGTGCGATAGCACATGCCCAAAATGGCGTGAAGCGACGACCTGGATGTCGTTGTAGCCATTTTGGAAGAGTAGTGCAGGATGCATTGCTCGTAACATTATGACTGAACAGGGAAAATCAAACAAAATACAAACACCTTCAACTGTCAGTAAATTTCAACAGGAGATATATTCTCACTATCAGGAACATGGACGTAATCTTCCCTGGAGGAAGACACATGATCCATATTGCATCGTCGTTTCAGAAATTATGCTTCAGCAGACCCAGGTGCAGAGGGTAATGGAAAAGTATGGAAAATTTACCAGACAATTCCCGGATTTTTCTTCGCTTGCAAGGGCACCCTTAAAGAAGGTTCTCAGCGAATGGCAGGGATTAGGCTATAACCGGCGGGCGATTGCCCTGAAACAGATTGCCCGGAAAGTTGTTGACGAATTTGACGGTAATCTTCCCTCATCCGTAGAGACGCTTACATCATTTCCCGGGATAGGAAAGGCGACCGCCGGTGCAGTTGCAGCCTTTGCGTTTTATCAACCTGTTGTCTTTATTGAGACAAACATCCGGAGGGTATACATTCACACTTTTTTTCATGGCTGGGAGAATATAAAAGATACCGAAATTCTTCCCATGGTACGGAATACTCTTGATACTTCAAATCCACGGGAGTGGTATTATGCACTTATGGATTATGGGGTAATGATAAAGGAAAAATATGAAAACCCGAACAGGAGAAGTGCTCACTACAACAAACAGTCACCTTTCGAGGGGTCTAACAGACAGATTCGAGGAATGATACTCAAATTGCTCATCCGGGAATCATCAGTTTCTGAAAACGAGATTGTGCAAAAAATTCACCCTGATGAGGGCAGAATAAGAACCGTTCTTACGCAACTGGTAAGTGAAGGTTTTATCAATAAGAGGGGAGGAAAGGTTTCATTAGCGTAGGGTTAAAAAATAAAAAGAGAACCCGTTATTACTTCGTTACTATCTGTAGTGATAAGTTTTAATTCAACATTCGTACACTCAAAAAGCCTGAATTACCGGATTTAACTGCAAACAACAGAGTTATGGCAAATCCTGTAAAACTGATTTTTTTCTGTTTTATCAATGCAGTTGTATTGGTTCCTAAACATTGCCCTTGTACAGGTAACAATGATGTTTTTTTAATGAGTGTACTGGCATACGTGTTGCTTTCATACTAGATAGAAAAAAATAGTGCAAAATTATCGAAACCGGTTATGATAGAAATAACGAGAAAGGAATTATTTAGCAGGCGGAAGAGCGAATAATAATCTGAAAACATCGATAGAACGTATTGGGATGTAAAATGACCAATTATATTGTTACAGTTAAACAGGTCCCTGACATAACGCAGATAACGGGTAACGCTTTTAATCCTGAAACAGGTACCTTGAAACGGGGAGTACTGCCCAGTGTTATAAACAAACTCGATGCAGACGCCCTCGCATTTGCTAACAAATTGAGAACCCTGTCACCCGGTAAAATCATCTGTCTGACAATGGGGCCTCCCATGTCCGAAGAAGTTCTGGTCTATTCGTTGAGCCGATGTGCTGATTCTGCTGTGCTCCTTACCGATAGAGCATTAGGAGGTGCGGATACACCCGCTACAGCGAATCCCTTAGCATATGCGATAAAGAAGATAGCGAAAAACATGTTCAACGGAAGCGATGACTATATTGTGATATCAGGGATGCAATCGGTTGATGGAGATACCGCTCAGGTACCTGCACAAATAGCAGAAGAGCTGCAAATACCTTGTATAGCGTATGCAACGGAGGTTAAAATTGCTGAAGGTAAGTTCCAAATCGAGAAAATCGTTGCCGGTGGCAACCAGTGGGTAAGTCCTAAACGGTTACCCTGTGTAGTAACCGTTGCTAATTACGAATACCCGTTGTTTGCATCATTTCAGCGCTCACGATTAGCTAAGAAATTTGCCATTACCAACTGGGCTCTTGAGGACATATCGCCTACGTTATATGGGTATGATGGTTCCAAAACACGAGTTACGAGAGTTTTTCCACCACCCAAGAGTTCAAGAAAAAATAGAGAGGTTAATAATATCGATGAGTTTATTGCAGATTTGCTGAGTGATTTTAAAAAAGGAAGTGCCGGTGCCGCTCTACAAGCTGAAGAAGCGGATTACATAGTTCCTACGGAAAGAGAAGGGGGTACATTCCAGCGTATTTTTGAAAGTACTGATAAGGAGTGTGAGGCGTTTAAGCAAGTTGCACAAGCCCTTTCTGCGCTAAACATCACCAGTGTAGAACAACTTGATGAATCTCTTGTTGACACGATTCAAGAACATCTTCAAAAGAAACTGACAAAAAAGGCAATACAAGAAATGTTCGAAGGATATAAGGTTACCGAGCC
This sequence comes from Candidatus Scalindua sp., assembly GCA_031316155.1. Lineage (GTDB taxonomy): Bacteria > Planctomycetota > Brocadiia > Brocadiales > Scalinduaceae > SCAELEC01. Next base: position 100,205 of record JALDRB010000006.1, read on the forward strand.
CAGTTATAGCGGTGATGTCTGGGTAGTTGCGGAACATGATGCTGAAAAGACGAATGATGTTACTTTTGAACTCCTTGGGAAAGCTTCTCATCTGGCAAAATTACTGGGTCTCAGGGTTGGAGTGGTACTTGCAGGGTATAAATGCGGACATATGGCAAATGACCTTATTGCTGCAGGTGCCGACGATGTTTACCTGATTGAAGATGCGTTACTGGAAGATTTCAGGCCTGTTCCTTATCGAAAAGTTGTCGCTGATGTGTTAAAAAAATACGATCCTCAAATTGTTCTCTTTGGTGCAACACCTCAGGGAAGAGTCCTGGCACCCATGGTTGCATATCGTCTCGGTTGCGGACTAACGGCTGACTGTACCGCGTTGGATATCCGGGACAATACAAAACGGGGAGCCGTCGGGATATTAATGCAGACTCGCCCGGCACTGGGTGGTAATATAATGGCTACAATTATCACAAAAGATTCAAGAATACAAATGGCTACAGCGAGACCCGGAGTAATGAAGAGAATCCAAACTGACAATTCCAGAAAAGGGAATATCATAGAGCATAGCATAAAGGTGGAGGATTCTGACATTGAGTATGACATTGTGAGTACTGAATTGGGTAGTGAAAGTACAAATCTTACTACCGCAGATGTTATTGTTTCAGGGGGTAAAGGGCTCAGGAACAGAGATAATTTTGATAAGCTTGTGAGGAATTTGGCATCGGTGATGAGGAAAAAACTCAATTGTCAGGTTGAACACGGGGCATCAAGAGCAGCAGTGGAACAAGGCTTTGTCGGCCGTACCCACCAGGTTGGGCAAACCGGGACTTCTGTCAGTCCTAAACTGTATATTGCTCTTGGGATTTCCGGAGCTATCCAGCACTTAATCGGTATTGAAAATGCCGGAATAATTGTAGCCGTTAATTCTGATCCGCAGGCACCCATATTCAAGCATTCAGATTATTACATTGTTGGAAACGCAGAAGAGATTGTCCCAAAAATCACTGCAGCGTTAAGAGACTGATATACTTCAACCGATTTGGTTTTCGGTTTTACTGGAAACCAAATCTTGGTGAAGGTATCCCCGGACAAAAAACGCCGAGGACTTTACTCGCACAATTTTATCTCGGATTTTATCCGAAAATTATTATGAGATAAGTATAAACAGACGATTGAAGAATTTTACATGTAAAAGCAATCTTAAACAGTTATGGAGAGAAAAGAAAAAGAGTACACACATGTTTCTATCTTAGTGGTTGGTGCCGGGCCCGCCGGTCTGGCTGCTGCAATTGCGGCAAAAAGCGCAAATAAAGAGATAGACATAGTGGTTCTAGAAAAAGCTGAGGCAGCAGGAAATCACAATCTTTCAGGTGCTGTTCTGGAAACTGTATCCTTAAAGCGGTTACTTGATGAGTCCGGGTTCGACTGGCAGACCATAAAAGGTGCGGATACTCTTCTCGAAAGGGGTGTTAAAGACGACGATGTACTGTTTTTTTTGGGAAAACAGCTTTCTGTTAATATATCTCCGCTCATTACGATTGGCAGGAAACTGGGACTCTCTTTTGGTCAAATGTGTAATGAAGGAAATTCCATAGTTTCAATAAGTAAGTTGACAAAAATTCTTGGTGAAATCGCCGTGTCATTAGGCGTAGAAATTTATACAGGCTTTGGTGCGAAGGAAATCTTATACGATAGGGACGGAAAGAAAATTAATGGAATTAAACTTGTTGATCAGGGCCTCGACAAAGAGAGAAATCCTCAACCCAATTACGTTAAGGGTGAAACGATTACGGCGGATGTTGTAATCCTTGCCGAAGGAACGGATGGACTTGTCACTGAAGATCTTGTTGCAAAGGCTGGTCTTAAACGGAAGAACAATCAGGTATTTTCTGTCAGTGTTAAAGAACTCATCAGAGTAAGTAAAAAGCAGTATCAATTGTTTGGTGATAACCGGGTAGTTCACACGATGGGATATCCATTATGGTCACCGGTATTCGGACCTGCTATCTTTGGTGGTGGATTCGCGTATAGCTATGGCGATAATGAAATTGCTGTTGGCATAATTGTTGGAGCCGACTGGAAGTATTATAACTTTAATCCGCAAAAAGCTTTCGAGAATTTTAAACAGCACACTTTTATCCGGCAGTTTGTCGATGGGGGAGAAGTTATTGAAGCTGGTGTAAAGATGATACCCGAAGGCGGATACTATGCAGTACCCCGTTATCTGCAGCAAGATACAAACGGAAAGAACCTCAACACTGTCGGTTACAAGAATGTCATGATAACTGGTGACAGTGCCGGCTTTGTAAACATGAATAAGATAAAAGGGCTCCACAATGCTATAGAGTCCGGATCGCTTGCAGGCAAAGTGGCAATTCAGTGTATGCAAAATCCGGAAAAGGCTGCTCAAGTCTATACTGGCATGTTGGAATACAGTTCAGTAATGGATGAGATGAAGTCTGCGAAAAATCTCCGTGCAATAATAGCAAGATTTGGCCAGACAATCGGTTATCCTTTATCGATCGTGGGCAACTATCTTCCCGTGTTCTCCATGGAAGAAGATTATAAAGCTATGACCTCCGATGAGTTTACCTTTGATATTCCCGGAGAATATGACAAATCGACCTTTGTCTCATTAGCGGGTACCGAACACAGAGAAGAACAGCCTTCGCATCTCAGTATCTTAGATTCCAGTCTTTGTATCGATAAATGCGATTCTGCTTTTCAACGGGCCTGCATTACGTTTTGTCCTGCCGGAGTATATGAGAAGATTGGTATTAATACCCATCCAGCTAACCCCTCGAATTGTGTTCACTGTAAGACATGCCAGAGAAAGTGTCCATTTGACAATATCAGATGGACTGTACCCGAAGGGAACGGTGGTCCCAAGTACAAACAAATGTAACTCGTTTAACGTAATCTTCCAGAAAACCGCAGTTGAGAAGAAAATTATGAAGCCGGAATTACTCAATGCAGCAGTGAAATTGGCAGAAAAGCTTGAGCATGTTTTTGTGGCGACTGCAGACTCCTCCGGGACACCTCACGTTGCTGCTGCGGGAGAGCTAAAACAGATGTCTAAAGACCACGTAACTGTATCCTCCTGGTTTTGTCCAGGTACCCTGGCTAATCTGGAGAATAACCGAAGAGTATCGATGGTAGTATGGGATGCTGAATCAGACAAGGGATATCAACTGCTTGGCCGGGTGGAAAAAGTGGAGGATATCGCCATATTGAATGGGTATTTACCAGAGATTGATGAAACCCAGGTCGTGCCACAAGTTGAAGAGAAATTACTCGTACGCGTGGAAAAAATTATTGCTTTCAGTCACTCTCCGCACAGTGACCTTGAGGAATGAGTTCTTCCTAAAAAAAAGAATTTTATACTCATCTCATAATGGATTTCGGAAAAAATCCGAGATAAAATTGAGCGAGTAAACTTCTCGGTTTTTTTTGTCCGGGAATACCTTCACTAGGATTTGGTTTTCAGCCTACCCGGCCTGTCAGCCGTTCGCCAGCCCGACGAGCATTCTGGCGGGGACGGGTAAAACCGAAAACCAAATCGGTTTTAGTATATCTATGCGATGAAAAATGAATGGAACAACACAAAAGTCGAAGGACGCACCATATTCTCGATCCGGTAGTAATTTTAATTGGGGACTCCATCCGCATGCTGAAAAGTTTCTGAAGAGAGAGGTACAGAAATTTTTGAGACGAAACTCCCTGGCAGAAAAACTTGCAGAAGAGATAGAAGAAAATACATCGACACATTTTTTTGACTGGATCGATCACATGGTAATTCCAGGAAAAAAAACAGACGCGAACAAGCTGAAACATGCAGGTTTTGAAAAGGCAGATACCTCTATACCAAACGATGCTGAGGTATATCAACTTGGGAAATCGACTTTCCCACCCATTCTTATATGTGAATCGAAAGTTCATGAACTTGCACTCAAACCTGAATATATTGATAACTTCCTTAAAAGACAGAAGATAAAAACTTCTGTTGAGGGGGCAAGATATTCACCCTATCGACGAGCAGTTATCCATGAAGAGCAGGGCCATATGCTGACGGCAGTTGAACGAAGAGGAACGTGTAAATTTATATTTGAGAACGATAAAAGAGAGAGAGAAACATACAGGAACGCCTTGAAACTTCTTTCAAAAAGAGAAAGAGTATTTGATAATGAACGAAGAGGAATATTAGAAGTGGAGAAATTAATCAAAAACATTATTCAGACTCTTTCCCCAGCCCGTACTGCTGATGCCTTTTTCAGAGCCGAACGCATGTATTGGGAAAGAAAGAACAGTGTCGCTGAATATCAGCGAAAACGTCAGGATTTACATGGTCTGGGTTGGGGAAATCACGACCATCATACCTTTCGTTCATCACGAGAGAACTTTATCTATTTAATCAGGATATTTGAGCGGTTAGGGTTCATGTGCCGGGAGCGGTTTTTTGCGGGGGAAGAGGCTGGATGGGGTGCGCAATTACTTGAACACCCTGATTGCAACATTGTTGTCTTTGCGGATGTAGATATAACAGAAGAGGAGAAAGATTTTGATTTTGCACATAAAGGATTGAAAAGAACAAAAAAGTTGGGTACTATCGGCATGTGGATTTCACTTCATGGGGAAAGTATACTGCAAAGCGGTATGCATCACATGGCGGCACGTTTTCATTTTACTAAATTACGGAGTGAACTCAAAAAAGCAGAGATCAGCATGATGAAACCGTTTTCTAACTTCACATTCCTTAAACAGGCATTTACTGAAGGAGAATATTGGAAGATTGAAAGAAAACATCTTGATGCCCTTCGAAAAAGAGGAATCATCACTTCGGAGCAGTATAAAAGATTTTTACAAAATGGAGCAATAGGAAGTCATCTGGAAAATATACAGAGACGCCAGGGGTTTAAAGGTTTTAATCAGGATTCTGTCACGGCAATAATTCAGGCGACAGACCCGAGAAAACAAAAAGGAGTTAATTGAAATACCCAAGCATAAAAACAGAACTACCCGGCCCGAAAGCCTCAAGATTGATTTGTGAGGACAAAAAATTTGTTTCACCATCCTACACAAGGTACTTTCCTCTCGTAGCGGAAAAGGCCCAAGGCGCCTGGGTTCATGATGTGGATGGTAATGTATTCCTGGATTTTACGGCGGGCATAGCTGTTTGTTCAACAGGGCATTGCCACCCGAGAGTAGTCCAGGCAATAAAAGAACAATCGGACAGGCTCCTGCATATGGGGGGAGCAGATTTTTATTACGTTCCCCAAATTTCTCTGGCAAAGAAACTCTCTTCTTTGTTTCCGGACGGAGGAAATCATAAGGTTTGCTTTGGGAATTCAGGTGCAGAAGCTGTGGAAGCGGCTTTCAAACTGGCACGCCGGCATACGAAACGTGAATTGAACATTGCTTTTTTCGGTTCTTTTCATGGACGTACGATGGGAGCCCTCTCCCTTACTGCAAGTAAAACAATTCAGAGAACCCACTTCTCTTCTTTTGTGCCCGGTATAACTCACGTCCCTTATGGATATTGCTATCGCTGTCCCTACAAACATGATTATCCACAGTGTGGAATAGAGTGTGCATACTGGATAGAAGATACCCTTTTCCGGACAATCATGCCTCCGGAAGAGGTAGCCGCAATCTTCGTTGAGCCTATTCAGGGCGAAGGAGGGTATATAGTTCCGCCACCCGAGTTTCATATGATGCTGCATAAAATAGCTAAAAAGTATGATATCCTTCTTGTTGCAGACGAGGTTCAGACAGGTATGGGAAGAACCGGAAAAATGTTCGCAATGGAACATTTTGGAATAGAACCGGATATCGTGGCATTGGCAAAAGGTATTGCATCCGGGCTCCCTCTGGGAGCAATGATTGCGCGTTCAGAAATTATGGATTGGGAGGCGGGAGCTCACGCATCTACCTTTGGCGGTAATCCGGTTTCCTGTATAGCCGCTTTGACGACGATACAACTACTTGAAGAGGAACTCATGGCTAATGCAACTGTACAGGGGCAGCGATTGATGAAGGGACTTGAGGAGTTGCAGGGCGTTTATGAATGCATGGGAGATGTGCGGGGCAAAGGGCTCATGATTGGAATTGAGTTTGTTAAAGATCGACAGACAAAGGAGCGGGCAATAGCATGGCGTGATGAAATCATACATAGTGCATTTCAAAAGGGTTTGTTGTTATTAGGATGTGGTGAAAACAGTATACGTTTTTGTCCGCCACTAACGATAACATCTGAAGAAGTTGATGTATGTATCTCCGTATTGGATGAGTCAATTAAGAAAGTAGCCGGTTGATTGTTTCTCACAAGGTTTTATTATTTGGGAGGGCAAAAATGGACTTACAAGATATGACAGGACTGGAGGTAAGTTTTGTTTGTCCAACGTGTCTTAAAGAGATAAAAAATTTCCTTCTCAATGGTTACTCTTTGAAGTTTTCGGGTTGTAGTGCATGTACAGGAGTTACAAGCTGTTGTATTACGTGTCCGGAATGCGAAAACGATATAGAACTGCTTACGTATTGACAACCATAAACCTAATTATTTCCCGGCATCTTACTTTTTGGTCTGATATCAAAAACAGTCATTGGTCCGTGTGGGTATATTCCGGCACTGACCATTCCCATCATGTTGTGATCATGAGCGATACTTATACCAGGTCCACGGTTACACGACAGGCATCTCGTCTTTGATGAAAAATCCGGAATCTTGTACAAAACATCATATCTCTCACCAGAGCCGATAAGCAGGGTGTCTTTTTCATATGGGAATGGTAATTTTCTCCCATCGGTACCAATTACCAGGCCGTGAAAACCATGTGGATGCCATGAAAAGATATGGTTGTATCCAACTGCCATTAATCTGATTAAAACAGTCTCACCATCGTATGCAACTATCCGTGTTCCGGGATCGTTCACTGTTGAAAGAGGATGAAGTAAATTATCCATGAATATCCTGCCATTGAGCATAAAATAGTCAGACTTCCAATCTAATCCGCGTCTTATATTTCCTTCCACCCTGAGCATCTCCATATATTTGCTGTCAACTTCACTGAAAAAAAGGGTATATTCTCTGTCATATTCATATCCATAGATTTGTTTATCAGGTGTTTCCCAAATGTTACTCCCCGGTGCAGGTTTTTTTTCTATAATGAGAGGAAAATACATACCTGCCATTACATGGTTCGTTGAATCCACATGACAATGACCCATATATGATCCTTCGATGTATTCGGGTATTGTCAATAAATAACGGTACATTTCACCTGGAAATACCGAAGGATAAGGTAAGTCAGCTACACCATCGACAGCGGGTAATAAATCTAACCCATGAAAATGAATGGTGTGAGCAACATGGTTAATACCGGAGTGTTCTTCTGTTTCATAAAATCCCGCATTGTGCAAAACGACAACGTAGTTCCTGCCTGATGTGAGACGGATTTCATCACCCGGCACTTTTAGTGGAAATAATTTTTCATCCCTTTCTTCTCCTGTTTTTATCTCTCCGGCATCAGCAAAATCCTCTGCGTGAGCAAAGCCCCAGAAGTAAATAGACTCTCCGTCAGCCATTTCCTGATAACCATCCGTCGCATAAAGATGGAATTCCTTTTCTACTTCATCTTTTTTACTTAATATAACAAATTCTCCTGCTAATTTTGCATCGCCGGGAATGAGCTTTTCCTCAGCATTAACTGCCGATACTAAGCTCAGCAAAATTATTATCAGGGAACATAATATAGAGCTTTCTCTTTGCTTACAGTTTACAGAAAGAGTAATAAATTTTTTTTCAATAGTTTCCACTGTCTATTCCTTTTATGTTTCATTGTTTTATTAAAAATTTCTTCCATTACTATGTTATTTCATAAAAGTTTGTCAGGGTAAAGTATCAAAAGCAATGTCTGTTAATTCTTTAATGTGTCTTGATGCTTCCCTTAACTCTTTTTTATGTTTTTCACTGAAGTTTTCTAACTCTATAACCTCAACCATTCCTCTTCTTCCTATTTTAATGGGGACTCCGATAACTCCATTAATACCGTATTCTCCTTCAAGTTTTACAATGGCATTATATATTGTCCCCTGTAAGGTGTTCTGGGGTCCATAATACATGTGTTCACATTGATTTGCTACGTGTTCACCCGGACCAAGCCATGGAGAAGCCCTCAATCCCTCGATGAGATACTGACTGGCTGTTTTCATATTTTCTGCAATTTTCTCTATTTCTTCCAGTTTACTACTCTTGCTGGATTCCAGGTATGACCTCAGACTCTGCCCGTAAATGGTAAAATTTTCAATTGGAATAACCATATTGTCACCATGATCACCGAGAATATACCCCTGCATGTGTGTGCTAGTCAAACCAAGGGTCTTAGCAAACTCCCTGATAACTCTCTTTGCGTCCAGGCTGCTACCCATACCCAAAACTCTCTGTCGTGGAAAGCCTGTTTTTTCAAGTGCGACACCGGTCATTGCAGCGACCGGATTTGTAACAATGACAAATACTGCTTCAGGCGCGTACTTTTTTACATAATCAGCCCATTCCGCAACGATACCTGCATTTCCTTTAACCAGATCGTCTCTTTTCTGATCAGCTTTCCTTGGCCTGCCAGAGGTAATAATAACTATCTCAGACCCTTCAATATCCTTTGGATTATTGCTTTCTATTAAATCCGGCCCGAGTTGTTCATGAGAATCTCTGATTTCATCGATCCTTGCTTTGGTAGGAGCAAGGTCTGCTCCCGGAATATCAAGGCAATAGATACACCTTCCAATCCTCTTCTCAAAAAGATTCATTATGGTAGATTGTCCTACATTTCCAATTCCAATTACACTTATTTTTCCAGGGATCATTTCAATTCCTTAGAAAATAGAAAATCATACATCCAGGTATAAATGCTTCACGTATTTTAATTATAGCATATAATAACTTTTGTACTCATAAATTTGTAAACACAAAAATTGTAAACAGACAAAAAATACCTCAATAATTAACCGTGAAGTGTTAATATTCCAGCGCTTGACTCCTTGATGGTAAGCCGAAGAAGCTCGAAACGAAAGAGAAGTGCGCTAAAAAAATAAAGACGTGTTCCCCTCATCAAAGATCACCTTGACATTGTCTAGGTTTTATGATAGCGTTCCCATTGTTACATCATGGTATTAGTGGAAGTGATACACAGATAGTGTTCGAATAAATGGGGCTTAAGATCGAACAGGTTTCCCTTATTTTAGTCTTGAGTTTAAATCTGGAGAAAAGGAGAAAAAATGGCAGTAAAGACAAAAAAGAAAAGTGGAACAAAAATATATACCTGTAAAACATGTGGAAAGGTTGCGATAAAAAAAGGCCATTTGTGTACTCCTGTTACACAAGAGAAGGCTGTTGTTTGTGAGTTTTGCGGAGTAAAAGAGACCGGGGACAGGCATGTATGTGCGCCTATGACTCTTCAATATAAATATTTTTGTGGCACATGCGGCAGGCCCGCGGTGAGCAAGAGTAATGTCTGTGCTCCAAGAATAATACCACAAGGAAAAACGAAATCTGCCACCAGGAAAGCTGCGAGCAAAATTACTGCCGGTAAAAAAACTGCTGCTAAGAAAACTGCTCTCAAGGGAAGTGCCGGTGAAAAGACTGCTGTGAAGAAAACTGGCGGCAAAAAAAAGAAATAGTAATATTTGGATAAATTCTGTTTTTCACAGAAGAAATATTCTATCTATTTATACGCCTGCTGCCAGAATGAGAAAATCCTCATAATCTTTTTTGCCGTCCTTTTTTCCGTGAAGTATTTGTTTTCCCTGCTAACTATTTTTCGGCTCTTTTGTCATGGAGTTTCATAGCGGTGGAAATAACCCGATTAGTTGCCAACCTGGCCGAGCCAGAACCAAAAAAGAATAAATTTCATATCTGTTCTTGTTCGGCCAGGTTGTTTAATGAAAACCTATCTACCTGTGCGAGCACGCACGCGGTTTTCAAACTTTACTATAAAGAAAAGCTAATTTGTAAAGTTGTTTGATTTCGAGTTAGTGCGTCCTGCACAACTCTTTCAAAATTGCTACATCGACATCCAGGTCGTTGCTTAACGCTATTTTGGGTATGTGCTAACGCACATATCAAATGATTTTGATTTTCCAATGAATAAATATAAGCCCTTTTTAATAATTATTAAATTTTCTCAAGCATCTCTACCAAGTTATCCGCGTTTATTCCCAGAAGACTATTTAACATAACAATATATTGCATATATTGTTAAGATGGAAATTCCTATACAATTAAATTACCAGAGTTGTTACTTTAAAAAAACCTTTTATAATGAATCAGAAATACCTGCCTATTATCCTGTGACGTTGGGACGTATCGTAATTGCTACTTACCCTGTTAGAGAGAGAAGCTGATATTATATTAAAGGTCTATGAACTTTATCTAACAGGGCTGGCCTAAAATTCAAGAACTCTGTATTATTCCAAAGTTTTGTTATTAGATATTTTTCCTTATCACACCGTTTGAGTTATGGATAAATGAATCAACATGGTAAGAGGTGCTATCTTTTTGCAAGAAAGAATTCGAATTGAAACACTATTGACCATTCTGTTTTAAAATACCCAATGTTACAAAATAGGGTATTTTGCATCAAACCTGACAGTCATATCTGTTATTTTCTCCATTGTGGCCATGTATTTTATTATAACGTATCATTTCCTATTTTATATAATACCCAGATTGTGAACGTCCGATAAGGACAACTTATGTTGTAATATTTTTGGAACAGAAATTTGTCATGATATTCGAAATAAAAACGAATCCTGCCCGAGTAGGGAGGAAAAATCTACTTGACATTTAAGACGACTGGTCATCTTCGTGGTGTTGTCATGACTTTCACCAAAATGGAGAAAAAAATGAAAACAAAAATCACTTTTGGCCCAACAGTAGTGCGTGGAATGAAAGTAATACAAATTAATATTTTAACCAACGAAGAAGGAGATTGAAATGAAAGTACTGGGAGTATCTGGGTCACCAATCAAGAACAGCAATACTGACCGCGCACTCAAAGTTGTGCTGGATGCGACTGGGTGTGAAACCGAATTCGTTAAACTGTTTGACTATACCGTGGAGCCTTGCCGAGCCTGTTTGGGGTGCGTTAAGAGCAATAAATGTGTCATCAAAGATGATGGTATTGAGTTGGCGGAAAAGGCAAAGGCGGCTGATGCCCTCGTCATAGCCGGCTTCACCCCCTACTCATCACTCGACGCACGAACAAAGGCATTTATTGAACGTCTCTATCCGCTGCGGCATGTACATGGCTTCATGGCCGGCAAGCCGGGTGGCGCTGTAATTACATGCGCTGTTCCCAAAGATCATGCTACGATGCCCCCCGCAGGCCAAATGGGGATCAATGCCGTTCAGTTTTACATGATGGAAGAGGGTATGAACTTTATCGGTGCAGTGACGATCCAGGGGAATGTCCCCTGCGTAAAATGCACCTACGGAGACGAGTGCAAGATGTCAGGTATCCCAATGCTCCATGGGCCGGACGCCACTGTGGATTCAGTCGGCATCAAGGCGTTTGAGACACAGCCTATTGCCGTTGAAGCCGCCAGGGAACTTGGTTGCAAGATCGCCGAGGCACTTGAGTCTAAATAGTGTTTGAACGAAAACTACCCATCTACGGCGTAGCCACGATAATGACGGAATCCTCACGTACTTGAGTACGCTCCGGTTACGTAATTATTTCGCGCCTTGTACCTGGGCAGTTTTCGTTCACGCACTAAATATACGGTCGTCGTACTCACAATCTTGAACTGGGAAAGCATCGTCAGCAGTTCAAAGGAAGCCAAGGTGCAATGGGATGGTATTCTCTCATGCGAGTTTTTTGGGCTATTACAAACCTTCTTTACAGGCCTACTTAAAGGGTTGATTACTTAACCACGTTCTCGGTACTGATACAAAGTATATTTCCTATTTCAAGGGACATGGTTTAAAGTAAATTTCTGAAAATAGCTTCATATTTCCCACTCCATACTACATCTCACCTGACAAACAAACCGTCTGGCAAGCCTGTATTATCTCTATGTATTCTGATGTTTAAAGCACTCTTTGAATGTTATCATTCTCAAGGGTTCGATTACTGGCTTTCGCGTTAAATATTTTTACCTATAATTTGCACTTGTTTAAACAGGTTTGAAACATTATTGGTAATTCTGTTTCAAATTACCCGATGTTACAAAATAGGTATTATTGTAACAATAACAATAGTTATGAAGTTATACGATTTAAAAGGACAGCGGCTTTATCTTACCTCAACAGAAAGTGCTGATTTTCTCGAAGTTGCCCAAAAAGCCCTGGTATTTAGAATACTCAAAAAACGGTAGAAGGTCATTTACAGAACCGTTCCAATCCCCGAAAAGGCCTTGTGCACCCTTGTGATATGGTTCAGGCATTCAGGAAGCTTAAAACACCTAGAAAAGACTATCCTTAATAAACCATTATGGCCCTGGTCACGTGTAACGGGATTTCGCTATATTAAATACGTTATGGCTAAAGCCGGTATCCCGGATGACCTCTCACAAATGTTCGAAGGGCTTAAGGCACGACTTTGGAGTAAACGCAATCAGTAAAGGCGTTCTTGCTTGACATGCTTTCAAAATGGTTGGGCCATTCCAAGATGGAGACGGCCTCCATCTATGCCAATGCCGTTGGAGAAGAGCAGAGCAATATTGCTTCCTGCATGTGGTTTTGATTTCCAAAGCGAAAGAATATTTGGCTGATTATGTAGAAAGGACAAAACCATGAAAAAAAAAGCAAGCAGATCGTTTGACAAAACGAGTACGGAATTGTTGAAAAATCCTAAAGTGGCCGCCATGTACCTGGAAGAGATACTTGCAGATGGTGACATGGAACTGTTTACGGCGGCTTTAAAAGATGTGGCAGACGCACGAGTAGGAAGCATGACAGCTTTATCAAGAGAGACGCACCTGAACAGTGAACAACTGTACAAGACCTTATCAAAAAAAGGTAATCCGAGACTGGAAACTCTGACAAAGATTCTTCATGCTGTGGGGTTACGGATTTCTGTGACGCCAGAGGCTACGCTGTAAATTCCGATTTTCACGATTTGCGATGGTCAGGATCTGGGCTATACATTTTTTTTGAAAATATGGCGTCGAAATTTTTCTGCCTTAAAAGCAATGGCCTTTTACCGCTACGAAGGATGATTGTGCGCCACGAGCGCAAAGGAGGGTTGCATGATGCCATAATTAAGTAACTCAAACTTGTATGTAACTACATAGGGTGTAGGATTTCAGAAACCCTTCAACTCACGCCACGCCGAATTGATCTTTCTGACCATAGGTTATTTTTTAGAGCCTTAAAAAACGAGGTAGGGGAGGATGAATCCTTATAACGATTATGCCGAATAGATCTTGTGGAGGGTGAGGATGTTGCCAAAGTGTTTGTCGAATGTGATTATGGTTCTTTCTTCTCTGGTTGCTAAATTGGCAATCTTATCATCTGGAGCGTTGGAGAGACCAGATTCCTGGACAGTCTTGACATCATGACCCGATTTGCGAAAGTAGAATGTAATTGAGGGAAAAATGTTTTCATCTGTTTAACGAACATCCATGTACACTGTTGTGTCAGAGTTCCTATGAAATGCTATCAATTCATTTTGCAATTTTCTTTAGGCAGTTTGAGCAAGTTCATCTTTTATCCGGTTTGAAAGCTCGTCAAACGACGGTCTGTTTTCCTGGAGAAAAAGACCAAGGTATATGGGGTCAGCGCTTTCCGCTAAAGCTAACGCTTTTGAACGATCCTGAGGATCATATTCTGCCGGAAGTTCTTCCACCATATTATTCCAACTGTTATACGTAACAAGTTTATTAAATACTACACAGGGAGAGAGGTCGTGGACAAAGGAAAACCCCTTATGCTGGACGGCCTTGGTGATGATGTCAGACACTATATCCCTCTCTCGCGAGAAGACGCGAGCCACAAAAGTTGCTCCGTACGCGAGGGCAAGGGTGGTTGGATTAATAGGACGCGCGATATTACCGTAGGGAGATGTGCCGCTCTTCATACCCATGGGTGACGTGGGAGAAATTTGCCCTTTGGTTAAACCATAGATACTATTATCCAGGAGAATATAGGTAAGATTAAAATTACTCCTTGCAGCGTGAGGAAAATGGCCTCCGCCGATCCCGACACCGTCGCCATCACCGCCTACAACGACAACGGTTAGTGCGGGATTCGCTACTTTAATACCGGTGGCCATTGGTAGCGCTCTGCCATGCAATGAATGCAGTCCGAACCCTTTAATGAAAAAGGGAAACCTGCCGGAACAGCCGATACCGGAGACTACGACAAAGTCCTTTTGCGGTATTTTCAGTTTTTCTACTGCTTCATAGAGACCGTGAAGACCGGTGAAGTGGCCGCAGCCGGGACACCAGGTGGGAAGATTGTCTCGCCACTGTTTTGTTTTAGAAGCTTTGGCTCTTTCTAACTCTTCCAGGACAGATCTTTTACTGAGAAAGCTCATCATTGGCCTCCATTATCTTTTGAGCAATTTTCAATGGGCTTACGGGATTGACCGAAGGTATGTGAACTTCAATCGGCCTGATACCATAGCGCGATTTTAAGAGAGCGGCATATTGCCCTTGATAATTCATTTCGGGGACAATAATTTTCTTACATGACGCAAAGAATTCCCGGAACAAATTCTCACGTTGCGGATAAATCATAATAGATTTGATTAATTTTGACTTAATCCCCCTTTTCAACGCTATTTCCATTCCTTCCAGGATTGAACCGATCGATGAACCCCAACCGGCAATTCCAATTACGGCCGTTTTATCTCCTATGATATCTGCCTGGGGGAGATCTGCCACCATGGATTCGAATTTGCGAAACCGTTTGGCCGTCATCATGCTGTGTACGTCGGATTCATAGTTGGGATTTCCTGTTACTGAATGTTCCAGGCCCGTAACAGAGTATACAGCTCCCGGTTCGCCAGGAGTTATAAGGGGAGAGACACCATCGTCTGTAATCTGATAGCGCAGATAATTTTTTAATTGTTCGGGAGTCGGTTTCTTTCGTGTACATCTCTCTCTGTCAATGTTTGGTTTGAGCGAAACTGTTTCGATGCGCTGACCCAGGAACAGATCGCTCAGGAAAATAACCGGAGTCTGATATTTCTCAGCAATGTCAAAGGCCAGCTGAATGCCGCTATAGCACTCTTCAGTATCGCACGGGGCCATCACTACCCGGGGTGAATCTCCGGCGCCGCCATACAGTGCAATATTGAGGTCACCCTGTTCAACTTTGGTTGGAAGACCTGTTGCAGGGCCGCCCCGTTGAACATCAACAATGACTGCCGGGATTTCAGCCATTACCGACATATTAATCATCTCACTCATCAGTGAGAGGCCTGGTCCTGAAGTTGCCGTCATCGCACGGCTTCCCGCATATGAAGCGCCCAGTACGGCACTTATGGCTGCAATTTCGTCTTCCATCTGGAGAGTCCAGCCACCCAGTTTCGGTAACTTTTTTGCTGCTATTTCCATAATTTTTGTAGCCGGCGTAATGGGATATCCGGCAAAAAATTTTAAACCGCAATCGATAGCGCCTTTCGCAAGAGCTTCATTGCCGCTTATCAATTTTTTCGGTTCTAATCCTTTATTGATCTCAAACTGATTGCTTATCGGATAGTTATCCTTGAAATACTCATACCCTAAATGGAAAGCTTTAATGTTGACCTCTACCGTATGCTCTCCTTTACGGGCAAAAATACCCTTAATCTGATCTAAAAACATCTCAGGGGGTAATGAATAAAAGTAACATATTGCTCCCATTGCAACCAGATTTTTCCCCTGATTTGTTCCTGATGCCTCATTGGCCAGTTGTTTGATGGGCAAACCGTAACCATGGATTTCCGGAGTGATGTGGGCGACCAGACTCTCTTCTTCGACCACAGATCCGGGTGTGCTGTTGTCGTACATTACACAGCCGTCCTGCTTAATGTCCCGTAAATCAACAATCGAATCTTTGGCGGCCATACCGATAAGCAGATCTATACCATCACCCATGCTATGCAGCTTTGAAGTTGCAAACCTGATTGTTGAGGAGGATTTGCCTAATCCTCTAATCTCAGCGCTGTAAATATCATTTACCATTACATGTAAGCCAATATTTGCGCAGGCGCCTGCAAGAATCTTTCCTGAAGAGACGACACCGTCACCCGCTATCCCGCAAAAGCGAATTGTTATTTCGGAATATTTCATTTCCACCACCTTGTTTTTAGTGACTTTCCCATGAGATTAAAGGTGATAGTTTCATGGATGTTATATTCCTCTTCTCTCCCCAGCATATTTTTTCCGGCAATCGTGCCCTGTTCCAATGCATTCGGTAATCCGAAATTAATCCAGTAATCTTTAAGACAGGGGTGATAGATCTCCACACAATCTCCGGCAGCATAAATGTCTTTCTCAGATGTTTCCAATCGTACATTGACGAGAATTCCCGATTTTTTTCCGATTGAGGTACCTTTTATACAAGAAATATTGGGTTTATAACGATCCCACCCGAAAACAACATCAGCGGTAAGATTCTTTTCTCTTAATGTTTCTACCCGGTATCGGTGATTTGATTTATGTATCGATACAATCCTGTCTTCCGTTATGATCTTTATCCCCTTCTCTTCCAGAAAGCTGTGTAATTCAACCTTAAACTCAGATTCTCTCAAACCAAAATGAGCACGTTTTCCCTTGGTAATATACGTAATCTGTTTTCCAAGATTGTACAATCCGCTGATCAAATCCAGGCAACTGATGCCTTTTCCGAAGACAATGCAATTCTCTATTTCCGGCAATTTGTTTTTCAAAACCAGGGCATCATTCAGAGAATAATAATAGTGGATAAAATTTTTATAAGGCCGTAACACGAGTCCCAGCTTGGGTACGCTTCCGGTTGCGATGAGGAGTTTATCATAATTCACGATTTCGTTATGCAGGAGTTTAATCGACTTTTTTGAAGGTTCTATGGTTTTAACGGACTCTCCCCTGCGCAGTTTGATATCCAGCTCTTTTAATGATTCCATCGGGAAGAAGATTAAATCTTCCTGAGTTACTTTACCGCAGAGAAATTCCGTTAACAAATAGCGCTTATAAGGGAGAAACATTTCGTTTCCGATAACTACTACTTCCGCATCCCTGTCAAGCTCTTTGATGGTTTTGGCGGCTGTTATTCCTGCGACTCCCGCGCCAATGATAACATGTTTCACTTGACATCAGCTCCTTTATACTTTTCTAACATGATTATATTAGGAATTTCCATTTTAACCATATTGATAACAGTATGTTATGTTAAGTAGTCTTGCGGCAATAATCAAGGATAAGTTGTCAGAGATACTTGAGAAAAATCAATATCGTTTTACATGTGCGAAAGCACATACACAAAATGGCGTGAATCAACGGCATGGACGTCGTTGTCCGCCCGGATGAATCCGTTCGGACGGGTAGCCATTTTGAAAGAGTTGCGAAGGTGCGCTAACTCGACACTTCAATGATATCTGTTTATGCTCCTATTCTATCTCTTTTCAACAGTTTCCAGTTTGTATTTAGAGATGGAAATACAATCAACAGGACATGCCCGGACACAGTTACCGCATCGGATACACTTATCGTTGTCTATCGTGATGGCTTCTACCTCATCCCATCTTTTTGTTTCCACATACTCCAGATTCCCATCTTCTGTTACCCGAACATCCTTTGCCATCTTTATGCAGTCTACCGGCATTACATCAATACAGGCCAGGCAGTATATGCAGCGTTTAATGTCGATTTGAAAATTATAATGGCAGAGATAGCATCTTCGGGCTTCAATAACAGACTGCTCTTTTGAATACCCGGTTTCTACCTCTTTGTTTTTTACCAGCCTATCGCGCATGTGTGTTGTTACCATGGGTTGTAATGGAATAAAGTCATAATCCCTTTTTCTTCCGGTTTCTTTCACTTCACTGATTATGATGACATCTTCTGTTCCTTTACTATTCGAAAGCAATGTATGTACTTCCCCGGCAACCCTGCGTCCATCGGCGGCTGCTTCAATTACGGTTGAAGCGCCGCACCTGAAATCTCCGGCAACAAAAAAATTCTCATTATCTGAACGTTCAGTTCCCGTAATGATCTCCTCAGCCGTCTGTCCAATTGCGAAGATGATGGTGTCAGCCTTAAGAGAGAACTCCGAACCCTCAATGGGAATTATTGAGTGGTCCTCACCGATGGAATTGTGTATGAGTCTTATCCCAGTGACTGCACCGTCTTCTACTTCAATATGTACCGGAGATGCTAAAAACATTAAATCGATTCCTTCTGATTCCATCACTTCAAGCTCATGGTCTCCGACATACATATCATCTTTCGTACGGCGGTAAACCAGCGTAATTTTTTTTGCGCCGAGCCGGTAGGACATGCGGGTACAATCCGCAGCCGTAAATCCTCCGCCGATTACCACTACCCTTTCAACAGGTGTATCGAATTCTTCCCTGTTTGCAGCGTTCATGAAATCAAGGCCCAGATATACTCCCTTGCTGTCAATCCCGGGAATGGTTATTTGTTTGGTAATCATACATCCGCCTGCCAGAATTACTGCATCGTATTCATTTTTCAGTTTTTCAATATCTCCATCGTCTTTGATTCGAACATCGGTCTTGATCGTTACACCCAGATCGGTAATAGACTTTACATCTGCGGCAACAATATCATACGGTAGTCGGAATTGAGGAATACCATACCGCAGCATTCCTCCCGGTTGCTCAAATTGCTCAAGTATTGTGACTTCATATCCCTTCAGGGCGAGATCATTGGCAGCTGTTAATCCGGCAGGCCCGGCTCCTATTATGCAGACCTTTTTACCGTTGGATTGTATTTCCGGATTGACAGATTCCATCCCATAGTCGGCAGCTGATCGTTTCAGAAAACAGATAGAGACCGGGTCACCGAGGCCGTTCCTGCCGTGCCGGCATACCGGTTCGCAGGGCCGGTTACAGACACGCCCCAAAACACCGGGGAGCACATTATCCTTTCTATTGATACGGTAGGCGGTTTTGTAATCTTCTTCCATAATAGCCTGGATGTAGCCCGGAATATCGGTCATTATGGGACAGGCATCGCTGCAGGGGATATTTACGTCGATCCATTTCCTGTCTATTTTATCTGTCGACACTATCGTATTGTTATCTGGATTTTGAGCTTTCATTTCACTTCTCCATTGTTTACGTTTACAATGAATAATTCATATGGCAGTAACAGAAGAGCACATACAAATCTGAAACGTGGTTTTTGTCTACAGTATACGGCAACTCATTGTTGTTAATAAAAAAACTATCAATTAATACAACTCAATAAAACTCATTTATTATTGATATAAGGTCTTTAATTTTTGTTTTTCTCTTAAACAAGGGGAGATCTCTGGTTTTAAAAGTAGTATCGAGATACGTTTTTCGGGGTTTTTTGTAGATAACACCGATGGGTATTTTATCTCCCCATTCACCTGATTTTTTATATGCTTGTGATTTATCTGCAGGATCATGAGAACTGTCAAGTTGATATACCCTCTCACTATACCATTTGTAGGTATTGATATGGTTAAAAGATACACACGGCTGAAGCACATCGATGAGTGAAAAGCCACGAGTCTGTATTCCCTCCTCTATGAGCTTTGTTGTGAACTTTGTTTCTTGAGAAAAGCTTCGTGCAACGAACGCCGCATCCAGAGCAATCGCGGTTGCCAGCGGATTAAAAGGGGCGGTAGCTACGCCATTAGGCTGTGTTTTTGTTATCATTCCCAAATCAGAAGTAGGTGAGGCTTGTCCCTTAGTTAGCCCATAAACCTGATTATTATGGACAATTAAGGTGATATCAATGTTTCTCCGTATGGCATGTATAAAATGATTTCCACCTTCGCCATAGATATCCCCGTCTCCGCTCGTGACAAGTACCAGGAGTTTGTGGTTTGCCGCCTTTGCACCAAAAGCAACAGGCAATGCCCTGCCATGTAATCCGTCAAAACCGTTTGTGTTTATATAATGGGGCAGTTTTGCTGCCTGTCCAATTCCTGAAACAATAAGCACCTCGTGAGGTTTTTTTTTCAAATTCAAGAGAGCGTTTTCTACCGATGAAAGTATGCTAAAATCTCCGCATCCCGGACACCATGCTAACTCACCAGAGTAATGAAATTGGTTTTCTTTGGTCATTTCAACCTCTTTTCAAACTTTTCAATGATAAACTCAACGTTAAAGGGACGTCCGTCGTACCTGAGAATAGGTTCTCCAGTATTGATTTGTGTTTCTCTCTTCAGTAATCGATCAAATTGTCCCTGATAGTTATTCTCAATTACATAAATATCTTTCCTTGATTTTAAGAGTTTGATTGACTCTTCTAAAGGGAATGGCCATATTTTATTGTAATGAATCATTGCTACGCTTTTCTTCTGCAACAGGAGATAATCTATCGATTCTCTCACCGCACCATACGTAGACCCCCACGATACAAACAGGGTCTTAGCATTCTTTGGGCCATAATATTGCGGTCCATAAAATTCTTTTTTCATCCCATCAAGTTTTCTGAATCGTTTTTCCACCATTTTTCCAGCCACATTCATATCTTCTGAAATATGGCCGTCCTCTGTATGTACATGACTGTCTACAATGAAATTAATCTTCTCCTGGCCATAATAGGCCAGGGGAGATACTCCGTTTTTCGTAATTTTGTATCGAAGGTAAGGTTTTTTCAGGGCAGTACTTTTTACCAGATAGCTTCTGTACTTAACCTTGTTAGTGTTTAACGTGTCCACGGTAACGTAGCTGTCGGCCAGATGCTGGTCTCCGAGGATAAAGACCGGTACCTGATATTTTTCAGCAAGATTCATTGCATGGATGGAGGTATAAAATGATTCTTCCGCTGTGCCCGGAGCAAGGACAAAGCGTGGGAACTCTCCGTGACCAATATGCAGGACGAAATCAAGATCCTCCTGCGCGGTGCGTGTCGGTAAACCCGTTGCCGGCCCAGGCCTTTGCATATTTACGATAACGATCGGTATTTCAGCTATTCCTGAAAGGCTTATACCTTCACACATGAGGGAAAGACCTCCTCCCGATGTCGTAACAGCAGCACGTGCCCCTGCAGCAGAGGCGCCCAGCGCCATATTGCATGCTGCTATCTCATCTTCAGCCTGTTCAGATAGTATGCCGAGTCTTCGGCCTTTATCGGTTACAAAGGTAAATATTCCCGTAGAGGGGCTCATGGGATATGCGCTGATAAATCGAAGACCTCCTGCCATCATACCCAGTGATATTGATTCACTCCCGCTTATCAACATTCGGTTTTTCTTTTTCACCTTTCCAAGGGTGATAGTAAGATTTTGGAAATTTTTTGACATGTACCCGAATCCTTCGGTGGCAGCCTTCATATTTCCTTTTGTTTGTTCATCAGATTTCTTTGCAAAACTCGCTTTGAGGATGTTTGTGAGAACACTTGGTTCAAGCGTTAAAAGTGCCGAAACGATACCTAATACCACAGAGTTGCCATAAAGAGGATTGCCACATTCAACTGCTATTTTTTTGATTGGGATACCTACGTCTTGAATTTTTCCTGTTTTCGGTACTTTTACCGTATCGAGATCGTGGATAATGAATGACGGATCGGATAAATGGTTATAATGCAGATCTACGCTTTGCTGATCGAGTGCAACGAGTAAATGGGAACCAGCATGTATGGAGTAAATCGGTTTATCACTAACTCGAATTTGCGTGAAGTTGTGTCCGCCACGAATCCTGGACATATAGTCCTGCGTTACAAACAGGTGGTAGCCGCTTCTTGCAAGGACCTTAGTAAGAATATCTGCAAACGTATTCAGCCCCTGGCCGGCCTGTCCCGCTATGGTAATAGTAAAATCAAGAGACATAGACGATTCCTTTTTGAGGTTGTTACAAAAACTTTTCTCAGGATGAGATCAATTATAGTTCAAGTTTATATTTTTTACACAAAAAAATGTTTTCATTCAAAACGAAAATACTGCCTATCGGGTATTGCGAGAATAATTGATGTCATATCATTGTTTCGTTCCTGGTATTTCAGTGTTTCCACTATACAGGTCATGATGCATAATGAGCGGCTTCATCGTGGTTAACAGGCTAAAAAAATTTGTGTATCCATACCGAAGCGGTTTTTGCCGATGCATATACGTTCGGAAGGAAAATTGCAAGGTATTTTAAGTTCGCATTCAGTCCGAAGGGCCACGTCTTCATCCTGTGGAGATCCTGTCGCATGTTCTTTTGAAATTCGTACTCTTTTCGTAACTCCTCTTTTTCTGAAGCACTGATTTTATTGCCTTCAAGATGTGTTCGTATCTCGGTTAAATGTCTCTGAAGTATCATTTCCTGGTTCATCTTATACTCAGTGAGGGCCTTATTCGTCGCAACTGCCGGGACAACCAGAGCGATGAGGGACATGACATAGGGAAATACAATCCAAAAGCCTTTAAGCGAAATTATCCACCACGTATTCTCCCGTATCCAATCGGTTTTGAGTATATAAAGAGAAATCAAAACTCCAACGATTAAGGTAACCGAACTGAATACAACGAGAGCTTCCCCGAGAAATTGCATTCCACCACAATGATCCGGTGAGGTGAAGTCGAAAGAACTTTTCGCTTTCCCTGAAAATGCGATGATTGCAACAGAAACTCCATAAATACCGAAAGCCGCCATTCCGCATATAAACCCTGCAAGGAAATATCCGCCCATGATTGTTATAACACCGGTCGATTCTATAACCGGAATCCCGAAACTATACCCAAATGCACAGTTCAGTATGCCAAAGAAGAGTCCTGCTACAATAAAATTCCGGTCTGAAAGGAGAACTTTAAGCGGTATCAAATATACCTGAGCATCTTCAGGGTGCAGGCGTATGTCCATTTCCGGAAATATTCTTCGCAAAGTATATGTTGCGTAATACAGGCAAAGCAGAGAAGCAGTGATTAAAATGCTGAGGAACCAGCTGAAATCTTCGAAAACCCTGTTACCGGTACAAATATAATGTACAGCAAAAAAAGCAATTCCGAGAAAGAGAGAGACCAGCACCTCGCCAACAATATATCCAGGAAATCGTTTGATCAGCCGCTCATAAAACGGGAGAAAACCAGGTTTACCTGTTTCCAATTGCTATCCTCCTCTCAATACGGTTTGAAACGGACGATTTGATTTCACTGTGCATGATACGAGTCGGGAGTAATGAATTGATGCTCATGAAGGCTCCAATCGGGAAATTATTTCATGGGGGAATAGTTCTCTATTTAATCCATTGGTTCAGGAGGAGATAAAGATGAAATTGTATCATAAAAAATACGAATATGATTATTGTATCAACTTACATGCTAAAACAATGTATGCCTGGATTCAAGACAAAAAAGGAAGCAGACAAAAAAGGAAGCATCATTTTGCTGAATCATACTTGATGACGAACTGGATATGAGGAATTTCAATGTTGCCTAACAATGTCGGGGGATAAAAAATCCGCCCAACAAAGACATGAAAAGTTAAAAGTGCCTAAAGTTTGAAGTGAGCTAAAGTAACGGAAAATTTATTTTCTAACATTAGGTATTTTAGTTTACTTAAGGCACTTCAAACTTGGTTGCTTATCCGACATTTATATCAGAAATTATAAAGGTGCAAAATTTTTGCCGAAGACCTAACGGGAAAGTCGAAAAAAAGATGAGATTTCTTTATTGATATTGTTCCCGGCAAGAATAAAATTGTTTTTCATTTTTCATAACGTGTCAGTACTATTTATAGAAATAGGCCTGTTTTCCAGAAATACCTGATAAAACTGAGATGTTAATCCAATTTTATTTGGCGGGAGAATAAATTTATGCAGAGCATATTGTTTTGTCTGTATCCGGAAATGTCCGGGTATAATGCCACCATAAAAATGGCTAAACACCTGCAAAAAAAGGGTTATCGAATATATTATGTCGGATTCCCTCTGTTCAGGAAGCATGTTGAAGCACAAGGATTTCAATTCCTCGAATTCGAACTCGATAATGATTTTTCAAAACTACAGGAGTTGTTAAAGCAGAAAAAATTCAGAGAGATACTCTATCTATACAAACAGGCTTCTCTGCAGGTAGAGGAGTACATTAAGAAACACTCTATACAGTTAATGCTCACTGATTCCCTGATAAACATTATCGGTCTGGCGGGTCTGAAAAGCGGTATTAACGTTATGACATTGTTTCCAAACTTTGCGTCTTTTGTGAATTTCATATCCCCTCCGGTTACGACTGATATCGTTCCGGATCTCTCACTCGCAAGTAAAATCAGAGTAATATGTGCCTGGACAAAGGTATGGTTAAAACGGGTGATCCCGGCACTTTTTGTTTCCCGGATTATTGTACCCATAATTTTGAAAAATTATTCAAGATCCGTAAAACTGAAATTTAAAACCAGCGAATTTTTTCTACCGCAAATAAATTTTCCACACATTGTTTTGGGGGCGGCGAAGCTTGATTTTCCAAACTCATTTAGTCGAAAATATTTAGATCTGACGGTTGACATCAACAGAAAAGAGGATCGGATTTCCTGGAAATTCGATAAGAACAAAAAACTGATCCTCTGTTCTCTGGGAACGCATAGCGGATCTTACAAACGGAGTGCAGGTTTTTTCCGGAAAATGATCCGGCTCTCTTTTCTTCATCCTGAGTGGCAGGTGGTTTTACATATCGGGGACTGTCAATTTAGCCTTGAACCTGAAGCTGTCCCGGATAATTGTTATGTGTCTACCCGTATCCCACAGATCACTTTGTTAAAAAAAGCCGATGTGATGATTACGCACGGAGGAATGCAATCGGTGAATGAGTGTATTGCCACCGGTGTTCCGATGATTGTTTTTCCGTGTGAACGGGACCAACCCGGCAACGCCGCACGGGTTGCGTATCATGGTCTGGGGATAAAGGGTGATATTGTCCGCACTACACCCGGAGAAATAATAAAAATGATTCAGGAAATTTTAGCAAATCCGGAATATTCTCAAAGGATTAAAGATCTTAGAAAAAGAATAGAGGAAAACAGTGGTTTTAACGGTGTAATTGAAACTATTGAAAAATTAATTCGGATGAAACATGCTGCCTTCTGTAAAAACTTATAGGCAGGTCTTTTTAATGAAATGGGACAACGACTCTTCTTTTGTTTTGAAATTTCAAAACTAGCGTTACCAATGTATCCCCCCCAATAGGACTATCGGTAAATGTCTTTGCGATGTCTAATGCGGTATATCGTGATAATTTTTTGTTTTTCATGAGCGGTGTAAATGACTCTGAAATCACCCACACGTAACCTATACTGGTCTTCGCCTTTTAATTTTTTAGATTATAGTTTTCATAATCTTCGTCGGGCTCATTTTTTCTGTCTTCAATAGATTTTATATCCGATAAGTTCTCAATCAATTCCTCTAACCGGTTGAGTTCTTCAATTTCAATAATTGCTGCTACATTACGACCCTTATCGTCGATAATATATTGTTTAACTACAATAGGTTTATTTTCTTGCTTCAAGGTTGTTACCATTTTTTTCTCCTTCTAAATTTACGCACAGGGATTTCAATATTTCCTTACTTTTTGCGATGCAGGCGCAAGTTCAAAAGTCCGTAAAAACTGCCATGGAAGGCAGTTTTCGGAATTTTGGAAAAGTTAGCCAGGATGGCCTAACTTGAGGGAGCAATCAAATCTATTTTGGAAAACATGCTTTTATGGTTGCTGGTTGAAACATAGTATTAGAAACCAATAGTTATTTCAATCATTATTCATAGTACCGAGTTGAGAACAGAAGCAAAGTAAACAAAGTGATAATAAGTATAGATTTTAGAATTTTAGATTTTAAATTTTATATTGACAAAATAGTATTCGTTAGCTAAAATCAAGCCTGTTTGCACAGTGGACACGTTAAGGTTTTGCAGTAATTCGTGCACATATATTCTTATAAATTGTTGTAAACTACTACAATAAATTTTTAGGAACCTGCTAATGCCAAGAGCTGTGTTAGTCTTTCATTCGTGTTGTTACTTCACTAATTCATCTGACTGTATTGCAGAGAGCATTTCACATACTAGCCTCATTTCGTTTCACTGTTTTCGAAACATTGTAAGCAGAATCATCACATTTCATCTATATCAACCTGTGCATCATTTATCAGGATTATTCGTGCAGCACATATTGAAAGCATCTCTTGACCAAGTGCTGTTTAAATTAAAGTAATGTCTTTCTAGTCCTCAAATTTGTTATGACAAAATAACAAAAATTGTTATAGATCCATAACAAATATAAATGATAAGAATGTTAAGATATATAGGTAACTGCTAATGGTAGAGAAGCTTATGTATTTATCACTATTTATACATCATTGGCATTATATCTGCGAAAGAATTAACTTTAAGAGAATAATCTTTACTCTCAACATCAAAATTTAACATTCATCCTTTCAAACAAACAGTTAAATCATAGTGACATAAAAAAAATAACCGATAAAGGTAAACCCTGAGTGATCAGGGGGCGCAAAGTAACAGGGTCTTAACGCATATCCAGAGAAGTTTTGCTGCGGGACTGTTTGCTGAATAGATAGCCTTACTGCCGAAGATGTTTCCGAAAGGGCATTTGTGCAGTAAGGCTTTTTTTATTTATATAGTCAATAGAGTATACCAGACAACTTCCCCCCTTGTAAGAGGTGGTGTGTTTACTCTGAGCGGAAGATACCGTTCAGATTTTAAAGGACAAATTTTTACCTATATCATGTGGGAGTTTTTGTATGTTCAATAATCCACAAAACAAAGAAGGTAATAACAAGGAGTCGGCTCAGAATGGCGACGGATTTCAAACCCGTGCCCCCGCCATACAGGTTCCTAAGGGCGGTGGCGCCATTCGCGGGATTGGGGAAAAATTTGCCGCTAACCCGGTCACCGGCACCGGCTCAATGACCGTGCCCATTGCCACCAGTCCGGGCCGATCCGGTTTTGGCCCGCAACTCTCGCTTTCCTACGACTCGGGTGCCGGTAACGGTCCTTTCGGCCTCGGATGGAATCTTTCACTTCCCACCATCACACGTAAGACGGATAAGGGGTTGCCAAAATACCGGGATGCTGAAGAGTCCGATGTCTTTATCATTTCCGGTGCGGAGGACTTGGTACCGGTTCTCCGGTCAGACGGCAGCAGATTTGTGGATGAAACCAGCGCACCGGATCACACGATCCTGCGTTACCGCCCACGCATCGAAGGGCTGTTCGCCCGCATTGAGCGCTGGACACATAAAACCAACCCAAAGGACACCTTCTGGCGTTCCATCTCCAAAGACAACATTACCACCTGGTACGGCAAAACGGATAAAAGTCGTATTACTGATCCTGATGATCCCACCCGTATCTTCAGCTGGCTGATCTCTGAGATGTATGATGATAAGGGTAATGTCATCGTCTATGAATACGTTCCGGAGGATTCTAAAAAAATCGTTCTTACGCAGGTACATGAGCGGAATAGAACCGACGCAGGCCGCTCGGCAAACCGTTATCTCAAACGCATACAATATGGAAATAAGATATCCCGCTTAAGACAATCCGACCTTTCAGCGATGGATTGGATGTTCGAGGTGGTCTTTGACTATGATGAAGGGCATTACGAAACGTTAGATCCTGATTCCCAGGGCCGGCAGTTTGTGAACACCTTTAAGGATAAACAGCACGATTGGAGTATCCGTCAGGATCCATTATCCAGCTACAAGGCCGGATTTGAAATACGCACCTACCGTCTGTGCCACCGCGTTTTGATGTTTCATCATTTTAAGGATGAACTTGGCATTGATGATTATATCGTCCGTTCTACGGAATTTAGCTACGACGAAGGCCCTATTGCCTCTTTTATTACGGGTGTTACACAGTCAGGCTATAAACACCAGAATGATGAAACCTATCTGAAAAAGTCCCTGCCGCCGCTCGAGTATCAGTACAGCAAGGCGGAGATTCAGGAAGAGGTTCAGACGGTTGACAGGGAGAGCCTTGAGAATCTGCCTCAGGGGCTGGACGGTGGACAGTATCGCTGGGTGGATCTGGACGGGGAGGGGTTTTCAGGCATCCTGGCAGAACAGGGGGATGCCTGGTATTACAAGGAAAACCTCAGCAGCCTGCCTGTCCAGAGTAGTGGATCAACAAAACACGTTGCACATTTTGCACCAGTAAGACAGGTGCGTAAGATGCCTTCCATGGCCAACCTTAACGCCAGCGGACAGCAGCTCCTGGACCTGGCAGGTGATGGCCAGCTCGATCTCGTTGAGTTTGATAAGCCGACACCCGGTTTCTATGAAAGGACCCATGATAAACAGTGGGAGACCTTTCAACCATTCACTGCCTGTCCGAATCTTCCCTGGCAGGACCAAAATCTCAGGTTTATTGATCTCACCGGTGACGGTCACGCCGACATCCTGATCACGGAAGACGATGCCTTTACCTGGTATGAGTCGCTGGCGGAAGAGGGGTTTGCATCAGGCGAACGGGTGCGACAATCGCTTGATGAGGAAAAGGGGCCACGGCTCGTAGTCGCCGACGGCACCCAGTCCGTCTACCTGGCCGATATCTCGGGAGATGGCCTTACCGATCTCGTTCGTATTAGAAACGGCGAGGTCTGCTACTGGCCCAATCTTGGATACGGCCGATTCGGCGCAAAGGTAACCATGGATAACGCCCCATGGTTTGACACAACCGATCAGTTTGACCAGCGGCGTATCCGACTTGCGGATATCGACGGCTCAGGTGTCACCGACATTATCTATCTGAAATCCGATTGTGTTGATATCTACCTCAATCAGTCGGGTAACCGTTGGGCGGAGGTTTACGAGCTGAAACATTTCCCGAGGATCGATGACCTTTCCAGCGTAATCGCGGTAGACCTCTTCGGCAATGGTACCGCCTGTCTCGTCTGGTCATCATCCCTGCATGGAGACAGCCGTCAGCCCATGCGTTACGTGGATCTCATGGGCGGCCTGAAACCCCATCTGCTCACCAGGGTCATCAATAACCTGGGGGCTGAGACAGAAATAGAGTATGCGCCCTCAACCAAATTTTACCTTGCGGACAAACAGGCCGGAACACCCTGGCTCACCCGGCTCCCCTTTCCCGTCCATGTGGTGGAACGGACAACGGTAAAGGAAAAATGGAGGAATACGACCTTTTCAACGCGGTACAGCTACCATCACGGCTATTATGACGGCATCGAACGAGAATTCCGCGGCTTCGGCAGGGTAGAACAGGTGGATGTGGAGTCGTACGGAAAATTTATTGAGGGGAACACGGCCAGTCCCTATATCAGCGACGACAAGACGCTCTATCAGCCGCCGGTCAAGACCATCACCTGGTTTCATACGGGCGCCTTCATCGATCGCGATCGCATGATCAACGGTTTCAGGGAGGAATACTTTCCCAACTGGCTGGATGAAGCCGGGTATACCATTGACAGTGATTATCACTTTTCTGAGCGGGAGCTGCCCGAACCCGATTTCCTGACGTCAGACGTAAGCACCGAAGAGTTGCGCGAGGCACTGCGTGCCTGCAAGGGCATTACCCTCAGGCAGGAGACGTACGAGCTCGATGTGGATGCGCTTGAGGTCGGGCGGCACGTGCCGGTAAAACTCTTTTCCACTGCATGTCACAATTGCCAGATCAGGCGGATACAGCCGCGTGATGAAAACAGACATGCCGTCTTCCTGGTGACGGAAAGCGAGGCCATTACCTATCACTATGAAATAGATATGAGGGAACCTGTCCTGAAACCGGATCCACGGATCGCCCACACGCTGACCCTGAATACCAACGAATACGGTCAACCGCTCCAGGCCCTTGCAGTCGCCTACCCGCGTGTTCGGCTCTTTCAGGAGGAAGCATTAACCCTTCCTGTCGGTACTGACATACTAATTCGCCGGGTACAGAATGAATTGCACCTGAGCTATACGGAAACCCATTACACAAACGATGTGGATCTTCCCGACCACTACCGGTTACGCCTCCCCTGCGAGGTGAAGACCTACGAATTAACCGGTATCCGTCCGCAGGACGAAGACGACCGTACTACCATAGAAGATCCCTGGGACGATGTCTACTTCACCCTCGATGAACTGCGGCGATTCAGGTTGAGTGAGATATACCAGACAGGAGGGGAAACCGTTTCAGAGATCGAATACCATCAACTGCCGAATCACAGCGATGTCCAGAAACGGATTGTCGAACATGTGCGCATTCTCTATTTCAACGAAAACCTTCACAATGCTTTGCTGTTAGGTGAACTCAACTGGCTTGGTCTCACCTATGAGACATACAAGCTGGCGCTCACTGAAGACCTGCTTGATACGATCCTGCGCAATAAGCTCGAAACCGTGCAGGAAAGTGGAGAAGATTATGAAACAGCCGTCCGGCGTATCCTTCAGTCGGGTGGTTATTACCGATGGAATGATCGTTGGTGGATACGCTCAGGGATTGCGGGTTTTGCCGACGACGCTCGACACCATTTTTATCTGCCGGAAAAATACACAGACCCATTTGGAGAGGATACTCTGCTCGAATATGACAAAGACTATGACCTATACATCAGGAGCAGTAAAGACCCGGCTGAAAACGAAATAGTTATTGAATCATTCGACTTTCGTGTCCTGGCTCCTGAAAAGATCAAGGACATGAATGACAATGTTACTGCCGTCGCTTTTGATACCCTCGGAATGCCCATCGGGTCAGCGGTAATGGGAAATACCGGTACAGAATTTGGTGGTACTGAGTCTGGCGATACCTTGTCAGGTTTCCATGAAGACCTTGTATCAGAAGAAATCCGCAGCATCTTTATCGAAAACTATGACGAGACCGAGAAGAAACTTCGTGACTGGCTTGGTACAGCCTCGGCACGATACGTATACTATCTTGGGGAAGAACGAACGTCAGATGGCACGCTGACATACGGTGTCCACCCCGCCTGCGCCTGCTCAATTTTGAGAGAAAAACACATAAAGCAGCTTGATCCTAATGAAAAAAGTCGCCTTCAAGTATCCTTTGCTTATTCCGATGGAATGGGACAGCCGATTGTAACCAAGGCAAAGGCCGAACCTGAGGTGGACGGCGGCCCATTCCGCTGGATTGCTAACGGTAAGACAATCCTCAACAACAAAGGCAAGCCGGTAAAACAGTATGAGCCGTACTTCAGCAAAGATGTAATAGAACATCCTGACCATCGTTTCAAAGAGCCCCTGGAGAAAGGTGTTGCAACGGTGATGTATTATGACGCTATAGGCAGATTGATTCGTACCGAGAAGCCTAATAAAACATACAGCAGGGTGGAATTCTCACCATGGTTCGTGAAGAGTTTCGATGCGAATGACACGGTTCTCGAAGATGGTAACGCCTGGTATGCCAGGAGCAGCAGTGCCAGCGCCTCACCGGAAATGCGCCGTACCGCTGAACTGACCGTAGTTCACGCGAACACGCCCGCACAGGTGTTTCTCGACAGCCTTGGCCGTGAGGTCGTGGCAGTCACGCACAATCGTTATCGTGATGATGCCGGTACAGTGGTAGATGAAAAATATGTCACCTTTACCAGGCTCGATGCCGAAGGGAAGCCGCTCTGGATCCGCGATGCGCGAAAAAACCTTGTGATGCAGTACATCACGCCTCCGAAGGCCACGACATGGGTCGGTGAGCCTAACGAGGACGTGCCCACGGGTTCGGTACCCTGTTACGATATCGCGGGAAACCTGCTCTTCCAGCACAGCATGGATGCCGGTGACCGCTGGATGCTGATGGATGTTACCGGGAAACCACTCTATGGGTGGGACAGCAGGGATAACATCCTGCGTACCCACTATGATAAACTGCGACGACCACAAAAGATTGAATTGCGTAATGACAGTCATCTTGACTGGACTGTCGTAAACTATACACAGTATGGCGAGGCTGTACCAGATTCGAAGGTGAGAAACCTGCGTGGTCAAATCTACCGGAGCTATGACCAGAGCGGCATGGTTAACAATTGGAAATTTGATTACAAGGGAAATCTTTTGGAGATACGCCGTCGCCTGGCCGGTGAATATAAACACGACGTGAACTGGCAGGAGGTGGAGTCTCTTGTGCCGGATGGAGAGCGCGACAGCCTGTTTATGAGAGAAATATTTACCCAGATTACCGAATACGACGCGTTGAACCGGATGATGCGTTTGTATAACTGGCATCAGGGTGTGGGTACGCGTGTCGCGGTGTATGAACCACACTATAACGAGCGCGGCCTGCTGAAGAGCGAAGACCTCATTCTTGATGCTTCAAAGACGTCTACTTTGTATGAGAATGGCACAAGCAAACCGGTCATCAGGAAGATCACTTATAACGAAAAGGGCCAGCGTCTCAGCATTGAATTTGGAAACGGTGCAACTACCGATTATGAATACGATGAAGAGACCTTTCGATTAATTCATTTAAACACTACGAGAGATTCAAGGACTAAAGATCTGCAAAATCTCCGTTATACGTATGACCCTGTTGGCAATATTACAGAAATGAGGGATGACGCCCAGCCAACGGTTTTCTTCAACAACTTTCAGATAGATGCACGGAACCGGTACACCTACGACGCGCTCTACCAGCTTAGAGAAGCACAGGGGCGGGAACATGCGGGACAGGTAGTGTATAATACACACGACAACTGGAACGATTGCAGTTATCGCAGGCGTTACCACACAAATGACGCCATGGCCTGGCGTAACTATACCCAGCAGTACACATACGATGAGGTGGGCAATATCCTCAGGGCAAGACACACGGCGCACGGTGACGGTGAGAGCTCCAACAGTTGGACACGGCATTATCAGTATGAACCCGGCAGCAATCGACTGCTGGCAACGGGAACAGGAGTGGGCAGTTCTCCGATTGACCACTACCCTGAAACCCCATCCCTGGACTATAGATATATTTACAATCCTCATGGCAGCATGACTAAAATGCCGCACCTGTCGACCATGGAGTGGGACTTCACCGAGCATTTACATCATGTCGTACGGGCAACAGGAACCCAGGGCATCGGTATGGAGAAATGTCCCGATACCTCCCTTGAAGCATGGTACCGATATGATGCGGGCAAACAGCGAACCCGCAAGCGGGTGGTAAAGAAGAACGGGATAGTGGAGGAGCGGTTGTATCTGGGCGGATATGAGCTCTTTCGCAAATACAATAGCTCAGGCGGTATCACACTTGAGCGCGAGACCGTGCATGTTGCCGACGATACACAGCGCATAGCAATGATAGACACGCGTCTACAGGGAAATGACAGTTCACCAGAGCAGTCAATACGGTACCAATTCGGCAATCATCTCGGATCTGCGTGTTTGGAACTGGATGAAAACGGCAAAGTCATTACCTATGAGGAACATCACCCTTATGGAACAACCGCTTATCAGGCCGTTCGGCATGACATTGAAGTATCTTCAAAACGCTATCGCTACACGGGCATGGAACGGGATGAGGAGACAGGCCTGAATTATCATACTGCAAGGTATTATGCGCCGTGGTTGGGGAGGTGGGTGAGTACAGACCCACTTGACATTGTTGCGGGTGTGAACCAGTTTACATACGTCAACGGAAATCCTGTGCGACTCACAGACACAATTGGGCTGCAAGGTAACGAACCTTTAATATCTACATCTCTTTCGGATTTGGAAATTCCCCCACAACACGATGCTTTAGGTTTAATACACGCATTTTCGGAAATGGAAATGGAAAGGGAACAAACTATTTCACAAGAAGAGCAGTTGAGGCTTTCTCTTGAGGAAAATCTGACAGGCGATCGTTTATTAAACCCAGAACTTGGCGATGAGAGCATAAGAGTGCCTGCACAATCTGACACAGGCAGTATTTCCTCACCACCGCAATCGCGTACCAGAAGGACAGACCCTAGAGACGAGCCAGACCGATATTTAATAATGGTAGCGGCAGAATTTATAATTGGTGTTTTTAGTGCTATTTTGCCAATAGATGACTTTCCTCCCGAACTTCCGCATACTACCTTAGAAACAGAATTTGAACTAGGAGAAAGAGCGGAGGCGGGATCCCCACGAGACGTAGGATTAGTAATGGGTTTGGCAGTTAGTTTTGCCCCGATGGCTAGCACAACAATAATGAAAAGTCAGAGTACTTTAAGTAGGTTATCCAGTAGACGACTCTTATCAACTGCTTATAGTTTAGCTGAACCGGCAGGAGAAAGTGCTCCATCTACTATTTTAATAAGAAGGTCTATATCCTTAAATGATTTGCCTTTAGCAAGACAAAGCGGTACTTTAGGTCGCCCGGGTAGCAGAGTATACGTTACCTTGCCGACAGATATGGACGATATTGTTGGAATGGAGCATCTTTATGAACGGCTTACCCTTGATTATCCAGGGTCACAATGGAGTAGAACTGGAACTGCAGTCGAGTTCGAAATCCGAAATCCAAACAGTAGCTTTGAAGTTGGGGAGGGTACCCAAAGGGGCCTTGGTTGGACCGGGGGTGGTGCTATGGATCTGACAGTAGAGGCACCTTTAACATTAGATATCACAAGATTTAGATTTCATACTCCTGGATACACAAGTCCTTGGATCCAAGGTAACCCATTCTAAAGGATATGTTTGGGATAATGGTATCAAACCTTGATTTGTGATTATATTTTGGGAAGCGATAAATGAGTCATATTTAAAATCCATGCCTGACAACTGTTACCTGATACCTGATAACTTTAAATATAGGGGGCAGGAAACAAAATGCAGAATAATGAATACAGGAGTCAGAATTCAGAAGGAAGGCGTTAGCATAAATAGTAAAGCTGAAAGAAACTAAGAATAAAGAAAGGGGTTGGACATATTGTTAGTCTGTATCTCTGACGATTGATACATTAAATTGATTTAAGATTGAAGTTACTGTTTGATCAGGTATTTTTCCTAACTTCTTTATAATTAGACTTTGATTAATGGTAACTATCTTGCCCAATTTAATCAAAGACTTTTAGGTAAACCTGAAGTCTTCAGATCTTTGGAGGAGAGGAGATATTCATCTTCTGGAATCTGAGAGGGATTCGTGAGCTGATAGCCATAACAATAACATCCTTATGTTTGTTATTAAATTGATCAGAGGAAATTATTAAAGCTGGACGTTGTTTGGTAGTTGAAAGATCCGTAAAGGGAAAAGGGATTAATATTACATCACCTTTATTAAAGGTTATCATATATTGAATCCTCTGGATTATCCCAGAAGTCGAAAGAAGATTCAGCTACCTTCAGTAAAGCTAAATCGTCAAATGAGATTTTTTGTAGAGATAATAATTTAGACAAAAGTATTTTTTGCTCTTGTTGATTAAGATGTTCAACAGCGTCTGTTAAGTCTTTTAAAGAAAGTTCAATTGTCATAATTTGTCCTCCAATAATGAACTTGTCATAATTATAAGATTACAAAGATATCAATGTCAATGAGAAATACAAGAAATATAAGTAACATTTTCTCAAATCAGGATATTGTACAAGTCTTCAAATATCAAATAATCAAAATAGTGACTGACTGAATAACTAAGGAAAAGGGGGCAGTGGACAGTTTCCAGGGTGCAGGGTGCAGTTTTCAGGGTGCAGAAAAATACAGGTTTTCAAATCTATACCTGATAACTGATAGCTGACAACTGACAACTGTCAAAGACAGGGTGCAGTGGACAGTTTTCAGGGGGCAGGAAAACAACAGGTTTAAAATCAATATCTGACAACTGATAGCTGATAACTGACAACTTTTAAAAAAGGAGAGAAATCGTGAATCTTCAGGGACGAGAATTAAAGGAAGGTTTGAAGGGCGATGATGTAAAATTACTCCAGACTGAGTTACTCAAACTCGGATACACCATTCCTGCCGGAGAGATCGATCAAAGCCTCTTTGGCGAGGAGACACGCAGGAGGGTGCTGGACTTCCAGAAGGCACATGGTCTGGGGACTACGGGGGTCGTGGATGAGGTTACTGCCAGGCTGATAAACGAGGAGGTAGAAGCGCTGCAGCCCTTTATTGTCAGGGGTACGGTTCGCCAGGCGGATGGTAAGCCACTCCCGGGTGGAACGGTGAAGGCGTTTGACAAGGATATGCGCAGCGAACAGGAACTGGGCAAGGCAGAAACTGACACAGCCGGACACTATGAGATAACGTACAGGACAAACCAGTTTCGCCGTGTCGAAAAGGGGAACGCCGACCTGCTTGTCCGGGTATACGATCAGCAGAACAAAGAACTTGTTTCAACTCCAAAGCCCATTTTCAATGCCCTGCGTGTTATAACGGTAGACCTCATGGTTGGCGGAGGCAAATACACGGGTCCTTCGGAATATGAACGACACAGAGAACATCTTACACCGGTTCTTGAAAATGTTCCATTGGAAGAATTGAATGATGAAGACATTGAGTTCCTGACTCATGAGACGGGCATAGAGAAAGAACACATCACATTCTTAGCTGAAGCCGAACGTTTTTTCAAAGAGAAAAAGGTACCGCCCGAAATCTTCTATGGATTATTCCGTCAACAAATCCCTGCCGATCTGAAACGGCTCTTATCTCATAAACAATCGTCGCTGAAGAGGGCATTGAAACGATCTATACAACAAAATATCATTCCTCTGAGCTTTAAGGAGAAAATAGACGCGTATATTTATCAGCTCCAGGACATTGCAGTGGAGGATTCGTTTGCAGAACCGGAAGAGGGAGAAACCCCCGCTTTGGGCAATATAATAAAAACTACCCATATTCCTGATGCCCTGCAGAAAAAATTTGTAAGCCTGTATCTGAAACATGAAGATTCAGATACAACATTCTGGAAGAAGATTGAGGAAGACCCCGATTTTCAGGTAAATGGTGCATTGGAAGAACTTACATTTACCTTCCAGATTGACACCTTCACCGGCAGACACTTGCCATTAATCAATGAGCTGCAGAGGCGCAAAAGGGAGGGAGCGCTGAATTCTGCACGTGACCTGGCGAAATATTCCAAAGGTGACTGGCTCAATATGATTAACAGTCAGACTGAGGGTGGTAGTATTGGTGTGCCACCCGATGTCCCCGGTGAAAATGAAGATGAGAAGAAAAATAATTATGCCCAAAGGTTAGTGGATAGCGTAGAGGTTGCCTTCCCTACTGCAATGCTTACCCACAAAATTGCAAGTGATGTTGAGTTCCCCACAATGCATGGAAACCGAAATGATATGCTCCAATTCTTCAGAAACAATAACCCGCATTTTGAGTTTGGGACTACCTATATTGATGAGTTTATAGAGAAAAATGAGAGTACCGTTCTGGCAGGAGTCGATGACCGTGAGGGCTTGATGAGACAGCTGAAAAGCATGCAACGGGTATTCAAATTTGCTCCCAGAACGGGGCGATATGAAGTAATGCGTCTGCTTATGACTGACGGCCTGGATTCGGCACAGGCTATTAAACGCATGAGGAAAGGTGCATTTATAAGGAAGTACTCAAATGTGGTTGGTGGCGATGCACGTGCCCAGGAAATTTATGCCAGGGCATCCCATATCTCTGCAACGGCACTCCTGCTGTTAGGGAAGTATGGCTCAGCGTTCCACTCGCTGCCTGTGATAGGAGAGTGGGCCAAAACCGTGGATGGAATCCCGAACTGGAAGACCCTGTTCGGTCAGCCTGTCTTATGCGAATGTGAACACTGCCGCTCTGTCTATAGCCCTGCCGCTTACCTGGTTGACCTTCTGCAGTTTTTAAAAGGCATGCAGGCCGTGGAACCATATAAAACGGCACTTGACGTTTTATCCGAACGAAGACCAGATATAGGCGAGATCGAATTATCCTGTGAAAACAGCAACACGCTGGTTCCATATGTAGATCTGTTGAATGAAGTGCTTGAACACGCGGTTGCACCATTTACTTCGTTTAACATTGACACAACTGACACAACCTTAGAAACTGATCTGGATAATAGAAAACTGTCTGAGGTTTTAAAGAATGCCTTTGCAGGGAATGGTATTACACTGCCGGATAGCGCTGCCATCTCAGATATACCCTCCGACAGTGTATGGCTTATAACCACCACTATGTGGGCTTATAAAATTACAAAAGAATCAGGACAGCTCCATGTTTCGCTGAAAGTTCCCCAGACACGCGGGGCTGCTGATGTGCTACGCGCCCACCCCGAATACCTATACGAACCAGCATACAATAAACTGGCAAATGAGGCTGTGTATCCATGGGACCTGCCTTTCAGCCTGTGGGACGAGGAGGGCAGGGTTTACCTGGAACACCTTGGCGTTCATCGTTACCAACTAATGGAAGCCTTCCATCGGGTGGCACTGCCAGATTATCTGACCGACATTGATATCGCCAGCGAATACCTTCGCTTGACGCCCTTCGAAAGACAGATCTGCACAGATGGGCTTAAAGTCAAGGCAGCGACGATAGATCGTATAGCCCTCTCCGGACTTCAGACCATAGATGATGTGCCACTCTCATCTGACAATCTGGTGCTTGTAAGGGTACAAGCTGATGACAACGAGAACGGAATATACATCGTAAAAGAAGGTCTCTGGGTGCGCTCTGAAGGCAGGCTCATGAGGGTTGAGCAAGGAACCGCAAAGGGGGGAACATATTGGCTGCTTACCACTAGTGCCGATGGGTCGACTGTCATACAAAGTATTTGGCCAGAAGAATTTTGGGGTTATAAAAATAGAGACGTTGGGACAATTAGCTGGAGTGAAGACGTGAGCAGGGTTTCCATATTCCTGGAAAAGTCAGGCCTCAGTTACAGGGAATTGCTTGAACTGCTGGACACAAAATTTATCAACCATGACATTCGCCTCGGCATCGAACCCACACCCACTGCTACCGGTGACGACCTGGAGATATGTGATACCTCCAAGCTCCATATCCGGAATGTATCTGAGTCCGATTTGAACAAAATACATCGCTTTGTGCGGCTCCAACGCAGACTCGGGTGGACGATGCGTGAACTGGACAGGGCGCTCACCGCGCTGAACACCGCTGATATCGACGATTCATTCATTGTAAAGCTCTCTCACATAGAACGCCTGCGCAAGGAGCTCAAAGTACCCCTGGTCAGTATGTTAAGCTGGTGGGGTAACCTTGACACGGCCACCTATAAAATAGAGAAAAAGGAGAACGTGAAGTCCTTTTACGAACAGCTTTTCCTGAACAAGGCCGTTCTGAACCCGGAGGATGAAGTCTTCCTGTTAAATGATGCACGAGATGAACTCGGGAATCCGTTTGATCCCGCTGACCCCGACCCCAATACAATTCGCAGGTATGGCCCCGCTATACTGGCCGCTTTGCAAATAAGTGATAGTGAACTGGCGCTCCTGATTGATAATTATGGGGTTCAAGATAAGCTGAATCTCGATAACCTGTCACGTCTCTACCGCCTCGTTTCGTTCTCAAGGGCGCTTAAACTATCCATCTCTGAATTCTTGTCCGTTAAAACCCTTACTGGCAAAAATCCATTTGCCGCTGCCAATACCGAATACACACTGGATTTTGTTGAAAAAGTGCGAAAGATACGCGCCTCCGGTTTCAGTATTTCTGAACTGGATTATCTGCTGCGGCATGACTTCGTCCAATCGTCCGGAGTTGCGCCCACGGAAGAGAGCATCGCACTGGTCCTGGGTGAAATTCGGGACGGGCTGCAGAAGATCGCTGGGGAAACGGCCGTCTTACCCGATCCAAAAGGTGATGTAACAAGAGAAAAACTTGCTCTGTTAGAATGGGACGAAACGCTCATCGCCCGGGCCCTTTCCACACTTAACGGCAGTACTGCTTACACGGTAACCCTCACCTCATTGCCGTCAGAAGTTCATGACTTTTTGAATGACCCGTTGCCATCCTTATTGTCTGTTGAAGAGCGTGAATTTCGCCTCGAGCTGAGGAGAAGGGTATCATACGATGATAGTACAGATATTTTGAGTTTTATTGGTCCTATGACAGAACGTGAAAAGACGGCCCTGTTCACCGCCGACACCGCAGACAATCCGGGATACCGGAATGCCGTGGAGCAACTCTTCGATGCGCCTCGAATATTTGTAGAGAAGAAAATGAAGATGTTCGAACTCCCAACCTTCTCAGCACCGCTTGAACAACTGCCTGTGGAGATAGACGCCCATTTTCCCCCTGATAGTTTGAAGGACAGGATTTACTTCGACGTTGACACGAAACAACTACGGTTTAAGGGCATAATGACAGAGACAGAAAAAACATCTCTGTTAGACCTGCTTGTTCCATTAGATCCAGCAACCCCGTACTACAGTGCAATTAACGACCTCTTCAACGCGCCAGCTACCTATGTGACGGAGCCTGAAAATTATTTTATGGATCCAACTGATGCTTCAAACCTGTTCGATTCACCGAAAACGGCAGAACAGAGGTTCAATCTTGTGCTGGAGAAGCTCATGCCTTATCTTCGCGCCAGAGAAAGCGAAAACCTGGTCAAGCAAAAACTTGCAAATGCGTTAAAGCTGGATATGCAGACTACCGAACAGCTCCTGACGAGGAGGATAAATTCAACGGCGGACAGCAGTCGCAGCTCCATTATTGAATTTTTGGACCCCGTCTTTGCAGAGAGCAATCCTGCAGTTCATCTGACCGCCACTGCATTTGCAGTTCAATTTAACACC
The DNA here is from genome assembly GCA_031316155.1 of Candidatus Scalindua sp. Taxonomy (GTDB): domain Bacteria; phylum Planctomycetota; class Brocadiia; order Brocadiales; family Scalinduaceae; genus SCAELEC01. The sequence goes on from JALDRB010000006.1 coordinate 140,941, forward strand.
TTTAAGAAGTTGCATAAAGTTGCCACGGTGATCTCCAAATATAAAATTACTGCCAATGAACTCCCGTTTCTGTTCGATCCTGGCCCCGGCCTGGGCTGGTTGAACATGGATAACCTGCCTTTTGCGAGCGGACCATCATCATCAACCCTGTTTTCTGCCTGGGAACGGTTGACAGACCTTTTCAGCTTACTCAACAAGCAGCCGTTACTGAGAGGAAAACTATCCTCAGATGAGTGGCAAACGCTGGCAGGCGCCCCTTTTGGGCTACGGGAGAGGATACCACCGGACGAACCAGCCCTGTTTAACATTTTCAGGTTTGCTGCTAGATTAGAGCGGGATCTACCAACTATGTCTGAAGAAGAAATCCTGTCAGCAGAAGAGATACTACGGATAACGCTAAGCAACTGCACTGGATGGAATCTCGATGATATTGTGTCTTTGGTTGGCCGTGAGGGATTTAACTTCACGTTTTCCCGTGATTACAGGGATGAACGTGCTTTCATTCTCCTCAAGGGATGTATCGATCTGCTGAAGCGGCTGAGCATGTCTGCGGCGCAGGCCTATCCCTTAACAGATGCAGGACTCTCCTCCGTGGAGTCTCGCAGCATTGTAAAGGCTGTAAAAGCCAGGTACGATGAGGAACGGTGGCCAGCAGTCTCCGGGGCCATCCGGGATGCCTTACGTGAGAAACAGCGGTCTGCGCTGGTGGCTTACCTGGTGGCCGGGCATGGCTTGCGTGGTTCCAATACCTTGTATGAGTTTCTTCTCATAGACCCGGAAATGAGCCCCTGCATGATGACATCGCGCATCAAGCAGGCAATCAGTTCGGTACAGCTCTTCGTTCAGCGCTGTCTCATGGGTCTCGAGAGAAATGTAAAGCCGACACCTGAGGATGCCAGGGAATGGAAATGGATGAAGAACTACCGGGTATGGGAGGCCAACCGAAAGGTATTCCTGTATCCTGAAAACTGGATTGAGCCGGAGCTGCGCGACAATAAATCGCCATTCTTCAAAGACCTGGAAAATGACCTACTCCAGAACGAAATTACGGCAGACACGGCAGAGACTGCATATCTTCATTACCTCGAAAAGCTCCATGATGTTGCGAATTTGGAGATTGCCGGTCTGTTCCACCAAGGCGACGAGGAGGTTCATTACAGGGTAAAGCGTAGCCCGTACAGGGGTGAGGTAAGAGATCGGCATGAAGAGAGTTCGGATAATAAAGTTGACATCCTGCATGTGTTCGGCCGTACACGGAATACACCTCATATCTACTACTACCGCCAGCGGATTGACTCCAACTACTGGACGCCATGGGAAAGGGTTGATTTAGACATCCAGAGCAACCACCTGCTACCGGTAGTCTGGAATCGACGACTGTATCTCTTCTGGCCTATATTTAATGAAAAAACGATGGATGAAGATATACCTGGAGATGGTGAAGGCACAAAGCCAATAAAATACTGGGAGATCAAGCTGGCATGGAGTGAGTACAAAAGCGGGAAATGGTCGGCTAAGAAGGTTGCAGATGAGGCGATTGAGCTTAAAGATGTCTTTTTGGAACCTGAAGAAACAGTAGAAGAAGAACTTGCTACACTAGCCGAGGATATATTTGAGGATAATATTATTGTCGAAGTAAGAGGGGGTGTGGAGCAATACCCGTATACTCTGCGATGGCGTGATGATGCTAGCACAATAAATTTCTACATAAGCAGAAGACGCGATGAAACACCTAAGGTTGTTTTTATTGGAAGATTAACATCGTCTAAAAGAGATTTACTATTAAAGAAATATGACAGTGACAGGATATTAAATCTTAATATTAGTAAGACTACTTATGAAAATACCATAAAAAAACTTTATGAGAAGTCTAATGAGAAAAAATTGATTCATGAAAAACAATTTTTCTTTCGCTCGTGGCCTAGTCGTAATGGTAGACTTAACATTGATTGTTATTTTACACGAATGAATCAAAACCCCCTGTGTACTGCCAGAATTTATTTTAACGGTTGTGCTGATGGTGGCAAGGTCGTATATATCAATGAATCAAGATATTGTTTAATCCCGCCTGATAGCCTTATTGAGTACATGGAATTTGTGGAGATTGAAAATAGAGAGGAAGATTTTATCTCTCTCTATTTAACAGAATTACGGCCATTTCTTACCTTGAGAAAAACCCCTGGAATTTTCAGAATTAATTATTCACATCAACATTATTGGTTTTACTCTCAGTCACCATTCTTCTATCAGGATGACATAAAAACATTTTTCGTAACTTGTAATACGACAAACATGCCTTCTCCGGCTGACATCTACTATGGATCAACAGAGTCTTTTTTATTTGAAACATTCTATCACCCATACGTATGTGAGTTTATCAAGCAACTCAATAGATATGGAATAGAAGGGTTGTTGGACCCCAGACCTGACGACCCTGAAGGGAATGAGTTACGCCGTCAGTTGATTCAACAGCCAGACACGGAGCTATTTGAAAGGGCAGAGAATTATGACCCAACTGACCGTGTAGAAAAACCGTATCCACGGGAAGACGTGGATTTCACAACGGGTGGGGCATATTCACTCTATAACTGGGAGCTGTTCTTCCATGCTCCTTTATTGATTGCAGACCGTCTGAGCAAAAACCAGCGCTTCGAGGAGGCGCAGAAGTGGTTCCACTACATCTTCGATCCTACCGATTTATCGATCCACGGCCTCCGGGCAACATATTTTCGCAATCAGGATTTGACGGATCCTGCGGTAACCCGCATCGACGACAAGATTGATTTTGACTGGGGAAGAGCTTCACCCATTGATGGCATCATTGACCCGGACTCATTTAGTGTGAGGTGGACTGGAAAAGTGCTACCGAAACATAGTGGGACCTATACCTTTTACACTGAGACGGATGACGGAGTACGGCTATGGGTAGATAATATAAAACTAATTAACGAATGGTATCCTCAAAGGGCTACCGAACACCCTGGAACTAGAACTATTAACCCAACGAAAACTATTACCCTGAAAGCGGGCAAGCTCTATGATATTAGGATGGAGTATTATGAGCGCGGTGGTAATGCGGTTGCTAAACTTCGCTGGGAAGGTCCCTCCACACCGAAGGAGATTATTCCGCAGAGCAAGCTATATGCCGGGATGCCTTACTGGAAGGTGCGGCCGTTTTTCGAAGAGACACAAGTTCAGTCAATCCTGGAGATTATGCGGTTGATAAACGATGGTGACCCTGAGATGACAGCTCGGGTTGAACAATGGCGAAATAACCCGTTTAACCCGCACTTGATTGCCTTTTACCGTAAAATAGCCTATCAGAAGACTGTGGTGATGAAATACATCGACAACCTTATTACCTGGGGTGACCAGCTGTTCCGGCGTGATACCATTGAGTCGATAAACGAGGCTACACAGCTCTATATCCTTGCCGCAAAAATCCTGGGCCCGCACCCTGAAATTATACCACCGCTGGTTACTCCGCAAATCAAGACGTACAATGAATTGGATGCAATAGGTATAGATGCTTTTTCGAATGTCGAAATAGAAAGCCTGGTCTGGGAACTTTCCGATGGGTTTTCGGAGGGTGATGGGGATGACTCGTTTACCATGCCGCCAATTCTGTACTTCAATATTCCCAAGAACGACAAGCTCCTTGGCTACTGGGACACGGTTGAAGACCGCCTGTTCAAGATCAGGCATTGCATGAACATAGAAGGGGTGGTTCGCGAGTTGCCACTATTCCAGCCGCCTATTGAGCCGGGGCTGCTGGTGCGTGCGGCTGCTGCGGGTGTGGATATCAGCAGCGCCCTGAACGATATCAATGTAGCGCTGCCACACTATCGGTTCCAATTCATGCTGCAAAAGGCACTTGAACTGTGTGCGGATGTTAAGGCACTGGGGGCCGCACTCCTGTCGACCCTTGAAAAACGGGATGCGGAGAAACTGGCTCTTCTGAGGTCAGGTCATGAGATACGGGTGCTGGATGCCGTCAGGCAGATCAAGGAGCAGCAGATTGATGAGGCTGAAGAGACGCACGAAGGATTACTCAGGGCACAGGAGGCAACAAAGATTAAGCACGACTATTACAAGAACATCAAATTTATGAACTCAAATGAAAAGGCGCATCTGAATTTACTGATAGCTGCTACGTTAGTGCAGACAGTTGGACAGTTCATGGAGATTGCGGCCGGTTCGGCCCATGTTTACCCTGATAAGTATGCAGGTGGTGCGGGATCGATGGGCAGTCCTCTTGGATTTGCTCAGATCGGAGGAGGCTCTAAGACCGCAAGTGCACTTCAAGCATTTGGCCGCGCCATGAATATATACGCCTCATTCCTAAATATGGGTGCAACGCAGAGTTCCATCATGGGAAATTATCAACGCCGCGCTGACGACTGGAGACTTCAGGAAGATATGTCAGCCAAGGAGCTTGAGCAGATTGAGAAGCAAATTGTAGCCGCAGAAATCCGTCAGGCCATCGCAGAGCAGGATTTGAATAATCATGACAAACAGATTGAAAACGCAAAGGAGGTCGATGCCTACATGCGGGAAAAGTTTACCAACCAGGAGCTGTACGACTGGATGGTGTCGCAAACCTCTACGATCTACTTCCAGAGCTACCAGATGGCGTATGACCTCGCCAAGCGGGCACAAAAGGCATTGCAACATGAGTTGGGTACATATGATACCACCTTCATCCGGTTTGGCTATTGGGATAGCTTAAAGAAGGGCCTGATGGCCGGCGAAAAGTTGCACTATGACCTGAAACGCATGGAGATGTCATACCTTGAACAGAACAAACGCGAGTATGAAATCACCAAACACATATCGCTGGCAATGCTGGACCCGGTTGCGCTTGTCATGCTCAAAGAAACCAGTGAATGCTTCGTGAGCCTGCCGGAGGTCATCTTTGACCTCGATTATCCCGGCCACTATATGCGCCGTATTAAGTCGGTAAGCCTTACCGTACCATGTGTAACGGGGCCATATACCAGCGTGAATTGCACCCTGACTTTACTCACAAATTCTGTGCGATATAAAAACTTACCGACTGGAAACGAAGGCAACTACAAAAGAGATGAAAATGGAGAGGATGCACGCTTTAAGGATAATATTGGATCGATACAATCTATCGCCACAAGTAGTGCAAAAAACGATAGCGGTGTATTTGAACTGAACTTCCGCGATGAACGCTATCTGCCCTTTGAAGGGGCGGGTGTAATCAGTACCTGGAGCCTTGAGCTGTCCGGGAAATGGGAAAAAAAGACTGGAGAATTGGTAGATCTCAAACAATTCGACTTCGATACCATCTCAGATGTCATATTCCACATAAACTACACAGCCAGGGATGGTGGAGAAACATTAAAGGATGCTGCTGTCAGTAGTTTGGAAGCAACTATTAAATCAATAGAATTAGGGGAGGGAAGAACAGGACTCTTCCGGATCTTCAGCCTGCGCCATGAATTTCCAAATAATTTTCACGATTTGTTATCCCGGAAAACAACAACACTGCAAATGGAAAAACATCACTTTCCCTATATGCTGCATGGGAAATCGCTTTCTTTAACAGAGGTAAAAGTCTTCTTAAAACCGAAAGATGGTTTAACTATTGATACAGAAAATCTATCGCTTAACATCAAAAATGTTGATGCCGGCTCTTGGACAACAATTCATGGTAACTTGCAAGAAGCGATTTTCTCCATACCTGGAGACCCTATTGGAGATTGGCCAATTAATGCAACGAATGCCATTGCTCTTAAAAAGGAAGTAATAGAGGATATTTTTATACTTCTAAAATATACGATAGCACCATAGTATACGAAGAAATAGCAAAGAAATAAGAGGAAAACAGAAGAAAGGTGACAGAGTTCAGTTTTCAGGGTGCAGGAAAACAATTCAGAGTGCCAGGGTCAGACCTTCATAGTTCAATTTACAACTTATTGCTAACAACTGACAACTTGAAAGACAGGGGGCAGCAGGCAGTTTTTAGAGTGCAGGAAAACAAGAGGTTTAAAACCCATGCCTGACAACTGTTGCCTGATAGCTGATAACTTCAAGGACAGGGTTCAGTTTACAGTTTTCAGGGGGCAGGAAAACAAAATGTTTAAAATCAATATCTGACAACTGATAGCTGATAACTGACAACTTTGTTATGATAGCTGATACCTGACAACTTTTATGGCTGATACTTATTAATTTACAATTAATCAGTAGGATGATAGATGAGATTTGAGGATCTGGATGTGTGGAAAAGGGCCTCACGGCTGAGCGCCAATATTTATAAGGAATTAGCCTCTCTTAAAGATTTTGGGTTTAAGGATCAAATTACCCGTTCAGGATTATCCATACCAAGCAACATAGCAGAAGGGATGGAAAGGGATTCAAAAAAAGAGTGCATCAATTTCCTGCAATATGCCAAAGGCTCCTGCGGTGAGTTGCGTACACAAATTTATATCGGAGTAGATATAGGTTACATCCCGGATGAAATTGGTAAACAATGGATTAATGAAACCAGAGAACTATCAGCAATGCTTGTTGGTTTAATGAGGTCTAAGCAGAATGATGTTTGAAAGGAGGAATAATAAGAGTGCGGTGAACAAGTTTTCAGGGTGCAGGAAACAAAATGCAGAATGCAAAATACAGGAGTCAGAATTCAGAAGCCAGAATTCAGAATGCAGAATGAAAAATATGAAGAGGTGGATTTAGAACAGTTTCAATATAGTTACTGCAATGCCAACGGTACCTACGATGATACCAAAGATCTTAAGGAGAAGGTCTTTTTGTGAAGCCATTAAGCGAGCTTCCTGGCTGGCAACTTGCGCCTGTTCAATGGTCTCTGCAAAGGGTCTCGGCCTGTTCATGGGTAAACCCGACAGATTCAAAATTTTTAATGATTTCATTTTTGTGTCTCTCAACTGTTTTTTGTAAATGATTGAGTTCTTTTTTTGTTAACCCGTAATAATTTGCTGATGAAATAGTTGGTTCTAACCAAAACTTAGCCTCTCCATCAGGAGAAACAACGTGTATGCGGATTCTTTCTTCTTCCTTTGAGAAGAAGTGAAACCGATATTTTCCCTCTTTGAAGACGGTAGGACTCATAGGTTAACAGTAAAACAAATACAAATAAATTTGTCTCTTGGTTTTTCTCTTCATCAAAAAGTCTGTGGCTATTTATTTTAAGGATTGGTCATATTCAGCATTTTAGAAAAGCCCAAGGGTTAGATTTATAATTCAATTGATAAGCTTTGTCGTAAGAGCTAAGTAGCGTAGGTAAGGTAAAAGGGGGCTGGGTACAGTTTTCATCGTGCAGAATGATAACTTATACATTACAACTTATTGCTGACAACTGTTACTTGATACCTGCACCCTTTGAAAAAGACGGTTCTTTGAAAATTAAATCAAAGTTAATATTCTGTCTAATTTCAGGTAGTATTTTTCACGTTTGCCTGAGCTCGTTAACGGTTGACTGATAGACGCTCTTTGCAATACGAAAAAGAGACGCCGCATCGTCCTTTGTGGGAAAACCAGAAGGAAGGGTCATTGGCGTCAAACCTTGATTTGTAATTATAATAAAAAATAAAATTAATTATTTTAATATAGCCTGGTAAAGAATATTTGCAAATAGAGAAATTACTTGAGTCTGTTTTTTTACCCTGGGGGAAACTGTGTGGCCAAGTCTTATTTCTTGAACTTGGTCAATTGGAATCAAAAAAAAGTGAAGAAAGCTTGGGGCATAGAGGTCTGACCATGATAAGTTACATATATACAAATATACAAAGAGATAACCTTTAAAAAGAGTTCAATTTTGGTCTTAAACACCACTTTTTAGTACAGAAAAGGGCTGTTTAAGGTATTGGCGTTATGGTACGAGCAAACAGACATTATATCCCAAACTGTGTTTGGCATATTACGCACAGATGCCATAAGAGAATTTCTGTTGAAATTTCATAAAGGTCGCAAGCGTTGGATGTATTGGCTATTTGAGGCGAAAAAGAGGTTTGGATTAAGGATTTTAAACGATACTGTCATATCGAATCATATTCATCTATTGGTTGTTAATACTAATCGTGAGATGATTTCTAAAAGTATCCAGTTCGTAGCAGGGAGTACCGCACAGCAATATAACAGAGAAAAAAACGTAAGGGAACATTTTGGGAAGATTGATATCATGTGACTGCAATAGAATCTGACAAACATTTAATAAGATGTATGATTTATATTGATTTTTACCCTGCTAAATAATTTCCGTACGGAAATTATTTAATTAAGGACAGCATGTTGGTAGTTTAGGTGATCTAAGCGCCTAATCAGGCTTAATCGGAGGACACCTTCTCCAACATTACTTGAATTAGTAGCTGTAAAAAGGGAGATCTGCGATGACTGATAATCCAAACGACAAGAAACATAATGACAACGAAAGTGACAAAGCAAGAAAACAGAGATTTTTACTCATTTTCTACAATGTCGGTCTATCGCTTATCTTATCCGGAGGATTGGTGTTTCTTGTTGCTTTCACACCTTCAATGCCGGTCGATAACGGATTGAAAGATACTCAGGATAACGGGACCTATCGATTCATAATGGTCGCAACATTAGTAGCGATGTTTGTTGCGGGGGCAACCGGAGGAATCTTATGTAATCTATGTAATGATGAACTTATAGCTTTTCTGAAAACCAATCGAAACAATCCTCCAATGTCAGCAACAGATCTTTATTTTCGTCCGTTAAAAGGTGCTCTCACAGGTTTGCTTGCTTTTTTTGTTGGCAATTTGTTCGTTACCTCGCTTTCAATTGATGCAACTCAACAAAGCTGGGTAACATTACCAGGACGGTTGCCTTATATCGCCGTAGCCATTCTGGCTGGTTATGCCGCGCCGGAATTTATGTACCGGTTAAAAGAAGTTGCCAAGACTTTGTTTTCCGCGAAAGACATGGATAAAGGAAAAATAGAAGAAGATAATAATACATCCGAAAATCCACCTCCGGTATAACAAAAATGGAGAAAGGTGATGTATCTTTCAAATTGATAAAGAATTGTTTTGAAAATTTCTACAGAATAGTAATCGTTCGATATGCTTGCTATTTCAATTGTCAATCAATGAATTATTCTAGTAGGAGGAGAAGTATGACTAATATCTGGATAAAGAAGTATATGTTAAGACCTGTAGCTCATTGTAGGAGTGGATGCATGTAATAAAGAAATGGGTGAAGAGCAAGAATTCCTTCTTGGGAGAGTTTTTATCCTGCGGTTACTGTTTTGGTCATAATAGAGGAAAAATTCGATGCATAGAAGCTTTATTATAGTTATCGTAGTGGCAATCATTAGTATAATTTGTAATGATGCTATTTTTGCTAAAAAACGTAATCCTGGTTTAGAGAAAACACCAAATGAGGGAGAAATTGTTATAGATTATATCTATCAGAAGGGAGAACTTAATAAGTTAAATCTCAATGATCCTAAAAGAGATAGCAAAACAAGTCTTCTTGCAATGATAAAGCATCCATTATTTATATTGATCCTGGGTTCACTTGGTTTCCCGCTAATTCTAATGTATTTACAGATTCGACAAAAATGGTTCGAATTAAAGACTGAGCTTGTGCAGGAAATGAGTAGGGCTGTGATGACAATTATTGCAAAAACTGATGTAATTTATGAACAAGAACAGACAGAAGAAGACCTTGATGAATTAAAAAAGGATTTGAGGAGAAATTTAAAAAGATGGAAAGTAGAATGGTGTATAACAGGTTCTAAAATACATGCATATTATCCAAAACGAAAAAATAAATATTCAAGTTCCGACTATTGGATAAAAAATGAATCTGAAAAAAAACCAAAGAATGGGAAAGGGATAGCATTAAATAAAGTGTGGGAACATTTATTTCATATAATGGAGAAATATCAAGATGATATGCAAAAATATCAAGAGGACTTACAAACGCTTATAAATGAAGAAGACAAAATAAAATTAAAACAAAAAAGGAAAGACTCGAGGAAATCAATTCTTGACTTAAAATATCTATTGATCAAAGAAGTTCTGGATCGAAAGATAACAGGAATGAAACTGGACTGGCCTTTTATAGCTTCTTGAAATTTTCAGATTCTAAATAAACTATAACACAGTAGTAACACAGACCGTTAAAGTCACTGTTATTATTTCAATTGAAATACATGTTTATCTGGATATCATTGGAATAGTTGTGTTATTGAAAATTTGTCAAAAATTTGCAATGCAATTCGAAAATTTGGCATTTGCTTATTTCCAATATCAAAAAATCTCTATTCTTAACGTTAGCTGTTTAATTATAGCATGAGCTTTGTTCACTATACATTAGTGGGACATTTTCACCCGTTATCGCTTATTCCCATTCTTTGGGAAGATGGTATTACAAAGGATACGATTACCAAACCTCTTAATAAGAAACATTTTAAAAAACTCCTCTCTGAGTACTCAGATGAAGTTGCTTCGTACGTGAAATTTCGTAAAGGATGCCTGTTTTGTCATTATGTCCCAGCTCCGGTAAGAGTGGGTAAACAGGTGCAAGAATTCGCTTATCGGTTGGCCGAGGAAGAGAGCTGCGTTGCAGCTGAGAACGGTATGTCGATAACATATCCAGCGGAAGCAGTTCAAATACAAAGAATCTATTTCAGAAAATTAAAGAGTATAAATAGGGATGACAGAAAAAACTTATACGGACAACAGTGGAGGGATGATCGTAAAGAAAGAATTCAAAAAGCTCGTGAGCTCGCAATCGATCTCAGAAATGAGGCGCTAACAGCTGAAAAGAAAATAATTCCTGATATCATAGATATAACAAAATTACCTCGTTTTGCCAGAGTTGCATTCGCAGCGAGATGTGCGAAATCAGTACAAAGTATTTTCTTAAAGAACGTTAAGGATAAAGAACAGATTTCATCTATCAAAACTGCCATTTCGATTGCTGAAAAGACTAATGTCAATACTACTCTAAGCATCTCTGTCATAAACGTTATTACCAAAGCCGAAAAAGTCGAGGCCATAGTTAAGTCCATCGACACAGCGGCAGCTTTTGCTGCAACAGCTGCCATCAATGCCGCCACAGCCTCAAATTATGCAATAGGCCCCAACTATGCCCCTAATCTCACCTACTATAAACCAGTCGTTTCTGTACCGGTCTATCATGCAGTCGAAGCTGCCGCCGAGGCTGCCAAAATTTTTTCCAATTCAAATTCCTTAAAAACCATTAATTTTATCTGGAAATATTATCATCTTTTAGCTAAAACTGCCAAGCGTGAAGAATGGGATGATAATACCTATGTGCCACCATCTAGTTTTGGCAAATTACCAAAATTTAAAATACTTAATAATGTATCGTTAAGAATACCAAAAAAGTGTAATAAGGGGTCAAGAATATGATTATCAAGTCCTTTATTGGCTAAAATATTAAATAATGCTATAATTTTCTCATGACAAGACCTCTTAGAGTACATTACCCGGGATCCTGGTACAATATTATGAAAAGAGGAAGACGAAGGGAAAACATATTCTCAACAAATGAAGACCCTATTGCTTTCATCGAGGTTCTGGAGGAGACAATATCATTATGGAATTATCAATGTCTTTTGATCTCTCGCATTATCTTCATATTCTTTGCCTCCCTTTTGCCCTTTCACCTTTAACGTTAATGATGAATAGGGCATTACAGTCTGAGAAAGTTCATCAAAGGCCTGAAAACATGTCTTATTGTGAGTAAAGATAATTAAATCGATAAGTTACAAAAAATCGTTGACAGGCTCAACTAACGTTTTGATGGTATATTTGAATGGGAAGTTTCAAGGTCTAGCTCCTTGGCAATATTTTCAGCGGCTTTTCGAGTTTTTTCTATAAGTTCTTTTGGAGATAGGTTTGCCGTGTTATTATAATCTTCCTCTCTGATTCTGTGTATCCATTTCAGTGACTTATATTTCCACTTCTCCATACCCAATCACCTCCTCTGGAGATATAATTTCAATTGATTTATATCCCATCTTTAAATTGACACTATTACTCAACCTTCTCACCGTTATATTTACCATATGTTTGTAATTCCAGGAAACTATATAGTCGCAATCGTGTACTACACCCATTGCAATATCAACCCTGTTCTTGTCTTCTGTGTCCGTGAGCCCCCCTAAAACAGAAGTATCAATATATAATCTGATTTTCTTCATGATTTTAATTGTTTTGCTGACAGGTCTTGTTTGAAGTTAAGTTTATTCGCTTTTATTTAAATTTGCAAGAGACTTTTGGACTTTTGGACAATGAAAAAATGTATATTGAGATTTGTAATTTATTAAACCCTGTTTGGTACTGGCTTGTCCAGGTTGAAGTGTCTTGGTGTCACCTTGATTTGTGATTAAAATAAAAAAAAATCAATTATTTTAATATGATCTGGTAAAGAATATTTGCAAATAGACAAATTGCTTGAGTCTGTTTTTTTACCCTGGGGGGAAACTTTGTGGCCAGGTCTTGTTTCTTGAATTTGGTCAATTGCAATCAAAAAAAGGCGAAGAAAGCTGGGGGCATAGAGGTCTGACCATGATAAGTTACATATATACAAAGAGATAACCTTTAAAAAGAGGTCAATTTTGGTCTTAGAAACCGCTTTTTAGTGCGAAAATGGTTTGTCTTGGAAATAGCGTTATGGCACAAGCAAACAGGCATTATATTCCAAACTATGTCTGGCATATTACCCATAGATGCCATAAAAGAGAATTCCTATTACGATTTATAAAGGATCGGAAGCTTTGGATACATTGGCTAACTATTTAGCCACAGACTTACACAGGCTGATTTGAAATTTGGTGAGTATGGTGGGCATTACCTGCCATTTTATGTGCTGATACTGTCACCTGTATTCTTGTTCTTTGAAATTTGTAGTTAAAGTTATTGTTCAAAATTATCCAGTGGTTTGTAGTATTGTTCAAGTTTGTTTGAGCTCATTAACGGTTGACTGATAGACATTCTTTGCAATACTAAAAAGAGATGCCGCGTCATCCTTTGTGGGAAATCCTGAAGGGAGTAAACCAAAGTTACCTGGGTATCTTGTGTCAATGTAAACGTTATCAACAAGATCAAGATCTTCATCGCTTATCGGTAATGAGATGTTTGTGTTTTCTCGGACAAGCTCGTATAACTTTGTTACACCGTGAATTTTAGGAATGTTCTGGTTATGCTCCTCTAATATGGCCTTTAAGCATTTTTCAACGCATTGCTGTGAATGAAAAATAACTATATTGGCCAAGTATTCATAATTAGATAGTTTTCTTGCGGCTTCAAGATCTCTGTCAGCAAATTCTAACCATGCGGTCGTTCTTTTCATCATAAAAGGCTAACACACTCCTTTTCAATGCGTTTTATGAATGAGCTTTTGGAATCCTTAAGTATTTTCCATTCTTCCTTTGTATATACGAGTAGATCTATTGGTACTGATTTCCTTAATTCATGCAACGGTTTCGATATCGTCCTTTTATTTTCAAGTAGTGTCTTGTAGTTATTACTTACTCCGTTTTTGTTTAGAATAACTAACAGGTCTACATCACTATCATTATGGGCTTTACCAACTGCATATGATCCAAACATAAATATTTTATAGATATCTTGATTTTTTAAAAGCTTGACTATCTCTTTTTTTATGTTATTGCATTGATTCATTTTATGATTTTATATGTTTGTTTCTTGCAGATAGAAATAATGTATCAATAATGTAAAAACGTTAACTGCATACAACAGTGAATATCTAAAAATTACTACGGTAGCGCTTGAATATTATTGCTTTAAATTCCGATATCGTCAATTGAAATATACTCATCTGAAAATGGTTGTCGGATAAAATCCGAGAAAAAACGGAGCGAGTAAAGTCCTCTGCGCTTTTTGTCCGGGGATACCTTCACCAAGCTTTGGTTTTCAGTAAAACCGAATACCAAATCGGTTTTAGTATATATCAAATTTATCTCTTTACGATAATTTAGTTGACATTCAATATCAAATTGTTGCAATAGGGTTTTTTATTCGTCTTACATGGTTATTTTGATCGAATTGCCTCTGCATGATTGCCAAAAGACCAGTTGTGAGCAGGTATTACTTGTCAGACGCATATTGGTGTCACATTTTAAGTGGATATCTTGTATCTTGAAATATAGTACCAGCTGTTACCGAAGTTTTATATTTGCATTTCGTACAATAATACAGGCTTTGTTTAGTTTTCCATGCTTTTTTGATTCTGACACCGGGGACATCTAAAACCATCAGGCCAACGTATTTGAAATAAATAATCACGGCAGGCCTCCTCTCAGGTAAACCGTTGTTCAAATTCTATAAACGTTCGTGGGTAATCTTCCATACCCACACATACTACATCTTGGGGCAACTTCAGTCAACCGGATAGCCCTATAATGAAATAGTGGCTGAATGAGGAGAAGGGAAATGGGTGTTTTTACCATTGCGAGAAGTCTTGCAAGTGACAAAATAGAGGGTACAGTAGGTAGGGGGGTAGAGAGTTGTTATAAGTTGTTACCATGTAGTTGATAGTTTGTAGTCATCAGTGGCCAATAGCGAGTACTTTCTTTTGCTTTGACTATTTATCTTTCTGTTTGCTACAATTCATCAATGAAAAAGCTAAAACTCTACCTTGACACCTCTATCTGGAATTTTTATTATGCCAATGACGCTTATGAGAAAATGGATATTACGAGATGCTTTTTTAATGAAATCGAAACGGGAAAATACGAAATTTACATTTCTGAGCTAGTAATAGCAGAAATTAATGGAGCTAATTTAGAGAAGCAAAATTTGCTGGAACGACTTATTGTGAAATATAACCCTTGCGAACTTAAGAGTAACTTCGAAGTAGAAGAACTAGCAGAAAAATACATTGCCGCAAATTTTGTTCCTGCTAAATACGAGGCAGATGCAATCCATATTGCATTTGCAGTATCATATAACTTAGATGTGGTGGTAAGTTGGAATTTTCGTCATATTGTAAGATTAAAGACCAGATTGGCGGTTAACGGAATAAACAAAATTGAAGGCTATAAGGAAATTGAAATTTGTTCTCCAGAGGAGGTAACAGAATATTATGAAAGGTAAGATTGAACCAGAATCTATGGAGGAAATTCATAGAATAAGAGAAAAAATTTACTCTGAAACTAAAAACATGACCATACATGAGAAATTATTAAACATAAGCAAGAGAGCAGAAATCTTTAAATCTAAATATAATTTAGAGTTAAAGATTTTGAAGAATGAAAATCCTGAATTAGCAACGTAATAATAAGAATCCAACATAATTTCAGATTAATGATAGGCAATGCCTTCCCTACTTTGCCAGATGCACCTTTTGGTGTCACCTTGATTTGTGATTATAACAAAAAATAAAATCAATTATTTTAATATGGCTTGGTAAAGAATATTTGCAAATAGACAAATTGCTTGAGTCTGTTTTTTTTCCTGGGGGAAACTGTGTGGTCTTGTGGTCAATTGGAATCAAAAAAAAGCGTAGAAAGCGTAGCGCCAATTTATAAGAATACATAAAAATTGCTCGGATAGGAAATATACAAATATGCCAAATTGTTGAAGATCTCTGACACTCGGTAGAACATTTTCTTTAGGGTTGTCACCTGCAAACCTAAAGGTATACGGACAAAACCGGAGAGCTGGGACTTAATGTTTAATTTACAACCACTCAACGTTTACGAGTTTTTCAACTTTTAGATATGCGAGAAGGGCGAAAGAGTCCAACAGGTACTTTTTCTTCAAGCTTTTTATCCTCTCTTCTTTGTCGTAATAATGCCCTGGTAAGAGAGGTGCCATCTTTGAAGATTCCACAAAAGTCTTCTACCGGCTTCTCCGGAAGCGGCTCTATCACTGCATGGTTTTTTACAATCGTTAATAAAACTTTCTGCCTTGGTTTTATGCCAAGGATGTCTCTTATTTCTTTCGGTATTACTAACTGTCCTTTTGATGATATTGTCGGTATAGGCATAGACTTACCTCCTTAATAAGTTCTTACTTTTTTTATGGAGTATAACAATGTTGGTGAGGTTTGTCAATCGACTGATTTTCAGATGACGTCAAGCGCAGGATGCGTTTTACGCACCAAACCATAAGGAGTATAAAGGCCCAATGCCTGAATATCGCGGGATATCCAAAACCTTATCAAGATATCGTTTTTCTTCTGCTGTATAAACCTCAGCCTCTTCCCTAACCACTTCTATATCTCTTGCAGATGATTTACCAGGATAAAGATCGTCTTTGGAAATACCCGTGGCTTTAGCAATTTTTTCAAGGATTTTTGAGTTAAGATTTTTGCCACTTCGTAGGCGTTGGAAACACCTGCGTTTTTCTAACGTCAATCCAGTCTCAACAACACAATATATAACAGAGTAAATTCCTCCGCTGTGCTGTATAGTATAGACCTGAAAGTTTTTCTTGTTTTTGCCATAAGTCATTTTAGAATGGTAAAGAATTCCCAAATATTCATTGACTATTTGGGAATTCTGTCTTATGAAAAATTATGTATACTTTGTATACGTCTCCTTAATTATCTTCCATCTCAGCCCGTCAGATGGTAAAGTAACGAATTTAATTAAAGTGGTATTTAATCTCAGGCGGATAATGACATGATACAAATAAGCAACTTAACCAAATCCTATGGCAAACAGGCGCTGTACAGCGCCGTTAACTTGAGCATCGGCCCGCGTGAAAAAGTCGGCTTTGTTGGGCGTAACGGCAGCGGCAAATCAACTCTCTTCCGCCTCATCCTGGGGGAAGAGCAGCCCGACAGCGGCATCATCACCATACCAAAAGGGTACAAAATCGGAACGCTGGAGCAACACCTCAAATTCACCCGGAAAACGGTGCTGGAAGAGGTGGCTACCGCCCTTTCGGAAGACGAAATATACGACCACTGGAAAGTGGAAAAAATACTGTTCGGGTTGGGTTTTGCCGAACCGGACATGGAAAAACCGCCAGAAAGTTTTTCCGGCGGTTATCAGATACGGATGAACCTGGCTAAACTGCTGGTGCAAAACCCCCACATGCTTTTACTGGATGAACCGACCAATTACCTCGACATCGTCAGCCTTCGCTGGCTCAAAGGCTGGCTCCGATCATTCCAGGGGGAGGTCGTTATCATCACGCACGACCGCGGCTTTATGGATGAAGTAACCACCCATACGATGGGAGTTGTCCGCCGGCAGCTCCGCAAGCTGAAGGGGGATACCATCACCTTTTTCGAGACCCTCGATCATGAGGATGAAATTCACGAAAAGACCCGCGTCCATCAGGAAAAACGGATAAAGGAGATTGAAGATTTTGTGGCACGCAACAAGGCACGTGCCAGCTCGGCCGCCCGCGCCCAGTCACGTCTGAAGTTACTGGACAAGATGGAGCGTATCGAAAAGCTTGACCATGAAGCGATGCTGGCGTTCCGTTTTAATTACGAAAAGTGTCCCGGCAAAGTCGTGATGAAAGCGAACAACCTGTCGTTCTCCTATGACGGCAATACGCATAACGTGCTGTTTAAGGATCTGACCTTTACGGTGGAGGCGCAGGACCGCATCGCTATCATTGGGAAAAACGGCAAAGGGAAATCGACGCTGCTGAACATTCTCGCTGGTGAGCTAAAACCGCTTACCGGTGGAATGAGTACGCACCCCGGTATAAAAATAGGCCACTTCGGGCAGACGAACATACAGCGGCTCAACCTTGAATGCAACGTTCTGGAGGAATTAAGCAGTGCGAACCCGTCGCTCAATAACCAGCGACTCCGCAGTCTCGCCGGTGCGATGATGTTTTCCGGTGACGCGGCGGAAAAGAGCATCAAGGTGCTTTCCGGCGGCGAACGGAGCCGTGTGTTGCTGGGCAAGATATTGGCCAACCCGACGAACTTCCTGCTTCTCGACGAACCGACCAACCACCTGGACATTGAATCGATAGAAGAACTCACCGAACAGCTCGACGAATACGAAGGAGCGGTCATCATTGTTACACATAGCGAAATGATCCTGCGTGACATCGCCACAAAGTTGATCATTTTCAACGGAGAGAATGCACAGCTTTTTTTAGGGAGCTATGACGATTTTCTTGAAAATGTTGGTTGGGAGGACGAACCGAAAGCAAAAAGGAAAGAGGAGAAGGAAAAAAAGGTTGATGTCCCTGGTGTTTCACCTACGGGGCAAAAGTCTCAAAAGAAGCGTGAATGCGGCTTTGCATAAATGGGAATATGCCATTAAACTATGTTTTCCGCCAAACGACTTCTCCTTTTCTATCTTCAATAACAATTCCAAGTGCACTT
Source organism: Candidatus Scalindua sp. (assembly GCA_031316155.1). Taxonomy (GTDB): domain Bacteria; phylum Planctomycetota; class Brocadiia; order Brocadiales; family Scalinduaceae; genus SCAELEC01. Next base: position 159,259 of record JALDRB010000006.1, read on the forward strand.
AACCGGTTTCTTATTTTATCAGCAAGTTCCCACTGTTTTGATTCCCGTAACTCGTCTCTTGTCTCGGCTAATGCCTTTATGAGATTTTCTTCCAGTTCAAAATCTTTTTCATTCTGTTCGGTGTGAGCAGTCTTTTCAGGGACAATACCGAGAACATCGCCTCCAAGAATCCTGTAAAGAGAGTCTATTTCCGATAAGACACCTCTGCTGATCATTTCGCCGGAATTCAGGAGGTGGTTAACCTCCCGTGTTGCATTAAAAATGACTGCCAGTGCACCCGCTGTATTGAAATCCTCATCCATAGCTTCTTCAAAGTCGAGTTTGTATTTTTCTAATTTTATTCTCCATGAATCCTGTCCGTCAGTTCCTTCCGAATAATTGAGACGCTCTCTCACACTCAGTATGGTATTCTGTAATCTTTCCAGTCCTGTTTTGGCGGCTTCTAATGCCTCGTCACCATAATTAATCGGGCTCCGGTAGTGCGTGTTGAGTACAAAAAAACGTATGGTTAAGGGAGAATATTTTTTAAATGCATCCTTGAGGGTAACGAAGTTTCCCAGAGATTTACCCATCTTTTGCCCGTTAACGGTTACCATATTATTGTGCATCCAGAAGCGGGCAAAAGGCTGGCTGTTGGCAGCTTCGCTTTGTGCAATTTCGCACTCGTGATGAGGAAAGACATTTTCAATGCCACCCCCATGAATATCAAAGGTCTCGCCCAGATATCTCATTGACATAACCGAACATTCAAGATGCCAACCGGGAAATCCTGAACCCCAAGGACTGTTCCATTTCATGATATGGCCGGGTTCTGCTCTCTTCCAGAGGGCAAAATCTGCAGGATGTCTTTTCTCGGGATTTATATCAATACGTGCTCCCATCTCCTGTTCTTCCAATCTTCTTCCTGAAAGTTTGCCATAATTTGCAAACTTGGATACATCGAAATAAACAGACTGATTTGCCTCATATGCAAAGCCTTTATTAATGAGTGACGTAACGAGGTCTATCTGCTCCGGAATATGTCCGGTTGCACGGGGAGAGATATCGGGTCTTATATTGTTCAATGCATCCATGTCATCGTAATAGCTTCGCATATACATTTCGACTAACTCCATGGGCTCAACTTTCTCAAGCCTGGCTCTCTTCTCAATCTTATCTTCACCGCCGTCCGCATTATCAGTTAAATGTCCGACATCTGTGATGTTTTGTACGTAACGGACTTTATAGCCAAGATATCTCAAATAGCGAATCACTACATCGAAGCTAACGTAACTTTTTGCATGACCGATATGCGGGTGGTCATAAACGGTAGGGCCACATACATATATCCCTACTTTTCCTTCCTTCAAAGGCGTAAAAACTTCCTTTTGTTTTGTTAACGTATTAAAGATTTTTAAAGCCATGTTAAATTTATTAAAAGAATTTGCTGCTATTCCGCCTCTCCCGGCGTTCATAACTCTATTAAATGGATTATTATAGGGATAAGATTTAGATAAGTAAACACAAATAACCCAACCTTGCTGAGCCAGAACCAAAAAGGAATAAATTTCATATCTGTTCTTGTTCAGCCAGGTTGTTAAATGAAAACCTACGGTTTTCAAACTTTCCCTTATTACGATAAAGAAAAGCTAAACTATGTATTATTCCACAGCTTGGTTCCCCATTTTCATGAGGACAAGCATTAAAATATCAATTCCAGATATTGTTACCTCTCCAGCTATCCTGCTACCCTGTTTTTGTTTGACAACTCTCACACTTCGAACGAAAAGTTTCAAAGATTCGATAGATACCATTTATGTCTTTTTCTCCGTGAACCGTGAGATATTCAATCAGATATCTGAACCCTATATCCTTACTATTTTTTATCATCGGCAATCTAGCCAGAGGGGTTCTCCCCGAAGACCCTGACCCTGTTTCTTCCTTCTGCCTTGGCGCGATAGAGAGCCTTGTCTGCAAATACTGTTAGTTCCGTACTGTCAGAAGGGTGATGATGTTTTACTGATGCTACACCTGCGCTTATGGTTATGGTAGTAGAATTGATCCCGTCGTTATGTATTGTTGACTCGCAGGAGATGCGGATTTTTTCTGCCAGAGTCCTGGCGCCCTCTATACCGGTATTGAAGAGAATTATCAAAAATTCTTCACCTCCATATCGAAAGGAGATATCAGACTTTCGTATGTTTTGCTGTAAGCACGTAGAGATTCCCCGTAATACTACGTCACCAAAGGCATGTCCGAAGGTGTCATTTATGTTTTTGAAAAAATCTATATCAAAAAGAATACAGGAGAGATCGGTTTGGTATCTTGAGGAGCGGGAAAATTCATTCTCAAGGATTTCACTCATGTAACGGCGATTATATAAGCCGGTAAGCTCATCCCGCATCGAAGCTTCTTTCAGGAGCGTATTTTTTTCTTCAATTATTTTTTGAGAAATTTTTAGCTCATCGATTGTTGCACTCAGCTTCTGCATCGTATCTAAAAGTAATCTTCTTTGTGTGTACAGATCTACGAAAACGTTAATTTTGCTCTGCAAAATAACAGGGTCTAACGGTTTGAATAGATAATCAACCGCTCCTGATTCGTATCCCCTGAAGATATATCTTGGTTCTTTGCTGATGGCAGTCACAAAAATAATGGGAATATGCTTCGTTTTTTCGTCACCTCTCATTAATTCTGCAGTTTCAAAACCGTCCATATCCGGCATCTGAACATCAAGAAGGATGAGCGCAAAATCAAAGTCGAGAACTAAGGAAAGGGCTTCATTTCCGGAACAGGCCTTTTTTATCTCCAGATCCGGCCTTTTAAGAATTTTTTCAAGCGCCAGAAGATTTTCTTTTCTGTCATCTACAAGGAGTATATTTGCTTTCATATTTTCTTCATAGTAATATTTACTTCTGAATACTCGACTGAGAGGTACAGGCATCGTTGAAATGCACAGGAACAATAAATATAACCTGTTTACGATTTAATCTTTTGACATTTATTTATTTTTTATAGTATAATGCGAATTCGATATATTTATAATTGAATTTACCATGAAGATAAAGATAAATTTAAGTGAAAGAAGTTCAGATTTTGCGAAAGAAGTAGAGAAGCGAAGCGGCATTAAAGTTAAAGAGTGTTACCAGTGCGGTAAATGTACGGCTGGGTGCCCCGTCGCTTATGAAATGGATTATATGCCAAATCAGATTATCAGACTCGTGCAAATCGGTGCCCGGCGGGAGGCATTAACTTCTCGAACTATCTGGCTGTGTGCTTCCTGCATAACCTGCAGCACAAGGTGTCCCAAAGAGGTAAAGATTGCTGAGTTGATGGATGTTTTACGGGAAATGGCTTTGGAAGAGAACCTTGCCAATCCGTTAGAAAAGAATATAACTGCATTTCATGAATCGTTTCTTAATTCTGTAAAAAAACATGGCCGTATTTCCGAAGTATGGATGTTGAATGAGTATAAGATGAAGAGACCGAAAACAGCACTGCAGGATTTGGTAGTCGCACCTCAAATGATAGGGAAAGGGAAATTATCATTTCTGCCTCATAATATAAAAGGTAAGGATGCCATAAGTCGGATATTTAAAAAGTGTAAACCAAAGTAACGTGCATTTGCTTACGGGGTAAATAGAGAAAAAAATGAAAATCGGTTATTATCCAGGTTGTGCTATAACAAGAGGTTCAAGTTCCGAAGAATATGGCATGTCTGTAATGAAGGTGTCTCAGGTAGTGGGTCCGGTAATAGAAGAAATCCCTGATTGGAACTGTTGTGGGGCTTCTTCAGCACACGCAACGAATCACAAGTTGTCTACGGCTCTGTCGGTGAGAAATCTGAGTCTTGCTGAGAAATATGAGTATAAGGAAATACTGGCACCCTGTCCAATGTGTTCTCAGAGGCTTATTATCTCACAAAAGGATGTGCAGGATGATGAGGCCTTGAGAAAGGAAGTGGAGGATGCCATAGAAATGCCCTGTGGCAGCAGCGTTAAGGTCTCAAATTATCTTGAGATTATAAAAAATTATTGCATGGATGAGATAGCGCAAAAAATAAAAAAGAGTGCCAAAGGTTTAAAGGTTGCCTGCTATTATGGATGTCTTTTAGTGAGGCCTCCAAAGGTGTTGAAATTTGATGATCCTGAGGATCCTCAGTCAATGGATGAGATTGTTAAGGCAATAGGAGCACAGCCTGTGGATTGGGAATTTAAAACAAATTGTTGCGGTGGCGGGTTTACGCTTAGTCGTACGGACGTGGTTGTAAAGCTGACGAATGATATTTTGGAAGGTGCAGTGGAAGCCGGTGCAGACGCTATAGCGGTGGCATGCCCAATGTGTCATGCAAATCTTGATATGAGGCAGAAAAAGATAGAAAAGGAGTATAAACGCAAGTTTAATATTCCTATCGTATATATTTCAGAACTTATTGGCCTTTCGTTAGGCTTGGGGTCTATAGGTCTCGGTCTTGATAAACACTTTGTTGATACGAAATCTGTCGTTAATGCTTATTCTTAGAAGGAGAGTGAAGCATTTTATTTGTTTAACAAGGAGTAAGTAGTGGGTAAGAAAATTGGTGTGTTTGTCTGTCATTGTGGTACGAATATCTCTGCCACAGTTGACGTAGAGAAAGTTGCTGAAGAGGCGAAAAAGAAATATCCGGGTGTTTCATACGCTACGACGTATAAATACATGTGTTCGGATCCCGGTCAGAAGTTATTAAGAGAAAAGATTGAGGAAGAGGGATTGACGGGAGTAGTAGTCGCCGCTTGCTCTCCAAAGATGCATGAACGCACATTTCGTAATGCAGCGGTAAAAACAGGCTTAAACCCGTATCAAGTTGAAGTTTCCAACATAAGGGAGCAGTGTTCGTGGGTACACCACGATAAAGCTCTCGGGACTGAAAAATCCATCGATTTAGTGAGGATGATGACCGAAAAAGCCAGAAAGGATCGGTCTCTGGATTCAATAAAGGTTCCCGTAACAAAGCGTGCTCTGGTTATTGGTGGCGGTATTGCAGGTATACAGGCAGCTTTGGATATAGCGGATGGCGGAATTGAGGTCATACTCGTTGAGAAGGATGCCTCCATCGGAGGCCACATGGCGCAACTCTCTGAGACATTTCCGACTCTTGATTGTTCGCAGTGTATCCTGACTCCCAGAATGGTTGAGGTAGCGCAGCATGAGAACATTAAGCTGTACACGTGGTCAGAAATAGAGTCGGTAGGCGGGTATATAGGGAATTTTGATGTTAAAATTCGAAAAAAGGCAAGGTCTGTTGATCTTGACCTCTGTACCGGCTGCAGCTCGTGCTGGCAGGTGTGTCCGAGCAAAAAGATAAAGAGTGATTTTGAAATGAATCTGGGTAACAGGACCGCAATTTATATACCCTTTCCCCAGGCAATACCGAGTAAACCGGTGATTGATAGAGAACACTGCTTATTATTCAGAGATGCACGGAAGAAGGGTATTCCGCCGGCAGAATCTAAGGTGTGCAGAAAATGCTACGATGTTTGCCCGATAGCCCCCGTTAAAGCCATTGACTACTCACATGAAGATGAAATTGTAGAAGAGAAAGTCGGTGCCATCGTAGTGGCTACCGGTTATCAGGAGCTTAAGAACAACCTCTATGGTGAATATGGAAAAGGGAAATATGCAGATGTGATAACGGGCTTGCAGTTTGAACGTCTTGCCAGTGCCTCAGGGCCAACAGAAGGCTTGATAAAGAGGCCATCTGACGGGAAAGAGCCTGAGATTGTGGTGTTTATTCAATGTGTTGGTTCTCGAGATCCTGCAAAGGGTTGTTCGTATTGTTCCAAGACCTGCTGCATGTATACGGCTAAACATACCATGTTGTATAAGCATAAGGTTCATCATGGACACGCTTTTGTCTTCTATATTGATATACGATGCGGTGGAAAGAACTATGAAGAATTTTCGCTAAGGGCAATAGAGGAAGAGGGTGCTACATATCTTAGAGGGCGTGTCTCAAGAATTTATAAAAAAGGAGATAAGCTAATTGTATTGGGAGCGGACACATTAACGGGTTCTCAGGTAGAAATTGAGGCAGACATGGTTGTACTTGCTTCAGCAATGAAGGCACAGGACGATGCTGAAGATGTTGCTCGTAAGCTAAGCATTCAATATGATAAAGACAGGTTTTTTTCAGAATTACACCCGAAATTGCGCCCTGTAGAAAGTAGTAACGCCGGGATTTTTCTTGCAGGGGCTTGCCAGGGTCCTAAAGACATTCCGGAAACGGTTGCGCAGGCAAGTGGGGCTGCTAGTAAGGTTCAGGCTTTGCTCTCGTCTGATGAGCTGGAACGTGAACCGGTGGTCGCTAGAGTTGACAGGCTGCCTCCCCCACTGTTTTCAACATGCATCGGTTGTTTTTACTGTCAGAGGGTTTGTCCGTACGGTGCGATTGAACAGGAAGACATAAAGGCGCGCGACGGCAGTGTGATAAAGACTGTTGCAAGGGTAAATGTCGGTCTTTGTCAGGGTTGCGGTTTGTGTGCGGCAACGTGCAGATCAAAGAGCGTAGAACTTGAGGGCTTTAACGACGAACAGGTATTTGCAGAAATTAATTCTGTAGAATTTAATTAAAAAAGCACATTAATAATTCCCCCGATTCCCTCCGATTAAATGGGAAAAGGGGGTTTTCTTTAATCCGATTACAGAAAACAATGTCAGAAGAAACTAAATTTGAACCCAAAATAGTTGCCTTCCTCTGTAACTGGTGTACCTATGCGGGTGCAGATCTCGCTGGTACCGGGAGAAGACAGTATCAAGCAAATGTGCGCATCATTAAGCTTCCCTGCACAGGAGGAATAGATCCTTTGTTCCTGATAAAGGCATTTGAACGGGGAGCCGATGGTATCCTGGTTTCAGGATGCCACCCCGGAGACTGTCACTATAACTCAGGAAATTATCATGCCAGGCGCAGGTGGAATGTATTCAAGCCACTCCTTGAATTCTGTGGTATTAATCCCGATCGAATACAGTTTTCATGGATATCAGCCGCAGAGGGTGGGAAATGGGTACAAACAATAAACAGTGTAATTGATTCCGTCAGGGCATTGGGGCCGTTTGAAGGGTATCAGAAGATTAATGCAATCGGACCTGAGGGTTCCGGAGAAGGCTTTGCCCCTTCTGGTAAAACAGGCTGTGAGTGTAAATAGTAAACTTAGGCGGGATTTACCAATTCAATGCAAATTGAGCAATTTACCTGTTGCATTGATTTTAATCAGTATTTCCTGAAAAGGCAACCCGGAACGGTTAATTCTAAACCCGTGACGGTGAATTCTTTGGTATATAGGGAGATTGTGTGAATGATTGAGGAGTTAAGAAAAAAAGCTGAGGGACTCCTGAGGAGTAATACGGTAAGCGTTGTTTATGGTTATGGTGAAGGGAGTACACCGGAAAGAACAAGACCTCTATTTATTACTAAACCTGAAGACGCACATAAATTAACGTGGAATAAGTACTGCGTCTATAACCTCACAACCTATCTTAAGAGGCAGGAAACCAGGAAACTTGGAAAACCGGCAGTTATAGTAAAGGGTGTGATGCAAAGACTATTATCGTTCTTATTAAGGAGAGCCAGATTAAGCGTGAAGACGTATATATTCTTGGTGTCACCTGTGATGGTGTAGGGGATCCTCTGGCAACAAAGTGTAAGGCGTGTGATGTCCATACTCCCAGAATATACGATGATTTAGTAGGCGAAAAGATTGAAAACAAGCAACTCTCTTTTAACGAGAGATATGCGGAGCTGGATGAGCATGAAAAACTGTCAGAGAAGGAAAAATGGGAATTCTGGCAGAAACAGTTTGAAAAATGCATCAAGTGTTACGCATGCAGCAATATCTGCCCGCTCTGTTTCTGTGATAGATGCATTGTTGAGAAAAATCAACCGCAATGGATAGACCCGAGTGCACACGCACGCGGCAACCTCTCATGGAATGTTACAAGGGCTTATCATTTAGCCGGTAGATGTATTAATTGTGAAGAGTGCCAGAGGGTGTGTCCGGCAGATATCCCCCTCAATCTCCTGAACAAAAAACTCGCCAAAGAGGCAGAGAAGAACTTTAATTACAGGCCGGGTTATAATATCGATGATGAACTCGCAATGTCTACATATAATACAAAGGACAACCAGGATTTTATCAAGTAGAGTAAATGCCTGCAAATTTTAACACTCTTTTTTTTCTATTATAAATTACTGAAAACTCTTATGGATTTGAGCCGTGGAAAAACGTTTATATAAAAAAGATTTTGGTTCCTTCATTACCAGTTTACAAGGACTGGGGTATAAAACTGTCGCTCCGAAAAAGGATAATAACCTTATCATGCTTGACGAGATTCAGGGTGCAGATGAGATTTCCCTTGATCATGTTATTACCAATAACTCCATAAAAGAATTTTTCTTTCCGAAGACAGAGAAGGTATTATCTTATAGAATGGAGAAAAATAAGGTTGAAATAGAAGAGCCGGAAGGTTTTGCCGTCAAAGCCGTAATCTTCGGATCAAGGCCCTGTGATGCCTTCAGCCTGCCTGTCATGGACAAGGTCTTTAACTGGGACTGCAGCGACAAATTCTGGGTACAAAGGAGAGAGGCTATTACGATAGTGACTATTGCATGTGATAAATGTGATAGTTATTGCTTTTGTACTTCTGTAGGTCTGGCTCCTGATGCAAAACAGGGGAGTGACGTACTGCTTACCAAAATTTCTGATGATGAGTATGTGGTTGAAACGGTTACAGAAAAAGGAGAAAACCTGATAAAGGGATTGGAGGGAGTTTTTTCTGATTCTCCATCAGGGGTACCAGATCGGCAGGTTGCGACAGTTGAGAAAAAGTTTGCCATTGATAAGGTAAAGCCTTGGCTTGATGAAAATTTTGTACACAAAGTATGGACTGAATTTTCTTTGAAATGTATAGGTTGTGGGGCGTGTACATTTGTATGTCCTACGTGCCATTGCTTTGATATAGTTGACGAGTGTACGATGACGAAGGGTGACAGGGTTAAGAATTGGGATGGTTGTCAGTTCAAGATGTTTACGATGCATACATCTGGGCATAATCCGAGATCAACACAAGGTGAAAGGTGGCGCCAGAGGATTATGCATAAGTTTAAGTATTATGTAGAAAAGTTTGACAGTATTCTGTGTGTTGGCTGTGGAAGGTGTTCGCGTGTTTGCCCGGCAGATATGAATATTTCTGAAATGCTTGAAATCATTGCGACCGAAGCCAGTCAACCGGGAAATAAGGATTAAAAATGGATAATATATACAGACCTTATCTCATGAATATCAGTGACATGGTAGATGAGGCACCGGGTGTGAAAACATTCAGACTCAATTTCTCAAACGAAGATGAAGGTAAGAAATTTCAGTTTCAGGCAGGACAGTTTGCACTGTATTCTGTGTTTGGTTACGGTGAATGTACATTTTGCATTGCCTCATCTCCCACGAGAAAAGAATATATTGAATGTACCTTCAGGCAGGCTGGAAGGGTAACTAATGCATTAAGAGAGTTAAACATAGGTGATACATTAGGATTCAGAGGACCTTATGGAAATGTGTTTCCCATAGAAGAATGGGAAGGTAAAAACCTGGTATTCATTGCCGGAGGCATAGCCTTACCTCCATTACGATGTGTTATCTGGAACTGTCTTGATTTGCGTGATAAGTTTAAAGACGTTACCATTATTTACGGGGCGAAAACGGTTGCCGATCTTGTTTATAAACATGAACTGAAAGAATGGGATGCGAGGGATGACGTGAATCTGGTTACTACCGTTGATCCTGGTGGTGAGACACCGGATTGGACCGGTAAAGTGGGTTTTGTGCCTACGGTTGTGGAGCAGGCAGAACCTTCCAGCAGCAACACAATCGCAATTGTTTGTGGACCTCCTATAATGATAAAGTTTACGTTGCCAGTGCTTGAGAAACTCGGATTTAAGCAAGATAAAGTGTATACTACACTGGAAAATAGAATGAAGTGCGGTTTAGGGAAGTGCGGTAGATGTAATATTGGATGTACTTATGTATGTAAGGAAGGCCCAGTCTTCACAGCAGAAGAAATCAGCAAAATGCCAGATGAATTTTAAAAATACTGCAGTCGTATCTATCATTGGAAAACAGAATGTTGGCAAGACCACATTGATAAGAGCGCTCATACCGAGATTAAAGGAGAGAGGACACAAGGTTGGAACTTTTAAATATAATATTCGAAAACTGGAAATTGATCATCAGCATAAGGATACTTATAAATATTTCCAATCGGGAGCGGATACGGTAGCCATTTCTTCACACGACGAGATTGCCATAATTAAGAGAGTTAACAGAGTACCTCAAATAGCTGAGGTTATTGAGAAGTATTTTAATGATGTAAGTATTGTGCTTGTAGAGGGATACAGGGAAGACAGTTTTCCAAAGATTAAGATTGTCGAACTTCAGGAAGTTCCTGGGATAGAAAAGGGTTCAAGTGACAGAGAATTAGTATTGTGTAAGGGGGATTCGAATAGTAGCCATTTTTCTGAGAGTGACGTAAACAAGACTACTGATTTTATAGAGAACATTATTTCCTCGAATAAGTATTATACAAAAAAACACTTGCAAAATGCTTAGGAATACTATATATAGATAAAACTAAAGCATGTGAAGCTATATATTGCATTTTCAGTTTTATCGTTTTTTCGTGTTCTTTAATCGTTTTTATGAAAGGTGGGTGTTAGTATGAGCGCGGTGTTAGAACAGTATTTCCAGCACGTTGTCGTAGACAAGATAAATGATCTAATTTCAAACCGCTTTAAAGAACTAAAGGTTGAACTTGATGCAAAATTTTACGAGTTTCGTTTGGATTTGGAAAGTTTAAAGAAAAACGTTTCGGATTCCGGACAGGAAATTTGCGAAAAAATGCAGGAAGAGCTGAAAGAGTTGTTGGCGGAAAATGGGAAAAAGGCTGTTGAAAGGAAGGAGCCTTCACCTGCAAAAAGTTCTGTTTCAACCAAAAAACCTGCCGGAGCGAAAAAGAAAATAGTAAAAAAAGCTCCTGCTAAAAAAGCGGCCACAAAATAGATTTAGTATTACGATCTAAAATGAGTAATTTAAACAACCATATCTTTAAGTTCCCATGTTATTGGGAATTTACCATGCCAAAAAAGCATAAGGGGCATAAGGAAGTGTTTGGCACCATTGCGATCAATCCATATGTCCTGTTTTAATCATCTTATTTTCATTACATAGCACTCTACTACTTATAGAAAGAGTCGCTTCTTGTTTGTTTATCACTACGATTTAAATCATCAGAAATTTCCTGGTATATTATCTGTTTATCTTTATATCACGTATATCAAAATCGACTTTATACTGTTGTGACTGGACACCTCCCTTTTTCCAGATGTTCAGAGATTATTGACAATCTCTAGTCATATTTTTTAATAATGCAACTCAATTCGCAATCACACATCACGAGCGTTCTTAATCAATATTATTGATCATTGATCTATCGAATCTTTTTTCAATAATTTCATACACTCATTTTCCATTCAAAAAAAGTAAGAAAATGTCGTCTTCGAGACTAAATACTCTTCTTCATGTGCATGTTGTAATTATTGCAATAAACAGTTGTATTCTTTTGCCGATAATGTTTTTTACGGAGAACGTACGTATTTTGTTTGCAAGCATGTTATCAATCTGATAAGCGGCAATGCTGGTTTACCTCAATTCTATCCAATCATAGCAAGCAGACCAAATGTAAGTTCATGATATCGTAGAACATGAGCTCGTATTCTCCAGAAAGAAACGGGTAAATCAACAAGGTTTTAGCATGATTTCAAAGTTTTCATTGAATCATTTTCTTCTCTCATTTGAACATGAATTATGGTGGGCAAGATCGGAAAATTTTAATTTTCTTAACAGTGATGAAGAGCTTATTAATGTGTATATTTATTAAAAGTATATGATGATTTCACCAAAAACACTAGGACAAATACTCAGAGAAAAAGGAGTTATCACTGATGAGCAGTTAAAAAAAGCTGTAGTTCTGAAAGACACTATGTCGATTAGGTTGGATGAGGCAATAATGAAATTAGGTTTTTTGGGGTCAGAAGATATTTTACATGGTTTTGCTGAACAATTTGATTTAAAAATCGTTAATCCCTTGGATATTTTAATTCCCGATACTGTTATCCATGCTGTGCCAAAAGAGATCGCAAAAAAATATCACATCATTCCTATTGACAAACAAAACGGTTTGCTTACGGTTGCCATAACAAATCCGCTCGATTTGAGTATATCAGATGATTTGCGTTTTACTCTGAATACTGAAGTTGAGTGCGTGCTTTCCACACATGAAAAGATAGAAAAAGCAATCAAGAAGTATTACGACAAGGAAGAAGAAATTGCTTTCGAGGGTTTTTACGAAGGATTGACAGAGACAACCACCGAATCTCCAAAACTGTATCAGTACTTTAAAGGTGTTGAGAAAAAAGCTGATTCACCAATTGTTAAACTTGTCAGCTCTATAGTCAATGAAGCAATTAAGGCGAGAGCGAGTGATATTCACATTGAACCCTTACCAAATCGAGTTCGCATACGATGCAGAGTAGACGGTGTATGTCAAGAGACTCATTCTATACCAAAGAATTTGCATGAGGCGCAAGTATCAAGGATAAAAATACTTGCAGATATGGATATTACCGAAAAAAGGAAGCCTCTCGATGGCAGAATCAATCTGGAAATTGATGGAAGGCCCATAGACGTACGTGTGAGTACCATACCGACAACCAGTGGAGAAAGCGTTGTAATGAGGTTGCTGGAAAAATCTTCTGCTCTGAAGAAACTGAAAAGCATGGGATTTTCAGAGAGTAATTACAATAATTTCAAAAAAATATTAAAGGTTCCAAATGGTATCATATTGATAACAGGGCCTACAGGTAGTGGTAAATCAACGACACTTTATACAGCTCTTAATGAAATTAATGATATAGAAAGAAAGATAATTACCGTAGAAGATCCTATAGAATATACACTTCCAGGAATTAACCAGTGTGAAGTAAATGCTAATATCGGTTTAACATTCCCTCATGTACTTCGTACCATTCTCCGTCAGGATCCGAATGTAATAGTTATAGGGGAGATCCGTGATGATGAAACTGCGGAGATTGCAGTTTCGGCAGCATTAACAGGCCACCTCGTAATTAGTACTCTGCATACAAATGATGCACCATCTGCTATAACCAGACTTACCGACATGGGAATAAAGCCATTTTTGATATCATCGTCTATTCATGCAGTGGCAGCCCAGCGTCTGATTAGAGTTATCTGTCAGAAATGTAAGGTCCCATACAAAATAGAGGAAGAGTATTTAACTACATTAGGTCTGGATATCAATGATTTTGGAATTACTGAGTTTTATCGGGGAAGTGGTTGTGATCATTGCAACAGAACCGGTTACTATGGCAGAACCGTTATTCTGGAACTTATGTGTATAACACCGGAATTAAGAGATGCGATATATAGAAAAGTAACGATAGATGAACTAAGAAAAATAGCACGTTCAAATGGGATGGTTACTTTAATGGAAGATGGATTAAGACTGGTTAGTGCTCACATCACAACACTGGAAGAAATAATGAGGGTATCTATCAATTAGGGAAATTGCAGAATGATAACAACAAAAGCGCAAAGAAAACTTTTTGGCAATATATTGATAGAAAAGAACCTGGTGAATGAAGACCAATTAGATGAAGCGCTCGAAATTCAGAAAATAAACGGTAAGGGTTTGGGAAATATTCTGGTTGACCTTGGTTATACCACAGATGATCTGATAACGGAAGCTTTAGGAAAATACCTGGATATGGAGGTCGTCAGCCTGGAAGATATTGATATTAAACCAGATGTATTAAAAAAAATTTCACCCTCAATTGCCAAACTTTATCGGGTTATTCCGATAGCCTATAGTGAATCTACCATTACCGTAGCACAGGAGTATGCTCTAAACATAGAGCAGATAGATATCCTCAGGTTTTTGCTGCAACACAAAATTAAACCTGTAATGGCACCAAAAGATGAAGTAGCAAATGCCCTGGAAAAGTACTATCCAGGTAATTTCGAGTCTGTAGAGGATTTGCTTGGGAATTTTCAATCGGATGCTTCTCAGGTTGAGTCTAAAGATAACCGGGAAATTATCGATATAGACCAGCTAAAAAAACTGGCTGAAGATGCACCCGTAAAAACTTTCGTTAGTATGATACTTTTACAAGCGATTATTGACAAAGCAAGTGATATTCATTTGGAATCTTTTGAAAAGAAATTCAGAGTACGGTACAGAATCGATGGGTTACTCGCTGAAAAGATACCAGTACCCGTTCAATTCAAAAACGGTATCATCTCAAGAATCAAGGTTTTGTCACAGATGGACATAGCGGAGAGAAGGTTACCCCAGGACGGACGCATAATGATAAACATCAGGGGGCATTCCGTTGATATTCGAGTCTCCACTTTGCCTACAAAATATGGAGAAAGCATTGTCTTGAGGATACTTGATAAAAGTGCAACTTCACTAAACTTAAACCAATTGGGGATGGTTCCCGATGATGTTCGAACGATTCAGCAGTTGATGAAAAAGCCAAATGGCATCATCTTGATTACGGGGCCCACGGGATCAGGAAAGACAACGACATTGTATTCGGCTCTTGATTATGTAAATGAACCCGGTGTAAAAATTATTACAACTGAAGACCCGGTTGAATACGATATCGATGGTATTATGCAGATACAGATTAATTCTGAAATAGGGGTGACATTTGCAAAAAGTCTTCGGGCTATTTTAAGACAAGACCCGGACATAATTTTGATTGGAGAGATTAGAGACCTGGAAACATTGGAAACGGCTATACAGGCATCGTTAACAGGACATCTGGTACTGAGTACGTTACATACAAATGATGCTCCATCAACGATAACAAGGTTAATAGATATGGATGTTAAACCGTATTTGATTACTGCATCCCTTGTAGCCGTTATCAGTCAACGATTAGTGAGGAAGATATGTACAGAATGCAGGGAAGAATTCATACCGAGTAAGAATGTTGTTGATGATCTCAAGATTGCCGAATCCGAGTTAAAGGGCAAACATTTTTTCAAAGGAAAAGGTTGTCGTAACTGTAACAGTACTGGTTATAAAGGAAGAATGTCAATTCTTGAAATAATGGTAATAGATGAAGAAATTCGTGCCGATATAATTAAGCAGTCATCTTCTGAGGTTTTGAGGGAAAAGGCCAGAAAAAAAGGTATGAATACCTTAAGAGAAGCGGGTTTGAACGCGGCATATAACGGGTTGACAACATTAGAAGAGGTTGTTAGGGAAACATGCTGTGTATAGGAGGTTTAATTGTAACTCTTGCAGTAACTGATTTACGTTGAATGTATTCTTCCAAAAAAATATTTGCAACTTTTTTTCAGGTGAAAGAAAATGACAACATTTAAATTTGAAGCCGTAAACAAAGAGGGTAAGGTTATTAAAGATCTGATTGAGGCAGTATCTGTTGACGAAGCAAGCGAAAAAATCCGTAGTAAAGATTTTTTCCCGACACGCATAAGAGAAAAAAAGTGTAGAGGGAAAACAAATACCAGGGCAACAAAAGAAAAAAAAGGTACCCTCTCTTTCGACATCTCAATTGGTAGGGTAAAGGCAAAACTCGTAACTACCTTCACAAGACAACTTTCAACTCTTCTGAATGCTGGAGTAACAATCGTACAAAGTTTGACTATTCTCGAATCGCAGATGAAAAAAGGATTATTCAAAAAAATACTTGGTCAAACGATAGCAGATATTCAGAGCGGCGATACACTCTCTGGTGCCATGGCAAAACACCCGAAGGCCTTCGACAGGCTCTATGTAAACATAATTAATGCTGGAGAGGTGGGCGGCGCACTTGATTTAATATTGACAAGGCTTGCAAATTACCGGGAAAAGATGCAAAGACTGAAACAGAAAATCATAGGTTCCATGACATACCCTGTAGCAGTTGTGATTATTGCCTGCGCAATATTGTCTGGAATATTGATGTTTATTATTCCTCAATTTTCAAAGATGTTTGATGAGATGGAAGTATCGCTTCCATTGATCACATTAGGCTTGGTAAATGTCAGCAACTTTATGGTTACCCATTGGTATACAATATTTGGAATTCCGGTTGCTCTCTTTATTATGTATAAACTGATTGGAAAGATTAAACCATGCAGGCTGTTAATAGACAAATTGAAATTCAAGGTGCCCGTCTTTGGAAATCTTATAAATAAGTCGGTTGTGTCCAAATTTGTCAGAACCCTTGCTACCTTAACTTCCAGTGGTGTACCAATTTTAGAGTCGTTGAAGAATGTGAAAGAGGTTAGTGGAAATCTGGCAATGACCAGGGCAATAGAAAAAATACATGACAGTGTCCGCGAAGGCGAAAGTATTGCCAAACCACTTCGCGAATCGAAGATATGCGACTCAATAGTAGTAAATATGATTGAAATAGGAGAGCAATCCGGAGAACTTGATAAAATGCTTGAGAAAGTTGCCGATAATTATGATGCTGAAATTGACAGCGCGGTTGAGGCTATGATAAGTTTGATAGAACCGATAATGATCGTTTTCTTAGGTGGTGCAGTTGGAACGATAGTTGTAGCCCTCTTCATGCCACTCATAAAACTCATGGATGCTTTAGGTTAAGTATGACGTTGATAATAGGTACTCTTGGGAACATTTTAATGATGAATTCATTTCAAATTCCTTCATCACTGCAGAAAGAGGTTTTGGGAAATGGAAAGAAGGCTTGTACCCTGGAGACATTAATTTTTTTTCTGTGGCTATAGTGAATTTTCAATAGTAAAAAAATGAATAAACAAAAAGGTTTTACCCTCATTGAACTGATGGTAACTATCGCAATCATTGGAATTTTGGCTGGAATAACCCTTTCAGCTTATTTCAGTTTGAGGCCAAAGCTCAGGTTGAATGGGGCAACCAGACAGATAATGGGAGACCTTATGTTGGCAAGGATGCAGGCAGTTAAGCAAAATAATAGATTTAGAATAATTTTTTTAAACAACCATCAGTATAAGATATTGGACGATGATGACAACAATGGTGCAGACAGTGCAACTGAATGGATTGCCACAAAAGATATTCAGACTAATTATGATGATGTAACATTTAATCCTGTACCAATCCAAGATCCCATTTTTGACCCGATGGGGAGATTATATTGGCCTTTAGGTATTACCATAACCTTGCAGAATTCTAGCGGTACAAGAACCGTAACGGTTGCTAGTACTGGACGCGTCAAGATAAATTAAATATGTTAAATGAATTAAAAAAGAACATTATGAAAGTTTGCAAACCAGATAACAAAAGCGGCTTTACTATGATAGAGCTTATGATAGCTATAGTCATCATTACCTTAGGAATGTTTGCTGTGATGAGTTTGGTAGTAGTCGTGATACGAGGAAACTCGATTAGCGATAATATGACCACGGCAACAATTCTTGCACAAAATCAGATGGAAGATGCTAGAAGGTTGGGTTATACAGGTCTACCGGGTCCAATTCCTGCAGTAGAAGATTATGGTTCGATGACAGCTTATCCTGAGCATAGAAGGGTATCAACTATAGTAGTCGACAGCCCTTCTTTAGGGATGACAACTGTAAATGTCGAAGTCTTTTGGGATTCTGACAAACATTCGGTTGCCTTAGATACTATTATTACGCAATAGGGAAGAGAGAATGTCCAAGTTACAAAAAAACAATGAGGGAGGTTTCACGGTTGTAGAATTATTGGTTGCAGCTTTAATCGGCTTGATCATTCTGGGTGTTGCGTTTAGCATGTTTAATGTTCAGCGGAAGACCTTTAGTGTGCAGGAACAGCTCAGTGAGATGCAACAGAATGTTCGGGCTGCTATGGATATGATGGTAAGGGAGATCAGGATGGCTGGATATGATCCAACAAATGTAGGTTTTGTTGGAATTGGTGGTAATACTGCTACATCAATTCAAGTATTTGCAGACCTTGATGGAAATGGAGGAATTGCCGGTTCTGAAACTGTAACATATTCCTATGATGCCCCAAACCTTCAAATAGATAGAAATGTAGGAGGTGGTGATCAGCCATTTGCCGAGAATATTACTAATCTAAACTTTTCTTACTTTGATGCGAATGATAATGTTACTGCAACAGCAGCTAATATTAGAAAAATACAGATCCAGATAACAGGTAAAACTGCAAATATAGACCCTCGTACCGGTGACTTTGAGTTTGGTACACAGACTTCTTTTGTATTCCCCAAAAACCTTGGTTATTGAACAAATATTATTTCGTGCGATTTGTTTATGGCTGGGATTGTAGGGATACCATGCTGGTTCTGTATTGCCCACCAGAAAACTTCGCACCCCAGAATATTTGCCTGTCCGTATGCTGTCGGGCGGGTAGTCTCAAAAAAAAGTTAATAAGAAGAAAATGTATGAATTCGAAACGGGGAAAGCAGAATTGAGATTTTAGTGTTTCATAAAGATACATCCTTCTTTTTTTGCAATAAAGATAATTGCTATTTAGAAAAAAAGTCATAATTTAAGTTACATTAAAATCGTAATTTAAAAAAATAAATGTTTTGAAATGTGTTTTGGCGTGAGAGTTGTGATATTCATATGACTCATGCTTGTTCTGGCGCTCCCGCCTGTATGAGGTCGGACAGGTCGGGATGGTGTTCGGATTGGTAGTCTGAATCAAAATTAGTTGTCTTATAAGGAGAAAACGTATGAATTCAAAACGGCAATCAAAAACACCAAATATGAAATCAATAGATGGGAATGAAAAGGGTCTTGCCCTTATTACTGCCCTTGTGCTGGTTGCCCTTCTCGCTATTGTGGGGACTATATCTGTCAACACAACTTACACAGATATTATGATAAGCGGTAATTACAAAGATAGTATGCGGGCCTTTTATGCGGCAGAAGGAGGGGCAGAATACGGTTTCAATAGACTAAGGCAACAGTTTATTACTAAATTGTATCCAGATAATAGTGATCTTAATACTGTTGTCAATGATTTTTTTGCAGATATTACAGGTACAAGTACGGCTATGAGTGGATATACCTTTGGAAATTTTACTGTTGTACAAACGGTAGGAACTACCACTGCAACACCGATTACGAGCGGTAACTATTCAGGACTTTCCGCTCTTGTAGAAAGATATGATATTACCAGCGAAGCAGGTACTGGTACTGCAAGTGCAAAGGTCGTCCTATCTGCTGAGGATTATCTTATCCCCCTGTTACAATTTGCAGTCTTCTACGAAGACGACTTAGAAATACATCCCGGGCCGGGAATGGTATTTAACAATGGATGGATCCACTCCAATAGTGATATCTACTTAGGTGCTAACAATACCCTTTCCATAGATTCAAAGACAACCTCTGCAGGCGATATTTTAAACTACCGTAAAACCACTGGAAATGAACAAAATGTAAACGGGATAGTTCAGTTTAAAAATGGAGCTGGTGATTATCAAGCAATGAAACAAGATGAAGATGGTGACGGCGTGGACGAGATCTTGGATAGTACGAGAAGTGACTGGATGACAGAATCTCAAAATAGGTGGGATGGAATGGTTAAGAGTAAGGACCATGGGATAAATTCTATAGACCTGGTACCTATGCCTACTGGAAGCGATGAGATTGAGATAATTAAAGAGGGAGATGCTTTAGACCCCGGTAGTTCTTCAGAGTTGTCTACCAATCCGGATCTTGCAAATACGAGGTATTATTGGAAGGCGGGTCTTAGAATTCTTGATGGTATAGCATATGATAAAAATGGAGGTTTTCTAGATCTAACAGATGGAGGAAATCTTCTAAACCCAATATCTAACGAGACATTATGGGATGCTAGAGAAGAAGAATGGATTACGGTAACAACGGTTGATATGGAATTATTAGGTACAAATTTTGTTGCGACTACAGCACTGGCCAATGGATCTGAACAGGGAATCCTTTATGTCTCTGAATCTGCTTTAAATAAAGGAGTGCGTCTGGTTAAAGGTCAAGTTCTTCCATCCGGAGGATTTACGGTAGCATCTGAGAATCCCATTTATATACAGGGTGATTATAATACAGCTAATGCACCGGCTGCTGTGTTAGGGGATGCTGTTACAATTCTTTCTAACGGCTGGGATGATGCGAATAGCAATAGTTATGGCGCAAGGAACGCTGTTGATACAACTATTAATGCCGCCATTGTATCGGGTAATGTAGAATCAACATTAGGCGGAGATTATAGCGGTGGTCTGGAAAATCTTCCAAGATTCCTGGAAAATTGGGCAGGGAGAACGCTTACTTACAGTGGTTCAATGGTATGTCTCTGGCAGAGTGAAAAGGCTACTGGAAGTTGGGGCAAGTCAAATGTTTATTCTCCCCCAAATCGTAATTGGTCATATGGTTTAAATGTTAATAATATGCCACCAGGAACTCCATTCGTCAGAGTAGTACAGAAGGTTGGCTGGTATCAAGATATCAACCAATAATGATTTCATGGCTATCACAAAACTATTATCACTACATTACTTTTCTAATGATTTTTTTTAGGGTAGTAACCTTGGCTAGCCATAACAAAATGTTTCAAAACATTTAACCCGGTAGGAAGAACAACACAGTCCCTACAATGTATGATCGATACTATTGCCTGCCTGAGAATGAGATAAAAACTAAAAAAACTGTAAATTATTTATTATTATAATTATAAGAAAGGAGACACTCCAATGAAGAAAATTACTCGATTAATAATAGTTTGTGCGGTTTTCGCATTTGGTTTTAATGCAGTTTATGCTGAAGAAATTACCCTCGATGTTACGATTCGGGATTTTCATGATACTCACCCCGATATGGAGACGCCTCTCAGATCTTATCCTCTTGTAACTGGGATCGTAGAGACGACATTGGGTGCAGATAAAAAACCTGTATACGCTAATTTTAGTAACCCTACAACACATGGGCAAGCAGCTTTTGATCAGTGGTATCGTGATGTTGAGGGGGTTAATGAAAAAACTACGAAAACGTTGACTTTAAGTAATGCGGGCACTGATGATCCAAATGTTTTTAGATACCATAACTCATCCTTTTTCATAATTGATAATGAAGTGTTTGGTAATGAAGGTAGGAATCACAATTTTCATTTTACCTTAGAAGCCCATGGTGCTTTTACTTATCAAGGTGGTGAAACTTTTTCTTTTACGGGTGATGATGATTTGTGGATCTTTATTGATGGTAGATTGGTTATTGACTTAGGGGGTGTCCATCCAGAAAAATCTGCTTCAGTTGATCTAGACACGTTGGGATTAACAGTTGGAAATACGTATGATTTTGATTTGTTTTTTGCTGAGAGACATACTACTCAATCAAATTTTAAAGTCGATACTTCAATTGCACTTGTTGCTGAACCTACTCCTGTGCCAACGTATCAACCTTAAATTGCCTTGCGATTTATCAAGAATAAGTAGTATGGTCAGTCTCATTCCCATATATTGATAAAATTTGATTGGGAAGAGATCGAGAAAAATGGTAAGTTATTTTTTTGAGCCCGAAATAACCTGCCAACTGGTATAAAGTTTTAATCAAGCAACCAAGAATTGAACAGGTAGAAAGCGATCTTTTTTATGAGAAGAGGGCTATAGTTATGCTAGGCTCACGTTAATCAATTTAGCTTACAAAATTGTGAGGATTACTCGATCTACCCTAATTATCTGTAATACAAATCATTAAACTCCTTGGCTTCCTGCCTGCCGATAGGCAGGGCCGGAAGCCAAGGCCCTTCCGGACACCCACCAAGCCAGGTATTTTCTCTTATAAATAAGAATTTTTATCAAATTAACCCCATTAACGGTTTTCACATGCATTCCTTACAAACATTTTATATCCTAAAAATGTTGGGGTTTGAAAGATACGGAAAAATGTTGAAATTTTGAAGCATTTGATTTAATGTTCACATTAGTTAAACAAGCAGTTACTTATCAACTATCAAAAGTAATAGAGGAGTAGGAATATGCAGGATGTTCAGGGTGGACATATCTGGATCATTGTGGGTATTATTGGACAGGTTTTATTTTTTATACGCTTTTTTGTTCAATGGCTTGCTTCGGAGAGGGCTGGGAAAAGTGTCATGCCCATGGCATTCTGGTATTTCAGTATTATGGGAGGATTAATACTTTTCGCCTATGCTCTTTGGCGGCAGGATCCAGTATTTATCCTTGGTCAGTCTGTTGGAATCGTTATCTATTCTCGCAACCTTTATCTAATTCGCAAAGAGGCGAATCTTGCTAAAGACCGATAGGAAACTGTTGCTTATATTTCCTGTGATTGACATGTTGCAAACGTGTCTGGTATTCATAGAATGAATAAAGTTTAACGTAAACATATTCTTATTACCGTTATGTCAATGTATATTTCATCGGGTGAAGCAATGGGAAACTATGATATAGGCAAATCAACCCTTTATAGTGATATAGAGGAAGGCTATCTCTCCTTCAAGTTTAATATCACAACTCTGGATATATAGCTACCACTGTAATAAAGTTTATGTTTTTAAAATTTCCTTAATCTGGTATTTTCTTTCATGACTCATTAGAGTATGAGTATTCAAAAAACAAAACCGTATGCTATCAATAGTTCCTTCTACCAGTCTATCCCATATGCCATATTTAGAAATACCCGTTTCCCGAGGGTAATGAACCACTTCTACCTCACCTACTTTATATCCCAACTTTACCATAATTGCAGAAAAGAAACGATGGAGTCCTTTCGATAAGCATACTTGTTCGACATCTTTTTTTCTAAAGACACGCATAGCACACCCAACATCATGTATTTTCTCTTTTGTTATCAATCTACGAATCAGATTGGCAATTTTAGATGCGACTTTCTTTATAAATGGATCTTGTCTCCGACATCGCCAGCCATAGACAACATCAAATCCCTCATCCATTTTATTTAAGAGGAATGGGATTTCTTTTGGATTGTCCTGTCCATCTCCATCTAAAGTGATATAAATTTCGCCTTCTGCGTTATCAAAACCAGCCTGTAAGGCTTCAGATTTACCGGCCCTCTCTTTCAAAATAACAATTGCCAGACTATTCGAATTTACATAAATACGTTTTAATCTTTCCAAACTAGAGTCTGTAGAACCATCATCCACGAAAAGAATCTCATATGGTTCGTTGAGTTTATTCATAACTTCCTTAAGTGAATTATACAAGGGCAAAAGCGAATCTTCTTCATTGTAAATTGGAATTATTACGGAATACTTCATGATAAGTAAAACCTTATTTCAAAATTTCAAATCCACGATCGAAACCACATGTGTTGCCTGTAATATTTATACGTTATCGGGAAACCGGTGAGTAGAGGATACCAGTAAATAAACAGACTTACGACTAAAAACAGATAAGCAATAACAACAACTTTTCCCCATTTTTTCATTTGCCATACCCAAAGAAGAAGAACAGCCATAGACATACACGCAAATGGCATAGCTGTATAAAAGAAATGAAAATACTTTATCCGGCTAACAAATACCCACGGAAGCCATTGGCCGAAAAAACCTAAAAGGATAAGACCATATGCCCACGTTCTTTTTTGAATAAATTTCCATATAACATGTCCGATGGATAATGGAATAATCCAAAAGATTGCCTGATTACCCAAACATAATATCCCATTTACGATACCAGTCTCTTTGTGGCGCTCAAAAAAATACCAGATTGGCCGTGTCATTAAAGGCCAGCTCCACCAAGGGGAACCGTAATGATGACCTTTCGTGAGCACCAAACCTTTATAGCCATAATACAGGTGAAATAAAAAATCTGTCCATGAGTTTTTATACAGAACTGCAATAAATAGATAGGTGCCTAAATAGATGACAATAGGGACAAGAATCAGATAAAGGAGTGTGTTCCAGAGTGTTGGCAAAAAATCTTTTCTTGATTTAACAAGGTAAACTCCAAGAACTATACCATAGACAATAAGCTGATAAGAAGCGACCATCTTTGTCGCCAAACCCAGACCTAGAAAAATACCAGACAATAAAAAGGCCTTTTCCCTGGGCCATGTTTTATCCAGAAAGAATTGCAAAAAGCAGTACAAGGATAAAAGCATGAACATAATCATCATTGAATTGAGCATACCAATGCGTGCCTGGGTTATGGACATACAGTCAAAGGTAAAAAGAAAGGATGCTAAAAAGGCAAGAAAATAGTTTTTGAAAATCTTTACTGTTAATAAAAAAATCAGAAACACAACCAACAAACCACAAACCATCGACGGAATCCGCCAGACCCAAGAATGATCTCCAAAAAAAGAAATACAAAAAGCTGAAATAAAATGCCACAGAGGCGGATGGATCGTTACTTCACGATTAAATTGGTGTTCTAAGGCAAGCTGTGAGGCTCTCTTGGCATGATAAACCTCATCAAAATATCTCTCAGAAGGGAAATACAGGCGGTATCCATAGAGGGTAACCAACAATATAGCAATTAAAGCTATGACGGCAAACCGTGCTATCTTTTTTTTGTTTAAGCATGTTTCCATAGTTAAGATGTTTCAATCAGGCCATGGGATTTTTCCCTATAACTTCGATTAAGAGAGGCACCTAATGAGTGAGGATCGATTCTTTTCTCATACAACCACGTTTATAGTAAATAAAATGGAAAGATAAGGAATTGTTTTTTTCATACACTGGAAAGATAGATTAATAATCATCAAAATTCAAGGTTTTTCCCCTGACATTTTCTGAGAAGATGTTAAAAGAGACAATTCAATATTTACGGTAAGACAAGCGACTAACAAGCCGTGAGAGGAGTCTGCTAGTGCTTAATTGGTAAGTTCCACAACATCGTATACACATCTTAGTGTCACTAGCTGTGTCATAACATCGTATACACTTAGCAAAATTGTTTAATAGGGATTCTGTTTTTTACAGGTTCCCTTAGTTTATAAGATTCTGTTCTGATTAATTGTTTTGGAGCCTCAAATGCTGCTTGATAATAAACACTTAATTCTTGTTTACTCGTATTTAGTATTGCCCATACATATTCAAAACTTAAAGCTTTATTAATATACAATTCTTCATTGAGAATTGTAATATACCCTTTTTCATCTACTAAACGGACAAAATGTATTCTCCCTCTTGTTATTGGTAATTCCTCTGATGGGTCGAAGGTGAAGCCTTCTGGTAATAATCTTCGTGTATAGCCTTTGCAATATTGCTGAGAGAAATTATCTTTTTTATATTTCTGATAGTTGTTATGTTTATCTCTAAATTTCTTTGATTCAACTCTTAGTTCTTTCAGATCTTTGAAGCGCTTTGATTGCCAGAGTAATTCATTAAAACGTTTATTAAAATTTTCTATATATCCGTTTCTCCATGGTTCTTTAAATGGTATAAACACTATATCAATACCGAAATTTAAGCAGAATCGAGATAGTTTACCAAAGGTCTTAATATGATACAGGCTTCTCTGAAAGATGCTTCGTTATCAAGTTGTAAAAATCTGGGAAGCCCAAAAGCCTTCCAATCATTGATCAGAAAGCTGATAACGCCTCAGCACCCTTGTCTGTATATTGTTCCAAGTTTGCTTGATTGGTATAAACATCTATTCTGTTTACAGAAACAATAGATCCGTATCCTTGTATATACCTGGGTGTCACCAGATCAAGCTGATGTACGTGCCCTGGATGCTTAGTTTTGATTGTAGGATAATATTTTCCCGACGTAGTTTCATTTTTGTGCCTTGATTTTTCAATAATAAGGTCATTTCTTTTTAAGACCCGATTGATGGTGGAAAGTCCTGGTTTCTCTTGGTACCCTAAGGTATCAAGTTCTTGATGAATAGCAATTGCTCCACAGAAAGAATATTTGGTTGAAGGTCTATCCCTTGTCACTAATTTCTTTCTGCTTTCTACAATTGCCTGTTCAAGCTCTTTTATTAATTTTACCGGGTTTATGATGCGGTTCTTTTGATTTATCAAGATACCACTCCTTTCCCCCTGATTCTGCTCTCTCAAGCCATTTATAAACCCAAGCTCTTGTCCGATTAAGTTCCTGATGGATTTCTGTAACCGTTTTTCCTTCTGAACTTAATTGAGTACATCTATGGCGAAGTTGTATTTCTTCTTTATTGTTTTTGCTATTTTTTATCCATTTTGTACAATCTCCTTTTTAAAGGAAATTATATAATGTGTATACGATGTTGTGGGACAAAAAGTGTATACGATGTTATGAAACACAAAACTTAATCAATTAAATTTTCTATATGGTCTCTATTTTGGATCTTATTAGTAAGGTAGTCATAAAATAGCATGTTAGCCATTAAACAATAGTATAGGGTATTTTGCTAAGTAAACACTAGATTAAGTTGCGATAGGTTATTTATTATCTTTTAATTTCATTTCAGAATAAGCAACTGGTAATGTTTCCTGAAAGGTCATATTTTTTCAAGGAATTCCTTTCCTCTCTTGATGTTCTCAACAGGATGTTCCACTCCCTGAGAATTGATCATATAGAACCCTTTATATCCCACTGCTTCAAGTGTAGAGATGAATTCTTCAAACGGTACGGTTCCTTCACCAACCGGAACCTCTCTTTTTCTTCCTTCTCCCGTTTGCCTGGTGTCCCAGAGGTTTGTATAGGCGATATATTCATGTAATTCATAAATACTCTGGACAGGGTCAACATTGTTCAATAGAAAGGAGGCGGGATCGTAGACCAACTTAATTCCCTCTGTCTGCAATGAGAGCAAAAATTTCTTCAATGTTGAGGTACAGTCGAACCTGATTTTGGCAGCAAGGGTGCATCCGTAGTTTTCTGCGTGTTTGCCAATTTCGTTCAGGGCTGAACGTACCATACTTCCGTGTGAAGTATCTGCGTCCGAGGGGATATTACCTATATATATTGTTACAATATCGGTTTGCAAATCTAATGCGAGACTGATAATTTCTTTTATTTTTTTTATGGACAAATTAAATTCGTTTTGATTAACGAAACCGGTACCCAGTTCACCTCCTAAAGCACAGAGACGTAATTTATGTATGTTTATAAGACGCCTTAATTCCCGGCGACCGGTTTGAGAGAGGTTTTCCGGAGTTGTTTCTTGTTGTGTAGCGCTGATTTGAACACCCGTAAAACCAAGAAGAGCGGAGGTCCTGAGACCTTCTTTAATCTTTAATCGTAGGGATTCAAGAACAACACCAATTCTCTTTTTTATCATGTATCACTCCTCGCAT
Organism: Candidatus Scalindua sp.; assembly: GCA_031316155.1. Lineage (GTDB taxonomy): Bacteria > Planctomycetota > Brocadiia > Brocadiales > Scalinduaceae > SCAELEC01. The sequence continues at coordinate 186,555 of JALDRB010000006.1, forward strand.
TCTCCGTTTGAAATTCCCAATCATCTTATACTAAAACCGATTTGGTTTTCGGATTTACTGGAAACCAAATCTTGGTGAAGGTATCCCCGTACAAAAGGCGTCGAGGACTTTACTCGCCCAATTTTATACCGGATTTTATCCGAAAACAATTATCAAATGAGTATATTAACATCTATAAGTCTTGCAAGTTTTTTACACTTTCGTAATCATCCGGTGTGTTCAGGTTTCTTATTGAGTCTAGGAAACTTTTGGAAGAAGTAAGACTGTCCAGTTCAACGATTTTAACCTTAACATCTGAGAAGAAACTGATGATCCTCAGATTGTTACGGGTTAGCTCCCTCTTAATGGGTGCGAGACAGTTTTTTGAGTAAAATGCATGAAGTGGTTCCAACCCTCTTTCGCTTTGGGGGACAACGACATCAAAATCTTTTACGAGCCCTTTTAGATACTGTATCAACGGTAATTCAACAAAAGGCATATCGCAGGCAAGAAAAAAGGTATGCAAGCTTCTCGAATTCATAAGGCCCGTGTAGATGCCACTCAAAGGCCCTTTTCCCGGGTATACATCCTTAATAACAGGTATATTTAAGAAGGTATATTCTGATGGTGTGTTGGCTGAAACGATAATTTTGTCAAAGATTTCACGAAGTAAATCTATCTGTCGCTCAATAAATGTTTTACCCTGTATTTTGAGAAACGCCTTATTACGGCCCATTCTACTGCTTTTACCACCTGCGAGGATTACGGCTGTCATCGATTATGAGAATGGCAGAAAATACCATTAAACGCCTTCAAGTATATGTCCAAGTTTATCCCTCTTTGCCCGCAGATATAGTTTATTTTCATCTTTTGGCTTCATTACAATGGGGACTCTTTCTACGATTTCCAAGCCATAACCAGCCAAGGCGGCAAATTTCTTAGGATTATTTGATAATAGTCTCATTTTTGAAATACCCAAATCCCTTAATATTTGGGCGCCGATACCATAGTCACGTTTATCAACAACAAATCCCAATTTTTTGTTTGCCTCAACGGTATCCAAACCTCCCTCCTGCAATGCATATGCATGCAGTTTATTTTCAAGGCCGATTCCTCTCCCCTCTTGTCGCATGTAAAGGAGAACACCCTTACCTTCTTTTTGAATTATTTTTAATGCATTATGGAGTTGTTCTCCGCAATCGCATCGTAAAGAACCGAAGATGTCACCCGTTAAACATTCATCGTGAACTCGTATTAAAATCGGTTCTGTCTGAAGAGGGGCAGGCGAGCTATCCGAACTTCCTATATCTCCAAGGCATAGGGCCAGATGGAGATATTCGTCAGTAAAGGAACGGTAGAGGTGCAGGACAAATTTTCCGTATTTTGTCGGAAGGTTCACCGAAACACGTTTTTCTATTAAACGCTCTTTTTCGTGACGGTATTTGATAATGTCTGCAATGGTACACATTTTAAGGTTATGTTTCTCCGCAAATTTCTTTAGTTCCGGCAGTTTTGACATGCTACCGTCTTCATTCATGATTTCGCATATTACGGCCGAGGGTTTAAGACCTGCTAAACGTGCAAGATCAACGGCTCCTTCTGTATGCCCTGCGCGCACCAGAACACCTCCATTGTGAGACTTGAGGGGGAATATGTGGCCTGGTTTCACCAGGTCCTGTGGTGTGCACTCTTCACTTACGGCAGTCAAAATAGTTTTTGCTCTGTCTTTTGTAGAGACACCCGTTGTTATTCCATCTTTTGCGTCTATGGTAACAGTGAATGGGGTTTGAAAATTAGAGGTATTGTTTGTTACCATAGGTGTCAAGCCGAGTCGTATTGACAGCTCTTCTGTTATGGTCAGGCATATGATCCCTCTTGCGTGAGTTAACATAAAGTTTACTATCTCTGGTGTAATCTTTTCTGCCGCAATCGTTAGATCTCCTTCGTTTTCACGGCTAGCATCGTCAACTATGATCACCATCTTGCCCCGTTTTAAATCTTTTAAGATCTCTTCTATTGTATTCAACATATATGGAAATCCTTTTCCTTAACTAACTGCAAAGATATAATGAATTTTTTATAAATAGAGCAACCTTTTTGAAGGAAATACCAATCTACCTCAAAGCTGTTTGACACCTCTATAGGTATAGTTTACAGTGGACGCAAAAGTAGCAACAACAACAAGCCACCAGAGTATGAGAAGAATAGTCAAAGAAAGGTGGTTTCCTAATAATACTGCAATAACTGCCGTAATCTGCAAGAATGTCGTAAGTCTACCGAGTTTGTCAGGACTCCAGACAATTTTTCTTTTTGGTATAATAAAGGCGGCAACAATGCCCAGAGTAAAAAAGAGCTCTCTGCTGATAATAATGGCTGGTATCCAGTTTGGAAATCTGGGTTCAGGCCAGAATTTGTCAGAAGAAAGCAAAACACAGGCAATTACCAGCGTTAACTTATCTGCTATAGGATCCAGAAACTTTCCAAATTTAGTAATTTCACCTCTTTTACGTGCAAGATACCCATCTAAGACATCACTTAAACCAATCGCAAGTAACATACCTAATGCAACATATCTGTAATGATCTTTATGTTGAACTTGCATTAAGCATATTACAAAAGGAAAGATAAAACATATTCTTGCACAGCTTATCAGGTTGGGTAACGACAAGTGCTATCTCCCAGAAATTGATTATGGGATTCTATATAAAAAAGCTGCTTTCTTTCTTGGAAATTCTTTTTTTTTTTCACACAAAATCCATTCAAGAGTAACACTAAGTACCAATTACATATGATGCTATACTATCAGACACTCCATCACTGTCAAGCTAAAAAAATTCTCCAGCTTGACACGTACACACAGAATTAGTAACATCTAGCAAAATATTTTTTATTATTATTGGTTAGGCATTAACGGGCTATTATGCAAAAAAAGAGAGCCATTTTAGCCCTTTCGGACGGAAAGATTTTTGAGGGCACTTCTTTCGGGGCTGAGGGGGAGGCATCAGGTGAAATCGTATTTAATACCAGCATAACCGGGTATCCTGAAATACTCACAGACCCTTCATACAAGGGACAAATTGTTACTATGACGTATCCAATGATTGGAAACTATGGAATTTGTGAGAAAGATTATGAGTCCCTTCAGCCATGTTTAGGAGGTTTTGTTGTGAGGGAATACAGCCCATACCCCAGTAACTGGCGTTCAGAGATGAGCTTGGATGAATTTCTTAAGATTAAAGGGATTATGGGGATAGAGGGAGTCGATACCAGAGCTTTGACAAGACATATCAGGGATTTTGGGGAACAGCAAGCCGTAATCTCTACTATGGAATTGAACCATCAAAGCCTCGTTACAAAGGCAAAAATTTCTCCCGGACTTGTGGGAAAAGATTTGGTAAAAGAGGTAACGTGTAAAAATGCCTATGAGTGGAAAGAGGAAGAGTTTGTTTTTCCCGGTAAGAATGGCGATGATATACGGTATGAGAAACAAAATCGAGAAAAAGAAAAAAGGTTATTTCATGTAGTTGTTTATGATTGTGGGGTAAAACAGAATATTTTGAGAAAACTGAAGAGTCGTAATTGCAGGGTAACAGTAGTTCCCGCAGTTTTGGATGCACAGGAGCTCTTGTCATTAAATCCAGACGGAGTTGTCATATCCAATGGGCCTGGTGATCCGGTAGCAGTTCCGTATATGATGAATACGATACGTAATATAGTAGGAAAGAAACCTGTTTTTGGTATCTGTCTGGGTTTTCAGATTCTGGCTTTAGCATTTGGATACAAGACATATAAATTGAAGTTTGGACATCATGGGGGCAATCATCCGGTGAAGGATGTGCGTACAAACAAGGTAGAGATTACATCCCAAAACCATTGTTTTGCCGTAGATGGAAGTTCATTAAAAGATGGACAGAGCGAACGTTTTGGAAGAGTAGAGATTACCCATATTAATTTAAATGATAAATCTGTTGAGGGCCTGCGATGTCTGGATGTACCAGTCCTTGCTGTTCAATTTCACCCGGAAGCTTCTTGTGGGCCTCATGATTCAGGTTATCTATTTGATAGCTTTATAAAGATGATGGATTAACAATGCCGAAAAGAACGGATATTCAAAAAATACTCATAATCGGGTCGGGGCCAATCGTAATCGGGCAGGCATGCGAATTTGATTATTCCGGTACTCAGGCATGCAGGGCACTGAAAGAGGAAGGTTACGAGATCATCCTTGTCAATAGCAACCCGGCAACAATCATGACAGACCCCGAGGTTGCAGATAAGACGTATATTGAGCCTATGACCGTCGAGGTGTTGACTAAAATTATACAAAAAGAGAAACCTGATGTCTTGTTGCCTACATTGGGAGGTCAAACGGCTTTGAATTTGACGGTTTCTTTAGCGGGAAAGGGGATACTTAAGGAGTTTCATATAGAATTAATAGGTGCAAAACTTGAAGCGATCAGGATGGCCGAAGACAGGGGGGAATTTAAAGCGGCTATGAAACGTATTGGTCTCCAGGTTCCCGAAAGCGGATATGCGCATTCCTTAATCGAAGCAATAGACATTGTAAAAGAGATCAGGTTTCCCGTCATCATACGGCCTTCCTTTACTCTGGGAGGAATAGGCAGTAATGTAGCTTACAATAGAGAGGAACTGGAAGAGTATGTGAATTTTGCTTTGGAAGCCAGTCCTGTTCATGAGATACTCATTGAGAAATCTGTCCTGGGCTGGAAGGAATATGAACTGGAGGTCATGAGGGATCTTAAGGATAATGTCGTAATAATATGCTCCATTGAGAACTTTGATCCTATGGGCATTCATACCGGAGACAGCATTACGGTTGCACCGGCGCAAACATTAACCGATAAGGAATATCAGAGAATGCGTGATGCCGCAATTAAGATCATTCGCGAGATCGGAGTGGAAACAGGAGGTTCTAATATTCAGTTTGCATTAAATCCTTCCAATGGAGAAATGACCGTAATAGAGATGAATCCGAGAGTGTCAAGAAGTTCTGCCCTTGCTTCAAAGGCGACAGGTTTTCCCATTGCTAAAATTGCAGCAAAACTGGCAGTGGGGTATACTCTGGATGAAATACCAAACGATATTACCCGTTACACACCGGCATCCTTTGAACCATCAATTGATTACTGTGTGGTTAAGATCCCCAGATTCAATTTCGAAAAATTCCCGGAGGCGAACCCAACGCTTACGTCACATATGAAATCAGTTGGTGAAGTTATGGCTATTGGCAGGACATTTAAAGAAGCGCTGGGTAAGGCGATAAGATCTCTGGAAACCGGTTTGTATGGGTTTGATGAACACCTTCATTTAACTGAGTTGAGTTCTTCTGAAAAGGAAATGTTGATAGAAAACCATTTAGTAAATCCGTTGAACAACAGAATTTGGTATATCGCAGACAGTATGCGATTGGGTATGAGTCTTGATGAAATTTATAAAGCGACCAAGATTGACAGATGGTTTCTCTATAATATAAAACAGATTGTTGATTTAGAGGAAGAAATCAAAGACCAGCGCATTACAAGAGATTCTTCTTCTGCCTCAAAGACCGAAACGTTATCGAATTTTAATTGTACCAGCTTGATTGATCCCGATCTCTTAAAGAAAGCAAAACAATACGGTATTTCTGACTATCGTTTGGCAAAGTTGCTACATACGAAAGAGTCTTCTGTCCGCGAATGTCGACACACAAACAATATTCATCCTGTATTCAAGATGGTAGATACCTGTGCTGCTGAGTTCAAGGCGTATACTCCCTATTTTTATTCTACCTATGAGGCAGAGTGCGAGGCCAACCCGACAAATAAGAAGAAGATAGTTATTTTAGGAAGCGGCCCGAATCGTATTGGTCAGGGTATTGAGTTTGATTATTGTTGTGTGCATTGTGTGATAGCCTTGAGAGAGATGGGATTTGAGACAATTATGGTCAATTGTAATCCCGAGACGGTGAGTACTGATTATGATATTTCTGATCGATTGTATTTCGAACCCCTTACCTTTGAAGATGTCATGGAAATAATTGCAAAGGAAAAACCTGAAGGAGTAATTGTACAGTTTGGTGGCCAGACACCGCTGAAACTTGCCGTACCGTTAGCCGCATCTGGAGTCAGGATTCTCGGCACATCTCCTGATGATATTGATACGGCTGAAGATCGCAAGAGGTTTTCTGCACTTTTATCGAAGCTCGGCCTTGTACAACCAGAAAATGGGAGTGCCAGGTCGTTCCTGGAGGCAAAAGAGGTTGCATCTTCAATAGGGTATCCTGTATTACTTCGACCGTCGTATGTTCTGGGTGGCAGAGCTATGAAGATTATCTTTGATGAAGGCGAACTTGAGCAATATATCTCACATGCAGTTGACGTTTCTCCGGATCATCCGGTTCTGATAGATAAATTTCTGGAAAATGCGGTTGAGATTGATGTTGATGCCATATGCGACAGAGAAGAGGTCTTTATCGGAGGTGTCATGGAACATATAGAAGAAGCCGGTGTGCATTCCGGAGATAGCGCATGTTCATTACCGCCGTATTCTGTCAAACAAAGCATCATTGAGAAGATAAAATCACAGACGAGAGCTTTAGCCCTGGAATTAAATGTTCTTGGTCTGATTAATATTCAATTTGCTGTTAAGGCGGATACGATCTTTGTCTTAGAAGTAAATCCACGTGCTTCAAGAACGGTACCCTTTGTTAGTAAGGCAATGGGTATTCCTCTTGCTAAGGTGGCATCTCAAATTATTGCTGGTCGTAAACTGAGGGAATTAAATCTCAATGATAAAATGACACATAAACATGTAGCAGTGAAAGAAGCAGTCTTTCCTTTTATTCGATTTCAGGGAACAGATACAATCCTGGGGCCGGAAATGAAATCTACGGGCGAGGTCATGGGTATTGATGTTGATTTCGGGAAAGCGTTTGCAAAATCACAAATGGCTGTTGATGGGAGTTTGCCTCTCTCCGGTACCGTTTTTATTAGCGTGAGAGACAAGGATAAACATCCAATAGTAGATATAGCTGAAAAGTTACACCATTTAGGCTTTAAAATGATTGCTACCGGAGGAACTGCAAACGCTATTGCCCGGAAGGGGATACCTGTTACTACAATCAATAAGGAATATGAGGGGCGCCCTAATATCATAGATCATTTAAAGAACCGTGAAGTTCAATTGGTAATTAACACTGCCGAAGGCAAACTTGCACAAGAACGCTCATACAATATCCGTCGTTACGCAATAATGTCAGGGATCCCGTACTGCACTACAATATCAGGTGCCCTAGCGGCTGAGAGTGCCATCAAGTCCATGCTGACGGGAAAGCTTGACGTTAAACCTATTCAAGAATACCACAAATAGATCATCTCCTTATTTTAAGTGTTACTCTTTCCCAGCCTGGCCGTGCCGGAACCAATGAGGAATAAAATCCATGTGTTCTTGTTTGGCCATGTTGTTATACTAAAACCGATTTGGTTTTCGGTATTACTGGAAACCAAATCTTGGTGAAGGTATCCCTGGACAGACGCCGAGGACTTTCTCCGGACAAAATAATTTTTGGATTTTATCCGAAAACCATTACGAGATGAGTATACATGAAAACCTATCCACCTGTGCGGGCCCACACCTGTCTGCGTGCATCGCACAGGCAGGCGCAGACAGGCGGTTTTCAAACTTTCCTTATTTCGATAAAGAAAAGCTAAGAAAGCATTTTATATAATTAGTGAGGTAGTATGTCTATGAAAAATGTCTATCTTGCATCGTTTTCACCAAGAAGACAGCAATTACTGAAAGACTTAAGCTTGGATTTCATAGTGAGTCCACCGGTAAATTTTGTTGAAAAACAGAATGGAATGGAACCAGAAGAGTTGGTTTGTCATAATGCCCTTGGCAAGGCGAAGGAGGTAGCAGGAAGACAGAGAGATTCAATCATAATCGGTTGTGATACGCTAATTGAGGCACATGATGAAGTTTTTGGTAAACCTCTAACTTCTGAAAAGGCATTTTTGATGCTGAAAAAGCTCAGTGGTAGCTGGCACTCTGTTTATTCTGGACTGGCCGTTATCGATACAGAAATAAGTAAGGAGTTAGTTGGATATGGAAAAACCGACATAAAATTCAAGGAATTATCAGAAAAAGAGATAATTGATTATATAAAAACAGGTGAACCATTGGATAAGGCGGGAGCATATGGAATACAGGAATACGGGGGAGTGTTTGTTGATGAAATAAAAGGAAGTTTTTCAACGGTGGTTGGTCTGCCAAAAGGGCTATTGGTAAAATTTCTTTCAGAGGTTGGAATTAGAATTTAGGAAGGTAACCAAACAATCGAGGAGCGACAAACATCTGCAGGGAAATATTCTGCAAAAAATATTTTAAATCTGATAATCAATTACATGTTTTTCTACCTTGTCTTTTTGCTTGAATATCAGATACGGAGAATCGAATGTTACGGTTGTATAGGGTGGCACTGATCGTGTGAGCCAGACATTTCCTCCAATCACCGAACCTTTTCCAATTATTGTTCTTCCGCCAAGAATAGTTGTTCCGGCATAGATGGTAACATCGTCTTCAACAGTGGGGTGTCTTTTCTTCTGTTCTTTCCTGATTTTATCCACATTGGCCAAACTGAGTGCGCCCAACGTAACATGCTGATAGATTTTCACATTGTTTCCAATTACGGTTGTGCTTCCGATTACAACACCTGTCCCATGATCAATGAAGAATCCTGGACCTATTTTTGCTCCCGGGTGAATGTCTATTCCTGTCTTTTCGTGCAAGTATTCACTCATCATCCTCGGTATGAAAGGCACTTTTTGCATTTCTAAAAAATGTGCTAAACGATGGACCAAAATTGCTTGAACAGAGGAATAGCTTAAGACAATCTCATAATAACTGGATGCAGCAGGGTCTCCCTGATATGCGGCCCTGATATCTTGATGCACAACCTCCCTGATCATGGGGATGTTTTCGAGTAATCGAAATCCAATTTCCACCGCATCGTCCCAACAGTCTCCTTCCGAACGGACGCACATAACGCCGTCCTTGCACTCATGTCTCAAGCTTTTTTGTAGTAAATTTGTCAGGCATTCCAGAACGGTTGAGCAATGAGCCAGAAGATATGCTTCCAGACGATTCTTATTACTGGTTGCTTCTTCATAAAAACCCGGAAACATAATTGTTGATAGCAATTTTACAAGCTTTTTAACCTCCATTTTTGAGGGGAGATTAGGTTCTTCCAGGTGATTGATACCGCCAAGCTTTTCATAAGAGTCCCTGATGGTCTTTGTGATTTGATTCAAACGAGAGCCGTTTTTTTTACTGTTTATGGAATTACGCATTTTCTTTTATAACCTTAAATAGATCTGTTGATATATATCGTTCTCCTGTACTTGGTATTACGAAAAGAACATTTTTGTCAGGCCCGGCTTCTTTGGCAATTTGAAGTGCAATATGCATATTTGCACCGGAAGAGATACCACAACAAATTCCTTCTTCCTTTGCAAGACGTCTTGCCATACTGAATGAATCATCACTGGAAACCTGTCGGACTTCATCGACAACCTCCTTGTTGTAAATACCGGGTACGAATCCGGCACCAATTCCCTGAATTTTATGGGGACCTGGTGTTCCTCCTGAGAGGACAGGTGATTCAACAGGTTCCACAGCTATATTTTTTATACTTTTGAAGTGTTCCTTTAATATCTCACCTGCCCCGGAAATGGTACCGCCGGTTCCTACTCCTGCTACAAAATAATGAAGATCTCTTCCCTCGAAGTCTTCGATTATCTCACGACCGGTTGTTTCGCGGTGAATCTGTGGATTTGCAGGATTGTTAAATTGCTGAGGCTGGAAATACCCCTTCTCTCTTACAAGCTCTTCTGCCTTTTCTATAGCGCCTTTCATACCCTTTGAGCCTTCAGTTAAGACTATTTCTGCTCCAAAATATCTAAGAAGGGCACGTCGCTCAAGGCTCATGGTCTCCGGCATGGTAAAGACTGCCTTGTATCCCTTTACAGCGGCAACCATTGCCAGTGCGATTCCTGTATTACCCGAGGTAGGTTCTACTATGGTATCTCCCGGTTTCAACACTCCTCTTTTCTCTGCATCCCGTATCATCGATAAACCTATACGGTCTTTCACACTACCAGCAGGGTTGCACATTTCTAATTTACCAAAAATTTTAGCGCATGTATCGTCAGGTATCTTATTTATTCGTACAACAGGTGTTCTTCCAATCGTGTCCAGAATAGTATTATATATTGTCATTTTTTACTCCTCAGGTAAAATCAATTTCTTAGTTTGATGTAATTGGTAATTAAGGAAATTGTAACGTATAGTGTTTACTCCTCCCTATATTGGAGAATCATTTGCCACAAATTCTTGATATTTAAGAACATCCTTCTTACATCCAATAATCAAAGGTACTTTTTGATGGAGTTCGGCTGGCTGGATGTCCAGTATATTGTTTTTGCCATCAGTTGCTATTCCTCCGGCCTGTTCGACAATAAAGGCCAGTGGTGATGCCTCGTATAAGAGACGCAATTTACCTTTGGGTTTCATGGGATCTTTAAAATCTGCTGGATATAAGAAAATGCCGCCTTGGAGTAAATTTCTGTGAAAATCCGCTACAAGTGAACCGATATAACGCAAAGAATACGGCCTGCCTGAAGCTGTATCCTTTTCTTTCAGGTAACGAATATATTTCTTGGTTCCTTCATCCCAGAAATTCGCATTTCCTTCATTGATACTATACATTATCCCTTTTGATGGTGTCTTGATATCTTCATGAGACAGGATAAATTCACCAACACTCGGGTCTAACGTATAGCCGTTAACTCCCTGACCAGTTGTGAATACCAACATTGTGCTGGAACCATAGATTATGTAACCTGCGGCTACCTGATCTCGTCCTTTTTGCAGGCAGTCTTCAAGTTTGCCGTTTTCACCATCTGACTTTTTTCGATGTATAGAAAATATAGTCCCAATGCTTACATTAACATCAATATTCGACGAACCGTCGAGGGGATCAAAAAGAAGAACATATTTACCCTTTGGAAATTCATCCGGGATGGGAATGATCTCGTCTTGCTCCTCGGAAGCCATTATACAAAGATGTCCACCATGGTCCATAGCCTGAAATAATCTATCATTGGCATACTCATCCAATTTCTTCACTTCTTCACCATGAATATTCTTCGTCCCGGTGATACCGAGTACGTCAGCTATGCCGGCTTTGTTTACTTCCCGTGAAATTACCTTCGATGCGTATATTAAGTCCATTAATAAACCTGTTAAGCTTCCGGTTGCTTGAGAATATTTTCTCTCCTGTCCGATGATATGCCTTTGTGCTGTCATTCCCGTATTTCCCATAACAACTCTCCCTTATTGCTTATGTTTCGTATGTGTGTGATAATGAAATTTGGTTTCTGTTATATATCACTACCTGAATTGCACAGCTCGGAAATTATTCGTAAAAATAAGGAAATATTATAGCACAATAGTGTAATCGTACAAATGATAAATATGGCCCGGTAAGAGCAATTATCATAATTATCTCTGTGCAAAGTGCAGAATTTACCCATGGTAAATGAAAAGGATACTTTTTATTGGATTTTTTCAAAGAAATATTTTAAAATTCAAAGATATCTGAATGCGACTTTTGGCTTTGTAACACAGAATGAGCATGTGTTTTGCTATATTTATGGCAAGATGTTTTCAGCAAATTTGGAGTATTTACCAACTGAAATGTATTTTTTTATTCATAAAATTAAGGGACGATAGAAATATGAAAAAGAGAGGTGTTTTGGCTTCGGTTATCATTGTGTCATTTTTATTATTCTGGATAGAATACCCAAACACTTCCATCTCAGGAATGAGACCTGATGCAGATGCTGGTTTAGAGTTAGATACCATCAGGAGTAACCTCGGAAATATTGCCAAGATGAAGGTTGAAGATGCAAGGGGTTATTACGAGAAAGCGCTCCGCGACCTTAATGCATTGATTGAAGAATATCCCGGTACAGAAGAGGCGCAGGAAGCGCTATTTTACGTTGGAGCTACTCACAATGAAATAGGAAATTTTGAAAAGGCAATTGAATGCTTTGATACAATACTGAAGCAGGGAGAAATTACAGACAATTTTAAGGCAAGATTGTTGTATTTTAAGGCAAAAGCACTTCTCGAAATTGGTGAAGTGGAAGAGGCGAAAGAGGTTGTAACTGAACTAAAAGTGATTGAACCCAGGGCTGCCAATTCGTTTGGCAGAGAATTGAGCGGGAGGGTACGACTTGGCATGGAAGCTCCTGATATCAATGTCCTGGATTATGAGGGAAAACCTGTGAGTGTTTCACAATACAGGGGAAAGGTGGTTGTCCTTGATTTCTGGGCAACATGGAGTGATCATTGTCTTCAGGAATATCCAAAAGTGAAAAATTTACACAGGATGTATAAGGACCAAGGTGTTCAGTTTATTGGAATCAGTTTAGACGACAATATTGAGGATTTAAAGAGCTTTGTGGGGACGCAGCAAGTGGAATGGCCTCAAGTGTTTGAGGGAATGCGCTGGAAGGGTAAAGTCTCAAAATTGTTTAGCATAGAGAAAATACCCGTTATGTTTGTAATTGATCAGGAAGGCAAGATACGTTTTATTGGAGGAGATAAAACGAAAGTTTCGAAGGTTATAGAGCAGTTACTCTCGAAACACGAGGGTTCACCCTCATATTAATTTCTGTTTTAGTAATTCTGTGTATTGGATTAGTGTGAAGAAGCGTCAGGTTGCGAACGCAGATCTGTGATTTGTACTTACAAAAAGATCGCAACAGCAGGCACCGTCTCGCTGTATTTCTTCAATATGGAATTCGCACGGACAGATAATCTTATCATCTATTTCCCTATCTTCTGAAATCATTCTGCAGGGACAGTACTGATATCCATACTTCAGCTTTCTCTTGGCCAAACCTCTGATTACCTTGTCTACCTGTTTTTTGTCCTGGTTCAGCTCGTACGGAGTGGCTGCTACATATTCCTCTATTAATTTACGTATATCTGCTTCAACCTGAATTAATCCATTATCCAGGGTATCATTCCCAATGCCGTTTGTCTGCATCTGAATTTGATTATGGTCCATAAAAGTTACCTCGTCAGTTTCGCCTGGCATTTGTGCAAGAGTTTGTACGGTTTTATCATTTTACATTCACGTGATGACTGCATACAACCTGAATACAGTTATATCTCTGGAAACGAAACATGAGAACGATCTAGTATACTTCAAAAACGGAATTATATAATTATGAAAAAAATTGCAAGGTAAAAGGGATTGATTTTTCTCAAGCTGACCTAGACAGAACCAAACAGAAGTTCATAAATAACAAATCTCAATTTACAAAGCTATACTGCTCCCCTTTAGGCAAGCAGGTGTAATTTTGGATTTGTTCGTTGTGATTTATTTGTTATTTGGAACTTGTTATTTGGTGATTGTCAGATATCATGAAAAATGCTCTTAATAAATGTTTTGCTAAATCTTGTCCCTGTATGTCTTGGACAGGGATTGGGCACAATATTTTTGTTAAGAGATTAACTTGATTGTATAGCTCTCCATTTTAACCATATTGACAACAGTATGTTATGTTAAATAGTGTTCTGGCAATAAACGAGGATAAGTTGTCAGAGATACTTGAGAAAAATCAATATCATTTTATATGTGCGAAAGCACATACACAAAATGGCGTTAAGCAAGCGACCTGCCCTGTAGAATAGATTATTTCAGGTTACTTGTTATGTTAAGCAAAAAGAGGAAAGCGCCTAACCTCAAATGTCCTCTTAAGTATTATTCAACAGGGCAAGGATGTCGTTGTAGCAATTTTGAAAGAGTTGTGCAGGATGCACTAACTCGAAAGAGTCGGTAATATGCTGATAGAGGATGTGTTTGGTAACAAAGGAGTTTTGAGTGAGAAGTTAAAGACTTACGAGCCGAGGCCACAGCAGATTGATATGGCCCGGGCAGTAGAGAAATCCATAAACGAAGAGAAACACCTTATTGTTGAAGCGGGTACCGGAGTCGGGAAAAGCCTGGCGTACCTGGTACCTTTCATCTACTGGACAGTAAAAAAAAATAAAAAGGTTGTTATCTCTACCTATACAAAGACGCTGCAGGAACAGTTGGTAAAGAATGATCTTCCCTTTCTGCGTGACGTGCTCCGTTCTGCCTGTACCCGTACTGGATGGAAAGAGTTTTCCTTTGCCATTTGTGTTGGTGCACATAATTATTTATGTTTAAGGAGATTCAATCAGGCGCAATTGCAAGGACTCTTTGATACCAGGGAAGAGATAAAAGTATTTCAGGAGATTGTCAAATGGGAGAGTAACACGAAGTGCGGAGTAAGATCAGAACTTGATTTTGAACCTTCTCTATCGACATGGAGTAAGGTTTGCCGGGAATCAGATCTCTGCTTTGGGAAAAAATGCGAGATCAAAGATCACTGTTACTATAACAAGGCACGACGGACAGAATTTAATGCGCAAATTCTGATCACGAATCACCATCTTTTTTTTGCAAACCTGGTAAACGAGGGTCATGTATTGCCGAAATTTGATGCCGTAGTCTTTGACGAGGCACATACACTGGAAGACGTAGCTACGAACTATTTCAGCATAGAAATATCAAACTATAGGGTTAGATTTCTGCTTGATTCAATCATGAATCCGAAGACGGGTAGGGGGTTATTGTCAAGACATTTTCATGCACGTGAAGGGGGAACTGAAATCCAAAAGGCATTGGTTGAAGCAAAGGAGGCGTGTGAGCTATTCTTCTCTGATATCATGAATAATTTCTGCCGTAATAAGGTAAGTAAACGGATTATGAAAACAGATATCATTGATAATACCTTAAGAAAACCCTTATTACATATCTCCTCGTTGTTAAGATCATTGTGCAGGCGGGCAAAAACGGAAGAGGAAAGCCTGGAAATTGAGGCCTTCGCAAGACGTTGTGATGAAACAAATCAAAATCTCTCCACATTCGTCAACCAGGATCTGGAAGATGGGGTATTCTGGATAGAAGTTGAGAAGAGGTCAAAAACACGATACACTCGTTTTTTAAACGATCAGCAATCAGGAAACATGCTGGAACCGTTGAGTAATAGTTCGATTAGGTGCTCTCTGTTTGCAGCACCCGTAAATATTTCTGCTGAGTTCAGGAGGCAGGTATTTGATAAGATCAGGCCTGTTATTTTAACATCTGCAACACTTTCGACAAACGGAAGTTTTCATTATATCAGGGAAAGATTAGGAATTCCTGCCCGGACGGATTATGCAGACAGTTCTACCCGCTATCACGGCAGGGAAGAGTGCGTTGAAAAAATAATAGGTTCACCATTTAATTTTTCAGAACAGGCACTGATTTACATTCCGGAAAGTATTCCTGATCCAAATCGGGAAGCTGAAGAATTCAAGTTAGAAATTATAAGGCAGATAAGAGACATACTTATTGCAACACAAGGAAGATCCTTCGTCTTGTTTACAAGCTTTCAGATGCTGAATATCGTTTATGAAGGTCTTAAAACCTGTTTGAGTTCTTTTGTTTTATTCAAGCAGGGAGATAAACCAAGGTATAAGTTAGTCGAAGAATTTAAGACGAGTCACAAATCGGTACTGTTTGGTACAATTACTTTCTGGCAGGGGATCGATGTACCTGGTAAGGCTCTGGAATGCGTCATTATAACCAGATTACCCTTTGCTGTACCTGATGATCCAGTCACTGAAGCGAGGATGGAGTTGTTAAAAACTCAAAACAGGGATCCTTTTATGCATTACCAGATGCCACAGGCAATAACCCTCTTGAGGCAGGGATTTGGTAGATTGATAAGGGCAAAGTCTGATATTGGCATAGTGGCTATCCTGGATCCCCGTATAAAGACAAGATATTACGGAAGATTCTTTCTCAATTCTCTTCCTGATTGTGGTAAGGTTTCCGACATTAAATCGATAGAGAGTTTTCTCGACAAGCACAGATGGTGAATTTCCCGGACAAAGCGAACAATGGGAAAATAAATATCCGTTCGTTTATTCTCTTGTAAATAAACTACCTGTATGGATTTTCATATCTTTTATTTAAGTTGACACGTTTTCTCAAATTTGGTTTAATTCATAAAAAAGTTCCTGCACGTTGAACATGCTCTAACTTATTCAGATTAAAGAGTTATGGCAGTTTGCAGATCAGATAAATAAGGAAAAGGTTAGTTTTTGGAATTATAAAAAGTTGCCTGGAAAGCACGTTTTTTTATTACTTTTAAAGTTTGATTTGAGAAATGAGTTTTTTAACAAAGGTATTTGGATCATCTAACGAACGAGTTTTAAAAGCGCTGCAACCCCTCGTTGACCACATAAATTCTCTTGAAGGTAAGATGAAGGATCTCACTGATGCGGAGCTCCGGGCATTGACGGACAAGTATCGGGAACGTCTTGCTGGCGGAGAAAAGCTGGATGGTCTCTTGCCCGAGGCGTTTGCTACAGTCCGGGAAGCAAGTAGAAGGGTGTTGTTAATACCGAATCCAGACGGTTCAACCACGGGTATGCGCCATTTTGATGTTCAATTAATAGGAGGCGTAGTTTTACACCAGGGAAAGATTGCAGAAATGGCGACGGGTGAGGGAAAGACTCTTGCTGCAACGTTGCCGGCATATCTCAATGCGCTTGAGGGGAAAGGCGTACACATCGTTACTGTCAACGACTATCTTGCCAAAAGAGACAGGGATTGGATGGGTCCGATGTACGAATTTTTGGGCATTACATCTGGATCGATACAGGGAAACCAGAGCTATGAAGAGAAAAAGCAGGCTTATAAGGCAGATATTACCTACGGTACGAATAATGAGTTCGGTTTTGACTACTTGCGGGACAATATGCGGGTGCATCTGGAAGAACAGGTACAGAGGGCGTTAAACTACGCTATAGTTGATGAAGTTGACAGCATCCTGATTGATGAGGCAAGGACCCCTCTGATTATCTCCGGTCCGTCTGAGGAGTCGACTGAAAAATATTATACAGCCGATAAGATAGCAAGAAGAATGAAGCGGGGAACACAATATGAGATAAAAGAGAAAGAGAAAAGTGTTCATTTAACTGAAGAAGGCATAAACTTTGTAGAAAAACAATTGGGCGTTGACAGCATCTATGCGGACATAAATATGGATTGGCCTCATTACATAGAACAAAGCCTGCGTGCTCATTCGTTATACAATAAAGATACCGATTATATTGTTCGGGAAAAAGATGTCATTATTGTCGATGAATTTACCGGGAGATTGATGGAAGGCAGGGTGTGGAGCGACGGCCTTCATCAGGCAGTTCAGGCAAAGGAGCGTTTGAAAATTAAGGAGGAGAATCAGACTCTTGCGACGATCACGCTCCAGAACTACTTCAGGCTTTATAAGAAGCTTGCAGGAATGACGGGTACAGCTTTCACGGAAGCAACGGAATTTGACAAGATCTATGGATTAGAAGTCGTTGTCATCCCAACAAATAAACCGATGAAACGACATAATTACCCGGACAGGGTGTATTGCACTCAGAAAGAGAAGTATAATGCCATCATAGAGGAAATAGTTGAAGTGCATAAAACTGGCAGGCCTATCCTGGTCGGGACTATTTCAATAGAAAAATCTGAGCTGCTCAGTACCATGCTGAGGAGATGTGGCATCGAACATGAGGTGCTTAACGCCAAACATCATGAACGGGAAGCAGCCATAGTCTTAAAAGCTGGACAAAGAGAAAATGTTACTATTGCGACAAACATGGCAGGAAGGGGTACTGATATTGTTCTGGGCGACGGAATAGCTGAGAAGGGAGGTCTTCACATAATCGGGACAGAACGGCATGAATCAAGACGTATTGATAATCAGTTACGGGGACGTGCGGCACGGCAGGGAGATCCCGGTTCATCACGGTTTTATGTTTCTATTGAAGATGATTTAATGCGCATCTTTGCACCCGAAAGAGTGGGAATGATATTGAAAAAATTTGGGATGGTTGATGGTATGTCAATTGAGCATTCCATGATAAATAAATCAATTGAAAGAGCTCAGAAAAAAGTCGAGGAACATAACTTCGAAATAAGGAAGAATTTACTTGAATATGACGAAGTTATGGATGAGCAGAGAAAGACGATCTATACACGACGGCAAAAGATTTTAAAACAGGAAGGTCTCGGCGAAGATTTACTGCAGATGATTGAGGAGAGTATCGAGGATTCGGTGGATTATTATATAAATCCAAAGTTACACAATAGTGAGTGGGATTTAGACGGCCTCTTCAGCTGGTATGAGCAAAAATTTGGAATAAAGATTGACAACAGGAAAAGGGCAGAGGAAGAATCCAGGGAAGAGATTGAGAAGTTGTTAATTGATAAGGCTTTTCGTGCTTATGAAGAAAAAGAGAAGGAAATAGGTAAAGAATCTCTGAGCAAGATTGAGCAGATCCTCATGCTCGATAAAATGGACACCAAATGGAAAGATCATTTGTACGCAATGGATCACTTGAAATCAGGGATAGGATTAAGGGGATATGCCCAGGTGGATCCGAAGATAGAATATAAACGGGAAGCGTTGATCATGTTCGAAAGTATGTCGTTGTCGATTAGAGAGGAAGTTACCGACCTGATATTTAAAATACGGATCAAACCTGAAACAATTGACCGTTATAAAGATGTATGGCATCCGGACAATTTTGTTTATCAGGACTCAGAAAACTTAGTACCAGAAGCTCCAGTTTCCCGAAAAAAGAGGGTTAAATCTGCAGGTACCGGCAATCAGGAAGAACAAAAACCTGAGCCGATACGTATTGGTTCAAAAGTAGGGAGAAACCAGCCTTGTCCTTGTGGAAGTGGAAAGAAATTTAAACAATGTTGCGGTAAATAGAAACTTTAAAATATGAGAGGGAGGATATATGAAGAAGGGGAGATATTTATTTACTTCTGAATCGGTGTCTATGGGACATCCTGATAAAATTGCCGATCAGATATCTGATGCCGTTTTAGATGCTATTCTGGAACAGGACCCGCTTTCACGAGTTGCGTGTGAGACCTTGGTAACAACGGGTATGGTTGTCGTTGCCGGTGAAATAACCACGAAGGCGGTTATTTCTATTCAGGATATTGTCAGAGATACGGTTAAGAGAATCGGTTATGATGATTCAGCTATGGGTTTTGATTATAAATCATGTGCGGTTATTAATACGATTGGCAGGCAATCGCCGGATATCTCACGAGGTGTCAGTGGTGAGGGACTCTATAAAGAACAGGGAGCAGGAGACCAGGGATTGATGTTCGGTTTTGCCTGTAATGAAACAAAGGAGTTGATGCCCCTTCCCATCTGTATGGCTCACAAGTTGATTGGTAAACTCACAGAATTGAGACAGAAGAATGTTCTCCCCTATCTCCGCCCAGATGGCAAATCCCAGGTAACAGTTGAGTATGAAGACCATAAACCGGTACGGGTGGATGCGGTTGTTATCTCTACGCAACACACACCGGATGTAACCCACAGTAGAATAAAAAAAGACGTTATCGATAAGATCATCAAGAAGGTTATTCCTGCAAAGTTTTTAGATAAGAAAACGAAATTTTTTATTAATCCTACGGGTCGTTTTGTCATAGGAGGGCCACAGGGAGACTGCGGTTTAACGGGCAGGAAGATCATTGTAGATACCTACGGTGGCAGGGCACGGCATGGTGGAGGCGCTTTTTCCGGAAAAGATCCATCGAAGGTTGATCGCAGCGCCTGTTATGCAGCTCGTTATGTTGCAAAGAACATCGTAGCTGCCGGCTTGGCGGACAGATGTGAAGTGCAGTTGTCTTATGCAATTGGTGTTGCAAAGCCTGTTTCCGTGCTGGTCTCAACAGAGGAGACTGCAAAGATTCCGGAAGAAAAGATAGAAAAATTGGTAGAAAAACACTTCGACCTTACTCCTGCGGGTATAATCAATCATTTAGATCTGAGAAGGCCAATATACAAGGCAACTGCCTGGGACGGCCATTTTGGAAGAACAGGAAGTACCTTCACCTGGGAGAAGACCGACAAGGCGGCAATCTTGAGAAAAGAGGCAGGGCTTAAATAAAACCACATGCTTTCCAGTCCATTGGAAAACATTTGAAAGCAGGCAACTCATTGTCTGTGTAAATTTGTTAAACGAAGCATCCGGTAATGCTTAAGCATGTAAACCTTAAGCATTACCGGTATATTCTTTACTGTAGAGGGTATACTCATCTGATAATGGTTTTCGGATAAAATCCGAAAATTATTTTTGTCCGGGGAAAGTCCTCGGCGCCTTTTGTCTGGGGATACCTTCACCAAGATTTGGCTTTCGGTTTTAGCATACATCGCTCCTTCATGTTTGTATTCTCCAGGACTGTGGTGGTATATCTTTAAAATAAAACCCGTTCATCCGAGGCCATTCTCTCTTCAAGGTTTGAATCCAGGCACATTGCAATGAGCGAGATGAAAAAGTCAATGACCTGGAATTCACATGTCATGAATTCCTTATTGGTCCATTTTTTTTACAAGAGTTCTCGCCCCGGATTGAATCTTGGTTCCCAATCAAATTATAAATCCCGATCACGCAGAACGCATATTCTGCTTTTATCTATAGTTGGGTTACAGTTTAAAAGAACCAAAAATTATTTACATAGGAGAACACGATAAATGGAGTTTAAATATTGACGGGATAATCGGGACAGGGGCCGAGTTAAAAAATAAGCTTACTACTCCGGGAACCCGTCTGGTTCGGCTGGCCGCAATTGATTCTGTTGGTGAAAGTTCGTTTAAAGAACACACAATTAATGTGAATCCGTCTACTGATGGTTGTCCTCCAAGTAAAGATTGTTTCGCCTCAGAGTGAAGGGAAAGGAGACGTTGTCATTTTCAGCCCTCAAAATATTGAGTTAGTTGATAGTGCTGAGGATTCGGAAGATACACCTGATTCAATTCTTTTGCAGATCTCAGTTTTGTTTAAATCAAGCAATTATTTTTAAGGCGATGTAGGGCACAAGGTTCAAAACAATGATGGCGATTTTGTATTGTGCCAGATACTGAAAGTATGCACGTGAAAGATCCGGCTCGTTCAGCCCAAAAAACTTGGAATGGAATCGTGAAATCGGGCCGCGCATAAGTGCTAAGAAAATTGAAGCAACAATCAATAGTCCCAAGTTGATTGCAGTGCACCAACCAAGAACTTCGGTGAGTGATTCGGTTGAGACCATTTTGTTTCCTCCTCTGTAAAGAATTAAGGTGTTATTTATTTACCTAACTTTTTACTTACTTCCTTTTGCTTATTAGCCGTAAAAGTTACTAGCACTTATCAAAAACACTTTCAACTCAAGTTGGTATGACTAATCAGTGGCTTAAGAAACAGGGACTAATTTCTAACAGAGAACTATGGATTTCCTTTCATTACCCGAATAATACGAGGCAGTCTTCATGAACGCTCTGTGCGCTTCCGAAGGAAGTGCCCTTGGGGTAGAACCCGCATGCAGGGTGGTGTGGGGAGTGGGTGCTAAATACTCCTCTTTACCTGTTTATCAAGTTATTTTATAAGCTTTATTTTCAAGTATTTATTATAATTAATAAAGTCACTGTCTACTGTGAAAATACTGAGTTTTTCAAGATTTGCAACAGCGCAAATTAAGAAATCAGTTGTTGATCCCTGAATTCCATTTTTGCGACATAAATTATTAAATTCTGCAGCTTTAACAAAATGATCTGTTTTTAATATAATATCTTCAAAAAAAGATAGAGTATGTTTTAGTTTATTAAACTGTGATGGATTTGAAATTCCGGAAAGAAGTTCTTGTCTGATAGGCCCAATCATAACAACTCTCCCATCATAAATGAAATCCTTTAGCTGTTTTGTAATATTTAAATTTGGAGTTTTCTTTCTTAATACTTGAGACCAGATACAAGTATCTACCAAAATTTTCATCTTTTTCTGGCCTTTTTATAGTCGAAATTTTTATCAAATTCGATACTACCAAATAAATCAAGTACTTCTAATTGTTTTTTATGAGCAATGTATTCCTTTAATGCAGTCGTCACTGCTTCTTTTTTGTTTTATGATGTCCAATTTTTTGAGCTTTAATTATTAATTTATCATCTATAGCTAAATTTGTTGCCATAATCACCTCCTTTCACACAAATAATAACACAATCGAATGTGTGAGTCAAGATTTGAATTACGATTGAAGTGAGTTAACCCGTATGGCAAATAAGACAATGTGGAGAAGTCAGATAAACAATGAATCTAAAATCTTAAGAATTGTACATTATAAAGGGGTTAACTCTACTGATTTGCTAGCTGTTCTCATAGATAATTGGATGGAGCAATTGTTTGGCAAAATTTTCAATCCAGGTAAGCCCTAAAAGATAAGAATCCTTTTCTACAAGAATTGCCTTATAACGTCCCTGATAGAGATGCCCGGAGCGTTTATGCCTTCTGTTGTAATAAACTGTGTAAGTGGTATTAAATCTTTGTGCAAAGCGGTTAAGATTTCCTGAAGGTGTATTAAGGATAAGATGGAAATAGTTTTCCATATGAACATATCCATGTAACAGAATCATATACTTTTCCAAGCTATCTTTTAATATGCAAAGAAATTCTTCACGATCGGTATCATCTTTAAATATACAGTTTCTTTCGTTACCGCGAGAGGTGAAATGGTGCCATGCGCCAGGATATTCTATTCGTTATGGTCTCGCCATGGGGAGAAACTAACATAAAAGACTGGAATTGTCAATTTGACCCCAAGTATCCGAAAATACCATACCAAGTACCCCAAATATGTGACCCCATATTCTCGGTTTCTTTTTCACAGGGAGAAAGATATCTCCTCCGGTTTAGTAGAGGAGATAATCAGATCAGGCGATACCGTCTGTTAAGGAGGTGGTAATAGAAAAGATAAACCTCTCTGCGTATGATGAATTATTGAGCGAAAGAGTGGTGTGCTATGGTTGATATGAAATCCCAGATAACGAGTTATCTCAGAGATCTTCACTTACCGATAATACGGAGGCATTATGAAGATCATGCAGTAAAAGCGGTTCGGGATCGTTGGGCTATGAAGTGTATTTATTCGAGCTGCTGGAAATGGAGAGTGAAGTACGCCGTCATAAGAGAATAGAGCGGTTACTGAGAGAATCACGATTGCCGCTTGAAAAAACGTTAGATTCTTTTGATATGAAAAGGCTGCCACGAAAAGTTGCTCAAGTGGTGAACAGCCTTTTAGACGGATCATTTCTTGATGGCGGGAAAAATAATTGACGCCGGACATGATATATTGTAAATTAATTGAAGACTGGATAAAAAACTATTTTGAATAATTCAAAATAGAAATGAAAGTATTTCGAGTGTATCAAAGACTGTTTGACAAATAATGAAGACGCTAAGTATTACTGAATTAATAGTTTAAATTGTTTCATTAATTCGCTTATAGAATGTTCAAAGTGGTTGGTATTGCAATATCTTGATAGAATATAAGGGTAGAATACAGGTAGATGGCACACCTTTTAGTGGTAAAGAAAAATTCAAGTTTGCACTCGCAAATTCCGATGGAAAGATTCTTTGTTCTAATAGTTATAATACTCTGCCTATCGAACCAATCCCAACTTTCCATATTGTCTAAATTCCATTTGAAAATGGGGTATATTCAGTGTTTCTCGGTGATATAAAATTGGGAGTGAAGCCGATTGAAGATTTAATTTTCATTCAAGAAGAAGAGGTAAATAGAGGGATCTGGTTTTATGATGGTAATCATGGGATACAGGAATTGGGAGCATATTGGTTGCCCAAAGAAATCTGATACAATGTTAGATGTCGGAGTAAACGGGAAAACGCTCAATGCAATAATGAAAGAGCTGAAAAAGATTCGTAGTACGGTCAAGTATCAAGAAACTTTTGAGCCTTAACCACCTTTTTGTTGAGTAACGTAAGTAAACACGCATCATGTTTTAGATATTAGATAAGAAGCTTTTTTGGACATGCAAATTTTTATATATATCAGAAATTAGCACTTTTGGAAGAGAATTTGCGAATAGGTGTGTTATAGAGAGAGGCGAAAATGGAACGGATTCTGATTGATCAAGGACGAAAGGTTCTATTACGAGATAGTAGGGGAACAGTTATGTTTGATCCAATGTCAATGCGTGTTTTTCGTGTTGATATAATGGATCATCAATCTCTTCCCAATATTGTGTCTAGGATTGAAGACGAAATACCACTTCAAAAGTGTTCATCCCGAATTCCGGAGATTGAATCTCCATCTGATCAATTTTGCAGTGCAAAGGAAACCATGCTTCCACTATTAGTCAAACGAGAAACTTTAGAAAGGGTAGGAGTGAAGCCAAAAATCGACCGTGTTTCTTTGAATATCACTAATACATGCAACCTTAGATGTGAATACTGTTATGCAGATCACGGCGCTTACTATTCGGAAAGATCCTTAATATCTCCTACTCAGAGCGCAATAATAGTCTCAAAGGTTCTAGAATATTGGTTTGAAGTAAGATCTTTTCATTTCTTCGGTGGCGAACCTTTTCTTAATCTTGACGCTATTGATGCGATAGGGAAAGCCTTCGAAAGTATTACTGGAAGTGGTTACCTGCCAAGTTTCGTAGCAACAACGAATGGGACACTCTCCAACAACAAAGTTATAGAAACCATTAAGAGATGGGGAATTGAAATTATGGTAAGCTGGGACGGCCCCTCGGAAGTTCAAGATACATCTAGAAAACAAGCAAAACAAAGTGGGCCAAGTTCAGAGCTGGTTGAGGCTTCGATTGAGCGATTTGATAAACATGGTTTGCGTTATGGGATCGAATGTACATACAATCGTCACCATATTAAGACAGGTATTTCCATAGTTGATCTTATGGATTTTTTCTATAATTCCACAGGTTTACTCGATGTGCATATAGCACCTGTCGCACTTCCTGTCGGCAGGCAGGGACAAGGCAATGAGCAGAAAATATTTAGAGACCGTGAAGCTTTTTCATTAACCACCTGTGATTCGCTTGACAATAAGAACCTTGTACGCCTTTATCGAGAGGCCACCAGATACTCGATAAGAAACCTTTTTAGTGGCAAAGGTCCTACTCTATCCATTGTGAATTCAATTATTTCCAGACTTGCAATGGGGAATCGTAGTAATGAATATTGTAGGGCATTCAATAGTCAGATCTCAATTGGTATTGATGGTTCCGTCTTTCCTTGCTTCATGTTTGCTGGAGATCCGGCTTTTCGTTATGGGAATATCCTCACAGGGACATTTCCATCAAAGGAGTCGATAGAAGTTTTTCGTAGATATTTTGCAGAGTTCGGTCACGTTCCTACTGGAACTTCAGAGTGGTACGAGCCTCTCTTTAACGGCTGCATCGCTGCTGATTATATCGCAACAAACACTCTCGCAGAGCGTTACTGGCTGCCAGTGTATCAGGCAATCATTGAGGAGTGTATCATGGAGGTTGCAAATTGTCTACAAATCTGATACGTGTTACGTTTAAAATAGGTCGTTGATCTTTGTTCTTTTTAACAGAAAGGAGTTAGCACTAGGAAGGGGTATAAAAAATAATCAACCGTAAATCATTAAATTAAAAGGGGGTAAAATTATGGAGAAAAGTCCACCGAAAATTACAAAGGAGGGCCAGCCGAGTGATGCGAAAGTTAGGGCAGCTTGGGTTCAAACAATACTCAGAGAAATTCCTCTTTCTAATCTTGCCCATTTTCTCATGGAGCTGCGGAAGAGTGGTGGCATAGAGGAGTGCGGCTGCGGCGGTCAAGGTCATCACTGTGCGACAGAAGTAGGAGGGATTCCTTGGGAATCGCTCCTACCTGAACAGGTAGGGCGTATCAGAAAAGATCTGAACGGTATTCGTATGGAATTGAAGAACCAGATGAAGGTTCATTTAGACAGAGTGGAGAAAAACATGTAACTGTTGATGTTGGTTTCTGCTTATTTAAACTGTTAATACTGTTTGATATGATTGAAAAATGAAGAAACATCATGACATTTGAGAATTTTTTATTTGCATGTTTGTAAAATGTAAGATAGATAAAATTTAATCTGACACTTTTGGATAAATTGAGCAATAATGATTGACATAACTTCACTCAGGCTAAGCCTCCGTTCAGTTATGTCAATCATGAGAACAAAATGAAAGGAGTGTTGGAAAATTACAGAAAAAAATATTATTAAAAACAAAGTAGGTCCTCTTGAGCTTGCTAAACAGCTTGGTAATATATCAAGAGTGTATAATATTCTCGTATATTTTTGTGGCAGTTTCTGTCGGTACAAATAGATGTATGAGAAAGGAGGAGAAGCAGCATTAAAGGAGATTAATGCTGAAAGAAACCGATACTGTAAAACGAGGCCACCTATTGAGATAGATGTCAAGATCAAAACAAATTTCTCCTACCAGATGATTCCTCATATAATTGATTAAATAAATTACTTTAAAAAAATTAGACTCACTTTAGTTGTTCGAGAGCTTTAATAACTTCTTTCACCCTTCACTAATAGAGGGGTGTGAAAGAAGTTATTGTTGCTAACAAATCTTTTAATAATAATCCGTCGATTCCACTATCGTAAGAAGCTCTGGATTTATAAGCACCAGTCTTCAGTCACCTATTGGCAGCATCCGCTTTACAAGGATCTGCATGATATTCTCGGAAGCGACTCTTCACTAATCAAACCTCGGGAAGCTATCCTTAAAAAAGGATACTTCAGACCCCACTGAGTGCAGGAGCCGCCACCGACTGGATTTTAGATTTTTTTGTATCAAGATAAAATGGCCTCTGTTCTTTGAGTACGTGATAGACAATCTTGAGCATCTCCCTGGCAAGAGCTACCTTTGCAGTATTATGCCCTTTTCTCTTCTTGAGTGTTTCATATTTATCCTGCATCTTTGGAATAGCTTTTATAAAATGATAAACATTTTCTATCAATATCCATTGGAGATTTTTACTCCTGTTCTTGTTTAACGGTCCATGGAAGGTTTTGTTTGCACTCGCACTGACACGAGGGCAAGCCCTGCATACGCACATAACCGGTTAAACGAAGCGAAACGAGAGATATCTATGATTTCCGATTTGATTAAGGCTGCGGAAAAGTGGCCAATACCTGGAATGCTCATTAAATGAGACATATGAAAATCATTTCTGGATACTGACAATACTTCTTTTTCTGTATTCTTCAGTTTTTGTGTTAATTCTTGATTCTCTCGCTATAATTTTTTACTAAAATACAGTAAATATGTGGTGTATTTTTCACAGGAATAGACGTGAGCTTTTTTTGCCGTGGTAAAATCACCGTTGGAGTTAATTCCTAATTTATCCAACAATGCTTTTAATCGGATAATGTTTCGCGTAACGGTCCATAACAAGTCTCATTCGATAGCGGAGTAATTCTCGTACCTGCCGGGTATGCTGATCGGCAATGGCAACCACCGGCAGAAATCCTTTCTGTAGAATATGTGCGATTAATCGTGCATCGATTTTATCCGTCTTTTTATGTCTTTTTGCAAATGCCTTCAGTTCATAGGAATTTGCAAGGAAAACTTCTTGAGCATATTCTTGTGCAAGATCAACAAAGTAATACCAGTTATAGGTGGCTTCGACTGCAAGCAAAAAAGGTTTTGGTATTTGTTTAAAATGCTTTCTTAAGATTTCAGGTTTGTTGATTATATTTTTACTTTCAACTTTTTTACCTTTTGAATCTACAATATAAAACCAGGATGTTTCTTTGTGTAAGTCAACGCCTACGTAATACATGATGGTTCCTTCTTTGCTGTTAAATGTTTTCGGATTTTGTAATCCTTATTTTAACAGCTTATGTGAGAAATCATCTCTCATATTATCAAACCTAATCAGGCTGTCCGAGAATGCACATTTCCAGACTATATTATGAAGAAATATTTCTAAATAATTCAGAAGCAATTGAGATTATATTTTTTCCTGTTATAATACACGTCAATGAAGCATTTGTCACTCAAGAACGTTGATCAATTACGACTTTTCCTAGACACAGAAGAACACCCAATTCATCCTTCTACACCACTCATAGTATTACCGGAGAACAAACAATCAAAGAGGATCAATCATATGACAAAATTTAAATCGTTGCATGAATCACAAATGTCTCTCATGCACCTGACACCAGAATCATACTTAGAATACATAGAAGAGTCAATTCCTCATGACCATCTCTGCCGGATGGTAAAAGAGGTAGTGTTTTCATTAGATACGGAACCAATAGAGGCTGAATATTCCTTTTTAGGACAAAACAGCTACCATCCGAAATTACTTTTGAGTGTATTGTTTTACGGATATGCCACAGGAGTACGAAGCAGCAGGAAGTTATCAGAGAAATGCATAAGTGATCACATGTACATATATTTAATGCAATGCTATAGGCCAGACTATAGAACAATCAGTGATTTCCGTAAAAATAATACCAGTATTAAAATATCGAAAAGTTGAATAAGTGTCGCTACTATCCTCTTCTTTATTCATTAGATTAAAAATAAATTCTATTCTGTTTGTTGATACTTTATTACCAGTTAAGAAATACCAAAATCTATCATCTTGTAATGCATGCTCGATTGCATCCCATTCAGATGCAATTTCTAATTGTTTCAACCTTAATTTCTCTACTTTCCCTTTGTCAAAATTCGAACTATTCAAAAAAAGTGCTTTTATTAGCTCTGCATTTGTTAAAGGAATTTTTCCAATGTTTATTCGTGTAAAAATAGATATTGAATCCTCTTCTTGACTCTCATACCATATTATTTTTGAATTAAACTTGAATTTTGATCTAAATTCTCCCTTATCAAATTTTGAATCTCTCTGGCCGAACCATTCAGAAATAGCTTTATATGCCTCATGAATAAAGTAAAAATCAATATTATCGTGATCAATGGTAGAATTATCCAATTCATTAAGAAAGCGTTTGGTATCTGCTCTAGTTTCATAATCAAGCTCGAATAATTTATCTCTTTTTTGCTCAACAAAATCCTGATTTAGATAATTTAATATCAAATAAATTGTTGTTAGCCTTTGTTGCCCATCAATTACTTCGTAACGTTGATCTTGTCTTTTTTTTACAACAATAGGTTGAAGGCAATACCATGTTTTATCATCGGTATCATCAATCAACCGAGGTGTAAACTCATCTATGTCATTTAACAAATCAACCACTTCTTTTGGAGTCCACTTGTATCCTCTTTGATATGCTGGTATGAAAAATGAAAACGGATTTAATTCATTTATAATTTTTAATTCAAGAATATTTTGCATTCTATCAAAAGCTCCTGTTTAAACTTAAAATACTATTACCAACTATGTATCCTCATAAAATACAATAAGGAAAATATCTATAGATTTCTCTACGATTAAGAAATCTTACAAAAACTACGATATCATTTTCAAATTTTATCCCTATACGGTAATCGCCTAATCTGATTCGGTAATATTTCTCACTACTTGTAATTTGCTTAACATTTTTTAATTCCATTAAGTTTGAAATCTTTTCAATCGTATCAATTACCTCTTTAACTTTCTTCAGAACATTTTTATCCTTAATTTTTTAAGGTCGCTGGAGAAATTTTTCTTAAATTCAATTTTCAAGATTTCTCCTCGATAATGTCAAATACTTCTTCTCTGCTTGTGGATTCGGTGGATTCTCCTTCTTTGATTGCATTTGTTATGGCAATGTCTTCTATTACTTCTGCGACAATATCATGAAACAAATCTTTTTTTTGTTCAATTACTTCTATAAGTGTTTCTTTTAGTAAATCTTTTAATTTATTTTCATCAACTGATATCTGTGCCATTTAGGCCTCCATTATAATTTGAAATATAACAACTTATTCTATAGTTTCTGTAAAGTAACGAATTTTATAAAATATTTGACAAATTTCAAGCATTAAGCTTATTTTACAGGTAAGCTGTAAGAGGAATTTCCATTTTAAATGCAATTATTTATGGGTTACATATTTTGTGCACGAGCACATCTCCAAAACGGCGTACAGCAACTATATGGATGTAGTTGTAGCCATTTTGAAAGAGTTATGCAGGATGCATTAACTCGATGATAAGTATTCCAACAGAAATATCTGTTCGTTTCAATTCAGCTTTGTTTAAATATACGATTCAAAAGAATATCAGAACCATTATAGAAAATGGTTCTGATACTGTCTTGATTTTTAATCGGGATAGAGGATAAAACGATAGAAAGAAAAGGAGTCTTGTTCCTTAATTTAATTATATAGTTTTTCCATTTTCTTGTGCGGAAGCACATAACCAAAAGGGCGTTAAATAACGACATGGATGTCGTTGTAGCAATTTTGAAAGAGTTGCGCAGGAGGCACCAACTCGATAATATTGTAATTTGTCAGAAGGATAAAAAAATGGGTCTTTATAAACGGTATCTGTTACCGCATCTGATACATATGGGCTGCGGGACTGAGTCTATACAGGCACAGCGGAAGAAAATAGTTCCTCTTGCGGAGGGGAGGGTACTGGAAATTGGTATCGGGTCAGGCCTCAACATTCCCTATTACAATTCAAAAAGGGTAGATTTTGTCTGGGGTCTTGAACCTTCAGAGGGCATGCGCAGGAAGGCGAAGAAGAATTTAAAGATGTCCGGTGTGAAAGTGAAATTGCTGAATCTTCCCGGTGAAGAGATACCGTTGGAGGATAACAGCATTGATACCGTACTCTTCACCTATACACTCTGTACCATTTCAGACTGGCGAACTGCATTACGGCAGGTACATCGTGTAATGAAACCTTCTGGTAATCTGTTATTCTGTGAGCATGGCGCTGCTCCCGATAAGTCCGTTCTTGCATGGCAGAACAGGATCAACCCGATATGGAAAATAGTAGCCGGTGGTTGTAACCTGAATCGGCCAATAACGAAATATATTCATGAGGGAGGCTTTACTATTCAATGGATGGAAACCCTTTACCTGCCTGATTCTCCCAGAATTTCCGGTTTTAATTATGTTGGCGTTGCAAAAAAGGTCTGACAATTTCCGTTCTCTCTTTCGTACGGATTTATTAAGATATCAAAGAAATATTATTAGTAAATGGATATCATATTTATAACGTTATGTAATAGTTATAAGGGAAGGATGAGATCATCTGTGTAAAGTAAGATATGAAGTTCTGTTTTATCATCGGCATATTTTTGACTTGAGATATATTTTGATTTGCTACTATAATGTTGAATGATAAAAGTTAAAAAAGATTTGAGGACTATTATGTAAGATTAAAGAATAAGCCAAACTATGGGGAAGCAAGAAAAACTTTTACTACAAATATTAAAGGGCCAATCAGATACTAATATCAATTTCCAAGATTTGGTAAGTTTATTGCGAAGATTTGGTTTTGAAAAAAGAGTAAGTGGTAGCCATCACATTTTTAGGAAAGAAGGGATATTAGAAAAGATCAATTTGCAAAAAGAAGGCAACAAAGCCAAGCCTTATCAAATTCGGCAAGTTAGAAACATTATTTTAAAATATAAGTTAGGAGATAAGTCTAATGGATAAATATGAAGTCATTATTTACTGGAGCAAAGAAGATAACTCTTTTATTGCTGAAGCTCCGGAATTACCTGGTTGCATTGCCCACGGAGAGACACACTCAAAAGCTTTGACGAATTTGAAATCAGCAATGAAACTTTGGATAAGAACTGCCAAAGAATTTGGAGACCCAGTTCCGGAACCCAAAGGCTATAGGCTTGCCTTTGCATAAGTACTTTATAAAACATGGTGCAAGGTTAAAGAAGTCCGACTTTACCGCTTCTTTTAATTTTCACCGTGTTAATAAAATTCAAGTTTTTTCTGCCCCGAATTGATCTTTTTTGGTAAAAACCTGAATCGGCCAATAACGAAATATATTCATGAGGGTGGCTTTGCCATTGAATGGATGGAAACCTTTTACCTGCCTGATTCTCCCAGAATCGCCGGTTTTAATTATGTTGGTGTTGCAAAAAAGGCGTGATAATCGAACGAAAGAATCTCTAATCTGACGACGCCATACATAATTCCTAATCATATTTTTTCCTGTGGTTGATTTGGATGAGATAATGTGGACTGAACAATCGTGAATCCACCAATAATATACTGATTCATATAAGGAATTTCTATTTTAACTCACTAGTGTCCGGCTGGAAATTTAAGTACGCGATGCTTTTGTCATCCCGAACGCTTCCCCGTTTTCACGAAGACAAGCTTATCGGTTATCCATCCTAGATTCCCGCTAAAAACATGCGGGAATGACAGCTGTTGAACAATAAATAAAACATGCAAAAACCTAACCGGACAAGCCCTGTTTGGGGGAATGATAAATCAATTGATTACATTTTTAAAGAGTTGCACCAGCCTGACGAGCAATCTGGTGGGTAGGATCGCTAATTTGATTTTACAATATCTGCCTTTTTTGATAGATTAAGCTCTTTAGTAACTTTTTCAAGAGGAGTAGCAGGCTGATCCTTTGATTCTTCTTTTTCTTTTCTCAGCTCTTTTAGATCTTCAAAATCATCTAATGCCTCTTGGATTTGCAAAAACTCATCGTAGGGTAATACAACAAATTCTTTTTTACCGTCTTTTTCTATAATTTGTGGATAAATGGCCATGACTACCTCCTATTATATGCTTCTCTTCGATGACGAATACGATAAATAATTATTTATATATTATTCAGGTGTATAGTATTTTCTCCGTAATGTTATCATTAAATGATTAGCATATCATCAGAAATTTCTGCTCGTGTCAATTCTACTTTGGTAAAAAATAAGATTCTCAAAGATTATTAGCATCATTCATAGAAAGTGGTTACAATATTATTTTGAAGTTCATCGGAATTGACCTCGCCTGGTCGTATGGAAACAACACCGCAATTTCAGTTCTCAGTCTGGGCGAAGATAAAAAAAGTGCGTATCTGGATGATTACGCAAAAATGGTGAGTTCTGACGAAGAGATTCTTGATACAGTTGAGATGCATACTGTCAAAGGGGTTTGTGTTTCAATTGATGCGCCCTTAATCGTAAAGAACAGGAGTGGCGCCAGGCCTGTAGACAAAGAGGTAACGGCAAGGTTCAGAAAGTTTTATGCAGGAGCTCATCCGTGTAATCTGAATAGATTTGGCGGTAAAGTGAGGGGAATTGAGTTAATCAGGAAATTGAAGAGACTCGGGTTACGGCACAATCCATATATTCCTGTTTCAAAAAGGAGAAAAGTTACCAGCATAATCATTGAGGTGTATCCTCATCCGGCACAGGTAGTTTTATTCGGACTAACAAAGAGAATTTTATACAAGCGGGGAAATTCGGAGATTAAACGTCAGGGGTTATTGGTTTTGCGAAACAGCATAACTGAACATTTAATACATTTGGAGCCTAATCTGAAAATGAATTCTAAACTGCAGGAGTTATGTACCACGAATATTCAGTGTATGAGAGGTAAAAACCTGAAAAGTTATGAGGATACGCAGGATTCATTGCTCTGTGCTTACACGGGATTCTACCACTGGTACTGGGGTGAGGAGAAGAGTGACGTAATAGGAAACCTGCGTACCGGTTACCTTGTGACACCGGGAAGCAGGTAATATCTTAACAAAAATATTATGACCGAAAGTGGCGAAATATGTATTAAAAAGGTTTTTCATGATATCTGGCAATTACCAAATAACAAATTTTAAATAACAAACAAATCGCAATAAACAAAAAACAAACACAAAATTCTTTATCCTGTTAAATCATTAAGGAGTATATCATTAGAACATCTTTAATAATCATATTTTTTCTAAAGGAAAATTAAAATCCAAGGATAGATATTTAACATGACGAGCAAACTGATTTTGATCACTCGAACATTGGAATTTGAAATTTGTTTGGAATTTGTAAATTGAGATTTGTAATTTCTAACTCCTGTTTAGTTCTGGTTCGTCCAGGTTAGGATAGTTAGCGAATTACTTGTCGGGATGAATCCTTCCGTCAACCTTCGATAGAGGAATCATTCCCGCCCGAATTATTCGGTACGGGCAGGCTGGTGGAGATAGGTTCTGCTCAGTTGAGGGGAAAAATGAGCTAAATTCGTGCATGTGAATTTTAATATTTCCTTGTTTTTTGCGTTGAAGACGCAAATTCAAAAGTCCGTAAAAACTGCCATGGACGGCAGTTTTAGGAATTTTGGAAAAGTTAGCCTGGATGGCTAACTTGTTTGAAGCGAACTGTTTCTCAGGAAGAAACAGAACTTCCGTTTCAACAATTCCGTAAACCATAATCTGGCATCGAGAATCGTCATCTCTTTGGTGTATAAGAGAGTCAGGCATAAACCTATTGAGATTCCCACGAACTTCAACACAATGATAAAGAGGATAAATCCTATCAGGGAAGAAGAAGTCCACTTTGAGAACAGTGTTGTAATGGGTGCAAAGATATGCAGATGGGTGAGAAATAGAACCGTCATAACGGCAAGTGTCACTGCGGCGGCTGCCAGTTTACAAATAGCGACCCGCATCATTATCGTGGTAAAGGACTTTTCTAAAACTTCCCTGTTGGTTTTTAACCATTTTACGGAATTACTCGATCTATCCTTGAGGTCTGTTATTGCCTGGAAGAACGTAACAGGATTTCTCTTATTTGGAAAATCTCTCCGGTGATTTATCGTAGTTGTGTTCATTTCAATTATGGTCTCAAATGATAATTTTTTCGATATAGATGATAATGAAATCGCCGTCTCATTGTCAAATAGATTTTATTATTCACCTATCATTTGTACAACTACGCTCCGTTCTCTCGGTCGATTATCAAAATCTATGACTACGATTTGCTGCCAGGTGCCCAGAAGGAGGTTACCATTTTTGAAGGGGACCGTAAAAGAAGATCCCAGCAGGGCAGCTCGAACATGTGCATGGCCATTACCGTCTCCCCACGTAGCGTTGTGGTGGTAGCTGATTCCGGCAGGGGCAAATCTCTCAAATGCTTCCGGAAGGTCTTTCAATAAACCCGGTTCATATTCAATGGAGGTAACTCCCGCTGTGGAACCTGAAACAAAAACTGTCAGGTTCCCTTGTGTAAGCCCGGTTTTATCCAGGAGATCCTTTACCTCGTCTGTTACATCAATTATGTCCGTATTCCCCTGTGTAGAGATGGTTACGGAATCTGTTATGATTTTCATGGATAATCTATCGAGTTAGCGCATTCAGTTAACGGTCAACCTGTCAGCCAAAAAATACCCTGGCAATGTTGTACCAGTAATCATCAACTGTTTTAGTTTGTCCCGATACGTCTTTTAAATCAATGGTTAAGATTTCATTACCTTTTAGTACTACCATCTTTCCAAATTCACCTTTATGTATTAATTCTGCAGCGGCTATACCAAACCTGGTGCCTAATATCCGGTCAAAGGCGGAAGGAGTGCCGCCTCTCAGGATATGCCCCAATACTGTACATCGAGACTCAAAACCTGTCCCTCTTTCAATCATCTTTGCCAGGACGGTACCGACACCTCCCAGTGTTACGTGACCGAAAGCATCAGTCTTCGCATCTTTAAGGACAAAATCTTCATCTTCTTTGTTTTCGAATTGGATTTTAATTCCTTCTGAAACAACGACGATACTGAATCGTTTACCACGCTTATGACGTTTTTTTAACAGTTCGCAAACTTCATTGATTTTTACCGGCTTTTCCGGTATCAGGATGACGTCTGCACCACCTGCAATGCCTGAAAACGTAGCGATCCAGCCTGCATGTCTGCCCATCACCTCCACTACCATTACTCTGTTATGTGATTCAGCGGTGGTGTGTAACCGGTCGATAGCCTCGGTTGCTATATTTACAGCAGTATCAAATCCAAAGGTATAATCGGTTCCCATGAGATCATTATCTATTGTTTTCGGTATGCTGACAATATTGACTCCCATCTCAAACAGCTTGTGCGCAACACCTTGCGTATCTTCTCCCCCTATTGAAACAATGGCATCGAGGTCTAATTTCTTTATCGTATCAAGGATTTTCTCCGGGTCTCCTGCATTATTCTTTCCAAAAGGATTTGTACGGCTTGTACCTATTATGGTACCGCCTTTGGGAAGAATTCCTGAAACATTTTCCAGATCTAGTGTCTTTACCTTGCCTTCAATTAAACCCCGCCACCCTTCAAGGATACCATACATTTCGTAATCGTAATCGATAATGCATTTTCTCACAACTGCTCGAATGGTGGCGTTAAGTCCGGGGCAATCCCCGCCACCTGTTAAAACTCCGACCTTTTTCATAGTATTTTTCTCCAATAGTTAAGTTAAGAATGGATTGTGTGTTTTTTCGTTACCTATTGATGTTGAAGGGCCATGTCCGGAGTATACGACAACGCTATCACCCAAAGGGAACAGATTTTCTTTGATAGAGTGAATCAGCTGCTCATAGGAGCTACCGGGAAAATCTGTTCGTCCAATTGATCCCGCAAACAGTGTGTCACCGACAAATACGTTGTTATCAACATAATAACACACCCCCCCGGGTGTATGGCCCGGGGTATGAATAGTCTTGATAGTCATTTTTCCCAAAGAGACGTTATCACCATTTTTGACAAACTTATTAACTTCAGGTTTTGCAACCCGATCGAGTCCAAATTGCATTACCTGTTCATCGAGGTGTTCTATGAGAAATAAATCATCTTTATGCAGCAGGAAGTCTATCTTGAAGTGTTCCTGGATAGCTCTGACTGCCCCAACATGGTCAAAATGAGCGTGAGTATTGATAATGAATTCTGGTTTTAGCCCTTCATTTTGTATTACTCTGATAATCTCATCTGCATCACCTCCCGGATCAATAATAGCGGCCTCCCTACTCTCTTCACACCCGATTATATAACAATTTACTTCCAGAGGGCCTACGACAACATTTTTAATTATCATTGCAAAATTCCTTAGAGAAGAGGTAAAGACTCGACCAGAAAATAAGGTGTTTCTGATTGGGTCAGTAGAAGCTCTGATCAAAAAAGGTTATTGTAAGCGAAAGGGTAAAATTTGTCCAACTTATAAATACATTGTAAAGCTTTTTATTTTAAATACAAATAAATCAATAGTTTACATTTTTTATGCGCAAGCACATGTCCAAAATGGCGTAAAGTAACGACATGGATGTCGTTGTAGCAATTTTGAAAGAGTTGTGCAGGATGCACTAACTCGAAATTAGCTCCTTTCATTTACATAACTTTTATGCTATTATAAAGCTTTATAAAGCATATATTTTTTCGGAGGTTTAGCAATGATAGTGGCTGAATCGAAGCTGTTTGAAGAGATAAATAAACTGGTTAAGGGGTATAGCAAGGTTAGCGTAATCGGTTGCGGGGATTGTGTTACAGTTTGCCATTCCGGCGGCCAGAAGCAGGTGGAGGAGCTTGCGCTAAAATTACGCATAGCTGCAAAGAGAGAGGGGAGAAAACTAGAGGTAAAAGAGGACACAGTTTTGAGGCAGTGTGAACAGGAATATGTAGAACCTGTTGGCGATTATATTAAGGACTGCGACGCCGTTATCTCGATTGCCTGCGGTATCGGTGTACAGACACTGGTTGAGAAGTTTCCGCCTGCCAGGGTTATTCCCGGGCTTAACACAACCTTTATGGGTGCGCCCGTGCAACCGGGACTATTTCTCGAAAGATGTGCAGGGTGCGGAGAGTGTGTTCTGGATGAGACAGGTGGTTTTTGTCCTGTCAGCAGGTGTTCAAAGAGCCTTCTTAACGGCCCCTGCGGAGGCTCAATGGGGGGGAAATGTGAAGTGGCTCAGGATATACCGTGCGTATGGCATCAAATTTATGATCAGCTTGATAAACAGGGAAGACTTGATTGCATGGATGAGATTAAACCTCCGAAGAGGTGGTCCGTAAGTACAGGAAGTGCTCCCCGTAAATTAGAAATCAAACATCTGCAAGGAGGATAATAAATGGAAGCTGTAGAGATTAAGAAGGATGTTTTTTGGGTCGGTGTAACGGATCCCGATCTTGTTGTATTTGATATCGTTGTGCCGACAGAACATGGGACCACTTACAACGCATATCTTGTCAGAGGGGAAAAGATAGCGATTATCGATACGGTAAAGGAACAATTTGTAGATGAATTTTTTGATAAAATACGGTCGCAGGTTAAATTGGAGGATATCAGTTATATCGTTATCAATCATACAGAACCTGATCATTCCGGGGGATTAATTCGTTTGATGGAGCTGGCGCCAAAGGCAATTCCTGTTTTTTCAAGAGGTGCCAGGACTTTCGTAAAAAATATTTTACATAAGGAATTTAAATATAGAGAGGTGAAAGATGGAGACACCATCGATCTTGGCAATAAGACCTTGAAATTTATATCAGCTCCATTCCTCCATTGGCCTGATACCATGTTTACGTACCTGGTGGATGATAAAATACTGTTTCCCTGCGATGCGTTTGGTTCCCATTATTCCAGTCCTCAAAGGTTTAATGACGAATTGGATTCAAAAGACGAGGCATTTCAGGCGTTTGATTTTTACTACCATGCGATACTGAGACCATTTAAGAAATATCTTTCTGATGCCCTGGATAGTATACAGGATCTTGAAATCGATATCATAGCTCCGTCCCACGGCCCGATATTAAGAGAAAATCTGGAAAAATATATTCAGGCGTACAGAAAATTGGTGTCCAGAGGAACAGGGGATTCTCCTAAAAAAAAGATTGCCGTTGTTTATGTCTCTTCGTATGGCAGTACAAAAAAGATGGCAGAGCGTATTGCCAAGGGGGCCAGCTTTCCGGATACAGAGGTTTCTCTTTTTAACGCAGCTGAGATGGATCTGGAACTCCTCATGGATGAGATTGAGGCCTCAGACGAATTGATCCTTGGATCACCCACTCTCAATGCAAAGGCTCCGAAACCGATATTTGATATTATCTCAAGCCTTGTGATGCTGAATGTCAGGGGTAAGGCAGCTGCCGTATTTGGATGTTACGGGTGGAGTGGAGAGGCAGTACAGATCATTGAGGATATCTTAAGGAGTTTGCGGTTCAGGATTGTTGAAGAAGGTTTTAAGTTGAGGATGATACCTTCGGAAGAGGCAATGAATGGTTGTGAAGAATTTGGCAGAAAGTGTGCATCTGCTATTCTTAAGAAAAAAAGCCTAGATGAGACACCCTGACCCGGACGAGCCAGAACCAAACAGGAGTTAATAAATTCCCTGTCTGCGCCTGCCTATGCGATGCACGCAGACAGGCAACTCTCAAACCACAAATTCGAAAGAAATTTCAAATTACAATGTTCGCAGGAAGGTATACTAAAACCGATTTGGTTTTCGGTTTTACCGGAAACCAAATCTTGGTGAAGGTATCCCCGGACAAAAGGCGCCGAGGGCTTTACTCGCTCAATTTTATACCGGATTTTATCCGAAAACCATTATCAGATGAGTATAACATAACTATCTGTTTTTCCCTAAAATAAGAACGAAATAAAACATCTCGAAAATGGAATTATGAAGAGAATACGGTTTCACGGCAGAGGCGGCCAGGGAATGAAGACTGCCAGCAGGATTGTTGGAACTGCCTCGTTCCTCGAGGGATATATTGCCCAGGATTGTCCTGTTTACGGCGCAGAGAGGAGGGGAGCTCCGATACAGGCATATACCAGAGTATCGAAAAACCCTATTCTGGAAAGAGGCGTCATTGTCCATCCTGATATTACTATAATAGCGGATGAGACGTTACTTGACGACCATACGGCAAATGTATTTCAGGGGGTATATGAGGGTACAATAACGATGATTAATACGCACTACCCTTCTGCACATGTCAGGGAAAGATATGGAATATCCGGCAAGATAGTCACCCTGGATATTACCGATATAGTCTTAACTCAGATAGGTAAACCCGTGCTCAGTAGCGTTGCAGCCGCTTCAGCATGTAAATTAACAGGGATGGTTACCAAACAATCGTTGAAAGAAGCCGTTGCCAAAGAGCTGTTTTCTGTCGACCTTCCCCAAGAAGTTGTGGAGAAAAATGTAGAGGCTGCACTTATCTGCTTTGAAAGAACACCAGATATTCACATCGATCATTCGGAACCGATAAAAGATGATAATACATTTGTGAAATTGGAATATTCCGGTCCATACCTGGGCACACCCAGTACCTACGCAAGTGGGAATACCGTATTAAAAAAGACCGGCAATTGGCGCCTTTTTAAACCGGTCATTGATTATGAAAGATGTTCACGATGCCGGGCGTGTTTTATCCACTGTCCGCATAGTTGCATTTCTCTCGACACATCGGGGTATCCACAGATTAATTATGAAAATTGTAAAGGCTGTCTTATCTGCTTTTGCGAATGCCCTAAAAAAGCTATTACAAAGGAAAAGGAGGTAAGGGAGTGGTAAAGGAAATGTTGACCGGGAATTATGCAGCCGCATGGGGGGCAAGGCTCTCCGGGGTAGACTATGTACCGGCCTTTCCCATTACTCCGCAGACAGAGATTATCGAGGTTATATCAAAATGGGTAAATAGTGGCGTAATGGATGCAAAATTTACGAACATGGATTCTGAACACTCGATGATTACGGCCGCAGGAACTGCAGCTGCTACCGGCGCAAGAGTATTTTCTGCTACCTCCAGTCAGGGGTTGCTCTATGGCTATGAAATGTTGTATGCCGTAGCGGGATGGAGAGTTCCTTTTGTTCTCATCAATGTATCAAGAGGACTGTCAGCTCCGATTACGCTGGAACCTGACCATAACGATGTGCTTTCCACGAGAGATACCGGACTGATACAGTTACATGTGGAGACATGCCAGGAGATTCTTGATACTATCCTGATGGCATTCAGGATAGCTGAAGACGAAAGGGTGTTTTTACCCGTATTGATTAATATGGATGGGTTTTATCTCTCCTTTACCAGAGAGCCGGTTGAAATACCCGGATTGGATAAAGTTAAGGAGTTTCTTCCTGAATATCATCCCGGGCATGCCTTTTTCAGGGCATCAAAACCGATGGCACAGGGTGTGGCAGTCCTGGGTGGAAGTGTCTATTCATACTTCAAATATCAACTGCATTTAGCTTCTTCTAATGCGTTACTTGTCCACAACGAAGTTGCAGCTGAATTCAAGAGTATATTCGGGAGATCATACTCTGCAGTTGAGCCATTCAAGACGGAAGATGCGGAATATATCATACTGATGATCAACTCTTTTACCGTAAAAGGTAAAAATGCGATAAATATATTCAGAGAAAAAGGGGTAAAAGCTGGCCTCGTAAGATTAAGACTCGTCAGACCCTTCCCCTTTCAGGAGCTACGGTCATACTTGCGTGGCAAAAAAGCCTTAGCCGTCATTGACCAGAATATCAGTCCCGGTTCAGGGGGAATCCTCTATAATGAGGTGACATCGGCACTCTACCATGAACCAGAACGTCCCGATGTGGTGCTCTCTTTTATTGGTGGTTTAGGTGGCAAAGACATCAGTTTGTTTGAGTTTTCCTTCATTCTTGACGAAATGAAAAAGAGTGTGGAAACAGGTATCGTTCCAGAAACTCATCTTTTGTATACCGAACAAGATATGAAAAATATAAACAATTTTCAGAGCATAGCTGGAAAAGGGTAAGTATACTCATCTCGTAATGGTTTTCGGACCTGCCTGTGCGTAAGGAACGCACGAAGACAGGTAAAATCCGAGATAAAATTGAGTGAGTAAAGTCCTCGGTGCCTTTTGTCCGGGGATACCTTCACCAGGATTTGGTTTTCAGCCTGCCCGGCCTGTCAGCCGTTCGCCAGCCCGATACTCATTCTGGCGGGGTAGGGTAAAACCGAAAACCAAATCGGTTTTAGTATATACAGTTATTGTTGTACCGTAAATAGTTGCAAAGTATTAATAATGTATGAGGGATATTGACCATCACACATCACGAGAGCATAATTATAATCTTAATCGCAGTGGGTGGAATACGATTATGATTAAGAATGTAAATATGAAGAAGAGCGTATATAAAAATTTCAAGGATATATCTCAGGATGAGCATATTGCACCTGGGACTGCCTTGTGCTCCGGGTGTGGCGGACTATTGGCATTACGGCTTGCACTGAAGGTATTGGGGGAAAAGGTTGTCATTGTGAATGCAGCCGGGTGTTTCACCCTGCTATCCGTTTATCCTTTCAACCCCTTCAGGTCATCATGGATGTATACGGCTATGGCGTGCGCCCCGGCAGGCGCTCAGGGTATACGGGATGCGCTCGATATTCTTATAAAAAAAAGAAAAGTAAAAAAGGAAGATGATTTGAAGGTTGTTGTTCTTACAGGGGATGGCACGGCGAACGATATTGGTCTGCAATCAACGTCAGCTGCATTGCAGAGAAACCTGGATTTTTACTATTTATGTTATGATAATGAGGCATATTCTAACACGGGTTTTCAGATGTCAAGTGCCACGCCATTTGGTTCAAAGACAAACACCTCTGTTCCGGGGTGCGTTAACCCGGTAGGTACCGCACAGAAAAAGAAAGATTTGTTTGAGATCTGGAGGGCGCATAGACCACCCTATATGGCGACTATTGCGCCCTCACATCCTGTCGATCTCTCCAATAAATTTAAAAAGGCAGCTCAGTTTAAAGGTCCAAAACTGTTTATTACCATTGCTCCCTGTCCTTCAGGATGGTCATTTGATGATTCAAAATCAGTTGCGATTGCGAAACTGGCTGTTCAGACAGGTATATGGCCACTGAAGGAAGCGGTTCATGGTGAGGTAGAGCATACTGTTATTCCGAAATTCAAGCCAATTGAGACCTACCTGATGGCACAGAACAGATATGATCATCTTTTTCACCCGGTAAAACAGGTTGATGTTATTCGTGTCATACAAGAAGATATAGAGCATTACTGGCAACCCTATCTCACGGAAAAACCGGTAAATATAAAAAGAAGAATATTTAATAACAAAACTGTAGAATAGTACAGAGTTCTTTGAGTTTTAAACCAGTAGCAATTACGATACG
This sequence comes from Candidatus Scalindua sp., assembly GCA_031316155.1. GTDB lineage: Bacteria > Planctomycetota > Brocadiia > Brocadiales > Scalinduaceae > SCAELEC01. The sequence continues at coordinate 229,574 of JALDRB010000006.1, forward strand.
TCCTGGTGTTGTAGGATAATAGGTAGGCATTTCGGATTTTTTAACAAAACAACTTTACAATTCTGATTTTCCAATGGATTTAATGAGTACGATCGGCTTGGAGAGGAACAAAAGGGTTGATTATTTGTTTGGATATACTCATCTCATAATGGATTTCTGACCTGCCTGTGCGTAAGGGACGTACGCAGACAGGTAAAATCCGAGATAAAATTGAGCGAGTAAAGTCCTCGGCGCTTTTTGTCCGGGGATACCATCACCAGGATTTGGTTTTCGGTTTTACTGGAAACCAAATCGGTTTTAGTATATATTGAAAAAGAAAACGGATGGATAATCAGAGCATAGAATGTTAAGCGGTTATTTTATTTTAGTTAATTTGATAATTTTGAAAGGAGAAAAAAATGTTTGTAAAATTAAAACCCGTAGTCCTGTTTATTTCACTGTTGAGTCTTTCGTGTTTTGTGTTGAACTTTATAGCAATTGATAAACCTCTCTCTGCTCAGGAAACTCAACCTTCAGTAAAAGAAGAAACTCCTGTGCAGAAAGGTGAAAAACCTGTTTGCAATATAAATCCGGGTTGTGCACACAAACACGGCTGCTGCAAAGAGGTCGAAACATGTTATCACGAAAAAGCATGTGCAGTTAAACCGGGATGCGGTAGCCATTCACACGCATGTTATCACAGTAATCAGTGTGGAAGCTACGCCCCTTGCAAAAAGAGAAGTGATTGTTGTGAAAGCGGCTGTGTTGATAATTTGTTAGATATTGCTAAATGTGCAAAGAAGCAGTTACTGAAGGATAAGATAAAGGCAAAACTGGAGATAAAAATTGGTGCAAAACTGGATAAGGTGGCAGATCTTCTGGTAGACACCATGCTGGAAGAGTGTGAGATTGACAGAGAAAGCAAGGAACTGCGATCTGCACTGAAAGAGAAATTGTCTGAAATTTTTTCAGAGAAAGCTGGTAAGTAAAAAAGTTGCTTTATTTCAGATAAAGATGTACTTAGGGTAGCGCGTATCGGTTGCGACAAGAATACACCCTTGCGTTCTTCAGGGCTGGGTAAAATGACTTGCTGTTTTTTTACCCAGCCCTTTCTATTCTGGAGTACCTTCAGGTATCAGAAAAAGATAACGTAGCATTCTCAATGCATTATCAGCACATCCTTACATCAAGTTACCGTAACCCAATATTTTAACGCCGCACCGATGACACCATTAGAATTCTGTTTGTCACAATAACTCATCCTCTGTTAGCCTGCTACCAGATTGCGATGAAAGGGTTTCAGGAATGTGGAAGAAGATAAAATTAAGCTATTTGCCTTTCAAATTTAGAAATTGATCAACTGTTAATTTTGCATCCTTTAAATAGTCTTCTATAAAGGTATTTATAGTTTTTCTCATTTCAGATTATAAGCTGATGATTTGTATAGACTTGATACTTATTTGTACATATAATTCTCCAAAAGTAAATCAGAAAACTTGCTTATTGTATGTAACTAAGCCTCTGTTTTCCTGGGTAGGAATATACCAGGCGAGTAAGAACCGTTTCTGAAGGAAGTAGTCATTCTTTCCATTTAAAGCCGGAAAAAATATTTTTTATTTATCATATTGAAACTGCTTGATACGGATAATAATAGTGCTGCAGATGCCCTTGACGCGGATGGTGATGGACAACCCGATGATCTTAACGGAGACAGTAACTATTCGGATGAAGTCTTGGGTCTTACTGAAATGCAGACCTATCTAGCGGGCGCTACCTTCTGGAGGACCGAGATTACCCACTTTACTCCAATTGATGCTAACTGGCCAGTTAAAGAGCCTGATGACGCCAAAGCTCCTGATCCGGATGGAGAACCTGAAGATGACAATCAGAAAGAAGAGGGGGAGAACCTTTGCGGTAAAACCAAAATGAACTCATTTGTGGAAGATAGCAGCCGCATCTTTCATGAAGATATCACCATTCCAGGTACCGATATGCCCCTTCACTATGCGAGTAAACGGGCAGAGGGTTTTAAGATACTGATAACGGTTCCTGCCAGCGGGAATAGTGTGCCAGATAGCCTGAAAAGGATCGAATTAGACCACCATCGAATACAATAACAGCGGCAAACCTGCCGCAATTGTTTCACCGGACGGTCTCAGGACGACGTTAACGATTAATGAAGACAACCACCTTAACCCGCATCACTCACCCGGATGGCAGCTTCTATGGCTTTGAATACAGCCCTGATGGCCTGATGACAGTGGAAACAGAGCCGGAGGGAAACCGGTTTGACCATACGTTCGACGGGAACGGAAAGTTTACCGACGTATATGATCAGGAAGGTGGCCACTGGAATTATACGCGCACAACAGATGCAGACGGCAATATCCTCGTAACAAAGGAGACAGGCGAAGGCAATACTACCTCCTACTTAGATAATACTGATTCCACAGGCGCCTATACCTCTATCATGACTGACCCGACCGGTGCACAAACGCAGTTCAGCATGTCAAGCAACGGCCTGACATGCAATGAACAGAGGATCAAATCTGTACTCCATATTTTTACCTAATTCTGATTACGAACTTTTTATAACAGTCATATATTGAAAGAAGGGGTTACATAAAGCTAGGTCTAAATAAAAAGTGATAAATGCCTATTATTGAAATTGATGGTTACAAATTCAGATTCTATTCTTCAGGTCTGAACTAACCACCACATATGCATGTAATTCAAGATAATAATGAAACAAAGGTTTGGCTTTAACCTATAGAAGTTGAATATAATAGAGGCTACAATAAGGCAAAAATGTATCGTATTTTAAAACTAACCAAGCAGAATCAACAAAAATTATTGGAGATGTGGAATGCCTACTTTAACAAAGAATGAAGCTCGAACAGTATTTGCAACTGGAGTTCGTTTCGATAAAAATAAGCTATATGTTTCATTAAATGACCATAGGGAAATATGCCTGCCAGTTGACAAAATCAATTGGTTGGATTGGTTGGCAAAAGCAACAAGTGAACAACGTGCAAACTGGTCTCTTGAATCCGGCGGTTTTGCTATATAATGGAAAGACCTGGATGATGGTATTGAAGTGTGTCATCTTTTAAGTATGCAACCATTGTCTTAATTGTCGATGGCCAGATGGTTTGTGGATAAAGGGTGCCCTCTTGTCTACATGATGGAAATAAAGTACATTCTTATCCACCGTACGTCTACTAATAATAGAATATCCAAGTGCGTGATACCATGCAATGAACAGAGGATTAAATCAGTACTCCATATTATTACATAATTCTGAATATGAACTTTTTATAACAGTGACCAAAGAAGCGTGTAAACTTATTAATATCTTTATTTCCTCATAATGCTTGATGACAAATCATTTTCAATAATATTATACACATCGGAAGGCAATCTCGGCATTGTCAATTGCTTGTTTTTTTGTTTTTCCGTGTGCCATACAACATGGCAACTCAGGGATATCGACAACAAATATTTTGTCTGTTTTATCCCAATATAAAATCATTTCATACTGTGATTCATTCATCATAATTTTTAATATCAAATTTATAGTATCTTATTTCGAAATTGATTTGCAGCGAAAGAATTATTTTCTGCAATAAAATGAGTGAGATCCCTAAAGTTCAATTTGGCAGTGGGGGACTATTCTATTTCGAAAGCCATGATGAAGATTCTTCTTCAATTTGATTATGAGGAATTCCTTTGCCTTCATCCAATTCTTTTAAGGCTTTTCGAATTCCGGCAACGAATTCTATTCGCTCTTTTACGTCTTCCCATGTGGCATTATCAGGAAGATTTTTTATTGTATCTATGGCTATTTCTTTTACAGAAATGAACAATACTTTAGCAGATTTGTTATTTGAATCAAGTAAAACATATCCTGTTTTTTCTCTTGATTTTAATAATAGGCTATCTATGATAAATTATCTATTCTTTCACATTATACCAACGCAAAATATAAGGAGATACAATGGTAAATACAAAGGAACTCTTAAACCAGGATGATGTTTTATCACGGATACATCAATTTGAGCTGGAGAGAGAAGAAGGGAAAATATTTATTAATATCAGAGAGCCTCTGGGCGGCTCAGACAAGGGAACTTTCATTGCGGTTCCAACCGTTATCATTCAGGATTGCACCAATACTCAATACGTAGGCTTGGGCGATACGATTGAGGAAGCATTGGAAGATTGCCTGAAGAGGATTAAGGGTGTATCATTCAGTCAGATTATACCTGGGAGTAAAGTGACTTAGATTCCTATAGGAAGAGGTGCCCGGCAACATCCATTGTATTATGCACTTATCGTTTGCTAGGCCTTAATTCCCTAATTTAATGCAGAGGAAATTCAAAATCATATTTTGAAAGAGTTGTGCAGGAGGCACTAACTCGACCATCTTTTCTCTGTTGGAAACATATTTCTCATCAAGGTTTTTTCGTGAAGATAATGATGAAGGGTATAATGAGAAAGTGCACATGAAAAAAGATTTTGTTTTATTCAGCTATTTCATGTATGATAAAGCTTTGATTAGGGAGAAGCACTTTATCATAAAGTTAGGTTATTATAACAGTTGCAAAATCTAGCATTTGAAATACTATAATACGTATCCTACTTTGATGTACCAATCAGAATTAACCTGTTTTTAGGAGGGAATTAAATGTCTAAATGGGAATGTAGCGTTTGCGGTTATATATATGATCCGGCAAAAGGTGATAATATGGGTGGTATTGAACCAAATACAGCTTTTGAAGATTTACCTGATGACTGGGTGTGTCCGGCTTGCGGAGCAAATAAGGATGCTTTTCAGATAGTGGAGAAATAATGAAGGCTGTTCTCTTTTACGAGCATGGAGACACAGATAAGTTAGTATACACTGACTATGCAAAGCCTGAGATTTCTTCTTCAGAGGTATTGGTAAAGGTAAAGGCCTGCGGTTTGAACCATCTCGATATTTGGGTAAGAGAAGGGATACCTGGTGTTACGATTCCTTTACCTCACATTCTCGGTTGTGAGATCAGTGGTGAGGTAACTCAAGTCGGTAGTGATGTGAAAAAGGTATGTGAAGGACAAAGGGTACTTGTAGCGCCCGGCATAAATTGTGGAAGGTGTGAATATTGTCTTTCTGCCAATGAGAGCCTTTGCAGTGAATTCAGGATAATGGGATTTCAAATTGACGGTGGTTATGCCGAATATGTTAAGGTTCCGGCTGAGAATATTCTTGAGATTTCTGATACGTTATCCTTTGAAGAGTGGGCTGCCGTACCGCTCGTATTTTTGACAGCATGGCATATGCTTAAGACTCGTGCAGGGCTCAGAGCAGGAGAAACCGTATTGGTTCATGCTGCCGGTAGTGGTATCGGCAGTGCAGCAGTTCAGATAGCGAAACTGAGCGGTGCTGAGGTGATAGCGACCGCGGGTACCGCCGAGAAATTGGAAAAGGCCGGGGAGCTGGGTGCGGATTATGGGATCGATTATCTGAAAGACGACTTTGTGGAAAAGGTAAAAGAGTTTACCCACGGTAATGGTGTTGATGTTGTATTCGAGCATATTGGACCGGAGACATTTGAGAAGAGCCTTTTATGTCTCAAGCGGGGGGGGAGAATTGTTACGTGTGGTGCCACCAGCGGTCCTGTAGTGAACATCGATTTGCGATTTTTCTTTGTTAAGCAGCTCTCCATTTCCGGCTGTTATATGGGGAGCAGGAAAGAGCTTATCGAAGTCTTACGGCTGGTTAAGTCCGGTAGATTAAAGCCTGTCGTAGATTCTGTATTTCAACTCAAAGATGCAATAGAAGCTCAGAGAAGGATGATAGAGAGAAAGCAGTTTGGAAAGATTGTTCTGGTTCCATAGATGTATGCACAAATGTAGTGCTTATAAAGAGAACGTGACAGTCTTAATTCTGTAATAAATCCAGCGTGCAGCAAATGTTCTTATTTTAAAAGACTTAAGATCTCCAGCGGATGAGTAATCAATGACCGTGCTCCGCTCTCCTTTAATTCCTCTGCTGTTCGAAAACCCCATAGTACTCCAACCGGATACATACCAGCGGTAACAGATGTTTTCATGTCGATGCTTGTATCACCAAGGTAGAGGAACTTTGACGGTGAAATGTTTAAGTTGTTAGCTACCTCCAATGCACCAGCCGGGTCCGGCTTACGGGGAACGCCGTTGCGTTGGCCGAGTACGATATTGAAATTCCATTTTGGCAAAAGCGCAGTTACACACCGTTTTGTGTATTCATGAGGTTTGTTAGAAAGTACAGCCAGCTTAAGTTTGCGTGCAATCAGCGCATCCAGCATTTCCGGAACCCCCTCATATGGGGTAGTTTTTACGTTCCAATTCAGTCTGTAGTCTATGCGGAAAGAATCAAGACATGCAGTTATAATGGTATCAATTCTCTTATCTTCAGGCAACGCTCGGGTGACAAATTCAAAAGCTCCATCACCAATGAAATAACGGTATGCGTCTATATGATGCACTGGTAATCCATTTTGTAAAAGAACACGGTTCATGGAATTAGCCAAATCTTCCAGCGTGTTGAGCAAAGTTCCATCCAGGTCAAATATGACTGCATCGAAGGGATAATCATTCATGACAATTGATTCAGGATTCGGAAAAAATGAAACCTTCTAAAGTAATTTCACATCAAGTATACCCAATATTAGATGAGAATAAAACCCTTTTATAATATAAGAGAAACATGATAGTTCAGACTTATTTGATATTCAGAAAATTTTTGAGGATACAGTCGGTTTACTCACTCTTTTGACTGTAGTAAAGTTACTATGCTCAATCTCTTTTTGCTTGTTTTTTGTGTTGTTTCCGTTTTAATCTGGCTTTCTCTGATATCTATGACGATACGCTGGCGAATGGCAGAGCGTTGGGATACGACAGACTTGATAAGGGTATCAATTTCCCAATGGCCACGTTTATCTGTTATTGTACCGGCTCGAAATGAGGAGGACTCTCTCGTTACGACACTTCCCTCCTGGTTCCGACAGGACTATCCCGATTCAGAAATCATACTGATAGATGATGAATCGAATGATCACACAGTGGAACGTGCAAAAGCTATTGCTGAGCAGTGTAACAGCAAGATACGTATTCTTCATGGTACAACACCACCATCCGGTTGGACTGGTAAACTATGGGCACTCCAGCAGGGAATCTGCGTATCTTCAGGAGAATGGTTGTTATTTACGGATGCGGATATTTTTCATCATCCAAATCTCTGGAGAGGTTTGGTAGCCAAAGCCTTAACTGAAAAACACTCTATGGTCTCTCTTATGGCACTGCTCGATACGAAAGGAGTTTGGGCGCGGCTTTTAATCCCGGCTTTTGTTTACTTCTTTCATATGATGTATCCGTTTGAGAAGGTAAGGGATCCGCGATCACAGGTATCGGCTGCTGCTGGTGGTTGTATACTTATTGCACGAAGTGCACTGAATAAGATAGGAGGAATTGAGGGGCATCGGAATGCTTGGATTGATGACCTCGCACTCGCAAAACGAGTGAAGCAAGCCAGCCTGCCAATTTCTCTCTCCCTTACCAAATCTGCGGTAAGCATTCGCCCTTACCACAAGCTTGCCGAAGTCTGGAAGATGGTTGCACGTAATGCTTTTGTTCAATTACGATGCTCATGGTTCCTTCTGTTTTTTACGGTACTGGTGATGGCAACTTTATTTCTGATACCTGTAGGCGGTATGTGCGCATGGATCACGGGTACCGGTTCACCCGTAGTGTCCTGCATCTCCTGTGTCGCTCTTGTGCTGATGGTAATTACGTATATACCAACACTCCGCTTCTTTGGTTTAAGCATTGTGAGAGCAGTGATGTTACCTATTGCTGGTATTCTTTATGCGGGAATGACCGTTACTTCTGCCATCAACCATCTTTCAGGCATGCGTGAGTGGAGGGGTACACGGAGGGGAAAATAGATGGATTATTACTCTGCAAGTGTTTCATGTTTTGTGGAAAAAGTTAGGTATCGTATTAAAAAACCAGAACTCTTTACATTCATTGGGACAGGTGCATAAATAAGGTTGTTGGGAGAGGTGGAACTGGCCGAGTGTCTCATATCCCAGTTAATTATAATGACTTGAGCTGTATTCCTTTAACTGGTGTGGCAATCCGGAATGGGAATGCTGGACTAGTAACAGGGAAGGCGATGAAGTCATTAATGATTACTGTGGCCGGCTACATGAAATCTGTCGGTACAACGCCAATGTTTGTTTATAATTGACTTTGAAGTGTTTGGTTTATAAGATAGACTCTCTTTCGTTGAGCGGTTTCATCTGATATACTAATACCGATTTGGTTTCCGGTTTTACCCGAAACCAAATCCTGGAGAAGGTATCCCCGGACAAAAGGCGCCGAGGACTTTACTCGCTCAATTTTATCCCGGATTTTGTCCGAAAATCATTGTGAGATGAGTATATAATCCTCTTTCAGACCGCTTTTCTATTTATTAGACGAGTGGGGAATGTTAACTGCTACAGACAGAGGAAAAGAGATATAATTTTACCGTACTATTCTAGAAAGGAGTAACAGATTTATGGAATTAAGAAACAATATACTTGTTCGTTTAACAGTAGCCGCATTTTTCTTGGTGGTCTTGCAGACCGGGTGTTCTACTACAGTGAAAACACCGTCTCTTTCACCGGCAGAATCTAAAATTAGCCAGCCTGAGATTCTGGATACGGTTAAAGAAGAGACTCTTACTCAAGAAGTACCGAAAATTTCCCAGCCGGAAATATCCGATACGGTGAAGAAACCAGCTCGTTCCCAGAGAGTAGCGGGAACCGGCCTGTTAGAAATTTTTGATCCAAATCAATTTCCAGAATTTAAAGATGATTATGGTAAAATAATGCTGCTTTATGCGATAGACAACAGCAGGATGTATTTTGAAAAAATCAAGTCATACCCGGGCTTATTTAAATCGGCAGGTTTTACACCTGAAAAACAGTTGGAAACCTTAGTGTTTTTCAGAGATGGATACCTTCGTTGTAAGAATTCTCAGGAACTGAATGAATTTATTACCAGGAACTTCAGGATATTTCAGGTTGTTGGAAAAGAATCTGATGGAGAGGTTCACTTTACCGGTTATGGAACACCTCTTGACGACGCAAGTGTTACAGAGAAATGGACATACGCAGTCTCCCACGGTTCACTTGGTGCTACTCTCGCCTCAATAAGGAGTATTGCCACTAAGAAAGGTCTCTTTCCTCCCGGAGGGCTGGCCTTTGCTGTTATTGAGACGGGAAAGCAGAATGGTGACAATCAGGCTCAGGGTAAAGGAGTGGTAGGTAAATCATTCTTTGTTCTGGATCAGGATCCCAGGAGTGATATTAATATAGCTAACAGGGCGGACCTATTCTTTGGAGTAGGTGAAAATGCTATAAATGAGGCTGAGAGTTTAAATGCCTCCGGCAAACTCTATTATCTTCTCAAGAAGTAAGTTAATGCATAGAAATTCCAATGCCAACAAAATTTTTGGAGGTTAAGAAAATTGACTGGATGACTCGGACGTGTAAGCACCAAATAATAAATTCCAAATAACAAACAAATCACAATAAACAAACACAAAATTCCAAAAAGACCAGTTTTAATCATTTCTGACTGCCGACAGGCAGGAGAACACTGGAATTTGTAATTTGTTTGTAGTTTGTGATTTGAGATTTGTAATTTTTATCTACCTGGATGGTTATGGCTCGTCCTGGTTATACATTCATAAGCGCAAAGATTTTGACGAATCTTAACTTGTTCACCTAATCGTAAGTTGGTGTTGATACAACAGCGTAGAAATCGGGAGGAGGATTTGCAATTCACCAACCGGAGGTGTATACGATAAGGATGTAAAGTCGGGGAGAGTTAGACGTGATACGTTTAGTAATATGGATTATTCACTGAAATCTTTCCGGTTTTGCACTCTTTTTTCTTTATTATATTCCATCCTCTTTCTGATCTCTTTATCAAAACCGTTATCAGTGGGTTTATAGTACTCTTTATCTTGCAACTCCCCGGGCAAATAAGACTGTTCGGCATATCCTCCATAACTGTGCGGATATTTGTATCCTTTTCCATAACCAATGTCTTTCATCAGTGATGTTGGAGCATTTCGAATATGAAGTGGTACCCCAAGGGCACCTTTTTCTTTAACATCTTTTAATGCATCTTGATAGGCTTTGTATGAGGCATTGCTCTTCGGTGCAGAAGCAAGATAGGTTACACCCTGTGCCAGAGGTATCCAGCCTTCCGGTTTGCCAACAAAGTGAAAGGCATCTTTTACAGCCACAGCTACCTGTATAGCGGCCGGATCAGCATTCCCGATATCCTCTAAGGCAAAGATAATCATTCGTCGTGCAATAAAGAGTGGGTCTTCTCCAGCTTCCAGCATTCGTGCAAGCCAATAGAGCGCTGCATCCGGATCACTGCCACGCATTGACTTGATGAAGGCTGAAATAACATTGTAATGTTCTTCGCCGCCTTTGTCATAGAGAAGAGCCTTTTGCTGCATCGATTCCTGGGCAATTTCCAGGGTCACGATTCGTTTGTTTCCCTGTTCCGGTACCGACAGCATTGCGGCAGATTCAAGGGTATTTAAGGCAACTCTCGCCTCTCCATGAGAACGTTCCAGGATAAAGGAAAAGGCATCTTCTTTTACTTCTATTGTTAAATTACCGAGTCCACGTTCTTTATCTGATAAGGCATTGTTTATAATTATTTTGAGGTGGTCTTCTGTCAGCTGTTCCAGAATCAGCACCTTACACCGGGAAAGAAGTGGAGCATTGACTTCAAAGGAAGGGTTTTCTGTTGTGGCGCCAATCAGCGTAATGGTGCCGTCTTCTACATGATGGAGAAAAGCGTCCTGCTGGGTCTTGTTGAATCTATGGATCTCATCGACAAAGAGGATAGTTCTTTCACGATAAAATTTCAGATGCTCTTTGGCTTCTGCAATGACTGCACGAATATCCTTTACACCTGACAATACAGCGGAAAATGAAATAAAGTGTGCTTTCATAGCATGAGCAATAATTAAGGCAAGCGTTGTCTTTCCAACTCCAGGGGGGCCCCAAAAGATTAATGATACTAATTCCTTATTTTCTACAAATTTTCTGAGGATTTTTTTGGGTCCAACGAGGTGTTCCTGTCCGACAAACTCGCCTAAATTTCGCGGTCTCATCCGATCGGCTAATGGTGTTTTCTTGGCAGACTTTCCGCTTGCTTCAAATAGGTCTTCCATGTTGAGTTGTTCATTCGCAAATAATTTAATAGAATACAATTTTTTTGTGCGAAGCACATATCCAAAAGGGCGTGAATCAACGACACGAATCTCGTTGCCCGCCCGGCCTATAGGCTATTCGCCAGACCGACGAGCTTTCTGGCGGACAGGATACAACAATTAATTATACCATAAATCTACATCCAGATGAAACATTAGTCAATCATTTATGGGTGTCATCTTCCGCTTGCATTTTCCCTGTTACGAAGTACAATACGATTTTCTGTATTGAAGTTTATACTAAAACCGATTTGGTTTTCGGTTTTACTGAAAACCAAATCTTGGTGAAGGTATCCTCGGACAAGACGCCGAGGACTTTACTCGCTCCGTTTTTTCTCGGATTTTATCCGAAAACCATTATGAGATGAGTATATAGGGAAAGAACTCATGTTAAATCATGCAGAATCAGACCACAAGATCTAGCAGAAAGGGCGTTATCCTATGGAATTAAAAGAGGTGATGGAGGATATTGCGCGAGATATTGCAGATGCCACAAAAACACTGTTTCAGTCGATGATTATGATGGAGCTGAAATATAACCATGTTGTTTTGGCAGACGAAACGCATCTAAAAACAGATGTTACCAGTTTCGTTAGTTTCATGGGTAAGTATCACGGTATTGTTGGTATTTTTTGTTCTAAGAACTTTTCACTGAAGGTTGCATCAAGCATGTTAATGGAAGATCTTACAAAAATTACAACTGAAGTAATAGATGCTATTGGTGAAATAACTAATATGATAGCAGGGAATGTGAAGACGAAAATTACTACAGATTATGGTGAGATGGACCTTTCTGTACCTATTACGTTTATTGGGGGAGACACCATAACACAGGCCGAGGAGGATGAACCTGTTGCATCTAACTCTTCGATCTTATGTGTAACTAAGGAACCGTGGTTATTAACTAGTTTTAGCTCTGATAAGGAAACATTTAACGTTGGACTGTTGCTTAAGGAGTCCGCACGACAATAATAAAACGTATTATTTTGAAAAGATAGCCTGAATTGATCTCAGTTAGTAAAAAAGTGGAGGAGGAATAGAAGATTTCCTGTTTTGCTTGAAAAGAAACAGGCAGCAATATTTTATATTGAGTTGAAAATTTGACATATATAATAAGCCCTTTCGTTATATAAATTCATGGGTAGATGTCGGAGCGTTTTCTGTTAGTTCAGTCACAATAAATGATTATGTCAGAGAAAAAGATTGTAGAATGTGTGCCAAATTTCAGTGAAGGGAGAAATCTTGATAGTATTGAGGCTATTACGTCGTCCATACTATCAACAAAGAACGTTAAACTTTTAAATGTAGAATCTGATAAAGACTACAACAGGACGGTAGTAACCTTTGTTGGGGAACCTTCTTGTGTGAAAGAGGCGGCATTTAAGGCTATATCTAAAGCCTCTGAAATTATCGATATGTCAAGACAGAAGGGTGAACATCCAAGAATAGGCGCAACAGATGTGTGTCCTCTAATACCGGTATCAAACATAACTATGGATGAATGTGTACGATTGGCAAATGAATTGGGAAGTGATGTTGGAGAAAGGCTTGGTATTCCCGTATATCTGTATGAATCAGCTGCAAGATCAGAAGAGCGGAAAAATCTTGAAAATATCAGACAGGGAGAATATGAAGGACTCAAGAGGAAATTAAATGACTGGAAACCGGATTACGGACCTGCAGAATACGATGAGAGGATAAAAAAATCGGGTGCCACGGTAATTGGCGCAAGATTCTTCCTGATCGCGTATAACGTAAATCTCAAGACGAAGGATGTCTGCATTGCCCATGAGCTGGCAAGGAAAGTGAGGGAATCTGGCTGTCTGGTTAAGGATGGGGCAGGCAAAAAGGTTAGAGTTCCCGGAATACTGAAATATGTAAAGGCAATTGGAATAGAACTGAAAGGATACAGTATTTCACAGGTTTCCATGAACCTGACTAATTATGAGAAAACATCAATATACAGAGCGTTTGAGACGGTAAAGGAGCTGGCTAAGGAGCATGGGACAGAAGTGACGGGGAGCGAAATCGTAGGGCTTGTACCCAAAAAAGCGTTGATTGATGCTGGCTCTTGCTATGCAGAGTCTCAACTGGAAGATGAATTGATCGAGGCAGCAGTAGAAAACCTCGGACTCAGTCAACTAAATACATTTGAGCCGGAAAAGAAGATCATTGAGTATCTGTTATAAAATGCAAAGCTATACTCATCTCGTAATGGTTTTCGGATAAAATCCGGGATAAAATTGAGCGAGTATAACTGCAACCAAGATTTGGTTTCCGGTAAAACCGAAAACCAAATCGGTTTTAGTATATCATGAGAAGTGTGCGAATATTCAGTTTCCCACATAATGGCTTGAACGAACACAGGCTCCGCAATCCGGGCAACCCTCTTTAAAGCAGTCGGGCGTATACTGTTGACGGGAAGATTTTTTACTTTCCCTTTTGAAAAACTGCTTCATTACACCACTACTGATATGATCCCATGGGAAAATTTCATCCTCTTTTCTCTTCCTGTGCAGGTAAAAGTTTGTTTCAATACCTGCTTCTTTAAAAGAATCATTCCATTTCTGATAGTCAAAATATTCGTCCCAAGCATCTAATTTGCATCCCTTTGACCATGCTTTCAAGATGACGTCTCCCAATCTCCTGTCACCACGTGCAAACACACCCTCGAGGATGCTTCTCTCAGGTGTATTAAACTTTATTTTGATTTTCCTGTTTGTGGTAATGCTTTTTATTAACCGCCTGATCTCGGTGATCCTCTCCAGGGTAACCATTGGTCCCCACTGAAATGGGGTATGAGCCTTAGGTACAAAAGGCGCAATTGTCACATTCACATTCCCATAGCTGCCTTTGACCTCTTTCCGAGACTTGATACTTTGTCGGCCAGGGCTGCAATCTCTTCAATATCTTCATCTGTCTCTGTTGGAAGCCCAACCATAAAGTACAACTTGACGAGTTTCCAGCCCTCTTTGTATGCTTCTCTAACTCCATTAAACAGGTCCTCATTTGATATGTCTTTATTAATTACCTGTCTCATTCTCGTAGTCGCAGCTTCAGGCGCTAATGTTAAACTTGATTTGCGTACCGTATTAAGATAAGAAGGTAAGTCGGTTAACTGATCTGAGATTCTCAGAGACGGGAATGATACGTTTACTTTATTCTGGCTGAATACAATATCCATTTTCCTCATTAATTCTTTAAGATGAGGGTAATCGCTTATGGATAATGCTCCGAGGGATATTTCGTCGTGGCCGGTATTCCGGTAACATGCTTCGGATAGTTTTAGTATCGTATCTACTGAACGGATTCTGTTTGGCCGTTTAGTCATGCCTGCCTGGCAAAATCTGCACCCCTGCGTACAACCTCGCATAACCTCAATAGAGATACGATCATGAACGGTTTCTATGAATGGTACGATAAGCTTCTCTGGAAAATACGCAGTGTCGAGATTACTGACAGTTGCACTACGCACAACGGAAGGTATTCCGGTTACTTTTGGAACAATCTTTTTAATAGTACCGTCAGATTCATAGGTTACATCATAAAGGGAAGGAGCGTAAAGATTGTCTAATTGTTTAACAAGAGAGAGAATCCGCTCTTCTCTTGTCAACTCCTTTGAATGTTTTGCAGCCTTGAAACACTCGATAAAATCTGTAAATCTTTCTTCTCCTTCACCCACAAAGAATATATCAATAAAGTCAGACATTGGTTCAGGATTCAAAGATAAAGGCCCACCAGCCATAATTATGGGGTCTTTATTGGTTCTCTCCTGCCGTCTCAACGGTATGTTCGCAAGATCGAGCATGTTCAATACGTTTGTATAGCACATTTCATATTGAAGCGAAAAACCGATGATGTCAAAATTTTTTAAAGGTTTGAAGGTTTCAAGGGAATACAGTGGGATATTGTGTTTCCTTAATGCGTCCTCCATGTCAGGCCATGGAGCAAATACCCTTTCACAGACGGTATCAAAACGTTCATTTAAAAGACCGTATAGAATTTGAATACCGAGGTGAGACATCCCTATCGTATAAGTGTCTGGAAATGCCAGGGCAATGGTAACATCGACATCATTATGGTTCTTTATAATGGAGTTCCATTCTCCCCCTATGTACTGCCCGGGCGTTTCTACAGAAGATAAAATGTTATCTTCAACATAATTCCTTAAATTATTCATAAAATTCTTCTCTTGCCAGAGCGACTTTTGTTCTTAATTTTACATTAAACACAAAAGATAGTGCAATAAAAGATGATAGCAGTGAAGAGCCACCATAGCTAATGAATGGTAATGTTAAACCCGTAATTGGAGCGAGGCCCATTGTCATAGCGATATTAACAAGTGCCTGGGTTGCAAATATTGTTGTAAAACCTGTTACAATTAATCTTCCATACGATTCTCTGGTTTTTAGAGCAATACCGGTACTACAGGCGAGAAAAAGTATATACAGACCCAAAATAGCAAAACTCCTGAAGAATCCCCATTCTTCTGCGATGACTGAAAAAATAAAATCAGTATGTCCCTGCGGAAGAAAATTAAGCTGACTTTGAATACCGTTCCCCCAACCACTTCCAGAGCTTCCGCCAGAACCCACAGCAACTAATGACTGCATCTTGTGGTATCCCTCACCCAACGTGCTCACTTTATCTGGCCAGAGGAAAGTAATCACCCTCGACTTTTGATAATCTTTGAGTATAAGATACCATAAAAAAGGTATTGAGGTTAAGCCTAAAATTATGAGAGAAAAAAAATGTCTGAGTTTAATACCAGCTATAAATGTTATTGATAAAAAGATAGGCAACATTATCAGGCTCGTACCCAAATCCGGTTGCTTCATGATCAGCACCATGGGCAATATTGTTAAGATTAAGGGGAAAAGGATATAACGTAGCCTTGAAATATTTTCTTTATACATCATGTATCTTGAAAGTGCCAAAACAAGCGCAATCTTCATGAATTCAGAAGGTTGTAGAGAGAAAGGGCCTAATGGAATCCACCTCTTTGCGCCATACACCGTTTTCCCAAACAATAAAACTAACACCAGACCAATAATAATTATCGAGTAAAAAATATATGAGTACTTGGCAATTGAATAATAATCAAATATCAATAAGGTAAAAAAAATACCCATACCCAAACCAACCCAAATTATCTGTTTATATGCAAATTTTTCCGATGCAGCACTCCAAACAAAGAAAAAACTAATTACCAAGAATACGCTGATTATCGAAAATATTACCCAGTCAAATTTTCTTAACATATCAATACGTAACATATAATATTCACTCCATTAACGATGTTTTCTGTCAGCCTTTTGTACAAAACGGGTTTTACTGAAAGGCTGGTTATACAGAGTATTCTTATATAAAATACTACTGTAGGGTGATTAGGCCTTGAGATTAGTTTGCAGAGAGATAGGTATATACTAAAACCGATTTGGTTTTCGGTTTTACTGGAAACCAAATCTTGGTGAAGGTATCCCCGGACAAAAGGCGCCGAGGACTTTACTCGCTCAATTTTATCTCGGATTTTATCCGAAAACCATTATGAGATGAGTATACATGTATTTCTCTCTTTCCTTACGACAATTTTTCCAACAGTTTCAGAGCTAGCGTACCAGCGGCATCAGCTCCATGACTGGATGTATGTTCTATGATTACCGTAAAACAATACTTTGGATTCTCAAAGGGAACGTATCCGGAAAACCATGCATGGTTATCATCTTTGCGTGATGTTTCCGCGGTTCCTGACTTTCCGGCGACGCGAAATTCACCAAAACCTACTCCTTTTGCAGTGCCGTCTGTTACCACTTTTCGTAATGAACGCCTGACATAATCCAGGTTCTTTTCTGATATATTTAACCTGTCAAATGGTTTCAGATCGTTGTTTAATAAAATATTTCCTTTATCATCAGTTATCTTCTTAAGAATATGGGGTTTGATGTTCCAGCCACCGTTTGCAATCATAGCTATCATTTTGGTAATTTGTAAAGGGGTAACCAGCATCGCTCCCTGACCAATAGATAAATTCATGACCTGATACATGGATGCAGCTTTTGGCATGTTACCCTTTTTTTCGTATGGAAGTTCAATGCCCGTAACATTTCCAAAACCAAATTTATCTGCCCACTCACTTAATGATGTGCCTCCTAACTTTCTCCCGGTTTCAAAGAAGAAGACGTTGCATGAATATTGAATAGCCTCTTCGAGATTCAATAAACCATGGCCGTAATTTGAAAGACAACGAAATCTAGTATTTCCCAACTTCAAGGATCCATAACAGGTAAAGTGAGTGTTTTCATCTATACTGTTTTCTTCCAATGCGGCTATTGCGGTAACAATCTTAAAGATAGACCCCGGTGGCAACGCGCTTTGGATGGGGCGATTGAGAAAGGGTTTATCGGGATTTTTACTGATGCTGGTAAAGTTCTTACTTAAAGTATTTAAATCAAACCGGGGGGAAGATGCCATTGCGATGATTTCACCATTCCAGGGGTTCATTACAACAATAGAACCCCTCTGTTTTCCAAGAATTTTTTCTGCAACATCTTGTATCCTGCTATCAATTGTAAGAAATAGATTATCACCTGATATTGGAGGTCTTTCCAGAATAATTTTATTTACCTGAAGTGTGTCAAGGGTAATTTCTTCAAATCTCTCACCAGGTATACCCATCAGTCTGGAGTTGAATATATTTTCTATTCCGGTTTTCCCTACTAAAGAATCAGCTGAGAGTGATTTATGTGCAAAATATTCTAACTCAGATTCATTTTTCTCACTAAGATTGTCAAACCATCTTTTCTTAAAATTATAGTCATTCAATTCCTTTGAATTCAATTTTCCGACGTACCCAATAATATGGGATGCAAGATTTTGCTTTGGATACCATCTCATAGGTTTAAAGTCTACCTCTATTCCATTTATCTTTGGTATTACAACCTTCAGTTTTGCGATGTTTTCCCAGGATATGTTTGTAAAAATAGCATGGGGAACGGTTTCCTCACGGATATACATTTCCCTTTTATTTCTTCTCTCCACATGATTCTTAATCTTTTCTACCTTTTCGACTATTTGCACAGATTGTTTGAATATGTCGGTAACGGGAATTTTTAAAAGTTCAGCTATCCTGTTTATCCACACTTCATTGTCGGGATGACACTCCTTGCATAATGATTGAGTAATAGTGCGACTTCTCTTTTCGGCCAGTTTCGGGATTATATTATTCTTCAGGCAAATGTATGAGCCATAAAGTTTTTTGTATGACACGGAAAGATCAAAAGAGTGTTTATCAATAGCCAATATCTCGCCATTTCTATCATATATGGTCCCTCTCAGCGTATCTATGTCAATGGTCATTATCCTCTTGCTATCAGATATACCACTATATTTCCCTCCTTCTATCATCTGGAGATAGAATAGCCTGCAAATAATAACCAAAAACAGGCTTAATATTATTCCAAAATATATGTTAAAGCGTTTTTTTAACATAATTTAATCTCTTACGTTGAGAATTTTGATGGAGAGTATAATCGATCTAACAACCAAAATATCGGCGGAACAACAAGTGCGTTGTATATTGCAATAGTCGGACATTTCCACACCATAGTTAATAGGTTTACTGATTTTAGTGAGAAGCAAATCATAAAAACAGACACAAAATTGTATATAATTGAGACGATAAATGTAACCAAAATTTGGGTGAATAAATGCTTTCTAAAAATTTCATCCTTGATTAATGAAATAAGATATCCAATAACAACAAACATAATAGTATTCAGACCAAAGAGATTACCGGAAAAGAAATCTTTTGCCAGACCTGCAGCCCAGTTACCATAAAAAGAGCGTTCAATATCAAAATTCAATGAAAAATAGACCAGAAAAATGAAAAAAAGGTCAGGATGTATATTAAAGATGCTAATGTAGAATAGCAGGGTAGTTTGTATCAATGAAATACATAATAAAACAATTATTATTGTAAACCATGGCATGTGAACACCTTTATTATTAAAAACTCACTCTTTTAAATCCGATATTTTGTTTTTTACTACGAGCACATACTCCAGTTTTGAAACATCGATCCTTGGTTTAAGCGTAACCTCTTTAAAGAGTTGCGCACTCTTCTCTTTAACAGTAACAACATCTCCGATGTAGAGTGATTGCGGAAAGATTCCTCCAATACCAGACGAAATAACCTTGTCACCCTCCTCAACGCTTGTATTTCTGGGTATGTATTTTATGGAACACCGAGCATTGCTTTCCCCCTGAACGATACCCTGTATTCTTGATTTTAGAAATCGTGATGGTACATTTGATGCAGGATCCGTTATCAGCATAACCCTGCTGGTAGTGAATCCAATAGCTGAGATTCGACCCACAAGAGCGGTTTCAAAAACGACAACATCATTTATTGAAACGCCATGTTTTTTCCCAATATCAATTAAAATGCTTCTTCTGAAATTTGAAGTTTCATATCCAATGATATTTGCAATAAACGGTTTCTCTTCTTTGTTCCAATTCTTCTGGAATTTTGATACAGTATCCAGTTTCTGATTGAGTAAGGTAATAAAATTTTGCTGCTTAATGATCTCGTTCTGGAGATTGAAAATTTTTTCTTTTAACATTTTATTCTCAGCAGCGGAACGAAATATTGAGGAAATCTTATGTACTCCGTTACTAAAAAAATTCCCTGTTCTGGAAATTGTCTTTTGTACTGGCGCCAGAGGGGAAGCAGCGGTAAGTTTTATATGGTTGGAAAGATCTTCCGGTATGAAAAGAAGCAAAAAAGATAGTATGATTAAAAGGCAAATCGAAAATCTATTGGGGATTTTCTGAAGGTTAGGACTCAAGTTCCTTATCCCATAAAACATCCTTATATAAATCGATATATTCTAAAAGTATTCCTGTCCCTCTTGCTACCGCAGTTATGGGGTCGTCTGCTATCTTCACCGGAAGACCTGTTTCTTCCGCAACCAATTTGTCAAAACCCCGTAACATTACACCTCCACCGACCATAACGAGGCCTGAGGTCAAGAGGTCTGAAGCCAGTTCCGGGGATGCTTTTTCTAACGTCTTTTTTATCGCATCAAGAATAGATTCCATTGTTGTCTGAAGAGCTTCCCGGATTTCTTCAGATGTTATCGTTATTGCCCTTGGTAATCCTGCTACAGCATCACGACCTCTTACTTCTACCGAAATTTCCTCTTCCAGTGGATAGGCCGAACCTACCTCAATTTTAATATTTTCTGCCGTTCTGAGGCCAATATCGAGACTATACGTACGACGAATAAACTGAGATATAGCTTCATCCATATGGTCGCCTGCAACCCTTAAGCTCTGATGCGTAAAGATATCTCCAAGCGATATAATGGCAACTTCAGTAGTACCTCCCCCAATGTCAACGATCATACTTGCAACAGGTTCACCGACCGGAAGACCTGCTCCAATTGCTGCTGCTTTAGGTTCTGAAATCAGAAACACTTCTCTTGCACCCGCTCGTTCAGCGGAATTTACAACAGCACGTTTTTCCACAGCGGTAATTCCAGAAGGAATTGCAATAACAACCCTCGGCCTGACGCCCCATTTCCTTTTATGAACTTTCAAAATAAAATACTTCAACATAGCCTCGGTGATGTCAAAATCGGCAATAACACCATTCTTCATGGGCCTTATTACGGAAATACTTCCGGGAGCTTTTTCTAACATAGCCTTGGCAGCCTGACCTACCGCATTTCCATTTAGCAGAATCTTGTTTGTTCCAGTTTGTACAGCAACCACAGATGGTTCAAATAATACGATTCCTTCTTCGGGAATGCATACCAAGGTATTAGCTGTTCCCAGATCGATACCCATATCTGTAGAGGCTAACCCTAATAAATAATCAATAGGGTGCATAATTTCGCTTGTTTCCTTACGTGGTTATGTATATAAGCTAAACTCTAACATAGATTTACGAAAGCGATTATACGTATGCCTATTTAAAAGTCAAGTTAAAATTCTTCTTCCTCAAGGTCATCAAGATTAAGAGAAACAACGTTATTAAACAGGAAATGGAAAACACATCTCCATTTCTCGTATACCATGTGTTTTCTCGGTTTACATAGGTAATTTTATTACATAAAACACCGTCTAACTCCTTGTACTTACCATCCCTGGTTAGATAATCATAAATCTTGCCATTTGGAGTAACAAAGGAAGAAATACCGGTATTAGCAGCTCGTGCAATACTTATGCGATTTTCAATTGCACGAAAAACCATAATAGATAGATGTTGATCCAGCTCAGAGCTATCACAAAACCAGGCATCATTTGTGATATTTACCATAAAGTCTGCTCCATCTTGACGAAACTTTCTTACTAAAGGAGCAATAGTGTCCTCATAACATATAATTACCCCGAATTGAAAGACCTTATAATCATTTATAGTGCTAAGGTTAAAGATTGTTCTTCTTTTACCACCACTCAGGTTAACATCATAGGGAACGAAATGGCTGAGAAACGAAAATATTCTTCGAGTGGAACAAATTCTCCGAAAGGAACTAAGTGTATCTTGTCATAGCGATCCAGATATTTCCCCTTTCTGTTAAAGTAAAACGCCGTATTATAATAGAAAGGTTGCTTTCCTACCAGATCTATAGCTGTACTTCCAACGAGCATATAAGCATTTTTTTCTTGGGCTGATTTGAGAACTGATTCTTTAGATAACCTGTCAATCTTTCTGTCAAGAATCCCTGGATCGATATTCAGGATTCCCGGTACCATAGTCTCCGGCCAGACAATTAAATCGATGGCTTCTCCTGTAGCATTTCGGGTCAGTTCTGTGTATTTTACCAATATCTCTTCCTGTTGCTTATCGTCAGGATTTACTTTAATACTTTGGGCTATATTCCCTTGTATCAAACAAACGTTTGGCCCATCCTGTAATAGTGTATGGCTATTCATGGCAAGGGAACCATATACGAATGCAAATAACAGTAACAGGCTCGGAGTAATAGTAATAGTAATAGTGTAAAAGAAGGCTCTGTTTTTATTCGGTGAATGGAGGAAATCAATAAAGGGTTCTTTATCTCGTCTTATTATGAACCGCTCTATCAAATCTGTGATAGCTGCATTAAACATAACAACAAGAAAGGAGACGCCATAAACACCCGTAATATCAGCAATCTGTATTAATGTAAGGCGCAGATATTGGCTATGGCCGATAAAAAACCATGGAAAACCGAAAAGAGGAGAAGATCGTATATATTCAAAGGAGATCCATACGAACGGAACAGTAAAAACATAGGGAAGTCTCAATCTTTTCCTGAGATAGTATGAAATCGAGCCAAAGGAAAAAAAATATGCTGCCAGATAAAAACTTAAGAGTATCCAGCCTGAGAAAGTAACATGCCGAAGCCATGAGAGGTTTATAACAAAAAATGTGATTCCGATTACATAGGAGAAAAACCAAACTTTGTATCCGGTAGAGAGTATTAAGAGCCAGGGCACGAAAGCAATCCATGCCAGATAGCTTGTACCTGGCACTGGAAATGAGAATGAAAGGAGAAGAATTGTCAGGAAAGAGAAAAGGATGTTAATGGCAAATGCCTTTTTGTTCAATAGAGAGTTCCTTTTTTAGTTAAAATCATCAATTAATAAAACTTCTGACGAATCTCCTGCCTTCAATCTCTCAACAGACTCACCAATAATGAGTAAACAATTTGCTTTTGTTGTTGAAAATAGATCACCGGAACCGTGCCACTCAACGGGGGCAACCTTCCATTTACTGTTAACGTATCTCAAGAGTGCAGGTCTATATTCGCGTCGCTTCTTTTTAATTATGATTTCCGTTTCCAGTTCAGCAAACAATATTTGGTTATGATAAGAAGAAAATCCCATCATCTTTTTAATGCACGGCCTTACAAACAACTCAAAAGTAACCATGGTTGATACGGGATTACCTGGTAGAGCAAATATTGCCTTGTCTCCCATCTTACCAAAAACCGTAGGCTTCCCTGGTCGAAGTGCCACCTTCTCAAAAAAAATTGTAATACCGAGATCTTTTAGTACTTCTCCGACAAGATCGTATTCTCCCATTGAAACACCTCCGGACAAGATCAAGATATCCTTTTTCAGCCCCTTTTTCACCAAATTTCTTATTTTGTTTTTTTCGTCACTAGCTATACCTAAAATTTCAACATCCTCAATAATTCGTCTAGCCTGTGCAGCCAGGGAATAACTATTACTATTACGAATCTGCCATGGTTTTGGTTTCTTGGATACCGTCACCAACTCATCGCCTGTTGAAATAATTCCGACACTCGGTACTGAAAAAACTCGAACGGTGTCTGAACCAACAGTTGCAAGTACGCCGATTTCCGATGGCCTTATCTTCGTACCTTTACGAAGTACTCTCTTCCCTGCTCTCAAATCCTCTCCCTTTTTTGCGATGTTGCTTCCCTTATCAATTGTCTTGAGAATGCGCACCTTTTTGTTGTCTGAGAAAGATTGTGTCTCCTCAACCTTTATTACGGCATCAGCTCCCTTCGGAACGACGGAACCAGTCATGATCTTTGCAGCCTGCCCATTGCCAACTGTTTTCTTTGGATTGTATCCGGCACGAATATTCTCGATTACGATAAGCTCTACCGGTGGTTTGATTATGTTTTTTGCAATTACCGCATACCCATCCATTGCAGCTCTGTTAAACGGTGGCATGTCAAAGTCTGACTTTATGTTTTCTGCCAGACATAAACCCTGTGCGTCCTCTAGTTTTACTTTTTTTGATGGTAAAGTTTTTACCTTCTTCAGGACAATCCTGATCGCTTTATCTACACTTATCATAAACCCTCCTTTTGAAAAACAGATGCTATACTTTCTGCCTATTTGCTGGAATCACAATGTTAATGCAAAAAATAAATCTTTTTGTTTGACAGAAAAATATCTAATTGTCATACTTAAAATTCGTTACGAAAAATCCTCCTTTGCCATCAAGCAGAACTATATCTGAAATAGCATTTTAAAGTTGAAAGGGGAAAGTGGAATTAAAAAAATGTATAATACTCTCCTGTCTTCTCACTATCTTTCATGGATGTTCTTCTGTTCAAACAGCTGATGATAACTATCTAAACCTTCATAGTTCTCACATAATAGCACTTCCAGGAAAACCATGGGAGGTAGTTAAAATTGATAGTGAAGATTTAGCCATGCAGCACCAAAAGAGCAACGCAATGTTTGCTATTCTCTCACATCCTGCAGCAAACAGTAAAATAGCATTAGAACGACTCTATAAACAACTCTTTATTGGTATAAAGAAAAAACACATTGTAAACAGACGATACAATTATATCAACAATCAAAGATTCTTGCATACAATATTAGAAGGTGAATTAGATAATCGCAAGATAAAGATTAGCGCCTATATAATTTGCACTGAGAATTTTGTCTATGATATCGTTTATTGGTCAACTCCTGATGTATTCGATCTTTCCTTAAAAGATTTTGAAAGGGCTGTCAAAAGTTTTCAACCCATTAATTAACGCCCAAACTGTCCTAGCCAGAGCCAAACAGGGGGTAATAAATTACCTGTCTGCGCCTGCCTGTGCGCTACGCACAGGCAGGCAAATATCAATTTACAAAGCCCAAACAAATTTCAATACAATGTTCGAATTATAAAGAATTAGCAATTTGCCTGATTTCATTGTTTGGGTGGGCTGAAAGGATCTCATTTATTGTGAAGCAACTTTTATTACATTTAGACGATAAAGGAAAACAGTTTTTCATTAGTATAGGAGATGCATCTATACTTGCCTATAAAGGTGTTCGCGGAATGCTGAAGCCTCCTTTCAATTTCAATCTCATTTTAAAAGAAGCCGATAATATCGGAGTAAAGTCTCTGCTGGTGGTATGTACAATTGCCCTCTTTGCAGGAATGGTACTGGCGCTACAAACAATTTACGGGCTGCGCTATTACGGCGCTGAATTATACGTTGGCTCTGTTGTTTCGTTATCAATGGTACGTGAAATGTCACCGGTACTTGCGTCAATCATGGTTGGTGGCCGCATAGGTTCAGGAATTGCAGCAGAAATTGGATCTATGAAAGTTACGGAACAGATAGACGCTATAAGGGCACTTGGGTCGGATCCGATAAAGAAGCTCGTATCTCCCAAAATTTTTGCGGCAATATTTATGTTGCCTTTACTAACAGTCGCAGCGGATATCGTTGGTGTTTTTGGAGGAATGGTGGTAGCTTTGACAGAGTTAAATATCGGGTATCAGTATTATCTGAATACTGTTTGGTGGACAATAGGAATATCTGACTTCTGCAGTGGTTTAGGAAAAACAGCTTTTTTTGGGTTTATTATTGCTTTTTTTGGTTGTTATTTTGGCCTTAATGCTCATGGTGGCACAACAGGAGTGGGCAAAGCAACAACGGTTGCTGTTGTAACAATTTCCCTCCTCATAATCGTTTCAGATTTCTTTTTGACAAAATTATTTTTCTTAATATTTTAAACTTTTATACTCATCTCATAATGGTTTTCGGATAAAATCCGAGATAAAATTGAGCGAGTATGACTGCGACCAAGATTTGGTTTCCAGTAATACCGAAAACCAAATCGGTTTTAGTATACATGAATAAAACCATCATAGAGTTAAAGGATGTCTATACATCGTTTGATGGACACGTAATTCATTCAGGCATAAACTTAAGAGTAAAAGAAGGTGAAATAGTATCACTTATCGGAAGTAGTGGTGTGGGGAAGAGCCTGCTCCTTAAGGAATTAATCGGAATATTAAAACCGGATAGAGGTGAAATAGTTATTATGGGTAAAGACATTGTACCATTGAAGGAAGAAGAACTGATAGAAATCCGGAGGAATATCGGCATTCTTTTTCAGGGGGCGGCCCTCTTCGACTCACTTTCTGTTTACGAAAATATAGCCTACCCACTTCGGGAACATACGAATTTAAAAGAAAATGAGATACAGGAGAAAATAGAAGAAAAACTTGCTTTAGTAGGTCTTGAAGGATCTGAAAACAAGATGCCGGAGGAGCTTAGTGGTGGTATGAAAAAAAGGGTTGGCCTTGCACGGGCCATAGCAATAGAACCAAAGATTATTTTGTACGACGAGCCTACCACGGGTATAGATCCTGTTACGGCTGAAAAGATAAATGAGTTAATCCTGAGTCTCCAGAATAAATTAGGAATAACTACCATAGTCGTTACACACGATTTACATTGTGTAAAGAAAATTACCAATAAGCTGGCTATGCTTTTTGATGGCAAAATTTTAACCGAAGGGACTTGGGATGAGTTCGAAAATTCAGAAATAAAAGTGATAAGAGACTTTATTTCAGCGGGTCGTTATTAATACGTAATGTATAGCTTTCAATATTTCCTTAATTTTTTTTTGCGATGAAGGAGTAAGTTAAAAAGTCCGTAAAAACTCCTATGGGCGGTAGTTTCCCGCCCTGCCAACAGGCCAGGATGGCCTAACTTGATGCAAAGGAATTTCAAAATCATATTTTATGTGCGTTAGCACATGCTCAAAATTGCTACAACGACATGGATGTCGTTGTAGCAATTTTGAAAGAGTTGTGCAGGATGCACTAACTCGTTGAATAAAGCGAAATAATTAATATGAAAAAAGATCAGATTGTGGCATTTCGTGCAGGTTTATTCGTTTTCATTATGCTGATTGCAGTTGCTATTGTAATCTTCGTACTTGGAAAGGAAAAAGGGTACTTTAAGAAACAGTTTACCGTTTACACATCCTTTCCGGACGTATTCGGACTTCTACCTGGAGCCCCTGTCAGATTAGCGGGTCTTAACGTGGGAAAGGTTGCCGATATAACAATACCACAAGCTTTAAAAGAGACAAAGCTTGTAGTAACACTGCAGATCGAGAAAAGAATCCAAAACAGAATTCGTGAGGATTCTGTTGCATCAATTAAATGGTTGAGTTACGTTACAGGGGATTCCTATATTGAACTCTCAATGGGAAGCGAAAACAAAACTATGATTCGGGAAGGAGATTTTATCTCTGGTGTTATAGCCGCAGATTACTCGAAAGTTTTTGAAAGTGGTATAAAAATTATTGATGATCTTCATAAAAATCTGCAAAAACTTGAAAAAGAGAAAATCATTGAAATATTGAGCGGTTCTGCAATAACCCTGACAAACATTTTTGAAGAAATTAAGAACGGTAATGGAATGATCCATCATTTAATTTATACCCCTGCAGGGAAGGATTTTCTAGATAATCTATCGAAAAGTAGCGAAAATGTAAAAAAGATTACACAGGAAATTGTTCGAGGTGATAATATTTTGAACGCGCTCATATCTAACAAAGAGAATAATGATATACGAAAGAGGATAACGGGTTTATTGAAAGAAATTGAAAAGATAACAAAACAGATAACTGGTGGTAATGGATTTTTACATGCCATTTTATATGATGAAGAACAGAGAGTGATACTGGAAAATCTCATCCAGGTTACAAAAAACTTGAAAACGATAACAGGAAATATTAATGATGGTGAGGGGTCTCTGGGTGCAATTATTAATGATCCAGTCCTTTATGATAATTTGAATCAAATCCTGGGAGGAGCAAACAGGAGTTTTATTTTACGAACATTAATTCGTCACAGTTTGAAAGACAACTAAATGTATGCATTGAATTTTGACCACTTCATCAAATGGCTAAATTGTTACGAATACAATAGGCTCAATATAATTTCAACTTGACAATAAACATGATGCAGGTAAAGTGTAGTATGAGTCTTTGCTAAATTTATAAAATCTGAAATGGAAAACCCTGACTGACGATGGGTTACAAGGTTAAGGGTCTATGAACACTGGAACGACAAAGTTGGTTTGATAGCCTTACTGAAAAGATAATAACAAAAATATCTTTCGCAGTAAGGCTTCTTTTATTTACCTGTCCTCAATCTTGGAGTTTTGCCTATCAAACGATGAAATTTACTATTTTCAAAAGATTGACATTTGGCTATATGGCCATAATGATACTGGTCGTTTTCCTGGGTATATATGTAACCTTCAAACTCAATCAATTAAACCTCCTTACAGGATCGACGTCTTCTGTTGATGCTATAATTATAAATCAGGTGGAACACCTCTTCGATACCATGTATTCACAGGTAAGTTTCAGTAACAAATATCTGATTTCCAAAGATCAGGATTTTTATCAAAAATTTGTTGAGAGAAAAGAATATTTTAAAAAAGACGTGGACAAACTTGAGTCTTTACTTGTTGACACGGAAAAGAGAACAATATTCTCCGAAACATTAAGGTTGTATGACCGTTATTTATCTCTGCTTGAAGAAGAGCACCTGTTTATCGAAAAGGGTCAGGATTATCCTCTGGAACGATATCAGCGTGAAAAAGAAGAAATTATCGATGAGATAGAGCGAAAACTCTTACAGATTATTAAGATAACACGTTTGGATACCTATAAAAAGATTTATGAGGCAAACAAAATCAGCTCCCGTGTTTTAAAGGTTACGGCTATTGCAGCTTTTCTGACAGTTGTTATCGGAATCCTGATTTCCTTTTTTAACACCAGGAGTATAAACCGGTCTATTTTGCAGTTACAGGAGAGAACAAAAGAAATATCCGAAGGAAAATTTGCAAAGATACAAGATATTACCTCGCCTCCGGAAATCAAAGAACTGGCTAATTCCTTTAATATTATGTGTGAACGATTAAGGGAAATAGATGAGTTGAAGGAGGATTTTATAAGCCACATTTCTCATGAGCTTCGCACTCCTTTAACGGCTATAAGAGAAGCTACCAGCATGCTTCTTGACGGTCTCTATATAAATGAACCAAAAAAACGACATGAACTATTAACCGTTCTCCATGAAGAGTGTGAAAGGTTAATACATTTGGTTAATAGAATTCTGGATCTCTCCTGTATGGAAGCCAAGATGATGAGCTATCATTTTAAAGAACGGAACATCATTCCGGTAATTCAAAAATGCGTTTTAAAAATTGCACCTATTGCGAAACGAAAAAATATTAACCTTGAGCTAAAACCACCGCTTGGGATACCTTTCGTCAATATAGATAGTGAAAGAATCGGACAGGTAATGGAGAATCTGTTGGGAAATGCCTTAAAATTTACACCCAATGGCGGTTCTGTTGTAGTTTTATGTATTTGCCGTAAAGATAACGGAAGAAGACTTCTGGAAATCTCCGTTTCTGATAACGGTTGCGGAATTCTGGAAGAAAGTTTAGAAAATATTTTTGATAAATTTGTGCGCATGGGATGTGAAGAAAGAACCGTTGGAGGAACAGGTCTCGGTCTTTCTATCACCAGGCATATTGTGACCGCTCACGGGGGAAAGATATGGGCTCAAAGCAAACCGGGGAAAGGAAGTACCTTTTCCTTTACATTACCTGTATCGTGATGATGCTGTTTGGTATCCAGGGATGTATACACTTTCCAGAAAAACAACAAGATGAACAGCTTTTTGTGGAGGTGAAACCTCCTTTAAATATGGAATCCAACAAAGATGCTGACGTTGCATCCGAACAGGATCATGCTGAGGTCTTAAATATGTTTCCTCAGTTTGCAAAAAAATGGGAGGGAAGACAGAAACTTGCAAAAGCGAGGGTTCTTATGTTAAATGGATACCATAAATCTTCGCTGAAGAACAATAAAGATGTGTTGGAATCGTTTCCTCATATCCTGGGGGATCAGGCACTTTTTCAAATGGGATTAAATTATGCTCATCCCGGGAATCCAAAAAATAACTACAAGAGATCCAAGGACTGTTTTCAGAGGATTTTAAAGGAATATCCCGAAAGTGATATAAGAGATCAGGCTGCTATATGGGTTTTATTTCTTCAGGAAATTATGAGCAAGAATAAGGAGATTATGGACAAGAATAGAAGAATTAACAATTTACAAATTCAAGTAGAAGAATTACAATACCAAATTGAGAGTTTAAAGAAAATAGATCTCGGAATCGAAGAGAAGAAACGAGAATCTTTGCTGAAATGAATGAAGGAAAAAGGAAATGAATAAAATTATGGTTGTAGATGATGATCAGAATGTACTGAAAGTCATAAAGATGAGGCTAGAGGCCAACCATTATCAAGTAGCAACAGCTTTTCAGGCTGCAAAGGCAGTCAAGATAGCACAGGATAGGATGTTTGATTTGGCGCTTGTAGATCTAAAGCTTCGTGGGGAAAACGGTATTGAACTTATGGAAAACCTCCACCAGATAAATCCTGAAATGCCTATTATAATTCTTACTTCCTATGGGACTATTGAAACTGCAGTAGAGGCTATGAAAAAAGGAGCTTACAGCTATGTAACCAAACCTTTTAATTACAAGGAACTTTTGCAGCAGATAAAAAATGGCTTGGAGAGCAGTTCCCTGTCAAAAGTGACAGATCAGCCGTGTAATATGGTGAAAGAGAGTCAAGGTTTTGAAAATATTGTGGGTGCTTCAGAAAAAATGAAAAAAATGCTGGAACAAGTTGTTCAGGCTGCAAAAACCGACTCTAATGTCCATATTTATGGAGAAAGTGGTACAGGAAAAGAGTTAATAGCCAGGTGTTTACATGAGACAAGCCCGAGAAAAGAGAACCCTTTTGTTGCTATCAATTGTGCTGCTATTCCAGAAACGCTTTTGGAAAGTGAGTTATTTGGTTATGAGAAAGGAGCATTCACAGGAGCAAAACAGAGTAAAAAAGGTATTTTTGCTCAGGCGCATACAGGCACCTTATTTTTAGACGAAATATCTGAAATGCCGTTGACTATGCAGGTCAAACTGCTTCGTGTATTAGAGGAAACGGTGTTTTATCCTTTAGGGGGAGAAAAAACCATTCAAGTTGACGTCAGGATAGTTGTGGCTTCTAATAAAGATTTAAAGAAAGAAGTTGAAAATGGAACTTTCAGAGAAGATCTGTTTTATCGGGTTCATGTTATTAATATTAAACTTCCTCCTCTTAGGGAAAGGAAAGAGGATATCCCTCTTTTGGCGGGCCATTTCCTGCAAAAATACACAAAGAAAATGAATAAAACAATTAAAGATTTCTCGCCATCTGCGCTGCAAAAAATGATGCTCCATCATTGGCCTGGTAATGTAAGGGAACTGGAAAACACCGTTGAATATGCTGTTGTCATGGCTGTGCAAGATGTCATAAATGAAGACTTAATCCTTTCTTCAGAAGAAGAAGTAAACGAAGGCTTAAAATGTCTAAAGTCTGCAAAAGAGGATTTCGAAAAAGACTATCTTGTCCAGCTTATTGGACTTACCAAGGGCAATGTCAGTCATGCAGCAAAGCTGGCAGGAAAATACAGGGCAGATTTGTATGAACTTCTGAAAAAATATGATCTGAAACCTATTGATTATAGGAAAAAGTGAAGGCGATACCATACAATCTCAGGTGTATTATTTATTTTCTGTTTGTAAACATGTCCCAACCTGAATAAGGGCAACCTTCTATATGAAATTACTTACTGATAAAATCAGAAAAGTTATTAATATCTAAGCACATCAATCGAGTTTTGCTCCTCTCTCCTGTAGGATAATCCCTTCAATAATACGCTCTATTTATGAGGTAGTGATTATTGTAACTCTCATGAAAATAAGCAGATAGCTAGACAATCTTATTTTGGCATATCATTAGCTCTTCTACGTATTCGAAATGAGAAGAGAATTTCAGATAGAGTTTGAAAGGGGGGCTGTCTTAGAGGTGAGAAAAAGTGTGAACAATCGCTATTTTTAAGAAGCATAAATCAGGAGGTCAGTGCAATGAAAAGAAGCAGATTAAAGAGGTTTATTTCAATCATAAATAGTATCAGTTGTATAGTGGTTTTTGGAATGTCAACAATGACTCTTGTTTCTCCAGGTTTTTTTACCTATGAGGAAAGTCATTCTAGTTTAGAAAAAGAGACTATTGTATCGGAAGCGGAATCAGAGTCCTTTTTAAAGAGTGAAACGGTATACAGTGAGAAACTTCAGCTTGAGCTTGAGGCTGTAGAAGAAAAACTTAACCAAAAGCTAGAAGAGAAGTCTTAGTCCTGAAGCAGGTGAAAATGAGAGGAACCCCGGATCTGGTAACGATGTTGAATATGAGAGGGGGTTTATTGCTAATAATTATAGGAGTTTGAAGGTTCTACAGGGCGGGATAAAGTCCCGCCCTGTATTCATTCATAAATGATCGGTTCTTTTTTAATTTCTGATTCCATCTAAATGGATAACAAAACATATTATTATGTTTTATGATTCTAAGGGGCTAGAGAGACGTTTTGATAGAAGGCTGGAAATTTCTTTACCGATATTGCTATCCGGCCTTATTGTAAATTCAAAGAACATAAGTTCAGCCGGAGTCTATTTTGAAGCAGTAATAGATAACAGTAAACGTTATTATGCGGGAAAGAGTGTAGATTTTGAAATAGTTGCAAAAACAACGACACACTTGCTCCCCTCCAGAAAGATACGGCTCGGAGGAAATGGGACAATTATGAGAAAAACTCTCATAAAAAGTAACCAGCACAATAAGGTTTGGGGTATAGCTTTGAGATTTAATGAAAAACTTGAGATTATTTATGAGGATACTGATTTTTCTGATTGGCAGTTAGAGGTTTTTTAGGGGTTTTCCCGAAAGAGATACATCTGGATCTCTGCTCAATTAAACGGTAAAATCTCAGTAACTATTCATGCCGTTCACTCCTTTTTTACAATAGACAGTTAGGGAAGACATTTCTCTTTAGCCTTGACATTAAAGATGATATAATTGACATTTTACCGCGCATTTGTTAGATTATTTAGTATTATTAAGAGAGAGAATTTATAATTATTTTGTCAGGTAGTAGGCGGTTGGGTATAAAAATCCTAAGACCAGATAGTTTCAAATTGGAGCATTTGATCATGAGTGCCTGTAGCACAGTTTTTTTGAATGTAGGTTGTTTATGAAAAAATATTTGTTACTCCAGTTAATATGTATGGCTTTTTTGATGATTTCTTATGAAGCGGTTTCTTACGGTTCAGGCAAGTTTTCTGATCTCTATAATCAGGCCATTGAGTATTATAAACAGGGGAAATACGATCAGGCGGGAAAGAAATTTGAAGAGGCATTAGAGCTGAAACCAAATGATACTTATGCTCTGTATGGCCTTGGAAATACGTATTATTGCAAGGCAAAATATGACGAAGCTATTAAAGTCTATACCAAGGCCATCAACATGGACCCTGACTATGCTAAGGTTCACTACTCGTTATCACTGGCCTATAGTAAAATGGGTATGACGCGTGAGGCCGAGAAGGAGAAAAAGATTTTCAGGAAGATATCACAAGGAGAAAAAGTCTCTAAAAAGTCTTCGTCTCCGGTGAGTCCAACTTATGAAGGAGGGGAAAAGAGCGAGCATGGCGGCAAGACGGAACGGGAGGAATCGGCGTTCGGACTTACAACGAAGAAAAGTTCTGCAAAAGAGCATTCAGGTTTCGGGATGACTGAGCAGTTGGCTTCTACGGATAGTAGCCACGTCGAAGCAGATAAAAAAACACAAGTTAGTGAAGAAAAACATGCATTTAGTTCAAAAGCCAGCCGCGTTGGAACGGGCAGAGATGGACGCTCTGCTGAAAAGGCACAAGTTGGTGAAGAAAAACATGCATTTAGTTCAAAAGCCGGCCACATTGAAGCTGAGAAGCTTGGTCATTCAACAGGGCAAGTCCGGGTTGATGAACATGGGAGTTCTCAGCGTGGCGAACAGGCGGCATCTCGCGGAACAGAAGATGATAATACTTTCAAAGTAAAACACGACGATGTACGGGCTGTTCAGAGTGTAAGGCCTTCCTCTCGTGGTGCAAGAAAAAGCCTCGAGACCAGCAATACCGTATTTAAAGGATATACGAAAGAGGATGCATCTGAGGGGAAATCCAACCTGTTTGCCAAAAAATACGGAAAATCTTACGGCGTTAATATAAGACCAACTGCTTATATAAGGGACAGATGGGCTGGATCAGGAATAAATAAAATTTTTATTTGTACTGTTGGTTATATTTTTGTGACTCAAATGTGGCTTAGTGTCATAGCACTATTTGGTTTTATTGTGTGGAGAATCAGGAAGAAAAACCATTTAGCCGGATAATTTTTTGTTTCAATATCACCTCACCACAAAGAGACAATTCTCAAGGTTGCCTGCTATTTTACCAGACAAAAGATTAAGTAACGTGCTGATAATCTTATTTTCTTATTCATTAAAGTTCGTTTAGTGCGTAAACAAACAAGAAAATTAGAGTCACAAGTTGGCAGCTCATTTTTATTTTGCCATTACAGCTACAGAAAAAACCTTTTTTATTTCAATTGTTTGTGATAGCGTAATTTGTTTTTTTCAAGAAATAAAGGGGAAAAATGGCAATATTACCAATGGAATACTGTTTAGCTCTTTTTTCAATACTGGGAATAATACCGGGATTCTGAAGGGAACGTGAAAAAGATGTTACCGTGATGAAAGGTAAATCATTAGAATGAAACTATTAAATCAAACAATTCAGAATATCGAAGAGATCTCAATAGACCCTGACGGTAAAATACGGGAAAGGCTTGAAAATCTCGCGATTCCTAAAGGCAGTCTTGGCAGATTAGAGGAATTTGCAACTATTTATGCCTCAATAAAAAATGAGACCTCTCCAAAGATTAAGCATAAGGCTGTCTTTACCATGGCAGGTGATCATGGGATATCGAATGAAGGTGTAAGTGTTTTTCCTCAAGCAGTGACAGGGCAAATGGTAAGAAATTTTCTTAATGGTGATGCGACAATAAACCTATTCGCCCGGCATGTCGGGGCAAGGGTTATTGTTGTTGATTGCGGTGTAAATGCAGATTTTGAACCTGCTGAAGGTTTGAGAATTAAAAAAGTTGATTACGGTACAGCTAACATGGTTGATGGTCCTGCAATGTCTTATAAACAGGCGGTAGATTCTCTTGAAGCAGGGATAGAAGTTCTGCTGGATGAAATCTCTGCAGGTTTAGATATTGTTGCAACTGGCGATATGGGCATTGCGAATACAACACCGAGTAGCGCAATAATTGCGTGTTTAACTGGAATGGAAGTAAGCAGGGTAACAGGGAGGGGAACCGGCTTAGACAGTTGTGGATGGGAAAAGAAAGTCCGTGTTATTGAAAAGGCTTTGAATGTGAATAAGCCCGATCCTTTAAAGCCAGTTGATGTGCTTGCCAAGGTAGGAGGTTTTGAAATAGGTGCCATTGCTGGCCTTTGTTTGGCGGCAGCTAGCAAGAGAATACCAGTATTGATTGACGGATTTGTATCTACTGCTGCCGCATTAATTGCTTCTGCTATAGAACCTAAAGTAAACGGTTATCTCATTGCTTCTCATATATCGGCTGAGAACGGACACCTTATTGCTCTGGAAAAATTGGGAAAGAGGGCTATATTTGATCTTAATTTAAGACTTGGTGAGGGGACAGGCGCGGTTCTTGGATTAAGTTTGGTTGAGGCTGGTGTTAAAATTCTCACGCAAACAGCAACATTTTCCGAAGCTTCTGTTTCGAGACCGGATTACAAAAAATTTGGAGAATAAAGTTAGGTTAAAATTTACATGGATAACGACACAAAGAACAACAATAATTCAATAATCAATGAAGATGCCAGTTCTGAAAGATCCAGAATTATGGTTATTGATGACGAAGAGAGCTTTCTGAAGGTACTACAAGGTGTTTTAGAGGTGAATGGCTACTGGGTAACCACTTGTACCAATGCACACGATGCAATAGATGAGTTAAGGAAAGATGTTTACGATCTGGTTATCACAGACTTGAAAATGCCTGGTATGTCAGGAGTTGACTTTGTTCAAAAGGCGAAAAAGATTTCTCCCAACTCTTATCTGGTAGTTATGACAGGTTTTCCATCTGTGGAAACAGCGGTAAAATGTATGAAACTTGGAGCAACTGATTATTTAGTAAAACCTTTCGATATGGAATATTTTCAGATTATCGTTGAAAGGACTCTGTATAAGAGAGTACTTGAAAAGCGTGCGGCTGAAAGAGATTATTATGAACATATTTCACGTGTTGATGGACTTACAGGTTTATATAATCACCGGTTTTTTCATAAACTATTAGACAGTG
Organism: Candidatus Scalindua sp.; assembly: GCA_031316155.1. Classification (GTDB taxonomy): domain Bacteria; phylum Planctomycetota; class Brocadiia; order Brocadiales; family Scalinduaceae; genus SCAELEC01. Next base: position 265,967 of record JALDRB010000006.1, read on the forward strand.
AAATATCAAGAGCGGACAGATATAAGCATAATTTTTCTTTATTAATGATTGATATTGATGATTTCAAAAAGATCAACGATCGATTTGGCCATCAAGCCGGAGATAAGGTACTGAAAGAAATTGCTTCATTATTTAAATCTCTTGTCAGAAAGATAGACCGACTCGTACGGTATGGAGGAGAAGAGTTCGCCATAATATTGTCAGAAACAGCAAAGGAACACGGACGTATATTCGGAAACAGGATTGTTGAAAGTGTAGCTTCCTTTATCTTCCAGGGGCTGCCTGAAGGTGAAAAAATAACCATAAGTGCCGGTATAGCAGGCTACCCTGATGATGCACATACCCAGGAGGATTTAATCCGAAAGGCAGACGTTGCCCTCTATAAGGCGAAGAGTGCAGGGAAAAATATCCTGTGTGTGTATAAGGAGGATTGACGAATTGCGTAGCGGTTAGGATTGAAAAGAGTATGAAACCTGTTAAATCTGAATCAAACGGATTAAATATTGTGAAGACGACAAAAGAGTGTCAGAGCAAACAGTTTAATTCTAAAAAAGTTCCTAGGTGGCTAATCAGATATGAAAAATTGTTCAAAATTGTATTCAAGATCTCAATCTTGTATTTGATCATAAATATGGTTATCTCAAGTTTTTCTCTAAATTTATGGATTGTGATTGGTTCGATAATATTCTTCGTATTAAATAAGGTCAATCTTTTAACTGTTGAAATATGTAAAGGATTCTTTTCGGGGGTTATTAATGAAAGAGCGAATTTTGACAATAATCCGACGATGTTTCGCCTGGGTATTGCTGTCCGAATATTTCAAATAATTCTCTACCCCTCACTGCTCTTTTATTTTATTTCCAAGGTAAACGTTTTTATACGATAGAGAACAAGAGTCAGTTTGAGACAGGTTTGCTGTAACATTTCAAATGGCGCTTGACAATAAATTCTATTTTTACTAGACTTCATACTTATCGTTTCGTGTGTGGTTTTTCCGTTTTACGTAGTGCGTTTCGAGTAGGAAACAACGCAATTTAATGGTAACTAAAGTTAAAAAACTTTTTCATACCAGCGTAAGACGCCAAAGTTATTGTTTCAAGGGTTTTATATGTCTAAGAAGGATAAGGACTCTAAAGAATTTTTTGAGGTCTTTAGAAATCCGAAAGATCAAAAAGAGATAAAGTTTAAGAGCGGAGTATTTGGAGGAGATCAAAAGAATCCAAGCGTTATTCCTTCCCTTATACCAAAAAAGAGTAAGGTAAGTGAAGAGAAGGTAAGTGTAGATAATGAAAATATAGCTGATGAAAAAGAAAAGGAGCAGTTACACTGGATTAAGGATACAAAGAGTAGTGAAACTTTAAAGTCGCGCGCTCAAAAGTATAGAAAATTGCTCTTGAATGAGCTTACGCTGAAGCATGAAACATTAATTCTTTGTGCATTGGGAGCTGTTTTTTTATCATTAGCGTGTTTTTTCACTGGTTATAAGGTTGGTTACAATAAGGCGCTTAATCCTGAAATATTTCAGGAATCATACAAAGACTCTAAGCTTGGTGGAAGAGTAAAGGCTATATCCCCGGGTAGAGAACTGAATGCAGTAGATTTGACAGTAGCTCCTTCTACTGATGAAAAGGAGGGAGATCAAAATGTAAAGTGGACCTTGCAAATTATATCCTACAGCAACACAAAAGGCAATAAAAAGAAAGCTACTAATTTGGCGAGGGCCGTAAAAAATATGACTCGTTACCCTACATTTGTGGCTAAAAGGGGTAAAGAACTTGTTGTTTGTGTAGGTAAGTTTGATTCAAGAAATAGTGATGAGATGAAAAAATATTTAGCCGAAATAAGCAATTTAGAATATGAGGGTAAGAAACAATTTTCAACCAGTTATCCAATTCAGATAAAATAGGGAGGTTAACAAGATGAGCATTGATAAGAGCCTTGCAAATAAAGGTAAATTGACAAGGCATAGAAGTGTACTAACAAGGTCAGAACGCGTCAAAATTTTAACGAATGAAGGATCTTGGCAAGAAGGGAGATCCGTATTTGGTTTACCAAAAGTAAAAACTATTAAGATACGAAAGAAAGGGAAGTCTGTAAAGGAAAAGAGTGAAGAGTCTCCTGCTGATAAAGAGAAAAAGGAAAAGAAACCGTAATGATTGCTGATCGAATGCAGGGGTTTCAAGCTTCCGGGATCAGAAAAGTTTTTGATCTGGCACAAAAGATAAAAAATCCTATTAACCTGAGTATCGGACAACCTGATTTTGATGTACCCGATGAGATAAAACGGGAGGCTGTCAGGGCAATAGAAAGTGGTTTTAACAGGTATACAATCACTCAAGGTATCCCCGAACTCAGCGAAAAGGTTCTGCAAGAAGCAAAAACCGAACATGGTATTATTTGTAACAGCATCATGATGACTTCGGGGGTTGCAGGAGCTTTAACCTTAGCTTTTTTGGTCCTCATTAATCCTGGAGATGAGATCCTTGTACCTGATCCTTATTTTGTATCATTTAAGCATCTCATCAAGCTTTGTGGTGGTGATATAAAATTCATTGATACCTATCCGGATTTCGAACTTACTCCTGATCGAGTTTTGTCTTCCATTAGCCCACGTTCGAAGATTCTTCTTATTAACAGCCCTTCAAACCCAACCGGGGTAGTTTGCAAACCACAACATATCATTGAAATTTGCGAGATTGCAAACAAGCATAATTTATTAATCATATCTGATGAGATATATAGGAAATTCGTTTATGACACCTCTTATCAAAGTGCCGGCAAGTTCTATGAAAATACGCTTACTTGTAATGGATTCTCTAAATCTTATGCTATGACAGGTTGGCGCCTGGGGAGCGTAATTGGTCCGAAAAAGATTATCAATGAGATGATAAAACTCCAGCAATATACTTATATCTGCGCTCCTTCATTTGCCCAGATGGCAGGTGTTAAAGCATTAGATATTGATATGAGTATGTATATAGAAGCTTATAAAAAGAAACGAGACTTTGTTTACAACGGTCTTAAAGATCGCTACAAGCTTATCAAACCAGAAGGTGCATTTTATCTCTTTCCACAAGTACCGATGGGTACAGATGAAGAGTTTGCTACCCGTGCTATAGAGGAAGATTTGTTAATCATACCGGGGAGTGTGTTTTCAGAAAAGAACTCTCATTTCAGACTCTCTTATGCTGCAAGTTTCGAAACCTTGGAACGTGGTATTAATGTATTAAACTCTATGTCTTTGTTACACTGAAAGAGAGAAAATTTATTTTTTATAATTTTTTCTATTTGGAGGGGTAAAATGGCCTTACTGAAGTCAATTAATATTCCGCTAGGGGCAAAGGCAATCGAATTTTGCCTAAAAGGCATAGATGGGAGGATGCATTCCCTTACTGACTACGACAACAAAGATATTCTTGTCATTATTTTTATGTGTAATCACTGTCCGTATGTTCGAGCCGTAGACAGCAGGCTTGTTCAACTCCAGAAAAGGTTTGCAAGTCAGAGTGTGCAGTTTATAGGAATCAATCCCAATGATGATATTACGTATCCCGATGATAATTTTGAGACCATGGTGAAGAGGGCAGAGGAAAAGGGATACAATTTCCCCTATTTAAAAGATGACGATCAGTCTGTAGCAAAAAAATATCAAGCACAATGCACCCCGGACATATATGTCTATGACAGGAAAAGGGAATTGTGCTATCATGGCCGCATAGACGATAATTGGGAACAACCGGACAGGGTTACGTCTCACGATCTGTCTGATGCTATTGAAGCATTAATCGAGGGTAAAAGTCTTCCAATAGATCAGCATCCATCAATGGGGTGTTCAATTAAGTGGAAGGAGTGATTGAAGGAATACGTTGGGCATAATGGACGATGATCCTGTTTACCATGTTCTTTGTTATTTTAATCAAAATTATAGATGCTGAAGAAACGGAGTTGTGAAATAATTCAGCTTTTTTTTATGGAGGAAGGGTTTGGGAAATAAAGTACCAAAACCGGTTTCAATAGATAAGGAACTGTATATTTGTCCTCAATGTGGTTACGAAGATGGCTTCCATACATCATTTGTTCGGCAGACGGAAGAAACGTGTAAGATCATTCTCATATGTCCGAGTTGCCACTCCCGGTTTGATCCCAATTGGGGGGTTGAGGTTTAAGACATGTGCTGGAGAAACAAACAGATACTGTTCTTCTTTTTTTTAAGTTGTAGCATTCTCCTGAAAGATGAAAGAAAAATTCATACATTTTGAAATTTTCCATTTACCGAATATGTTAAAAGGCCTTTTCACCGAACAGATTCTTAAATCGCTCATTAAATGATTCCGGGGTGAAATGGTAATTCTGAGGGCCATGAACTTCTACCGAATAGGCGGCACAAACGGCACCCATTCTTGCGCCATGAACAATGTCATTTTCTGACAACATAAACCCTTTGATTAAGCCCGCTCTGTATGCGTCACCAGCTCCGGTAGGGTCATTAACCGGGTCAGCCTTTTCAACAGGAATTTCAATAGTCTTTAATTTATTATGTTCCAGAAGAATTACTTCCGATCCCAATTCCCCCTTTGTCTTGATCAGTATCTCCGTCCTCTCAAGGAGGTCTTCAATAGACAGAGAGGTTTTATCCTGGGTTAACTGCAGTTCATAGTCATTACAGATAAATATTTTCGAACCCTCAATCATTTCTGTTAATCGTTCACTAGTCCATGCGGGCAGCGACTGACCGGGGTCAAAGATATAATCAATATTTTTCTGTTTGTAAATATTTGTAAAATTATACATGTCTTCTAAATTTCCAGGTGCGACCAGGGCAACAGTGTTTTCATGTGAAAGAGAATCAAAATCAAAGACCGAACTGTATTTCATTGCTCCCGGATTAAATGCTGTTATCTGATTATCTGACATATCAGTAGTTATATATGCACCTGCCGTCAGTTCTTCCTCTATGATCTTAATATGTTCGGTAGGAATTTTATGACCTATCAACCGGTTTTTATATGGTTCAAAGTCTCTTCCGGCAGTGGCTATTATGGTGGGTCTATCCCCAAAGAGAGAAAGTGCATAAGCGATATTGCCGGCTGTTCCACCGAAATTTTCCCTTAAGCCATCTATCATAAAACATACATTAAGTATGTGTACCTTTTCAGGAAGTATATGATCAGAAAACTTTCCCGGAAAATCCATAATCCTGTCGTAAGCCAATGATCCCGAAATAAGAATATTCATTATTATCTCCCCTCTAGGTCTAGTTTAATGTATAGGAATTTCAATAATTGTTAAAGAAGGCTTAAATTAATACATAGGAAAATCAAAATCATTTTATATGTGCGTTAGCACATACCCAAAATGGCGTTAAGCAACGACAAGGATGTCGTTGTAGCAATTTTGAAAGAGTTGCTCAGGATGCGCTAACTCGTGCAAAAAATCAGCAATTTGAAAATGGTTAATGTTATGTCCTTTTTTTATGCTTATGTTTTTTTTAATATAAAGCAAATTATTGAAAAATCCAACAAAAAATAGATGATTACTCGGTCAGTCCAACAGGCTGGTGCCGGTAGCGGAAGCTGTGGAAAGAAAGAGGTGCTGAAGAGAGCGAAGGGTGTTACTTTTTTATTTGCATTATTTTTTCCGTTGTGTCTCTATTTTAATGAGTACTGCATTCAGGACTGATGAATACTTCAGATCCTGCATTTACCAGCTTTACCAATTCCTGTCTGGCGTGACCGATTGTCAGAGGAAGTGAATTTATGGGGAGCTTATCCTTGTCCCGCAGTATTTCCATGAGTTGTGCAATCTGAGGTAATTCCAGTTTTACTTCTGCAAGTGTCTTTGAATCGGTGAAGACCTGTTCCGGAGTACCAGCCTGAAAGACCTTACCTTTATCCATAATTAAGACCCTATCCATAAAAACCGGTACATGGTCTACGGAATTTGTAGCGAGGATTATGGTGATGCCCTGCTTTTTATTCAGGTCTCTCAGTATCTTCATTACGGTTTTTACACCAGACGGGTCAAGTCCGCTGGTTGGTTCATCCAGTAAGAGTACGTCCGGTTCCATGGCAAGTATACCGGCTATACATATTCGTTTACTTTGTCCATAACTGAGGGTGTGAATTGCCTTTTTGGCAAATTCTCTCATTTGGACCAGATCGAGGGCTTTTTCTACTCTTCTTGCGATCTCCTTTTGGCTCAAGTGGAGATTTGTAGGTCCGAAGGCTATGTCCTCCTCGACGGTAGGGACAATGAGCTGGTCATTAGGATCCTGGAAGACCATCCCGATTTTCTTGAATACCTCACTAGGCTTATATTTTGATAATTCTCTATTATCTAAGAATATAGAACCAGATTCTGGCTGTAATAAGCCGTTTAAGTGCTTGAGTAATGTTGTTTTACCGGAACCATTTGCTCCCAGTATGGCTATAAATTCACCTTGAAATACATCGATGTTCACGCCCTTCAGCGCACTGGTACCATCAGGATATTGGTGTTTCAGCTCTTTAACCTTCAGAATAGTCATAGTTGCGTCTTTTATTTTACGAAGCCTGACAATCCTCAATTCTGTCAGGGTCGGGCAAATGGGGCTAAGTTCTAAATAATTAATGTAAAAGTGAATAAAGAAATCAAAAAGAGTACACTTGAAAAGAGTATAACGTAATCATGCATTTCGAATGGGGGAAGAGGTATTGAAAATATCCTGCCCCCGTCATAACCTCTTGATATCATAGCAGTATGTGCGTTTTCCGCCCTCGTTATTGATCGTATGATTAACATACCTCCCAGGGATCCGAATGATCGTAATGTTCGAAACCAGCTAGAATACCCGAGTCTGCTTCTTTGAGAAGACATCATCGTTTCCGTTTCGTCCATTAACAGAAATATATATCGATACACGAACGATAAAGTTTCGACTAAGGTCTCAGGTATTTTCATCCAGCGGGCGGCTGCGCAAATCTTTGTTATCGATGTCGTAAAAGATAAAAGCAGTAAAAGCATTACACCTCCCAGTATCTTTGATAAAATCAATAAACCGTGTGATACCCCCTCTTCTCTCAAAGAAAATTCATAGCGAAAAAGTGAACCGGAAAATAGAACGGTATCTCCTCTGTGTAAACTCATAATAAAGAAGATAAAAATTCCAAACAGCAATGGAAGTGCCATTCTCAGGGTAATTTGTTTTAAGGGAATTCTTATGGACGTTAATAGTATCAGAGTAGAAGTGAGAAGAATGAGAGGAGCAATACAGTTTTGAGCGCAGATATTAAGGGTCAGACCTGTACCGATATAAAATAATTTGATTCTGACCTCTACATTGGTAAGCCAGTTCTTTTCCTGTGCAAAATGGTCCAATAACAGATGGTTCAATAATCCCATAATTATATTTTTAAACAAGATAACAGGATAGACAAGACTGTTTAAAATCCTGTTTATCATTTATTCTAAATTCTTTATTTTACGTTTAATTTCAACTTTGCTTTCACTAAAGTTAAGAATAAGCCCTACCGGCTTCCCGGTGGCCACCAGATAGTTAACCAATTGCACTTCGTGAGCATTAATTATTTGTTTAACTAACTTTAACTCTAAAATTACCGTGTCATTAACGATAATATCAGCTACAAATTCTCCTACAATCTCGGTATCATAATAAACAGTTATTGGTTTTTGCGATTCCACATAAAGACCGGCTTTATGCAGTTCTATAAGCAGACATTTCTCATAGACACTCTCAAGAAATCCAAATCCCATTTTATTGTAGACATTATAAGCGCACCCAATAATTTTTTCTGTTAACTCTCTATGCTCCATGCAGTCTACTCTGATTTGTAATATCCTTACAACTAACTCTATTTTTTTCGAATAAAGTTTATCCTGTTATCCTGTCAAATTCCTTCCTCTTGAGAATTATTTGTATTTTCTCCCTCAACAAATAATTTTCTGAAGTTGTAACCGATGACAATGCCTCCGAGGAGGCCCGCAACGGTAAATACAAAAAGTAAGAGATCGCCCTGATCGGTATTGATATAGGGATCTCTTGGTGGATGACCATATTTTTCTGCATATTTGCCCACAATACTTACATCAATTCCCGTCCATTTTCCCTCTTCAGATTCCTCACTGGATTGGTTTCTGCTAATTACGACATTCTCAGAAACCAATGTTTCTCTCCGCATACCCGTTTGACAGATCAGACACCTCATGAAATACGGAGTAAGGCAAGCCTGTCTGAATGGAAGTGTTGCCAGCACGTTCCGGTATCCACCCGGGTTTTAAATTCGAGGGGGTATAAGGGGTCTGACCCGCTAAAACTAAATTGTCCGGGTGACCGGTTGAGTAGAGTGTCACTGGGATTGCGTGAAAACAAAAAAGATACACAACTAGTATAAAAAAAATACAAAATTTCATTACGTGATTATCACTAAATAACGTTGAAAAATCAAATGCTAAAAACTGTTACAGAATTAACCTTCTCAGCTCTGTGCAGGGGGAGACTTTTTTATGACTTTAAGGTTAACGAGAATACCGGGTTTAACCTTATAGATATAGGAAATAACAAAACCTACGACTATCCCTTCTGCAATACATAACGGACCCTGTGATGTAGCCATAAATACAACAAATATTTCCAGCATCGCCTTCAGGCTGTGTGCAAGCGATAGAGTAAAATTGTCCCCTTTTTCAAAGACTAAAAGTCCCAATCCTATCGAGGTTCCCAGATACGTAAAAATGTCTGATATTACTCCTGCGAGAAGGCCGCACCAGAAAATTTTTAAACCAAGTCTCTGACCGATCCTGAATGCAAAATATCCAGAGAAAGAGCCGAGTATTCCCATTGAGAACACATTCACACCCAGAGTCGTAAGGCCGCCGTGTGCTAAAAAAAGCGCTTGTATAAACAACGCGATTCCCGCAATTACGACACTCACGAAAGGACCCAGCAACATTGCACTCATACCGGTACCGGCGGGATGTGCGGTTGCCATACCATTCAGGCCGACAACCGGAATAGGGAAGCAGGAGAAAACAAACACAGCGGCCCCTATGATACCGACTAAGGGTAAAAATCCCGGCACTTCTCTCTTTTTTTTCTTAAGACTCAGTATTCCAATGGCAACAAAAGGTGTAATAAAAATAAACCAGAATATGACCCATTTTGGCGGCAGAATTCCTTCTGTGATATGCATTGCATGTGCGGCATGTGGCAAAAGCAAAAGAGCAGAGACAACAAGTAAACCTGTAATTATTTTCTGTATTTTATTCATACATCCTGTTGAGTGATTTATAATGAAAAAACTGAATGGCCATTCGATACAAGCAGGCACATCTTGCCTAATTTAATGTGTACTCTTTTCATTTTATGTCTTTATAAGTTAAGGTGATACCTTTTTTTAATTGCTATCTGCGCATATCTGCGTCCTGTTAATTAAAAAAGCCCATCCCCTTTTTCGCAGTAAAAAGGTACGGGCTTTCAGATAAGTTTGCCTGCCGATATGCATGCAGTTTTTACCATAAACACCTTCACCTTCTTTACCATCGAAGATCATGTGAAGCGATTACAGGCAGGTATTCTGACTATCGAATCATCCTACTCATTGCGCCTTCCCATACGCCTGGAGCGTAAAGTGGCATGCATTCACACAATGAAAGCCATGTGACGCTGCAATTTTCGTCATCGACTACAGCGGCGGGTCCGTTCCCTTTCTCACAAGGGATTCCCTTTTAAATCCCATCTTTACCATTGAAAACGGGATTACCTGTAAACGTATACTTTAGCTGATAAAGAACAGAAATAAGAATGGTCAATTCTACTTGTAACAGGTAAACCTGTCAACTGATTTAAGAAATTTTAGACCCTCTCTTCAGCTTTACCAGATTCGAGTACCATTTGTTTATATCAATGACAAGTTTTCTGATAGTTTGTTTGAGACTTTGTTTTCATGTTAAAGGATATGACAGATCGAAAACAGGAGGTTGCTGAGCAGAGGGAAAAGCGAGGATATTTAGAAGATCTGGTAATCCTAATAAAAAAACTGGTATACATGATGGAAGATTGTACAATACGGGTTATGAAGTTATGAAGGTATACTTTAGAAACAGTTGAATACCAGCTGTTTACTGATTCCAATACTGGTGGTGAAATCTTAGATCACTTTGGTCCTTACAAAGTATTTTATAATGCAGTTTCAATACATGATTCTCAAATACCCATGCCAGCCTTTACTCTGAGACTTGATGATCATTTAGAGTATAACCCGAGTTCTGGAATTCCAGAGAAGACAGATGCTAAATTATATCATGGAGGCGGTATATCTGATGAGGTTACTGCACTTGTATCATTATCCTTTGGGATTCGTCTTAAAGCTGGTGGAGTTACTCGTCGTTTCGATAACAACGGAGACCCTAAAGGACATCCAACATGCTTTGAGATATACAAAAATCCATTTTTACCAAAAACCTTTAGATACGAACGCATTTTACCACAACCATTATTTAAAGCTCCTATATCAGATACTCGATAGCTCTCCAGACTTCTCCTCCTTTCACCAGATGATGCTGGAGCCTTGATTCGTTCCGCTAGACTCTATCAAGATGCTGTCTGGATTGCCGAATCAGAACCTGAACTTTCGTGGATCATGCTTGTCTCTGCAGTAGAAAATGCTGCAATGAGTTGGTTCAAATCAAAGGTAACTCCTGTAGAAAAACTCAAAAACTCTAAACCGGATTTAGTAAAATATCTGAACGAAGTAGGAGGTGAAGCTTTAGTCCAGAAAGTAGCTGAAGAATTTGTAGATTGTTTGGGGGCTACCAAGAAATTCACAGACTTTATTCTTGAGTTCATGCCAGAACCTCCAGAGGAAAGACCACCAATAAATGCTCAGCATTCATGGGAGCATACAGATATAGAAAAGTCGATGCGGATAATTTACGGTCATAGGTCTAAGGCACTCCATGGAGGTATCAAGTTTCCTCTGCCTTTGTGCAACCCCCCTAAATGTTATGGTAATAGTTTTTCGAAAAAACCATCTGGCTATGTTACTGAAGCATATGGTGCCGTTTGGATTGCAAAAGACACTCCAATGTTACTGCATACTTTTGAGTATATCGTTAGGTATTCTTTACTTAAATGGTGGCGATCAATGTTTTCACATGAATGATGCCGGTGTCAAATCCTGATTAATGATCAGTGAAACATACGGCAACAATTTTAACCACAAAAGACTCTTCCCTCCAGTCTGACTTTCAGTCTGAGGAACGGAGTGGCCCTAATTGCACGAAAAACTGTTTTCGTCTCTTTTTGTGTCATTTATATTTTTCTTTGTAGTTCTTACTCTTCTCCCGCTTCACGTATGTCTGAACAATTATACATTTTATCTGAAGCATAGGGACATGCAGGCAGTATATCTTGAGGTTGCAACCAGTATTTCTCATGTTCTCTGCACTCATAAAGTTTTATTTTGTTGCTCTTGAGTTGGTTCGGCCAGGAGTTGAAAAAAGGGAGAACGGCTTCGCTTATGGTTGCAAATGCTTCCTGTATTTCCTGAAAATCTTCTGCCTGTCTCAATCTCAGTGCTCCCTGATAAATATGTTGCATCATGTGACGGCCAGATTCTTTGGATTCAGTTTCAATACTTTTGCCGGCTGTATCCAAGAGTATCTGTGCCAAAACCGGAATACTATCTGATTCTCCTTTAATTAAAGTAAGATATGTTTCCTGATATATTGACAAAATTGACTGAAAGTGTTTGTATGTTGCACGTTCAATCGTCACCGGTGCAGTATCATGAGAGTGGTCATGTCCTTCATGAGCAACCGTGCTATGGAGATCACAAAAGTGCATGAGTAACAAAAGTATGCCAAATTGCATTAAACATTTACTGCTAAACATTATATCCTCCTTAGGATTTAGAAAGAAATAGTTACGGTAACAATTGCCCTGTAATGTTCAAGACCCTCGGAACCCTGCTGAACAGATTCGTTATTCAAGTTTTGCCATACCGGAATTTTAATTAAAGCTCCGATACTGAAATGTTTGCCGAATGATGCTCTGAAACCTGGAGAAAAATAGAGGATCGTTCCACCACTATCGTGGTCTGTTTTCCCGTCTTCTCCCTGGTCTTTGGTAAGATGCAACACATTTGTCTCTCCGATAATATCCAGTCTGGAAAGAAAACCATCCGGATTCTCAAAAACTTCATACCCTCCTGCGGTATTAACACGAATTTCGTTGCCAGCTTTACTGTCATGATATTTTAAAAATGTTCTGAATGAGGTATCTGTCGTCAGGGTAAAATGAGGAAAGAGAAGCCTGGATGCTGAAAAGCCAAAAGAATATGACGGCGCTCCAAAGCCCGGTTGCATACCAATATCAAATGTATTACCAAAATCATCGCGATTTGAAGTGGTTCCTGTGGGGGCGGAAATGCTCCCTGTTACCGACATCTTGAGATCATCCATGGTATAGGGAGTTCCTTGTGTGTCTTCCGGCCCGTTTTGATAGAAGCCTCTGATACCATCTCTTTCTCCATATTTAAAACCATATTGAGCCATGAATTCCAGATCACCAATTCCTCTGGATTTCCCCAAACTATCCTGTTCCTTAATGGCTGCCGGCATCGTCAGATAAAGTGACAGAGCATCGGTAAGTCCAAAACCTGCCAGAGTGTTAAAAAAAGTAAAAGTGTCAATGTTTTCAGGTTCCGCATTATTCATGTTTCTGAATGGGACATACTCCATCCTTTCGTATAAGAGAAACGTTCCCTTACCTAAAGTCATTGGAGAAGCCGTTTCGATAGGAGAGCCGGGGCCAAATGCCGTCGATACTCCTCCGTGATGAGCATATACCGGTAAATATACGGTAAAAATATAAAAGAGCAAAATTATGATTCTTTGAATTTCTTTTTTCAGCATTATTACAAACTTATTGAAAATTTAGAAAATCTTTATTTTACTATTGAAATAATCGTGTTGCCATAGTTAATTCTTTGATATTATGCATGGCTAGATGCTTTCGTCTTTCTAAATATTCACCAAGGAACTTTCCTGTCGTAATAATGAGCATCACGAGTAAACCGATTAAGAGTATAATTACCGGATAGATGAGTACTGAGGAGATTGCATAGAGGATTGTTTGGAGGTAGCTAAGTATGTTCATTGATTTTCCTATTGATAATCTTCCAGTTTAAAATTAAATGAGATCTTCTTTGCAGTAGTTAAAGGAACTCCCAGCCGCTTAGCTGGTATATATGCTGCTTTCTTTAAGGATTTAATGGCAGCTTTATCAAGTGATTTGCAACCAGCTGATCTTATGATACTTATATTACCGCGCTTCCCGTTACTGAGAATTGTCACTTCCAGTACCGTTACTCCCTCATGACCTTGTCTTTTACAACTTGAAGGATACTCAGGTTTGAATACGTTTTGTACCACGGCACCCATGGTTACCCCTTTTGCCTTAACATCAGCTATTATCTCTTTTGAATCTTGAGTGTCTGTATTGTTTTTCTGTATTTGCGGCTGTTTACTATTGATTTCATTTTGAGCCTTGAAGTATTCAGCACTGTAGGTTATTTCTCTCTTTGGTAGAACTACTTTGTTTTCAACTTTTACCTGCATCTCATCAGGAGTTTCGATTATTTTATCCTCTACCTTGCGGATATTTTCTTGTATATCAATAACGGGTTTTGTGGAAGTAGCGGATCCCACTTTCAGTTTTTCCGGTTTTTTTACAGGTTCAGGATTGTCTATTATTTTTTCTTCCACCTTTTGGACATTTTTCTGTGTATTATTTATAGATTTTGTAGAGGCAGTTGATGTTACAGACGGTACGAGGTTCATCTTAAGACTGGATTCGCCCTTTCTGAATACCACCTCCGGTTCAGAAGTGATATTTGGCGACATCATAATTAATGCTGCGTGTATCGACAAAGCTATCAGTCCGGCTATAATTAAATTTTTCTTAAACATATTCAAATTATGAGATTGAGGAATTGAGGAACTGACACACTGATGGATCATCATTACTTAATCCCTTAATTCTTTAATGGTTTTTGTTCAAATGGTTGTGTTTCAAAGTACACCTCCTTTATCTCGTCTCTTCTCAGGGTATCAAGTACGTTTATTACGACTCCGAGGTCAGCTTCCTTATCACCATTAATAAAAATCTTTACACCTTTCTTAATCTTTGTTTTTATTTCTTCAGAAAGGTTGTCAAGAAGGACTTTTTCCCTGTTAAGAAGTATTCTGTTCTCCTTATCTACAGTAATTGAGGCGTAGTCTTCCTTGTCTATCTCGGCCGTTGCCGCCTGCGGGAGATCCACCTTAAATCCCCGATGAACTACCATGGAAAGCATTGCATAGATAAAAAAAACCAAAAGCAGGAAGACGATATCAATGAGTGGTATCATCTCTATCCTGGGTCCCTTTCTTCTCAGATTAAGATTTACCTTCATCTTTACCCTCTTTATGATATATTTCGAAACGGGTTGTACACTTTTCTATATTTCGCGCTGCTCTTTCCAACTTGACAACAAAATAGTTGTAAGGAATTATGGAAGCAAGGGCTATAGTCAGGCCTGTAGCTGTAGTAATTAGCGCCTGGGCTATTCCTCCTGTAACGGCCTTAGGGTCATCTACACCCGCTTTTCCGAGGAAATCAAAAGAAACTATTATGCCGGTAACTGTGCCCAGGATCCCGAGCAGTGGTGCCATGGTTATTATTGTATCCAGGACTGCCATACCCCTTTTCATCCTGTCTATCTCATCATCTGCCGCCATTTCCAGCATATTTATCCTTGCGGATTTATGATGTGTCAGAGCATAACACACTATTTTTATCATATAATCTTTTGATTTATCACCCAGAGCAATGGCTTTATCAAAAAACCCCTTTTCAATCTCTCCGAATACCTGATCCAATAGTTTACGGTCTATCCTTCTTGTTTCATTCGACCAGAAGATAATTCGTTCAATGGTGATTGTAAGAGAAATAAGTGAACAAATCAGCAGTGGGTACATCACCGGGCCGCCTTTTAAAATAAGATTCAGCATTGTTTTCTATCCCTCTTACATCCATAGCAAAATAATCCTATACATATTAAAATTACAATAATCGTTATCCGGAATGTGCTTGAAGCACTCATGCAGTTTTCCGTTTCCTGTCTTTCCTCTTCCATTTCGTATCTTTGCTATCAACTCCGTTATAGTCGGGGGGTGTCGCATGTTGATTTTACGTGCAGATCCAAAAACCAATAACCATCTCGCAACACCTCTTCGCCCTGCGTAAGTTGTAATGATGACTTAAAAATAGGGCCGTCATATACAAGCGTATGGTACTCTCCTTCTTCGCCACACGCATCAGCACCCTGGCTTTCAATTTCTTCTATCACTGTTCGTGAAAGAGTTTTACCAAGAAAAGATGTCGGCAAAATATTCTCTTTAACGGCAATGATCATGGCATAAAACCCAAGTTCAAGAAATTCTCCCAAGAGTGATTTTCTCTCTTCTAACCACAAGGGAAGAAAAGGGTGCATCCCAACGCCACCACAGGCGCGTTCTTCCCAGTCGCGGTGTTCCTGTAAGTCGATGTCACCGAAAACAACGTTTTGCACACCTTCTTTCTTTACAGATGTTAAAGCGGCTGTGAAGTGTTTTTCGTAATCATTCCACGATGTTGCCCGTGTAAGCAAAGGTATATTCATAGCTTGCGATTGCGCAGTCAGTACAGAGAGATGTATACCATGAGAACGACTACGTTCACCACTCTCAGTAAACATTGTAATGAGTTTTTCGCGTCACCACCAGCGTGTATTGCTCGGTATAAGGCAAGACATGAATCTTTACCGCCACTAAATGAACAGGCAAAAGATTTTTTCTGATTATTCATGTGTTTCTCGATTCTTAATCTTTCCTGCAAAATTCTGTTCCAATGCTTTTATTCCCATTTTTCATTAAACCCCAGAGCAAATGATTTACAAATAAAATTTGTGAATGTTTGATTGCATATCCCCATGTGTTCACGAGAAAGAGATTCCCGATAATAGCCGATCCGCTCAAACTTTCCTGAAATTGACGCACTAAGCTGCGCTCCATAGGACGAAAAGATCTCGGGTAAACAGTTTTCCGGCAAGATTCCCCATTCTATTTTATCGCGCAAGTGAACAAGTGCGGCAGTTGCGGCTACAGTAACAGAATCACGGTTAATAGTTGCAAAATTCTTTTCAAACAGTTTAGACTTTTCTTCATTCAGAAAACTGCAGATCTTTTCCTTCATTGATTTTTTATCAATTCCGAATCGTTCTAAATGAATTTTTGCTGAACGCTGACTCTGAGGGGTGAGAGAATCTTGTAATGCCAGAGTTTTCTTTACGGACTTTTTTACCGTTGCGCCTATGAGTTCACCTAACTTCGTGTGCTTACCGGCACTGGTCAGGGGGATTTTTCCGGTTATCCTGGAAGCGATGGCAACCTGATCGGTTCCGGTTCCGGTAGCTAAACCGCATGAATAGCGGGAATTAACCGCAAGCTCTTGAAGAGCTGCGGCTTTTGCCTCGGAAGCAGTAACAAGAGACCTGGCCATAGCACCATGCGTAAGTTCCTTATTCATAATAATTATTGTGTTTATTGTGCCGCAAGGTTCATCAACTTCACCTTTTGTACTAGTAAATTTACCGTCCTTTTCATAAATATCTGCAGGGTCACCGGCTCTGCCGGCGTTTGTTTTCACACCTCCCGTACTTATCGTCACTACCTTAAGGCCTCGATATTCCTGTAATTCCACTGCAGCGTAGTTCATGTTTGCAGCAGTACCAAGGAGTGCTCTTTTTTCAGGAGAGAGTCCGTATTTTTCAAAAACCGATTTTGAATAATCAACAGGGCTTTCTGCTATAACCTTCAAACCCTCTCTATCGTGCCCCAAAGGCTCGCATAATTGATGATTGGCTATACCCTCCAGGTCATCACGCAACCCTCCGTTTACTCCGCAAGTAGAAATCACCCTGTGTTGAACAAGAAAGTTAACATATATAATCTTTTCTTTGCGGTGTATTTCAAATCCGTCATGTTTCCCTATTAACATTGCTGTGTGCCCTTTTTTATCTTGATAAAATGTTTCATTTTTTTGGTGTATTAAATTAATAATCTTAAAGAAATTGGCAAAATTTTTTCAGATTATGACTATTACAAAAATATAAAAGCCTACACGAAGGGCATTAAAATGATCATACTGCCATTTATTAATCAGGCCAAATAGTTGGTTTGTCTGTTTTTGGATGAGGATAAACAGACAAAGAAGTACCGTAAACATCACTGAGCAGTTCCGGCTGGAAAATATCATCAGGAATACCGATTTTGACAATACGTCCTTCATGCATTAACATAATACGGTCGCTATACATCGATGTATAATTCAAATCATGCGAGATCATAAAAACGGATAGATTCTCATCATGTGCAAGGGATTTCGCGAGCCGGTAAATATCCGATTGGTAATGAACGTCCAGATGGACAGTCGGTTCGTCCATCAATAAAATAGATGTTTTTTGCGCCAAAGCCCGCGCTATTAAGACCCGCTGTCTTTCACCACTGGAAAGCTGGTTAAAAACCTTATCCTCGTATTTCGTTAATCCGGTTTGTTCGATAACCTCCCTTATAATGTTATGGTCGTTATTGGTTAATGATGCGAGTGGACTATGATAAGGGTAACGTCCCATGGACACAATATCATAAACCGTGAAATCAAATGCAATATTTGACTCAGCCGGAATGATAGTCATGATTCTGGCAAGTGCCTGACGCTTAAAAGAAGATAACGGTATACCATCCAGTAAAACCTGACCAGTCTGAGGTTTAATTATTCCGCCAAGCAAATACAATAGAGTGGTTTTACCAGCCCCGTTTGGACCGACAACATTGAACAATTCTCCCGCTTTAAAGTCAAAAGACAAGTCATGAATAAGGGGAGTTTTTGTATACGAATAATAAAGTTGCTCAACTGTTACGTTTTGATATTGTTCGCTCATCGCATTCCATTACGCTTATTTTTCCATAGTAAAAACAAAAAAAACGGCCCACCAATAAGAGCAGTGATAACACCAACAGGAATTTCAGTTGGTGAAAGCAGGGCACGTGACAGAGTATCAGCAATGACCATAAAAATGCTGCCGGCAATAACACAGGCTGGTAATAAACGTCTGTGATCAGGCCCAATTAATAATCGTAAAAGATGTGGAATGATAATTCCAACAAAGCCAATTAACCCGGTTAAAGCAACTATGCTTCCGGTTAAAAGAGAGCAGGCAAAAAAAAGAATCTTTTTTAATCGTTCCACATCAATACCAACAATTTGAGCATCCAGTTCTCCCAGAGTAAGTGCGTTCAGATTCCTGGCCTGAGGTAAAATCACTCCGATTGCCAGAACAACATAGAGAAATATCCATAATAAATTTCCGTATTCAGGAGTTGGTATATTTCCCATTAACCAGGTAAAAACCTGCATCAATTGTAAAGGGTCCAACAGGGTTTGCAGAAACAAAATCAATGCTGAAAGCATTGCCTGTAATGAGATACCCGCCAGCAACATCGTGTGTGTCGGTAAATAATTACCGATTCTGGAAAAATTATATACAAATAGTATGGTTAAAAGCGCACCGCATATGGCAAAAATCGGGACAATTTGAAAACCGAAAATCATCAAATGCAAGCCAAAACCCATTGCAACTACTGCACCCAGTGCCGAACCTCCGGAAATCCCAAGAATATAGGGATCTGCAAGCGGGTTTCGCAGTAATGCCTGAAATACGGCTCCGGTCAGGGATAGAGTAGATCCGGTAAGTGCGGCCAGAAGTAGCCTGGGCAATCGCACCTGCAATAATATAATGTTTGTTTGATCAGAAGCAGCCGCTCCAAAGACCGTGTTTTTCAGTTGCTCCCAGGTAATTGTTACAGTACCGGACTTCCAACAGAATAAAAAAATGAAGATCCAGCAAAACGGAATCGTGAACAACAATATTTTACGGTTTTTCATTTTTCATAATCCGCTGAATCGCTTCTGCTTTTTCAGGGTGCAATTGTTGGGCAATTGAAGCCAGCGCCTGGACAACTCTTGGGCCGGGACGATTGATAATGTCATGATTAACTTCAACGAACCTTTGATCGCGTACGGCAGGGATATTTTTCCAACGTTTCCAGAAAGGCAACTGATTTTCCATATCAAGTTCGTTGCCCATGCCGCTTGAAAATACCAGAACGTCCGGTGACATGGCAATAACACTTTCAATAGTTAACTTGGGATATGCCTGATCGATATCCCCGGCAGTGTTAATTCCTCCTGCATCATGAATTAAACTGTTAATGAAACTTTTAGCCCCAACTGATGTTATGGGATTTAGAGCGATTGAATAAAAAACACTGGGCTTTGGTATTTTCTTGACCAGAGATCGAATCTGTTCATAACGCCTCTCTAAATCACCAGCCGCTTCTTTTGCTTCTTTTGATGCTGTAAAACTTCTCCGAGCCAGTTAATATTTTTAATAATATCAGAAAATTTTTCACTACGTAAGACAGCAACATTTACATTCAGTCTTCGTAGCTTATACACATCACTCCTCGGCGCTCCTTCAAAGGACATGACAACCAGGTCAGGATTTAATGAGATGATCTGTTCAATATTAGGCTTAACATAACTGCCTACTTTGGGAAGATCTTTTACAGAAGAAGGATAATAAGAATATAGTGAAACTCCTACCAACATGGAATCCGCATCAATGACCCCTAATATTTCTGTTACACTTGGAGAAACGGAAATAATTCGCTCAGGCGGATTGTCAAAATGTAGAGAAAAGTGAGTATTATCAACAAAGGTTTTTGTTTTTCTGAAATTCACCGGCTCTGCCTGAGTAGGTGGACTGGATACCGTCAGGGCAATCCAGAAAACAAAGAACAGAGTAATTCGAGGATTTTGATTCATAATTTTATTTCTTTAAAATTAGAGCTAAATGGTGAAGAATTCAATTTATTGATGGTAATACATTTGTTGTTATTCTTATAGATATAAACCTCAGAAATTTCTCTTTCAGATTGAATATTCAGCAATAATTTTGGGTTCTGGGCTGTTTCAAATTCATCTCCAAGAAGGTGACCGGAAATACTAAAGAAAACATCAACATTTTCCAGGCAAACTTCCGCATAATTGTGCCTCTTTTTAAGCGCATCTAAAATACTTTTTCGTGTTAACTCTTTCACAAAATACTACAGTGCGTCTATCTCTGCCTGGGAGAATATTTGGCCAGCATGTATCAGAGGTTGCAATAAATCCCAATTTATATCCTATTGACAGTGCCTTCTGTATTTCAAGTTCAAAGATATTTTGACCCGCTCTTCTTGTATGTCATCACTTTCCACTTTATCAAAATCGTATTGATAGAGTGGGCCGTCAGAATATACCTCTTCAATTTGGAAGGCGAGCATGGCACACCTTCTGCAACTTCAATGAGAATCCCTTGGATGATAAAAAAGTATCATCATGTATTCTTTAAAAGCTAAGCTTTGTCCCAAAAAAGAACACGGTTCCCGGCGCCCTGAAACCTAATATCTCATCGAATTTTTTATCAAGTATGTTTTCGATCCTGGAGTAAGCCTGAATATGTTTTGAGAAATCACAGGACAATGCCACGTCTAATTTATTAAAACCATTATTAGTTCTCCTAACACCAAGCCTTCCCGGGATGGAAATCCCCCCACCATTCCTCCCTTCTCTGGAGCTTCCCGTTATGGTGTCATTAATATTAAGGTTGAATTTATTCAAAAAATGATAATTAATATTGATAGAGCTCAGTTTGCTTGGTCGCCGTATTAACTCTTTTTTTAACTCATCTCGTGTGCTCAGGCTTGTAAAGGTGCCCCGCAAGGTTAACTCTTTAAAGGGGTTTATTACGGCCTCCGCTTCAACACCCTCGGTCTTTACCATACCAATGTTTTGAGCCCTGAAGATAAACCCGCCTAGATCGACTGTCTGGATAAGGCCTGAATATCTGTTTTTAAAATAGGTTAGTCCAAAAAAGAGCTTGTCGTCGAGCAGGTGCTGCTCAAAGCCAACATCATAGCTCTCGACCTCTTCCGGATTTAACGTCGGGTCACCAAAATTTGGGAAAAACAACTCATTCAGTGTCGGCCCCCTGAACCCTTTCCCGTAATTGGCCTTGAATTTTGTATCTGTCTCCTTGAGATGATAGGCAATGGAAAATTTCGGATTAACGACCTTTCCATATCTATTATTGTCATCTATTCTCACACCTGCATTGAAGAAAAATCGATCCCATAATTTAAGTTGATTCTCGAAGTACCAACCTCTATTGATTATTGCTTCATCAAAAGTTCGGTTGTCGGCCTCCTGGTCTTCAAATTCAAACCCAAATATGAATGTGTCAATATCCTTATACTTCAGGATGTGTTGATAATCTCCGGTATAAATTTGTGTATCGAGCACGAATCTCGTATCACCGAAAGGATCGAGAGTACCTGGATTAGGTTTGTCCCTGCTTTTCAGATTTGAATCGGCATAGGAAAATTTCAGCTTATGGATCCACCAGTCAGTTATCGAATGTGTCAGGAGTGAATTTATTACTAAATCCTGACTTTTGAATATACTGTTGGGGTCCTGCCTGAAGGGGCCGTCATCGATACCCACCTTGGAGTCGTTGTATCGCAAGCTCATATCAAAATTTGATTTTTCGTTAATTTTGTATCCAAGCCTTGCGGACCCATTCCACTTGTCATAATCGTCATCAGCACCGCGGCCATTGCTGTCAATCCTCGCCATATCCAAGGAGTAATTGAAGTCTTCGATACTGCCGCTTGAGCTTATGGATTCGTAAAATGTCCGTTCCGGTGTTCCAAATTCAGATCGTATACCAAACTCTGGTTTTCCTTTGCCTTTTTTCGTAATGATGTTTATTACACCGCCCATTGCATCTGATCCATACAGAGTACTTTGAGGTCCCCTCACGACCTCTACTCTCTCCAGGTTGTCAGTGGTCAGGTTTGCAAAATCAAAATCTCCTGTGGTTGGGCTGTTTACTTGAACCCCATCAATCATAACGAGAACATGTTTTGGACTGGATCCCCGTAACGTTACGTTTGTAAGCCTGCCAATACCTCCTGACTTAAGTATATTCAAGCCGGGAACACTGCGGAGTGTTTCAAGAACGAGTCTTGCCTTTCGTTGTTCTGCCATTTGTTTCCTAGTAATGGTAGTAACCGAATCGATCAGCTGACTTGCAGGTGTTTCCGTCCTTGTTGCAGTTACCACGATTTCCTGGATATCTTCTGTCTCGAGTTCCTGAGAATCTTTTTTCTCTTTTTCTGATTTTTCAATCTCTTTTTTTTCTTGCAGAGCAGGATTATTTTGAGAATAACCAACTCCTGATACAAAGACAATCAGTGATACAAACAACACGATCAGACAATGTTTCATAACACATCCTTTCCCCTCGGAAAAAATTTTTAAAAACATGTGCAAAACAGGTTTCCTGGCTATCAGTTCTTCCTACTCTCTGCGCCTTCCCATCCGCAGGCAGCGGACAGTGGCATTTTGCAGATTTCGTCACCGATTACAGTTGCGGGGCAGCTCCCGTTATTCGAAAATAATTCGTTCGGGATTCCCTTATATCGCACACACGATAAACTTAAAAATTTGAAATCTCTCTATTCAGATTTTTGTGCGTAAGAACATACTCAAAATGGCGTTAAACAACGACATGGATGTCGTTGTAGTCATTTTGAAAGAGTTGTGCAGGAAGCGTAACTCGTTGGTATAAAATAAAAAAACCCGAATCTTCACGGGTAAGATTCGGGTTTTTTGAATATAAAATATAAACGTATCGTACCTTCACCTTCTTTACCATCGAAGATTTACGTGAAGCATTTACAGGCAGGCTTTCTGACTATCGGGTCATCTTAATCGCTGCGCCTTCCCATACCATGTTACATTTGAAATTTTGGTAAAGTGGCTTATTGTCTTGAATGCGTTCAAAACGTCCAGCTTTCATCACCGATTACAGCGGCGGGTCCGTGCCCTTTACGAGGGTCTTTCCTATTATCTTGGTGTTGAGAATAATCTCGACACCAAGCACCTGCAAATGAAATTAAATTATCAAAGTGCAATTATGAAAAACGATTACCTGATCTTATAATTATGAAAAATTATTGTCAAGTGAAATTCTTTTCTTATTATAAAATTGTTTCATGATGATTACTATAATTTTGTTGGATTGAGCCCAGGAAACAATTGAATTTGTAATGTTTTAGCATATAATGTGTAATCACCTTCAGAGCAACTTTGCCAAAGAAAACTTTTTATTGAATTGTAAATTTTGATTGCTTATTGAATAGATACAAAATAGTATGTCAACAGCGAATTACAAAGATGTGTTGTTTGGGATGTGCTGTAATCATAAGATAATAGAGTGAAAGTACATAACGGATGATGCGTATCAACGGAGACTGCACCGTTTTTTTTGAAGGAGAAGTTTACGGTAAAGCGGTAGAGGCTATGGCGCCGCAATGTACCTGGCGTATTTTGATCGTCATCACAAATTGGAGTAATAATGTCATCTGAAGATAAAGGAATATTAAAACTTTTCTTACAGTATTATTTTTACTGTAAAGAGGCCCTTTCTGAAATCTCCAAAATCACGAGAAAGTTGCGGGAATCTGAGGTAAAGGATCACAAGAGGAGTGATAAAGAGCTGACAATACTTGCTAAAACTCTGGAAAAGCGTGTAACCGATCGCAACAAAGAGTTGGCGGAAATAAATGAAAAGTTGAGACGTGAAATAGCAGAACACAAACAGACGGAAGAAAAAATGCACCGACTGACTCATGCCATCGAACAGAGCTCCGGTTCAATTCTTATCACAAATAGTAATGGCATCATTGAATATGTCAATCCCAAATTTACCCAGATAACGGGCTATACTTCCGAAGAGGTTATCGGGGAAAATCCACGTATTCTTAAATCAAGGAAAACCCCCGCTGGCGTTTACCAAAAATTATGGCAGACTATTACATCCGGTAATGAGTGGCGTGGAACATTTTGTAATACGAAAAAGAGTGGCGAATACTATTGGGAATCCGCATCTATTTCACCGGTAAAAAATGCAGAAGGTGCTATTACCCATTTCATTGCAGTTAAGGAAGACATTACCGAGCGAATGAATGCGGAAAGAAGATTGAGAGCACAGCATATTGTAACAAAGGTATTGGCAGAATCTATTACCATAAAAGAGGCATTTTCCAAGATACTTCAGGCGATTTGCATGGCACTCGAATGGGATTTTGGAGAAATATGGGTGTTAGGCTTAGAGGACCGCCAGTTACATTGTTCTGAACTCTGGCACCGGCCATCCCTAAATGTTTCTGAATTTACATCGTGTACAAGACAAATGACTTTCTCACCCGGTACTGGTTTACCGGGAAGGGTTTTATCGAGTGTCCAGGCTACGTGGATAGATGATGTTGTTCAGGATTCAAATTTTCCACGAGCAAAGATTGCATCTAAAGAGGGGCTGCACGGGGCTTTTGGGTTTCCGATCCTTTCCGATAAAGAGGTGCTTGGAACAATCAGCTTCTTCAGCCATGAGATCAGGCAGCCCGATGATGATCTGCTTGCTATGATGTCGGCAATTGGTAGCCAGATAGGAGTTTTCATCAAACGAAAGCGTGCTGACAAAGAGCTGGAAGAGTCTGAGATAAAATATCGAAGACTTATTGAAAATTTCCAGGATAATTATTTTTTCTACTCACACAATACCGAAGGTATCTTTACCTATATTAGTACTTCGATAACCAACATTCTGGGCTACTCTCCCAAAGAGTTTCTTACTCACTACGCTGAATATATGACGGATAATCCGGTTAATTCGGAAGTGTTACGTCACAGAGAACTCAGCATAAAAGGGGTCAGACAGCCTCCTTATAATGTTGAGATCTATCACAAGAACGGTTCGAAGCGAATGTTTAAAGTTCAAGAGGTTCCGGTTTTTGATAATAACCAGGCCATTTTGGTAGAAGGCATTGCAGAAGATATCACGGAACGCAAGCAAATGGAGGATGCGTTGTTGCAGTCAGAGAAATTGAAGGCCATGGGTGTGATGACATCCGGAATTTCCCATGAGTTTAATAACATCCTTGCCATAATCAAGGGTTACGCACTTTTATTAGAGGATAAATATAAAGATCATAAAGATATAAACAGGAAACTGAATATCATTCTGAAGAGTATTTCCGATGGTACTGAAATAGTAAGCAGGATGCTGAAGTTTACGAAGACTGAAATGGATGAATCTCATTTCTCCTCACTCAACGTTAGAGAGTTGGTAAAAGAAGTAATTGATTTCTCAATGCCCAGATGGAAAACTGCTTCGCAGGCAAACGGGATAGAATATAAAATAGACAAGAAAGGTATAAAGGAAGTACCTCTGGTAAAAGGTAATAGTGCAGAGTTGAGAGAGGTGCTGTTGAATATAATGAACAATTCTCTGGATGCAATGCCTGATGGCGGGTGTCTTTCCTTTCGTACATGGAAGTGCGATGATATGGTATGTCTCAGTATCACCGATACAGGAGAGGGGATGTATGAAGATGTACGGAAGAACATATTTGACCCTTTTTTAACCACCAAAATACCGAAAGGAACCGGTTTGGGTATGAGCGTCAGCTATGGTATCATTAAAAGACATGGCGGGAAAATTGAGGTGGAGAGTGAAGTTGGAAGAGGTACAACAATTACCCTCTGGTTGCCTGTCAGTAAAAATACCAGTTCTCCCGATACTGATTTAAGGCAAAAAAGTGGATTAAATAGCAAGGGTTTGAACATCCTGGTTGTGGACGATGAACCTTCTGTATGTGAGTTCCTGTCGGAATTTCTTTCCGATCAGGGGCAAAGGGTAACGAGTGTCTGCAGTGGCAGCGAGGCAGTCAGACTATTAAGAGGGAGGAGCTTTGATCTTGTGCTCTGTGATCTGGTTATGCCAGTAGTCAGTGGAAAAGAAGTTATAAAAGTGGCTGAAACGTTAGACACAAGGCCTAAGATCGGGCTTATCACCGGTTGGTCTGACAAGATAGAAGACGCTGATAATAAAGGTCTGAATGTGGACTTTGTTGTCAAGAAACCTTTTGAGTTTTCAGCACTTTCAGAACAGATAAACAGGATATTTGGTTTTTGATGTTAAATGAAAACCTATCTATCTGTGCGAGTCCGCACCTGTCTGCGTGCATCGCACAGGCAGGCGGTTTTCAAATTTTCCTTATTAAATATTTTTCTTTACCACACCGAAGGTGTGGTAAAACAGTCTATAAGGCGGCTATTACCCCGCCCGGATGAATCCGTTTACCATCCCGACGCTCATTCTGGCAGGGACGGGCAGTCAAAAAAAACAAGAAATTGTCTGCTTATTGACTAACGGTCCTTCCAGATTTCAGTCCTCTTTATGTTATTTATTTTTTTGTAGTTTTATTTGCCATTTCGAAAATGGAAGGATTTGTGATGAAATATCAAGACCTGAACCAGCTGGATGTTCAGAACAAAACTGTTTTTCTGAGAATAGACGGTAATGTACCAATAGCAAATAAAAAAGTTTTAGATAGCTCCAGGATTCAGGCACATTATACAACAATTAATTATCTGATGGATAAAGGGGCAAGGACAATAATAGGAACGCATATTGGCAGGCCGAAATTACCTGAAGCAAGTGCAAAGAATAATGCCAGATCCAATCGTTCAGATACGGACGCTCAAATAATTTTCAAGTATCTGCAGAAGAGATATGGCAATAAGATATTATTTTCAGATTCTTGTGTCGGAGAAGATGTTGGGAGAACAATCAAAAACTTACGTAATGGTCATCTCTTATTGCTCCAGAACCTACGATACCAAAAAGGAGAACAATCCCAAAAGGAAGGTGAAAAACGGGATTTTGCCATAACCTTGTCCTCCTATTTTGATATCTATGTTAATGACGCATTGTCCGTATGTCAGAATAACGATGCATCCATTGCTTATCTGCCACGGTTCATAAAAAAAACCGCTATCGGATTGCTATTAAAAAAAGAGATACATTTGATGGAGAAACTTGTCAATCCTGTTCTTCCGGCCGCAGCGTTTTTAGGTGGTTTTAAAGTACAGGATAAGATTGGAGTCTTGCAGAAATTATTAAAAAAAAGTTTCGATGTTTTTATTGGCGGTGCCATGAGAAATCCTTTCCTGAGATTTCACAAGTACCCTATTGGAGATTCGGTTTTGCCTTCTCATTATGATGAACTGATATATCAAATGATTGAAGATTTTCGAGATAAAATACATATTCCCTTTGATGTGAGAGTTGGGAGGATCGAGAATAATGGGAAAAAGAAGATTAGTAATTTGCGATATGTTGATTTTTTGAAAAAGGGAAAGATCTCAGCAGGAGAAGAGGCCTTAGACAACGGGCCCAAAACTATGTCATCATACAGGGAGATAGTCAAGCAGAAGGGCTTTCGGACAATATTTGCCAATGGACCTTTCGGTTTCATAGAACACAGATCCTTTCGGTCCGGTACTTTTCAACTTGCCAGGATTTTTCTTGAAAATCAACACGCCTTAAGGGTGTATGGTGGAGGCGATATCATTCACGGATTTAATCTGTTTTCAAGGTATTTCCACAAAGATATCACTGAACTGGGAGAACGGTGTTACGCAGGTAATGGTGTGTTACAATTCATTGCCAACGATGGAGACTTGCCGGGGCTCCGGGCGTTATCATTGAAGTAAAATCAGTAAAAACGATATACGAAAACCGATTTTGTTTTCGGTTTTACCTGTCTGCGTGCATCGCACAGGCAGGCTGGAAACCAAATCTTGGTGGGTGAAGTTATCCCCGGACAAAAGGCGCCGAGGACTTTACTCGCCCAATTTTATCTCGGATTTTATCCGAAAACCATTACGAGATAAGTATATATCAGAGACGAAAGGGCAATACCCATTACCAGCTTACTTTAAAAAAATAAAGGCTAGAAATCAATATAAAAACGCATTGCTAACATATCGGCACTATCATCATTAAGACGCACATTTCCAATACTCCTGTCAACACTTGCACGTACATAATTCAACGTAACCCGTGTATTCGGATTAAGGTACCAGTTTATACCGGCAGTGATATCTTTGAGCCTGCCGCCTTCAATGCTTTCGTCAGACAAGTCAAGTTCAGAATATCGTGCTGCCAATTCGACTGCACCTTTCCCTTCTCCACTTCCCCACTGAAAATTTTTATTTGGTTTTACGCGAGCAAATGCACCTTCCTCCCTCTTATATTCTCTGTTTTCACCCGTTAAATAATAACTACCGTATGCATAAAATCCGGAAAAGTGAAGATCTTTATCAGCGCTTCCTTTACGGTCTATATCAGCATAGGTATATTCTGCCTGAAAAGAAAATGGTCCGTGGACAATAGCCAGTTCAGGATTAAAGAGATTTGCAGATTCTGCACTAATGTCACCGGTATCGACAAATTTGTCTGCTAAATTCATCTCAGGCCTGGAACTATAGCGGACTCTGTTTTCAAAGGCGTTTTGATAACTGTAGGAAATGCCGGCATGAACCAATTTTCTTCCATTGTCCTCATACCATGGTACCGCTGTAAGCCTTCCAGAAAAACTATAACCACCTTCAGTACTGCTAACTCCTTGACTATCACCAAAAGCGTCAGCATTCCGGAATATGCCCGCTGACCAGGAGATACCTTTTTTCAATGCATGGTTATATGCGGTAAATCCGGTGTTCCTACTTGGTACAAAAGCATTATTCAGACCTCGTTCCATGAATGTCATGTATTTGCTTGAATCCATCATCTCCAAGCTGAAGGGCTCTTTCATGTGTCCTACCCGAAAATTTCCCAGAAGAGGAATCTTCTTTAATTCCATGAAAACATCGGTAAACTTCGCGTTACCACCGGCATAATCAAACTCTATCTTGTATCCTATATTTTTATATATGCTACCCTCCATATATAATCGAGCCCTTCGGAATTCTGTTCCATCAACCTGATCTCCAATTGTACTCTTAATATCATCATCTTCGTCAAACCAACCCCAGTCATTCATTATTCTTCCACCGACACTGAGCTTGAAATTCTCATCTTCGGACTTGAATCTCAAGCCTTGATCCCAGTACGCTTGAAAATTAGGAATCAGACCCGCCTTCATCATTTTTTTCCTGGTTTCTCGCTTCATAAGGTAATTGTCTACTACTTGTTCAATTTCATCTTCTTCCAATTCAGAATAAGGACTGTGGCTAGTCTCTACTTTTGATTCGATCTTTTCTTTCAGTGCCTCAACTATTTTCTGTTGACTCTTCATAACCTCTTCCAACTCTTTCAGCTGCGCTCGCAAGTCATTCAGTTCTTTCTCCTGTGCCGACAGTGCAGGTATCGGTTTTAAAATTAAAAGACTGACCAGGAATAAAAATGAAACGATATACATTCTCATATTTCTTTCTCCTATAATAAATTTCTACATCCCAACCTGACCGAGCCAGAACCAGAAAGGAATACATTTCATATGTGTTCTTATTCGGCCGGGTTGTTACATGAAAACCTATCTGCCTGTGCGAGTCCGCGCCTGTCTGTGCGCATCGCACAGGCAGGCGGTTTTCAAACTTTCCCTTATTACGATAAAGAAAAGCTAACTTGAGGCATAGTTTTTCCATTTAAAGAACAAATAAATTAATAGTTTACATTTTTTGTGCGTAAGCACATGCCCAAACTTGTGCTGAACTTGATTCAGTAATGGCGTTAAGCAACGACCTGCCCTGTAGAATAGATTATTTCAGGTTATTCGTTGTGCCAAGCAAAAAGAGGAAATCGCTTAACCTCAGACGTCCGCTTAAGCAGTATTCAACAGGGCATGGACGTCGTTGTAGCAATTCTGAAAGAGTTACTCAGGATGCGCTAACTCGATTCAGGAGAGCAAGGAGACACTTTTTACTTGAGCATAAACTAATTTACCAGGTTTCAAATCAAGTAGAGTGGCGGATTTGCGTGTTAAAGAGGCTAATATGGGTATATCTCCCATCATCAGGAATACGGTCACCTGGGCATTCCCTTCGGAAACAACCTCATGAACAGTAGCAGGGAATATATTCTGTATACTGGTATTGGACTGAGGCTCCAGGGTAAGGCTGACATCGCGGGCAGAGATCCGTAATCTCACGGCATTACCCAGAGGCAATTCCCTGTGTATTACCGTAAAACGCCCACCTGCTGAATCCAGGTAAGTCAGATGATAATCTTCGTCATGTCCTGAAACGGTGGCTTCGATAAGGGCTTCGGCATCCTTACCATGAGCAAGGGGAAGGTCAAGCCGGGTTAGTATGTCGCTGATAACTCCTGCTGCCTTGACTCTGCCTGCTTCAAGTAACACCAGGTAATCCGCAAGACGCGCCACTTCGTCAGTAGAATGACTTACATAGATAACTGGAATATCCAATTCATGATGGAGGGATTCTATATAGGGCAGAATCTCCTGCCTGCTTTTCAGGTCAAGCGCTGCCAACGGCTCATCCATCAGCAACAGCCTGGGACTGACAGCAAGCGCCCGGGCGATCGCTACCCGCTGCCGTTCACCGCCTGAGAGGTGACTGGGTTTACGTGGAAGCAGGTGTTCGATTCTCAAAAGCTCAATGGCATGATTCAACGAAATCTTGCCCTCTGTCTCCGGTACTCTCTTAACGCCATATTCCAGATTACGCCGTACATTGAGATGGGGGAATAAGCTGGCCTCCTGGAAGACATAACCCAGGGGACGTTTATGAGTAGGGATAATCCGTTTATGATCCTGCCAAACCGTTTCTCCTACTTTTAAAAATCCAGCAGGACTCTGCTCCAATCCGGAAATGGCACGCAGGAGTGTAGTCTTGCCACAACCCGATGGACCGAAAACCGCTGTTATCCCTCTGCCGGGAATTTTCAGATCTACATCAAGAACGAAATCCTGCTTCTTAACTTGTAATTTGATATCAATTGACACGATGTATCTCCTTGCAGTATCAATGCAAGCCACCTCTGCTTAGTCATCTGCTCTTATTGTCACAGCTGGACTACCATGAAACGCCGATTAAGGGCATACACTGTCAGCATCATGGAAAAGGAAAGTAACAGGAGCCCGCCTGACAACCAGTGAGCATGACTGTATTCAAGCATTTCAACATGATCGTAGATGGTAATGGAGAGGACCTGGGTATTACCAGGTATATTTCCGCCAATCATCAGCACCACTCCAAATTCACCTACGGTATGGGCAAATCCAAGCACGGCGGCGGTAATAAAGCCGGGACGAGCCAATGGAATAGCCACCGTAAAAAAACGGTCCACTGGAGAAGCTCGCAGTGTGGCGGCTACTTCAAGCGAACGGTTTCCGACAGCAGTAAAAGCGTTTTGCAGCGGTTGCACCACAAAAGGTAATGAATAGAGAACCGAACCGATGACCAGGCCGGTAAAAGTAAAGGCTGGCGGCTGTCCACCGAACAGCTGAAATATCCATCCTATTGGTCCGTGAGGGCCAAGTGTCACCAGCAGATAAAAACCGAGTACTGTAGGCGGCAGAACTAACGGGAGAGCCACCACAGCTTCTAACAGAAACTTGAAACGCCATCGGGTACGGGACAGCCACCAGGCCAGTGGAGTTCCCAACAAGAGGAGGATCAGCGTAGTCATCCCCGCCAGTTTAAATGTAATAGCAAGGGCCATAAAATCAGACTTGCTGAGTATCATGGTACACTATACCCATATTCACGAATAAGATTGCGTGACGTTTCACTTTTCACAAACCTGAGAAAAGCCTGTACTATTTGATTTTCTTTCAACAAAACCGCCTGCTGCTCGATGGGGGTATAGAGTGATTGGGGTATTTCCCAGAAAGAACCCTCAACAGGATGATCCGGCCGTTTTATCTGGGAGTAAGCCACAAATCCTAATTCAGCATTACCACTCTTAACGAACTGGAAAGTCTGCCCGATATCCTCTCCACGGACAATTTTCCCCTGCAATGCGTCCCAGACTTTTTGTGCATGTAAGACCTCCTGAGCAGCCTTGCCGTAAGGAGCAAGCTTCGGATTGGCGATAGCCAGATAGCGGAAATTCCCTTGTTCCAAGACTTTTCCTGCTGAATCAACATAACCCATCTTTGGACTCCAGAGAACAACCTTACCCACAGCATAGGTAAACCGGCTTCCGGGGAGAGCCACTCCCTCTTTCT
Source organism: Candidatus Scalindua sp. (assembly GCA_031316155.1). Taxonomy (GTDB): domain Bacteria; phylum Planctomycetota; class Brocadiia; order Brocadiales; family Scalinduaceae; genus SCAELEC01. The sequence continues at coordinate 298,253 of JALDRB010000006.1, forward strand.
CCAACAATTCCGGTCGCCTGACGTCAGCGGCAAAAAAAGCATCGAAGGGTGCACCATTTTTAATCTGGGCGTAGTGTTTTCCTGTTGAACCGAATATCAAGATAACCTTATGGCCTGTTTTATCGGTAAAACGTTCAGCAATATTCTTAATGGCGTGGGTAAAATTACTGGCCACCGCTACTCGAATTTCATCGGCTGCCGCCTCTCCTACGCTGCATAGCAATACTGCTACAGCAAACGTAAAAACAAATAATAGCTGCTTCATAAGGTTGCTCCTTTCTTTCAGCAAAATCCCTTGTATTATAAAAAACTCAGCTGTAAAAAACCTCTACAGATCAAGTTGCCGTGAACGATCTATTAAGAACCTCTTGAAATCCCTGTAAGCAGACCAGAAACAATCGATTGCCTCGTCCCCAGCCTTCGTCAGCCTGGCTCCTCCCCCGAAACGCCCGCCCGTACTCTTTTCCACCACAGGATGGAGGCTTTGACGGTTCATCGAATCCACCAGTTTCCAGGCATGACGATAAGACATTTCCATGGAGCGGGCAGCCGCACTGATAGAGCCGTGTTCGCGAATCCGCTCCAGCAGCACAACACGCCCATAACCAAGGAATGTCCCTTCCGGGCCCTCAATCCAGAGCCGGCCGTGCAGACGATAGTTATTACTCATTGATTCTCTCAAACCAGAATATCCGCTTAAGCGTTATGCATGGGAAAATATAACGCAAATCGTATTAAAGTCAACAGTAAAATGTAAGTATTTATCAATTGAATTATGCTTTATATTATGATAATAATAGAATAATTACTATTATTATGGCGATGAGGTTCGCCCTGAAGTGCTCCGAACATGGGGCTAATAACCTCTACTGATACAATCGGTAGGGGTTTTTTTATTGTATTTCGAGTTGGCACATCTTGCGCAACTCTTTAAAATTGCTACAACGACGTCCATGCCCTGTTGAATACTGCTTAAGCGGACGTCTGAGGTTAAGCGATTTCCTCTTTTTGCTTGGCACAACGAATAACCTGAAATAATCTATTCTACAGGGCAGGTCGTTGCTTAACGCCATTACTGAATCAAGTTCAGCACAAGTTTAGGAATATGCTAACGCACAAAAAACATGATTTTGAAATTCCAATGCATGAACTGAGGTGAGAACTTTTAGAGAAAATAAAAGAGAGCAAAAATATGATTCCTCCTATTGAAAAGCCTGAAAAACCTTCAGAAAGAAATTTATCTGTTTACCTGGAAGAAATCATAACACAGATAAACAATGCGGGGGAAGATTTTTGTAAAGAAATACAGATGCTTGAACAACTGAAAGAGCGCCTGACTCATGGCTACTTTAATCTCGCTGTGCTTGGACAATTTAAAAGGGGAAAAAGCACTTTTTTAAATGCGCTTCTCGGTGAAGAGATTTTACCTACATCTGTTGTTCCGCTCACAGCTGTACCTATCTTTATCAGGTATCATTCATCTCTTTCTGTAAAAATACGCTTTGAGGGAAATTCTGATGAAAAAGAATATCCTGCGAACAGAGCACAGGATATCATGGATGTGCTGTCGAAGTTTGTTGCAGAGGAAAACAACCCGAAGAATCTGAAGGGTGTCGCAGAAGCAGAAGTGTTATGTTCAACAAATATTCTCTCAAAAGGCATTGTCCTTATTGATACGCCGGGTATTGGTTCAACGTTTCGTCATAATACTGAAGTAACTCTGAATTTTCTTCCGCAATGCGATGCGGCACTGTTTCTGGTTTCAGCCGATCCGCCCATAACAGAAGTAGAAGTGGAATTTCTCAAACATCTGAAGACAAAAGTATCGCTGATATTTTTTATTCTTAACAAAGTAGACTATCTTGATGAGGAGGAAAGGCAAAAGGCGTTGAACTTTTTTAAACAGGTTTTGAAAGAAGAGGCCGGTTATGAGTCTGATCCGGTTATTTTTTCTGTTTCGGCAAAGCTGGGCCTCAGATCAAGGTTAGACCGGGATAGCGTACTATGGCATAAGAGCGGAATGGAAGAGGTTCGGGCGCATCTGGTTGATTTCTGTCTTGCTGAAAAAACATCCGCCCTTTACAAAACAATTTATCAGAAAGCATCGCATATTCTAAATGATATAATCATGCGCATACGCCTGGCATTGAGTGCGCTTCAGATGCCTTTAGAAGACCTAAAAAGTCGCCTCGCCGTTTTTACGAAAAACATTCAGGAAATTCAACAGGAAAGGATAACGGCAAAAGATATTCTGTCAGGAGATAGAGTCCGTATGCATGAATTGCTGGAAGAAGGGGCTGAGAAACTCCGTGAGAGGGCACGTCATTATCTGCAGGAGATTGTCCGGGAAATTACTGGCAACAATGCCGGCCAGAACATTAACGAACAGGTTGTCCAGGAAGTATTATCAGAATCAATAATTGGTTTTTTTGAGCACGAATTTGGTCTTATGACAGAATATTTTAAAGCGAAAAGAGATGAGGTGTTAATTCATCATCATCAGCGGGTAGACAGTTTGGTGGACACAATTCGAAAAGCAGCCTCAGAACTTTTTGAAATTCCTTGCCCGCACGATGATATTTCTACACCATTAACAATAATACAAAAGCCTTACTGGGTGACCCACAAATGGAGTTCTTCACTCAATCCTGTTCCTCAAGCGTTAAGCGACAAATTTTTCTCATTAAAACAGAGACGAGTAAGATCTATAAATCGATTAATGGAACAGATTGATAAACTCTTAGTTCCTAATGTTGAAAATGTGCGATGGTCAATATTTCAAACAATGGAAAGAGAATTTATCCTATTCGGTAATACCCTTGACAGACAGTTTGAAGATACGGTTTCAGCAACGCATGGCGCAATCCTGGCTTCGCTTAAAAAAAGAAAGGAACATGCAGAAGAAATCGCCGGAGAGATTCGCCGGCTGAATATTTTTCTGGAAAAACTGGAAGATATTCCTAGTCTGGACGAACCAGAACCAAACGGGTGCTAATAAATTACAAATATCAATTTACAAAGCCCAAACAAATTTCAAATTACAATGTTCGAATTATCAAACCAGTTTGCTCGCCCTGTTAAATACATATGCTGGCATTCCCATTTGCCTTTATAAAAAACGCTACTTTTGAAAGGTGTTGTCATGGCATCATCCTAAATGATTTAACATGGTAAAAAGTTTTGGATTTGTTCGTTGTGATTTGTTTGTTATCTGGAACTTGTTATTTGGTGCTTATCAGATATCATGAAAAACGCTATTAATAAATATTTTGCCAAATTTGGTTAAAATATTTTTTATTAAGAGGCTAATATATTTGTAACTGAGGTGTGAAAAATGCTTTATTTAAACAGATCGGCATTGGTTGTGAAACCGAAGCAACCTTTTGTAGACTGGGCTAACTCAACTGATCCGGGGGGAACACAATATACCCTTCAAAATTTAAAATCTGAAAACAATGTGTATCTTGTTTCAGAAATTGATGATAAACACGATTTAGAGCGAGAGATAAAAACGTACCACAGAATAATGTTTGAAAATGAATTGATTGGATGGGCTACCGATAGAACCACGTGGCCAAAAATGATTTCACTCGAATTATTTCATGAATGGTTTGTGATTGAGCATAATTCTATGGTTGCTGATCTTTCCAATGGCCCCATCGAATTGGAAGAGTTCTGAAACTGAAGGCCTAATAAAAAGGGTCACAAGGTAAAATACTGTTTTCAAAAAAGACCTAAGCAGATATATTGATTGAAATTACCGGCTAAAACTGATAACGATTGTACTCCTACCTGTTATTCAGTGTTTTTGTGTCAGTGGATTCAAGTTTCTCTTTCGTCATGAAGTTAGACCTGATTAATGTCAGGAAAAATGCTGATGAAATACCAGCCGAACCAAATATCATGCACATCACCATGATCTGATATCGTGCGGCAATAAATGGAGAAACTCCTGATAATATTTGCCCAGTCATCATTCCGGGAAGGGAAACAATGCCTACCGCAAACAGGGAATTAATAACAGGAATAGGAGAGGCGCGAAAGGCTATAATACGTGCCTGCTCATAAGGGACATTCCTGTCGACTTCCGCTTCCAACCTTTTGACGGCAAGGCTGACGCTGTTCATTGCATTCGCAAAAATCATCCCTGCAAGAGGAATAACATAACTTGGCAAATACCATGGTTGCAGATTGAGGACACCATGTGTTATGAGCAGTAAAATGATGCCTCCGCCGAGCGAAATAGACCAGAATGACTTTAGATATAATATCCTTCTGGAGATATGCTTTGTATGCAAAGCGATCCAGCTTGATGTAAAGAGCATGACAGCCAGAACGGTGATTACGATCAGAGAGCTGTCAGATTCAAAAATAAAGGATAAGAAATATCCTATCAGCAGAAGTTGAATAAGCATCCGAAAAACAGCGTAGAGTGATCTTTTATAACCAAGTTTCCATTTCCAGATAATCGCAACAACAGCGATAGCCGGGATGAAAGCCAGCGTTAAATTTGTAAACGGTATTGTCTGAATTGGATTACTCATAACACAACTTTTTAATTTAAAGAAATAGAATTTTAAATGTATTTATATCATGCGAGAGCAACAAATAAATAAAAATATTTGTTTTCTTTTAAATACTTCAAATACAAAAACTTTATTGAAAAAGTATAAAAGTTAGACTTTTTCAGGTTTGACTATTTATACTTGCCGGATTATACGAGATAGGGGGGGAGGGGATACCTTGTATTGCTCTGGCTGAGGGAAGGCAAGAGTATGTCGGTTGATATACTCATCTTATAATGGTTTTCTGGCCTGCCTGTGCGTTAGGAACGCACGAAGACAGGTAAAATCCGAAATAAAATTGAGCGAGGAAAGTGCTCGGCGTCTGTCCGGGGATACCAGCAACCAAGATTTGGTTTCCAGCCCGCCCGGCCTGTCAGCCGTTCGCCAGCCCGATACTCATTCTGGCGGGGACGAATAAAACCGAAAAACAAATCGGTTTTAGTATATCTGCTGGCCAAGAAATGCTTGATGGAATATGTATAGAGATATCCTTAAAAATAAAAGACCTTTTTTATTAGGGTTTTTGGATACTTTTCTTCGTCCACAAAACCAAGTTTTTTTGGATAATCGTTTGGAAGATAGTGAATAGTTGAAAACACCCAATCCCAAAGACTCAAAACGATACCGAAATTTTGTCCATAT
>JALDRB010000007.1 GCA_031316155.1 Candidatus Scalindua sp.
TACACGATTATCAGAAGAAACAGCAATTCGTCCAAAGCCAATGGTCGAAATTGGAGGAAAACCCATTCTATGGCATATCATGAAAATTTATTCTGCATATGATATCAATGAGTTTATTATTTGTTGTGGTTATAAGGGGTACTTTATAAAAGAGTTCTTCGCTACGTATTATCTTCACACTGCCGACATAACATTTGATTTGCGAAACAACAACATTAAGTATCATAAGAATAATACTGAAGTGTGGAAAGTGACATTAGTTGATACTGGTGAAAATACAATGACTGGAGGAAGAATAAAACGAGTTAAAGAATACATAGGTAACGAAACTTTCTGCCTTACCTACGGAGACGGCGTTTCAGATGTAAATATTAAAGAGTTAGTTGATTTTCACAGAAAACAAAAAACTCTAGCAACACTAACGGCCGTTTACCCACCTGGGAGGTTTGGTTCATTCAAATTATGTCACAATAGTAAAAAAATTACCGCATTTCATGAAAAACCTGAGGGTGATGGCGCAATGATAAATGGTGGATTTTTTGTGCTCGAACCCGGGGTACTAGATTACATCAAAGATGACTCAACAGTCTGGGAGAGAGATGCTATGGAGAATTTAGCTGCAGAGGGTAATTTGTCAGCGTACAGACATTATGGTTTTTGGGAGCCTATGGATACCTTGAGAGATAAGATGCTTCTGGAAGAGTTATGGAAGTCTGGTAATGCTCCCTGGAGAGTATGGGAATGAACAAGAAGTTTTGGAAAGATAAAAAAGTACTGATTACAGGGCACACGGGATTTAAGGGAAGTTGGTTGTCGTTATGGCTGCAAAGTGCAGGAGCAAGTATTGTAGGTTACTCATTACCACCACCAACAGATCCGAATTTGTTTGAGGTGGCTAATGTTGAGGATGGAATGTGTTCAATTAATGGAGATGTACGCGACATCATGCAGCTTAAAGCCACAATCACAAAATATCAGCCTGAGATAATAATTCATATGGCGGCACAAGCTTTGGTTCGCTTTTCCTATATTGATCCAATAGAAACTTATACGACAAACATATTAGGGACAGTTAATGTTTTGGAAGCTGTTCGCCAAATTAAAGCACCTTGTATTGTGCTCATAGTTACAAGTGATAAATGTTATCAAAACAATGAGTGGTTTTGGGGATACAGAGAAAACGAACCTATGGGTGGAAATGATCCATATTCAAGTAGTAAGGGATGCGCAGAAATAATCGTATCGGCATACCGTCATTCCTATTTTCCTGTTGAGAATTATGATCGTCACAATGTTGCAATAGCTAGTGCCAGAGCCGGTAATGTAGTAGGAGGAGGTGATTGGTCAAATGACAGATTGATACCAGACATAATAAAAGCGTTTATGGAAAATCGACCTGTAATTGTTCGTAACCCTAAGGCTACAAGGCCATGGCAGCATGTTCTGGAGCCTCTTAATGGATATCTGTGTTTAATTGAGAATTTGTGGTCAAATGCAAAAGAATTTTCGGCTGGATGGAATTTTGGTCCAAATGATGACGTTCAGGAAGTTTCGTGGATTGTAGAAAGGATGATGAAACTATGGGGTAAAAACGCGCAGTGGGAGCTGGATAGCGGTCAGAATCCTCATGAAAATAAGTACTTAAAGCTTGACTGTTCAAAAACAAAGAATATTTTGAAGTGGTCTCCAAAGCTTAATCTGAAAGTTACACTTGATTGGATTATTGAATGGTACCGCGGTTATCAGCAAAATAAAGATATGCGGTGTTACACAGAATCAGAAATTAACCGGTATGAAAAACTGTAAAACATAAAGAAAGATAGTTTTTGTATGTTACTTTAAAGAGACTGTGCGGTTTCCTTGGCAATATATCGAAAAATCATTATTACCAAATTAATCAGAAACCAGTCTAATTCGAAAGAGAGAAAATGAACCCTGTAAACAAAGTACTTTCATTATTTGGCGTAAGATTATCAAGAGTCAACAAAACCTTCAAACAGATGAGTAAGGAGGAAAAGGAATTTAAGGAAAAATACGAGCATTACTTTAAACTAGCAGAAAACAATAAAAGGGGTTTCAAAACAATCAAGACATATCGTTATCAAGTAGGTGAGCACCCCTCTAGTACAAAAGATCTGGAGTTTGAATTTGTAGCACATTATTTATATAAGTCAAAACCAGCAAATATCCTGGATATCGGTTCATATAGACATTTCATTCTGGGCTTATTGGCTCATTATAATGTAACAACGGTAGATATTCGTGGTAGAAAATCAATATTAGAAAATGAGAATGTTGTTACCTGTAATGCAAAAGCTCTTGAATTCAGTGATAATTCATTTGATACTGTAGTATCCTTAGAATGTTTACCTCATCTCGGTTTATTGAGATATGGAGATGATTTTGATTTGGATGCGGATATTAAGGCTTTTAAAGAGATGATCAGAGTGCTAAAACCGGGAGGTCTTTTGATTTTTAGTACAGCAATAACTGGAGGTGAACCTTGCATTGTCTTCAATGCACGAAGGAATTATAGTTATAAAATGATCAGAGATTTCTGTCATGACTTAGATTATGTTGAAGAAAAGTTTATTAACAGACGAGATGCATGCCATTGTTTGCTTGATGAAATTACTACTGACCCTAACTTTTTTGATTATTACATAGGTTGTTGGAGAAAGAGACAGGTTAAAGAAATAGAATAGCAAATAAAGGAGAAAATGCATTAATTCTTTGCTTTAGTACATTAAGAAACTGTGTTTAGGAGACAAAAATGGCAAAATTACAAAAACCTAAATTTGCTTATATGGGAGGGAAGATTCGGTCATGGGATGAAGCTACGCTTCATGTCGGTTGTGAAGGTGTCATCCGTTGTGCTCATGTGTTTGAAGGGGTTAAGGGTTACTGGCAACCTGATGGGAAATTTGGCATTGTGATGCTGAGGCAGCATTATGAGCGGCTTTGCCGATCCTCTCGATTACTTCACATTCCATTTTCTCACACATATGATGATTTCAAAAGTGCTATCTATGAGTTGATTGGATTGCTGTTAGAGCCTGATAGGGATATGTGGGCTCGCCCGACCCTCTTTGCGATCGAAGGTCACTGGGGTGAAGACACGGTTTCTGATCTGGTTGTGACGGCTTTCCATCAGGATAAACAACTTCCTCAATCCATTAATCTCGGAGTGAGTACCTGGCAGCGAAGTTCTGATGTCTCACTTCCCAGCAGGGTCAAGACGGGTACCAACTACCAGGTTGGCCGTCTGGCTAAGATCGAAGGTCGAAGGCACGGTTGTCAGGATATGGTGCTGCTTAATCAGTGGGGTCGTGTTGCGGAAGCAACGGGTTCCTGTTTGCTCATCGTTCGGGAAGGTGTTGTCTGTACGCCTCCTGTAACAGAGGGGGCGCTGGAAAGCATTACCGTGGACATAGTTGAAGCTCTCGCACATTCGCTGGGAGTAAAGTTTGATAGACGTCCGATTGATCGGTCTGAGTTGCTTGTGGCAGAGGAGATTGCCACTTGTGGAACCCTGTGTGAAGTTACATTAGTTAAATCGATCGAAGGTATTCCACTGGTAAATGATGGTTCGATCCTGGAGTCGCTTCAAAACAGTTATCATCAAGCTGTCAGAGGAATTGTTCCTCATTCTTTTGTCGAGTTGTCGTATCTTCCAAGCAAATTGGTTTCAGTTAAAACAGGATGAATATATAATGAATTCTAAAAATAAATGTCGGTTTTGCGGTAACCTGTTAAAATATACTTTTGTAGATTTAGGTGTATCACCATTGTCAAATTCTTATTTAAAAGCGGAACAGCTTCATAGCATGGAGCCATTTTATCCCCTGCATGTTTACGTTTGTGAAATGTGCTATCTTGTGCAACTACCAGAGTTGCAATCTCCAGAAAATATTTTTGAGGAGTATGCCTATTTTTCATCATATTCTGAATCCTGGCTTAACCATGCAAAGGTGTATTCTGAACTCATGATCGAACGTTTTGTCTTAGATAGTAAAAGCCAGGTAATTGAGATTGCAAGCAACGATGGTTATCTCCTTCAGTATTTCAAACAAAAGGGTATACCTGTATTAGGAATTGAACCTGCAAAGAATGTAGCTAAAGCAGCCCAAAAAGCTGAAATACCTACTATCGTCAAATTTTTTGGGGTCCAGACGGCTAAAGAACTTGTAAATGATGGTATACATGCTGATCTATTGTTAGGAAATAATGTTCTCGCCCATGTGCCTGATCTCAATGATTTTGTAGCAGGGTTGAAGTACTTGCTTAAACCACAGGGAATTATTACTATGGAATTCCCGCATTTACCACATATTATAGATGAAAATCAATTTGATACTATCTACCACGAACACTTTTCATATTTTTCTTTTATTACGGTAGGAAAGGTTTTTTCAAAGCATGGTTTGACTATTTTTGATGTTGATGAATTATCAACGCATGGTGGCTCTTTACGAATTTATGCCAAACATAATGATGATACGTCAAAACCTGTTCAAAAAAAGGTATCAGAACTGATAAACAGGGAAAATACCGCAGGATTTGCTAATATCGAACACTATTTAACATTTACTGAGAAAGTAAAAGAAACAAAAAGAAATATCTTAACTTTTCTTGTGCGAACCAAAGGAATTGGTAAGACGATTGTCGGATACGGAGCGCCAGCTAAGGGTAACACTCTGCTAAATTTTTGTGGCATTCGAACAGACTTTATTGACTATACCGTGGATCGTAGTCCTCACAAACAAGGACTTTTCTTGCCAGGAACACGTATTCCAATCTATAATCCTGATAAAATCAAAGAGACAAAACCTGACTATTTACTGATTCTTCCCTGGAACATTAAAGATGAGATTTTGAAACAGATGGCTCATATTCGTGAATGGGGTGGGAAATTCGTGGTATTAATTCCTGAGGTGAAAGTATTGTGAGCAGAGAGCTGTTCATAGCTTACTTTAAAGAAATGATTTTTATCGAAACAAAACTAAAAAATGCATTCATTATTAAACCTGAGAGATTAGAAGATGAACGGGGCTTTTTTTCCAGAACATGGTGTAAGCGAGAGTTTATGGATCACGGGCTAAATCAAAATCTTGTCCAATGTAATATCTCTTTTAATAATAAGAAGACTACAATGAGGGGCATGCACTATCAGGTGGCTCCGCATAAAGAGGCAAAGTTGGTACGATGTACCAAGGGTGCAATCTATGATGTAATTATTGACTTGCGAGCTGATTCTCATACTTTTAAACAATGGGTATCTGTAGAATTGACATCTGAAAACAGGAAAATGGTTTATATTCCAGAGGATTTTGCACATGGGTTTCTTACTTTAGAAGATAATACCGAAGTATTTTATCAAATGTCTGAGTTTTACTCCTCTGAATGTGCCCGAGGTTTAAGGTGGAATGACCCAGCCTTTAATATAGTATGGCCGATAGACATTGGAATAATCTCAGAAAAAGACTCTCAATATCCTGATTTCACTATTTAGTTTTTGCGGAAAGCCAATTTTTCAAATTTATATATAATTATATAAATATTATTATGTTATGAATTTATATGGCCCTGAAACACCTCGAATTAAGAGTAATATTGGTGAAAAGATATATGAACAAATGTCTGAGTTGTATCCCATATGCTCCAGCATTACTGGTAACGGGGTGAGGGAAACTCTCACTATATTAAAAAAACACATTCCATTAACAATTCACGAAGTACCAAGTGGAACAAAAGTTTTCGACTGGACTGTACCAATGGAATGGAATATAAGAGACGCATACATCAAGAATTCGAGTGGTGAAAAAATAATAGATTTTAAAAAGTCTAACTTACATGTCTTGAATTATAGTGTACCGGTAAAGAAAACAGTGTCTCTGGAAAAATTAAAGGAACATCTTTTCACACTACCAGATTATCCGGATTGGATACCTTATAAGACATCTTACTATAAGGAGAATTGGGGTTTCTGCTTAACGCACAATCAGTTTTTAGCGTTAAAGGATGAGGAATATGAAGTATTCATCGATTCGTCACTGGAAAAAGGAAACCTAACGTATGGTGAATATCTTATAAAAGGTGAAAAATCAGATGAAGTGCTTATATCATGTCACATTTGCCATCCATCTCTTTGTAATGATAATCTTTCCGGTGTTGTTTTATCAGTTTTTCTGGCGAAACATTTGAATTGTATCCCCGTCAGATACTCATATAGATTTTTATTTATACCGGGTACTATTGGTTCCATCACCTGGCTTTGCTTGAACGAAGAGAGGGTCTCAAAGATAAAACACGGCTTGGTTGTTGCAGGTATAGGCGATCAGGGAAAATCCACCTACAAAAGAAGCCGTATCGGTAACGCTGAAATAGATAAGGTTGTTGAACATGTGCTCAAGTGTTCCAACGATCCTTATGAGATTGTGGACTTTACACCGTACGGTTACGATGAAAGACAGTATTGTTCACCCGGATTTAACCTTCCTGTTGGTTGCTTGCAGAGAACGCCACACGGACAATATCCAGAATATCATACATCTGCTGATAATTTTGATTTTGTTCAGCCTGAGTATATATCTGATTCATTCTCAAAGTATCTTTCAGTTTTTCGTATACTTGAGAACAACAAGAGTTTTTATAATACAACTCCAAAATGCGAACCTCAATTGGGTAAAAGAGGGCTATATACTGCAATAGGAGGGGAAAGCAACACTATAGTTGATCAAATGGCTTTGTTATGGGTACTAAATTTGTCTGATGGCCAGCATACCTTAATGGATATTTCAGAAAGATCTGGAATGGAGTTTGATTTAATCAAAAACGCAGCTGATGCCTTGCTACAGAAAGATTTGCTTCAGGAGTGTATAGAATAAACTGAGAATTTATAATTTAATTATAATATAAAACGGAACGATATAATCTTGAAAGAAGTAGTTGGCCTAATACCGGCGGGGGGGAAAGCAACGAGAGTTTCTCCTTTACCCTGCAGCAAAGAATTATTACCTATCGGCTTTCGTCGTGTAGATGAAGAGCGCAACTTACGTCCCAAAGTAGTTTGTCATTATTTGCTGGAAAAGATGCAATTAGCGGATGTTACAAAGGCTTATTTTGTATTGCGGGAGGGGAAATGGGATATTCCTGCCTATTTTGGTAATGGTACAATGATACATATGAACCTGGCTTATTTAATTATGGGTTTACCTTTTGGTGTCCCGTATACCATTGATCAGGCTTATCCATTTGTAAAAGATGCGATCATAGTTTTTGGTTTTCCTGATATTATTTTTCAGCCTGATGATGCATTTGTACAGTTGCTTAAACGGCTAAGAGAGACGAATGCGGATATAGTCCTAGGGGGGTTCCCTGTTGAGGTACCTCAAAAATGGGATATGATAGATCTCTGTAATGACGGACGGATAAGACAGGTTTTTATGAAACCTGCCTTATCCGATCTCCAATTCACGTGGGCTATTGCTGTATGGTCTCCAGCTTTTACCCGTTTCATGCATAAATATCTATCTTCTATCCAAAAAACAAGAGAAAAGGACAATTCGGTATATAATACCTCAAAGCAGCGGGAATTGTGTGTAGGAGACGTTATACAGTCTGCCATTCAGAATGATATGAAAGTGTATTCAGTAATTTTTGAAGATGGAAATTGTATAGATATTGGAACACCTGAGGATATGATAAAGGCCATAAAAGACAAAATTTAAGTGTGTGGAGAAATTTAATGAGTGTTTTCATAATCAGTTTAATTAAGGACAAGTTTAAGAGCTTTAGGAATAAACCGTACCCAAATGACTATTCAGTAACCGTTATTAAACCAAGCTCAGGCTGGCAAATTATTAATATTAAGGAATTGATAGAATACCGGGACTTATTTTATTTCCTTGTCTGGCGTGATATAAAGGCTTTATATGCACAAACGGTTCTGGGATTTTCATGGGCCATACTCCAGCCAATAATACAGATTACCATTTTCACCATTATTTTCGGAAGAATTGCAAAGATATCAACAGATGGTATTCCTTATATCCTGTTTTCAAGTGTTGCGATAATACCCTGGAATTATATATCACATTCTATGTCTCAGTCCAGTCAAAGCCTCGTAACCGGGCAAAGTATGCTTGGGAAGATATATTTCCCCAGATTAATTTACCCGATAACGCCGGTTCTGGCTAAATTGGTTGATTTCGCAATTTCTATCTTAATTGTAATGATACTAATACTTTACTACCGTGTTTATCCTACATTGAACCTGCTTTTTTCCCCATTATTTTTTATTATGATGATGTCTGTTCCTGCCAGTGCCGGTTTGTGGTTATCTTCACTTGCCATTCGATTTCGTGATTTAAAGTACGCAATGCCTTTTTTTATTCAGATACTTATGTATTCAGCACCGGTAGTCTATTCAGCATCATCGATACCCGAAAAATATCGCATTATCTACTCGCTAAATCCGATTGTAGGAGTCATAGAAGGATATAGAGCTTGCCTTCTCGGGACACCTATACCCTGGCTTTATATCTGGCCGGGAATGATAACATCCGCAATTCTGCTTACAGGTGGTGCATTTTATTTCAAGCGGACGGAGCGTTTCTTTGTAGATGTAATCTAACTTGATGTATAGCTTACAATATTTTATTATTTTTTGCGTTGAAGGTGCAATTTCAAAAGACCTTAAAAACTGCTATGGATGGCAGTTTCCCGCCCGTGCCGGTTCGGACGAGTTAGGGGTTTTGAAAGAGTTGCGCAGGATGGCATAAGCAGAAAAACTATTTAAAGTCCTTGTATCAAATCAATCGAGAAAACAACAAACAAAAAAATATTATTATGAATAGCAAAAAAACTGCAATCAAGGTTGAAAATATTAGCAAGTGCTATCGCATTGGATTGAAAGAGAATGTACAGGATACTTTGGGTAAAACCATTTTCAATTTCATAAAAAGCCCTCTCAACAACTTCAATAGATATCGTTCACTTTATAAATTTGGCGATATTAAACCTGATCAAGACGGTAAGCCAGGTAATGATCGGTCTGATATCGTCTGGGCAATAAAAGACGTCTCCTTTGAGGTAAAGGAAGGTGAAATTGTGGGTATTATAGGAATAAATGGGGCAGGGAAATCCACTCTCCTCAAAATTCTTACCAGAATTACACCACCAACGAGTGGTTTTGCAACAATCCATGGAAGAGTTTCCAGCCTTTTAGAGGTAGGTACTGGTTTCCACCCGGATCTTACCGGTAGAGAAAATGTCTATCTCAACGGTACAATTTTAGGTATGAGAAAGAAAGAGTTAGACCGTAAGTTTGACGAGATTGTGGACTTCTCAGGTGTAGAAAAATTTATTGATACCCCTGTGAAACGTTATTCCAGTGGGATGAAAGTACGACTGGCCTTTGCAGTTGCCGCCTATCTGGAACCGGAGATTCTCCTCATAGATGAGGTGCTGGCTGTAGGTGATGCGAATTTCCAGAAGAAATGCCTAAACAAGATGCAAGACGTTAGCCAACAGGGTCGCACTGTCCTCTTTGTCTCACATAACATGCAAGCTGTTACCCGGCTGTGTTCTCGGACTATTCTGTTGAATGGTGGCAGAGTTCAAGTAGATGGTCCGTCGCATCATGTTGTTAGTCTCTATATGCATTCTGAAAAAGCCACGAAGAGTGAACGTAAATGGCCCGACATGACGAAAGCTCCGGGTGATGAAGTGGTTCGCTTATGCTCCGTACGGGTGAGGACAAAAGAAGGTCAAGTTACCGAAGTTATGGACATCCGTCAGCCTGTTGGCTTGGAGATGGAGTATGAGGTGTACCAGCCAGGTCACAAATTATTTGTCTATTATCATGTTGTTAACGAAGATGGCATAGAAATATTCGAATCTTTTGAAAATGATCCTGCTTGGCGAGGAAAACCTCGTCAACCAGGACGATATATAAGCACTGCCTGGATTCCTGGAAATTTCCTGTCTGAAGGAATCCTGTTTATTTCACCAGCGATAAGAACCTCGGAACCCGAAGTACGTCGTCTAAGGGTAGACGATGCTGTTGCGTTTCAAGTTGTTGACAGTTTAGACGGTGATTCTGCTCGCATTGATTTTGCCGGAAGAATGGTTGGAGTGGTAAGGCCTCTCTTAAAGTGGGAGACTCATTTTAATCCAAATGGAAGTTAAGCGGCACACTGATGGTCACTAAATTAATTGATCAGGTATGTTTTCTGCCATTCAGATACTCTTATTGTAAATAAATTTGGCTGTTTCGTTGAAAAAGATTTCATAATTGGTCCTGCAAAGGAAATGGCGAAAGTATTGCAATTTCTTAATATGCCTGAATTTGAGTTTGACCTTTCCGCTGTGAGAAATGTTGGAGATTATCAAGAACAAATGGACAAAGATGTGAGAGAATATTTAATTTCGGTCTTTTGTCCTCAAAATCAGAAACTATCTGAACTTAAAGGCAGAAATCTTGACTGGTCGTGTTAAGTTCTTCCTACCCGTGGATGTACGGTACGCTCGGACTTATGGGCTGTTGCAGGCTGTGTCACAATAGAATTGTAAAATTTTTTAATTCTCAAGAAATTTGAGGATTTCATTAAACAATAGTATAGGGTTATTTTGCTAAGCAGACACTAGTCTTCTAGCTATCGGCATACAGTGCCAGACAGATTTCAACACGTCTTTTTCAAATCATACCGAAACACCTAATATCGTTATCATTTTTGTTGTATTAAAGCAGGTTTGACAAGAGTGATATCTTCGCTTTAACCTCCTCACATCCTTTCATGAAACTCCTTAACTCCTGAGTTTTACTTCATATGACTAAAAGGAAGTTCTGCCTTTTGGTATCTGGGGTTATAAATTGCTTTTGATTCTCGTTGTTCATACTGAGATTTGAGTCTTTTGCGTGTAGCTTCATGAATGAAACGAGAAATCCTTCGGCCACGCTTGCTATTGGCACAAACTATAAAATTCTGACAGGGAGAGTCCTGATTTTTAAATTTATCTTTATGAGGAAGTTGAAATATCAGACGGAAAATACATTTTACAGTTTACAGTGTATACTTTAACTTACACTTTCAACATAAGTTAACGCTTAAGATTATATTGCAAACATAAAGGGCTAATCAAATTGTTTTGTATTCATTAACTTATTAATTAATGCTACTTAAAAAAATACTGAAAATTTCAAATTAATTTGGCATGTTGTTTGTTCTAATTATTAACTAAAACAACATGCGGCAAGTTTGAAATAAAGCTATGTGTTTAAGTTCATACATAGAAAATTCAATGGTTTCTTATTTTTTGCGCTGAAGGTGCAAGTTCACAAGACAGTAAAAACTACCACGTGCGGCAGTTTCCCGCCCTGCCAACAGGTCATTCGCCAACCCGAAGAGCATTTTGGCGGGGACGAGGTAGGGGGGTTGGAAAAGTTAGCCCGCCCGAACGTACTGTTCGGTACGGGCGGGTCAGGATGGCCAAACTTATTGTTTTTCTTTATCAGAACAGAAAAAAATAAATCATAATTTCGAAAAGTATTTTGTAAGCCTGTTTTTTTTTAATAAAGTCTGAATTTTCAGGAGAAGGTTAAATGAAGATTGATAATCAAATAAAGAAATATAGGTACAATAATAATATGCTTTTTCATGATTTTAAATATATACACTCATTATCTATTGAAAATGGCAATAGATCGTATGGAATTTTTAATGCTTCTTTAAACTCTTTTTTTTCTTTTATCCTGGCAGTGTTTATGCTGGGTATTTTCATACAAACTGTACAGGCGAAACCTTCTGACAATCACGGAAATGCTGAATCCAAGGTGGCCAAATCGAAGAAAAAACCTGAGGATATCCGTGAGGGAGATGAATGGAAGTTCTTCAAAGGAGATAAAAAGCCTAAGTTTAAATGGAACCACGTAGGCTACGACGATTCAAAATGGCTCAAAGGGCAAAGTGGCTTTGGTTATGGTAACAGTAAATCAAAAACCAAGCTGAACGATATGAAAGATAAATACGATAGTATCTATGTACGTCATGAGTTTACAGTTGATGATCCTGACAAAATAAAGGGAATGATACTAACCATTGATTCTGACGGTGCTTTTATTGCTTATCTTAATGGAATAGAAGTAATTCGCTCAAAAATTAAGATGTTTGAAGAATTGGATATCAGCGGTTTTACCCATGAGCTGTTTCCAGGTACTAACGTTCTGGGTATCGAGGGCTTTAATAATAGAATTGACAGTGAAGACTTTACGTTCATACCTTTGCTTAAGTTCATTGAGGAATGAGTTAAAAAACGGGTGAGAATCAATCTGGTTTTAAAAATATCTCAGAAACTTTGTAAGATACGTATTTCTTAAACAAAAATAAGGAGTTTGCAAGATGCACGATACACCTCTTGATCCTGGATCTAAGGTATTCTATTCGGGTGGAGTAAAAGGAGATGAATTCTATGTCTAATAAAAAACCTATCAACAAGATTACAAGACTTGAAAGAATGATTATACAACCTCCATTATACCTTATACTCTTTTCTGTCTTTTTTCTCTTAATACCACGCACCGACAATTCGTTCGGTGAATGTTCTTCTGGTGCAAAATATATCATTTTGATGATTGCCGATGGAAACGGAATAAAACAAATTGAAGCTACAAATCAATATACAGGAACGACACCCTCTTATCAGACTGATCCCACTTGGTTAAAATACTTTATGTCAACTTTTCCTGAAGGCGGCAGCTATGATACGACAAAGGCATGGACAAATTTTAATTATGCACTGCAAAATCCTGTAACAGATAGTGCAGCAGCAGCAATCACACTCTATTCTGGTAGCAAAACTCAAAATTCTCGAATCAGTGTTTCTGCTGACGGTGTTAATCGTTTATTCAGTATAGGAGATAAAGCAAAGACAATGAACCTGGCTATTGGTGCTATCAGTACCGTTCCTCTCTCACATGCAACACCAGGAGCCTGGACATCTCATAATGATAGCCGTTTTAACGGCTATGCAATTGGCAGATGAGGGATTGTTTGAAGATCCCAATACTACGGGTAATCCTTCTTTAGATCCGTTATATGCTGGTGGGCATGGGCCAACATCACCATCGGTAGATGTTATCATTGGTGATAGAAGGAATGGGTATGTTAATTCTGCGATTAGAAACAAGTTGGCTAGTGAAAGTGGTCAGCCGGGAAAGCATATCTTGGTGGAACGATAAGCCGGGATAGATGGTGGCAATGCATTATTAAATACTGCCAACGATCCAGATATTAATAAATTGGCGGGGTTGTTCGACCATGTTTTTCATAAAGCAGACGATTCTGGCTTTGACCTGGAAAACCCCACACTTACTGATAGCACCAATGCGGCATTGACTGTTTTGAATCGTAATCCAAACGGTTTTGTACTTATGATTGAGAATGGCGCAGTTGACTGGGGCGGTCACGCCAACAATATGGATGATATGATTGGCGAAAAGATCGATTTTGATGAGGCAGTTCAAGCTGTCATTGACTGGGTAGAAAATCCTGCTAACGGCAGTAGCTGTACCAATACTTTAGTTATAGTTACCGGCGATCATGAGTGTGGTTATCTTACTGCTAAACCTGGTGTATTACCGAACGTTCCTCTTGGCGATGTAAATGATACAACTCTTGCGCTGGAAAAGATTGTTTCCGGAAGTGGAGGCCGCCGTGCAAGTTGGGTTGACAACGGTAACAGTGTCATTGATCCCGGTGAAACAGTATACTGGGCGTGGAATTCTGGTGGACATTCAAACAGTCTGATACCGCTTTATGCACGAGGAAGCGGGTCAGCGTTGTTTGCAAATTACGCAACAGGCGTTGATACTGTACGTGGTGCTTATCTTGATAATACCGATGTTTTTAAAGTTATGGATAGTGTTATCGGCAACGCACCTCCTGTTGCCAGTAATGATTCTGCAGCAACCACTGAGAGTTCTCCTGTTACTATTAATGTGATAAATAATAACACAGATATTGACGGTATTATCAATCCTGCTACTGTAGTATTAATAAGGTTCCCAACCAACGGTAATTCTGTTTCTAATGGGGACGGAACAGTAACGTACTCACCTGATTTTGGATACACTGGTCAAGATACATTTACCTACAAAGTACAGGATGATTGTGGAGTAAATTCGAACGAGGCGACGGTAACCGTAACCGTTAATACAGCGACGGCTGGTTTTACGGCTTACAACGATCTTGCATGGGCCGCTGGTCAACTGAATACCAATGTCACAACAATCACATCACCCAACGGTGGTTCCGGTCTGCAGAGTAGTGGGGAGCTGATGAATTTCGACACAGGCAGCGGGACCGGGGTGACGCTGACGGTGACGGGTGGAGATTTCAACGGGAGCAGTCACGCCACATTACATTCCGGAACTCCTGCGTCGGGCACTGATGCTTATAACGTTTTCAATGGTAAGCTGACTGCCTTTGGAACGGTATCTTACCTGAACCTTTCACCGCCAGCGGGTAATCTGGTGTTGACGTTCGGAGGATTGAATCCGGGCAAGCTGTATGAACTGGTTTTCTATGCTCACCGCAACAATTACGGCTGGGATCGCGCATCGCTGGTGACCCTGTCCGGAGCGCTGTCCTTCACGAACCAGAGTTCAGATGCCACAGGCAATCCTGGTGAGCCTGGCGGGGCAATCTTCTCCGGGCCGGGTGATAGTTCAACCAGACTTCCTGCTGACAACGATAATGGTTACGTGGCCAGATTTACCGAAATTTCTCCAGGCAGTGATGGCGTGGTAGTACTGACTATCAGTTTTAACGGTACTCCCGGCTTTGAGTATAAAGGTTTGTATGCCAACGCGGTGATGTTGTCGGAGCAATAGCAATTTTACCAGCCGTATCTGCTAAACTGGTGTTTGTCCTGTAAATAAGGCTATCCTTTATAAGAGTGCTGTTAAACCTGCCTTTACCAACCAATCCAAAAGATGGATGGATATGTTTTTTACCACGCTCTCTAAAGTACCTATATGAATTGGTACCCATGGATATGAACATTCGGAAGTAAAAATGTGGGAAAAGGAAAAAACATATAACATTATTTGTTTTGGTTTTCTTCCCTGGAGTACTATGTGGAAGCGAAACCAGAGCATGATGGCGGAAATATCAAAATGCTACTTCATAAATAGGCTAATCTTCGTTAATCCGAATGTATCTCTACAAAATATAGTAAGACGTAATATGACTAATTCCAAAACTGCCTCAGGTAACACCAGTAAAATATTTCCTTTAAAAATTTCACATAAAATTTACGTGTATACACCAGTAAATATTGTTCCCAACAGAAAATACCTAACGGGATTGAAAAAATTTGAGACGAAAATAATGTTAAAGATTATCAGGCAATTAAACGATGACAAACCGTATATCCTCTTTATGAATTGTCCTAATATATCTCCTGATAATCTTTTAGACGAGATACTGAAAGGATCTCCATTGTCAATTTTTGACTTTTCAGATGATTTTGTCGAACTTACGTATGGTAAACAAATGAAAGAATTATTCAGACGCAATATAGCAAAGTACGCAAGAGCAGCCGATATTGTTTTGACGGTTAATGACCATATAAAGAAAAAATATGAGCACTTGTATTCAAACATACACGTAATCAGAAATGCAACAAACTATGATAATTTTGATCGAAAGAATTACAAACCAGTAGATTTTCTCGAAAAAATAAAAAATGACAAAAACCCCGTAATTGGATATATTGGAAACATCAGCATGAGTAGAATGGATGAAGGTTTGCTGGATTTTCTTTTAGAAAGAAGACCTGACTGGCAGTTTGTTTTTATTGGCCCTGCTCACTCGGATTTTAAAAAGAGGTATTTACCGTATAAAAATCTTCATTTCATAGCAGCCGTAGATTATCAAAGTTTACCTGACTATATGCGTTATTTTGATGTAGCCATTGTTCCATTTCAAAATAATACTATTACCAGGGGGAACGGTTTGCTGAAGTTACGCGATTACCTGGCAATGGGAAAGCCGGTAGTGAGTTCAAAAGTTGATGAGGCAGATGATTTAAGAGATGTGATTCGGATTGCTCAAAGACCATCAGACTTCATTGAAGAGATAGAAAAAGCTTTACATGATGATAACGAGGCTGATGTTTTTAAACGCAAAAATGTAGCTTTAAAAAATTCATGGCATAACCGTATTAAAGAACTAGAGGAACTTTTAAAAAGTCATCTAAAATTTAACTAAAATCCCTGTAATGCGTAAAAATTCTGAAAAAAAAAGGATTTGATATCTTTATCAATTTTCATTAATCTAATCGCTGCTGATGAATTCGACAAGTACGTTGTATATTAAAATATCTGATTGGTTCTGGCTTGTCCAGATTGGGAGGAAGAATAATAAAAATGATTAGAAAAATGAGAGCAATGGTTCAAGAAAAAATTACAAACCTTGTGAAACTGGAAGTACAAAAAGAGATGACTCAGATGCTTCCTGTCATCCCGCAACTAATTGATTTCTATAAAAGTCTGCCTGATCAGAGACAATCATTTTATGATCATACCGATAAACCTCTTGAGAATTATGCATATTACCATAGCTTGAGGGATCGTTTAATAAAATGTGGAATAAAAGTGGAAAATGTGGAGATTGATATTCCTGATTTTGAATTATGGCTTAAGAAGTACCCACAAATAGACACAAAGTACAGAAGTTCAGGAGATACGTATATTGAAAAATGCCTTGAGTGCTACCTTAGCTACACATATCTCGATATGTCACCGAATGACGTTTTTATTGATGTTGCAGCATACAAAAGCCCATATGCAGATTTATTAAATGACACGGATAAGATAAAGTCTTACAGGTTAGACTTGTCATACCCAAAGGGAATACATGGGAATAATATTGGAGCTGATGCGGGAAATACTAATCTACCAGGTGAGTTTGCAAACTCTCTGGCAGTTCATTGTGCTTATGAGTTCTTTATGGGTGATAGTGATATTAATTTTATCAGGGAAGCTGCAAGAATATTGAAGCAGAAGGGCAATTTTATAATATTACCTTTATATTTAGAGGACAAGTTTTTCAATGTGACAAGTCCATACTGTAGTCAAACAGATATAATTTTTGATAGTGAAGCGCTGAAAGTATGGAGAGACGATTCTTATAAGATACAATTTTCCCGCTACTACTCTCCGGAAGTTTTCTTCAAACGTATTTACACAATAATTCCTGAAAATTTAGACGGTAAAGTTTATTTTATTCAGAATTTACCTGATGTTATGAAGTATTATAGTGGGCAACGTATTTACTGTTATTTCATGTTTTATTGCCAAAAAACAGTATGATGATATCAACAATGATGTTTTAAAACGTCATTGTTGCTTTGGGAATTCATATGGGATATTACAATGATTAATAAAAAAGCAAAAAGAGTGGCTAGGAACTAAATTTTTCTAAGACAAGCTTGAAAAAGCCGCTTTCAGCAGGTTGTAAACAATACCATCACAGGAGGTTAAGTAATTAACGACAACATGTTGGTAACTTTGAAGCTCTAAGTGCCTATATCCGTTTGATTCAGCGGTATCTCGGCGATACTATATTTTTTTACCAGTTATATGGTATTAAAAACCATATTCTATTTCTTGTTGAGAGCTTTAAAGAAGATGTGGGTATTTTAAGAAGAACGTTTTGTCTTCAGTATTGTATCTGTTTGTCTGTGCATTAATTGCAAATTTGCTGACCAGAAGGTTTATGATACAAGCAACTGAAGAAAATATCATTTCAAGGTTTCTGGCCTGGTGTTTCTGGTTCCATTGTTTGTTGCGATATATGGGCTTGATCTGAGGACGGGAGTTGACAAGACTGCAAGCTAACTTGCATCTTTAGGAACAATGACTATCTCTAGCCGTTTTATGAAAGGGTTTTTTACATGGATTGGATTCGAACAAAAGTCTGTTCTCTGTCGGCGCGATCCTCGTTGCGCGGCAAAACAAAGTGGAACTACTGGAAACTTTAAAATTTCGCCCTGGAAGGGATTACTTCATTTACGATTATGCCATTAAAGTTGCTACGTATATCGGTTTTGTAACAGCAATAGGGGCAATTTTTATGGCTCATTTATCATTGTCAGAACACTTGTCTATGGATATCCAGTTCCAGGTTATCCGTCACTTTTGGTAGTCATTTTATTTCTTGGCGCCTTGCAGATTGTAATACTCGGAGTTATTCGTATACCTTGGAAGTGTATTTAATGAAAGCAATCGAAGGTCTCTTTACTTTTTGAAAAATCATATACCTTCGTAACCTCATAGTTTTAATTCCTGAATAGCGTTTATTATCAAAAAGACGAATGTTAATTATTGTAACTTAGTATATACATATTCCAAATCGTTTATGCTTCGAACCATTTTTGATATAATGATTCTAAGAAACCATGTTTTTAGTATGCGATCCAATAGTCTGCGGTATAGAACATGTACCCTTTAATACTGCATTGCTAAATATAATCCGTCTTGCATTCCCTGATGACGATATTAGTTTTTATGGAGAAGAATCACATTTATATAACGTCCAAAAGCACTTAGGTCTGGAATATACTAATTCTATTACCTGGGAAAAATTGGTTTTGCCATCTCGACATTCAAGTTTTAGAGAAAGATTACTATCAGATTTCAAAATTACAAAATTCCTTCTTAATAAGCTGAACAAAGATCCCCAAAAACACGTATTGGTAATTTCAGGCAATTCATCAATATTATGGGCACTTAAATTTTTTGTTCATACCGTACATAAAGATAAAAATATTCAAGTTATTCTTCATGGAGGTTTAAGCGCATTAGTTCAGCGGAGATCATTGAGACCTTTCAGGCGTATTGGCGATATAAGGACAGCACTGAGGAGGTTTAACCATAGAAATTTACAATACATAGTGCTTGAGAAATCGATTCGAGACGCTGTATTACGAGAACTACCATTTTTACGTGAACATATTGATGTACTGGATCATCCGATACCTTTAGACGACAACCCTAAGGAAACCAATGTTCTAAATCCACCAATTCAATTCGGATTTCTGGGCCTTGCAACTAAGCACAAGGGATTCCTCAAATTTATTGATGTTGCTTCTGAGATTTCAGCTGAGTTTCCCGGACTGGCAAATTTCCATGTTATTGGCAGAGTTGGTAGACAATATGACTACTTGAACATGGCTGAAATGGATTTTTTGAGCACCACACCAGGCAATGAACGTTTAAGTAGAGATGAATATGCCAGGCTTTTGAACAAGCTTCACTTTATTTGTCTGTTCTGTGAAGATAGATACTACGAGTTCAGCGCTTCGGGAGTTTTACTGGACGCTATTGCATGGGAAAAACCTGTTATCGCAACTCGGCTACTAATTTTTAAGAACATTGAGCGTGAGTTTGGTGATATAGGATACTTATGTAAAAATGGTGAATTTAGTGAGATAATAAGAACCATACTAAAAGAGATGAATCGTGATCGCTACAAGTGTCAAGTTTTAAATATAAGCCGTGTAAAAAAATCGAGGACACCTGAATCGCTTGCTAAGTATTATCGTAACACTGTTGAAAAAATCAGAATTAAATAGTATGCCCATTATTGATATGGCATTGGCGACTTATCACAATTAAACAAATTCATTCAAAAGTTCTATCTAACATTACAACTCTTTTCGATATCCATTTAAACCTTTTCAGCAACAAAATACCTTTTATTTGACATTGGTATTATAAATTTTTAAATATTTTAAATGTCAATTTTTGTTGAATTCTGTAATATGTGTCATACAATATGTTATGCAACATGGTTAGTTTATTTGAACACTTTTATATACCTAAAAGTAAATGACTATTTTCTAATAATTCCTAAGACAATATACAGAAAAAGGGTATACCTATTTCCGTTTTTCCTGCCAAATTTGTCATAATAAAGGCAAAGTATTTGCTTGATACAAACCCTATTATTTTAAATTAGCCATTTACGAAACAGCGACTATATTTTATTTACTATAATAAATTAATCGTATTTTAAAAGAGTACGAATCTTTTTTCATATTACGACTCAAAAGGTAGCTCTTTTTAAGGTAACTTTTTTTCCAAATCATCATCATTTACAGATACAGTAAATAAAGCAAAATATGCTCATTAAACTCAAACAAACCATTCGTGATTTTGTCAATTATACGCAATTACCCGAATCTGCTAGAGATGAACGGAGTAAAGACATTTTGGGATTACCCGATAAAGACCCGGGTATTGAAAAGGCAATTGATGAGGGCGTAGCATGGTTGTACCGTGCACAAGATAATTCCTCCTCTTCTGATGGAGGTGTGGCGCGTCACTATAGTTTGGTTACTGGATGGGCGTCCTCTTATCCTGAGACTACAGGGTATATCATACCGACAATGATCGAGTATGCAAAGTTAAGTGGGGACAGTAACGCTCGCTTGCGAGCAAAAAGGATGTTGGATTGGCTGGTTAGTATACAGTTGTCAGGTGGAGGTTTTCAAGGTGGCACAATCGATAGTACACCTGTGGTTCCTGTCACCTTTAACACTGGCCAGATCCTTCTTGGCTTATCCAGCGGTGTTAGCGAATTTGGGCAGTACCGTGAAGCTATGTGCCGCGCAGCAGACTGGTTAGTTAAGACACAAGATCCTGACGGTTGTTGGCGCAGACATCCAACACCGTTTGCAGAACCGGGAGAAAAAAGCTATGAAACACATGTTGCCTGGGGTCTATTAGAGGCCGCCCGCATAGAGCCTGATAAGGCTTACGCTGAAGCAGCATTAAGCAATATAAGGTGGGCTCTTCGCTGGCAGCATGACAATGGATGGTTTGAAAAATGTTGTCTTGTGGACCCATCACAACCATTGACACATACACTGGGGTATGTGTTGCGAGGGATTATTGAGGCATACAGATTTTCAAAAGATGATTCTTTTTTGCAAGCTGCTAAAAAAACTGCAGATGGATTGTTAACAGCAATCCGGGTAGATGGTTTTTTACCAGGTCGATTAAATTCGAATTGGCATGGGGTTGTTAAGTGGGCTTGTCTGACAGGAAGCGTACAGATCGCTCATTGTTGGTTAATGTTGTTTCAGGATACTGGTGATGTTCGGTATCGTGATGCAGCTTACGCTGCAAATAAATACGTCAGGCGTACAATCAAGGTCGAGGGGAAACCTGAAACAAGAGGGGCCGTCAAGGGTTCATTTCCAGTGCAAGGTGGGTATAACAGTTATTTGTATCTGAACTGGGCATGTAAATTTTTTGTTGATGCTAACATGCTTGAGAGACACGTAAGAGATGAGTAGGAAATCTGCATATATTTATCTTAAAATAGAGTTAACATTCTGATGTTTTTTGTTGTGTACAAGGTAAAGTTTACCATTCGATACATAATGGATAAATAAAAAGATGAGACAATGAAGACTACTGCAAAGCGTATTATTCCATCTTCCTTAATACCTTATTGTCAAACTGCATGGAGAATAAGGCGTACTTTTTTAAGGAGGTTGGACTGCCGTACCTTGTCACGAGAAGGTTTTATTAGCCAGTTAAAGGAATTGGGATTTACCCAGGGGGCTACAATCTATTTACACAGTTCCATGGATGAATTCAGCCGACGTGTTCCATGCATAGATCCTTTTAAGTTGATCAGTATGTTGAAGGAGCTGATAGGAGAAGAAGGGACAATGCTGATGCCAACTTTTCCTTTTGAAGGAAGCCAATACTATTATGTGCAAACGCAAAAAATATTTGATGTCACACGTGCACCCTCTAAAGTTGGCTTACTTACTGAATTGTTTAGACGAAGTAAAGGAGTAATACGCAGTCTTCATCCAACGCATCCGATCGCCGCTTGGGGTAAGCATAGCAGAGAGCTTGTAGCAGAACATCATTTGGGTACCGCTTTTGGAAAAAAATCTCCTATTTTCAAGATGCAGCAATATAATGGACTGGTAGCGAGTATCGGTGTGCAGCCAAGACGTTGTTTTACCTTGTATCATATGGCAGAAGAACTCCATCCCAAATCACGTGCTATGCATTACAGTGCAGATAAGTTCGAGACAACTATTATCAATGGGGAAGAAAAAATTACCTATTATATAACCCCACTTAGACCTGACCGAAAACGTATATATGATCGTGCCGACAGGATCCTTCAAAAAGAAAAGATATTGCATTACTATACGGTAAAAGGATTGAAATTTGGTGTGACTCATGTGGATAAATTTTTAAAAAGGAGCATGGAGCTGATTGATATGGACATGTATTACGGAAAGTAGAAAAAGAGCTTTCTCATTGAGGAGACAGGCAACTTTAAATGTTTTGCGATTATGACGCTGTATGTAAAATTGTGATATTTTGCTAAAATGACTTCCTTTTATCTGAAAGTGAAATAGATCTTTATTATAAGATCTCAGAATATGAAGGGTTACTACTTATGAATGAAACAAGAGCTGATATTGAAGATAGAGTAAGAAATGTAATCTTGAAGCGACTTAATCTAAGCCTGGATGCAAAGAAACTAAAAAGGGATACACCTCTTATAGGAAAAGGGCTCGGGTTGGATTCTGTTAGGATTATTGAATTGGTTGTTGGCTTGGAAGAAGAGTTTAAACTCTTCTTTGACGATTCTGAAATGAGCATGGAGATATTTGAGAATATAATTAAATTATCGGAGTATATCAGTGGTAAATTAGGTAACAGGGAAAGTTGAAACACTTACTGAGTACTGTATAATATTAGTATTTGTAATTACTTGATTCTACTTTTATTTGTGTGTAGTGGCAGAGCAAGGAGATGCCTGTATGTCCCAGATAAGAAAAAAATGGCTGGAAACAGTCTTAAAATATAAGTTCAATCACGATAAACCAGGTAGTCCAACTATCTGGTCGCCTGATTTAGAAAAAATCTCCAGAGAGAGGATCAAAGAAATTCAGAGTGAGAAACTTTCAGTTGCTTTCGATTATCTTTACGAAGAAAGTCAATACTATCAGGAAAAATTTAAGCAGGCAAAACTCAAACCTCAAGATATACAATCCGTTGAGGATCTCCATAAAGTACCGGTTACAACTAAGCAAGAATGGCTGGTAAATCAAACAGATAACCCTCCATGGGGCAATTTTTCTCCGTTAAGTCATAAAAGATGGACTACGGATGGTTGGATGATGTTTACTACTTCCGGGACAACCACGGTTTTACCCAGGGTTTTTCGTCATACTCAACATGATTTGAAGATGTGGGCGTGGCTTGGGGCAAGAGCTCTCTGGGCAATGGGAGTACGACCTGGCGATGTTGTGATTAATTGTGCTGACTACGGTCCAGCTGTTGCATTTTGGTGTCTTCATTATGCGATGAGTTTGGTAGGATGTCCTGTTATACCTTGTGGAGGAATGAATGTGCAGAGAAGAGCTTTTTTTATTAATACCTATAAACCTACTGTCTTACTATGTACTCCTTCTTATGCCCTTTATTTGGGACGTACTATGCATGATTTAGAATACCCCACAGAAAACAGTTCGATACGTATTATTATCACTGCTGGTGAACCGGGTCCCGGCATTCCCTCTACAAAAAATCGTATTGAGGGGCTTTGGGGTGCAAAATTGCACGATGACTTTGGATGTACTGAAGTTGCAATGACACCATTGGGATATACATGTGAGGATGAGGTTAACAGTGTGGAGAATCCTGTAAATGTCCATCTCATGGAAGATGCTTATATCCCCGAAGTCTTGAATCCTGATACTTTAGAACCAGTTAGGGAAGGTGAAAGAGGTATACTTGTTGTTAGCAACCTCTTTTCCGAAGCTCAACCAATTTTAAGATATATGATGGGAGATTGGACATCAATAACCAGAGAACCTTGTGCATGTGGGAGGACTCACGCCAGGGCTTTAGGGGGGTTGCATGGTCGGCCTGACGATATGATAAAAATTCAAGGTTTAGCATTTTTTCCTAGTACAATAGAGGACAGCGTCCGCAAAGACCCTGAACTCGGTGATGAGTTTAGAGTTGAATTAAGCAAGGTTGGAGATATGGATAGGGTAAAGATTATTGTTGAGCCTAAATCTGCAATTCCCAAGAGTTCGTATATTGATCCACGTGAAAAGATTCAGGAAAAGCTCAAAGGTCTGCTGGGTGTAGATGTTCAGGTTGAGTTGGTTCCATATGGTACTTTACCGCGAACACAATTTAAGAGCAAAAGAGTATTTGATATGAGGGAACAATGTTATTGAGTCAAAAATCACGCAATAAAGAAGAAGAAAACTATGGGAATTATTGTCTACTTAGATGGCGAATTTGTTTCAAAAGAGGACGCAAAGGTTTCTCTTTTTGATCATGGATATCTTTTCGGAGACGGGATATTTGAAACATTAAGGTCTTATAGCAAGGTTATATTCAAACTTGACGACCATTTAGATAGATTATTTAATTCTGCCAAATATCTGATGTTATCAATACCTATGTCAAAAAAAGATTTAGAGGTCTTAGCTTATGATGCCTTGGAGAGAAGTTTACTTAAGGATGCTTATCTTCGGATTACCCTGTCACGTGGGGTCGGAGAAAGGGGGATTAATCCGGATTTTTGTACAAAGTCTACTCTATCAATTATTGTCAAAGATGTCCCTCTCTATCCAACAGAATGTTTTTCCTCAGGCATAGAAACTATGATTGTTAGTACAAGGAAGATGGGTAACGAGTCTTTGAGCCCTCAGGTTAAAGGTTGTAACTATCAAAATAATATCTTAGCAAAAATTGAATTAAACCAACATGGAATGCTTGAAGGTTTTTTGTTAAATAGTGAAGGGTTTGTTACCGAGGGAACGGTTAGTAACGTGTTTATTTTAAAGAATGGAAATATTATGACACCTTCGCCAGCCTGTGGCTGTCTTGAAGGTGTCACGCGTAATACCGTTATTGAAATCGCAAAAGAACGGTTACAGCTTACTGTCCAAGAGACTCAGCTTACGAGATACAATCTCTATACGGCGGATGAGTGTTTTATCACTAACACGATAATGGAGATAATGCCAGTCGTCAAAGTAGACGGACGAGTAATAGGAACTGGTAAACCGGGATCATTTACTGAGAAGCTTCAATCATTATTTCAAGAGTTGGTTTCATTAAGAGAGGAGGTGAAATGATGGACTCATTAAGGTGTTTCCACATTTTCCAGGAAATCAACTCGGCTCTGAGATTGATTGATTATTTCAGGATTTTTGAGAAAGAAGAGTACAGCTTTGTTTTAGATAGTGGGAGGGATGAAAAAAAACTGGGCAGATTCTCGTTTACTGGTGGAAAACCATTTCTGATATTTAAAAGTAAAGGAGAAAACATTATTATTTCACATAATGGAGAAGTTACTCGCAGAAAGGGAAATCCGTTTTCTGAATTGAGAAAGGTTATGTCCGGGTACAAAATCGATCCAGCCTGTTATCATAAAACACAGATTCCTTTTTTAGGTGGCGCGGTTGGATATTTCGGGTACGAACTGTGTTATTTCATTGAAAAATTTCCCTGTAAGGGGGTCGATGATTTGGGATTACCTGACTGCTATTTCATGCTTGTTGATAACGTCATTATCTATGATCATCTGTTAAAGAAACTCTATTTATCTGCAGTTGGATTTGACAGAGACTTCAATATAGCTAAGGAAAAGGCTGAACAAACCTTTAATAGTATAAGGCATAAGATGAAGCAGTTGGAAAGGGAAGACTGGTCGTATGAAATAAAACATGAGAATTTGAAGAGTGATTTCGAAATAAAGATAGAAAAAGAAAAGAAAGATATTGAAATACGATCAATGTTTACGCAAGAAGAATACATGGATGTAGTCAGCAAGTCTAAAGAGCATATTTTTGCAGGAGATATTTTTGAAGTTTGTACTACTCATCGATTAGAAACCAATTTTTCAGGTAATCCATTTGAGTTGTATCTTGAATTGCGTAAAGTTAATCCAGCACCGTTTGCCAGTTATCTAAATTTCCCTGAGGTCATAACCGTTTCATCTTCACCTGAGAGGTTTCTTCGGGTGCGAAGTGATGGGTGGGGGGAGAGCAGACCCATTAAAGGAACCCGACCCAGGGGAAAAACTGAGGTTGAAGATGAAGAACTTTATAATGAACTTTTTTCGAGTATTAAGGATAGAGCGGAGAATATGATGATTGTCGACCTTGTAAGAAATGATTTTGGTCGTGTCTGTAAATTTGGTACGGTTGAGGTGCCTGAGTTAATGGTTATTGAAAGATACGCTACAGTTTTTCAAATGGTATCAACAATTATTGGGAAATTAGAGGAGCAAAATGATTACTTCGACTTAATACAAGCATGTTATCCGGGTGGATCAATGACAGGAGCGCCTAAGATTGAAGCCATGACGATTATTGACGAGTTAGAACCGGTTAAAAGAGGAATTTACTCAGGCTCAATAGGGTATCTCGATTTTTCTGGGAACATTGATCTCAATATTGTTATCAGGACAATTATATTAAAGGATGGTAAAGCCTATTTCCAGGTTGGCGGTGCAATAGTAGCTGATTCGGATCCAAAAGAGGAGTATCTGGAAACGTTGACAAAAGCTAAGGCGCTGATTAGTGCCCTGAGGAATGTGACACTGCAAGAGGAAACAATTGAAGATGCACATGAACCTGTAATTGTTAAGGGAAAAGGACGATGAAGATTGTTATTCTCGATAATTATGACTCTTTTGTCTATAATATTTACCAGTACATAGGTGAGATTTATGGAAGATCATTAGTTATACGAAATGATCAAATGACGTTTGAGGAATTCAAGGCGCTCTCTCCAGACCGAATTGTAATCTCTCCAGGACCCGGAAATCCTGAAAACCCGAAATATTTTGGAATCTGTAAACAGGTGATCTTAGAGATGGGGAAATATACTCCTATATTAGGTGTCTGTTTGGGGCATCAGGGAATTATCCATGCATTTGGAGGAAAAGTAGTAAGGGCTCCGGAAGTTATGCATGGAAAGACAAGCGTTATTTACCATAATGATAAGGGGGTTTTTAAGGGAATAAAAAATTCATTAGAAGTTATGCGCTATCACTCGCTTATTGGTGAGAGAAAAAGTTTGCCGGATTGTCTCGAGATAATTGCTAAAACTTGGGATGAGATTATCATGGGGGTTCAACACAAAATGTACCCAATTTATGGAATTCAGTTTCATCCAGAATCAATAGGAACTTCCTCTGGTAAAAAGATATTAGGAAACTTTTTAAACTTAAAGAATGAACAAGAATCTCCAAACCTGAACGAGCCATATCCAAACAGGGGCTAAAAAATTACAAGTCTCAATTTGTAAAGCACAAACAAATTTCAAATTACAATGTTCGAATTATCAAATCAGTTTTATAGAATTTTGTGTTTGTTTACCCGCCAGAATGCAGACTGTGTAGCAATCGAGTTTAGGCAATAATCTTATACTATATAACGACAATAGGTGTTATACTTGAGACTGGAATTTGTAATTATGACACAGTCTGATGCTTGTCGGGCTGGTTGTGATTTGTTTGTTATTTTTAACTTGTCAGATATTACGAAAAACGCTTTCAATAAAGATCTTGCCAAATTTGGTTATAACATTTTTGTTAAGAGACATTAATTGTACATCTATAAGATTATGAGAAGGTAGTATTATGGTACAACAAAGAACATTAAATGAAATGCTTCGCTCAAGTGTTTACAAATACAGTGATGAGACTGCAATAATATACAAAGATACAAAGCTAAGCTATCAAGATTTACAGGATAAGGTAAGTAGATTCTCACAAGGCTTAATATCTCTCGGTTTAAGACCTAACGACAAAATAGCCATTATGCTTTCAAATTGCCCTGAATTTTTCATTAGTTTCTTTGCAGTAGCGAGGATTGGGGCTATTATAGTTCCACTCAATATCCATTTTAAGGAGAATGAGATCGAACTATATATATCTGATTTTCGGGTAAAGGCTATTATTACTGATGGAAGTAAGGTACCTTTATGCAAAAAAATAATGGCAAAAAGAGACATGAACATTGTTTTAATAACGAGAAATAAGATCGATGGTGTTCAATCTCTAGGACAAATTGTGGAGGAGAATCAACCGATACAGGAAGAATTTAATATAGAAAATAAGCAAGATGTAATGTACCAGTTTTCATCGGGTTCTACCGGAAATTCGAAGAGAATTGCCAGAACCCATTATAATTTGGTACGTGAAGCAGAAAACCTGACAGAGACAGTAGGATTAAGTAATAAAGATAAGGTGCTTTCGGTTGTACCTCTTTTTCATACGTATGGTTTAGGTAATTGCCTCCTTGCCCCGGTTTACGCTGGTGGAAGAATTGTCATTTTAGAGGAATTTCGTCCACGTGTCGTTATTGGTATTCTTCAAAAAGAAGCCATTACCTATTTTCCTGCCGTTCCTTTTATGTATGGTATTTTAGCAGAAACTCTTTTAGATAAGGAAGAGGTTTTTTCTTCTCTCAGATTATGTATTTCAGCAGGTGCCCCGCTTCCACGAACGATTTTTGAAAAATTTCATGATAAGTATCACATTTATATCAGACAACAATATGGCTCTACTGAAATGGGAGCTGTTGCAATAAATATCGATCAAAACATAAGTGATTTAGCTGA
Source organism: Candidatus Scalindua sp. (assembly GCA_031316155.1). Lineage (GTDB taxonomy): Bacteria > Planctomycetota > Brocadiia > Brocadiales > Scalinduaceae > SCAELEC01. Next base: position 28,706 of record JALDRB010000007.1, read on the forward strand.
TTCTGTGGGTTTACCTCTAAGGAATGTGGAGGTAGAGATCTTTAATGAAGATGGGCATAAGATTAAAGATGGTAATATTGGTGAAATAGCCGTAAAGAGCCCGGCAATGACGAAAGAGTATTTTGATTCTGAAGCCTTGACTAAAAAATGCTTTAAAGATGGGTATTTTTTTACCGGTGACTTGGGTAAAAAAGATGGGAAAGGCCATTTATATATTACCGGACGGCAGAAAATTTTTATTAATACTGCCACCCACAAAGTGGATCCAACAGAGATAGAGAATCACTTAAGTACTCATCCAAAGATTTCTGAAGTAGTTGTTGTAGGAGTAAGAAGCCAATATGGTGATGAGATCGTGAAAGCTGTTATCGTACCAAGATCCGATTGTGAGGAGGAAGAGATTATTAATCACTGTATAGGGAAAATAGCAGATTTTAAGTTACCTAGGATTATTGAGTTCCGGAAAGAGATACCCAGAAGTCCTTTAGGTAAGGTTTTAAAGAAGTATCTGTGCTGATCATCGGGGAATTTTGTTATTCATTGTTATTGTACAGGATTCAGGCAGAACTTCATGTCCTGTTAAATCAAGAAATTTTGACAAGTTTTTTTGCCTGTGTATATATTATGGGAAAAAAATCAAGTGTTGCATACTTTATGAAAAATTATTTATCTTTACCATTATCACTCAAAACGATAGGTAGATCTATCGATAGGCACGGTATTATATTCCCATTTCGCGTCATAAGATTTCTGTATTATAAGATTTTTATTATTCGGGACCTTTTATATGAAATTACATTTGACTATAAATATGGAACAAAAACAGGAATAATTGTGTCACATTGTCAATTAGATTACAAAGATGCAAAAATTCATAAGGATGCATATGGCCATGTACCTACCTCTCCTTATGCAACAATCAGTGCATTAAAAGCCTTAAAAAAGAAATGCTTGCATGATTTAAAATCTGAAACAATTGTTGATTACGGGTGTGGAACCGGAAGGATGTTGATAATTGCAGCTGAATCCGGTTTTGGGAATGTGACTGGAATAGAGATGTCTCCTTATTTAGCTAAATTATGCCAAAGAAACATCCAGAAATATTCTCGTTCACACAAGAACTTAAATATAACTGTTTTAGAACAAGATGCTGTCAAATATATTCCGCACGTTAATGATATAGTGTTTCATTTCTATGATCCGTTTAATATAAATGTTTGTAAGAAGGTAATAGCCAATATAAAACATTCTGTGCAAGCTAACCCGAGAACAATTTATATTATTGATAATAGATTAAAACTTGATCTTTCTACTGAAGGTTTTGAATTTGTAATAGAAGTTAAAGGAATAAAGATATTTAAATACTCATATTAACAACCAGTACAAGCTAACTGTAAAATATTTGTGTATCTTGTGCCAGTTTAAATAGAAAGGAGTGTTCCACGTTTGAGGTAACCAACCAGCATAGAGATTTCAATATTTTTTACGCCGAAAGCGCAAGTTCAAAATCCCTAAAACTGCCATGAACGGCAGTTTTAAGGATTTTGGAAAAATTAGCCCGCTCGAAAACGTGCCATGATGGCTCGATCTTTTGATGAAGCCCATATAGAGTATTTTCGTGGGATTGCTAATCAGATCGGTGCGAAGATTGGTCAATCTATCACCTCTGACGAGCTTATCATCTTAATCGATACTCTGAATCCGAATCTGGCGATAGCATTCCTGAGTGCATCGGTGGCTCCCGCAACTTAACCGAAACAGACCTTACCCATTACTTACAAAACGCTGTGCGCTCCCAGGCTCAATTATGAACAGTCGTTAGAGATGGCTATGTTTATTGTTCGCTATTTGGTTGGAATGGATGTTAAAAAAGGTAAATAAATTTGATCTTGATAAGTTATAGTTTCATAAATGTTGTTTTGTTTTTGAGTGTAGATAATTTAAACTATTGTTGAATTTTCTGTCTCCTTAATTACTAATATGTTATGATTACATAAGAAAAGATTAATTTTTTTTAACCCTTTTTGGTACCTCTGAAGTAAATTATTACATTTTCATTATTCATAAGACATTATAAGGTGGTATATGAATAATGATTACATTTTTTCCGTGTATCTTTCCAAATTTATTATAGGTATGGTAAGCAATTTGCTTAATACCTTTAATCTTGTTTTATATTAATCCCATACCTCCATTGTTACATCTATCAATGTGGCTGAGAGGGAGGAGCTATCTTTAGAGTTTATCTGAACTTACAGTATCTTCAGAGGCTGTAAAAAACCAGGGATTTATCTGCAACACACCGGCTACTTTTTTCTGGTATTTGCCCACAATATGTTTATCATAAGCTGTAAAGCAATATACGTGTGACAGTAATGGATATCGAGTAAGAATTTGGATATACAAGTTTCAAGAGTTTGTTGATAAAACGGGATTAGAAGTTGCCATATGTCACCAAAAGTAAATGGAATAAAATTGAGAATCGGTTATTTTCTCATATTAGAATGAAATAGTAAGACAAGCCACTTGTCAATCATGATGTAACGGTTAACTTGATTGGCTCTACAAAAACGAGAGCGAGATTAAAGGTAAAAGCAAAAATAGACAAAAGAAAATATCCAACTGGCATAAAGGTCTCAGACATAGATATAGGAAAAGAGAACCTTAAAAAAGATAAATTTCATGGAGAATGGAACTATACAGTTATAAACATGAAAAACAAAAGTTGTTCAAGTTATTTTTTCCTGAACCCTAAGTGTGGTCAAATGGGGATGTTAGACCTTTTGAGTTTTTTATACTCAAGGAGGTATAAATTGTGAAATGTAATGTGTTTGTCGCAGAAACTGAACCGAGGTATGCAGAATTTCCCTTTTCAGCTACTGATGATCCGATTTACCGTTCTTTAAAAGCGTTATTTGCTGCTGCTTATAAGGATTCTGAAAATCCGTTTAAGAAATGGGTGTCACCAGGTGGAACTGTAGTTATTAAACCTAATTGGGTACGTGATTTTAATCCCGCTAATCAGGACATTGATTGTCTTTTAACGCATGCAAGTATTATCAAATACATGATGGATTGGTCTGCAAGAGCACTCGATGGACAGGGAACCATTATTATTGCAGATGCCCCTTTGCAAAGTTGTGATTATGAACGTTTGCTTGAAATTACAAGTGTTAAAGAGTTAGTCCGCTTAGCAAGAGATCAATATAAGAACATTAATATCTTTTGCGAGGATTGGCGATTAACGCAAATGAATGGGGAGAGAGGTGATCAGATAGTAGTCGATCAATATCTAGGGGGTAGCATTGAAAAAATGTTGACGAACAAGCATGTTTTAATAGACCTTGGCCGAGACAGTTTTCTCGAAGATATAGCAGATTATGCCAAGATGTTTAGGGTTACCTGTTACAAGCCAAGTATGTTGCAGACTCATCATGCTCCGGGTTTGCACCAGTATCTTGTAACACGACGTATCAAAGAAGCTGACTTGGTAATTAACTTACCAAAAATGAAAACTCACATTAAGGCGGGTCTGACTGGAGCGCTCAAAAATCTAGTTGGGATCAATGGACACAAGGAGTTTTTGCCTCACCACATGATAGGAGCATATTTTTCTGGTGGCGATGGATATGCTCTCAAGAATTTTGCTCAAGAATGGTATGATAAATTATATGACCACTTGTGGGAACACTACATGGAAACGTCAAATCTCAAGCGTTTTGGATACTATCAGTTGCTTAAGGTGGTTGTTGCATTAATCCGTGTAACAGGTGGCCAACGTATTTCTTACGGTTGTTGGAGTGGGAATGAAACTATCTGGCGTATGATTTTAGACCTTAACCACATAACTTATTTCGGAGAGAATGCAGCGAAAAAAGTGATAAACATCGTTGATGGAGTTGTGGCGGGTGAGAGAGAAGGGCCTTTAAAACCCTCTCCTAAACATTTAGGCATAGTTATGTTAGGGGAAAATCCTGCATACATTGATGCTGTTATTGCTCGTATCATGGGCTACAATGTTTCTCGAATCCCTACAGTCTACAATGCCATTTACAATCGTAAGTCAAAATTTGCTGACGGCTTTCTGGAAGACTTAGAAATATCGTGGATCGGCAGAAGTCAACAAGTAAAAACCATTGCTTTTGATCAATTACGTAATTTTCAGTTTGTAAAACCTAAATACTGGAGTCGTGCCGAACTGGGGGGATTTGTGGCCAGAATTTAAGCTTTAGCGTACCTTAAATCTGAGGTGGTTTATTGCTACAATGCGTAAGAAAATAATATTTATTAAGTAATGAACTATCTGTTTTAAATAAATCCTTGTCCGCCTTCGAAATATAAGGTGACATTGAACCAACTCGAAAATACCAATAAATTAAACGTAAAGTTCCAATGGTGACTTATGACCACAACATATAGGATACATGAGAGTCTACAGCAAACCCTCAAAATTTTTTTAATAAATTTATTTTTAACATACTAAGGTGAAAAAAGTCTTAATAATAGCGCATTCTTTTCCGCCGCACTTAGCGATTGGTTCACAAAGACCATATAGATTGGCAAAATATTTTCCGAGACATGGGTGGGAGCCTATAGTTTTATCTGTAAAACGATCAGGTAAACTACCTGATCAAATAAGAGTAATTGAAACTGATTATAATGATATAATTGGTATATTAAAATCAAAAATCGGAATTCATCCCAACAAAGGGTTACACGAACAATTAGGTATAAATGTTGATAAGGATTTTAAATATCAGTCATTAAAAAGTAAATTAATCAAGTTAGTGAAAGAGATAATAGCGTTTCCCGATCCTGAAAGAGGATGGCGCAGGTTTGCGATCAAAGCAGCATCTGAATTATTGAAGAGAGAGAGAGTTGATGCAATTATTAGCACATCTTCTCCTGTAACAGCTCACTTAATAGCCAGAAAGTTGAAGCAGATATATAAGATTCCATGGGTGGCCGACCTGAGGGATCTCTGGACGCAAAATCCTTACAAAAACAAGTCATGGTTAATTAATTTTTTTGAGAAACGATTGGAATTAAAAATATTAGCTTATGCAGACGTTATCGTTACCGTTACTGAACCATGGATAGAAACACTTGGTATTATTCACAAAACTAAAAAGGTTTATTGCGTAACAAACGGGTATGACAGTGACGATTTTCCAGAGTTATCGTCAAAATTAACAAGTAAATTCACTCTCACTTATACAGGACAACTCTATAACGGTAAGCGTGACCCCTCATTACTGTTCAAAGTGACAGCAAAACTGATTAAAGAAAATTTAATCAATAAGGATGTAATAGAAATAAGGTTTTACGGACCTAAAGAGGATTGGCTCATAGATGATATAAAAAGAAATAATATAGAAGAAGTTGTTCGTCTTTGTGGTTTTTTGCCAAGAAATGAAGTATTAAAACGGCAAAGAGAATCTCAGGTACTTTTACTTTTACTTTGGGATAACAAAAACGAAGCAGGTTTTTGTCCCGCTAAAATCTACGAATACTTTGGTGCCGGAAGGCCTATTATTGCTATTGGAGGGCAAGAACACGTCGTTAAAGGTATGTTGGAAACAACAAATGCCGGCAAGTATACATGGAATTTTGATATGTTGAGAAATGCTCTTTTGGAATATTACGGAGAATTTATGAAGTCTGGAAAAGTAAAATGCAACAGTAATGGCATTATTGAAAACTATTCTTATAATTCAATAACAAACAGATATGCGCAAATCTTAAATGGATTGGTTCTGAAATGAAAGCCATCAATACGAGTATAATAAGGCGATTAAATTTTAAAACTAAGGCAATATGGATAGTGTTTGTATTATTCACTGCCGCGATTACTGGAATTGCGATTAGTGAGAAAGAGATAATATATTTTGCAATAGCGCTCAGTCCTTTCATAGTTTATCTTTGTATTCATAAACCATTTATTTTCCCATTTGGGTTATACGTTTTCCTCCTTCCTTTTGAAAATTTCCTATCCGTTACCGGAGGTTCTCAGGGTGCAACATTAACTAAATTCCTTGGAGCATTGACAATTCTTGTCCTGTGCTTAAAGGGATCTTTTGAGAACAAGTTGAAAAGACCTGATCCTGCTTCTATCTGGTTGGTATTGTTTGTTATATATGGTTTTTTAACTGTATGGTGGGCCATTGAACCGCATCTGGTCATGGGATCAATCTTCACCGCTGTGAGCTTATTACTTCTCTACTTAGTGGTTGCAAGTTATAAACTTCAGAAAGATGAGTTTGAAACTATTAAATGGTGTATTCTTTTTGGAGGATTCGTAGCCGCTGCATTTACAATATACAATTACCAATTGGGTCTTTTGGATTTTGGACAGGAAATCACTCAAAGAGCCACTTTAGATATAGGGGGACGTAAAGCAAACGCTAACACGGTTGGTTTCAGTTTAATTTTTCCCATAGCAATCGGTATACATATGGTATTGGAGAAACGCAGGAAAATAATTAGAGTTATGTTGGGGGCTGCTCTTTTTGTAACCGTGTTTGCCCTTATCATTACCGGAGCAAGAGGTTCTATGCTTGGGGTTGCAGGTGTGGTCATAATAAATTTCCTTTCTCTGAAAAACAGGATAACCTTTGGTACAGTATTAATTGTTATTGCAATTATAATCATACCATTTATCCCGGATCTGTTTTTTGAGCGATGGGCCAAAGCAACATCATCTGGTGGCGCTGGAAGAATGGATATCTGGTATGCTGGATTGAAAGCTCTGGAGAAACACTGGTTATTTGGAGCTGGTTTGAATAATTTTCCTGCAGCCTATGACGAATTTGCTCTTTATCCGTCCAGATTTATGGGATATTATCGGGCTGCACATAATACCTATTTAGGAAATTTCGTAGAGTTGGGAATAGTTGGTTTTTCTTTTATGATTCTGGCAATATGGAAACATTACAAAGCGATTCAATCACGAATCAAGCCACATAATTTTGATGAAATTATGCTTACAGCTGTTCTTTTTGGAGTACTCATTGCGGCCTTTTTTGGTGACTACGCATCCAGGAAGGTATTCTGGCTGGTCCTGATGATGATATGTATGTATAAAAATGTATCAGTTAAAAATTCCGTTTACTTGTGAATGGTTACAAATTTTCACATTGGCAAAGTGGATCTGTATACAGAATGCCTGAAATTTATTCTATTTTGGTTACGGCTTTGCCGCATTGCGTATAAATCAACATTTAGGAGGTAATAATGCGTTCTTTTATAGTTCGGCAAATGATGAGGAGACAAAATGGATTACTGGAAAAATTAGCGGAATTGGAGAAGACTCAATATTATTCTGAGGATGAAATTAAAAACTATCAGGAAGAAAAATTACAACGTCTGATAAAACATACTTACGAATCAGTGCCATTTTATAAAGAACTATTTGATAAACAGAGACTCAGGCCTGACGACATAAAGAGAATTGATGATTTGGAAAAGATACCGGTTATTGATAAAGAAACCCTAAGGAGTAACCGTGAAAGATTATTATCAACTAATATTCAGGAGAAAATTTCTACAAGAAGAACTGGTGGTTCTACGGGTGTCCCGTTGAGCCTGGTTAGCAATCATAAAGAATGTATTATTACGAATGCACTTTATTATCGATTCCTTCGATCGATGGGATATCGATGGGGAGATAAGATTTTATTATTCTGGGGAGAACGTGTCGTTGAGTCTTTTGTTGCAAAATATAAAAAAAAGATATCAAATGTAATATACAATTTACATTTTGTCAGTACCTTTAGCGTAAACGACCGGGTATTATCAAACCTCATTTCAAGTTTACAGAAATCACCACCCAAAATATTAAGAGGTTATGCATCTTCTGTAAATCTCCTGGCGCTTAAAGCTTTGGATTATGGGTTAAAAATAGAGCTTGAGGCGGTTACCACAACTGCCGAGAAACTATTCAAATTCCAGAGGGATAAAATAGAAGATGCATTTGGTAAAAACGTCTATGATCAATATGGATGCGGAGAGACTTTTTCCATAGCTTTTGAATGTGAAATGCATAATGGAATGCATATTGCATCAGAGCATGTTGTCCTGGATTTAGTTGATGATAAAGGAAATAAAAGCAGCAGGGGAAATGTAATTATCACTAATCTTGACAATTACGCTATGCCGATAATCAGGTATAAAAATGGTGATACGGCAAGTTTTGCATCACTTATTTGCAGTTGCAAAAGAAAAACACCTTTGCTGAAAGAGATTGAAGGAAGGGTCTCTGACTTTATCGAAGGGCATAACGGTAACAAAGTTCACGCTGAATTCTTCACCCATATATTTGGAGGATTGAAACTCGCCGCAAGATACTCAATAAAGGAGTTCAGAGTAGTCCAGGAAAAGATTGATAAACTCAGGATTGAGTTTGTTACAGAGGACGATTTATCCAAAAGAGACGAAAAGATTATAAGGGAGAAAATAAATGAGTATTTAGGAAATACGGATATAGAAATCAAGAAAGTCAAGGGAATCCCTATGACCAGGATGGGTAAAAAGATGTTTGTTCTATCTTTATTAAATCGTGAGCAGTGGCAAGTTTAAAATGAGGAAAATAAGAGTCCTGATTTTATCTCATATGTATCCGAATAAAATGAACTATAATTTTGGGGTATTTATCCACAATCATGTAAAATATCTTCTAAAAGCAGGTGTTTCTGCAAGGGTGGTTTGTCCTGTTCCTTATGCTCCAGGAGTTATGCAGTATAAATCAAAATGGAAACGTTATTATCAAATTCCTGCATGTGATGTTATTGACAGGGTTCATATTGATTATCCCCGATATATATGTTTTCCAGGTAAATTGAGTCGTACTGTTTCTTGTTACACAATGTATTATGGAATTTTGAAAACCTTAAATTCTGCAATTGAAAAAGATAAACCGGAAATTCTTCATATGCACACTGCTACGCCAGATGGTTATGTCGGATTTTTGCTAAGAAAAAAATATAATCTTCCTCTTGTTTGCAGCTTGAGGGGTAGTGATATTAATATTTATCCTTACCATGACAAGTTGACAATGTTTTTCACAAAGAAGGTAATTTCTGAGACCGACAAGATTGTATGTGTCAGCCATGCACTGAAGACAGCTGCTGAATCTATTGCAAATCCTAAGTATCCAATTAGCGTAGTTTACAATGGATGTGATATGAAGACCTTTAACTTTAATCAGGAAATTCGTATAGAATACCGGGAAAAATTAGGAATCTTAATGGATCAGAAGGTCATCGTTTTTGTGGGAGCTCTCAACAAGATTAAAGGTGTCATTGAATTGATCAACGCCTTTATGAGATTACTTCCGGAATATCCCGGCTTACATTTAATTCTCGTAGGAGATGGTGAGGAATTTCTCACTATTAAGAAAATAATATCTTCCGATAGCTTACATAAAAAGATACATTTAGTTGGGAGACAACCTCACAATGAGATTTCAAATTGGTTAAATGCAGCGGATATATTCGTTTTGCCTACTCATTATGAAGGTCTTCCAAACGTTGTGTTAGAAGCGATGGCTTGCGGCTTACCGGTTATTGCTACCAGGGTTGGAGGAATACCAGAGGTAGTTACAGAAGATACAGGGGTTCTTATACCTCCAAAGAGTACGGAATCACTGGTAAAAGGTATTGAGCGCATGCTTACAAAAAACTGGGATCGAAATGTAATCCGAAGACACATTGAAAGTTTTACCTGGGAAGAAAATGCTCAGAAAACTATCAAAATATATAAGAATGTGTTAAGCAAATGGAGAAATTAAGAAGCTGATACTTAGCGGTGTCAAAGAAAAAGGTTAAAAAAAGATTTTCAAATATGAGGAAGAATTCTAAAAGAATAAGTTAGTTGATGAGGTATACGTATGAATGAAATAACTAATAAGATTAAGGTATGCCATATTACAACAGTACACACACCGTTTGACATTCGCATTTTCCAAAAGGAGTGTAAGACCCTCGCAAGAGAAGGGTATGATGTTATTCTTATTGCTCAAAACAAGAAAAGTGAAATTGTTTATCAGGTTAAGATTGTTGCGCTTCCAAAGGAGAAAAATCGAATTCACCGTATGTTTATATTGATATTGAAAACTTTTTGGTATGCTTTAAGACAAAAGGCTGATCTTTATCACTTTCATGACCCGGAGCTTTTGCCTATAGGAGTGTTGTTAAAATTGTTTACCGGAAAAAAGATTATTTATGATGTCCATGAAGATTATGTTAAACAGATACTTTGCAAGCCATACATCCCTGGAATAGCAAGGAAGAGCGTTGCTTTACTAATTAAAGGGATTGAAAGATTTTCTTCAAAATTTTTTGATGGTATTATCGTTGCGGGTGAGGACATTGCAGAAAGTTTCTCCAATAACCATACATTACCTGGTAAGGTTATTGTTTTAAGAAACATGCCATTAATGGAATTTGTAAATGCGTGTGGCACCTGTGACAAAAAACTGGATAACAGGATTACTTATGTAGGAAGATTGTCAAAAGGACGCGGAATAAAAGAGATTGTAGAAGCAATTCGTTACGTTAAAAATGAGGTAAAACTTTTTTTAATTGGATCATTTGATACACCACAATTTGAGAGAGAAATACGCGGAATTGCAAATGAAAAGGTTCAAATTATTGGTGAAATCAGTTACAAAGAAATTCCTGATTTTATAAAGACAAATAAGATTGGGTTAATTTGTTTTTCTCCGGAACCAAACAACCTTGCATGTTTATCAGGGAGAAATAACAAACTGTATGAATATATGGCCGGAGGCCTGGCAATTATCGGGTCGAATTTTCCAAAATGGAAAGAAGTAATCGAAGGGGGTAATTTTGGAATCACAGCAAACCCTAAAAACCCGAGAGACATTGCGCAGGCTATCGATTATCTTTTAGATAATCCGGAACTCTTAAAGCAAATGAGTGAAAACGGGTTAAAAGCTGTTCATGAAAAGTTCAATTGGGATTTTGAAAAGAAAAGACTTTTGAGTCTTTATGCTCAATTGTTGAAAAGATAAGCTGATGGGTAATAGAATTGCCATATTTGTTTTTGTACCAGATTTAGAGTGACAAGCTTCTTTTTGCGAGTAGCATTGCCTGTCCGAAATCTATGGTTGATTAGCATGTTGTACTCATGTGAGAGTTTATTATTGACGCACTAAACAATTAAGGTGGAGTTATTTTAGGTCTTGTGCCAAATGTTTACGGCGGAGTATATTCATTCTCTACTGGGAAGACAAGGTGTACTCAATTGGAAAATGCCATGAGCCAGTAAAGGCGAGACTGATGATAACGTTTGTAGAGCATCTCAATTTTTTTATAGTAAAATTTACGCTTTCCCGATTACCTGGTTTTTGTCAATGCCGGTAATTGTTAATCTGCCGATGTATTAAGAGGAAATATTTTTATGAAAAGTGTATTAATTTTAGGAGCGGAAGATTCTCCTGCGCTTACCGTAGCAGAGACTTTTAGAAAAAGAGGCTTCAGGGTTATCGTTGGATGTCATATCAGGATGTGCACAACTTTTTTCTCAAGATATCCACACAAGCGGGTACTCTATCCTTCTCCGGATTCTCGTCCAGAAGAATTTGTGAGCTGGCTTCTTAATTTTATTGTTTCAGAGAAGGTGGATGTCCTCATTCCTGCAGATACCCAAACTCCGCAATTAGTTTCGAAATATAAGAATGAATTGGAAAAGATTGTAAATCTGTACCTTGTTGATTTCCATTTGTATAAGAAAGCATTAGATAAGGCTGAGACGATGAAGGTTGCTATCAGGAATAATATACCGTGTCCGAAAACGTACTTTCCTGAAGAAAAGGACATAGATGAAATAAAGAAAATGGTTGAAGAATATCCAGTCCTGATAAAACCTCGTTTTGGCCTGGCAGCAAGAGGGATAACTTTGGTTAATTCGAAGAATACTTTAATAGAAACATTCCTGCAGACAGAGAGGAAACATGGGAAATGTATTATTCAGGAATACATACCTCATAGCGGTATGCAATTTAAGGCGGAAATATTAATGAACAAAGAACAAGAGGTGTTATCATGGGTTGTCTACAATAAACCCAGAAATTATCCACCTGAAGGGGGATCAAGTACTATTAATTGTACAGTAGACCGTATGGATATCCTTGCTATTGCTGAAAGGATGTTGAAGGCGATGGGATGGTATGGAATGGGTGATTGTGATTTTATAGAGGATCCGAGAGATAAAACTCCCAAATTGATGGAGATAAATCCCCGGTTTACGAGAAGCATTAAGATCGGGTCTGTTGCCGGTGTGGATTTTTTCTATAAATTATATCAATTAGCTGTAGGGGAGGAAGTGCAACCAGACAGGAATTTTAAAGTCGGGATGTATCTCCGTTATCTGCCGAGTGATATCATGTGGTTTTTAAAGTCTAAAGAGAGATTCAGGACAAAGCCAAGTTTTTTTAAATTCTTTGGCAGGAATTTAAAATATGAGATATGTTCAATAAAAGACCCTGGAGCTATTGTTGGATATTTACTCCATAATTTGATGTTGAGATTTAATAAAAATGAAAAAAGAAACAGAACCAGTAGAATAGGATAGTAGAGGAGTATAAATCATGCTTATTTTTCTTGTTATTATCGGTTTGATCGGTTTGTTCGGTTTTGGAGTTATTTTACTTTTGGTACCAAAGTATACAACCGGCAGGGTTCTTTTTACGGAAGGATTTGTACCGGTGAATCAGGTTTATCGTCCATTGGTAAAAAGAGACCTGAGAAACGTATCAGTTACAATAGAAACTGCCTGGAGAAAACTTTATAAAGTACATATATTTTTCATATTTAAACCAATATTTGAATTGTTACCGTCTACGTATACAGTAAAACCGAATAAAGACGGTTTGTTTAGATTCTGGGCGTATCCATTCGATGTGGTAAATATTATGGTTGGTGATGATAAGAACAGGATTACCTATACTCTACGCCATAGAGAAAACAATTTCTGGCCTGCATATATGAACGCTTTCCTTACCATTGCTCATTTGTTCTGCCCTATATTGCTTCACGAAGAGTGCATTGAAATTCCAACCACATTAGGGAAAACATGTGGTTATTCAGATAAATTGAGTGTTTTGCCTGGGGAAGAATTAGATTTGATGATCAGCACCCGGGCTGCAACTTTCTCACTTGAGTTTATAAGGGTTGGTGAAAGACTACAAACGATTCAGAAGATGAATGATATACAAGGAACTTACCAGAGCATAGAAACAAAGTTTCCTTCCGCATTAGGCTGTAAATGGAGACCAACTCTTACCTATAAGATACCCGATGGTATTTCAAGCGGATGTTATCTGATTAAGTTAACAGGGAATAATACTGATGACGTTTCCTTTATCCCGGTAATCGTGAAGCCGGAAAAGATCGAGAATCAGATCGCCGTAATTGCCTCAACGAATACCTGGCATGCCTATAACAGTTGGGGAGGTCAGAACTTTTATATTAATTATACATCCTTTCATTCTAAATATATCGTTAATACTCAAAGACCTTTTGATTTGTATTTGAGAAACCCTGTGGAAGATGCATGTAAAATTACAAGAGATCATTTACTGGTTGGTGAGAGATTTGTATGGGCCTGGTTGGAAAGAGAGGGGATTGGTTATGATATCTATTCAGACTCGGATCTTCATTCTCAGGAAGAATTTCGTGATACTCTGAACCAGTATAAGATTATTTTTATCAGTACACATAATGAATACTGGTCACATGATATGATAAATCATCTGAGAGAATTTATAAAAAACGGTGGTAACGTTGTTTCTTTATCCGGCAATACAATGTATAAAGAGGTTGAATTTCCTGACCGGAATTTGATTGTTCTGGATGGTGCATTTTTCAGATACCAGGGTTTTAATGAGGAGTCTGTCCTGGGAACAGCCCATGATCTGCTTGGTCTTAATACCATGGAACCTTATAAAGTGGTTAAATCTAATCACTGGGTTTTTGAGGGAACTCATCTGAACGATGGAGACCTTATCGGTAAAGAGGGATTAAATGTTTCCGCTGATGGAAAAACAGGCGCAAGCGGATGGGAAACAGACAAGATTTATCCTCACTCTCCGAAAAACACTACATTGCTGGCCAGAGGAATCAATCCGGGAGGAGGAGGCGCTGATATGACGATATATAATGTGCCTGGAGGCGGGAGCGTTTTCTCGACAGGTTCGATTACCTTTGGGGGAAGCCTCCTTGTGGATGATAATATATCACAAATTTCTAAGAATGTAATTAATAAGTTTTTGGAAGAATAAATTCATTTTAATGAGTAAGTTGAGTAGGTTAAGTGAGTTAAGTGAGTTGAGTAAGTTGAGTAAGTTTAGTTGGTTAAGTAGGAGTACAGGATTAAATGAATTGGGAAGATACAAAGTCAACATTTGAGACTTTAGAGGTGTGGTGTGGAAAGAAAGTAGAAAATTGAGAAAAGAAATTTCGCGTCTGGTAAAGACTTTTCCATCTGTTGAAAATTACAGATTATCCGATCAACTAACATAACATAAAAAATGAACATATGGATGATTAACCAGTTTGCAGGTACGCCAGATATGCCTGGCAGTGAGAGATCTTACCTGTTTTCCAGGACTTTCGCAGAAATGGGAAATCATGTAACATTATGGACTTCTAGTTACAGCCACTGGGGTAAAATAGAAACCATAGAAGATAATGTGCCGTATATTATTAAGAATGAAGGGAATTTAGACATAATATACCTGAAAAACAGGCCAATCTATTATAGGAACGACCATAGACGTTTTCTCAATATGATCAATTTTGCTTATGTTTTATCGAAAATTTCAAAAGACATCAAACCTTCACCAGATGTCATAATAGCTTCATATCCCAGTCCCTTTGCTGCCGTTGCTGCAAACAGGCTGGCAGTCAGATACAATGCAAGATTTGCCCTTGAGATACGTGATTTATGGCCACAGGTATGGGTCGAACGAAAAGCGTTCTCAAGATACCATCCGTTTATCATAATTTTGTATGCCTTGGAAAAATATTTGTATAAAAGAACACGTATTTTTATTGAAGCTCTCCCTTATATAAGTGACTATTTGAAAGAAAGAGGTGTTAAACCCCAAAAGATTTCCTGGATTCCAAATGGAATTAATTTAGAAGACTTTAAGATTGTGGAACATGATCCTTCATATGATGAAGTTAATAATATTTGTAATTTTATGAATGCTGAAAGAGAAAAAGGAAAAATGGTCGTTGTCTATGTAGGAAGTTTTGGCGTAGGGAACAGGGTGGACTGCATACTCAAGGCAGCAAATGTGTTAAAGGATAAAGATGAAAATGGGATCTCTTTCGTTATGATTGGAGAGGGGCATGCAAAAAAAGAATTAATAGAGTACGTCTCGGATAATAAATTAGATTCTGTAAGGATATGGCCGGCTATATCAAGGAAAATAGTTCCAAAAGTTTTAAGCTGTGCGGATGTCGGTATTTTGTGCCTTCATGATAATCCCATTTATAGATATGGTGTCAATCTTCATAAAGTGTATGATTACATGGCTGCAGGACTTCCTATAGTTTTTTCCGCAAAGGTGAGAAACAACCTGGTTGAATCTTCCAGAGCAGGAATCACTGTTCCTCCGGGTAGTTCTGTTGAAATTGCATCAGCTTTACAAAAATTTAAGTCTATGACAACGGATGAAAGGATTCTAATGGGTAAGAGAGGCTATGAGGTTATTGCCAAAAATTATAATGTTAAGTTTTTAGCTGAGAAATTTCTGGATATTGTTAGTGGAAATGGGTGTAACAATTAATCGCAAGAATGCTAAGGTTAGGAATTGCTTTTCAGTTGATGTGGAAGGTTTTGTTGAATCAAATTTACAGAGTTTTCATATAGAGGATAAATATGTTTCAAGATTAAAAGAGAACTATGAAATAGAAAAAAATGTAAATTCAATATTAAATTATTTAGATAATTTGAGTATTAAGGGTACATTCTTTTTTTTAGGGAGAATAGCGCGGGATATTCCTAATGTAGTCAGGGAAACGGCACAATGCGGGCATGAAATTGCGTGTCACAGCCATAAACACTTACGAATATTCGGATTAACCAAAGAAGAATTTAAAAATGATTTAATATGTGCGAAAGAAACGCTTGAAGATGTATCAGGAAAAAGCGTTTATGGATTTAGAGCGCCTGATTTTTCAATTACGAAGTCAAGTATGTGGGCATTAGACATTTTGAAAGAGGTTGGTTTTCTCTATGATTCAAGTATCTATCCAACTGAAATACATGATGTTTATGGTATAAGTGGCACAACACCTTTCATACACAGATTACGTAACGGATTAATTGAATTTCCTTTATCTACTATTGAGTTCTTTGGCAGACGTTTTCCATTTGGTGGTGGAGGATACTTCAGATTGTTCCCACTCATTCTTACTAAATTTTTTATTAATAAAGTTAATAAAATCGGACACCCATGTATGTTTTATCTTCATCCTTATGAATTGGGTCCCATAATTCCTAAAATACCTAAACTAACACATTACAGGAGATTTAGACATTATCATAATTGCAACAATGGAAGTGAAAGGTTAAAGGGAATACTACAGACATTTAGATTTGGTACAGCAATCGGGATATTAAAGGAAAGAAATTTACAAATTATTCCCGAATTGTGATATTAACACAAAAGAGTAATGGTTTTGACAGCCTTTATAAGGTTGTCAAAATAAACATTCGTGTTTGAGAAAAAATTAAGATAGAAAATTAAAGTGAAATAAGATTACTAACTAACCAAACATGAGAGTATTTGATTTTATGATGGCTTCAATTGGTATAATAATCCTTTCTCCAGTCTTTATCTTTATAACATTTATAATAAGGCTTTCTTCTCCAGGTCCAATAATATATTCACAGGAAAGAGTTGGTCATAATGGGCATTTGTTTCATTTGTACAAATTTCGCTCGATGGTGATCAATGCTGATAAAATTGGAACATCAGTCACAACTGGTAAAGATCCTCGAATTACCGGAATTGGAAGGATATTACGTAAAACCAAACTGGACGAATTGCCTCAACTATGGAACGTACTGAAAGGGGATATGAGTTTTATTGGCCCCCGTCCTGACGTGCCGGAAATAGTCAATAATTATAATGATTCAATGAGAAGGATTTTAGAAATCAGACCTGGTATAACAAGTAATATGGCTTTGTATCTTCGAAATGAGGAAGACTTGCTTTCGCTTGCAACAGACCCTGACAAAGCTTATATTGAAATTTTTGTTCCTGCAAAGGTCAGATTGGCAATGGAACATGTTGAAAGGAAGTCTTTCTTTTTTGATTTAGGTATTTTATTTAAGACACTATGGGCGCTTACAGGTGGTAGAATATGTCCAATAAAAGAACATTCAATAATCAGTGAAATAAAGAAAGATATAGAAAAGATGAATAAAGACTTGAATTGAATATTGGACGCTGATGAACGCAGATAATCATGATTTTAAATTTAAAGAGTTAACAGAAGACATTATTAAAGTTTTCTATAAGGTTTATAATACGCTTGGTTACGGATTTTTAGAAAAAAATTATGAGAATGCGATGATGATAGAGCTTAAAAAAGCTGGAATTCCAGCTTTTTCTCAATTTGCAATAAATGTGCTTTACGAAAATGAAATTGTAGGTGAATACTTCACTGACATACTGGTTGACAATAAGGTAATTGTAGAACTGAAGGCATCAAAATGTTTAGCAGAAGAGCATGAAGCACAGTTGTTAAATTATTTAAAAGCAACAGATATTGAAGTTGGGCTTTTGCTTAATTTTGGTCCTAAACCTGAAATTAAACGTAAAGCATTTGATAATTCAAGAAAACGGTTATCTGCGCTTATCTGCGGAGGTCTGCGTCCCAAATTATGAATAAAAAACGAATATATCTTTCTTCTCCTCACATGGGAGAGAGGGAATTTGCTTTTGTTAAGGAAGCTTTCGATACAAACTGGATTGCTCCTGTCGGGCCGCATGTAGATTTGTTTGAAAAAGAGTTTTGCGAGTTGACAGGTGCTCAGAATGCTGCCGCCCTGAGTGCAGGTACGGCGGCCATTCATCTGGCCTTGATACTCATGAAGGTCAGGAGGGGAGATGAGGTCATTTGCTCAACTTTTTCCTTTGCTGCCAGCGCTAATCCCATCATATATCAGGGGGCAACTCCGGTATTCGTAGATAGTGAGAATGCCACATGGAATATGGATGTCAACTTTCTCAAGAAGGCGATTAAGGACAGAATCAAAAAACGTAAAAGCATAAAAGCAGTAATCCTGGTTCATCTGTACGGACAAAGTGCCGATATTGATCCTATTTTAGAGTTATGCAATGAATACAATATTCCCTTAATAGAAGATGCTGCCGAATCCTTAGGTACTTATTACAAAGAAAAACAGACAGGGACATTTGGTAAATTCGGAGTTTTTTCTTTCAATGGTAATAAAATTATTACCGCTTCTTCAGGTGGAATGTTAGTTTCAGACGATAAAAATTTGATCCAGAAAGCGAAGTTTCTCTCAACACAGGCCAGAGATCCTGCCCCACATTATCAACATTCACAAATTGGATATAATTATCGTCTTAGCAATGTATTAGCAGGAATCGGCAGAGGACAATTATGTGTTTTGGAAGACCGAGTGAAAGCACGTCGGGCAAATTATGATTTTTATAAAAGAGAACTTGGAAGTTTGCCAGGTATTCATTTCATGCCTGAAGCGGAATTTGGTAGAAGCACTCGTTGGTTGACTTGTTTAACTATCGATCCTGATAAGTTTGGCGTATCCAGAGAAGAGGTACGATTAGCATTAGAGGCTGAAAACATTGAATCTCGTCCATTGTGGAAGCCTCTTCATCTCCAACCTGTGTTTAGAGATTATCCTTATTATGGATCCGGGATTTCTGAAGAGTTGTTTGAGACAGGTCTTTGTTTGCCTTCCGGCTCAAATTTGAAAAAAGAAGATCTTGAAAGGGTAATGGAGGTGGTTAGGGGGGTGGGAAAGAGGTAAACCAAGAATTTACATGCGGAATGAAGAAGTAAAGAAGGTGAAATATGTGAAATCAGTTTTTTTTAAGTAAGTTGAGTAGGTTGAGTAAGTCAAATGGGGAGAACGTGGTAAAGTGGATTGAGGAGAGACAAAATCAACATTTGAGACTTTAGAAGTTTGGAAAGAAAGCAGAAAATTGAGAAAGGAAATCTCAAGAGTAGTAAAGATATTACCATCAGTTGAAAACTTTAGATTATCTGATCTAATGATAAGGGTGTCAAGATCTGTATCTGCAAATATTGCTGAAGGTCATGGACGATATCATTTTCAAGAAAATATTCAGTTTTGCCGTCAATCAAGAGGCTCGCTATATGAGTTACTGGATCACATCAATGTAGCATTGGACGAAAATTATATTTCAGAAGAGAAATTTGATATTCTGAAAACCAAAATACTCAGGACTGTTAAAATTTTAAATGGCTATATAAGTTATCTAAAAAGACAAAAGATACTCACTCAACGCATTTAACTCACTCACTTCCTTCCTTACTTACTCACTCGACTCACATACAAATCCTACTCCTCAGATAATCGATGAAGTGTTTATTTGACATATTTTTCTCATTCATTGGCCTATTATTACTTCTGCTGCTCTTTGCTTTTATGAATTCCTAAACTCATTCTCTGCATATTTCACACCTTCGTGCCCCAAGACCTCTTTTATTCTTCGACTCCCATAAAACGAACACCCGGTAAATATTTCATCAATTCTCTTCATTATCCGTAATGTCTCATACGATAGCTTTATCGGCTCATAATAAAAATTTGCATTTCAATTGTTTTTCCTCCCATAATTGCCTCCAGTGTGTCTTTAGCCAAAAAATCAAAACTAAAATACTTTCTCATTTCTGGACATCTTTTTTGATATCATAACATCAAAAATGCATCTTAATTACCGGTCAAAAAATCCCAGTCCATTATAAGTTACTCACTCAACTCACCCAACTCACTCACCATCCCCCACAATGTAAAAGCTTCATCTGCATGACAAAACCTACGGGGAGAAATCCTAGAGATACTAACAGGTTAGAACATCTTTCAATAGTTCAACCCCTTACCTGTATGATAATTCCTCTATTGTAAATCTTTTGTACAATGGGGTATAATTTTGTAACCTCTTTAAATACAACAAGATAAATAATTTGCTTGAGTTTGGCATACCTGTTGCGAAGTGCATTATTTCAATATTTTATTCATTCTCATTTATATCACTCATCTTCAGTTAGGAGGACAAGCTTTATGATTCGATAACATTCAGAATGAAAACCTTATTTTCTATTTTTGTCAAGTAAGTAGGGAAATTAACAACGAAAGAAGCCATTTTCTAATAATCTAATAAATAATTATTTTACCAAATTGAAGGAGGTTTTGTGAATACATTAAGATTGTTAAAGACTCAATATATAATAGCCGGTGCATTTATCTTTTTTTTGTTTTCAGGTTGTTTATCAATGACAATTAAAGAAACATTTGCAGGAGAAATCTATTATGTCGCTCCTGGAGGGAACGATAAAACCGGAGATGGATCAATTGGCAGGCCTTGGGCCACTCTAAAGAAGGCAAATAGTGTTGTGACGGCCGGTGACACCGTTTATTGCAGGGGCGGTTTGTATCCTGATCATAGGGTAACCTGGACAGCCGTTGGCAGGGAAGGAAACCCAATAACTATTGCAGCGTATCCCGGTGAAACTCCTAAATTTGAGGGAAGCATCAAAACACCAACTTTTCTATTAGTAGATACAAGTGTAGATGTTGGTTCTCTGATTTTTGACGGGCTTTCGATGCGTTTTTATAATGTCGGTCTTCTTTTAAGAAGGGGTGGTGATTTCATAATTAGAAATTGTACTTTCCGTGATATCGCTGCAAATACTGCGGGAGCTATAAAAACAGGAATGCGTGGGTATATAGTAAGAAATTTGACAATAGAGAATTGTTACTTTGATAATATCGGAAGGCTGTCGGAAGTGGCCAATGATCATTCCTTTTATCCTTCAGGTAAACATAAAAAAATCATAGTACGAAATAATTATTTTAAAGATTCTTACGGAGGACCGGCGTTAAACATGGTTGCTGGTACTTCTTTTGATATTTATAATAATGTATTTTATTCGACCAAGGGAGTGGGGCGACAAGCTATTTATGTTGCCGGTACTCCATCAACGAGAGAAGCTTTCAATATTTGTAACAACACGTTTGTTATTGATCCTGGTGGAAAAGGAACAACATCATGGGCTATATCAACACGCTGGTGGGGTGGAAGACAAGAGGATATAACTATTAAAAATAATATTTTTTATTATACAGCAACTAAGACTGACCCTGTTTACACCAATTATAGCAAGCCAAATCCGATTATGGACAACAATATGTATTACAATACGACAGATAGGCATTCAGATAAAGATGATGATGATACCAGTGTAAATTCTTTTGTTGGGAATCCGTTGTTTGTGAATGCAGGTAATGGTGATTTTAAGTTAAATCGAAATTCTCCGGCCATAGACAAGGGTTCATTTATCGGTTCACCTGAAGATGACTATTATGGAAATCCACGGCCCTATGGGTTCAGTTGCGATATCGGTGCGTTTGAAGCTTCATTCTCCCTATCCAATTCTGGCAATAAATCTGTCAGTCGGGGAAGATCAGTTACAAATACCATCACCTCTACACTTGTTTCTGGTACCAAACGGTCCATTTCATATTCAGTTACAGGTCTACCGCCAGGCGCAGAATATTCATTCTCTCCGGATATTTCTACACCTACACTTAGTTCTGATAGCCCTACCACCTTAAAAATCAGCACCTCTTTTTCTTCAACAACACCAAAGGGTAATTACACCATTACGGTATTGGGCACAACAGGAGAGACTACTAAAAGAACCAGCTTTGTTTTAACGGTCATGTAAACTTTTGAGAACAACATTTGTCGTGATATACCTTGATCACTTAAGGTGGAATAGCAGGGTGCAGAATGAACCTTTAAGGTTCGAAGGTTTTAGAGAAAATGATATGAAGTTATATCCTTTGTTCGTTGTGCCGGAGCTATGCGCCCGGCACAACGACATCCTTGCATCCTGTTGTCGATTAAGCCCCCTCAGCCAGCACACATCCTGCCTCTCTTCTCCATTTAGTTCTATCCAATTAATATTGTCGTTTACTTCCCTGTTCCTTTCGGTACTTTATCAACAAATAAGCTTGCCCATTCCTCTTTCTTTTTTATATGAAACCAAGGGTATAAAATTCCCCATAGCATGAATAATTTTCATATTACCTGGTTTTCTATGAGAAGACTTCATGAGATTGAATACGTTTAATAATAAGCACTTAAAAAATATTTAATTATTTGGTATGTTTTATGCTTTACATTTTAATAAGTAAATCCTTCGTCAAAATTCTGCCAAGGGTTTTCGCCGAAAAACACAGATAAAAGAAAATAGGTGAAATCTTCACCAATCTGTAGCTATATTGAATTTCCTGAACATTAAATTAAAATTAAAGTTTTTTACGAAACGCCGAAAATATTTATATAATGAAATCAATAGATGAGAGAGATAATAGTAAAAAGAAAGAAAAAGAATTAAAAAAAGAACTTGTAATTTTACTGAAAAAATACGATGTCATTAACAATAACTATGTAGGTAAAGTAGTTTTAGATGTAAATCAGGGAGGAATAAGAGATTTA
Source organism: Candidatus Scalindua sp. (assembly GCA_031316155.1). GTDB lineage: Bacteria > Planctomycetota > Brocadiia > Brocadiales > Scalinduaceae > SCAELEC01. The sequence goes on from JALDRB010000007.1 coordinate 51,483, forward strand.
ATACTACATCATAAATTGTTTTTTAACATATAAATCGAATGCTTATATATTTAAAAGAATGATAAAGGATATAAGGCCGACTTTATATTAAATTTAAACAAGTTCGTTTAAGTTTCTCTTTTTAAAAGACAGATTTTAAAAGACCGAACTGATGTAAAAAGGCGGAGTATTCTCTGGCTAACATTGGTTCGGCCTTTTTTATTTGCCAGGAACATTGCTTGTAAGATCTCCGTTTTTTTGATAAAATAACAAGAAGGAGGATTAAAGTGTTAATATATCATATTTTTTCGGTTGTATATCGGAATTCTTTTAAAGGCCTGCATCTCTGCATGTACCGTACAGGCAGAATGGTTTTAACATCCATTTTTTTGGCGATGTGCCTCTTAATACTATTTTCTTCATTTATAACCTTAGAGGCGATTGCGGCTATCTACTATATATCACCAACAGGGAGCGATGGAACTGGAGCCGGTACTAAAGCCAGCCCCTGGGTTACTTTAGCTAAAGCAAATACCGTTATGAAGGCCGGTGACACTGTTTACTGCAGAGGTGGAACGTATAGTGGTCAAAATGTAATTTGGACAGCTCAAGGTACTGCAGGAAACCCGATAACTATTGCTGCATATCCCGGTGAAACCCCTGAATTCGTAAAAGGTACCGGAAACTCAACATTTTTCTTTGTTCGTGAAGGCTCTCCTGACGTTGGGGCTTTAACATTTGATGGACTTTCAATGCGGTACTATAACATTGGTTTACTCTTAAGACGGGGTGGTGATTTTATAATTAAAAATTGTACTTTCCGTGATATTACTGCAAATACTGCAGGTGCTATACATACAGGATATACAGGTTGCGCAATAAGGGATTTGACTATAGAAAATTGTTACTTTGAGAATATAGGAAGACTGACGGAAATTGCCCGTGATCATTCCTTTTACCCTTCAGGTTCCGGTACACATGGCAATATAATTGTACGAAATAATTATTTCAAAGATTCTCATGGAGGGCCAGCATTAAACATGATTCCCGGTACTTCTTGTAATATTTACAATAATATATTTTATTCGACTGTAGGTGTTGGTCGACAAAGTGTATATATCACTGGTTCTCCAACGGGCGGAGCTTTCAATATTTATAACAACACGTTTGTTATTAATCCTGATGGAGCGGGAACAAATTCATGGGCTATAAAAACTACCTATTGGGGAGGGACACAAGACGATATAACTATTAAAAATAATATTTTTTATTATACGGCTACTAATACAGATCCTATTGTAACCAAAATTGGTAAGCCAAATCCGACTATGGATAATAATATATACTTTAATTGTTCGGATTCTAATGATACTGGCGCTAATTCTTTTGTTGGTAATCCGTTATTTAATAGTATTGGTAAGCAAGATTTTTATCTACAATCTTCGAGCCCCGCTATTGACGCTGGAACAGCAACTCTTTTTGCAACCAAAGATTATAAGGGCTACAGCAGGTCATATGGGAGAGGTCCTGATATTGGAGCCTGTGAATTTACTGTTCAGCTCACAGCACCTAGAGGATTTAGCCTTCAAGGATTTAGTATTATTAGTGCTAGCAATTGATATATCTTTCTGAGCATATTTATTTGTGGATTCGAGCCAGTTTCATTGGATTAAGTGGTGTGTTTCATAACATCGTCGACACGTAACAATAATTCTCACAGGAACTTTGTTTATTACCGGTTCCCTTAGTTTTTGCTTTGAAGACGCAAGATCAAAAGCTTGGTAAAATAGTGTCATGGGCGGCAGTTCAGGAAATTTGGAAAAGTTAGCCCGCCCGAGAACGTGATATTCCAGCCCGACGTTCTTTCAGGCGGGCGGTTCGGGTGGGCCAGGATGGACTAACTTGCAGTATAATATCCCACGCGACTAACATAAAATACTTCACAGGCTGAAACAATATTCACCCGTCAGAACGATGTCGGGCTGGTACTTGATTCTGTGAGCTTTTTAACACTTTCTCATTTCCTTTTTGTGGCTATTCCGGAGTTTTTCTAAAGGTCACATCCCAAACTCAACTGATCAACCTTCCTCTTAAGTTGTATTATCTGTTTGTATTTCTCTACTTCTTCCCTGCTCGTTCCTCCATGTGCTTTAAAACATCTTCTCTCTCTTCTCAAATAACATGTTTCTAACCCGCCTGAATAAAGCAAGTCGGGCAGGCGAATTATCAAATCAGTTTGCTCGCCCTGTTAAATATTCTATTAATTAAGGTATATTGTGTAGAGATCACAAACAACTATTCTTAGCACAACGAATAATTGGATGCTTAAAATATTTCATCACTCGATTTGGTGACTTTTGAAGTTTTCTCAAATGAGATATTGTGTTGTTCTTTCGTTTTCGCAGGCATTTGAGAATGTACGCCAACTTTTAAATCACAGTTCAGGTATTCATCTGGATTTAACTCAGGAGAGTAAGACGGTAAAAAGAAAACCTCTAATTGCTCTTTATGCTTATTCAACCAATCCCTGACAACGTAACTATGATGCACCTTCAAATTATCAAGTATCAGAAATATCTTTCTTGTTGAATCACTGATAACCCTTTTCAGAAATTTTATTAGAGCCTTTTTGCTGATACATGGACACAAGTAATCTCAGATATCTCTTTGTAGGTGCTTCCTGACTTTTTGAGACGAATTGCCTGGTTGCGTATTTGCTGCAGTGCTTCTGTTGATAGTTTTCGTGCATCGATTTTTTCCATGCAGAAATTATAGCATATCAACAATCTATTTGCACGTATTTATTTGCCGAGTTAATATATAGCGACTTCAGAAAAATTATGAGTACTTGAATATATCGCTTTCTATTATATGTAAAATGTAAAATTCTTGAATCATGCCTTTGTTGATTGTACAATTTAATTTTTATTAGGGTTTGTTGTATAATATTTAGTAGTAATGTAGAGTGCCAACACATATCATCTTTGCAATAATAAGATTATGAGCAGATATAAGGACTGGTTGAAACAGGCAGTAAATGATTTGGAATGGGCAAAACATTCATTAGCGGGTGATTTTTACGCTACAGTAATCTAATAAGCTACTTCTTCTAAAAATATGGTTTGATCTCATATGCATTGCATTGTAATCAAAATTCCTCAAATACTCAGGTTACAATTATTATCGTTAAACCAGGGATCGATATTCTATTGCCTGCAAACATAAAATTTATCCACTGTGCAGATTTGCATCTGGACAGTCCCTTTCAGGGACTGGCAGTTAAAGAACCCTCGCTTGCTGACAGGTTTAAGTATGCTACTAATGAGGTATTCGTAAAGATTATAGACCTTTGTCTGGCGGAAAAAGTTGACTTTTAACGATTGGCGGTGATACATCTGATGGCGTCGACAGGAGTTTACGGGCACAGATCCTGTTGAGAGATCAGTTTGAAAGGCTGCAGAAGGCCGGCATTCCCGTCATCGTTGTTGCAGGAAATCACGATCCTTTGTCCGAGTGGGTGACGGAGATACGGTTTCCACCGAATGTGGCATCTGCTTTCAGGAGATCAGGTGGAAGCGGTACCGGTTGCAAAAGACGGAAAGGTGATTTCACAATCTACGGAATCAGTTATCAGGTGAGGGATACCAGGGAAAACTCTCTTTGAAATTCAAGGGAGAGAGAAAAGATACTCTGTCGATTGGGCTGCTTCATGCAAACGTGGGATCGAGGATCGAGCATGAACCCTATGCACCCTGTACCATTAACGATCTCAGATCTGCCAATATGGATATGTGGCTGCTTGGCCATATTCATAAACCCGAGGTTATCGGTAAAGAGCCCTTCATGCTCTATCCGGGTAATATTCAGGGCAGACACATTAATGAAGACGGCCCGAGAGGGTGTTATTTTATCACGGTTGACGCAAATCAGAAAATATCATATGAATTCAAACCGGTTCAGAATATTGTCTGGAAATGTGAGGATGTAAACATAGAAAAGGCTTGACTCTTCTGGAGTTGATGGATCTATTGTCTGACAGGAGTGAAGAAGAACTCTCGAATCTCACCAATGGTGAAAAGGGAATTGTCTCACGATGGAGGTTAACGGGCTCTTCTCCGCTTTACCATGAATTAACGATACCTGACAAGATTGAGGAGATAAAGGAGATACTCATTGAGCGTTTTTTTACTCAGTCACCGTTTATGTTCCCTGAAACTATTCGATTATCAGTAAAACCGATCCTGGAGCGGTCAGAATTTTTGAGTCAGGAGAGTTTTATCAGTGATTTCCTCCGACTCGCAGAAAAAGGGAAAGATGATAATCAATTGAAAACAGAATTGCTCGGTATGCTCAATCAGCCGTTGTCAAACCGGATGATACGGAAATATCTTACCGAAAAAAATGAACAGGAATTGTTACAGATCCTGGAGGAGGCTGTGGATCTGGGTATGGATCTGTTATCGGGTGGTTGAACGAAAACTACCCATCTACGGTGTTGCTGTAAAAATTCTCTAACCTGGACGAACCAGAACCTAACAGGAGTTAATAAATTACAAATCTCAAATCACAAACTACAAATAAATCACAATGTTCGAATCATCAAACCAGTTTGTTCGTCCTGGTAAATACATATGCTGGCATTTCAAGTTGTTGTAATGATATCATCCTACATGATTTAACAGGGTAAAAAGTTTCGGATTTGTTCGTTGTGATTTGTTTGTTATTTGGAATTTGTTATTTGGTGATTGTCAGATATCATGAAAATCGTTTTTAATAAATATTTTGCCAAATTCGGTCAAAATATTTTTGTTAATATTTTAATACTCACGTACTTGAGTACGTTCCGGTTCCAGAATTTTTACGTACCTTGTACCCGGGCAGTTTTCGATTAACCACTATTTAATCTTATAATTATTAGCGATTCAATGTTCTTTATTCTCATTAAAATTAAATTAAAGTCAAAGTCCTTCTTTGAAGGGGGATCAGGGGGATGTTGACACCCATTGTTTATATACTGTGGATCGTTTCAGATTAAAATCAGTTATCCATATCTCTTGTTTTTTTTAACATGGTAATGTATTTTATTAAGTAATATTATTTCTGACGTTATATAATACCATGATTGTGAACGTCTGATAAGGGCAAATTATGTTCTGTTTTCTTTAGAAACACAGGCTAATTTGGATATCATTGCCAAGCACCCAATAAAAGTATTGGCCAAAATTAAATATTGTAAAATAACTGACAAGTTTTTTAGATTTCCTAAATTTTTCAAAAATTTGTTATGATATTGGAAATATACAGACGCCATATATTTCCAATATCATAGAAGCTGTATATTTAACGTTATGCATCTAAATAAAGAACCAAAGCATATGAAACAAGCCTTTATTTGCTGGATAGCTTTAGCATTCCTCAGTCCATTTATCTTCCTTTCAAGCTCTATAGCAAGCACAACGTCGGACTTGCTCACAGAACGGGATCGGGCTATAGGACTGGCCATCACTGTGAATGACATCCTAACCTCTTACATCGAGGTTCATAATGACGTGTTCAAAGTTTCCGGTAGGCGGATCATCCCCATTCCTGGCTACTTTGAGGCGATCAATTTCAAACAGCACGTCGAGACACTTGAGAACTTATATGCCAAGTTGAGTCAGATTGATCAGGACATTACTCGCTGGATCGGTAATGGTGTTAAAAATCCGGAAGTCCGCGACTTCCTTATTGTTCTTCGATCCTATTCGAAAGCACTATTGGATGCGATTAAGGAATTTGAGTCCATATCTCGACAGCTATACAAGAAAAGTCAAGATCCAGATTCTTATGTGTGGAAATCATACAGCAAAGATTTAGAGAAGTATGAGAAGGCCATCGAACGGTATCGGATGTTGGGCCAAATTCTTAACGAATCGTACAAATGTCTTAATAAGTAACACCATGTCACGTTTACTGGATATTGCATATCAACGGGCTGGAGGGGGACGCGCAAAAGCTGAGCGCCCTTTATGCAAGACGTTATCTGTAAGGAATAAGAATGAATAATCTGGGATATTGTGAATTATGTGATCAAGAAAAAGAACTTCAGCTGAGTCATATTGTTCCTAGCTTTGTTTATAAATGGATGAAAAAGTCGTCAGTAACTGGATACATTCGTCATGGTGAAACACCCAATAAACGAGTTCAGGACGGTGATAAAGTCTACTTGCTCTGTAGAGATTGCGAACAGCGATTTGGAAACTGGGAAGATATATTTGCCAGGAAGGTATTTATTCCATTGCATGAAGAAGGTTCTATAGATCCATATGGCAAGTGGTTGCTTAAATTTTCAACTTCTGTATCATGGCGAGTTTTGACGTTTTTTAAGAATTATCTTGATATCAATCATTTCCCACATCACTTACTGTCTGCAGTCGATAATGCTCTAACTAAATGGAAGGAGTTTTTACTAGATAAACGGCCACATCCCGCTGGATTTGAACAGCACATGTTGCCATTTCGTGATTTTATTGAAGATCGTAATGATCCAGACTTGCCCAGCAATTTTAATCGATATGTCTCTAGGTCTATTGACATAGATGCAGCTTGCGACAAGACAGAGGCTTTTATTTATGTCAAAATGTGTCGTATTTTGTTGATTGGTTTCATTGCTATTGATCATCCTGATTATTGGCGAGATACAAAAATTCATGTGAACAGAGGAATATTGGAGAAGAAACGTTATAAGGTTCCAGAAACGATTAGAAACTTTATGTATTACAAAGCTGAGAGAGCACAAAAAGTATTTAGGTCAATGTCTGACCGGCAGTGGGATCTCATCGGTCAAGACTATAAGAAAAACCCTGAGAAGTTTCGAGACTCTGAAATGTTTCATGCTATTACACGTGATTCTATAATGTTTGGAGATGCGGCATTTGATGATGTCAGAAAATAACAAAAGATAACAAATGGATACATTCGAATGCACATTAACGGTGACGATTTTGCTTTCTAAAAATTATAGTCTGCAAATTGCTCTGTAATCTCCAATGCGATACCGCCATAGGCCTGAAAACAAGGATTTAAGCCCCTTGCCGTAATTACGCGGGTTTTGAGAAGGTGCAATGCGTTCATCGAAATAGTCAAGGATCTGTTGCTGGGTTTTTCTATCCAGCTTTTTCATTTCCTTCAGAACCCTGCTGTCATATTCAATGTTCCAAGCCAAGTTCTTTCCTCATTTCCTCACTTGTAAGGCGTTTAGCCGGATTTTCGAGCCGTTTTTCGGCAATGTATCTGTCTTCCAGATCGTCAATGTGCTCCTCGATAAGCTTGCGGAAATAGAACGTTTTGGTTCTTCCCGTAACTTTTGCCAGATGTTCAAGTCTATTTTCAATTTCTTTATTAAGACGTAGTGAAGTCATAATTTCCTCCCCTGCCAAATAATCACATGCAAATGTAATACTTGTAATAAGCGTACTACATGTAATGTGGTTTGTCAATTGATTCCTGTTTTCTCAAAGTTACGGTTTCTTTTTACCCAGGCAAGCCGTGTGTCAGTTTCCTGTTTGGGTATATACTAAAACCAAATCCTGGTGAAGGTATCCCCGGACAAAAAACGCCGAGGACTTTACTCGCTCAATTTTATCTCGGATTTTATCCGAAAACCATTATGAGATGAGTCTATCTTAATAAAATCCTTGAAACTAAGCCTGTCACCTTTAACGAATTCAAACAAGCTATCAACTCTTTGCTAGAGTTTTCATCACCTCGTGAATTTACAAAGAACGAAAAACTCACAAGCAAGTATTTCAAAATAATATCTGCTAGGACTAAGAAAAAAATTGACACCTGATTTTTTGGCTCTTTATCAGAATTTGTGGGTAAAAATAAGGAAAAATATTGATTTATTTGAAGGAAGGCTCTCCAAAAGGAATATTTTTAATCCCATCTCCGCCGCCCACCCCTTTTGGGTGAGGGTGGGCGGCTCCGAAGGGAATAAAAAATAAAGCCTTCGTTTATGTTTATCAGAGAATTTACAAACAGAAGCATTGTTGCTGCAATTTGTTAAAATACGGTTTCCTATCAACCATATAATTAACAATTGCAGGTAACCAACAATGCTCATAAAAACATTACTTAATAAATGCTATCCTGTCAAGGGATTCATCTATGACAAAGTTATTTTATATGATACTAAAATTACGGTCAAAGTAAGAGAACGCAAAGGTTCACAAGGCTTATGTTGCCAGTGCAAGAAAGCAGCTCCAACTTATGATCATCTACAAGAACGAAATTTTCGTTTTATTCCCTTGTGGGGTTATATAGTTATGTTGGCTTACAAACCTCGACGCGTAAGCTGCCCTGAACATGGAGTATCCGTAGAGCATATTCCATGGGCTAATGGAAAGAGTCCTATCTGCACACCGTTTAAGATATTTCTTTCTCGTTGGGCAAAATATCTTTCCTGGCAAGAAGTGGCCAGGCAATTTCGTGTTTCATGGAAAAACGTATTTAAATCGGTAGAACATGTTGTTGAATATGAATTAAAGCATCGGAACTTAGATAATATCAACGCAATTGGTATTGATGAGATACAATATTTAAAAGGACACAAATATCTGACATTGGTTTATCAAATAGACTCTGCCTGTAAAAGATTGTTATTTGTAGGTCAGAACAGATCAGCGAAAACTTTGTTGCGATTCTTTATTGGTTTTGGCAAAGAACGATCTCAACAATTAAAGGCAATTTGCAGTGATCTTTGGAAACCATATTTAAAGGTTGTAAAACGTAAAGCTCCAGAGGCTATTCATATTCTCGATCGATTTCATGTGATGAAATATCTCAATGATGCAGTTGATGAAACACGCAGAGCAGAGACGGCACAATTAAAACGAGATGGCTATGAACCGATCCTTGAGAAATCTCGTTGGTGTTTATTAAAGAACAAAAGAAACCAGAAGACATCACAATTAGCAAAACTACGTGAACTTGTTCAATATAATCTAAAGACAGTACGTTGTTATTTACTCAAAGAAGCGTTTCAACATTTCTGGACGTACAAAACACGCTATGGTGCCGAGAGGTTCTTAAGAACCTGGACAACGAGGGCTATGAGATCAAAGTTGCCTGAAATAAAGAAAGTGGCCAAACGTTTACGTAAGCACCAGGAGCTTTTATTGAACTATTTTTCTGTCAAAGAGCGTCTATCTAATAGTGTTGTTGATGGTTTTAATCTTAAAGCTAAACTGACTATGAGAAGATCTTTTGGTTTTCGTACTTTCAAATCAATAGAAGTTGCTTTATATCATACGCTTGGAAAGTTACCAGAGCCTCCAATTACCCACAGATTCTACTGAGGAGGCGATTTTTTTTAACAAAGTAACGTCCTTAATAAACCTTTATGGCCTTGGTCACGTATGACAGGATTCCGCTTTATTAAAGCCGTTATGAATGAAGCCGGAATACCGGACGGCCCTCATAAATGTCCGAAAGGTTTAAGGCATAGCTTTGGAGTAGACTCAATCAGTAAAGGTGTTCGGCTTAACATGCTTTCAAAATGGTTGAGGCATTCCAGCCTTGAAGTGACTTCAATCTATACCAACGCATTAGGAGAAGAATAACGCGGCATTACTTTTCGGATATAGGAGTAAAAATATTTTTGCAAAAAAGTTACGAATGCTTTACAATTGTAATTATAAGGAGGTTTTAAAATGACTACAGAACCGACAAGTTTACGTCTTGATGTTGAAGCAAAGAAAAAGGCTTACAAGGTTTTTGCAAAGGTTGGTCTCAAACCTGCGCAAGCTTTCAATCTTTTCTTGCGCCAGGTTGCTTTGCGCGGAGGCATCCCTTTTGATATAAAAGTCCCTAACGCTGAAACCATAGAATCCATGGAAGAACTTGCCAGTGGTGGGGGAAAACGCTATAAAAATTCTCAAGAGATGTATGACGATCTAGGAATTTAATGTACAAAATACGCGCTTCAGCCAGGTTTAGAAGAGATGTTAGGCGTTGTAATAGACAGCGTAAAGATATGCAGCTTTTTAAAGATATTGATGCCCTGTTAGTTGCCGGAAAGCTTCTACCTCAGAAAAACAAAGACCATTTTCTTGCTGGTAACTGGCGCGGTCACAGGGAATGTCATATCGCACCAGACTGGCTTTTGATCTACAAAGTGAACGAAGATGAAAAAGTTATAGAATATGTTCGAACAGGCTCGCATTCAGAACTGTTTGGATAATTTGAGAGGGTTTCGCTGTTAAACGCATGAAAGGAGAAGATCATGATTAAAGAAAGAAATATTGGCTCTACTCTTGAGAGTTTTCTTAGAAAAGAAGGAAATTATGAAGTGACGCAGGCAACAGCGATCAAGAGCGTTATTTCATGGCAACTTCAAGAAACTATGAAAAAACAACATATCAGTAAATCAGAAACAGCGCGCAGGATGAATACAAGCCGTGCCCCTCTTGACCGTTTGCTGGATCCTGAAAATGATAAGGTACAGCTTGATACGCTCTACTAGGCAGCTTCTGCTGTTGGAAAACAACTCCATTTGGAACTGGTATAGCTTTTATTATCATTAAAAGGAGGTTAAAGCTATGCCTACGAAATATCCAGTACACCCCGGCAAAATCATCAAGCATGATTGTATGGATGCATTAAAACTGAATTGGCTATAATAAATGCTAATTGAAATGCAATATGATGTTTGTTATCCTGAATTGCTATAGATTAAAACATATAACGACAAATGGCAACGCGAGCAAGTTGATGCGGTTAAGGAACAATGCACAAAATATTTGATAGATAGGTATAAGAATAAAGAGCCTGCATACCAAGAGAATGATTTCTGGCTAGACAACAATTTTGAAAATTCTCGGTAAAAAATTTATAAATGTTATTTTGTTTCTATAATTCATGAAATTCTTAAAAGCATTTATAGACGGATACGGAAAGTTTCATAACCGGGAATTCACCCTGGAACCCGGTTTTAACCTCTTCTTTGGTCCGAATGAGGCGGGTAAATCGACACTCATGTCTTTCTTCCGGGCTATTTTTTTTGGATTTCCGGGAAGGAGAGACGCCTTTGACCGTTATGAACCATTAGCCGGCGGGCTTCATGGCGGAAGAGTGGAGCTTGAAACAACCGATGGTAAAGGGGTATCGGTTGTTTTGAGACCGGGTCGTACCCTTTCGGGAGAAATAATAGTACAGGATGGTTCTGAATTGTCCGGAGATAAGGCAAAAAGAAGCCTTCAGCATATCCTTCATGGGGTGAGCGAGAGCATATACAGGTCTGTATTTGTCTTTAGTCTCACAGAGCTTCAGAGACTCGATACTCTGGAGAACGATGAGATCAGCGCACACATTTATTCAGCAGGTACCGGGGTGGGAAACGTTACCCTGCCAGAGGTGTTGAAGATTGTTGAAGAGAAGAGAAACACTATTTATAAACAGGGTGGATCAGTGCAGGTTGTACCGAAGATAATAAAAGGTCTGGAAAGGATCAGGTCTGAAATCTCCGATATAAAAAATGATCAGGACAGATATAAAACAACCGTAATAGAGATTGAAAATCTGGGAAAGGAAAAGAAAGGGTTGTCGCATGACATTCATCTTCGGAGAAGAGAGATGGAACGTGCCTCCAGGTTACGGGCGGGAAGAGAAAATGTCCATGAATTAAATGAGATAGAAAAACAGCTGGCTTCTTTTTCGGAAATCAAGAATTTTCCGATAGAAGGAGTGAAAAGACTGGAGAAATATGAGGAAACCCTTTCAGAGAAAAAAGAGGAACTCAAGGAGTGCCGGAATCATTCTGAAACGGTGAATGCCCAGATCAGTAAGTTACCTATTGTCAATGATGTCCTGGAGGCGGAATCTTCTATTACTTCGTTGATAAATGATTTTTCGGCGGAAACAGAGAACCTGAGGAGAAAAGACGAAATAGAGTCAAACGTGATCCTGCTTAAGGGAGAAATATCAGATGCTATTTCCGATCTTGGAACTGATTGGGATGAAGATCGGGTAACAGCAGTAAATGCGGGAAATGAAACATTACAGAATATAAGGGTGTTAACCGATCAGCTTTCTGATGCCGGTGTCAGTGTAGAGAAGGCGGAAAACCTCCATAATCAAGCCAGGAGAAACAGAGAAGAATCTTTCAGGGAATTTCAGGAGCAAGCACGCAGTTTGGATAGACTCAGGCCTACAGTTCGGTTGACATTTTTTCTGATCTTTGGAATTCCAGTCTTAATCTTATTGGGCATATTCTTCGGTATGACCTATAAGCCGCTCTCGGGGGTTTTTGCTCTCATGGCAGGTTTCGTTCCCATCGCAATCCTCTATTACTTTTGTAATGTGTTGCCGAGGGCTTACAAAAAGGAATCAAAGGAACAGCAGATGCTGGTAATGAATGCAAGAGAGAGATCAATTGAAGAGGCAGAAAAATTACTGAATGACGCAAGGGAGAGGCATGAGATGATTGTAGGGAAGTGGCAGCAGTGGCTAAGGAATAATGGTTTCAGCGAGGGGCTTGATCGGGATGGGATATTTGATCTGGTAGAGACAATCAGGAGAGTTAAGGGCGTTATCAGTAAAAGGAAGGATGCAGAAAGCAAACTTTTATATGTCAGGAAAAGAGCCAAAACATACATTGACCGTCTCAACAGCGCTTTAAACTCCTGTAATTTGGCACCTGCAGATCTTGACACTGTTTCACAATCAATCTTTACAATTAAAGACATGTTGAAAAAACAGAAGATCCTGCAGGAGGCGAAAGAGCGTCTCGAAGAAAAGAGAAAGGAACTTGGTGTTCAGGAAAAGACTGTTCAGACTATAATACAGGATATAGAGAAAGCTATTCAGAACCTGATAATCCAGGGCAGTGCGAAAAATACTGAAGAGTTCAGGATGTTTTCAGGTACCGTTCAAAGGAGAGCAACTTTGACGGAGAGTAAAAACATCATAGAGAGACAACTCGCAAGGCTGATTGGAAAACCAGCTGAGGTTGAAAGGTTTAAGGAAGAGGTGTTGGGAGAAACAGATCAGTCATTGACAGACAGTTCAATTCCCGAATTAGAAAATGAGATAAAGAGGTTGGAAGGAGAACTCTCCGACTGTATGCAGGAGATGGGTGCCAAAAAAAACCAATTGGCAGAACTGGAGAGAAAAGAGAGATTGTCTGAGTTGCGGCTTGAGGAGGAAACCCTTAAAGCGAGATTACGGGAATCAATGCATGAATGGTCTGTCAGTGCATTATGTTACAAACTTCTGGATGGGGCAATGAAGATATACGAAAGGGAGAGGCAGCCGTTTGTCCTCAAGTTTGCGGGTGAATATTTTGGTAAGATTACAGAAGGACGGTACAATCGCGTAATTAAGAAGGCTAATGATAACATGCTGGTTGTAGAGACACCTGAAGGGCAGCAGAAAAGTGTAGCTTCACTGAGTAAGGGTACAGCCGAACAGCTTTACCTGTCTATGAGGTTGGCATTTATAAAGGAATATGCGAACAGGGCTGGGCCGCTTCCCATAATAGTCGACGATATACTGGTAAACTTTGATCCAAAAAGAGCGAAAGCTACTCTGCAACTCATTAATGAGGTTGCCGGGCAACATCAGGTTGTCATGTTCACGTGCCACCCTGCTACGCTTCAACAGTGCAGGAGAGAAATAAAAGATTTTAAGGGTCCTATTGTAATGAAGATGTAGGTTTTATTTCGGATTTTGTCTTGACCTATGGTCTGGACCAAGGAATGCGGAATTCAAAAAGCAAGAAAAAATTAACCACGGAAATTCACATGGAAAGCCACTGAAGACAGAAACAAGCATGAAGGCAAGTGAAGCAAATAGTTTCTCAAGAGCAAGTTATTTGCGCCTGTATTTACGTAAGTATCTCTTAATTTCATTGTGGTCACCTGCTTTTACCAGATAGAAGGTATCTCCTTCTAATTTTGTAACTACCCTCAAACGGATATCAATCCTGAATTCATATTTATCTTTATTGATCTTTTTGAACCTGAAACCAAAAGGTTTCTCACCAGTTGCTACAAAGTAATTGAAGCTGTCTAGTGTTTTCTTTAAACTCTCTTTTTTCTCCTGTTGAAATTTCTTGATATCACGGTTAAAACTTGGTAATGGCACAATATGTTTCATTTCTCATATCTTTCTGATATACTCCTCAAACTTCTTACCTGCTTTTAACCTCTTTCCCGCTTTCTTCTCCATCTCTACAATATCATCCATAGCTTTTAATTCATCAGGAGTATAACGGGACTCAACCTGAACAGGCGTAACCTTGATGAAATCGTCTTCGAGGCTAAATTCCACAATATCATTCTCTGTAAGTTCTAGCTTTTTCATGAGTTCGTTGGGTATTGTCAATTGGTTTTTTGACTTTATTCGTCTTAATAGCATTCTATTCACCTCCTGAATCAGATTATATAGAAAGTAAGAAAGTATAACAAGAGGAAAATAATTTAGAAGAACATTTCATTCCCCTAAAACCTTTATCATCTCTTTGTGAAGTTTTCGATTTGAAGCGACGATATTCTTCATCATGAGGTTATACTTTTCTCCCCGGGTATCCGTAACTTTTCCTCCCGCTTCCATTACGATGAGACTGCCGGCTGCGTAATCCCAGGGGTTCAATTTCAATTCCCAGTATCCGTCAATTCTGCCGCAAGCCGTATAACAGAGATCCAATGCTGCAGATCCTGTCCTCCTGATGCCGTGAACGTTTTCATAGAAGAACTTCTTCATCTGATCGAGGCTTTTCCTCATCAGAGTTCCTCTCTCATAGTAGAATCCCAAAGCGAGGAGGGATTTGTTGAGCTTGTTTGCGTTTGATACTTCGATTTTTTTTGAGTTAAGGTAGGCGCCCCTGTTTTTCTCGGCATAAAACAGCTCTTTTTTAAGAGGGTCGAATACTACACCAATTAAGGGGGTTCCATTTTTGTATAATGCAATTGATACACAAAACATGGGAAATTTATGGTAAAAATTGTTTGTACCATCAAGCGGATCGATTATCCAGCAGTAATCAGATCTATTTATTTTTTCTCCGGATTCTTCCGTTAGGAGAGAATGAGAGGGATACCTGGCTTTTATTATCCTGATAATCTCTTGATCGGAGGCAATGTCAGCGGCAGTAACCAGATTATACGTGTCTCCCTTACTTCGAGCATTCACGCTTTTGGAGTAATAGCGTAATAATATTTTTCCGGCTTCCTTTGCCGCCTTTATCGCCGTTCTCTTCATTAATTGCATGTCCGTACCTTTATATCAGATATTTTCTCGTGTGTGGTAGTATACATACCGTAAGTATCGGAAAAGGTCAAGTATCTTATTTAGTTCAATCCCGGGGTTTTCAATCAACCACTAATTATTCAACGCAAACAGGGATAATCAAAAAAAGTTTGCTCGCCCTGTTAAATATATATCTTGGCATTTTAATTTGCCTTTATAATAAATAAGATTTTTGAAAGTTGTTGTAATAACATCATCCTAAATGATTTAACAGGGCGAGCAAACTTTATTAATTGGAATTTGTTTGCTATTTGTGTTTTATTATTTGGTGTTTTTTATGCGGTTCGTTTGGTCTGCCAGACTTGTCATTCTGGCGGACAAACCGGCCCTGCAATTTATGATTCACCTGATGGGGTGTATCTGTTTTTATATCACTGAAACATTCTGTAAGGGTATTGACTGATGATACACATGCGATTTTATTTTTCTCTTTACCTCTTCAGTTGTCTCATGTTGTTCCCGGTTTTCCGGTTTGATTGTGATGTATGGGCAGATGATCCGGTTTTTCCCGTAAAAGAGGTTACTGTGAAAGATCTGAACTTTTCTCCGGAACACTTCTTTGATCTTAGGGAAGATACCTTTGACAGAAACGAGGTCGATTTCAATAAGGGATGGCTCGGTATATTTATGGAAAACCATAAGGGAAAGGGTGTTCGTGTAGAAGTGGTAGTTGACGGTTCTCCCGCTCATGTCAGTGGCTTAGTAAAGGGGGACGTGATAACAAAGGTCAATGACAGTGAATTGAACAGAGATGATGACGGAAACCTTGTCCAGTTTAAGAGAATTATGGAAGAAACAGGGAAAGATACTGTCCTGTCGCTCACAATCGTCAGGAATGGAATTGAGATGGTAGTTAAACCGAGATTAACGGCAAAATTGGTGGAAAACATGAATGGACCTGTTCAATATCAAACACATCCATTTCCCGCCTCCTACCCATTTGTGACGGATGAGAGGGTTAAAGGAAGAAGCATCAAGGAGGAAGAATCATTTTTTGCCTTTCTGCTTCAAGACAGAGAATTCAAAGAGAAGTTTAGGAAGACTTTACAGAGGATTGGTGAAGAAGCTTTTGTGCGAGAAAGTTACCATGCCCAAAATAGCATCAATCTCTTCCGTTTGAGTCTGATCGATTACCTGATGTCTCACCCTCTCAATGTGCCTTCCTGTAGTGAGATAATTCATCATCATCTTACAGACAGATCGCCTTTACAATCATTCTCTTCGGCAGCGAGATTTCTTGACCTGGCACCATACGTGCCACTGCAGAGAGAAAGATCAGATATCACCTGTTCGTTACAGGAATTTGCAGAAAATGTCCTTCGTACCATAATGAAGAGTCTGGAGGTGCGAAAAACTTCACTCAACGGATTAACACAATCTGATTTCAGATTTCTTTATGACATCTCCTCCAGGTTGTGGATGGAGTCAGATAATTCAGGAGCTCAAAATATTGAAGGATTTCTCGAAACTGCAACAAAGATTGACTTGTCAATGCTCATGAAAAGTTCCCTTATGGTTCTTGAATCGATCCCGATTGAGCAACTCAGAAGGATACCAACTGAAACAGCGAAGCTTCATCCATTTGATCTCCCTGATTCTCAGACAGTAATTGACAATTCCGTTAAGAGAGGTAATGGAAGTGTAAATGTATCAGGTTTCGGAGGCGATGTTTTGTTTATTCAGGAAGTAAAGGGAATAGGAAAGGTGGTAGTCGGAGGACCGAAAACTACCTGGTATTACGATGACGCCGCTTTTATTATCGATGTTGGAGGAGACGATTATTATCTTAATAATGCCGGAGCATCAAGGGATGAAGCCTCGATATCTGTCTGCATCGACTTATCGGGTAATGACACTTATACTTCAAGAACGAAGTTTTGCCAGGGTGCTGCGCAATTAGGCACCGGTATACTTCTCGATCTGGGGGGTGATGACAGATATATGGGCAACGAATTTTGTCAGGGATCCGGATTGTTTGGGATGGGATTTCTGTATGATGATGAGGGGGGCGATTCATATCAAGCCGATCTCTTCTGTCAGGGATGCGGATCATTTGGAATCGGATTTTTACGTGATAATAATGGTAATGATGTATACCTTGGCAGGATGTTTTCTCAGGGTATAGG
Source organism: Candidatus Scalindua sp. (assembly GCA_031316155.1). GTDB lineage: Bacteria > Planctomycetota > Brocadiia > Brocadiales > Scalinduaceae > SCAELEC01. The sequence continues at coordinate 68,876 of JALDRB010000007.1, forward strand.
CCTGACTAAGGGAGCAGGCGGCATAATCGATTTAAAGGGAAATGACGTTTATTTTACCGGGGCGAAATATCCGGACTTCCGGGATTCGGAAAGATCGTGCAGATCATTGGGTCAGGGTTTCGGTTTCGGGATCCGTCCGGATACCGTGACGGTCGGAGCTTCGGGTGGTATCGGAGTCCTTATCGATGAAAGGGGAAATGATACCTATCACGGGGACTATTTTGCCCAGGGGAGCAGCTATTATTTCTCATTCGGAATGCTGTATGACAAACGTGGCTGCGATCGGTAGTCTTCAGGGCGTTACTCCCAGGGAGCAGGAATTCACTCTTCCATCGGTATGTTAGAAGATGGAGGAGGTGATGATCTCTATCATGCCTATTTTGGAATATCTCAGGGGTGTGGCTACGATACAGGGATTGGATACCTGGTAGATCATGATGGGAATGATTTTTACACAAGTAATACTATCTCACAGGGAGTCGGGTATGAAAAAGGTTTTGGCATTCTGTCAGATTTTGGAGGTGACGATCATTACTCAGCACATACCGGATGCCAGGGATACTCATATCCTTCAAGAAATGAGACTTTTCCCGGAATCGGTATCTTGAGCAACATGGGTGGGAATACAGACGTTTTTTCGGAAGAGGTGAACGATGATACGCTGCGATATAAAACGAATGCTGGTGTATTGATGAATAAATGTAGTGGGAAATAAAAAATGAGATACAATTTTTGATATTGCAAAACATTCCACTCTTTTATAATATCCCTGAGCATAAAATAGAAAATAGTCACTTTTATTTTTATATATCTCATTTTTAACAGAAGCTGTACCTGTATGCTGAAAGAATGAAGATGAAGCAGTTTTATACTCATCTGATAATGGTTTTCGGATAAAATCCGATATAGAATTGAGCGAGTATAACTGCAACCAAGGTTTGGTTTCCAGTAAAACCGAAAACCAAATCGGTTTTAGTATATAAGCTGGAACGTAGTCAATAAAAAGAGAAAAAAGATGAGTAAAAATTCACAATGTCAAAATGAAAAGAATGAGAGTTTGAACGAAATCAAGAGACTGCTGGAGAGTTTTTTTGGAAAATATTTAAACGAAGAATACAGGGGGTATGCACTCAAACTCTGCGACACGCTGGGGAGGAAAAGAAAAATTGATCTCTCTCGCGGGAAAAGGGAAATATGGGCGGCATCAATTATGTACGTAATTGCACGTCTTAATTTCCTGTTCGATAAGGAGAACGAGAATTACCTATCGGCTGACACGATAAACAATTTTTTTAATACCAGTAAATCAACTGTTGGCAGTAAGGCAGCCCTTATTGAAGAGGTTTGTGACTTGACGATTGGAGCGGAAGGATACTGTAGGAAAGAAATTTCAGATTCCCTCACTTTTTATCAGAGTCCCGAGGGATTTATATTTCCTAAAAGCATGATGGGAGACAGGGAGTTGATTTTGCAGGTTGCTGAAGGTCAAGAGGCGGAAGAGATTGAAAAGTATATGGAAAATCAGAGAAAAGCAGAGGAGGGAGAGATAACAAAGTGGAAGAAGCAAAGGGAAGAGAAAATAAGGAAAAAAGCGGAAGAGAAAAGGAAGAAAAGTGAGAATGCGAAGGACTATACCCAGTTAAAGCTATTTGATGATGAATAAAATGTCGGTTTTTTAATAAAATATTTCAGCAGAATTTCGTGAACAACATAAAGCTTGTTATTGAGTATGACGGTACGAATTATGCCGGGTGGCAGAAGCAAAAGAAAGATAAGACCGTTCAGGAGACACTGAAACGGGCAATAGAGAGTGTTGTCAATGAAGAGGTTAAGCTTATCGGTGCCGGACGTACAGATTCGGGTGTCCATGCACGAGGCCAGGTTGCAAACTTTAAGACAAGTGCTACCATTCCAACCACAAAATTAGCACAGGCAATCAATTTTCATCTTCCCAGAGATATTGCGGTGAGATCTGCAAGAAGAGTATCGAAGGGGTTTCATTCACAATACAGCGCTAAATCAAAAATTTATCGATATACCGTCCTCAACCATACTGTTCGGAATGCTATCAACAGAAACATTTGCTATCAATACTGTGCTCCTTTGAATATCGAAAAGATTCAGCAGGCCTCAAAGATCATAATAGGTCGGCACGACTTCAGCACCTTCAAATCAAAATCGCGATCAGAGAAAGAAGAGAAAGATCCGGTCAGGACGATAAAGATGCTGGAGGTTGTGAAAAAGGGGAGGTATATACTCTTCACCATTGAGGCAGATGGATTTCTCTATAAAATGGTGAGGGCAATTGTCGGAACACTCCTTGAGGTCGGGAGGAGGAAGATGTCCCTGGAAGAATTTGACAGGGTAGTAAAGGCGAAAAACAGATCGTGTGCCGGAGTGAGTGTTCCTGCCAGTGGCTTATGTCTTTTACGGGTGAAATATTAACAAATGGTTGTTTTAATTCTAGAAATCTCATGGGTAGTCAGCGTTGTCCAATTAGGTTTTTGCGTGATTTATTTATTGTTCCAAAGATGTCATTCCCGCATGTTTTTTAGCGGGAATCTAGGATGAATGAGACCCTCTGGATACCCGATAAAAGCGCTCGGGTGTGACAAAAGCCGCGCGTGCAAATTCCTAACCGGACGCTACTGATGGGTAGTAATAATTCAAGTAATAATTTTTTGAACATTCCCTGTCCAAGACAAACAATGACATCAAGCTTTGGCAAAATATTTATTTATACAAATTTTCAGGACATCAATAATAAGCACCAAATAATAAAAATCAAATAACAAACAAATACCAATCAATGAAGTTTAAAATTCTTTACCCTGTTAAATCATTTAGGATGATGTCATTACAACAACTTTCAAAAATCTTATTTATTATAAAGGCAAATTAAAATGCCAAGATATATATCTAACAGAACGAGCAGACGGGTTTTGTTCATTTCTGTCTGCCGACAGGCAGGGGAACATTGGATTTTGTGATTTGTTTGTAGTTTGTGATTTGAAGTTTGTTATTTATTAACTCCTGTTTGGTTCTGGCCCACCCAGGTTAAGGATGAGACTTGGCCCGTGACTTTTCGCTTGCTAATCAAGAATGACATTTGCTAGAATCGAATTGATAATATTTTAAGGAAGGTATTGGTTTAACGTTATTGGTGAGAAGAAAAGGTTCCCTATGATTAGCATAGATGATTTTATGAGAATAGATTTACGGGTGGCTGAGATAAAGGAAGCCATGGAACATCCGAATGCGGACAAGCTGCTCATATTAAAGGTTGACATTGGTGAGGACGGTGGTGAGAAACGGTTGGTTGCAGGGATACGGGGAAATTATACACCGGAACAACTTATCGGGAAAAAAATAGTTGTTGTAAATAATCTTGAACCTGCCGTACTCAGAGGCGAAGAGAGTCAGGGTATGCTTCTTGCCGCAAGGGATGATAAGCAGATAGTCCTGATTACCACAGACAGTGACGTCAAACCCGGTTCTAAGGTTCAGTAAAAATAACGTTGTTTCAGATAGTTTGAAACTTTTTATAGTATTATGATAAGACAAAACCAGGGAAATGTTGAAGGCAAGCAGATGGAAAGGCTCCACAAGGTTCTTGCAGAGGCGGGTTTGGGATCCAGACGTAATTGTGAGTCCTTAATAATGTCCGGACGGGTAACACTTGACGGCAAGCGTGTTACCAGGATGGGCCAGATAGTTGATCCGGACAAAAGTAAGATTTTCTGCGATGGAGAACCCATTAGAAAACAGAAAAAAGTCTATTATCTTCTTAACAAACCAAAGGGGTATGTATGCACAAATGATGAATCTTCCACAGGGTTCAGGGTAATCGATTTATTAAAAAGTGTAGATCAGAGAATTTATACCATCGGGCGATTGGATAAGGATAGCGAGGGGCTTATCCTGTTGACAAATGATGGAGAACTGGCAAATCTGCTGACACATCCAAGATATGGGATTGAAAAACGATACAGGGTAGAGGTTAAGGGCAGGGTAAGTGATGATACATTAGAGGCTTTGCGGCAGGGCATGTGGTTTTCTGATGGCAAGATGTTGCCAACTGGTGTCAAGGTCTTACACAGAAGGTATAGGACAAGCACGTTAGAGATAGTGCTGAAAGAGGGGAAAAACAGGGAAATCAGGCGAATACTTGCAAAGACCGGACATGACGTAATCTCCCTGAGAAGGGTTAAGATTGGTCATTTAACGGCCGAACCAACGCTTAAACCCGGAAAGTTCAGGCCTCTTCTTAAATCAGAGATTGAGCGGTTATACAAGCAGGCTACTTCCTGGAGAGTGCAGAAAACCCGCAGGCCAAAAGGGAGAGGCTTTGAAAACAGTCGTCCTAAAAACCGTCAACGTCGCTTTTCGAAGTTACCAAAAAGATTGGAGAAAAAATAATAGATGACGCAGCTGAAACAAGCAAGGTTAAATAAGATAACGCCTGAGATGCAACGTGTTGCACAAATTGAAGACTGCGATGTTGAAAGTTTACGGGTAAACATCGCTGAAGGTAAAGCGGTGATTCCGTACAATAGAAAACGTCTTGCGGAAAAAATTTGCGGTGTTGGTAAAGGGCTCAGAACCAAGGTGAATGCCAATATCGGTACTTCAGTTGACTATTATGGAATAGAAGAAGAGCTCGACAAACTTCGGGCAGCTCAGGAAGCACAGGCAGATGCGGTTATGGATCTGAGTACCGGCGGCAATTTGCGTACAATAAGACAGAAAATAATGGAAAACTGTTCGATTACCATGGGCAGTGTCCCCATATATGAGGCAGTTGTTGATGTAGTAAGAAGTAACCATTCAGCCAGAGATATGACAGCAAAGAGTATGCTTGACGCGATACGACGGCATTGTGAAGACGGGATAGATTTTATCACCGTTCATTGCGGTGTAACACAGGGTGTCCTGAAACATCTGGCGAATGATAAGAGAATTTGTGGTGTCGTAAGCAGAGGAGGAGCATTCCTGGTAGACTGGATGTCTTTTCACAAGAAAGAAAATCCCCTTTATGAACAGTTCGACGAGATAGTTTCTATTGCTTATGAATATGACGTTACGCTGAGCCTGGGAGATGCGTTACGGCCGGGAGCCCTTGCAGATGCCTGTGACAGGGCACAGATTTATGAATTGAACGTCCTGGCTGAGCTTACGCAAAGGGCACAGGAGGCTAATGTACAGGTGATAGTCGAAGGGCCCGGACATGTTCCCCTTAATCAGATTCAGGCTCAAATCCAATTACAGAAAGAGCTTTGCAAGGGAGCGCCGTTTTATGTTCTCGGGCCCATAGTAACCGACATTGCCCCTGGATATGATCACATTACCTCTGCAATTGGTGGTGCAATTGCAGCATCTGCAGGAGCTGATTTTTTATGTTACGTCACCCCGGCGGAACATCTCAGTCTCCCTAAACCAGATGATGTTCATGATGGTGTTATGGCGACACGGATTGCCGCTCATGCCGCAGATATAGCTAAGGGGCTGAAATCCGCCTGGGAATGGGATAAAACCATGTCTCAGCTGAGAAGAAAGCGTGATTGGGAAGGTCAATTTTCTACATGCATTGACCCTCCTCTTGCAAAAAAAATTAGAAAAAGAGGCGTTCCTCAGAATGAAGAGGTGTGCTCAATGTGTGCAGAATTTTGTGTCTTCAAGGTTGCAGATGATGGTAATCATAATTAAGCACATAGATATTGAGGGGCCTGGTACCATCGGGGATTTCCTGGAAGAAAAAGATGTTCCTTACAGGATAATTAACGTTTTCAACCAGGAACCAATACCGGAATACCTTTCAGACATCTCTGCTGTTATTCTCCTTGGCGGGCCAATGAACGTATATGAAGAGGACAAATATCCATTTCTAAAGAAAGAAGATGCCTTCTTGAAAGAGATTTTTGGAAAGGGGCTGCCTGTATTGGGTTTTTGTCTTGGCGCTCAACTAATTGCAAAGGCAAAAGGGGCAAGAGTGAAAAAGAATCCTCAGAAGGAAATCGGCTGGTTTAAATTATCGTTGGATAAAGATGTCTTGGATGATCCTCTCTTTCAAGGGTTCCCAGGAGAATTTGATGTTTTCCAGTGGCATGGAGATACCTTTGAGATTCCGGATAATTCTGTCAAACTCGCAGGATCTGAACTCTGTTCGAATCAGGCTTTCAGGGTTGGCAATAACGTTTATGGCCTTCAGTTCCACATTGAAGTTACCGATGTAATGATTCAAGAGTGGATAGATGCCTACAAAGATGAGATCGATTCGTTAAAAGGTTTTGTAGATCCATGTAAAATAATTTCTGATACAAAATTCAAGTTTGAAAATTACCGGATGCAGGCAAGGCAGTTTGGTTCTAATTTTTTACAACTCATAAATGCGATTTAAATTTTTAATTCTATTAAAATTTAGTGGCTGTATACCTCATTTTTAATGCCCGCCTGAAAGAAATGGACATAATCATCTTATTGGTACAGGTTCCTACCATTCAAAGTGTTGTTTTGTCCTTTTATTACTCTAGTATTTTAACAGAGATAGAATAAAAACTTGGAGCTTACAGTGGAAAAGTATGAACAAATTCGCAGAAAACTCATAAAAAGAAAAGAGAATCTTGAGCATCGTCTTAACAATATCGATAAAGACATTCTTCACACAAATACTCCACCGGATCCTGATTCTGAGGAGCAAGCACTGGAACGGCAGAATGATGAGGTCCTTGATACGCTGGGTGGGCTTGTACGCTCAGAATTAGAAGAAATAAATATGGCGCTTATCCGTATTGAGCAAAAGGAATATGGGACATGCTCGGTGTGCAGAAAAACAATACCCATAGAACGGCTTAAGGCGGTTCCGCACACAGACCGATGTGTTGTTTGTGCGGATTTGGATGTAGAGGAATAGAGCACAACAATCACATAGCACTTGAGAAATGAAGCGTCATCAAGCATAAGCATGAAATCTGTCAGGAAAACAGTTTCACTCATACGTATCAAATTTTCTGAGATATACTAAAACCGATTTGGTTTTCGGTTTTACCCGTCCGAACGGCTGACAGGCCGGGCGGGCTGGAAACCAAATTTTGGTGAAGGTATCCCCGGACAAAAAGCGCCGAGGACTTTGCTTGCTCAATTTTATACCGGATTTTACCTGCCTGCGTGCGACGCACAGGCAGGTCCGAAAACCATTACGAGATGAGTATATTTGAAATTGTTTGTTCTTAAATTGATAAAAACAATAGATCATTTTTATTGGAGCTTACGATCATGCTTCCTGTGTTTACGGCACTCAGATCATCGGTAGGGAAAAAGATTCTCATGGCAATGACAGCCTTCTCTTTGGTTTTATTTGTGGTTGTGCATTTGCTTGGTAATCTTAAACTGCTCAGTAGAAATTCAAATGCATTTAATATCTATGCCCACAAAATGATGAGTCTTGGTGGTCTTCTCTATGTTGCGGAAATAGGGTTACTGCTTCTTTTTCTTACCCATATTATCATTGCCGGTCTTATTTTTATCGGTAAAAGAAATGCCAGGCCCGTAGGTTACTATATGAATAAGCGTTTATGTAAACCGGGTTACAATTTCATTGGTTCGACAACTATGATTTATACCGGGGCGATGATACTGATTTTTCTGGTTGTCCACCTTATGCATTTTAAGTTTGGTCCCGGGATAAAGGATGGGTATATCAAAGAGGTTGATGGAAAATCTGTCCGTGATCTACATCGCCTGGTTGTAGAGGGATTTCAGAGTTTTTGGTATGTCTCTTTTTATACGGCCGTAATTTCCCTGCTGGGCATTCACTTGAGTCATGGTTTTTGGAGTGCCTTTCAATCTCTGGGGATAAACCACCCCAGGTATACCCCATTGATTCTGGGAGTAGGAATCCTTATAGCGATAACGTTGTCTCTCGGATTTATCTCTTTACCTGTTCTACTCTATTTTATTGGATAAATAATGCATCTTGATGCTAAAGTTCCTGATGGTCCCATAAGCCAAAAATGGGATAAACATCGGTTTAATATTAAACTGGTCAATCCCGCAAATAAACGGAAATATACTGTTTTGGTGGTAGGGACTGGTCTGGCTGGTGCCTCTGCAGCGGCAAGTTTGGCCGAATTGGGTTATCATGTCAAGAGTTTTTGTATTCAGGATTCGGCAAGACGTGCTCACAGCATTGCAGCACAGGGCGGAATCAATGCTGCCAAAAATTATCCCAATGATGGTGACAGTATTTGGCGTCTTTTTTACGACACGGTAAAAGGTGGAGATTTTCGTTCGCGAGAAGCAAATGTATACCGTCTGGCACAGATTAGTTCTCATATTATTGATCAGTGTGTTGCCCAGGGGGTACCTTTTGCCAGAGAGTATGGAGGTCTTCTGGAGAACCGTTCATTTGGTGGTGCACAGGTTTCCCGAACATTTTATGCACGGGGACAAACCGGTCAGCAATTGTTGCTTGGTGCATATAGTGCTTTTATGCGGCAGGTTAACAAGGATAATATCGAAATGTTTGCGCGCCGGGAAATGATGGACCTGATAGTGATTGATGGGAAGGCCAGAGGCGTTTTGGTACGAAACCTTATGAGCGGAAGGATAGAGGCATATGCAGGTGATGCAGTAATTCTTGCTTCAGGAGGGTATGGGAATGTATATTTTCTCTCTACAAATGCTATTAATTCAAATGCTTCTGCTGCATGGCGTTGTTACAAAAAAGGCGCCTATTTTGCTAACCCTTGTTATACTCAGATACACCCAACCTGTATACCTGTTTCAGGCTTCCATCAATCTAAACTCACCTTGATGAGTGAAAGTTTGCGGAATGATGGCCGTGTATGGGTTCCGAAAAAATCTGGTGATCTGCGCAGATCAGAAGAAATTCCGGAGAGTGAAAGGAACTATTATTTAGAACAGAGGTATCCAAGCTTTGGGAATCTGGTTCCTCGTGACATTGCATCCCGTAATGCGAAGCAGGTTTGTGACGAAGGATACGGGGTTGGGACTACCGGTTTAGCAGTCTATCTGGATTTTGCTGATGCAATAAAACGGCTTGGACAAAATACGGTTACAGAAAAATATGGCAACCTCTTTGATATGTATGAGCACATTACAGGAGAGAATCCTTATAAGGGTTCAATGACGATTTTTCCGGCCGTACATTATACGATGGGGGGGTTGTGGGTAGATTATAATTTAATGAGTACTATTCCTGGTCTTCACGTCCTGGGAGAAGCCAATTTTTCTGATCATGGAGCCAACCGACTGGGTGCAAGTGCTTTAATGCAAGGTTTGGCTGATGGATATTTTGTTATCCCCTACACAATAGGGCACTATATTTCCTCAACAGACCTTCCTTCAGTTACCACGGAACATTCTGAGTTCAGGGTAGCAGAAGAAGAGGTTTCCAAACGTATTGACAGATTACTTTCTGTTAAGGGAGAAAAAACAGTACGGGAGATTCATCGTGAGTTAGGTAAAATCATGTGGGATAATGTAGGTATGTCCCGTAACAAAAGCGGATTACAAAAAGCTTTGGGACAAATTTCCGATCTTCGTGATGAATTCTGGAATAATGTTAATATTCCCCAGACGGGAAACCATTTGAATAAGAATCTGGAACAGGCGGGAAGGCTTGCAGATTTTCTTGAATTGGCGGAGTTGTTAGCTGTTGACGCACGGGAACGTAATGAATCATGTGGCGGCCATTTCAGGGAAGAGTATCAGACAAAAGAGGGTGAGGCTAAACGTGACGATGAAAATTTCAGTTATGCAGCAGCCTGGGAATTTAAAGAAAATGATAAACCTGCAGAATTACATAAAGAAAAGCTGGTATTTCAGGAAGTAGAATTGTCTCAGAGGAGCTATAAATAACAAATAATGAAAAACATGAATTTAAATCTACTAGTTTGGAGGCAAAAGGATGCTGGTTCCAAGGGAAAAATGGAATCTTACATTGCTGAGAACATTTCTCTGGATATGTCTTTTCTGGAAATGTTGGACCAGGTAAATGAAGATCTGATCAAAAAGGGATTAGATCCCATTGAGTTTGATAGCGACTGCCGTGAAGGGATTTGCGGTGCCTGTGGAGTTGTCGTCAATGGGCAGGTTCATGGCCCGCAAAGAGCAACAACAGTTTGTCAGCTGTATATGCGCAATTTTAAAGACAAAGACAAAATCGTAATAGAACCTTTCAGAGCACGTGCGTTTCCCGTGATTAGGGACCTGGTAATAGACCGAAGTTCATTTGATCGTATCATTATGGCAGGAGGCTACATATCGGTAAACACTGGAGGTGCGCCAGACGCGAATTCAATTCCCGTAGCGAAAGAGATTGTTGACAAGGCAATGGATGCAGCGGCCTGTATCGGTTGCGGTGCATGTGTGGCAGCATGTCCAAATGCTTCAGCGTCTCTGTTTACGGCGGCCAAGATTTCACATCTTGCCCTCCTCCCTCAGGGTAAGATAGAACGAAAAAAGAGGGCAGAAAAAATGGTAAGCCAAATGGATAAAGAGGGTTTTGGTGACTGTTCTAATATTGGAGAATGTGAGGCTGCATGCCCAAAGGAAATATCTATTTCTCATATTGCCAGGATGAAACGTGAATATTTTAGAGCTGTGGTTGACGAAATAGAGAAGTAAATTAGGGAGCTCTCCGGTATTTGGGAGATTACAGTCCTTTGGGGTATTGTTAATAAAATGCCATACTGGCAAATGATACTGTTGAACCGGTATTTTTATCATAATCTTGTGAATACTTTAACAACTTAGCTTCTTTTGCCCTGATGACATGCAGCATTGCATAAATTGCCGGGTACCCACATATCCGCCTTTTATTGTTGACATTCTGAATACAATCATAAAACGTTTTGGCATCCAGCTTTTCTACATGTTTTAACAAACCGAGGTCTTCGTGCTCTAATTTCTTGAGAAATGTTTCATCAGGAGCTTCCCTGTCACCAAATCTTAAACCAACGTGTGCAAGGTCTACGCTTGCAATCAGGCAGATTTTCTTCCTGCTTTTTTCAACAGTTTCTTTCAGGGATGAAATGAAGTTTTCAAATTGCGGAACCTGTGTCGGGTTACTGTTATTTCCTGCAACGAAATCAAGAGGAGAACAGAGGATAGGTATTATCTTGAAATTTTTTTTGTTGTTATACAGATATTGAAGGAACATCAATTGGAATTCGATTGAATGTTCGTTTTTGTGAACAAATTCATCTTCAAAGTAATCAAACTTAAACTGTTTATGCAATAAATTAAGGAATTCCTTGTCAGTTTCGATTGTGCCGAAAGGCGTCTCAAATGACTTGCTCGTCAGTGCAAAGATATTCCTGGTATGGGTATGTGCGATACCAAATATGATAAATATTTCTGCATTTGATTTTTCTGCAATTTCTTTATATGCCCAGGCAAAACACGGGCCTCCGTGCCTTATATCAATATGCGGGGCGATTATGCCTCTTAATCGATCTCTGTTATCTTGTAATGACGGTTTGCCGGGGCCATCTACAGATGTAAAGAATTTATCTATCTGACTTCTCAGTCTGGCTTTATCATTTTCATAAGCAGTACCAGCATGTATTGCCTTTCGTGTGGGCGAGTTTATGAAATCATCTTTAATTTTTTTTATAATAATATTAGATCGGTTGTTTTCCAAGAAAAGGTTTTTGTCGAGTTCATTGATTATCTTCGTTATATTGTCACTGAAAAGCAAATTTCCATACTGCTGTGAATATTTTGCCTGTATATCCAGGATTGAGTGATTGCCATCAAAATGGCTGATAATGTAAAATACATGAGGGGGAACAACAAGGGTATTTTTAGAATAATTGAGAGGATCTCTAAGACATATTGCTTGTTCACCTGAAGTCTCAACAGGAAAAGCTTCTATCGGTCGTAGTTTAGGGAATTCCATATATTCGTCTACCTTCTGCCTGTCGTAAGTCAGACGTTTCGCTATTTAAACGTTTTGAGTAAAAAACTCTTTCTTAATGAAATCTGAAAATCTTACCTGATTTATGTTAATATCTTTAATTCTGCAATTAGGTCGTCCGACCGTTTCTCTATTTTTACATACCCTCCTTCACGATACATGCCAGCATTGAATAGTAAGGTGTTTCCCAGTTTGTGAGAACCTCGTGCTTCATGGATGTGTCCACTTAACGAAATATCGGGTTTGTATCTAATTATAAAATCACGAACACTCAGGCTTCCTACGTGAGTACCATTTCCTATTACATCAATCTTCGTTCCTTTTGGAGGTGCATGTGGAACCATAATTTTCCATTTTGCTGATCGTACTTTTTCAAAGCCGATACGTAAAAAAGCTTCAATTTCACCTTCGGTGAATTCTGTAGGTGTTTGAAAAGGTGTTGGGTTGGACCCCCCGACACCAAAGATTCCTATTTCATTAATTATGTGTCCGTTTCCGTGTAAATTAATATTTTTTTCACTTAAGTAGTCGTTGACATCTGACGTGTCTAGATTTCCAAATTGAGCTAAAATATTTTGGTTGAATTCCATGATTCCTTCAATGACTTTTTGTGCTTCTTTTCTGCCGTGATAATTGGTTAGATCTCCCGTGATTATTATGAGGTCAGCAGTTTCTAACTCATTTTTCATGAATTTTAACGTGCTGAGATCCTCATGAATATCACCAAAAGAGATTATTTTCATTATAAGGATTAACGTATAGAAACGGGATTCTTACTATATCCGGAATGAAACTCTGAAGAACTGCAATTCACACCCAAACAAACAGACTCATGCTTAAATGTTAAAAGCAACATTTTAGCTTTTTCGTATAAAAATTTCAATAGAATCTTTAAAATTGATTTATATTGACGCTCTAAAAAACTTTTGATAGTATGAAATTTCTACACTCTTTGATGCTCTATTTATTATGTAATATCAATCTTTTTGCAGCGCAGTACTTTTCTAGTGTTTATTCCTCACCAAATCTATTGAATGAAAAACACATATGTAACTTTCTGGGTTTTAATAAATATCTTTTTTTTCGTGCCGTACACAACTATTGTAAGTAAAGAAGTTAGAGCCGAAGGCTTTGCAAAAATTGAAAACAGGCCTCAGGAGATTTCTCCAGAATTAAAAATAAAGATTGATGAGTGGATGAAACTGCTCTATTCCGAAGATACTGCAATACGCAGTTCGGCTATCATATCACTGTTGGGGCTTAATGACCTTGCTATTAATGATTCACTTGTTGACATTCTAAGAAATTCACCTAATGATGATGTTCGTATCTCTTTAATTAAGGCATTTGGTTTTGCAGGTGATGATAAGGCGCTGGACTGCATCCTTGAATTGCTTGCCAGTGAAAAAAAGAATATACAAAATGCTTCTGTTGATGCATTGGGAAATATGAAAACAGACAGGGCAATAGAAAAGATGGTCTCTTTGCTTCTCAACCCGAAAATTCCTGTTAGCTCCCGGAAACTCCTTGCTGGTGCTCTTGCAAAGACTCGTTCTCGTAATGCAGTGAAACCGCTGATTAATTTATCAGGATCCGATGACAAGGAGTTAAGAATAGCCGCCCGTGATGCATTAATAAAAATAACAAAACATTCTAATGGTAACACCACGGCATTCTGGCAAGAGTGGTGGGAGAGGAATAAAGTTAAAACCAGGGAGCAATGGCTGGAAGATATTGTTGATAAGCTGGAAGAAAGAATTAAACAAATGAAAGCCAAGAACGACCTGCTCAGAGATGAAATAGCTCAAAAGACCATTGAGATCTTAAAAACAAAAGAGGAAAAAGGTGGTATCAAGCAGTTTCTTGATGCCATAAAAAGTGAATATCCTGAAGTAAGGATTTTTGCTGCAAACAAGCTGTCAGTTCACAGAAACGAAGAGGTAATAACCGTTTTTCACGGTTTGATTTCGGACCACAACGCGGATATACGTGTTCTTGCGGCAAAGGTACTTGGAGAAATTGGCGATGATTCAGGGTTAAAGCCCTTAAAACAGGCATTAAAGGATAAAGATGCAAAGGTTCGTATCAGTGCAGCAAGTGCCCTTGGAAAACTGGGTAATAAGGAAGCAGAGGTTGATTTATTATCAGCTTTACAAGATCAGGACAATAGTGTCAAATGTGCGGTTGCTGAAGCGCTGGGTGAAATAGCAGCACACGATGCTGTGGAGACGTTAATTCCCTTTCTTTCAGACAAAGACCCGAAGGTGAAGGAGTCTGTAATCGTTGCTTTAGGAAAGATTCGGGATGACAGATCGATAGATTCGTTAATTAATTCTTTAAAGGACACAGAAGAAAGGGTGCGGTGGTATGCTGCTGATAGTCTGGGGAAAATAGGCGAAAAAAAGGCAGTGTTACCGCTTATAGCGTTACTTTCAGATGAAAGTGCAAGGGTTCGTGAATCCGCGGCGGCAGCTTTAGGACAGATTGGTGATGAAAGTGCAGTAGAACCTTTAATCACCTTATTGAAAGATTCTGATACCAGAGTTGTTTCAAAGGCTGCTGATGTACTTTTATCCGGTGAGTATGAGGGGTTTGAAGTATATGATAAGATTGCCAATGCTATGTATGAAGCAAAGGATTATAAAAGAGCTATAAAGATATTAGAAAAACAGATTACAGACTTTGAGCATTTACCGGAACATAGCAATCCATTATGGCAAAACAGATTAAAGTTGGCAAAGTCTTATTTTGAAATTGGTAATTACCATAAAGCAATCCCGGTATACGAAGAACTTGTTCAGCATTTTGAGGAAAATGCCGGAATAAAACACGAACTTGTACAATGTTTAACTGAGACAAAACAATATGACAGATTATTAGAATTTTATTCCTTATGGAGCACAAACTTATTGATGGACAATCGTCCCTGGTGGGATGGGGTATACAGTATTTGTGAAGGATTTTTTGAAAATGGAAACTATCAGAAGGTTACAGAGGTTGTCGATGATTTTGAAAAGAAGGATCAGTATATGGGTGGCGCTGAATTAAGATTTAAGTTCTTTGATTTAAGAGAGAGAAGTTCAAGAAAACTGTTACTTCAGAAGGAGAAATTTTCAGATGTACTAAATTAGATGAGTGAATGACATTTTTTTTTCGTAGTAAGGATTTCTTATCCCGTTAACCTTTAGTAAAAATAGTTATCATGAAAATTCTTATAGTCGGAGCAGGTGCCGTAGGTTTTAATTTAGCGAAACAGTTGTCAAAAGAGAGTCACGACATATCTCTCGTGGACAAAGATCCTGAATTGGTTCAGAGAATCACAGAAAAATTGGATGTCTTTGCTGTGCCAGGCAATGCCAGCTCACCGAGTGTATTAGAATCAGCCGGCATAATCGATTCGCACATGGTGTTAGCCGTAACCAGTAGCGATGAAGTAAATATTGTAGTTTGCCTACTTGCCAATCGATACAACTGCAAAATAAAGATTGCGAGGATACGAAACAGCGAATTTACCTGCAAAGACGCATTATTGAAACCAAATGAGTTCTTTATTGATCATATGATTAATCCTGAGCAGATTATTGTGGATTCGATTATTAAGATTATTGAAACACCTGGGGCGACATTTGCTGTTGATTTTCCTGTTGGGGATATTCTTTTGAGAGGGTTTCATGTTCCCGATGATGCTCCAATTGCCGGTAAAAAATTCTCAGAGCTAGAGGGTATAGAATATACAGATTCTTTCTTAATCGTATGTATTCAACGTAATGATGAAATGATAATACCCAACGAAAATACTGAGATATTACCTGATGATGACATTTTTGTACTTGTATCGAGAATGGGGTTGCCATATTTTTTGCCGATGATCAACAGAAGGGCTGGCGAAGTCGGGAAAATAATTATCTATAGTACGAGCCGTACCGGCCTTCAGCTTGCTAAGAGACTGGAAGGCAGTTCGATTGATGTGACATTAATTGAGCCAAAAAAAGATAAGGCAGAAATTGCTGCTGCTGAACTGGAGAGTACGATAGTCTTGCATGGTGATGCAACAGAAATAGACCTGCTGAAGGAGGCAGATATTGGGAAGACAGATTTTTTTATTGCGCTGTCTGACGATGAGGAGACTAACTTACTCACATCCTTGTTGGCAAAAAAATATGGTGCAAAAAAAACCATTGTGCTTACGAACGAACCGGGGCTCGTGCCGATAATAAATCAGATTAATGTGGACGTAGTTGTTAACCCAAGATTAGTTACCGCAAGCTCTATTCTACAGCATGTAAGAAGAGGCCAGATACTTTCTATTACCAAATTGGGTGACAGCGATGCAGAGGCAATAGAACTGATTGTTGAAGAGGGATCAGAGATCGCAAAAAAACAGCTACATAAAATACGATTCCCCAAAGGGTCAATACTTGGTGCTATTGTGAGAAACGGTATAATGCAGCTGCCAAAGGGTATTGATGCCATAAACCCGGGAGAAAGTGTTATTGTTTTTACGTTACCAGATGCTATTTTAAAGCTGCAGGCCCTTTTCAGCAGAAAAAGATAATGCTCCCAATAATTATTTTCTTTAAAACAACGCGTGTCCTTACGTGGTTTAAGGGTCGGTAATGAAAAGGACTTTTTTTATTTAGAAAATGAACATACCCCTGGTTTTGCATATCTTAGGCAACCTGCTTATCCTTTTTTCCGGTATACTGTCAATACCCTTGGGCGTCTCGTTTTTTGTTGGTACTGAAGCGGAGACATGGGCATTTTTGTCGTCAATCATTGCTTCGGCGATCATGGGTGTGACATTGAAAGGTTTCTTCAAGTATCAAAATGAAGACATTACTGTCCGGGAGAGTTTTGCTATCGTGGTATTCTGGTGGATATCGTGTGCATTTTTTGGCGCCCTGCCTTATTGGTTGTCGGGAGAGTGTACTACATTTTGTGATTCTTATTTTGAATCAATGAGTGGTCTCACAACTACGGGTGCTTCTATTTTTGACGATGTTGAAATTCTGCCGCACGGAATCCTCTTCTGGAGGAGTATGTCACAGTGGCTTGGCGGGATGGGTATCGTTGTGTTTTTTGTTGCAGTTCTTCCCACTATAGGTGTTGGGGGCCATAAATTATTCAGTGCCGAGGCGCCCGGACCGACAACAGATAAGATAAAACCCCGGATTGCACAGACTGCTAAAATACTCTGGATGATATATGTTTCTCTTACTGCCATTGTAATTCTGCTGTTCTGGTTTGGGGGAATGGGATTTTTTGACTCAATCTGCCATGCCTTTGCAACCGTATCAACAGGGGGATTCTCTACAAAGAATCAAAGTATTGCAGCCTTTGACAGTTTGTTTATTGAGGTTGTCGCCACAGCCTTTGCCTTTATTTCAGCATGCAATTTTGTGCTTCATTACCAATTTGTTACCGGACGGTTTAAGAGTATAATGGGCAATTCAGAGTTCCGCTTTTTTGTCGGTCTGCTTTGTTGTGTAATCTGTTTTATTTCACTTGCCCTATTCTTCTTTAATGGATCAGCTTACCATGGAGATGTCAAAGAAACAAAGTATGAAAGCTTTCAAGGTTCCTTAAGATATGCTGTATTTCAGGCGGTTTCGATAGCAACGACCACAGGATTTTGTAATGCAGACTTTGACGGGTGGCCGAATTTTTGCAGATTCTTTCTCGTCCTCATCATGTTTATTGGCGGATGTGCCGGTTCGACAGCCGGAGGGATGAAGGTGGCGAGAATAATGCTGCTTTTTAAATCCAGTGCACGTGAGTTAGTACATCTGCTCAGGCCAAGAGCCATAATGCGTGTCAAACTCAGTGGAAAACCGGTTAGTGAAGAAATCCTTACCAATACGCTTGGGTTTGTCGTTTTATACCTGGGTTTGTATGGTGTTTTGTCTGTAATTTTGACTATTTTCGGTACGGAACCCATTACGGCATTCAGCTCGGTAGCATCAATGATGAACAGTATTGGTCCAGCTCTGGCTGATGCAGGCGCCTCGAAAACGTATAGTGGTATTGCGTACCCTGGTAAATGGATACTCATTTTTTGCATGTTATTGGGCAGACTGGAAATCTACGCTGTCATACTGATCTTTCTGCCAATCACATGGAAAAAGTAGAGATTTTACATAATCGCAAAATTAACAGGAAGAAATTCAGATGTTGTAAATTTTTATGACTGGACTCGGAAAGGTTAAAAGTGTTGCCGTATATGGAATTGAAGCTTATGTACTTGAGATAGAGATATATGTTACAGGAGGCCAATTACCTTCAACGGTTGTTATTGGTTTGCCCGATGCCGCGGTTAAGGAGTGTCGTGACAGGGTTAAGGCTGCGCTCAAGACGAGTGGGTACCGTTATCCATTAAAGAATATTACCATTAATCTGGCTCCTGCGGATAGAAAAAAGGAGGGGCCCCTGTTCGAACTGCCGATTGCAATAGGTGTCCTTATGGCCAGCGGTCAGATAGAGACCGACTTGGTACATGAGTATGGTATTATCGGAGAGCTGGCATTAGATGGAAGAGTAAGAAGGGTCAAAGGGTGTTTGTCAATGGCGACCAAATGTAAGCAGGCAGGATTGAAGGGATTAATACTTCCTGCCGAAAATGCTCCGGAGGCATCGATCGTTGACGGCATTGATGTCATTCCTGTACAGACGCTATCAGATGCAGTCGGTTTTTTTGCAAATTCATTGTCAATTTCTCCATTTTCCACAAACCTTGAGGAAGTATTCAGCAGATCTTCTCAATATGAGATAGATTTTGTTGACGTTAAGGGTCAGGAACATGTAAAGCGAGCCCTTACGGTAGCTGCAGCAGGTAATCATAATGTGATTATGATTGGTCCTCCCGGGTCCGGAAAAACAATGCTGGCGCAGAGACTTCCCACGATAATTCCAAAACTCACTCTGGATGAGGCACTTGAAACGACAATGGTATACAGTACAATTGGTCTCCTGGATTCAACACAATCACTGATAGCAACAAGGCCATTCAGGAGTCCGCATCATACTATCAGTATAGCCGGTCTGGTAGGAGGCGGGAGCGTACCGCGACCGGGTGAGGTGAGTCTTTCCCACCATGGGGTACTCTTTCTTGACGAATTACCTGAATTTAACAGAAAAACTCTGGAGGTATTACGGCAGCCATTGGAAACGGGTAAGATAACGATTTCAAGGGCTATGACTTCTGTGACTTTTCCTGCTGATATTATGTTAGTCTGTGCGATGAATCCCTGCCCGTGTGGCTTTTATGGTGATTCCAGGAAGGAGTGTCACTGCACACCAAGACAGGTGCAAAATTATATTTCTAAGATTTCCGGTCCTTTGCTTGACAGAATCGATATACATGTTGAGGTACCTAATGTACAATATATGGACTTAGCATCTGTTTCGAACGGAGAATCGTCAGAGGATATAAGAAATACTATAGAGAAAGTGAGAAATTTTCAGCTTGAACGATTCCAGGGACTTAACTGCACAACAAACTCAAGAATGTCTACACGGCTGACGAAAAAATTTTGCATGCTGGATCATAAGGCTGAAGAACTTCTCAAGCAGGCCATGGTAGAGCTTGGTATTTCGGCGAGGGGATATAATAAGATACTCAAGATTGGCAGAACGATTGCGGATCTTGATGATAGTGATACTATTCGAATAGAACATATCTCTGAGGCCATACAGTATCGCAGCCTTGATAGATCATTTCTGAGATAGAAAAAATATGACCATAAAACCAAAGACGGGTAACAATAATTTGCCGAAAGTCTTCATAAAAACATTTGGCTGTCAGATGAACAAGCTTGACTCTGAATTGATATTTGGTTCACTGGTAAAAAAAGGTTACATGCTTGTTTCAGACGAGGAGATTGCAGATGTAATCCTTTTTAATACGTGCAGTGTGCGCCAAAAAGCCGAGGACAAGGTGTATTCTCAGCTCGGAAGATTAAAAAAGAGGAAAGAAGAGAGGCCGGACCTGATCATTGGTGTAATGGGTTGCATGGCACAGAATGAGGGAGAAAAAATTCTGGAACGTATGCCACATGTTAGTCTCGTATGCGGTACCCGGATGTTTTTAAAACTTCCGTCATTCCTTGAAGAAATTAACAGAAGTAATAGGCAAATTCTTGCCATAAATGAAGATGTGACCGTTGACTATGACAGATTGGTAACACAAAGATTGAACCGCTTCAGTGCTTTTGTCTCTATCATGAGGGGGTGCGATAATTACTGTTCCTACTGTATTGTACCGTATGTGAGAGGACGGGAATTCAGCAGATCTGTTGAAGATATTGTAAACGAGGTGAAAGGCCTTGTCGATGACGGATGCAAAGAGATTACCTTGTTGGGACAGAATGTGAATTCTTATGGAAAAGGATTGCATAGTAATAGCACTTTAGCAACGTTATTGCAAAAACTGGATACCGTTGATGGGATAGAGAGGATAAGATTTGTCACCTCGCATCCAAAGGATATGTCTAAGGAAATATTGGAAGCTGTCGGAGAACTACGCAGTGTCTGTGAGCATTTGCATATGCCTGCACAGTCCGGTTCTGATAGGATATTGCAGAAGATGAGGCGGTTCTATACCTCTTCACAGTATAGAGAGCTTATTGATATGGCCAGGGATTTGGTACCTGATATAACGATTGCCAGTGATTTCATTGTAGGTTTTCCCGGTGAATCTGATGATGACTTTAACGATACGGTAACCTTGATGAAAGAGGTGCGTTATCAAAATTGCTTTACCTTTAAATATTCTCCGAGGACAGGAACCTATGCAGAGAAATTTGTAGATGATGTAACGGAAGAGATAAAAAAAAAGAGAAATCACATACTGTTAGAGTTGCAGAGTGAAATAAGTACAAAAATGAATAAGGAGAAGATAGGAAAGAGTGTTGAAGTATTGGTGGAAGGGACAAGTAAAACAGATAAGAGCAAATTAACCGGGAGGACGAGACAAAACCAGATTGTTGTTTTTCATTCTCCGGAAAGGTTCTTTCCGGAACACTCAATTTCTGATAGCCGGGCTGGTGATCCTTCTTCTTTCATAGGGAAACTAGTTAATGTGACTATTAATGATGCTACGGATTTAACATTGTATGGCTGTGTAAGGGAGTGATAAAAAGGTTTTTTGCATGATTTTATACCGGTTCAGGCAGGTATGTTTACCGGCCAGGATAACGACGTTGCTTCACAGGTTTCTCTATTTCATTTGAAACCGTTTCAGGAGAGCAGTGGTTCACGTCATCCGGTTCTTTTTTATTTTGTAATGCCAGTAATGTTATCATTGGGCCGTAGTGCCACTCAAATCTGTTTCCGACAGCAATTTTCTTTATCATTTCATAGTATTTGTTGTATATTTCGTACGAAACATTTTTGTAATGGGGGTTGCAGAAAAAAACACGGCATCCGAGTGTTCTGTGTTCTCTGATTGAACACTCTTTATCGACGAGAAAAGGACAAATTCTTTGTTCTTTATGAAAAGGTGGAACCTTCACATTTTCTAAAATGTAGTTTACTTCAATGGTAGATGCATACAATTCGTGATCAAATACATCGAAATGGCAACAGGTACCGCAAGTATCACAACCAGGATTAAGGATCTTCAATTCGTTATCAAGCTTGTTATATATCTCAACAATTTCCAGGCTGCTTCCGCTACTGATTTTCATGATTTATTATTATAATAAAAAATAATATCAAATCAAAAATATTATCTGAAATATTTGTTTTGTCTTGGCATTATATGAAATTTATCTTGAAATCTAATCGTTTCAGTGGTAGGTTCTCATAGTTTTTGCATCTCTATTTTAGTATAACCTGATGAAATTTGGTATCTTACCAGGCTGGATATTAAAAATTGTCTGGTAATCAGCCAGGTTTTTGCTTTCGGGGTGCATTCTCACCAGGATGATTTTCGTCCGTATGCGGTCTGAACGGTGAGAAGGCTCTAGCGTTCAGGAGTGCATCGTATATTATGATATATATGGTAGACAAAGCTTATATGCCGAATTTAAGACAAATAATACGTATTTAATTTCTTATTTCCTCCTGCACATTATCGTTTATGCGGGGGGGGGCGGGGGTATCGATGAGTAAACAAATATACTCATCTCGTAATGGTTTTCGGACCTGCCTGTGCGTAAGGGACGTACGCAGACAGGTAAAATCCGAGATAAAATTGAGTGAGTAAAGTCCTCGGCGCTTTTTGTCCGGGGATACCTTAACCAAGATTTGGTTTCCAGCCCGCCCGGCCTGTCAGCCGTTCGGACGGGTAAAACCGAAAACCAAATCGGTTTTAGTATATACGTAAATAAGGGGAAGAAAGAGAAGGATGATAAAAAATATCTTAATTGTGTTATCTTTATTTGTACTTACTTGCGAAGTGGGTTGTAAAACTTTTACTGGCAAGGAAGAGAGGGATAAACCCGTTAAGACTGTGGCAGAAGATAAGCAACAAAAGATTAGAAAAACGAGGAAATGGGAGTGGGAGATTGCGCCTCAGGAGAAACTCTTTACCGTAGAGAAGGTTGAACCAACTCAGAAAGAGTTTGTATTCCCTCTTGAGAAAGTGAAGACAGAACCGTATACAATAGACAAGCCTGAGGGCGAAAAGATTGACATAACCTTCAATTTCCAGAACGCAGATATAAAAGATGTTCTGAATGTAATTATGGGAGAAATACTGGAAATGAATTATACTTTGGACAAGAGGGTTACGGGTTTGATTACCTTGCGCACAACGGGAAAGTATTACAGGGAGGAACTGTTAAATGTGCTTCAGGCAATGCTGAATATCAATGGTTTTGCACTGGTAAAAGACAAAAATCTGTTTCAGGTTGTTCCGATACAGGAGGCTCGTACTGAATCAGGCATAGTAGATTTAGGTGATAGAGAGAAAACGTATGACAGGGAGGTGATAACCCAGATCGTTCCGTGTAATCATGTGGCTCCTCAGACTATTATCCCGACTCTCAGAGGATTGTTGACAAAGGCCGGTTTCGTCATTGCACCAAACGATACCCATGCAATTATTATTTCTGAGGTTGCTGCCAATATGGAAAAACTGTTAAAGGTGATTGAGACATTTGATGTCCCCTTTTTTGCAGGGAAGGCATTGAAATTCTATGAAATTAAGCATGTTGATGCTAAGGCACTTGCAAAGGATTTGGAAACAGTTGTACAGACACTCGGCGCTAATACGAAAGGACCAAAATTGGATATCTCCTTTATTGCATTTCAGAATACAAGTGACATATTAGCGGTTACAAATATGCCGGAACTTTTGCCATCAGTTGATGCGTGGATATCGAACATGGACGTACAGTCCCAGGAGAGGAGATTCGGACTGTATGTCTATAAGATGCAGCATGAACAGGCGGAAACCACGGTGCCTGTCTTAATTGAGCTTTTTAAGGAAAAGATTACACCGACAGTTAAGGCCGGTGAAGTCGAAGAAGAAGCCATGAAGGTTATCGCAGATAAAAATACAAACTCAATTATCGTAAAGGCTCTGCCCTCTGATTACTATGATATAAAAGCGGTTATTGAGACCCTCGATGCTACTCCTCAGCAGGTACTCATAGAGGCTGTAGTTGCTGAAGTAAAATTAACAGATGAACTCGCACGAGGGGTTGAATATTTCTTTAGAAATAAAGGTCGGGATAGCGAAGGCGCAAGCATATCACTTTTGCCTACTGGAATCAGCTCGGGAGTAAACGCTTTAACGGGGGCGGGCACTAAGGTCTTTTCTCTTAACAGGGACATTGATGCTATTTTCAGCTTAATTAACACTGAATCTGAGGCGAAAGTGCTTTCCACACCACACCTCCTTGTTCGTGATGAACAGACAGCGAGCATTCAGGTAGGTCAATCAGAGCCGATAAGTACCGGTACCACCACCGGAGCTTCAGGTGCTGCTTTTTCCACATCTCAAATCCAGTATCGGGATACAGGTACCATCCTGACGGTAACTCCCCGCCTTGGTGAGAATGATATGGTAATGCTGGATATCACGCAGGAAGTCAGTACTGCCATACGGACAACTGCTTCAGGGATAGATTCTCCGGCTTTTCCCATAAGAAAAATAGAGACGTCGTTAGTTGTCCAGAGTGGGCATACCATTTATCTGGGCGGTATTATCGATATTAATGACACGGAAGCGGTAAAAAAAGTTCCTCTTCTGGGTGATATCCCTTATCTTGGTAACCTCTTCAAGTCAACAACTTCCAAGAAGGAAAAAACCGAGTTGATGGTCTTGATTACTCCTTATGTTATCAACAGCTCGGATGAGGCTGACGGGTTCACCAGAGAATTCAAGGATAAATTGAAACGGATTGCAAAGATGAAAAAAGGTGAAATAAAGAACGTTATTGAGAATGCTACTCATGAAAGTGTCAGAAGGTGAAATGAACGGAGGAGATTTTGGTTTAAGTCCGGCTTCAACTTGTTATAAAGGTTTCAATCATGATAACGTCACTCATTTTGCCTGCAGGGATACCCAAACCGGTTTCACAATCCTGGAGGTAATTGTATCTCTCATTATTGTAGCGGTTGCCTTAACAACCTTTATAAAATTGTTGGGTAATACTACTCTCCTCAGAGTCAAGATAAACGACCATCACGAAAGGCTTTATGTTGCAGTTACGAAGGCAGAGGAGGCATTCCTTGGGTTGTTGGATGGCAGTGGCGTTAAGGGTGGTGATAAAAACAAGTGGCAGGGAACGATCCAGGATTCGGGTATTCGCTGGCGTGTAGAAGAGGAAAAGGATAAAGGAATAGAAGAAAAGGATAAAAAGGATAATAGTTCTGCAAGTGGCGCCAGAGAGATCTTTTTTTATACCGTGTTTGTAGAAGGAGTTGAGTTGTCAAGCATAAGGATTCAATAAGTCATGGCTATCAGACGAAATACCTGTTCTGTATTGAGGTTCTTCTCCGTGTCATGGTTTTGGTAAATGCTGAGTAGGCGGGTTTTTAAATGGTGAAAAAAGAAGAGGCATTTACATTATTAGAGCTTGTTATTGCACTCACCATTGGGGCGGCTTTAATTGCACTTGTGTCCATTTCTGTAAGAATGGGGTTTTTTCAAATGGAACGTGGCAGTAAGATGCTTGAGGTGGAGTTGAGAGAGAAGAACGCAATGCATTTTTTCTGCCAGCAAGTGTCATCTATCAGGATGGAGAGTGTTGGAGAGGAAGTGATCTTTACCGGTGACTCAAAGAGGATTCTCTTTGTTACACCAATATCACTCGAGAAAAGCTATAGTATGGGATTAATGACGGCAATGTTTTATCAGGAAAAAGGAGAGGAAGGAGTTAGTCTGCGCTACAGGGAAAAGAGGCACATCCCCGCTGATTCTATCGATACGTACAAAGATGAAAATGCTACGATTTTCGATCTTAGTGACAGTGTATCCATTTTTGAGGGATATGATGAAATTATTTTCCATTTTCTTGATTCAGAAGAAAATGAGGATTCAGATGCGGCATTCAATCAGCCTTATCCTGTTTGGAAAGATTCATGGATAAAAAAAGACCTCCCAAAGGCCATAAAATTGGTAATGTTAAAAAATGGAAGAAGCAGAGAAGTTGTTGCTCCGATAATGGTTATGTTTTGATATTTGTTTTATGGTCTTTAACCATACTCAGTACAGTAGCACTTGGATTTTCTAAAGATACAAAGATTTCTGTTCAACTGAGTACCGTGCATGCCGAGAGAGTGAAAGATATCTATGCGATGCGAGGAGCGGTACTTTATGCATTGAATAAGATGGCAGAAGATGGTCAAGCGCCGGCAATAGAATTACCAAAGAGTCAAACTGGTTCGGAAGAGGTAGGCGAGGGGGAGCCGGTTACCGCGGGAGAACCTCCACGAGATGATGAAATTAAACCCGCGGGAGTTACGGATAGAAAAGCCGGATTCTCTGAATCTCAGGAAAGTGATGAAAATAGGGAAGTTGTTATGTGGTTTCCTCATAGGGAACCATATTCTGTTAAAATTGGCAACATTAATTGTGATGTTTACCTGTCTGACGAAAATGGGAAGATTAACCTCAATGGAATTAATAAAGACAATAGAGAAATTTTCATAAAATTTCTTACCAAAAAAGGCATGGATATCCTTGACGCTGACGTGATTGCAGACTCTATTCTGGATTGGGTTGACCAGGACGACCTTACTCATATTAATGGTGCAGAAGATGGTTATTACGGCTCTTTACCAGAACCATATAAGGCAAAAGACGCTCCTCTTAATTCAATAGAGGAGTTAATGTTAGTTCGTGATGTTACACCGGAAATATTTGAGAGCATAAGGGACAACATAACTGTATATGGTGAGAAGGAGATCAAAGTTAACATCAATTTTGCATCAAAGGAGATCATCAGTTCGATACCTGGTCTTTCTGATGATTTGGCGGATGATTTGCTGTTATATATTGAGGAAAATGGCTCCATCAAAGAGGTTGAAGACTTAAGGGAGATATTCTGGAGTCTCGGAATAATCGGTGATAGTTTTGAAAAAATAAGACCATATTTAACTCTTGATCAGTCTGGCTTTGTTACTATCCGTGCAGTGGCAAAAAGTTCAGATAATAAGCCAGATGAAGATGGTAACTCCGAGGCTTATGGATACAGGTTAATTGTCGGGAAGAGAGACAGCGGATATAAAATTGTCGCAGTCTATCCTGAATAAATTTATAAAAAACTTTATCATTGTAGGGAGATTTGCACGATAAATTTATTTTGTTCTCAGGTTGTAATATGATATTTTACAGATAGTTAAATTGTGTTTTTTTATCACTTTTTTTGAAAGTTTATATGGTACTATCCCGTAGCGTACAGTATATATCCATTCTCCTATTTTTAGGGTTCAGCGTAGTATATGCTGATAACAAGGAGACAGAGACAACTGCCGCATCTGGTGGAAATCAGATTGTGGTTTCACCGGCAAACATTTTGATAGACATCGGTGAATATGTTTCGGCGGATGTTTACGTTATTGATGGTGAAGGAAATCCCATAGAAGGCCACAAAATACAAATTCTTCCCCAGGACAAAAATATTTCTGTCAAGAGTAGCAGTTTTGTTTCGAACGAATATGGATACATCCATTTTTTTATATTTGGAAAACAGGAAGGAGACTCAATGGTAGTGGTGAGTGACGGTTTTGTCTCTTCTCAGATTAATGTTGCGGTCAGAAACCTCATACACTACGTACTTCCCTATTTTTACGGAAATATGCAATTGAGCATTATCAATCCATCTT
Source organism: Candidatus Scalindua sp. (assembly GCA_031316155.1). Classification (GTDB taxonomy): domain Bacteria; phylum Planctomycetota; class Brocadiia; order Brocadiales; family Scalinduaceae; genus SCAELEC01. The sequence continues at coordinate 96,093 of JALDRB010000007.1, forward strand.
CAGAAGAAAACTTTGCAAAGATACAATTTTACGAAAATAGCAGAGAAGAAGGGAGCAGGCAGGTACTCCCTTTTACCATCAAGTTGTCTGGCAAGGAGATGAAGAAGGTTGATCTGGCAAAGGAATTAGGAGTTGAATTAGGGGATGGATGGGCTGAGATTCTTGCCACTGATATTATTTTTGGTGGAGTCTGGACAAAAAAAGGTTATCTTCCTTTTCGGCTTATTAAAGAAGGGTTTCAATAAGTTCATGCACAGGGAATTCAATATTTCCTTATTCTTTTGTAGTGAAGGTGCAAGTTCGAAAGACTTTAAAAACTGCCATGGAAGGCAGTTTTAGGGATTTTGGAAAAGTTAGCCAGGATGGCCTAACTTGTTATACCTCGTTTCATTCATATACATTTGGAAATGCCAGGTGTTTTCCGCACACACCATAAATTTATATTACATAACAAACTTTCCCGCATCTTTTTTAACACGAAATGATTGCTTGTGAGATTTAGCCTCAAGATTTTTGTGAGCCAGGTTTTTTTACAAGGGAGATTGCTTGAGAATCCAGAGATTTTCTTTGGCAAAAGTTTTATTACGAGGATGGAGAAGTAACAGAAAAATGATGAAAGTGTGCAATCGTGAGGATTCGTTTACCCTAGTCGAAATTTTAATTGTTCTGGCTATAGTTACTATCGTTGGTGTTGCCACGGTACCCAGAATTTCGACGGCCTTAGATACGGTGAGATTTCGAGGAACGGTATCTGGACTTGTGACATTTCTGAGAAATGCACACCTTGAGGCAATCCTGAAGCGAAAAGAAACCGTGGTAACCATTAATTTTAAGGAAAATACTCTCAAAATAGATGATGACAAACAATTTACTTTACCGTCTCAAATGACATTGGAACCAGAAAAGGAAGATAGTCATGAATCTATGAAATACAGATTTTTTTATAACGGGAGAGGTTCCGGACCCAGAATACACGTGATCGGGAAAAACAAAAGAAAGGCGGTAGTTTTTGTCGATTTATTGTCAGGTTTGTCAGGGTTTGATTTAAGATGAAGAAATGAATCATTTGGGGCAAATTAACACATTATCTGCATGGTTCTGGTTCAAAATACTATCGATTTTTTCAAATCTGTTTGTCTTTTTTGATAAAGGGTGTATGTACAATCGTGGCTGCGTAAGATTTTCCCCTGATATTTATGTTGATATGGCTGTTTGGTTCAGCAAAGAATTTAAGAACAGAACCAAGGCCTATGCCAATTTTCAGGGTAGGGCTGAATGTGCCGCTTGTAACTTTACCAATAACTTTGTTGTCATGGGTTATCTCATTATTTGTCCTTGGTATTCCCTTATCATGCATCTTAAACGCAATGAGCTTTTTCTGTATTCCGCCTGTTCTCTGTAGAGACAATGAATCTTTTCCGATGAAATCTGGCTTGTTAAATTTTACAGCCCAACCCATGTTTGCTTCAAATGGAGATGTTGATTCGTTAATATCATTGCCATAGAGCGATAGACCTGCCTCTAAGCGTAATGTATTTCTTGCTCCAAGGCCCGCAGGTTTTAGGCCCAAGTGTTTCCCTTTTTCAAGCAACGTATTCCAAACTTTCTCACAATTTACCTGATTGACGAAGATTTCAAAACCATCCTCTCCTGTATAGCCGGTTCTGGATATTGTCAGATCAATACTGTTATGAGTTATTTCTGTAAACTGGAAACGTGGCAGGGTTGCACATTCATCTCCGTACACATCGCGAATAATCTCTTCGGATTTTGGCCCTTGTACAGCCAGAAGTGCAATCTGCTCGCTGATGTTACATATGCTCGTAGCGTTGGTCTTGAATTTTTTTATCCAATCATAGTCTCTATCTGTATTAATACAGTTAACGACTAGAAGATATTTTTCCGGAAGGAATTTGAATACGATAATATCGTCAAGTATTCCTCCATCCACATTGCAAATTGGTGTGTATAGGGCTTGGTAGTTCCGGATGCAACTTACGTCATTGGTGATCACCTGTTGTATCAATTCCGTTGCGCCTTCGCCTTCCACTACTATTTCTCCCATATGGGAAATATCAAATAGGCTCGCATTGCATCTGGTGTTTTGGTGTTCGCTGATAATACTATCATATAATATTGGCATTAAGAAATCATGGTAATCGTTAATTCTGGCGCCAAGATTTACATGCGCATTATATAAGGGTGTTTTTTTTTTGTTTTCAGTCAAATGTAATCCTTTTTTTTGTATAATCTATTTATATTTGTATAACCTTCTTTTTCAAGTAACGCCATTATCCTTTTGTTAATCCTTTGAGATTTCGAGTAGTCGGGTAACCAAAACTTGGAGGTGTCAATTCCGCTTACAGTTTTATGGTGAGAATTGATTATAAAGTGTATTTTTTCTGGTTTTCCTCCCTGGCTTTTGACCAAGATGATGTCATCATTTGGATCAAAATCAATGTTGACCCTGATATTTTCTTCTCCATATATTCTGCCAATGTTTTTTACGAGGCGGATGAGGTCTTCTAATGTATTATTTTTCTGCATCTTGAAGGGTTTGTGTCAACGAATAATACTCTACCGAGAAAAACTGATCGGAGAAAAACTTACTGGAGGCAATTATATTTATATCGCCTCCCGAATTCTTTTTGCCTTTTCGATTAAGGATGGTAATAAATCTAATGATAACATTGACTTAGAATCTGAAAGAGCATTTTCAGGTTTTTCATGTGTTTCTATAAACAATCCGTCGCAACCGGTGGCTACAGCGGCCAAAGTCAAAGGCAAAATCATCTCTCTTTTACCGCCTGATGTCGTTCCTTCACCTCCAGGTAGCTGTATACTATGTGTTGCGTCGTATACAACCGGAAATCCCATTTCTCTCATGATTACTATAGAACGCATATCAGTTACAAGATTATTATAACCAAAAGTTGTCCCTCTTTCAGTAAATATTATGTTGTTATTGCCCGTTGAAAGTACCTTTTCCGCCACATTTTTAACATCCCATGGGGCTAAAAACTGTCCTTTTTTTATGTTTATGGGTTTCCCCGTCTGAGCAGCGTGAAGTAGCAGGTCGGTTTGTCGACAGAGAAATGCTGGTATCTGGAGGATATCCAGGGTCTCTTTTGCAATATCAATTTCATTACAACTGTGGACATCCGACATTAACGGCATGCCAAACCGTTTCTTAATCTTTGAAAGAATTTTCACTCCTTTTTCCAACCCGGGGCCTCTGTATGATTTGACAGAAGTACGGTTTGCCTTGTCATATGAAGCCTTGAATATGAATGGAATTTTTGCCGTATGTGTTATATTCATTATTTTCTCTGCAATTCGGCAACAACTTTCTTCTGTCTCGATCACACAAGGTCCGGCTATTAACACAAGTGGATATTTTTCTCCTAAAATGATATTATTTATCCGAATTTTATTCATAATGAATCGTGAAGGTTTTAATGGGAAAGGATTCTAAATTAATGCATAGAAATTCAATATTCCCTTATTTTTTGCGATGGAGGCGCAAGTTCAAAAGTCCGTAAAAACTGCCATGGACGGCAGTTTTAGGAATTTTGGAAAAGTTAGTCAGAATGGCCTAACTTGTGCGAAGTATTCCTTGTAAAGGATGACAAAAGTACCATAAAAACTCTCCGGATGTGTAAGATTTCTATAGCATAGTCATGAATATATGTCAATTCTTTAATTTCTTTGAATAGTGTAACAAATTTTCATTTGCATTTTTACGCTTATTTGATGTATAATCCCGGCACAACATAGTTTACAATAGTACCAGGTACGATTTTTAAATTTACTCTTTCTCTGATATGAAATGAGCCTTTTTCAGATTTTGTAATTATACGTTTTTTTTGTAAGGACTTTGCCCCTAATAGGTTAGAGTCCTGAGTTCTTGCAAAAAAGTTATATTTTCTATTGAAAGATACGGATATCAAAGGGGTTAAATAGATGACAGATAGTGAAATAAGCTTTGACACAGTTTTCCAAGTAGAAACATTGAACAAAAAAGATATAGGTGAATTTAAGAAAAAAATCTATAGTTCGCGAGATGAATTTGTAAAGTTGGAAAAACAGGTGAAGGAATTGGAAGAATCTATAGGTGAAGCAGGGAATTCTTCAGATGTAAAGGAAGATATGCTAGTCCTGGGTATATGTTATTGGATATTAGGGAAACTGAATGAGGCTGTAAAGTTGCTTTCTGAGTTAAAATCTCGTAAGATCGCATCTTACTTCCTGGGGAAGTGTCATCAGGAACTTGGTGATTACAATAAGGCTCTGGAATTTTTTGAACGTTCAAAACGATCAGAAGATGAAGAGTTTGATATACTTCTCGATATTGCTGAAACGAAACGGATGTCAGGGGACCCTCAAGATGCATTAAAACTGATCCAGAATCTGTCGAAAGAACATGATGACGATGCAGAACTGCATTACCAGTGGGGATATTGTCTTGATGATAAAGGTGAATACGAAGATGCATTGAATCACTATAGCCGTGCTATTGAGATTAAGTCCGATCATCCTAATACTTTGTTTCGGCTGGCGTATAATTTTGATCTTAACGGAGATGATGACAAAGCTATCGAATATTACGAAAAATGCGTCAGTCAAGTTCCCACCTACACAAATGCCATCATGAATTTGGGAATTCTTTACGAAGATAAAGAAGAGTATGAGAAGGCAGTTTTCTGTTTTGAAAGAGTGGTAAGGTTGAATCCCGTTCACGAAAGAGCGAGGCTTTTTCTCAAAGATGCAAAATCGGGTCTGGATATGTGTATTGACGAAGAGAAGGCAAAGAAGGAGGGTAAAGAGACTGAGGTCTTGAACATACCGATATCTGATTTTGAACTTTCTGTAAGAAGTAAAAATTGTTTGGAGAGGATGAATATTAACACACTAGCCGATTTGACAAGAATAACCGAAGCAGATCTGCTATCTTATAAAAATTTTGGAGAGACTTCCTTGAACGAAATTAAACACGTGCTCAATCAGAAAGGTTTGAGGCTGGGGCAGTCTCTGGAAGAAAGTAAGACAACAGAAGAGCTTGCAGGTTTTGATGTTGAAACAAATGAAGGCGATTTATCCAAGCCCATATCAGATCTACCGATTTCGACGCGATGCAAGAATGCCCTGAAAAAGGCAAATATCGAGAAAATAAGCGATGTGGTGGTTAAGAAGGAATCAGAGTTATTAGAAAATGATGGCCTGAAGCAGACGTATATTGACGAGATTAAGGCTCAGCTCATGGAGTGCGGTCTTGAACTTCAAAGTGAAGAAGAGTGATACAGTGAAAGGCTAAAGTCTTTTTTTCAGCTTCTGATCAAACTACACATTGGTAAATCTCGCAAAAGTTGTGTCGTTCCCGATTGAAAGAACCTCCCTATGTTTTTTTATTATTATTCATGGATTATTGGTTTGTGAATGTTAGAATGTTTATCTTGAACTAAATGGCATTACATTTTTTAATGAAGAAGTAATGTTGGATTATATCTATGGTCGTATTGTAGAAAAAACACCTTCTATCTTAATAATAGAGGCAAATTGTATTGGATACAAAATTCATATCCCTCTATCGACTTTTGAGAAGATTACGGAAAAAGAAGATACAAAAATATTCACAAAGGTTTTTATTAAAGATGATCAAATAAAAATTTATGGTTTTTTCACTCATGAAGAGAGGGAGCTTTTCGATTTACTTCTTTCGGTGAACAGTATCGGGCCTAACATGGCACTTACGATCCTGTCTGGTAGTACCGTTAGTCAATTCAAGTCAATGGTTCTTGGAAATGATTTGAAAACTTTGCAACAGATAAAGGGTATAGGGAAGAAAACTGCGGAAAGAATAATTCTTGAGTTAAAAGAAACTATTCTAGCAGTGGCACCTGGGGAGATAACTTCAGTTGAAGTGCAAAAAACGATGGTGGTTTCAGATGCCATTATGGCTATGATTGCTCTTGGTTATGCAAGACCTGTAGCAGAAAAGGCCGTGAATGCAGTCGCTGGAAGTTTTGATGTTTCAGGAGGGGTTGAAATGCTCATCAAAGAGGCTTTGAACAAGGTTTGACGTTGCTTCCTGTGTATAAACAGGAGAAGTTGGCCGGGAGCTGTACACAGAAATTTCCGTACTTTATTGGCTAAGAGAGTGTAAGGCGAGAGATTAAAGAGGGGCGCTGGAAGTGAGTGATGAAAATGTTCTTTCATGCGGCATGATTCCTGAAGACAGGAGTATTGATGTAGCCTTGCGTCCGAAGAGGTTTTGTGATTTCATCGGTCAGGAATTGGTAAAGAATAACCTGCGTGTGTATCTTGAGGCATCAAAAAAGAGAGGAGATGTATTAGACCATATCCTATTTTCTGGCCCTCAGGGGTTAGGGAAGACAACACTTTCTCAGATTATCGCTAATGAAATTGGTGTTGAGATCAGGGCGACATCCGGACCTGTTCTTTTTAAGCCTGGAGACTTGGCGGGGATTCTGACCAACTTGAAGTATGGCGATATGCTTTTCATTGACGAAATTCATAGATTGAACACAACAATTGAAGAGTATCTTTATTCGGCAATGGAGGATTATTCTATAGATATCCTTATTGATCAGGGGCCAAATGCCAGATCGGTGAAAATACAGATTCCTCATTTTACTCTTATTGGTTCAACAACACGTGAAGGATTGTTGACTCCTTCTTTTCGTGCCAGGTTTGGTGTATTAGAAAGGTTAGAGTTTTATCCGTGGGTAGAATTGCAAGAAATTGCAGTAAAATCTGCTCGGAAGTTAGGTATAGAAATTGATAATAAGAGCTCTGAAATGATTGCAAAAAGCGCAAGAGGTACGCCAAGGATTGTGAATAGATTTATAAGACGTATCAGAGATGTTGCGCAGGTTGAAGGGCGTAATAAGATCACCGAAGCTATTGTAGTGAAAGGTCTCGAGATGCTGGGTGTAGATAAAAATGGGCTTTGTGAAATGGACAGGAAGATATTACGAACCGCTATCCAGCATAATGGTGGACCGATTGGTTTGAAGACTATAGCGGTTTCCGTTAACGAACAGGAGGACACTATTGAAGAGGTGTATGAACCTTTTTTGATTCAGAAAGGGTTTCTCAGTAAAACACCTCGGGGCAGAATTGTAACTCAACTGACGTATGACTATTTTGACAACAACTGTCTTCTGGAAAAGCAAAAGTCTCTTTTTTGATTATACTCATCTCATAATGGTTTTCGGATAAAATCCGAGATAAAATTGAGCGAGTATATCTTCACCAAGATTTGGTTTCCAGTAAAACGAAAACCAAATCGGTTTTAGTATACATGGAAAATCTTTTACTGCATATTTGCTGTGCCGGGTGTTTATGTGCACCGCTTGAAGAGCTGAGAAAAGAAGGGCTCCACGTTCATGGTTATTTCTATAATCCAAATATTCACCCGCTCCTGGAATTCAGGAGAAGGCTTAAGGCCGTCCGCATTTTTCAGGAGAGTGACCCGATAAAAGTAAATTATTGTGAAGAGTATGGATTGAGTGAGTATCTTGATGAAGTAGACTACAAGGGAGACAACAGATGTGGAGATTGTTACAGATTGCGGCTGAGCGTTACTGCAAGGTATGCAAAAGACCAGGGTTTTGATGCATTCTGCTCAACATTACTTTTTAGCGAACACCAGGATCACGAACAGGTCAAGAGGATTGGTTGTCAAGTTTCGGAACAGGTTGGTATTCCTTTTGAATATCGGGACTATCGGCATCTGTGCGACTGTAGCCGTAAGATAGCAAGTAAGAAAATGCTCTATAAACAATCATATTGTGGGTGTATTTTCAGCGAGTTTGAACGGTATAAGGATACGACGCGGCATGTATACGAAGGTTGGAAAATAGAAAAGCAATGAAACTGTTTTATTGAGGAAAAAGATGGTATACAAATTGTCTAAAAATAATTTGAATACTAAATATGTATTCGTTGCACTGTGTTTTGTTTTTTTACCTGTTGCGTTGCTGGTTTCCTGCTTGGGTATAAGCAGGAAACCTGAAGTTGTTTATAAGTATGATGAATATTTAAAAACAACTCCTGAAATTCGTGTCCTGTTGCTTGAGGGTGTGAGTAAAGCTGAAATAGCAATCAGTCAATCGTATAGCATCACGAATAGTGACAGGACGGTTGATTTAGCTCAGGGTATGGATTTACCTGGGTCGACAATACGGCTTGAATCCGGAAAATTTTTGATAGAACCCATAACATCTCCCGGCACTTTGAAGATCGGGAATGCTGTCATAGAAACTGACGGTGAGATTCGGATTATACCGCAAAGAGATGGTGGTTTTATTACGTTAAATAAATCAAAGTATCTCGGGAATCTTTTGTTCATTCCTGGAAGTAATGGTTGTTTCACTGTTTTGGAAGAGATAGGTATAGAGGAGTATCTGCCGGGTGTTGTAGGAAGCGAGGTACCTGAAAGATGGCAGGATGATGCAATATTTGCACAGGTTGTTGCAGCCAGGTCTTATATTGTGTATCAAAAAAAGATTAACGGTAATTCTCGCTTTGATATTGGTAAACTGGGGCTTGCGTATAATGGTTCATTTACAAATCAGCTGAAAATAAACGAAATAGTTGCGAAAACCAGAGGAGTTGTGATGGTATACGATTGGGGAATTTTGCCTGGTTATTTTCACAGTACCTGTGGTGGGCATACGGAAGATATAAATCTGGTTTTTGGCTTAAAAAGTATACCACCCTTAAGTGGCGTAATCTGTGGTTATTGCGGGAAGTCTAAATACTATCGATGGGCAAAAGGAATAAAAAAGAGTGAGATTGAGAGAAAATTACAAAACTATCAATTTGATATTAAACATATATATGATATAGTTGCAGAAAAAAAAGGGGTTGGGGGGCATAGTTCAGCAGTTACAGTGAAACATTCTTGCGGCTCTAACAGTTTTGATGCTAATTCTTTTCGCCTTATGGTTGGTCCTAACGTACTACTCAGCACAGCATTTACGATGAGGGAGGATGGAGATTCGTTCGTTTTTGATGGTAAAGGGTGGGGGCATGGTGTCGGATTATGCCAGTACGGTATGGAAGAAATGGCAAGATCAGGGGTTCAGTGGTTTGATATTTTGAAACACTATTATCCGGGTATCAATCTTATGAAAATTTATTAAATACAGTGTTTTCGGTAGGAGATTTTTTTGTATTTCAGGCTTCTTGCCACTGACAAAAAAACAAATGCCAGGTGTGGAGAATTAGTAACAAGTCACGGTTTAATTAAAACGCCCGTGTTTATGCCTGTTGGGACGCAGGCGACGGTGAAGGCCTTGTCTTCGGACCAGCTTAAAGAAGCTGGAGTTTCGGCATTACTTTGTAATGCTTATCATTTGCATTTGAGACCGGGTGAAGATATTATTCGTGATCATGGCGGTTTGCACGGATTTATGCATTGGAACAGAACGATAGTTACCGACAGCGGTGGTTATCAGGTCTTTTCCCTCGCAGATTTAAATCACGTTACGAATGATGGTGTGGTGTTTAAGTCGCCTGTTGATGGGTCTAAAAAGTTTTTAAGCCCCGAAAAGGCAATGGGAATTCAGCGCTCTTTAGGAGCAGATATTATAATGGCCTTTGATGAATGTCTGCCCTATCCGTGTGAGAAAGAGAGAGCTGAGCAATCAATGCACAGAACCATTGGATGGGCAAAGCGTTGTCTTGAAGTGCACCGGAATGAAAATCAATCGTTGTTTGCTATTGTGCAGGGGAGTGTTTTTCAAGACATTCGGGAGGAGTGTGCAAACCGTCTGGTAGAGATGGGATTTGAAGGATATGCATTGGGAGGCTTGAGCGTAGGGGAAGGAAATAGTTTGATGAATGAAGTACTAGAGTATACGGCTCCGCTTCTTCCGAGAGAAAAACCTCGTTACCTGATGGGTGTAGGTTTTCCTGAAGATATAATGGATGGTATCGAGTATGGAATTGACATGTTTGATTGTGTTATTCCAACGCGGAACGGCAGAAACGGTTGTGCTTTTACTTCTGAAGGTAAGATAAACGTCCTTAATAGCCGATTTAGAGTTGATACGGGACCTCTCGACAATACCTGTCAGTGTTATACGTGTACAAACTTTTCAAGGGCCTATATCAGGCATTTGTTTGCTGCCAATGAGATTTTAGGTTTAAGCCTCGTATCGTTTCATAATATCTGTTTTTTTCAGGAAATGATGAAAAAAGCCAGACAATCGATTATGGAAGGTAATTTTAAGGCGTTTAAGTCCGGTTTTCTTTCGACAAAAGGGAATTGATGTGTTTTTTTATACAGTTTTTTGCCTCACATTTATTTAAAAGGAGATTTTCATGAATTTCTTGTTTTTGATGCAAGCAAAAGCTCCGGGGGGTAATTTTATGACTCTACTGGTTCCATTTGCACTTATGTTTGCCATTATGTACTTTCTGATTCTCAGGCCACAACGAAAAAAAGAAAAGGACAGGTTAGATATGATCGCAAACGTCAGGAAAAATGACCGCATTGTCACTAGTGGTGGGATCCATGGGGTTGTTATCTCTGTGAAAGAAAAAGAACTATTGGTTCGGGTTGACAATGATAAAGATGTAAAGTTAAAGATTGATAAGAGTGCGGTAACATCTATAACAATACCGAAAGGTGATCAAGAAGAAAATGAATAGAATAAGTAAAATTGAGATTTTCAGGAGATATTTTAAATGCCGAAGAATTTAAGGTGGAGAATACCCATAGTTGTAGTTCTTATTGCAATTTCACTGCTGGCAATCTATCCACCGGCTAATAAGGTAATAAAGATAGAAGAGGTGAAAGAGGTAGAAGGTAAAGTAACAGACCGATCAGTAATAAAGGATTCCTTTTTTGGGTTTATGTATCGAAATCCAATAATAAATGAGACGATTTTACAGAAGGAAATTGATGAAAAAGGTTCAACAGTTATTCGAAAAAGAGTTGAATATGTTGCTCGTGGTCAAATAAAGCTTGGTCTTGATTTGAAGGGCGGATCAGAACTTTTGTATAAGATTAATGGTGCTGAGGGAGATTATCAACCGGGTTTAACCAATGAAATAATATCTGTCCTGGAAAAAAGGATAGATCCCCAAGGTATTCTTGAGTACAGACTGCAACAACAGGGAATACGGAGAATACTCATACAGGTACCAGGTGCAACCAAGAATGAAATTGAGAGTTTGAAAAATCGAATTACTCGACTCGGAAAGCTTGAATTTATGATTGCTGCTCCACAAGACAGCATAGAATATAAAGAAGCGAAAGCGGGCAAGACTGTTCCAGGATATTATAAGCATTGGATCAAAAAGAAGAAGGGAGAGGAAGGAGAATCCCAAGATTGGGTTCTGGTGCGAAATAAGAGTGAAATAACGGGTGAGCATCTGGAAAGGGTTTTTCCCGACCGGAAAGATATTCAGCCTGTGGTTGGGTTCGAGTTTGATCAGGTTGGAAAAGCAAAATTTGGACGTTTAACAGAACGCAATATTGGAAAACCTTTGGCGATTATTCTTGACGGTGTTTTGTACTCCGCACCAGTAATACGTGACAGAATACCCGGTAAGGGGATTATCGAGGGTAACTTTACTCAAGACGAGATAAATGATTTGATTGCAGTGATGAGAGCAGGAAGTCTTCCGGCCGACTTAGAACTGGAAATGGAAACTACCGTTGGTCCAAGTTTGGGAGCAGATTCTATAAGAAAAGGTCTTCTTGCCGGTTTAATAGGTACTGTGTTTGTTGCGGTTTTCATGTGTATCTATTATCTGGGTGCGGGTGCAGTTGCAAACTTTGCTTTTGTCCTCAACATTTTTATGGTTGTTGCTTCGCTTTCACTTTTAGACGCCACTCTGACCCTCCCCGGTATTGCGGGTTTGGTATTGATGATTGGCATGGCGGTAGATGCAAATGTGTTGATATTTGAAAGAATACGGGAAGAGAAAGATAAAAATCGATCGATAAAGCTTGCTGTTAAAAACGGTTATGAAAGGGCATTTACAACGATCATTGATTCAAATGTGACAACATTGATAACGGCAATTGTTTTGTATGCAGTGGGGACAGGGCCAATAAAGGGTTTTGCCGTAGTCTTAATCACTGGTCTTTTGATTAACATGTTTACGGCGGTATTTGTCACCCGTATAATATTCGAGATTTTTCTTGGAACTGGTGTGATGAAGAACTTTTCGATGTTGCAGTTTTTTAAGAAACCGAAAACCGATGTCGTTAGTTATCGTCGTTTTACTATGATTGCATCTTTAGTCTTAATTATTGGTGGTGTTTCAATATTTGTTGTGCGGGGTAAGAACAATTACGACATAGATTTTACCGGTGGAACGCTTATTCATTTAAAACTGGATAAGCCTGTCCCTGTTGGAATGGTAAGGAATAAGCTGGCAGATACAGGTTATAAAGACGCCGAGGTTCAAAGTATATGGGCGAGTGGGGATCTGACAAAATCATCGGAGGGTACTACTGAGTTTGGTATAAGAATAAAAAACCTTGGTAACGATAAAATTGCTCAGAAAATAACGAATGACTTAAAGAGTGTGATAGATCAAAAAGATTTCTCCGGGATTGAATTCGATAACGTCTCTGTTTATCGCTTATTACTCAACAGTCCTGTCGATGAATCAGCGATACAGAGTTATTTGAAAGATGCTGACTATGGACATGAGGATATTATATCTGTTTATCCTCTTGGAAATGGAAAAACAACCAGGAAATTCGAAATTAATGTTTCCGGATTAACTGATCAGACATCGAGAATTGATACATTAAAAAATATCACATCTGCTCTTTCAGGTAGCTTAAGGACAACATCAGTAGAACCGTATTTTGGTGAAATTAAAGAGGAACTTCCGTCGGTATCAGATGCAACCAGGGGTACGCAATTCGGGGTGGTATTTTCGATGGATGCTGATCTTAAAAGTCCCGTAGATCCTCTTGTTTTTCAACTAGAACTTAACAAAGAAGGTTATACCGATATCGAGGTATCATCGAGGGAGATGGGGAGAAGGACAGAATTCCCCAGGAAACTGTTAATTACAGGGCCAAGAGATGTTCTCGAAACGATAAAGCAGATAGGAAAACCACTAAATGTGCCTTCAATCCTGGTTGTTGACAATCTGTCTGTTCGCATTGTATTAAAAGAAGATCTGGGAGAAGATGTATTACGGAAACTTTTGTCTGATTCAGGTGGGTTGAGGAGATCGATTGGTGAAATTTCAGGAATTGATTTACAGTCCGACTCATATGCGATCAGCATGAAGCCGTTAAGTGCGTCAAAGATACAGGAAAAAATCCGTGAGGATATAGCCGAAGTATTTAAACAGAATCTTTACATAGAAAAAACAAAAGTAACGTTTGATCCAGTAGAAAAAGAGAGACTGGAAAATTCGGATACACTTTTTCAAGAAGCAGAAATTGTGTCTGAAGTTCCCTCTCATTTTAAAAACTTTAATCCTGATGAAAACAGTTCCGGTGTTGTTGCAGAAAAAACGACAAAAAATACGGAGATTATGCCAATTATCATGAAAATGGACCATCCTGTAAGTCTGGTGAAAATTAAAGAGGTTCTTTCTCAGGCCGGATATCCTGACATTTTAATGGATGGATATGAAGAAGGAAACGAATATCATTCCGTAAACCTTAACACAAATCTTTCTGAGTTTGAAACTTTGAAAAGTAATATAGCTTCCGCATTTTCGATTCCAGATCCTTTCAAGAGGGTTGTAAGTATCGGTTCTAGCGTTGCTGCTGAGATGAAAAGCAGAGCTCTTCTTGCCCTGATATTTTCTTGCTTTGCTATAGTTATTTATATATGGTTGAGATTCGGTGAGTTTAAATTTGGTGTTGCCGCAGTTCTTTGTCTCGTGCATGATGTTCTGATTACTATAGGGGCAGTTGCGGTTGCCGATCATTTTGGTAATATTTTTGGTGATATCAAGGTCAATCTGCCTATGATAGCAGCCTTTCTAACCTTAATCGGTTACTCATTGAATGACACAATAGTTTTTTTTGACCGTATAAGGGAAAATCTCTCCGGTAAACATAAAATAATCTCCAAAGATCTCATAAATGCAAGCATTAATCAAAATTTAAACAGGACCCTCCTGACAGGTCTTACAACCCTTGGGGTTGTCATAGCTCTCTATTTTGTAGGAGGCCCCGCGATTCATGGATTTGCATTTGTAATGATAATAGGGGTCATTGTAGGAACCTATTCTTCTATCTTTATTGCGAGTCCAATTTTGATTGATTGGGAATATCTGAAAAAGATTTCAAAAATATTTTTCCTTTGTTTAACGTCTCCGTTCTGGTTCCCCGTAAGGTTATTTCGGAAGGGAAACTAGCTGAAAGGGGTTAGCTTTTTTAACATTAACTGCGAAAGGGGCAAAATGGGAAGAGATACGCAAATCGGTGTAATTCTCGGTATGGTTATACTCGTGATTATTGGGGTATTCCTCAGTACGAGGTCATCTATGAAAGAAACTGATATGCCAGTCTTAGCATTGCCCGAAGAAAGCGTGTCTGTAGTTGAAGAGATAGACATTTTTGACCTTGCAAAGGAACCAGAAGCTGTAATGACAGAGGTGCAGGAAACGTCTAAAGAAGAGAATGAGAAAAAACAAACAGCAGCAGAGTTTAATACTGAAGAATCTCCAGTGAAATATGGAACATTGATGGAAGGAAAATGGGAAGGGATTGCACCTGAACTGAAAGACAAGGAGCAAGAGCTGTCTGGAATCCAAGATGACGTTGAGGAATCAGTCAAGCCACCTTTAACTCCTAAAAATATTTCTCAAGAAATGAAGACGGGCAAACCAAGAGAAAATTCTAAAGCGGTTTCTGTTGTTACAAGGAAAGAGATTATTCATACAGTTCGTTCTAATGAAAACCTTGTAGCACTGGCAAAAAAATACTACGGTGACGAAACAAAATGGAGGGTCATTTTCGATGCGAACAGGCATAAACTGGCGAATCCAAATGTCCTCTATGTAGGACTCAAATTGCAGATACCAAATCAGGATGTTTTGACAGAAGTGTCGGGAGGCAAGGCTGGGGAAAAACATGAAACCCAAATATCGGGTAATAAAAAACGAGAAACAAGGACGTACACAATTCGACGAGGAGATACGCTACATAGTATAGCGAACAAGTTATATAACGACGGTTCAAAATGGTGGGAAATATATGAGGCAAATGAGGACACAATTGAAGACAAAAATATTCTCATAATCGGAGATACTCTTATCATTCCGGAATAAACTGCTCATATCAAATTTTTTTAATTATCATATACTAAAACCGATGTGGTTTTCGGTTTAACTGGAAACCAAATCTTGGTGAAGGTATCCCCGGACAAAAGGCGCCGAGGACTTTGCTCGTTCAATTTTATACCGGATTTTATCTGTCTGCGTGCGACGCACAGGCAGGTCCGAAAACCATTATCAGATGAGTATACATGCATAAAATGCTGATGTGAAAGGGAATGTGACATGATTTTATATTTTTCAAAAAATATATTTTATTTTACCAAACTGTTATCTCTTTTTTTGCTTACTTTTATCTGTATCAGTGCGAGTGCATATCCAGCCAGATCTCAAACTATCGACAGTCCTTATCCAATGTTTCAGCACGATTTGAAACATACAGGACGAAGTATTCATCAGGTACCAAGAGAGAGCGTTTTAAAGTGGAGCATATTGACTGGCGGTGAAATATGGTCATCACCAGTAGTGGGAGCTGACAATACTATCTATGTTGCTTCGACGGATGGAAATCTCTTTGCACTGAATTCGGATGGGACTGTTAAATGGAGTTATAAAACAGGTGGCGAGCTGTTTGGAACCCCTGCGATTGATACTGATGGTACAATATATGTCGGAGGGGTTAATAAAAAGCTTTTTGCCATAACACCAAATGGAAAAATCAAGTGGGTATACTACGTTGGTTCAGATATGCATTCTTCTCCGGCGATTGGAGATGACGGTACGATCTATGTCGGAGCATGGAATGGTGGACTTTACGCAATAAACAAAAATGGTTCTCTTAAGTGGACATATCGAACAGCCTCAAATATTCTGTCATCTTCACCAGCTATTGGAGATGATGGGACAGTGTATATAGGGTCATGGGATCAGCGTTTGTACGCAATTAGTTCAAAAGGGACAATCGTCTGGAGTTTCCTTGCTGATTCAAAAATAGACGCATCTCCTTCTCTCGGTGACAATGGTACGGTTTACTTTGGTACGAATGGCGGAACTTTATATGCAATTGATTCACATGATAAGGGGAAATTAAAGTGGAAATATGTTATCGGATCACGAATCCACTCAACTTCATCCATCGGTAAGGATGGTATGGTATTCGTTGGCGCCAAGGATGGGAAGTTATATGCAATTGACGCCAATGGTAAACTGGCCTGGTCATACGATACAGGTGATACTATTACATCATCTGCTAGCATAAGCTCTGATGGAACAATTGTTTTTGGATCGTGGAACGGAACTTTATACGCATTAAATTCTGACGGTACAAAAAGATGGGAACATACGCTGGGAAGCCCGATAATTTCTTCGCCCATTATCGGTTTAGAGGGTACTGTTTATTTGAGTTCTACAGACTGGAAAGTTTATGCATTTGGTAATAAATAGGATCTATTCATGAAACCTGATCTTCTTCAGTATCTTAATGTCTATGCCAAATTCCCTGGTCAGTTTCTCCATATCCAACTGGAAGATCAGCCAATAATTCGTTTTGCTGTTGAGAAGTTCCATTTCGTAGGCTATCTCTACTCCCTGCACTCCCATCGGGTTTTCTTTGTCAGACCGAAACAGCGTTAATATTGTGTAAGGTGATTTTCCATCCCGGACAAATTTTATACCACTGTAAGTAGTACCAATGATAGAGCTTTCAGGTTCTTTTATCTTTGGTGAATAGGCATTTACAACTCTTTTATCGCTATTGAGTATTATCAGTCCGTTTATGCCAAAAAGATTTGGAGTTCTGTTTTCGAAATATGCCTGAATCTTATTCGTTACAGCATCGACTTTAGATGTGGAAAGAGGGACCAATAATGACTTGGCTAAGGTTAGTGAATCATGGTTAATACGATTCTTGAAGCTCACTTTCTTGTAATCCAGAATGCGGGCTCCTTTGGAAAAATAGGGTAAGCTGAAAAAGATGCCCGCAACGAGGAAAACGAACGAAATAAAAGCAGGAAGCATCCAATATCGTATCCGTTTATACTTTTTTTCTAATTCCTTGATTTTGGTCACATCCCGGCTGTGCATCAAGTATCCGTCAACGTTGTGATGGCCATCATACAGTACGGTGGTACTTGTTGAAATAAAACGTGTGCCTCCATCCGGTTGCTTAATAGACAGCGGTTCATCATCCAAAGAATGTCCGATTTGCACATCCTTAACAAATTTGTGGAAGACTTTTGAGTTGCCATATAACTCGATGAGTGAATTCCCTTTCATTTGCTGCCAGGTTGTATTGTGTAATTTTTCGGCGGCCTGATTCCAGACCATGATGTTCCATTTCTTATCAACCATAATAATTGCGTCAGGAAGCTGGTCACAAAATTCCCGGAGACCATGCATAATGCGTGAGGTTTCATCTAATCGTTTTGCTAGCTTGTGTGCCATATGCGGCGCCAGAGACGGGTGGTTGCTCAGGAAATCACTAATTTTGTCGCTGGGAATCCTGATTGTCTTGACGTCAGTCATTGCCTTAACCGTTGCCGTCTTTCTTGATCCCAAAAGAAATGACATTTCTCCAACCGTTGTACCAGGCTCGGTAATTTCAGCTATTTTCTTGTTATCTTTAAATACCTCCAGTTCTCCGCTGATTAGGATCTGCATATCCTGAGAATTATCACCTTGAAGGAAAAGGATCTCTCCCGGTGAAAAGGTTTTGGCATATTTTTTTAAGTCTGATTCGTTGATTTTGTCCAGCATCTTTGTCCTTTCTATGTTTTTGACAAAGCCATTTGAAAGGTTATACAGATTTCTTTTGAAATTTCAGCCATGGCTGAGCTCATGGCTTTTGCTACAAATTTCGGATGTTCTTCATCACATTTTTTTTTGGTTGAAAAATGGCTCTGTAAAATAACCTTTTTGTTCATATCAGTTTCCCTGGCATCTAACAGGGTAATAGTAACAGACACAACCACATTCCAGCCGTCATCAGTGTCCCACTCTAGAAATTCATCTATTCCACCCTCCACTATATGAGTATAAGGTATACTGCTCGTATGAGGAATAATTGCGCGGAACATACCACTATTTCTCAGGTCGCGTCTCAAAAAAAAGGTTACCAAGTCTGCGGGATTTTTCCTCCATCTATGATAGGTATAAGCGGTACGTTTAAATTCCTGATCACGATAGATGATACTGTCTGTATTGTAATCAGGAGCGATATCGAATCTTTCTATTCTGAGTATTGCTGATAAAGGTGAATCTTTCGTTACTGTTTCTGGCTGTAACGTTTCATACTCCAGGGTGTAATATTCAATTTTCGGACTAGGCTGTTTGAGTGAAAGGCAACCTTCCATTGCAGCAACCAGTGCAACAAGTAAAAAGACTCCAGTAAGTCGCAAAATATTCCCTTCCTTCATGAGTTCGGCCGATTGAGTCAAACTCCCCAACAGCTTTAATATAAAATGTTTATCTCTTTCAACGAAATCTGGTTATCATGGCAAACGGTTAAATTGTTATACCAGATTTTCTGTAGTAACAATTTACTTCTCACTCTTATTGTACCTTAACAATCTTTGTGGTGGTGCATCTCCAAATAATAGTCTGGATGGATGATCGTTAAGTTGTTCTATTAAACCGTTAAGATTACTGCTTGTCATTTCAAGTTTCTGTCCGATAAAAATGAGGTACTGGTTCAGATTGGAAATACCAATTTCTGTTTTATCCATAACGTTAGTTGCACTTTTCAAAAGAACGTTTGTATTATTGACAATCCCATCAAGGGAGTAAATGGTTTTTTCAATTTTGAAAATTATTTTGTCCCAGCGATCCGGATTAAAGTTTTTATTTAAGATGTTGAGTGATGCCTTAATCTCTGTAGAAATTCCTTTGAGATCAAGGTCTATTACGGCATTGTTTATAAGATTCAAGGACTGTTTAAGGTTATGAGATATTCCGGCAATATCAATGGCATTTATTTTTTGGATAATTTCGTCTATGCCGTGAAATAATTCGCTTATTTCTGAAGGCCTTGATGCCACAACTGGGTACTCCGTAGGGAATGTGAGTGCTGGAATATAGTTCTCAACCCCTTCAGGAAGCCTATCTAATTCAATAAACATGCTGCCTGTGATACCCGCAACCTTTAATTGTGCAACCATATCGTTTTCTAGTATTATTCCAGACTTTATTTCCAGAATGGCCTCAATTAATCTCGAATCTGATGCTAAACCCAACTGCTCTACATATCCAATATCAACTCCTCTGTATTTCACCGGGGAGTCCACTTTCAAACCCTGGACTGATTCATTAAAATAAACTGCATAAAATTTGCCTTTATTAAAAAAATGGCTCATACCCAACCAGATGATAGCTACTATAGCAATACAGATGCCTCCAGCAATAATCAGGCCTACAAGAAATTTTGTTTTCTGACTTATCATACAATATATCTGGTAAGTTCCACAACATCGTATACACATCTTAGTGTCACTAGCTGTGTCATAACATCGTATACACTTAGCAAAATTGTTTAATAGGGATTCTGTTTTTTACAGGTTCCCTTAGTTTATAAGATTCTGTTCTGATTAATTGTTTTGGAGCCTCAAATGCTGCTTGATAATAAACACTTAATTCTTGTTTACTCGTATTTAGTATTGCCCATACATATTCAAAACTTAAAGCTTTATTAATATACAATTCTTCGTGAGAATTGTAATATACTCTTTTTCATCTACTAAACGGACAAAATGTATTCTCCCTCTTGTTATTGGTAATTCCTCTGATGGGTCGAAGGTGAAGCCTTCTGGTAATAATCTTCGTGTATAGCCTTTGCAATATTGCTGAGAGAAATTATCTTTTTTATATTTCTGATAGTTGTTATGTTTATCTCTAAATTTCTTTGATTCAACTCTTAGTTCTTTCAGATCTTTGAAGCGCTTTGATTGCCAGAGTAATTCATTAAAACGTTTATTAAAATTTTCTATATATCCGTTTCTCCATGGTTCTTTAAATGGTATAAACACTATATCAATACCGAAATTTAAGCAGAATCGAGATAGTTTACCAAAGGTCTTAATATGATACAGGCTTCCTCTGAAAGATGCTTCGTTATCAAGTTGTAAAAATCTGGGAAGCCCAAAAAGCCTTCCAATCATTGATCAAGCTGATAACGCTCTCAGCACCCTTGTCTGTATATTGTTCCAAGTTTGCGATTGGTATAAACATCTATTCTGTTTACGAAACAATAGATCCGTATCCTTGTATACCTGGGTGTCACCAGATCAAGCTGATGTACGTGCCCTGGATGCTTAGTTTTGATTGTAGGATAATATTTTCCCGACGTAGTTTCATTTTTGTGCCTTGATTTTTTCAATAATAAGGTCATTTCTTTTAAGACCTGATTGATGGTGGAAAGTCCTGGTTTCTCTTGGTACCCTAAGGTATCAAGTTCTTGATGAATCGCAATTGCTCCACAGAAAGAATATTTGGTTGAAGGTCTATCCCTTGTCACTAATTTCTTTCTGCTTTCTACAATTGCCTGTTCAAGCTCTCTTTATTAATTTTACCAGGTTTATGATGCGGTTCTTTTGATTTATCAGAGATACCACTCCTTTCCCCCTGATTCTGCTCTCTCAAGCCATTTATAAACCCAAGCTCTTGTCCGATTAAGTTCCTGATGGATTTCTGTAACCGTTTTTCCTTCTGAACTTAATTGAGTACATCTATGGCGAAGTTGTATTTCTTCTTTATTGTTTTTGCTATTTTTTATCCATTTTGTACAATCTCCTTTTTTAAAGGAAATTATATAATGTGTATACGATGTTGTGGGACAAAAAGTGTATACGATGTTATGAAACACACCATATATCCTTTAAGTTTTGTTTAAACATGCCTTTGAATTGCAATATGAAGATAGTTCATTCTACAAATTTAAGGCATCAACTTCCCGGTTGAAAAATTGTTTTACGTACGGATTCTGGCTGTAATCTCTGAGATATTGTGGTGATCCACTGGCTATAATACCTCTCACTTTTTTGTCGAGCATGATAACCCGGTGAGCAACGGTAAAAATGCTGGGAAGTTCATGGCTAACAATTACCATGGTTGTTCCAAACGTATTGTTAAGATGAATAATGAGGCGATCAAGCTCTGCAGATGTCACAGGGTCAAGGCCGGCAGAAGGTTCATCGAAAAATAAAATCTTGGGATTTAAAGCCATAGCACGTGCGAGACCAGCCCTTTTTTTCATACCTCCACTAATTTCGGATGGCATGTAGTTTTCATAACCGGAAAGATTTACAAGCGATAGTTTCATTTTGACCAGTGTATCAATATAGGTGTCTGTCAGATCAGTATACTGTTGGAGTGGCAGAGCAACATTTTCAGCCAGCGTCATGGAGCTCAGGAGGCCGCTGTTCTGAAAAAGAACACCATACTGTCGAAATACCATAGGTAAATTTTTCTGATTCATGCCGGTAATGTTGATACCATCGATTGTAATCTCTCCTGCAAGAGGTTGAATTAAGCCGATAAGGTGCTTGAGTAATGTAGATTTTCCACAACCACTACTGCCCAGGATAACAAAGATTTCTCCTTCAAAGATTTCGAAGCTAATCTTGTTCAATATTATTTCATTACCATAACCGGCAATTAATTTAAAAACCTTAATGGCCACCTGTTTCTTAACAATCAATCCATTATTTTTTACTTCCATAATTTAATGTATAGCTCTCAAAATCATGTTTTAATGTGCGTTAGCACACACCCAAAATGGCGTTAAGCAACGACATGGATGTTGTTGCCCGCCCGGATGAATCCATTCAGACGAGGTAGCAATTTCGAAAGAGTTGCGCAGGATGGCCTTAACTTGTTTAATGATAAATTGGTAGAATTCATTTTTGCTCATCTTATAATGGTTTTCGGACAAAATCCAAAAATTATTTTGCCAGAGTAAAGCCCTCGGCTCTTTTTGTCCGGGGATACCTTCACCAAGCTTTGGTTTTTAGAAAAATCTAAAACCCAATCGGTTTTAGTATAATATGCGAATAGTAAGTGTCAGCTATCCTTCCCAATAACGGAGAATTACAACAAATATCGAATCACTTAGGATAATCAGAAAAATACTGCTCACAACTGCGGAAGTAGTCGCTTTGCCGACACTTGCAACTCCACCTTTTACCTGAAAGCCTCTCAGGCAACCTGTCCATGAGATAAGTATTGCAAAGACAGCACTTTTGAAAATACCCAGAAACAGGTCATACAAGCTCACTGTATTGATAGTCTGTGTAACATAACCGTTAATAGTAAGATCAAGCATGGTTACACCTACAACTAAACCACCTGCGATGGCAAACAAGTCTGAGAAAAGAACAAGAAGAGGCACTACCAGGCAGGATGCGATTATGCGTGGTAATACCAGAAAAATATGAGGATCAATACCCATCGTAAAGAGTGCATCGATTTCTTCAGTTATTTTCATTGATCCGATCTCGGCTGCAAAAGCGGAAGATGAACGACCAGCAACGATAATTGCCGTCATAATAGGACCTAACTCGCGCGTCATTGACAGGCTTACCAACGAAGCTACATAGATATTAGCTCCAAACTGCTGTAGTTGAACTGATGACATAAAAGCCATTATCAGGCCAAGAAGAAAACTTATCAAGACCACAATAGGCAGGGCGTTCAGTCCTACTCTACGCATGTTTTCCATTATATCATTCAGTCGTAGCATCCTTGAGTTTCCGAAACATCGAAAGAGGGAGTGGAATGTGTCACCCAGAAATGTAAGCATGGAAACCTGATCTTCTCCAAACTTAATGGCAGCATCACCCATACGGGTAAATATGTCCGGAGCACTCCTCTGTTCAAGATAAGTTTGCTGACCCAACAAGTCAAAACGGTGAATCGAAAGAATATTATTTACCTTTTCATTTATATGAGTTAATGAAAAATTGCCTCTTCTGTCACCCATTGCTTTCTTCAGACCGACTAACACTGCTACTCCGAAATCATCGAGAAAGTGTAGGTGTAGCAAATCTGCTACAAGAATTTTAGGTTGATGTTTACGTATCAGGACATTAAATTCCTCAATGAGGGAGGAGGCGTTTTCTCTGTATAAGCGATCATGCAGATAAATCGTAAGTTTTCCCGATTTATCGTGACTGAAACGATAAAAATTTGAAAGGTTATTTTTAGGAGCAGCCATAGGTATATTTGGTTTTTCTTATAATTTAATTGGCTGACAAATGGTTATTAATGTTAATGAATACAGAGAGAAAGTTCTATTACACCTTCGGTGTGTTAAAGAAAAATGTTTATTGTCATTTTCTAAGGTGCATTTGTCAATATAAAAGAATTCATAAACTTCGTTCTTATGGTGGAGTGCTGAAGGGTAGTGAAAAAAGTTCTCGCAGCACTCTTTCCGGATAAATGCAGAAAGGATATTCTCTATTCGTAATAAGAGAATTATAATCTAACTTCTTTTTTAGATGTTCCAGCTCCTTTTCCTTCTCCCGGATTAAGGGAGAGATCTTTTCCTTCATCAATATCCTGAGTTGTTTCAGTTGGTTAAAAATCCGTTGTTTTTCTTGCTGATTGTGTATTTCTGCTGTTATCAGCGTATTTTTCTCTGTAACCATAGATTGCATCAATGGATCTTTCGTGATTTCATCGGAAGCATAGTTTTCTGGATGCTGATTCATCCCCTTGATGATGTGTCTCAGACCGTCAGCGTCTGCAGGAGAAACATTGTATTGATCATAGGGTAGATGCAGGGTAGCTGAGATAGTTGCATAACCGGGAGGTTCAACTCCGAAAAACTTTTTTATTATCTCGTCTGTAATCAGATCATATTTTGCTCCCCCAATACCATGAACAAACAAATCAGACACAAACATCCTGGCATACATGGTGTTAATTATGGCCCTCGGACGTATACGTAAGCCGGCATCTTTGATATGTTTCATTTTCCTGAGATTTTCTAAAGGAGCCCTCCCGATGCTGAAATTCAGCTTCACAATACTATCTCTTTTATATATCAGGTTAACGTTCCCTTCAGACGCAACTGAGGCGAATAGTCTTTCTCTCGGTTCGTTTTCACCCCAAATCCAGAAAGGGAGTTCAATAACATCTCCCTGCCTCACTAAATCTGGTAATGGGTTTGCCTTCGACCTGATATTTTTCTGCTTTCGGTACCTGTCGAGTTCGGTATTGTAAATGTCTACAAAAATTTTCAAATTTTGTACTATATGCAGGAAAAATTCTGAAAAAGGTTCCGTCTCACAGAGGAGGGAAACGGGAATTTCTAGATTGTTGATGTTAAATCTTTGCAGGTACACATGTCTTGTAAAGGTAAACAGGTCACAATACGGTTGTATATGGTTATTGAGCGTTATCATAATATTCATAAACTCGGTGAATGTTCTCTCCATTTCAGGATTATGTATGAATTGCAGGACCTTTTTTCTCAATGAGCTCAATTCGGTCTGTTTTGTGTTACCAATTTCTTCAAAGGCAGTTCCGTGCATTCTGGTCATGAACGGTATCTTTTCAAGTGTGGTACATAAGCCATTAATATTGGGGATGTCTAAAGAGTTGCTATGGAAGATGTCATTATCGACAATCATGTTTAAGCCTACACCCTCTACCTTATTTGCAATGTTGTTGACGAGGGCGTACTTGATCAGAACTCCTGGGTGAACAAATACCGGAGCATGCCCTGTTTGGATTATCTTGGTTTCCTGGGTATATGCATCATTGCGATAAAAGAAATTCTCATCACCTGTTATTTCTAACTTTGTACATAGAGACCATATCCTTTTGGTGTATTCTCTAGCTTTTTTAAGTGTTTCTGCCCGGACCCGTTCGCGAAATTGAGAAAAAGGTTTGCCGTTAATGTCAAAATGGTAAGAGTGAAATCTTTCCTTATTTAAAGCGGTTAATCCCGCAATCTCTTTATAAGCAGGTTTAATGAATATCTCTTTGTCATTATTCGGAATCGTGAATGTTTCAAATTTCATAGAATTTAGCTCCCAACTTGGCCAAGCCAGAATCAAATAAGGGGATAGACATCTTATATGTTCTAGCTCGGCCAGGTTGTCAAGTTTCCCTTATATAAATATGTCGATAAGCGATTCAGAATTCCATATTACTATTACATTTATGAGCCCATAAACTACTTTCTCTTTCATCACAAATCCAGTGTAAATAATAAATGCAAGTCATTATTACTACTCCTTAATAGAAAAATATCAAAGAGCAGTCAAAATGCAGTTGTCCATTCCATAGTGAATGACAACCTGTGGAGGGGTAATAGCCTCTCCCTTATATTTAAATCGGAGGTAAAAATAAAATGGAAAAACAAAAACAACAAACCAAACCAATACCACAAGAACACAAACACAACAAATACAAATAAGAAATAGATTTGAAGAAAAGCAGCCAACACTTAGCAGAAATATAACGCTAAGCCAGAATAAAAAATGGTTAATTATTAGAACAATAAGGACAGACATTGTTCACGTAAACTGTCTACAGAAGATATTAGTATCTGGTGAAATGCAATGAGAAAAGACAGTCAAAAAAGCAATCTTGAAGATAAATGTAAACGAGCAATACTAAGGATGGCTGATGATGTAAAAGACATTAATCATAAACTCACTCATTTTTTGGGAAATTATAGAATTGATTATTACAAAATACACAACAGTGCAAATTACCCAAACTATCACTGACTACACCAAGACTGCCTGTAACTACCCAGTGCAACTAATTTAAACTACTTTTTCTTATTTGTTTTTCTGTGGCAAATGTAAATAACTACAATATCTCCTTCGTGGAATTTGGGTTCCATGCTATCTCCTCTTACCCTGAGCGCAAATGTCCCCTTTGTATCAGTTTTAACGTATTCTTCATAATCATTTTCTTGAGAAGTATAACATATCTCCTGCCAATTGCCGACCTTTGTCCATGAAATAACGAGTACACTTTTTACTTCGTCCATATGTGCCGGTTCCATACTGGCTGGCAAATATCAAGTCTCTTTCAGGAAATTTTCCATTTATCCTCTACTTTTTACCAAAGTAAATCAATTCAGAGCATAATTCCCAAAAAACATTTGAATTTTCGTAATAATTTTACTACATTTACAAAATATCTAATAAGCAAATTCCTAGTGCGCCTTATCTCATCCATCTACTGTATCGATCTTGGATAGTTCATCTCTCATCCGTTGCTCTGCGTGCCACAAATCATAAGCTTGCTGCATGCGCAACCAGAGACCTGGACCATTGCCTGCAAATTTGCCAATCCTAAGCGCCATTTCAGTTGTGATTGGATGAGCACAGGCTAAGACGCGATGTAATTGTTGTCGAGAAATACCCAGCCGCCGTGCAACTTCGCTGACTGATAATCCGAGAGCGGGAAGTACGTCTTCACGAAGAACCTCACCGGGGTGTGTCGGCGGATGTTTTAAAGAACGTTTAACAAAATACTCTCCCATAATTTTACCTCAATGATATACTCATCTCATAATGATTTTCAGGCAAAATCCGAGATAAAATTGAGCGAGTAAAGTCCTCGGCGTCTCTTGTCCGGGGATACCTTCACCAAGATTTGATTTCCAGCCCGCCCGGCCTGTCAGCCGTTCGCCAGCCTCCGTCCGCCCGCCTGAATGACGAAGTCGGGCAGGTACCGGCACGGGCGGGCGATACTCATTCTGGCGGGGACGGGCAAAACCGAAAATCAAATCGGTTTTAGTATACCACTAACCCTTATCTAATATCCATCATCATTCTCCAGTTTTTCTTTTAACTTGTGAAGAGTATTGAGAGCTTCGAGGGGAGTGATTTTTGAGATTTCAAGACTCTTCAATTCGTCTATCACCTGATTTCCAGGTGGATTAAAGAGCGGGAGTTGTACAAATTCCGGTTCTTTTTTATTTTTGTTCAAAGATGCAAATTTGGGTTTTCCATTTATGTCCAGTGTTTCAGCCTCAAGATTGTCAAGTATTACCTTTGCCCTTTGAATCACCTCTTTCGGCATCCCGGCTAATCTTGCAACATGGATACCATAGCTTTTGTCCGCACCTCCCGTAATAATCTTTCTTAAGAAGATTATCTCTTCCTCCCATTCCCTTACTGCAATGTTATAGTTTTTGATGCCGGGGAAAAGCAGTGCCAATTCGGTAAGTTCGTGGTAGTGTGTGGCAAACAGAGTCCTTGATTTCAGATGTTCATATATATATTCTGTCAATGCCCACGCTATACTTACACCATCAAAAGTACTTGTACCACGACCAACCTCATCAAGTATTATCAAGCTTCGTTTTGTTGCATTGTTTAATATGTTTGCAGCCTCATTCATCTCAACCATAAACGTGCTCTGACCTTTCGCTAATTCATCCATTGCGCCAACTCTTGTAAAAATCCGATCAACAACCCCGATAGTAGCTTCTTTTGCCGGAATAAAACTACCCATCTGTGCCATAAGAACAAGCAAGGCTACCTGGCGGATATAGGTGCTTTTGCCTGCCATGTTAGGTCCCGTAATGATCATGATTTGATTATCTTCTCCATCAACATCAATATCATTTGGTATAAACTTTTCACTCAGCAAGGTTTTTTCCAGGACGGGGTGTCTCCCATCAATTATCATGAGTTTGCATTCATCCGTTATGACAGGCCGGGAGTATCCATTTTCTGCAGCGATATTGGCTAAAGCAGATAGGCAGTCTAAATGGGCAATAACATCAGCTGACTTCTGTATACGTTTGGTATATGTACCAATTTTCTCTCTAATTTCCTGAAATATCTGATATTCTAAATCCTTTGCTCTTTCATCAGCGGTAAGCACCTTCGTTTCATATTCTTTCAGTTCCTGGGTAATGTATCTCTCTGCATTTTTAAGCGTTTGTTTCCGTATATATGTCTCCGGAATACAATTCTTATGAGTATTTGTTATTTCAAGATAGTATCCGAAAACTCTGTTAAAACCAGCCTTTAACGAAGTTATGCCGGTTCTTTCTATCTCTTTTGCCTGAAAGTTTGCTATCCAATCTTTTCCATTCTTACTAATGTTTCTCAGTTCATCCAGGTCATGATTGTAGCCCTCTTTTATCATTCCACCTTCGCGAATAGAGTAAGGAGGTTCTGATAGTATGGTTGTACTGATAAGCGCCCTTACTTCCTCTAATACATCCAGTGTTTCATGAAGAGACTTGAGAATTGGAGAGTTACAAACAGAAATTGTCCTTTTTATTTTGGGCAGGAGTGAAAGTGATTGCAGGAGAGAGATAAGATCTCTGGCGTTTGCTCTGGCAAAGCTGATCTTGGACGTAATCCTTTCCAGATCATAAACATCTCTCAGGAGATCTCTGACTTCTCTGCAAAGATTACTCTGTTCGAAGAGTTCTGCTACACCATCCTGTCTGGTTTTTATGTCTTCTGATATGCACAGAGGACTTATCAACCAGCTTTTGATCAACCTGCCCCCCATAGGAGTCTTTGTTTTATCCATAATGGCCAGTAAAGAACCCTCTTTTTGATGAGTTCTCGAAGTCTTAACCAGCTCAAGACTGTGTTGTGTTGAATAGTCTAAGATCAGGTTGTGATTACTCGAAAATTTTTCAAGTTTGTTGATGTGCTTGAGAGATGTTTTCTGAGTTTCGTTCAGATAATGAATCAAGGCACCTGCAGCGCTTATGGAAGGGCCGCAATCTTCGCAACCGAATCCTTCCAGCGATGCAGTAAGAAAATGATTGACGAGTTTTGTATATGCTGATTCTCTTGAAAATTCCCAATCTGCACGATAGGTAACCATGGTATTAAAATCACCTGATAACCTCTTCGAGATATCATACTCCTTAAAAGTACTGTTTTCCGGCAGTATACACTCGGAAGGACTTATTCTCGTTAACTCATCCATCAAACGGTTCTTACTGATATCCTGTACCATGAATTTCCCGGTTGAAATATCTACCCATGACAGACCGATTATGTCATCATCAGGAAAGAGAGATAAGAGATAATTGTTGTCTTTGTCATTCAGCATTGCATCTTCAGTAAGAGTGCCAGGAGTAATAACTCTCACAACATCACGCTCAACAATTCCTTTTTCTCCACCCGCCGTTAAAGCTGAATCTTTTCCGTAATCCTGCAACTGTTCGCATACGGCAACCTTGTGCCCGGTTTGAATCAGTTTTTGAATATAAGAGTCTGCGGCATGGTGAGGAACACCGGCCATGGGAATAGCCTTTTCACCCTTAGACCTCGATGTTAACGTGATTCCGAGAATCTTTGATGCAATCTTGGCGTCATCAAAAAACATTTCATAAAAATCCCCCATTCGGAAAAAAAGCAATGCATCCTCGTGTTTTCTCTTAATGTTGAGGTACTGTTTCATCATTGGGGTTGAATTAACCATTTTCTATCTCATTGTTTATGGAATTTGTGGGGATCTTTGGCCACAACAACATCAAGTTCACTGATTCATAGAAGGTTAAGGCATTGTTTCTTCAGGAAATGGTTGTGGCCAGAAAACTTTTATTATGTCTTTTTAGAATACATACACGATATCGTAAAGTCAAGGTAAAGATAATTGTTGCCTCGGCTCTTTTTTTTAGCAAGGTCATCGAAAAAATGATAAAAAAAAGTGGAATTTTACGATTATACTATGATAGTATCGTTAAGAGAAATAAGGGGAACTCTATCGTGTTTGCATGATGCCGGCCACCATACGTTCGCGAAAAGCCGGGTATTTATAATTCATAACAAATTTGAATTGCACGAATTAAATTTTTTGAATGGAGTGAAGGAAAATGACTCAATTAGCCAGTAAACAGTGTATACCCTGTAAAGGAAGAATTCCCCCGTTAAAAGGGGACGAGCTGAAGCAGCTTCATAAGCAAATAGAGAAATGGGACGTTGTTGAAGAGCATCATCTTTCCAAGACATATAAATTCCCCGATTTTGTAAAGGCGCTTGAATTTGTCAATAAAGTGGGGGGTGTTTCAGAACAGGAAGGGCATCATCCTGATATTTTTCTTACATGGGGTAAGGTTCGCATTGAGATATGTACACACAAGATCAATGGTCTTACAGAAAGCGACTTTATTCTGGCAGCTAAGATTGATGAAATACCCAGCCTGGCCGCGTCAGGACCAAAAAAGGTATAGATATCTAAGTAAAGATGAGCAAACCATTAACTTTAGTCACTTTAGATGCTGCTCCGCCGCATTATATACTTATCTGATAATGGTTTTCGGATAAAATCTGATATAAAATTGAGCGAGTATAGCCCTCGGCGCTTTTTGTACGGGGATACCTTCACCAAGATTTGGTTTCCAGTCCACCCGGCCTGTCAGCCGTTCGGACGGGTAAAACCGAAAACCAAATCGGTTTTAGTATAAAATCGTAATGAATACCATTAAGATTGACGGCAGCTTTGGTGAAGGCGGGGGGCAGATTCTCAGAACGGCATTGAGCCTGAGCTGTATAACAGGAATCTCTTTTACACTTTTTAACATAAGAAAGAAGAGAAAAAAACCGGGTCTCAGGCCGCAGCATATTACCTGCGCCAATGCTATATCGGAAATCAGTAGCGGACGTGTCTATGGCGGGGAAACAGGCTCC
Organism: Candidatus Scalindua sp.; assembly: GCA_031316155.1. Lineage (GTDB taxonomy): Bacteria > Planctomycetota > Brocadiia > Brocadiales > Scalinduaceae > SCAELEC01. Next base: position 126,959 of record JALDRB010000007.1, read on the forward strand.
ACTACTCTTACCTTTGTACCTCAAAAAATCAAACCGGGAAGTTATATCTTTGATATAAAGACTGCAGGTTCTATTTCTCTGGTTGCCCAGACCCTTATCCCGCCACTTCTTTTTGCTGACAAACCATCTCTTCTTACCATTAAAGGCGGAACCCATGTCCCTTTCTGCCCGATCTACAACTATATTTCCGAAGTATTTATCCCAATGTTGAAGAGAATTGGCATTAGGGTAAAGCCTTCTTTCAGCAGATACGGCTTTTATCCAAAAGGAGGAGGCGAGGCTGTATTCAGGATATTACCTGCAGAAAAGATCAAAAGTTTGAACTTCGTTTCAAAAGGAACGCTGGTTTCTGTTGCTGGATGTTCTGCTGTTTCAAACCTTTCCATAAATATTGCTGAGAGGCAAAAGAATTCTCTGTTGCAAAAATTGTATCCTCTATCAGCAAATTTACAGATTTTAGATGTGCCATCATCAGGTGCCGGAACATTTGTCTTTTTAAAGGCAGAATACGAAAATACCCTATCAGGATTCTCATCCCTGGGGGAAAAGGGAGTGTCCGCTGAGAGTGTAGGCAGAGAGGCGGCTGATCAGTTTATGGAATTCCATAATTCTTCATTATTTCTTGAACCGTATTTGTCTGATCAGATTGTTCTCTATCTTAGTTTGTCCCGGGAGAATTCAACCTTCACAACATCGCGCATAACACGACATCTGCTGACAAATTTGTGGGTAATTGAAAAATTTCTAAAGGTTACCTGTCATATTGAGGGAAACATGGATTCAGAAGGGAAAATAACGATAATACACAAGAATTGAAACAGAGAACGGTGAAAGAGTAAAAACCATTTTTAAAAGTATCGTTAGGTTGTTCGCATTTCAGAGCGTATTTTCTTAAATCTTGCATGCAGCTCATGATAATGAGATCCCTTCCAATAGATTCTTTCGCAGGCATTGCACCGGTAAAACTCATGGAAGTATAGGTTGGTTTTTGGTTCTAGTCTGTGCAGTATGGTATCCTTGCCAACTCTGTTAATCAGGCCGTTACAGATCATGCATCGGGAAAAGGGTCTTATGTCCATTTTGAGATTAAACCTTTTAACAACCTCGTGCAGCTGCACTTCAGGATTCGTTGACCGTACACAATATCCGTGTGTAACTTCTTGTGCATGCAGGAGTTTACGATCACGTGTTAAAATAATACGATTTTCCCGTAATGAAATTTGAACAATTTCCGTATCATCATAATCGTTTCGATACAGTGTATCAAAGCCAAGCATTCTAAGCGTCTTCGCCAATCTTCCCAAATGGACATCGAGAATAAACGTGTCCCCGCGAAGTGGTCTGTCTCTTAATTTGACGAGAGGAGAGTTATCAATGCTCTGAAATACGGGATATACAGATACAAAGTCACGATTCTTTAATCGGTAATGAAAATTAACTGAGCGGCCGTTGACAATTATTAAATCAACCTCTGTGTGAGGTATCCCGATTGCCTCAATCGGATCTTTGATTGAAGGGCTTCCGTTAAATTTGTAAGGAAATATCTTTTTTACTTTGTTATGAGGAAGAAAATCATTTAACTCTTCGTAAAAACGGAATTGGGCTTCATATTCAAATGTATCTTTTATTTTCTTACTCATAAGCCAAAATATTTTCCAACAATCGATTCGGCTGCATTAGCAAAACCGTCAATTCCAAAAGCAATGATCATAAAGAGTTCGGGCAATACAATATTGGCAGATCCCATGACTATCCCTTCCCTGGCAGACTGAACTTTAAAGAATGAGAATCTCTCTGTTCATGTTCTGAAGAGGTATCATGCAAATTTAAGTAGTAATGTATACCTGTCATTATACTCTTGAAGTGAGTTAAATCAAATCAGCTCAGCAATAGGACACTTATAAAAAAAAATTATAAGAAACTTATTTATTCAATTCTATTTGATAATAACAATTTTTGCGCGCAAGTACATACCCAAAATGGCTTGAGGCAAGAGACCTGCCCTGTAGAATAGATTATTTCAGGTCATTAGTTGTTCTAAGCAAAAAAAGAGGAAAGCGCTTAACCTCAAACGTCCTCTTAAGTATTATTTAACAGGGCATGGATGTTGTTGTAATAATTTTGAAAGAGTTGTGCAGGATGTGGCCTAACTTGATGAGGAATTTCAATATTACCTTATTTTTTGCGCTGAAGGCGCAAGTTCAAAAGACCGAAAAAAAAATGCCATGGAAGGCAGTTTTAGGGATTTTGGAAAAGTTAGCAAGGATGGTCTAACTTGAGAGAGAATTTTCAGAGTGGTGAACCGGGACGGTGTAAAGGTATTTGTGGATTTGCCCGGGACTGAATGTCAGATGTGTCGGGCGGTCGTAATGCCAGTCTTCCCTGCTTGGGACATGGTATTCATGATATGGCCAATTACGAAAGGGATCTACTCCCAGAGCGTTTATAAGTTTCCTGTTGCACATGGTAACATTCCCTGCACGAGGCGGAATAGTAGCGGCTTCACTTCGCATGCATCCTTGCAATAAATGAGGGGAGAATCCTCCAAGCTTATTAACTATCTGCCCGATATTATAAAGACTGAGATCTCGATGTGAACCGAGATGGTAAACGCCTCTCATAGTGTTTCCCAGAGCAAGTTCTACAATGTTATTAAAATCTTCACAATAGAAAGGAGATCGTACTTCGTCATAATAGAGGGTCGCAGGATTGTCCTTTTTAAAACGTGATACTATCCAGTCAATTGCTCCGGCACGCCCATTAACGCTTATCCCCATGGGCAGGGATATGCGGAAAATTACGGCAGCAGGATATCTGTTCAAAACAACCTCTTCTGCTATTACCATGGTTTTACCGTAAACCGTAACAGGAGATACGGTATCTTCTTCTGAATAGCATCCTGATGATTTTCCGGGAAAAACCAGATCTGTAGAGAGGAGAATGAGACGAATATCACGAGTTCCTACCATCTTCAGCACATTTTTTATTGACTGAACATTTACCTGATAAGCTAATTTCGGGTTCATTTCACAGGATTTTAATGCACAGGTTCCCGCTGCATGTAAAACAGAATTGAATTTTTTCTTTTTGATCAGGGCGGCAAGTCCACGATTATCTTCTATATCAAGGGGAACAATCCCCGGTCCTTGCAGAGGCCAATATCTGACTGGACGAATTGCTGTTACGTGTTGAGGGTACTTTGATCGAAAATATTGAAAGGCATTATACCCGGGTACCCCGGTTAGACCTGTTATTAAAAGAGGAAGAAAGGAGGGTAAAGTCATGCGTTTACTATACAATTGGTATTTCTGACAGTCATCTTTACAATTCCACGATAAATTTAATTGTATAGCTTTCCATTTTAAAGGTAGGCATATCAATTCGTTACATTATTTCTGTGCGAAAACACATACTCAAAATGGATGCAGTGCCATGAATTTCGCTGAAGCCATTCTGGAAAAGTTAGCCCGCCCGTACCGTTCGGTATTGGCGGGCCATCATGCGCTAACTCGGACAAAGAGAGATAATTTCAGGTTCTGTCCCTTTGGTACCTATCATCTGTCCATTTCAAACGACAGGTACAATTGCTGATTCGAGAACAGATTTAAAGGAGGAATACAGCGGCAGCTACTACGGTAGACCACAAACCTCTCTTGTCACATCTCGCTGATTGTGTGGTGTTTCTTGACTTCACAATTTCACCACTCATGCGATATATTTCTTTACGTTCATCGTAATTCTTTTCAGGATCGAACTCAATGCCAAGTGTGCTGGCAAGCATCGTTGCAGCCAGGTCTTCCGCATAGTCACCGGATATCTCGCTTGTTTCTCCGAATGCGTGATGTTCACTCAGGTACCCGTAGTGGTTTGGTTCTGCAGGTACTGCGAGGCCTACGGATGCGGATATCATCCGATTCGGCTCGTTTGTTGAGTTGTCACTCATAACACAGAATACTATCTGACCTGGTTTTAAAAGTTTGATCCCCTGAGCCTTTGATAAAATCTTGCAGTTTGGAGGAAAGATACTGGAAACTCTGACCAGGTTGCATTTCTCTATACCCGCCATTCTCAGCGCAAGTTCAAGTGATTGCAGTTTTTCCTTGTGGTAACCGACACCTTTTGTAAAGAAAACTCTTTTTGGAATAAGATTTATACTCTCTTCAATTTTTTGCATAATTTTCTTTCTATAGATTTAACCTTGTTCGTGATTCTTTCTGTATAACCTTTACGGTCATCTATTGTTATTGTTGTTACTATGCGATCTGAGCTTCGCAACAGGCTTTTATGGCATCTCTTTATAAGCCTGAATATCTCATCCCAGTCGCCTTCTAAAATCGTGCCCATTGCGTGAAGTTTATAGTTTAATCCGCTTTCATCGACAATCTTTAATACTTCTGCTATCTCGGCGCTTAAACTACTTCCTTTACCAATCGGTACGATACTGAAATTCACCACCATACTGTTCCCCTTTCAAGTTAGGCCATCCTGGCCAACTTTTCCAAAATCCCTAAAACTGCCTTCCATGGCATTTTTTTTACGGTCTTTTGAACTTGCGCCTTCAGCGCAAAAAATAAGGTAATATTGAAATTCCTATGCATCGAGTTAGCGCATCCTGCCCAACTCTTTCAAAATTGCTACAATGACAACCATGCCCCGTTGAATAATACTTAAGAGGACGTTTGAGGTTAAGCGCTTTCCTCTTTTTTTGCTTAGAACAACTAATGACCTGAAATAATCTATTCTACAGGGCAGGTCTCTTGCCTCACGCCATTTTGGGTATGTGCTTGCGCACAAAAAATGTAAGCTGTCGATATATTTGTTCTTAAAATGGAAGACTATACAATTAAACCAATCGGCGCTATCACTACCAATGACAGGCAGAAACACATTGACTTTTTTATGTATAAAGTTACAATACATCTCTTTCCTGACACAGCGGAAGTGGCGGAATTGGCAGACGCGCTAGGTTGAGGGCCTAGTCCCCGTTAAAGGGGGTGGGGGTTCAAATCCCCCCTTCCGCATTTTATCATCTCTTTTATATCAAATACTTACGATTTAAAGAACTTAAAAACGCTGTCATCAGACCGTCACCGGAAGAATTTTGAACTTCTCGGGTAATGGTGGGGACAACACGTTTCTAAAAAACCATTTTTGTCGCGCTCAAACAGTGAGAGGAATATAATATTTACCCATTAAGGAAGGCAGGGAAAGCCCTTCCTTCCCATCACACCATTCTTTTTCCAGTTGGTTTTGATAAATAGGTTGCTATTATAACATCATAATTTCCTCAATCTAGTAAAATTTCGTATCATACAGGAATATACTTCATCAGATAGTGTGCATGCATTTCGTAGATTAAGTTTATCTTTAAAGGGAGGTAAAGACAGCAATTATTTCTTTGCCTCTCCATAAAGAAATAATTTAGCTTTCTGTATATTATTACATTAATGTGTTTTACAGAAACCTTATAATAACTTGTTAGATGCATTTAACAGAATATATAATGAGAAGGTGCGATAATGCCTTTTGATAATGAGATAAAACTATCATGTCGTGTTCTTACACCACAAGAATGGACAAATGACCAACGTGGAAGTTATCTTGAAGAAATAACAAGTAAGCTTCTGAAAAAACAGAGATATAAAATTGTTGATCGTGTTCGCTTTACTGGGATGGAAATTGATTTGATAGCAGATCATTTAGAGACAAACCAACGCGCATTCGTTGAGTGCAAATTTTTAGCTGACCCATTTTCTGCAAACGTAATTGATCTACTAATTGGTAAGGCAGTAAGACGAAATGTTAATATTGTTTATCTCTTTTCTACCTCAAATCCTGGAAAAGAGGCAAAAGGTGTTTTAGATGAATTAAAGAACTCGGACACTTCCACTCATACACCCAGTTTAGCTTTTATTGATCCAGCTAAAATGGTCAGTATGTTTATGGATGTATTTAACCTTCAGAAGATACCAGATATCTTACAGAAAAAAGACAATTTTTCAAGTGGTTGCCTAATACTATACCCTAAAATTCCTCCATTTTGGGTATTAGAAGAACATCATGAAGGTATACCATATAGGGCGGTTATAATATCTGCTACATGTGACCAATTTCCTCCGAAAGAACTCATTAAGGAAATTTTTAATAAATCTGGATTGTATCAAGGCTTAAATTTGCATTTATACAATAAAAGGGTAGATTTGGATATTCCGAAAGAAACAGTTCCTGAAATTAATGAGACTGTGTCAAAAGTGACAGAAGCGGAATCATTAGATGATTATAGACCTTGCAAACCGGAATATTTTATTGGTCGCTATAATACCCAAAAAGAAATCTGGCAATTCCTTGATAAAATAAGAAAGGAGAACACATCCACAAGGATATTGGCACTCACAGCACAATCAGGTTTTGGTAAGTCATCATTGATTATTAAATTAGCTTCAAGATTTAGAAATCAAAAATGGAAAAACAAATTTTTCCTGTATCCAGTTGATTCTCGTTCGGCAAAGGGGCCTCTTTTTGTAGCAAAAGCGTTAAAAGCAGGTTTTGAAGCAGCAATTAGCTCAGGGTTTGTTGATATTTCTTCTTCTGTTGTTAATATCGATAGCACTGAGGGAATGTTAAAAAGTAGCACTATTCAAACAATCTTATATGAACTCAAGAGAACAAAAAGGGTATTATTGATTTTTTTTGATCAATTTGAAGAATTATTTACAAAAGATGAGCTACTTTCAACTTTTGAGTCATTTAAAAAATTAGCCTTTGAAGCCAATTCAGAGCAAACTAATTTAGTAATAGGATTCTCATGGAGAACTGGAATAACACTATCTGATGATAATCCGGCATATCATGTCTGGCATGAATTAAGTGACCATCGCATTTCAGTAAATCTCAGAGAGTTTGAAAGTGGTGAATCATCTCAGATGGTTGGGCAATTTGAAAAAGCAATAAACCAAAAAATGATTAACCCCTTGCGAAGACGTATATTAGAGCAGGGAAGAGGTATGCCATGGCTATTAAAAAAATTATGTATTCACATATACCATGAAATAGAAAAAGGAACGCTGCAAGATGAATTGGTCATTAAGCGATTAAATGTTGCTGCATTATTTAATGCTGACACCGAACCGCTAACCGTTCAGCAGAACAATTGCTTAAAATATATAGCCAAGAATTCACCTGCAGACATGATGGAAGTATTAGATAAATTTGATCAAGAAACTGTGAATCGTCTCTATAATAGAAGGCTAATCATTAGAGCGGGGCAAAAATATGCAGTTTACTGGGATATTTTTAGAGATTTTATAATTGAAGGTGTTGTCCCTGTAATTCCTTGGACGTATGTCCCCCAAGTAGCATTGCCGATATTGATCCGCTCATTTTTGTTAATTAATGAGTATGGCCCTTTAAATATGGAAAATTTAGCAGATAGGCTTGAATATGCTCCAAAAACTGTGAACAACCTTATAGGTGATCTTCAGGGATTTTTATTAGTCGATAAAAATTCAGATGGTATGCTGGCAGTTAAAGATGAGTTGCATAATGCGAATTCAGAAACAATAGCTAATTATCTTTTTAATCAATTAAAAGAGCATGTTATTTTACATAGTCTGTTTGAAATTATTAAGCCAGGACAGAAATCAAGCATGGTTGAATTTCAAGAAATTATAAAGAAATCATATTCATCTGCAAACCTTAAAAATAAAACGATAGAAATATATGCCAAGCGTTTTTTGCCATTCTTAAGATTTTCAGGAGCAATTGAATATGTGAATGGTGGTATAGTCCGTCCAGTTATTAAAGGTAAAGACTTTGGTGTTATAGAGATGCCATCTCGTAGAGGCCGTGGAGGTGGCGCTACAGGAGCTACCTTTATGTGTACATCTGGTCCAAAAAAGGCGATAAAATTGGCAGAAAAAATCAAAGAATATGGCATGTTGTCAAAAGAGCAAGTTATTAAAGAGGGTTTTAGGAATGCAGCAATTGATTTAGTTGCACTAGACATTGCAGCTTGGAAAGACAATGCATTATCCCCAAAAGATGTTTTAAAAGAAAGTAGTACTAATAAAATACCGAGTTTAATAGCTGATATATCAAAACTAACGGAATTTTTATCTATAGCTCTAAGCTTTTATCAAGGTAAAGATAAGCCAGATGCTATTAAACTTGGAAATCACATTTCGGACAAATTAGACCGTGGATGGTCTGAAGCATCAAAAAAAAGATATGGCGGTGCCGCAAATAGATGGATAGCCTACTTTAAAATGAATGATAAGGTATGCACCCAACAAGGCTAATTCAGCCGACTCAAAAAAACGCGTGGCTGATTAGCGGTGTTATATGAAAAATTCATCATTACTTCAAAGGAACACTTTGATCACTGCAAATTCAATTCATCGAACGTTTCGCATAAAATGCGGTGACTCGATTGGTACGGGATTCACTATTGATGTCAATGGAAAACAATATTTGGTTACCGCTAGACATGTGATTGAAGGAATTAGCTCTTCAACTCCGCTTGAAGTTTTTGGAAATAATTCTTGGGTAGTTGTTGACGCAGCTTTAGTTGCACATGGAGATGGTGATATTGATGTTTCAGTAATAGCACCTAAAGAAGTGATGTCTTCACCGAACTTGCCTGTTGTCCCAAGTAGTGAAGGTCTTGCCTATGGTCAAGATGTCTATTTTCTTGGGTTCCCTTACGGTGTTTTAAGTAAAGTCATTTTTGCTAGTGAAGGCTACCCCTTACCGCTAGTAAAAAAAGCATTATTTTCTGCATTTGCAGGTGATATGTATCTACTTGATGGCCACAACAATCCCGGTTTTTCAGGTGGGCCAGTGATCTTCGGTCCAAGCGGTGTAACACCACAAAGTATAGCTGCCATTGTTTCTGGTTATCGTTTTCATCCCGAAGCTATTCACCTTGGTGACGCCGAAACCGATCTTACATATAGGTACAACACAGGAATTATGATTACTTTCAAAATTGAGATAGCACTCGAGATGATTCAGGCTAACCCAATTGGAGCACCTGTATGATCCGATCATACACGAGAATCGTATAACAATGTGCTGGACGCTGACTGGGTTTTCGCTAGCGCTCAACCCCCGCGGGTCAGCACTACGTTGTACATATATAATAACGGCGCTAAAATGACAATTGACATGCGTAACCCATTCGGTTACAATTGGTCATGATTAAATCTTTTAAGCATAAAGGACTTGAAGACTTTTCAATACTGGAAAAAAGAAAGGGATAAGACCTGAGCATGCTATAAAGCTTGAAAGAATCCTTGACCGACTAAATGCTGCAAATGAAGTGAAAGATATGAATTACCCAGGATCAGGTTTGCATAAATTGACAGGAAATAAGCAAGGTCAATATGCAGTCAAAGTATCTGGAACCTGGAGAATCTTTTTTGAGTTTGTAGAAGGAGATGCCTATATTGTTGATTATGATGATTATCATTAGTTAGGTGATAAAATGAAAAGAAAACCAACACACCCAGGAAGAATTATAAAGGAAGATTATTTAAAACCTTTATCTTTAACCATTACTGAAATGGCGACTACTCTGGGAGTCTCAAGAAAAACCCTTTCAAAAATTCTGAATGAAAGAGGAACAATAACACCAGTCATGGCGCTCAGGTTATCGAGAGCTTTTGACACAACTCCAGATTTATGGCTGAATTTACAAAAAAGTTATGATTTATGGCAGGCTGAACATAGCTCAAAGGAATGGTTGAGAGTTAAGCCTCTGGCCAAACAATTGCTTCACTCAAATATATAGGCGAGCAGCTAACAAATCAGTAGAGTTAACCCCTTTATAATATACAATTCTAAGATTATAATCTATAATCGTATAACATCAACAATCCAATCGGTGGACACCATATCTATTTAATAGACTTTGAAAACACAAACGCTAAATTTTTTTGGGAAAATCAGTACGGCGCATCTTAATATTAAATTTTCACATTATAATATTTAAAAAACTTAGCCTAACCAAACTGAAGTCTGACAGCCTTCGGCTGCTGTTCAGCGTGACGTTATACCTCATAAACTAAAACAATTTTTTTTCTTGCAAAAAGTAACATATTTGTTACTGTATGGAAATGAATTGGGGAATCGAATATTACAGCCCGAAAGTAGAGAAATCGATTCTCTCCTTATCAGAAGGACTGTTGGCACGTTACTTTCGTCTCACAGATTTAATGCTTGAATTTGGCCCTAATTTAGGCATGCCTCATACAAGATCACTTAATAACGGTTTATTTGAATTACGTGTAAAAGGAAAAGAAGGCATTGCTCGTGTTTTTTATTGCACTCAAATTGGCAAAAGAATTATTATGCTTCATGTGTTCATTAAGAAATCACAAAAAATACCAAAAAATGAATTAAATATTGCTATTAAGCGTATGAAAGAGGTAATTAAAAGTGACTCATAATAAATTAAAAAAAATTGCACTAAGTAAATCAAAAGTAAAAGCAGAATACGATGCATTAGAACCAGAGTTTACTTTACTTCGTGAAATGCTTCTTGCTCGTCAAAAAGCCGGTCTGAGTCAAGCTCAAATTGCTGAACGTATGGGAACCAAACCTCCTTCAGTTACAAGGCTTGAATCGTCCCTCAGTAGCGGAAAACATTCACCATCACTTGAGACAATCAAAAAATATGCGAAAGCTTTAGATTGTCATTTAGAAATAAAGTTAGTGAAAAATTAATGTATACCACTGCCTATATTAAGGTGATACATTATGAGGTCTACATTACATATACCTGTATTAAGGAAAGAACAGCCCTTGTCAACTTGGGGTTGGAAGCCCTGATTAAAATGGAGAGTTGCAAGAGACTGGCTAAATCAGGGGGTACCGGTAAGAAATTTACTATGATACCCGGGAGAAGAAACGGAAACTTATAAAAACGCTCCTTGTTGACACGTCAGTGTGGTAATCCCACTTTAGAGGAGGCAAGGTCATGCTTGTAAACTTATTGAATGACAGATATGTTATTTGTCATCCATTCATTGTTAGTGAAATGGCTTGCGGGTATCTCAAGAACGGATCTGAAATACTTTTACTTCTTCAAATCCCTCCTTCTTTCCTCTTTTTTACATCATCAACAATTGCCTTAACCAATCCCGGGATCGTGTAGTCTTCGGCCTTTATAGAAACCTTAATGTTCATCTCTTCGGCTGTTTCTGTCGTGATCGGGCCGATACTTGCAAATTGAACTTTTTCTTTAAAACCATCGAAATTATCTTTGCCTATAATCTTTACAAAATTTCTTACCGTGGAAGAACTGGTGAATGTCACAATATCAACCTCTCCATTTTTCAGATTTTCCAGAACAGTGCCATCCCTGTTATCCGCAACAATTGTTTTATAAGCGATAACGTCTGCGACGTCTGCTCCCAGCTTTTGTAACTCTTCCGGCAGGTAACTTCGCGCAATATCAGTCCGTGGCATGAGGATGTGTTTTCCTTTGAGATCATCAACCTTTTTCAGTGCCTCAACCACGCTTTCAGCAACATATTTGGGGGGTTGGCAGTCAACTCTGACATGAAACTCCCTGACCTTTTCAGTTGTTGCAGGCCCGATGGCACATATTTTTACTCCTTTCAGATCTCTGACATCTCTGTCGAGGCTAAACATTCGCTGGAAAAAAGATTCAACACCGTTTACGCTCGTAAAGATAACCCAGTCGGTTGATTCTAATCGATTTATTTCATTGTCCAGAGGCATAAAAGTATCTGGTTTGGTTATTCTGATAGTTGGGAATTCAATGACATTTGCTCCAAGCTCAACAAGTCTGTCTGAAAACTCACTCGCCTGGTCTCTGGAGCGGGTAACGATAATTGTCTTGCCGAAAAGGGGTTTCGTCTCAAACCAGTTCAGCTGGTCTCTGAGTTTAACGACTTCTCCGACAATCGTGATGGCAGGAGGTTTGATATCCTTTGCCTTTTCTACAATATTTGACAGGGTGCCTACAACTGTTTTCTGTGATGTCGTGGTTCCCCATCTGATAACGGCGGCTGGAGTGTCCTTGGGCCGTCCGTGTCTGGTGAGTTGTTCAACGATATTCGGAAGATTCTTGATACCCATGTAGAACGTTAGGGTACCAATACCCGTGCTTATTTTTTCCCAGTCTATGTCGCTCTGGTTTTTTGTCGGGTCTTCATGTCCCGTGATCAGGCCGAATGTAGATGTACAGGAACGATGCGTTACCGGTATACCTGCATATGCGGGTGTAGCGATGGCAGCTGTTATACCAGGGACAACTTCAAAAGGTACATCCTGTTCTTTCAAGTAGATGCCCTCTTCCCCACCTCTGCCAAATACATAGGGATCTCCTCCTTTCAGTCTCGTCACTATTTTGTTTTCCTTCGCCTTGTCTGCAATCAGTTTATTAATATCTTCCTGTTCCATGGTGTGCCTGCTTCCCTGTTTACCGACATAGATTATTTCGGCATCGACTCTGGCGTTTTTTAAGAGCGATTTACTGACAAGATAGTCATAAACAATAACGTCAGCTTTTTTAATACATGACAAACCTTTAACAGTTATCAGTCCCGGATCACCAGGACCGGCTCCAACAAGATACACGATTTTTTGATTCATAGTTTCCTTACCATACATTTTTAGATTAACGTTGTTATAAACTTATTCTCTGAATCGCCTCTCTGGCGTATTCCAATACGTCTTTGTCCTCGTCAGAGGGAATTTTCTCCAACAGAGTTTTCGCCTCGGCTCCGCCTATCTTACCGAGTGCCCAGGCTGCAGTCTTTCTTACCGCTAAATTATCATCTTGCAGTGTCCAGGATAGAGAAGTAACAGCTTTTTCGCTTCCTATCCAACCGAGTACGATTGCTGATCTCAGACGGGCAAATTTGTTTGTATCCCGCAGAGATCTCATTAAGTGTGGAATTGCAGGTTCTCCGATCTGAATCAATGCCCAACTTGCCCTCCTGCGTGTGCTTTTTTCATTATCCCTCAGTGCGGATACAAGAGACTCGGTTGCGCCCTCTCCTATTTCTGCCAATGCCCAGGCTGCTGTTTTACGTGCCCATGAGGCTTCGGCTTCTGCGTCGGTTATCAAGAGAGACTTCAGAGCGCTGACAGCCTTGTTATTGCCAATTCTGCCCAGAGCACACGCACAACCGGCTTTCACCATCCAATTGCGGTCATTTTCCAATGCTTTTATCAAGGTGTAAACAGAATCAGAATCTCTGATTTCACCCAATGCTCTCGCCGCATCATATCTTACAAAAGGATCTTCATCGTTTAAAACTATTGCATTGAGAAATGGTACTGTCTCCTTATCTGAGATTTTCTTCAGAGCCAGAATAATTTCTCTTTTTAGGTCGGAATTCTGTGTCTCCAGCTGAGAAAGGAGAAGCCTGGTGGCAGTCTTATCTCTTGTAAGGCCTAATGCCCATGCCGCATTTTTTCTGATCGTGATTGTATGGATAGTTTCATCATTTGATTGCATAAATGATGAAAAAATATTTTTGATTTTACCGAAATTTGTTAGTTTTTTTCTGTAAATAAGGAGATCTGTTAATATTGGGAGAGAAATCTCATTTGGAATAGTGCTGAGTACCAATGCAGCCATTCTGGATCTGTCAGGCGATTCCTGTGTCATTGAGTTGATGAGCACGTTTACCGGTTCATTGTATTCAGTTTCTTCGATTGATACGGTATTGTCACCATTGAGATCGTTCTCTTGCCCCTTTTTTTTCTCGTAATGCAATAAATCAAGTGCAACACTTGGATAATTTGTGAGGAGAACATCAACTCCCTCAATCATTCTTTTTCTCATTTTGTCTCTGTTATCTGAATCAATAATTCTTGTTCCGACATGGTTATATTTTTCATGGATAAAATTTATGACGTCATGGGTTAATTCTTTTGCCGGAACAAAAATGAGTTTTGTGCCCTGGATGTCTGGGTCCTCATTACGGACAGTTTCAAGCGTACCGCTAAAATAAATTAGATCTATTATGCCTTTTTCATCAATAAGAGAAAGAACTTGCTCTTTTATCCCGTGTTCTTTTGTGTTTAATATAATCTTGATATTTTGATCTTTTGCAAATTGTAAAACATCGGCTAAAAGGGGTACTCTTTCACCGGCAAACTCTTCACCTTTCCATGCTCCTGCATCGTACTGCTTTATCTCCTCATACAACAATTCGTTAACATACCCCTTACCATCAGTTGTTCGGTCTATTGTGTCATCATGCATTAGAATGAGTTGGTCATCTTTGGTTTTTCGTACATCTATTTCCAAACCTCCGACACCTAGATCTACTGCCTTTTTAAAGGCAGCAAAAGTATTTTCCGGAGTATGCTCAAGCGAACCGTGTCGGGCTATAACGGTAATGTGCTTGGAAATATCTTCAGATAATGCTGCATTGAGATGTAAGTTGAGAAATACAAGCGTTATGATAACGGGGTAAAAGAATTTTTGTAGTATACTAAAACCGATTTGGTTTTCGGTTTTACCTGTCTGCGTGCATCGCACAGGCAGGCTGGAAACCAAATCTTGGTTGCAGTTATCCCCGGACAAAACGCGCCGAGGACTGTACTCGCTCAATTTTATCTCGGATTTTACCTGTCTGCGTGCGTCCCTTACGCACATGCAGGTCCGAAAACCATTACGAGATGAGTAAATCATTATTTTCCCTCATAAACTAACCAGTGCGGTTTCCCTTCCCAGTGAACACTTTTCGTATTAATGTCGAAATAAACCTTTTTAGAAAATGTTCTGGCACCAGACCTCCTTAACTCGGCAAGGGGATTGCCCGTGAGTACGGCAACATTTTCTGAAAAGTCCCATACGAGTAAGGTTCCCACTCCTGATGAATTCTCCAGATCCGGGCTTTCAATATAAACGTTCCCGGTAGCAGTGAGTTTCTCAATCTGATCCTTATCATAAAAAAGAACATCAAGTCTGTCGCAATCAAGTTTTTCATTACCTTTTGTTGCCGTTACTAATTCATAAAAATTCGCAGTCCTGGTTATGCCGTCGTATATCATCTTGTCATTCCAGTTGACTTCAACAGACCCCGCATCTTCCTTTTTCTTTGTCTGAGGCGTTACCAATAAATATCCTTTCCCTTCTGCAAACATTTTATTTTCTTTCTCTGAAAAAGAGATTTTTGGTGCAGAGATATGTTTTTCACCATCTTTAACTGATGCCATCGGACTTCCGTATAATTCAGTATAATTCTCCTCTGCGGTCCATATTATTTTGTCTCCTTTTGCTTCTCTGAAGGAATCACCTTGCTTTTCAATCAAGCGGACATCATGTGTGGCAACGAGATTTTTCAATGAACCTTCATCATTATATAGTATTACAAGTTTATTACAATTGAGTTTTGTCCCCTCTTTATTGACGACAACATCTTTTTCGAAAACAGCCTGGTTTTGATTTTGAATAAATAACATTCTCCCTTTCCAGGTTATGGTAATGTTTTGGGAAGTCAGATCTTGATTTGAAAAAGCAAAGCCACTGTTTTTGCTTTTCTGAGATTCATGGGTTTTTTCTTTTTTCTGGGCAGTTGTGGTTAATCTTCCACTTACGGGAACCTCCATCTTGCCTTGTTCTTTAAAGAATTTAATACGGGCAGCGCTGATTGTCAGGTTGTTGTTGAAGTATTCAGCAAATGGGTCATCATCCAATATTGCGACCTGTTCTTTCGTGTTCCATGATAAGGTTTCTCCTTTAGCCGTTTTTTCCCCATCGGAGGCAAGAACATTTCCACTTGCTATTAATTTGTCAACATCCTGGATACCAGATTCGAAGAATATTGTCAGTTTGTCGGCAAAGATAGTGGCCTTTCCCTTTGAAATCCGTACGTTGTCCTTAAATGTTGCCAGTTTATTTTTGTATTCGAAAACCAACTCATCGGTTGATCGTATGAAGAGATTCTCACTGATGTTACTTTTCGGGGATGATGTCTGGCTTTGCGGGTCAGGTGCAACGGGTTCTTTGTCGGTAGAGGAAAACAAGATACCACCGGTACTGTCAATTTCCATTTCGGGATCATTTTTTATACGAACCTTTGAATCCAGCATGTTTATTTCAAAACCAGATCCCGTGATTTTCATGCCTTTGCCTTTGACAGTGACAAATCCATTTGTATAGATTTTCTTTTCGTCATGAAGGTATTTTAAGTCATCAGTAAATATTTCCTGGCCATTTTCAAGCCTCGTTACCACGTTTTCGTAAAGAAAACCTTCTTTAGACACTTTGTCTATTTCGCCAAAATCTGATGTTATGACTATGTTCTTTGGTTTACTGTTGCCTTCGTCTCTGTTACTTATGTTTGAAAATTCGATCTCAGGGTTTGAGATTCTGTAGACTCTGTCTCTCAGAAAGACCGTATAGGCGCCACGTACCACTGAAACTTCACGTCCGTCTTCATCGTAATTTGGCAAGTAAAGCCCGAATATTTCCTGTGTTACATCGTTCGGGTTATAGGTAAAGGTACTTTTTTGTTTTATTTTGGTGTTTTCATCAATTATCTTTTTTAACATGGGCTGTTCTTCCCTTTTCACGTAAGAGGTTGTTTCTAGCGACCCGGACAGAGAAAGTCCCAAAAGAAGAAGGCAAACGACTATTATGCCCAAAAATATGTAACTTCGTTTTCTCATAGATTTATGTATAGAAAATTCATTATTTCCTTATTTTTTGCGCTGAAGGCGCAAGTTCAAAAGCCCGTAAAAACTGAAATGCCATAGACGGGAGTTTCAAGCCCGGCCAACAGACCATTCGCCAGTACAAAGAGCATTCTGGCGGGGACGATGTAGAGATTTTGGAAAAGTTAACCAGCCCGAACGTACCGTTCGGTACAGGTGGGCCAGGATGACCTAACTTGTAAGATCATTTATCTCTCATAAAAAATACCAGCTGGAAAAGACCTGAATGGATATCAGCAGAGAACTTTAGTAATATTTTGCGACTATGGTTTCCCATTTGCCCTGTGATTTGAGAATTTTTTCTGCTACTTCACGAATGGCACCAAATCCGCCATGTGCTTCAGTGAGATACGAAACACTCTCTTTTACTTCCTGGCGTGCATTGGGCACTGCAACCGAGAGCCCTACTCTTCTCAAGATCGGCAGATCGATGAGGTCATCACCAATATAGCATGTTTCATGGTCTTGTAATTTGTGTTTCTTTAAGATCGTTTCGTATGCGTCAAGCTTTCTCTGGACACCAAGGTACACATCTTCAATGCAAAGTTCCCTGGCACGATATTCTACAGCTTTGCTTTTCCTGCCACTGATAATTGCAGTTTTGATACCCCCTCGCTGCAGGTAGGTAATGCCTGCGCCATCCTGTACATAAAAACTCTTTGACTCGTTACCGTGTTCATCCAGTTGGATATTTCCATCTGATAGTACTCCATCCACATCAAAAATAACCAATTTAATATTATGCAAAACGTAAATTCTCCAAGAAGAGTCATGGATTTTCGGGGAGAAAAAGTCGCAGCACGTCACACCTTTATCCAATGATTTTTTTAGGTTTAAAATGGCATAGATCCGTTAAATTCACTTTAATTATAAGCATAAGTTTGTCTTATTCAAGAGAAAAAGAGATCTCTCCGGGGAGCCATAAACACAGCGAATCTTTTTACGGGTAATCAGTTCATATTTTTTTCATTTTGCCTTCAAACGAGACGATGTTCGATTTTTGAATTTTGACTGCATATTCTAAACTGCCACTTTGTTGTTTGCTATGGTTAGCATGAGATTTTGCAGGATATGCTGGTGGATGTAAATTGTGTTCTTTTCTTGACATGGTGTCTCAGGCGTGTTACTATGATCACCCAAATCTCCCAAGTTTTTATCGATCTTATACTGCAATGGATTTCGACATTAAAAATTTTATGGTTTTTGCTATAGCGATTCTCTATGCATTAACCATACATGAGTTTTTTCACGCATGGGCTGCAAACCGTTTAGGAGATCCAACAGCCAAGATGCAGGGCCGTCTAACGCTTAATCCGCTTGCTCATCTTGATCCTATGGGGACAATTTGTTTCATCGTTGCACACTTTGGTTGGGGGAAACCGGTACCCATAAACTCAAGCTATTTCAAAAATCCAAGGCGTGATGATGTGATTGCTTCTGCGGCAGGGCCTATTTCTAATTTTGTTTCTGCGTTCATTTTTGGCTTGCTTTTTCAAATAACGCACAGATTTGTCTCTGATACGAGTTTTTTTTTAAACGATTTTTGTAACTTATTACTGAAGATAATTCAAATTAACCTCATATTAGCTATTTTTAATTTTATTCCACTCTACCCTCTGGACGGTTCACATATTTTAAAGGGATTTTTACCCCGTCATATGCTTCACAAATATGAAGAGGTGTGTAAATATGGCCCGTTTATTCTTTTGGGATTAATTTTACTTGGGAATTTTGCGAATATACCAATACTTTACTACGTCATCTGGCCGCCAACAATTTTCTTTTTTAAGATGTTTTCAGGTCTGTAATAGTTTGTTACAATCCTAATGCAAACAGATTATAAAGTTGCACTTGACAGTTATAATGGTCCTTTGGACCTGTTACTCTATTTAATACGCAAGGAGGAGGTTGATATTTACGATATCCCCATTGCGCGGGTAACGGAACAATATGTGATGCATCTCGATACATTACAAAAAGTGGATATCGGGCTTGCAGGAGATTTTTTAGTAATGGCTTCCACGTTAATGTATATAAAATCTCAAATGCTTCTTCCCCGTTATGAGATGGATGAAGGTGAGGATATTGAGGACCCTCGCTTAGAGCTGGTGAATCAGCTTCTTGAATACAAAAAATTTAAGGAAGCAACTTCAATGATGGCAAAGCTGTCAGATGAAAAGGGGAAAAGGTACTCAAGACCTAAAGATAGCACGAAGCATGAAGAACCCGAAGACGTGCAATTGGATCTGGGAGAGATTGATATATGGAAGCTTTCACAACTTTTTGCTGATTTTATGAGACAGACATTGAGCGATATGAGCACGACTATCGTTTCAACAGACATACCTGTCAAAGTATATATGGACAGTGTTCTTCAAAAGTTAACTAACGCACAATCTGTTTCGTTTAAGGATCTGTTCTTTACTTCAAGAAACAAGAAAGATATTATAGGTTTTTTTCTCGCTTTACTTGAGTTGGTACGTTTAAGAAAGATTAAACTTGAACAGTTTGTGGATTTTGAAGAAATTCGAGTGGTGTCAACCAATAATAATTGAGGATTTGAAAACATGATTGACAAAGAGTTGCTGAAAATACTTGCCTGTCCACTTTGTAAAACTGATGTTAAGATTGAAGACGATAGGCTCGTTTGTGTAAATTGTGGAAGGAGATACCCCATTAAGGACGATGTCCCGGTAATGTTGATTGATGAGGCAGAGTTACCGGGGAAAAAGGGGGAATAGTGGCAACCCGAAGGAGCATGACTCCGCAAATTTTAATTTTATCCGATTCGTAAATTGATATATTCAGTCGGTAAAATTGCCTGTAATAAGTATGTGTATAGGAAATTCAACAGTTCCTTTTTTATTGCGCTGAAGGCACAAGTGTAAAATTCCTAAAACTGCCATGGAAGGCAGTTTTAGGAATTTTGGAAAAGTTAGCCAGGATGGCCTAACTTGCCATGAGTTTTTGAGATATGAAAACAGAACAGATTTGTATAGTTCGGATGCGCCGCCATGTTGTTTGACATGAAAGAATTGTTGCCTCTGCATTGTGAAGTTTTTTTAGCATATTGATTCAAGGAAAACCCGTATGGAGTTCAATGTAAATAATGGATAAAAAAGCGCTGTTGGCATTTATACTTTGTGCCATAATTACGATTTACATGTTTAAGTTTCTTCAGCCGGCAATACCGCCGGAAGGGAAAAAGCAGGAGGAGATTGCAGAGGAAAGGTTAGCGGTAAAGGAAAAGGCGGAAGATGCAGAGCTTGAGAAGCATGTGGTTGCGCATGGCAAAGCAGAAACCTATGAACGTGTAAATCAGGAAGAAATTGGTTTAGTGGATAACATAGTAATCCAAAATGATGTTATCAGGACGGTTTGGACTAATAATGGTGGAGCGTTGAAATCTGCTATTTTAACAAAATTTAAGGAACGGGGAAAGGAACAGACTTTAGAATTACTCAAACCTTCAAGAAGAGATTTTCTTCCGGTCAGCTTAGAATTGCCTGGCGATAAATACCGGTTAAAGAGCCGTAGATATAAAGTTGTTGAACAGAGTAGCAGTAGAGTTGTTTTTGCAACTCTTTTAGAGAATGGTCTTCGAATAACCAAAGATATCTCTCTGGAGCCGGGGAACTATTTTTTTGATATTGAAATTACTCTGGAAAATGTGACGGGTACAGATCTTGCGGCGTCATATTCTATTATTTCTGCGAATGGTATCTATCCGGAATTCGACTCATATTCCGGTCTTGCATCCGTTGTGGGAATAGATGTCGGGCATAAAAAAATAAAACTTGTACGCACAGATATCAAAAATTTCCCCTACAAAAATGAATCTGTCGGTATATCCTGGGCAGGTTCGGTAAACAAATATTTTGCTTCAATATTGAAGTTTTCATCTAACGATGGGATATCGAATATTGTTTCTGAATCTTTCGAAAACAGTGATCCGTTTTATAAAGAAGATTTTATTGTAAGCATTCAGACCAACAAGGTTGAATTACCTCCGCAAGGTGTGCAACATCACAATTGGTTTTTCTTTCTGGGGCCCAAAAAAGAGGATGTTTTGAGTCAATGTGAAGGTATTTCTGTCCTTTTAGATTATGGGTGGACAACTGTCATATGCAAAGTGCTCGTGAAGATTTTAAACACTTTTTATAGTATTATACCCAACTACGGTATCGCCATAATCCTGCTCACCATTTTAGTAAAATTAATACTTTTCCCTTTAACGCGGAAGAGCCAGATGTCGATGTTCAAGATGCAGCAGCTTCAACCCCTTATAGGCCAGTTAAAAGAGAAGTACAAAGGAGACAAACAGAGGATGGGGCAGGAACAGATGAAGCTGTTTAAAGAGCAAGGAGTAAATCCTATGAGCGGCTGTTTGCCTATTGTGTTGCAAATGCCCGTGTTTTTTGCTCTGTTCCGAACACTTCAACTCTCTTTTGAGATGAGGCAAGCACCTTTTGTCGCATGGATCGATGATTTGTCGATGCCGGATACCTTAATTCAGCTCTCTTTTAGTATGCCATTTCTCGGTGATGGTATAAACGTCTTACCTATAATAATGGGTATCGCATCGTTTGTGCAGATGAAACTTACCCCAAAAAATACCAGTGGAGATGATCCTCAGGCAAAGATGCAACAGAAAATGATGCAGATGATGCCTGTGATATTTCCTTTCATTCTTTATAAATTTCCTTCGGGGCTTACTCTTTACTGGACAACCAGTACTTTGATAAGCATCTGTGAACAGATGTTTATCAGAAGAAGCATCAAAAAGGTTGATATTTACTATAAGGGGAAAAGAGTGCTCAATGGTAAGGCAAAATAACATACGATACTTTTCCTATCAAAAGGATTATGTCTTTTAATCTTGATGATGACATCATAGCGGTTTCTTCACCTACCGGAAGGTCTCCCAGGGCCATTATTAAACTTAGTGGTAAAAATGTTTTTCGTCATGTGCAAAAGCATTTTCGATCTGCAGATTGTGCAATACTTTCGAGCGTAAAAGGTTTCAGCTCATATCAGGGTACCTTTCATATCGAAAAAGAAAAGATTCTCATTCCTGTTTCTCTTTTCATTATGAATGCTCCAAACTCATATACGAGGGAGGATGTTGTTGAAATACATACTTTTGGTTCGCCTCATTTGCTTGAAATGATTTTCGAAACGCTGTTGCTGGCTAACCAGGGGAATTATCACCAAACATATAATGATGAAGAGGAGCGAAATATGAGACTTGCAGAACCTGGAGAATTTACCAAAAGAGCATTTCTGAATGGGCGGATCAATCTTGCAGAAGCTGAGTCAGTATTACGTATTATACGTGCAAAGACTGATTCTGAATTAATGCTTGCAGTTTCAAGGTTGAAAGAGATAACTGAGTTTATGAATGACATACAGGGAGAATTGATGAAATTGTGTGCTGAGGTAGAGGTAGCTATTGATTTTAATGACAACGATATCGATATAATTACGTATGACAAGTTAGAAAGCCATCTCCTTTCTGTAAACGAGAAACTCAACAGAGCCGTTAACAAAAACCATACATCACAAATACCTCATGACGGTGTAAAAACAGTTTTTATTGGTTGGCCGAATGCGGGGAAATCAAGTCTGTTTAATAAATTATTAAATTGTGAAAAAGCAATAGTAACATCAATTCATGGTACTACCCGGGATATATTAGAAGCAACAGTAGATTGGGAAGGTGTCAGCTTTCAACTAACTGATACCCCAGGAATCATGGATGGAGAGGGGGAACTGGAATCTGTAATTTTTAAAAGGACTCTTGGTTCTTTTAGAGATGCCCACATAGTTCTGTTTGTGATAGACGGGAGCGAAAGGCTGCAATCAGAAAAAGTAGAGTTTATTGAATCTATTTCAGATAAAAATGTGATTGTTGTAATGAATAAAACTGACCTTGAGCGACGTTCTGAATGGGATAATTATCCTCAGGAAATGAGTAGATATTCGAGAGTGAAAACATCTGCACTTACGGGAGTCGGTCTTGAAGAACTAAAGAATTTGTTGGTTTCAACCATCTTAAACAAGTCTGTAGATTTGTCTGCATCCGGTATCATTTTTTCACTGAGACAAAAATTGATAATGGCTAAAGTAACTGAGATTATCGGGAGGATTTTAGAATCAATTCAATTACAAATTGGTCATGAATTTGTGGCAATTGACCTTCGGGGTGCCGTAGACAGTATTGGTGAAATTACTGGAGAGGTGGCAACGGACGATATTTTGGATTTGGTGTTTAAAGAGTTTTGTATCGGCAAATAAATGGTAAGATTTTTTCAGAATATACTTGACAATCAATATATAGTATGGTAACTTGCTCCAAAATCACATATATTGATATTGTTATAGTCTGTGCCAGCAAAGTTTGGCGGACTTCATAATAAGGGCATATGCAGTGTTTGTTTTGTAAAGCTGATAATGATAAAGTAGTTAACTCAAGGGCGTCTACTGACGGGTTGAGTGTAAAACGAAGGCGTGAGTGCCTGGAATGCGGTCGCAGGTTTACGACTTATGAGAGAGTTGAGAAAAGCCCTGTTAGAGTTGTCAAAAAGGATGGAAGCCGAGACACCTTTGATCGGAATAAAATACTATCCGGCTTGCTCAAGGCATGCGAGAAGAGGCCTGTATCCACGGAGGCTTTAGAAAATGTTGTTTCTGAGATAGAAAGGGTTATCTATGATAAGTTTGAGAGAGAGGTTGAGACAAAATTTATTGGTGAACTTATTATGCGAAAACTCGGAATTCTTGATAAGGTGGCCTATGTCAGATTTGCTTCGGTATATAGAGAGTTTAAAGATATAGATGAATTTCTTAACGAATTAAAACCTTTAGTGTCTGTAACCAAAAAAGCAAAAAATAGTAGTAGTAAGGAGAAAGGGGAGGAGTGATACATATGACAATAGAAGTAGTTCAAAAACGTGATGGTAGGTTTGTACCTTTTGACGAGAGCAAAATTGCAGAAGCTATTTTCAGGGCGGCAAAAGCAGTTGGTGGGGAAGACATGTCTATGGCAAAAGAACTCGCAAATGTTGTTACTCATTTCCTGCAAAAAAGGTTTGGAGACAAAATTCCTGAAATAGAGGAGATTCAGGATTTAGTTGAAGAGGTTTTAATCAAGAACGGGCATGCAAGGACAGCAAAAGCTTACATATTATACCGGGAAAACAGGGCGAATATCCGAAAATCTCTGCGGGTAAGAAAACAGGTCAAGAAGGGGGGGGACACAACCGATACGTTGCTAATGGTTGATCAGATTGTTAAGGATGAATCTCTTCCCTGGAACAAGAGCAAGATTGCGCTGGCATTAGAGAAAGAAGCCGATTTGTCTGCTGAAATTGCACAAGAAGTTGCAAATGATGTAGAGAGGCGCGTTTTTTCTTCCGGCATCAACAGAATATCTACTTCGTTGATACGTGAACTGGTAGACAATGAGCTCTTTGAGAGGGGGTATAATGCTAAACTTGAGAAACAGACGACTTTGGGGGTTCCGAAGTACGATATTGAACAACTGATCTATTCGAAAAACAAAGAGAACAGTAATATTGCATCTAACAATCCTGAGGCGATTAATCTTGCTGTTGCTGAAAATACCTTAAAACAATACGCCTTGCAGGAGGTGTTTTCCAAGGATGTTGCAGATGCACACATATCGGGGATGGTTCATATCCATGATCTGGGGTATCCGACGAGAGTTTACTGCTCGTCTCATTCGCTTGAGTATTTGAAAAAATATGGTTTGTCACTGGAAAACCTGGATACGTCTTCTGCGCCAGCTAAACATGCCAGAACACTTACCGGTCATCTGAACACATTTTTGGCCTCTATGCAGGCATATTATGCCGGAGCACTGGGCGTGGGATATATTAATATTATGTATGCCCCCTATCTTGAAAACATGAGCCAGGAAGAGATAAAGCAGGAGGCTCAGCATCTTATCTTTAGTGGTTCGCAGAGTGCTTTTTCCAGAGGTGGTCAAACGTTGTTTTTGGATTTTAACATACACACCGGAATACCAAACTATTTGAAAAATATACCAGCGATTGGACCAGGCGGAAAACCTACCGGTAAGGTATATGGTGACTATGCTGTAGCTTCCCAGCGGTTTGCAAAGGCATTGCTTGATGTCTGGCGCGAGGGTGATATGCATGGGCATGTGTTTGCATTTCCCAAATGTGATCTCCATATTACGGATGAAACTTTTCGCGATCCAGAAGAATATAAAATTTTAGAATATGCCTGTCAGATTGCCAGTGAGAACGGAGTACCATATTTTATTTTTGATAGGGATGAAGTGACGCTGTCGGCATGTTGCAGATTGAGAACGACGATTGAAGATAATTATATGATTAAACATCCCGAAAGTATGAGGTTTTGTGGTTTTCAGAATGTGACCGTAAATCTTCCCCAGGCTGCATATCGGGCCGGTAAAGGGAAATTTGAAGAACTCTACCGTAATATTGACGAAGGGATTGATATTGCTGTAAAGGCGCATCTTCAGAAGAAAAAATTTATTACCCGGTTGATGTCGGGGCCTGAAATGCCTCTCTGGGAAATTGGCAAAAAGGCAGCTGACGGTCGGCCTTATGTGGATTTGGAAGGGTCCACATATATTGTTGGCATTATCGGCTTGAACGAATGCCTGCAATATATGACCGGTAAAGAGCTGCATGAAGGAGATGATAGCCTTAAGCTTGGTCTTCGGATAATCTCACACATGTATTTTAGAGTAAAAGAAGAGGGGAAAAAGTATAATTTGAAATTCTCCCTGGAGGAATCACCTGCTGAAAGTGCGGCAAGGAGGCTTGCCAAGGTTGATGTGAGGAATTACAAGAACGCTGTTGACATGGTTAAGGGGAATATTGATAAGGATGAGTATTATTATACAAATAGTGTTCATCTGCGTCCGGATGCGCCTGTAGATATGATTACGAGGATTGCTGTGCAGAGTAAGTTTCACAGTATGATAGAGTCTGGAGCAATAATACATGCTTTTGTTGGTGAGGAAAGGCCTCCTGCATCAGGTATTATGAAGCTGGTCAGAAAAACCTTTGAAAATACGCAGGCTGCTCAATTAACAATATCACCAGAATTTACCATATGCACTGAGTGTAACCGTGTGAATCCTCGCTTAGTAGATGAATGCAGCTTTTGTGGTTCCTCAAATATTTATGGTATAAGGAAACGTGTTTCTCACGATAAGATTAACAACTGGGACAGGACAAAGATAGAAGAGTTGGTGAGCAGGCACGGGGAAAACTATCATATCGTTAACGGATGTGTTAAGAAATTTTAGCTTTTGTTTTATGAGGAAGACCTGATTTTTTCCAATTAATCATTATGTCTATAAGAATAAAAGGTTTTATAGAAAATAGTCTGATAGAGTGGCCGGGAAATATTGTCTCTATCATATTTCTGCCTCACTGTAACCTGAGGTGTCCTTATTGCCATGCAACCCATCTGGTAAAGAATCCTAACGAGCTCGAGTGTATTCCGCTGGAGTCCGTTATCGAAAGAATAAGGCAAAACAAAAGCTGGTTGGATGGGGTTGTGATTTCAGGCGGAGAACTTACGTTACATAGCGATATAGATTCGTTAATAAGTATTTTTAAAGAGATGGGTTTGCGGGTGAGAATTGATACCAATGGAACGAATCCTCATATTGTTGAGGGATTTATCCGGAGAGGGTTAGTTGACTGCGTAGCTATGGATATTAAGGCACCGTTGAATGAAGAGAAGTATCGGAAGGCTGCCGGAGGTTACTGTGATCTGTTGGAAATAGAAAAGAGTATAAGACTGATAATGGAGAGTGGGATAGAATATGAATTTCGAACAACTGTTTGCCCGGCTTTTCTGGATGGTTCCGATATTGTCGAGATTGCGCAAAGTATTGCTGGTAGCTCAAAGTATGTTTTGCAGGCATTCAGGCCAAATAACTGTCTGGATGATACGATGTTGAAAGTTGTGCCGTACTCGGAAGAGGAGATGGCCGGATTCGCGAGGGAGGCACAGAGATTTGTTAAGAATTGTTATGTCAGAGGTGAGGAAGTGAAGGTCTTAAGCAGTAATTGGTGACTCTCAATAATATTTTGGTCCCATTATGCATGAAGGGGGGTGATACGGAATGGTAGTGAAGAAAGCAACAACAAAGAGTGCAACAAAGGTAGCAACCGCAAAAAGTGGATGCGGTACAAAGACAAAAGCAACGACAGCGACCAAGAAGGCTGCGGCTCAAAAGAGTGTTACAAAGAAGGTAGTAGCAAAGAAGACCACAGCGAAGAAAACTGTGGTAAAGAAGACTGCAGCAAAGAAGCCAACGGCTAAAAAGACTGCAGGGAAGAAATAGTAGAAGTTTTTCTAACAGATTGCTGGCTGAAGACATTGAGAGTTTGTAAATGCAAGAATTAATAGCCAATTTTTTTTGGGATCAGATATTTTAAAGGGAGTTAATGGAGCGCCCCAACATTGGGGCGCTCTTTTTGTTGAGGAACCGTCAGGTATGAAGTTGAAAAAATTAGAGTTTTTTGGTTTCAAGTCTTTTTCCGATCGCACTACTTTTACGTTCGAAGAAGGAATTACGGTTATTGTAGGTCCCAATGGGTGTGGAAAGAGCAATGTTGTAGATGCACTTAAGTGGATACTTGGTGAACAAAGTGCAAAATCTCTCAGAGGCAGTGAAATGCTAGACGTAATCTTTAAAGGTTCTACGAAACGATCTGCAATGGGATATGCAGAGGCTTCGTTAACCATATTGAACGATAAAGAGGTGTTGCCGGTAGAATATAAAGAAGTTTGTATCACCAGACGTTTGTATGCATCCGGGGAATCTGAGTATTTATTGAATAAACAGGTATGTCGACTCAAAGATATCAAAGAGCTCTTTATGGATACAGGGGTGGGAGCCAGTTGTTACTCGATTATAGAACAGGGAAGGGTAGACTCCTTGTTACAGGCAAATGTACAGGATAGACGTTTTGTTTTTGAGGAAGCTGCCGGCATAAGTAAATATAAAAGCAAGAAAAAAGATGCAATGCTAAAGTTGGGAAAGGTTGAGCAGAACCTTCTCAGATTAAACGATATTATTGAAGAGGTACAAAAACAATTGCGTTCTGTAAAATATCAGGCAGCAAAGGCTCGTAAGTATAAAGAATATGTTGATCGTTTGAAGCATTTGAGGATGAAATTCTTTTTAAGAAAGTACAAAGACTTTCGTGGAGAAATGTCAGCTGTTATAGAGCAAATGCACCAGCTAAAAACCAAGACTCAGGTGTTAATTTCTGAGATAGGGATTTTGCAGGAAAAGAAAGACGGCTTGCAGCAATCATTAGATCAACATGTCTCCAGTCTTGAAAAATCGCAAATTAGTCTGGCGAACCTTGATGCAAAAATTACGAGTACAGACGATAGAGTAAGTTTCAATCATAAAACCATAGAGGAACTCAATACCCAGAAGATTCGACTTGAGAAACAGATCGAAGTACTCAATGATAAGACCCGTTTTGCGGAAAATGGAATATCAGAATTGAAGAGAGCCCTGGGAGAAACACATGATGATATAGCGAAAAACAGAAATAGTTTGTCTTTAAAGGAATCTGAATTCGAACAATATTTGTTTGAATGTGATGCTTTACGGCAGAAGGCAGATGATAACAAAAAGAATGTAATAGAAATTTTACACAGGGAATCTCTACTTCAGAATGAGACGGGCAGTCTGAGTGCTGAAAGAGATACGATTCTTAACAGAAGGATTAAGTTGTTAAACCGTCAGGAAGAAGTGTCCTCTGAACTGGAACTACTTGAATGCGAAATGCAGAATCTTACGGAACAGAGAGAGAACGTATTATATTCTGTTCAGCAACTTGAAACTCGTTTATCCAAAATAAGAGAGCAGATACAGGTTTTACAACAAGAGATAGAATCCATAAATGAAAACATAAATACCAAGCAGCAGTTTCGAAGCAGCAGGGCATCACGTTTGGAACTCCTGGAGGATCTTGAGAGACGTTATGAAGGTGTCGATTCTGGTGTTAAAGTTGTTTTGGAAGAAGAGAGAAAAGAGAATAGTTCAATAACGGGAATTTGCGGGATGGTTGCGGATTTAATAAGGGTAGACAATCCTTACGTCTCTGCTATAGAAGCGGTTTTGGGTGATAATGCACAAGTAATCGTTACACATTCGTTAGAAGATGCAATTCAGGCGATTAAGTTTCTGAAAGAACAAGGCAAAGGTGATGCAAAATTTCTTCCATTAGATCATATCAAAAAGAGGACAGAGAAAGTATCCGGAGGAGAAGGGATCACTGGTTTTGTAGGAAAAGCAATTGATTTTGTAAAATCCGAGGATCGTTTCTCTGCTTTGGTGGAGTTCTTCTTTTGTGATACTGTTATCGTTGATGATTTTGACACAGCATTGACATATGCCAATGCTGAAACCTGGGTAAAATTTATTGCGACACGAGCAGGGGAAGTAATCCAACCAGGAGGGACTATCCATGTTGGCAAAAGTAACATGCAGACAGGGCTTATTTCCCGTAAGATGGAGCTTGAGAGGATTAAGTCAGAACTGAAGGAGATAGAAAGCGATATTGAAATGTTTGTGAATCGGAAAGGGATAAAAATACGGGAGATAGAAAATCTTGTAAGAAAGCAGGATGAGGTGGTAAAAGAGAAAGATTCGGAGAATTTGATTAAGGTTGCTCATGAGAATGATCTGCGAAAGGGAGAATTCAAAATTGTTGAACTTCGTGATGAACACGATGTTAATGAAAACGAGATCTATGAAATTAATGAGCTGGTTGAAACCATTAATCAGAAAATAGAGAAATTACATGCTGAAATAAAGAGTTGTAATGAACAACGCAAAAATTTAGAGACACAGGTTGAAATTTCTGATAGTGAAAAAATCCAGAAAGAGGCAATGAAGTCCGATCTTCAACGAGAGATTACTGAAATAAAGGTTGGTATTGCGCAAAAGGAGGAGAGAAGAGATAATATTGTCATCTCGTTAGACAAGATGGAAGAAGAGCTCCGGAAAAACCGGGAGGAACTTGCTTCATCACAGGAGGAAATTAAGGATTGTAATGAAAGAGTTGCTAAAGGAGAAAGTGAGATTGTACGACTCAAGACGTTAAGAGAAGATATTGAGAGTGAAAAAAATTCTTTAAAAAAAGAAATTAAAGAAATCAGAGTTGAGCAAGAAGCATCAATAGAACTCATAACTGTGGTCAATAGACAAATTGGCGAATACAGCATAGAACAGAGAGACCATGAACAACAGATAAATGATTACAGATTGAAGGAAAACGAATTTAAGATAAAAATTGACAGTCTGGAGGAGAGGATTCGAGAAGATTATCAAGTCGAATTGTCTTCACTTGACACGGAAAACCAGGATGAAAACCAGGAAGAGGAATCAGTGAATTGGGAGGATGTTTCTCAAGAGATCGAAGAATTGAAGGCTAAAGTTGAAAGAATCGGTAATGTTAATTTGGAGGCAATTCAGGAGCAGGAAGAGCTTGAGGTTCGGGAAACGCATCTGTTAAATCAAAGGGATGATCTCCGGACATCTGAGAGCACTTTGAACGATATCATCAAGAAAATCAATATAACAAGCCGTGATTTGTTTGAAAAAACCTTTAACGATATAAAGAACAATTTTCATGGAATATTTCGTAAGTTATTTGGGGGTGGGAAAGCGGATATTATTCTGGAAGAAGGAGTTGATATCCTGGATGCAGGCATTGATATTGTTGCTCAACCTCCTGGAAAAGAGTTTACGTCTATTACTCTTTTTTCAGGTGGAGAAAAAGTTATGACTACGATAGCCTTATTATTTGCCATATTTCAGTCTAAGCCGAGTCCATTCTGTATTCTGGACGAGGTTGATGCTGCTTTAGATGAAAACAATATTAACCGTTTTCTTATGATTCTGAAGGAATTCACCAGTTTATCTGATTTTCTTGTTATAACGCATAATAAACGGACTATGAGTATTGCAGATGTCATATATGGAATTACTATGGAGGAAGCAGGGGTTTCCAAAAAAATATCGGTTAAGTTTAAAGAAGATATCAAGCAGGTTGCATGAGTTGAAGTGGAAAAGCCGTCCTGATGGCATTTCTGGTTTTGTAATTCAGGGTTTTATTTATATCTCTCATATGGACTGTTTAGTTTATAATGAATCAAAGTATTGTGGGTATCCATTAATCTCGTTTAAAGAGTAACCTGGAAAAGTTGTACATCACAAAGTATTCCCATGCAAATGGTCCGAACCCAAGAAAACCGACAACCGGCATCTCGAATACTTTGATATCCTGCATGAATGGTGCTGTATAAACCCATTTTGAAGCAGCCCAATAGTTCCAGAATTCCCATAATAACCCACAAACAAAACCAGCCGTAAAAAGGTTGAGTATTCTTTTTAATACTCCGTTTTCCAAGTCTCTCAGCAGTGAATCACCGTTGCTTGAGTACACAATAGGTTCTAACAACATTACGAAACCGGTCCATACAAGGCCAAAGAGATACCTGGCATAATGCTCACTGATGAGTAATGGTGCCATAATGAAGATGAAACCCAGCACAATACCACTGTAAATTATCCTGTTTGTAACCTTCAGTTTTGCGATCCGAAATTTGTTGAAAACATGAAATGTATCCAGGAGTTCGGAAGTAAGAAATAATCCAGGCATTATTGTTGCGAAGGAAAGACTTGTTCCCAAATAGAGTTCTAACGGATGTGTTGGTAAACCAATATATCTCCAATTGGCTAAATGCAAATTGTAAACCTCAAACAGGAGCCAGATAACAATGGAAAGCGGGAGTTGTAATAAGAAATTCCTCAGCCTGTTGCATATAAGAGAGTTTCCCTTAATTTTGAATATTACAGCATCTAACAGGAATATATAACCCCACCAGCATAAGGGTGTTGTCCAGACACTTACCCTGTATGCTATCGATAAACGATATTGAAAGACAACTCCAGCCTCTGCCAATATGATGAGAAAGATGCCGATCCAGCCGTGTAATTTAAAATCGTGTCCTTTCATTGTACCCTGTCCAGTAGCATTAAAATCTTCAGATTTTTATTCAATGGTTGAGTTTTATGTGAAATTATTACTGTATCAAAAGAGAGAGAGTCTTAAAACTTTAATTTTTTTTATTTAAACTGTTTCTTTAATAACCGCTGAAAGGAAGGATAGAGTCATGGGATCAATTAATACCTCACTTCATTATCTGTTTACGATTTTTATTTTACTGATCGTTTTTGTGACCGGGTGTTCTACTTCGGCGAAAAGACCAATACTTTCCCCGGTATTATCAGGAGTTGGTCTGGCTGAAATTCATGATCCAATTCAATTTCCTCATTTTAGTGATGATTATGACAAAGACTCGCTGATGCATTCGATAGATAACAGCATTGAATATTTTAACCGTATCAAAGACTATCCGGATATCTTTCAATCAATAGGTTTTTCTCGTGAAAAACAAATTGAGACCCTGAGTCTTTTCCGGGAAGGTTTTCTTCGCAGTCAGAATGCTCAGGATTTGAATAAATTTGTCATCGAGAATTTCAGAATTTTTCAGGCTATCGGGAAAAGATATGAGGGAGAAGTCCATTTCACCGGTTACGGAACTCCCATTTATGACGGAAGCTTAACTCCAACAGATGTGTTTCGTTATCCGCTGTATAAGAGACCCGCAGATTTTAAAAAACCGTATTTTGTCCGGCGGGTTATTGAGGAGAGTAATATGTTAAAGGGAAATGAAATTTGCTATCTCAAATCAAAATTGGATGCCTATCTCATTCATGTTCAGGGTTCCGGACAACTCAGGCTTCCCTCAGGAGAAAAGATTTATGTAGGTTATGATGCGGATTCAGGACACGAATATACGAGCATTGGGAGACTACTGGTCTTGGATGGCAAAATCCCTGAGGAAGAATTAACTCTTTCAAATCTTCTGAGCTTCTTTGAGCAGCATCCCGAAGAGCTGGATAATTATCTGAAAAGGAATGATCGTTTTATTTTTTTCAATAAAGTGGATTATGCGATTCCCAGGGGGTCTATAGGAGTTCCAGTTACTTCGATGCGGAGTATAGCAACCGACAAAACGGTATTTCCTCCGGGAGGTTTGGCTTTTGCTGTTATTGAAGCAAAAAGATCAAAAAGAAGCAGCTGGTTTCAGAAGAGCGGGCAGGGAGAAAGATCATTCTTTGCATTGGATCAGGATACCGGAAGCGCCATCAAGACACCTGCCAGAGCAGATGTGTATTTTGGAATTGGCGATGCGGCCATGAACCAGGCGGGAAGTTTAAATACGTATGGCAGGCTCTATTATCTTCTTAAAAGATGAAATGTGCAAAGAAACATTTCAGAAAGTATGATGTTTCTTTGCACTGATTACTTGTGATGGAAATCAATTGACAAGAGGCTGATAAAGGAGTAGATTTACTCTTTAAACATGAAAGCTTTATTACAAATATAATATAATAGGATAAATAGTGTTCAAAACAAAGTTACAGGTGTGCTAGTAAACCCGCCGGAAACAGATAGTCGTTTCCCTCAGAACTGGTAAGGGAGGGTAATACTTATGCTGGCGGAGAATGATTAGTAATTATGGAGGAATTGCGCAAGCCTGATGAGCATTCTGGCTGGATGTGCTTAATTCATGGGAGGGAAGAATGAATATTTTAGTTGCAGTTGATTTATCCGATGCTTCTCAAAAGATATTAGATAAGGCAAAAACTCTGTCGTTGGCTTTGTCTGCGAAAGTATGGTTACTTCATGTTACGGAATCGGGACCAAATTTTGGACGATTTAATGTGGGTCCTGAAACCGTCCGCGAGATGGCCGCCGAGGAGTTTCATGAGGAACATAATGATTTACAAAAAAAAGCCGAGGATTTTCGGGGGTCTGGAATAGAGACAAAGGCCTTACTTATTCAAGGTGCAACGGTTGAAATTATTCTCAAGAAATCAATGGAATTAAAAATTGACATAATTGTTGTTGGTACTCATGGGCATGGAGGAGTTTACCATTTGATATATGGTAGCGTCTGTGAGGGAGTATTACAGAGTTCCTCCTGTCCTGTTCTTGTAGTACCTGTGCACGATCGAACATAGCAAGCAGATTGAAGGAGATTTTGTACGACACGTCGAACATTCTCTCTTTCTCCTCAACAGGTCAGAGAAAAACATTTGATATCTGCACTGACACCTATGCTGAGTAACGTATTATGGGAATATTGAAGAGGAAAGATGCTAATACTAAAGTAGTGGCAACGAAAATATCTGCAAAAGGTCCTTCTGGCGTTAGTCTATGGAGTGAGTTTATCTGGAAATTCTTGAGATCATTAATTTTTACTGTTGCAGGTGGATCTCTCGTTTATCTCATTTGCAGGTGGTTAATACGTTAAAGAGCGACAGTAACGATCTAGCTTTTCTTTATCGTAATAAAGGAAAGTTTGAAAACTGCCTGTCTGCGTACGGAGACAGGCAGTTTTTCAATTAACAACCTGGCTGAACAAGAACACATATGAAATTTACTCCTTTTTTGGTTCTGGCTCGGCCAGGTTGGAACTAAAAATTAATATTGAAATGCATCGCTGCAAGTTCACCATCTCCATCTTTAAGTCTGCGTCCATCAGCATATACATAGTTAAAGACTATCTTTGTATTTTGATTAAGGTACCAATTTATCCCCAGAGTGGTATCGCTAAGTTTCTCACAACCAGGAGATTTATATGGTAAATCAAGTTCTGAATAGCGTGCAGTTAATTCGATAGCGCCTATATTTTCCCCCCAATAAAAATTCTTGTTCGGCATAACGTGAACAAGTTTGCCAGTTTCTCTATCATATTTATTATGAGCACCGGTTAAAAAATAACTTCCGGAAATATTAAATCCGGTAAAGTTGAGGTCATGACCCGGGGTATCTCTATCAAAGTTTATATTAGCAAACGTATATTCTGACTGTAAGGAAAAAGGCCCATAAATAACGGTTAGCTCCGGGTTTAAAAGGTGGGCAGATTCTGCTGCAAATTCTCCTCTATCTCCGTAATCATCTGCTGGGTGGAATTCTTGAGACGAACCAAAACTGAATTTATTTTCAAAAGCATTTTTATAGCTATACGAAAAACCGGTATGAACCAGTTTTTTACCGTGGTCTTTGTACATTGGTAGTCCTGTTATTCGTCCTGAAAAACTATAACCGTCCTCACTGGTTCTGTCACTTTTGCTGTCACCAGAATCATCTGTAATGCGGAATACGTCCGCTGTCCATGTCACGCGCTTTTCCAATATATGATTATATAAAACAAAACCTATATTTCTCGATTGGGTAAATACATTGTTCAAATTTTTTTCCAGAAACGTGACATGTTTACTGGATGTTTGATATTCAAGACTAAAAGGTTCCTTAAGATGACCCACTCGAAAATTTCCCAGAAAAGGGATTTTCTTTAGTTCTATATAAACATCATTAAAACTCTGTCTGCCACCAAGATTAAAATTATATTGTGCTGTGAACTCTGTATTCTTGTAAATCTCACTGCTTAGATTGAGACTTGCTCTGTTGAATTCAGTTTTTCCCGACTGACCTTCAATGCTTCTGAATATATCATTGTACTCATCAAACCAGCACCTTTTACGCATTATACGGCCATCCAGTTTAAGTTTAAAATTTCCATCCTCAGATTTTAATTGTAATCCTTCGTCCCAATCAACTCTCGTTTGTGGGAGAAATTTGAGTCTTGGAATATTCTTAATAGTTTCTTTTTTTGCGAAATCATTATATTTCAGACCTTCTGCATGACTCATCAGAGAGTTCCAGCTACAAAAAATAAAAAATGCCGCTATTTTAAAAATATTCATCATGTTATTTTCTGGTTACATAACAACAGTTTTAATAGCTGAAAACAGTTATCTTGGCTGTATGAAATTGACAATTTAAACGCCAATAACCCAATTAATTACCTGTATTTTGTGAGAAAGCATACCCGCATGAACCCTGTGCCTCCAGTTCGCTCCGGTACGGGTGGAAGACTGCGTCATTCAGGTGGGGACTCCATTCAGGGAGGTATCCAAAAACAAGATGCAAACTGCAGGGAAGTCGTTGTCCGCCCGGCTTATGATCCGTTCGCCAGCCCGACGAGCATTCTGGCGGGGACGATGTAGGGATTTTGGAAAAGTTAGCCCGTCCGAAACGTACCGTTCGGTACGGGCGGGCCAAAATGACCTAACTTGTTAGAAGCTTAGCAACTTATTTGGATAGAGCTTTTTCCTGTATTTTTTAAATAATGTGTTACTGGAAGTGGCAGTAAGTGGAGTGGGATTTCCGTAAACCTTCAAATTTTTATCGTGAGATTCAGGTGTCAACTTCAAAACGCAACAAAGGTGCCAAACTAATAGTCTAAGATTTTAGATTAAAGGATAGATCTTAAGCATATAACATGGAGATACTTAGGAAAGGTGTGTATTCAGGTATTTTTTGCGAAGCACATTTACATGCTTTAAACCTTATGTAATTGTATAATACATAAACACTGTCTGTTGAAAATATCAACTAATACAAGGTTAAGTCTTCTATCCACGGACAAAACAAGGTTCGAGTCCTTCAGGAAGAAACGGGAAAGGTAAGCAGCGGGAAAGCAGCCGGAATAGGGAGCCCGGCGTATAAGGAATGACTTCAGTAAATAACTCCGTGAACATCCATCTCCAGCAGAGAAACACGCAACAGCCTGCAAACACTCATAACAGAAGGTTTATAAACTGAGGCAGTGGGAGGTTTTGGTCAGAGATATGAGTTTGTATGAGAGAAGATGATTGCGTAATGCCAGTTTATGTTACAGAAATGCAGTACTCTAGGGTTAAATTACCATGTGCTTGGAAATACTTTAAGTGAAGGAGGCTACGCTATTTAATTTTAGGCAATTTTATAATAATCTTATCACCATCATGCTCCACCTGTACCTTGGTATCATCAACACCGTGGGGAACAGGAAAGGATCTGTGAAACGTTGAACTGAAAGATTGTCTGGAGCTTTCATTTTTGTTATTATTCTCAGATTTTTTTTCAATTGTACCGGAAATCTTTATCTGACCTTCTTCTACCCGGATATCAAGTTTCTGATTCGAAAGGTCTTTGATAATAACATCGTAATAGACAAAGTCCTCATCTTCTCTTGTTTGAATGTCTCCTGGATCTCCGCCGCCAAATCTTCTCTTAAACCATGAATCAAATAATCCTCCTTTTAGATCGTCTCCGGATGATCCGAATTGATTCATCATGCGTTCACGCATCTTTTCCATTTCTTCAAAAGGAGACCTGTTTGATCGAAAAAAGTCATCATCAAAAAGAGAATCAAGGGTTGTATCTCTACTCTCTTCCTGATTGAGTACCGAATCTTTTGTATCCTTGTCGTTGGTCCCGCTTTTTCTATAGTTTTGTATAGCTAATAAAACTACGGCACCAAGTACAAAACACAGTACACCGATTGTAATCTGATATCTCAGCATTCCTGCCTTCCTTTCTTGTTGAACACTGTGCCAAAGAAAAAATTCCCTCTAAAAAAATTTGGTGGAGGTACATTATTTTGCTTTCTCAATTAGCATGAAGTTGTAAATATAG
Organism: Candidatus Scalindua sp.; assembly: GCA_031316155.1. Taxonomy (GTDB): domain Bacteria; phylum Planctomycetota; class Brocadiia; order Brocadiales; family Scalinduaceae; genus SCAELEC01. Next base: position 164,323 of record JALDRB010000007.1, read on the forward strand.
CTTACCAGAAAAAATATGACGACACAGTATTTATATAAAGGATTTTAATAATGTTGCTTTACTTGTAATCTGGGGAATTTGTTTCTCATTTGCTAAAAGAATTAATATTGTACGTGCATCCCGTTTTCTACTCCTTCTCAATCTCACTGTATAGATTTATAAAACTGTGCCACATCTTCGAATATGGCGTCAAGAGAACGGTGATGCAAGTAGGGCATGTGGCCACCGTGATAGACCTTGAGCTGTATATTGCCTCGAATCGTTGGATCCAGCGCCAATTGGTTAACTGTTATCACGGAAGCGTAATATGGAGTTACCAGATCGAATACGCCATGCAGGATCAATACCCGCATATGAGGATTTAGGCTCATTGACTGTTTCATGTCCTCTGCCGCTTCGACAAAACCCTGTTGCCCTTGAATTCCTGACCGCCAGTTCCACGATTCAAAAACCTCCTCATTTAAGAGTAAATAAGGCAAATCAGTCTTAAAATCCAAATGGTTACGGACATAGCTGTTGAACGATGCCGTTAGCGGTGCGTTGAGCCGGTCGAGATAAGGATCTCCGGTAAGCACTTGACTGGCGGGATCCGAATCAACCAGTGTAATCGATCCATCGTATAAACTCACAACACGGTATTGGTCGGCCAGCAAGGCTTTGGCAAAGCGCGCCGGAGGCACACGTCCCGCCCAGCGTTTCAGGATTTCCGCATCCAACCCAATTAGGCTGCTCGATTGTTCGATCCAGCTTGATTTCAGGTCGCCATCGGCTAGGCCGGTTAGATACTCGGATAAGGCGACACGCTCCACCTCGCCAAGTGAGACGCGAGGATTATCAGCTACGTACGTTACTGCTCTATTGCGTTGATGGAATGCTGCTACTGCCGTGTAGCTCGGTAACAGGGCTACCCATGGCCAGAGGCTTCGTTCGTTGCCCCAAAGCAATCCGAAATCCAGCGCCGGCGAGATGAGTACCAATCCACTGGGCGCGATGCCGAAATCGGACTGTAGCAGTTTGGATAAACGCGCGACCCGAAAACCGCCATAACTCTCGCCGACTAGAAAGATGGGTGAAAGCCAGCGTTCCTCGTTCGTCAGGTAAGATCGAATAAAACGAGCTATGGTGTCGGCATCTTCTTTCACACCCCAAGCACGTTTGCCTAACGGTGTATCTGCTGACAATTTCGGTTTCTGCTCATCAGTGTTACCGGCATCATCCTCGATCTCACGGCTGTATCCCGTCCCAACTGGGTCGACAAAGACCATATCAGTAAACAACAGCCAACTCTTCGTATTATCCAGTAATCGAGCCGGCATCGGTAGTACCTTGCCATTGTCACCGAACTCGACACGTTTTGGTCCTAAGGCACCCATATGCAGATATGCCGAGGCAGCGCCCGGGCCACCATTAAAGACAAAGGTTACCGGTCGTGGGTAGTAGAACTGATTATTCGCGGTATAGCTGATATAAAAGATTCTGCTGACCGGTTTTGCTTCCTTATCCGTGATTGTCAGCGATGCAGCGGTGCAGGTATAATCCAGCCTTGTTTCATCTGTTGTCAAAGTATGTTGGGTAACAGCCCTATACGAGGCATCAAGAGTACCCGAGCCGGCCTGATGTTTTGTCCACTCCTCCGCCTTTTCTGGTGTACTCAACACAACAGATGCATGTAATAAGTAACCCCAAATCAGCGCAAGAGCTGATATCATGAATCGATTAAAGCGTCCTGATGTGATAACCATTTTAAACCTTGTTCTAAAGGAAACAGTTATAAACAATAATTCGCAAGACTACCAGCTCAAGACTACATATTGTTGCAATTCTCCTTTCTTGAGGAGCAAGAGTACACGTTTGTCACTGCTGCTCTTCTCGACCTCAAGCTTGAACTCGGCAGCGCTTTTCACCGGTTTGCGGTCAACTTGTACGATCACAGTACCAGACTGAATGCCTGCCATTTCGGCGATGGAACCGGGTTTGACTTCGGTTACGACCACACCTTCACCCGCTTTGGCACCAAATTGCTCAGCCAACTGCGGCGTGAGCGTCTGCACTGTCAGGCCAAGTTTCTCGGTACTTTGAGCGGGTTTTTGTGTAATCATCGTGTCCTTAGTGAGCTTGCCGATGGTCACGGTAAGAGTCTTCTGTTTACCGTCCCGAAGGATAGTTAGTTCTTCCCTGCTGTCTGGCTGAGTAAGTGACACACTGTTGCGGAAACTGCCTATATCAGTTACCGGTTTTCCGCGATAGGCAACGATAATGTCACCCTGGCGCAACCCAGCTTTCTCTGCCGGTGAGTCTTCTGATACCTGAGCGATGAGTATGCCCTTGCCCTGTGCGACGCCGAACGACTCGGCAAGATCGGTAGTGAGCGGTTGAATTGTGATACCAATGTAACCCCGCGTCACTTCTCCTTTCTCGATCAATTGGTTGGCGATCTCCTTGGCCAGATTAATCGGGATCGCGAAGCCCACGCCCATATAGCCGCCACTGCGGCTGAAGATGGCAGTATTGATACCCACAACCTCACCATTCAGATTGACCAATGGGCCTCCGGAGTTACCCGGATTGATTGCGGCGTCTGTCTGGATAAAATCTTCATAGTCGTTGATACCGATGCTTGTGCGTCCCTTGGCGCTTACTACACCTACAGTGAGGGTATGGCTCAGTCCAAAGGGGTTACCAATAGCCACAACCCACTCACCGACATCCAGCTCGGAGGAATTGCCCAATCTGACCGCTGGCATTCCAGTAGCCTTGATCTCGATAACCGCCACGTCCGACTGGAGATCGCGGCCAGTGACTTTCGCATCATATTCGTGTCCGTCTAGGAATTGTACCCGGATCTTGTCAGCATTCTCCACCACGTGATTGTTGGTAAGGATGTAGGTTTTGTCTGAAAGGATACCGTCCTTTGACGCAAAAACAAACCCGGAACCCTCTCCTCTAGTGCGGCGTTCATCTCGCGGCTTATCGGAGCGTGGTTCCTGAGGAATTCCAGGGAATTGGTCACCAAAGAAACGTTTGAACAAATCATCCCCAAAGGGCAACTCATCACCAAAAGGTGACGGGAATCGGGTAATCGTTGAATCTGATACTTTCACCTCAACCTGTATGAAAACCACAGACGGTGATACCTCACGCGCAACAGCAGCGAACGCCTTGCTGGTCTGCCGCAAGTTTTTGATACCACTGTCTTCTAATGCATGAGCCGGTAACGTGGTAAAAATAGACCAAAGCAACAATACTAAAAACTGCATACCTAGATTTGTTTTCATACTGCTCTCCTAGATAGATTTATGAATTTACTCTTATACCGAATTCGTTATTCATCTAGAAAAATTATCTGAAGCCATTCATTAATCTAATGTATTTTCATAGTGTTACTGAAATTTCTATCTAAATCTTTTAAACAACTACCGTTTCAAATTTGTTCCTACGGTGTTTTCAGATCATAATCAGTACTATTACTTGCCGGGACAGGCGTACAGGCCGGCCGGGGTTGTTCAGTAACCCCGGCACCACATGTTAATCTTTTCTTCAATTTTTGGCACCAGATTGGCGAGATTATTCTCAAGCTGTTTCACAGCATTAGCCGTCTCTTTGTCAACCAGAGTCCGGTAAGTCCCCAACTGGGTTTGAGCAAGCCTTCATGAACACGTTACTCAAAAGAAAACTTTTTTGTCAAAATTTGCTACACGTTTACTTATACCCTGACATCTTTCTTTGTTTTTCGCAGTATTAACCAATAAGTTATTCCGAATGCCATAATAACCGCAGCAGTACTGCCTATCATAGATGGAGTCAGCTCTTTAAAATCAAAGACAATGACCTTTCTGCAGATAGCCATTAATGCAGTTTCAATTACCAGCTTAACATGAATCACATCACTTCTGAGATAAAGAGTAATATTGATGAATATCTCAATAGCAATGAGAACAGCCAGGAATGCCCCAAATGTTGCCAAGATATTATTAATGCTTAATAACAGAAAAGGGTGGTTCTTCCAGTTTTTGATAAACTGAATAAATTACATCACCAATTCCCCATATTATTATCAGCACCATTAAAATGGATAAAAATCTTACCGCCTGTCTGATGATTTTATGTAACAGCTGAATTAAGGGATCTTCGTGATTACTCAAATATTCTTCTATTAACACTTCAGTTTCTTTAACTCTCGATTCCATAGATTAATCCTCAATTCTCTATTTCACATTTACACATGACTTCCTTGTCAACCATCACCAGTATAAAACTTGTTCTAATGCATGAGAATTCAATGTTGAAATCAATTTAGCTTCACATACATGTCCACTATGGAGTGGGTATTAGAGCAACCTGATCAGAGCCGGAGAAAGACAATTTTTCACGATAGCGTATAGCTTGATGCAGAGGAATTTCAATGTTATCTATTAACTAACATTGTCGGAGGGTAAAAAATCCACCCTACAAAGAATCGAAAAGTTAAAAGTTCCTAAAGTTTGAAGTGAGCAAAAGTAGCGGAAAATTTATTTTCTCACTTTAGGCATTTTAGTTCACTTAAGGCACTACAAACTTGGTTGCTTGCCCGACATTCATATCAGAAAATATAAAGGCGCAAAATTTTTGCCGAAGGCCTTAACTTGTCATACTCTTGCTGAACAAATTTTCGTCTGTTACCATTTTAACGCTTACTATGGAAGCGTTAAAAAAGTAGTTCAAAATATCCACTTCCATAGTAAGCAACTTCTTAATCATTCACCTTTCACTTCTATCTTCCGCACGTTTTCCTGAGCTTTTGTGCTCTTTGGTAGAGTTATCTTGAGTACACCTTTCTTAAATGCGGCATTGACTTTGTCCTGATCTACTTCGCAGGGTATCTGCAGGGAACGGTAAAATGATCCGTAGCTGCGCTCAACATGATAGTAATCTTTATCTTTTTCCTCTTTTTCCTGTTTCTTTTCCCCCTTGATAGTGAGTACATCTTCTCTCAGGGAAATATCAACGTCGTTTTGATCCATTCCCGGGACCTCTACCGTAACTTCGATCTCTTTGTCATTTTCACTAACATTAATCTTTGGTGAAAATTCGGCTAATCTCTCTTCCCTGAAAGGCAGAGAGGGAAACCTGTCAAAACCTCTGAAAAAATCGTCAAATAACCGATCAACTTCCCTGTGAAGGGTGGCGACAGGATGTTGAAGTTCTGGTTGTATTTGATGCTGTTTTTTTTTGTTCCAGGTTATTAAGTCTTTCCAGGCCATAACGGTCTCCTTATCGCAAAATTTTATGAAAAGCACAGTTTGAAGCGTAAATAATCTCAAGCAAATTTGTTTAATCACTCTTACTTGATTTCAATTTTCCTTGGCTGAGCTTCCGGTGCCTTTGGCAGCGTCAAGGTCAAGACTCCATCAGTAAGATTCGCATCGATTTTTGTCGTATCAATGACATTTGATACAGTAAATCTTCGGGTAAAATGTCCTACATTGTATTCAGTATGTACCGGATTGAGTTTCTCATAAGGGGAAAAGTCTATCTGTGCGTCTACTTCCAGATCATTATTTTCCAGCCTGATATTAATGTTCTCTTTCTTAACCCCCGGGATATCCATGGTTACAATCAGGCTTTTATCAGTTTCAACAATGTCTGTTCTCGGGATATAATATTTCCCGGGTACAGTTTTCTCGCCGGCAAACTCGCTCTTTACCGGCTTCTGGCTTTCTGTTTTTGTTACCTCCTTTGTTTTATCGCTCATAATTTCCTCCTTTCAGATGGTTATTGAATTGTTATCTGTTTGGGTTTATCCGACTCAGCACGGGATAGCGAAACTACTAAGAGTCCATCTTTGTATTCAGCCTTTACCTTATCTGATTCTATGTTATAGGGTAATTTCAGTGTCCTGTCAAATTTAGTGGAGTTACGTTCGACACGGTGGTAACTGATATCTTTTCCGTAATCGATGGTTCGTTCTCCTGCGAGTCGTACTGTGTTTCCTTTCACTTCTATGTTTAAATCCTTCTTTTTTACACCGGGCAATTCAGCAACAAGAACCAGATCCCCACTCCTTTCAAAAATGTTAACAGGTGGATAAATTCCCGGACTGGTTGTAGATCTCTCAAAGAAACCCCCGTTTTGCGCAAGATCCAATGCCTCTTGAAGTGCTAAAAGAGTATCAAATGTACTTGATAGTGGAAACATAGCGTTCCTCCTTTCGTAAATGTTATTGATATAAATTTATAATTATAAAATTTTCGATCCTTTATTAAACGTTACAGGAGGCTCATTTCTTTAGCAAGAAAATAATTTTTTTTTCGGATTATATTTGAGCAATGTGTATGCCAAAAGTTATAAGCACAAATATAATAAGCACTTATAACTTTATGCTTCCTTAGGGAAATTAAAATATGTACAAAATGGGTATTTGGTTGCCCATTTTAGGTGGATTCGCATTCCCAGATTTGATAGATTATGGTAGTGCTCAGACAGAGAGAAGGGTGTTCGTAGTAACTCTCTTTTTGATAACGGAGGAAATGCTTTTTGGGTATCTACAAATTAATCTATGATATTTTTATACTGCGGTTTAATGGGAAATAAATTTCTCATGTCTTCGAAAGGTAATTAATCTCATTATGGGGAAAAAAAAGGATACTGGTCAGACATTGATGCTTCCTTCTAATGGCAAGAGAGATCGTATTCAGTACCATTTTCTTAACAAAGACGGGACGATCGACAAGTCCATAATCGATAAACTTGAATCCGATGTTATTCTGTTGGATAAAAAACTTAACATCATACTGATGAATAAAGCTGCCGAAAGGACATGGGGTGTCAGTTGCAATGACGTAAAAGGTACCAGTTACCTGACGTTGCGCCTTAAATCGATAAAAAAGGGGCTGGAAAGAAACCTGAACAAGGTTGTTACTGCAAGAAAGACTTTTAATGTGAGAGAATTGCAGCTTATCTCTCCAGACAATATCACTCACTTTCTAGATCTGAGATGTATGCCTATCTTTGATAATAAAGGCGAGATACAGGGTGTGCTTTCTGTTAGCAACGATGTTACAAAGAGAGTACAAAAAGAGATTCAGTATCAAGATTCTCAGAAGATGTTAAAAGATCTATCTCAAGAATTAGACGAGAAAAATGAGGAGATTCGGCACTTACAGGCCGCCCTGGGGCAGAGGTACTGTTTTTATAACTTAATTGGTAAAAGCTACGTGATGCAGAATCTTTACAATCTCATTGAGAGGGTCTCCCGAACAGATTCAACTATTCTTATTACGGGAGAAACAGGTACAGGTAAGGAATTAGTAGCAAGAGCTATCCATTTCAACAGCCTGCGAAAAGATCACAACCTGGTGGCTGTAAACTGTGCCGCTCTCCCCGAGACACTATTGGAAAGTGAGCTTTTTGGACATGTCAAAGGCTCTTTTACGGGAGCTATACGGGATAAAAAGGGAAAATTTGAGCTGGCAGATAAAGGAACCATATTTCTGGATGAAATCAGTGAACTGTCAACACTCACTCAGGTTAAGCTGTTACGGGTATTACAGGAAAGACAGATAGAAAGAGTGGGAGACGAAAAGAGCATTAAGGTGGATATTCGTATTATTGCGGCAACGAATCAGGACCTCCTGGATGTAATAGAAAAAGGAAAATTCAGGAATGACCTTTTTTACCGGCTCAATATTATCTCAATTAAACTCCCCCTTAAAGACCGTACCGATGATATTCCCCTTTTAGTTGATCATTTTATAAAAAAATTCAATGATCGTTTTAAAAAGAGTGTTTCTGGTATATCATCCAATGCCTTAAGACAACTTATTTCATATTCCTGGCCTGGTAATATCAGAGAACTGGAAGGTGTAATTGAAAAAGCGGTTCTCCTGGAAGAATCTGAAACGATACAGAGCGTAGAGTTATTTGGGAGCCATTCCACAGGGACAAAACTTCTCCTCTCTTCACCGGTAAATACGGATACAAGCATCTCCTCTTATCATGAAATGCAGGCATATTTAGACAATTATGAGAGGGAGTACTTTCTTAAGGTCTTCAAAAAATATAATGGCAGAGTAGGTCAAATTGCTGAATTCACCGGTTTAAACAGGCGTACGATTTTGAATAAAATGAAAAAATTCTCTATTCATAAGAGCTTGTTCAAGAATCGTTGATACGGTTTCTGATACGTTCATCATATCAACAGAGAAGAGTTCTCATGTATTTTCGAGATCTTAATTTTTTTCAGCTTTCGTTTTGAGTATCGGATAAAGCTTTTTGTATTCATTCATTCATTCATTCAGAATGCTCTTTCTTGATTGCATGGTTTATTAAAATAGTTGTGGTGATGGATAATATCACAAATGCAAAGAAATAGTATAATCCTATCATAGTCTTTGCCTCGGTATCAACCCCTGGGTTCATATTGGAAAAAGATAAATATGAGAGAAAGGAAGCAACAAAAAAGACATCTGCCATGCTCCATTTACCCATTATTCCCACAGTTGTCATTAACCAGTTTACATTCCTTACACGGTTACTGAATAAAATGATGAGAGAAATAAATACTTTGAAAACCGGTATGAACACGCTGAAGCAAAGTATGGAACTACCAACTACAATGTTTCCATCTTTAAAAAGCAATCTTATTATTTCGGCAATTGACTTGCTTTGATAGAAATAGTACATCCTGCCCTCAAATTTTTTGGTTAAGCCGATCTCTTGTTCCCTAAACCATGGTATGCTGTTTAACAGCGGTACTTTTTTTATCTCAACGTTAAGAGGAACTACTAAATCATCATTAAATGCACAAATCTCAAGAATTGGTGTATAAATTCCGGAATAGAAACATATCAGGCTTATTGCAGTCAAATTAAGTGATACAGCTTTATAAAACAGAGTAGTTCCAAAATAAAAAGAGAAAATAATAAGGAAAAATACAGCACTACTCACAATAATGGAGAAAGAATAACACCGTGCTTTCCTGTATTCCTGTTCAGACAGTTGTAAGTTTATATCGGATATCTCTCTTTTTCTTTTCTGCTCTTTTTCCGAGAATATCCATTCCTTTGGGCTCAACAGGCGTTTCTCAAAATTGAGGAGTTCTGCATTACAGGATTTCTTTTTCATACTTTTCATGGTATGTTCTACCATACTTCCGCTAAGCCACCAGCAAGTTGTCATATAAATGGTCAACGTAATAAGTAGGACATATAACGTTCTGCCTGATTTCATAGATTCTCTTATAAGAAAGGGTGTTTACGTTTCAAAGTGCGGTTTTTTCACAAAATTGTATCTGAAATAGCGAATTAAAACATTACGATTGCGACGCCTTCAAATATCATTCAGTTTGTAAATTAACACAGAAAGCAACGATAAACATACGTAACTATACTCATCTCATAATGGTTTTCGGATAAAATCCGAGAAAAAATGGAGCGAGTAAAGTCCTCGGCGCTTTTTGTCCGGGGATACCTTCACCAGGCTTTGGTTTTTAGAAAAATCTAAAACCAAAGCGGTTTTAGTATATTAACGGAACCACTATCAGTCCTATTTTTACCATCTCAATAATCTGTTTTCAATGTAATCTGAAGAAAAAGTTTCTCAATCAGTACTCCTTTTTATATAATTTGGTTTTTTAGTAGAGTAAAAACATGGGAATAAACATAACTAGATTCTTAAAGGATAGATACGTTTGGATTGTTCTGTCTGTTTCTCTAACGGTGAGAATATACATGGGTATTTTTACCTATGTGATCCAGAATGATAGTGTTGCCTTTATGCAGAATGCTCAGTATTTTGCTCATGGAGATTTTCAAAGCGGTCTGGCCCACCCATATCACCCCATGTATTCTCTGTTAATGGCGGGTTTATACAAGATTGTTCCAAACATGGAGCTTTCGGGTACTATCATATCTGTTTTTTTGGGTACGTTAACGGTAGTGGTCTTTTATCTGATTGGCAGAGGTGTTTTTAATCAGAAAATATCGTTTATTTCTTCTCTTATTTTAGCCTTTCATCCCTATGCAGTCCGGTTGTCGGCAGGTATCATATCAGATTCTACTTATCTCTTTTTCTTTCTCGCTGCCACTGGTTTCGGGTTTTTTGCGATAACAAACGGTAGGCGTTTGCTTTTTGCTCTAACAGGCGTATGCAGCGCACTCGCCTATCTAACCAGACCTGAAGGGATCGGGGTCATTTGCATTGTGGCTGGTTGGTGTCTCCTGAAGGATTGTTTTAAGATGAGGATAGTCTGGAAGCAAAGATTTGTCTCAATCATTGTTCTGGTCATTTCATTTCTGGTATTTGCATCTCCGTATCTCGTGTATATGAGAAGTGAAACAGGCGTGTGGATTCTCACGAAGAAAAGAAATCTTTCCCAGAATAAAACTATAATAACATCAGGAGATTTAAGTCAAGATGATCTGGTCCGGGAAAACCTGAGCAAAAGACAAGTTTCAGGTGAAAATAGTACACATCATACAGTTGTTAATGAAGCAAATGAGAACAGATTTTCCAAGAAAGCTGAGCAACATAAATCTGGTACTGAAGGAGAAGAACACATGGAAGCGGAATTTGTAAGGAACCCGGTTCCGGGCATTTCTCTGAAAACATATCTGAAGAGCTTGTTGTATGTTATAACAAAATATTTAGACACATATCATCCAATTTTAGTTATATTCCTTATATTCGGGGTAATAAAATGGGCAAAAATAAGTACGAAACATTTCTTCGGGTTTTATATAACGACAATTATTGTCTTCTATCTGGTTATATTGTACAGGTTGAACATAGTTAATATAGAAAACCTGTTTGGAGTCAACCAATATCCCAGCCGGAGGCATCTGATGCCCATAATCATTCCTGCGGTTTTTTTTGCCGGTACGGGTGTTTACGAGCTTGGGAACTGTATATATGAAAAGTTTAAGAGAAACAGTCGGAAGTCTGGTTTTCGAGAGATATGTGTAAGTGAATGGACAGTTCAGATATTGGTTTTGATTATTGTGGTAGCAGCGTTACTACCCAAGACACTAAAACCGCAGGGGGTTGATAAGATTGGAGTTAAGAAAGTGGGGCACTGGATAAAGGAAAATAGTGATAAACCCCTGCCTGCAATATTGAGTGCGTCTTCGAGAATTGCTTATTATGCGAATGGAAAAGTTATTCAAATGGGGGATATCAATGACGCGCTTTCCATTGCCAGAGAAGAACAGACAGATTATATATTATTAACAAATGAAGAGCATCAGGCTATACAAAAGCAGTTACAACAATCAATAATGAAAAAGGAAATAATGTTAGTATATGAAGTGCAAGAGGAATCCTCTTTTAACGGAGATATGATATTCTTATATAAGATGCTTTATTAGTATACTCATCTCGTAATGGTTTTCGGATATTTCCTTATTTTTTGCACTAAAGGCGCAAGATCAAAATACCCTAAAAACTGCCATGGGCGGCATTTTTAGGGATTTTGGAAAAGTTTGCCAGGATGACCTAACTTGTAAAAACCCTTTATGGTATTATGTTTATAAAATTGATTATTGACTTTTTTCGGTAAAATACTATATATAATGTGCCAGTCGGGTTCATCAATGCAATATATACTCATCTCGTAATGGTTTTCGGATAAATCCGGGATAAAATTGAGCGAGTAAAGTCCCCGGCGCCTTTTGTCCGGGGATACCTTCACCAGGATTTGGTTTCCAGTAAAACCGAAAACCAAATCGTTTTTGGTATATATCAAGATAAGAGTCAGTATAAAGATACAGACTTGATACAATTTAAGAGTACGTTGTAATTTTTCAATTTGCAGCTCCCCTTTTTTTACACAAATCCAGGTATTATTGGGAAATATTTTTGTAAGTATCTAATATATAAGGAATTATTGGTATTGCTCTATGTAGCTGAGGGGGGATCGTTCTATCCAGGTATTGATTTCAGTTCAGAGGGTGAATGAGTGTTTTTTTTATGGAGAGAGTGCATCTGTTTTTTTTGTGAACAGTTATCTTTACGGTTGATCTATACTTTAAAATCAGGGGTGCGAGTAATGAGCTATTTAATATATAAAATGCATAGGATTTTCAATGTTAACAAAATTGTCGGCGAGTAAGAAATCCGGCCGGATGACTCACACGGGTAAGCACCAAATAATAAATTCCAAATAACAAACAAGTCACAATAAACAAATACAAAATTCCAAACAGACTGGTTTGAGCATTTCTGGCTGTCGACAGGCAGGCAAACATTGGAATTTGTAATTTGTTTGTTTTTTGTGATTTGAGATTAGTAATTTTATAACTCCTGTTTGGTTCTGGCTCGCCCATGTTACGCATAATAAATGTGCAAGGATTTTGCCGAAGGCTTAACTTGCAGTATAGAAATTTCCATTTTAATACGTTGTAACCTTAGTAGTTGCAGTTGCAAATTATTGACACTGTAAGGTGGGTATTACCCACCAAGAATCACTTAATCATAAATCGTACTCTATTGACTGAGATTAAGATTATGAGTACGAGTAAGATTAAGAGCATAAACTTATCCAATGTATTACACTGTTTTTGTGCGCAAGCACATGTCCAAAATGGCGTTAAGCAACGACACGGATGTCGTTGTAGCAATTTTGAAAGAGTTGCGCAGGATGCGCTAACTCGACTCTTTTGTCATAAAGAGAGAATAGGATTTAAAAGAGTGATCTGTGAAGTCAATAAAATTAAGGAAGGAGCAGGATGGAAAGAAATATTGCTGTGGTAGGAGTTGGTTATTGGGGCAAGAATCTGGTTCGAGACTTTTATGAATTGGGAGCCCTTCATACGATATGTGATGTAAATCAGGAATTGGGTACTCAATTCAAATCACAATTCAGTGAGATACGGTCTGTAGAGTCATTCGACCGTTTGCTTAATGATCCGGCAATTAAGGCGGTAGTTATAGCAACACCAGCTGTTCATCATTATCAGATGGCCAAAGATGCTCTTCTGGCAAAAAAACATGTATTCGTCGAGAAACCTCTTGCACTCAAGGTGGATCAGGGAGCGGAGTTGGTTAAGCTTGCAGAGCAACAAAATTTGATTCTCATGGTTGGGCATATTTTACAGTATCACCCTGCTTTGGAAAAGCTTAAGGAACTCATTGACAGAGGTGATCTGGGAAAGATTCAATACATTTATTCTAATCGTTTGAATATAGGAAAAATTCGTTTTGAAGAAAACATACTCTGGAGCTTTGCCCCCCATGATATTTCAGCGATACTCTTTCTTCTCAATGAGATGCCGGAAACTGTTTGTGCTACTGGTGGTAGCTACCTGCAAGCAAAGATTCCTGACGTCACTTTAACAACCATGGACTTTAAAAGTGGAGTAAAGAGTCACATATTTGTGAGCTGGCTCCATCCTTTTAAAGAACAGAAGCTTGTGGTTGTGGGAGACAAAAAGATGGCTGTTTTTGATGACATGAGTAAAGGAGAAATTATTTCTCTATCCTCATAGAATTGAATGGGTAGATCGCATTCCTGTCGCCTGTAAAGCAGACTCTGAAGTTGTTCCCGTCAATACCGATCAACCGTTAAAAGCTGAATGCAGACATTTTCTCAATTGCATTGAAAATAGTCAAACACCCAAGACGGATGGAAATGAGGGGCTTCGGGTCCTCAGGATCCTTCATGCCTCTCAAGAGTCATTAAGTAACGATGGCATAAAACAGACGATTAATAAAACTGATATAATACAGGTGCTGGATGGGCGGGAATTTTTTGTCCACGAGTCATCATATGTTGATGAAGGATGCGAGGTAGGCAAAGGTACCTCTATTTGGCATTTTTCTCATATTCTCAAAGGTTCCAGGATAGGTGAGAATTGTAAGATTGGACAAAATATAGTTATAGGACCAAATGTTACTGTTGGTAATAATTGCAAGATACAAAACAATGTATCTTTGTATGAAGGTGTAACCTTAGAAGACGAAGTATTCTGTGGGCCTTCCATGGTTTTTACAAATGTCTTCAATCCCCGATCGGCAATTTCCAGAATGAATGAATTACGTGCAACGCTGGTAAAAAAAGGAGCAACAATTGGCGCCAATACTACGATTGTATGCGGAAATACCATTGGGAAATATGCTTTTATAGGTGCCGGAGCTGTGGTTACAAAAAATGTTCCTGATTACGCCCTGATAACTGGTAACCCGGGACGTATTGTGGGATGGGTGTGTATGTGTACGAAACTCGGTTTTAATGAGGAGGGAACTGGTGTATGTAAGGCTTGTAGTCTCATCTATGAAATGGTAGACGGGGTTACTGTCAGGAGGAAAGTATAATAGTGATTTGGAAAAGAGAGCAACTCACACTTTCGACAGAAAATGATCCGTATGGATAAAAGGAAAAACAAACCGATTTGGTTTTCGGTTTTACTGGAAACCAAACCTTGGTGAAGGTATCCCCCAGGCGCCGAGGACTTTACTCGCTCAATTTTATCTCGGATTTTACCTGTCTGCGTGCGTCCCTTACGCACAGGCAGGTCCGAAAACCATTATGAGATGAGTGTATTTCGAAAAATAGAGAAGATCTTAGCCCCCCAACCGTTACCAGTACCAGCTCGAATACGTAATTCAGCTGGGAGGACGTATCCCGGAACGGTTTCTATACTGGCAGGCAGAAAGGAGTAAAGTTCTTTGAATATAGTTTTAATTGGATTCAGGGGCACGGGAAAAAGCACCATTGGTAAACTTCTCGCCAATCGTTTGAAAAGGAGTTTTGTCGATACAGACGAATATATTATCAACACCACGGGAAAAACGATTAAGGAAATTTTTCAGGAAGAGGGAGAAAAGAAGTTTCGCCAGATAGAAGCAGATACTATAGCACTGTTAAGAGTAATGGACAAAAAAATAATTGCCGCTGGAGGAGGTGTTGTTCTAAATAACAAAAATGTAGAAACCTTGAAGAGCAACGGAGTCCTCATCCTCTTAGAAGCTGCTCCCGAAATCATCCACAAGCGTATATCACTTGACGAAAAAACCATGCATCAAAGACCATCTCTGACAGACAAAGGAGCATTTGAAGAAATCAAACATCTCATAAAACAACGACAGAAACTTTACGATGAAGCAGCCTCCCATAGAATAAACACATCGAACAAATCCACAGAAGAGATAGTTGAAGAAATACTCTTCATCATAGGAAATTTAAAGGCTGAGGGGAATTATTAAGGAATACGGTCTGTTTCATTTTAAGTTAGAAAAAATATTCCCCTCTCCTAACCTGGACGAACCAGAGACAAACAGGGGTTAATATACTAAAACCGATTTGGTTTTCGGTTTTACCGGAAACCAAATCTTGGTTGCAGTTATCCCCGGACAAAAGGCGCCGAGGACTTTACTCGCTCAATTTTATCTCGGATTTTATCCGAAAACCATTATGAGATGAGTATAAATTACAAATCTCAATTTACAAAATCCAAACAAATTTCAAATTACAATGTTCGAATTATCAAACCAGTTTGTTTGGAATTTAGGATTTGTTCATTGTGATTTGTTTGTAATTTGGAACTTGTTATTTGGTGCTTATCAGATATCATGAAAAACGCTATTAATAAATATTTTACCAAATTTGGTTAAAATATTTTTGTCAAGAGACTCATGTCAGATGTCGTCATAAAAGTTGAGGGAGCTTCGAAGAAGTATTGCCGTACGATAAAGCACACTATGCTCTATGGTGCAACGGATCTTACCAGAAGTTTTTTTGGTCTTAATCATCATGGAGAGGAATTGCGCAACGGTGAATTCTGGGCTGTAAGCAATGTTTCTTTTCAACTGAAAAGAGGGCAATGCCTTGGCATAATAGGACCTAATGGTTCAGGAAAGTCTACTATTTTGAAGATGCTGAATGGCATCTTTATGCCTGATAAAGGCAGGATTGAGATAAATGGCCGTGTTGGAGCCTTAATAGAAGTAGGTGCTGGTTTTCATCCTTTACTTACCGGCAGGGAAAACATATATGTGAACGGTTCGATACTGGGAATGATGAAGAGTGAAATAGATAAAAAGTTTAATGAAATAGTGGAGTTTGCCGGTATTGGTAATTTTATCGATTCTCCCGTAAAGCATTACAGTTCAGGAATGCATGTAAGGCTCGGGTTTGCAATAGCCGTTCACTGTGATCCGGATATCCTGCTGGTGGATGAGGTATTAGCTGTGGGAGATGCAAACTTTAGAAACAAGTGCTTTAAAAAGTTTTTAGAATTTAAAAGTGCTGGGACAAGTGTTATTATGGTTACCCATGATATGGAACCTATCGTAAGATACTGTGATCAGGCAATTCTCCTTCAACATGGTATTGCAACTCTTACAGGCAAGCCGTCTGAAATTACCAGTCAATATGTATCAACAATACGTCCCAGGAATAATAAGGAACACCCCCCGGATGAGGATAAAAAAACGGTGATCTCCAGTTTTGAGATATTCGAGTCTGGTGATAAGAAAACCATGCTTGAAGAATTTATTCAACAGGTACCGTTAAAGGATTCCTGCGTATTACGAAAAAATTATAACAGTAAAGAACACAGTTGGGGGGATAAGAGAGGTGAAATAGTTGATTTTCTGCTTTTATCTAATGATTTTTATTATCCTGAAACTGTTAACAGTAATGACTGGATTGATATTTACATGAAGGTAAAATTTAATGAAGCTGTAGAGTACCCTGTTTATGGTTTGAAACTCAGGACTATAGATGGTTTAGTGATTTATGCTACGAAAAGCACCTTCAAAAATGTTATTATTCGTCCAACAAAAAAATCCGAGATAGTAGTTTTGAAATTTTCTCTCAAGTTGAGCGTTGCAGCCGGTGAATATTTCATCTCTCTTGCAATAGCTGATGGACAATTCGGTACCGAAGATATTCCTCTGGATCGGCGTTATGATCTCATTCACTTAAATGTACAGAATGTTGATTTGTTTGATGGAATGGTCGACTTGGAGTGTTACATAAAAGAGTGTTCTTAAAACGAGAGGATGTTTTCACATTACCAGTATACTTTTTTCTATTTGTGAAAGAATAATTTATCAATTGAATGATTTTATGAGGCGTAAATGGTACATTTTTTGAGAAGAATCAAAAAAGCTTTGCTCAAGTTGGCACATGGGGAATTAACGGTAAAAGATTTGAAGGCTTCTCTTGATAATACCCTCCAAAGTAGAGAAGGGAAAAAAATCTTTTCTGTTAATAATTGCCTTATGTACAATAACAGCTCAGAGGATCTGAGATGTCTTGAAGTTATCGGGAAATATTTGATAAAAAAAGACTCAGTTTTAGCGATATACGGGGCAGGGAAATTGTGTCGGTATATGTTTAAACATGTACCGGAGCTTCGTTCAGTTGTTACGTTAATTGTTGAAGATAAACCACATATGCAGGGTACCAGGTTTGAAGGCATTCATGTCATATCTTCTTCAGACATTCCTTCTTCAGTTGACATAGTTTTTCTCTGTTCAACCAAATCTCTTCAAATTGCAAGAATGAAAAAGAAGCTTCACAAAAATATTGAAGTGGTAACATTTGATATTCTTGAGAAAGTTGGATGCCATTCAATACCGCGAAGGGCCTGGAAGCCTTCCGTTAAAAGCATCTATCCCATCAATATTCCGGAAATTGAATTTCATTCCGACATGGACTTTATTTTGATTGATCTTCCCGCAAGGAATATGGCCTTCCTTCCTAATGGAATGGGATATGTTCACAACATTTTGAAAAGAACAGGGATCAATTTTCAAACTGTTGATCTTGATATTATTATCTATCACCGTTTTCATTCACAAAGGATTCTTGACGGACTTGAAGAAATAATTACATCAGGGGGTTATAAGATGGAGAATGACCCGTGGAATATGGTTAGCAGTTCTGAAGATGAATGGGAAAAACCTGAGCTTATTGAATATTTCCGTCCGGAGATCAATGAAATTGTTGACGGCCTGAAAAAGGCATGGCCGAAGATTATCGGCATATCATTGCATAATAATAACATTCCTATCGCAAGAGAGATTGTAAATGCCCTACGAGAAACCATGCCGGAGCTCATAGTCATTGCCGGCGGGTTCAGTTGCGTACATGTTTCTCTGGGGCGCCGTGTATTCCCTGAGTGCGATTACATGGTCATGGGAGAGGCGGAGCTTTCTCTCGGACCTCTAGTAAAGGCTCTTGTTGCGGGTGAAAAACCCTGCAACTTACCAGGTATCTTGTCACGCTATGATTCACCGGACAGGGTATGGATGCCGGCACCGGTGTTACAGGATATTGATTCTATCGACTTTCCCCATTACGATTGGGCTGACCTCGATCTTTACCGCAACTATGATGGATACAGGTTAACGCCCATTATAGCTACGAGAGGGTGTCGTTGGTCACAGTGCACTTTTTGTGCAGAATGTTTTACGTGGCGCAAGAGGTCTCCCCGAAAAGTTGTTGACGAATTTCAATGGCTCAATGATAGAGGGTGCGATCTGTTTATGTTTAATGAAAGCGATCTGAACGGAGATCCGGAAGCACTTCTCGAAATCTGTGACGAAATTATCAGGAGAAAATTGAAAATAACCCTTACCGGGCAGTTACGTATCCACAAAAAGAGTGACAGGGAATTTTTCGACCGTCTTTATACGGCCGGTTTCAGGGCACTGCGTTTCGGGGTAGACGGTTGGTCAAAGAATACGCTCCGTCTGCTGAAAAAGGGATATACAAAAGATATAGTTGCACAAAATCTCAGAAACTGCCACGCTGCGGGAATCTTTGTCGATGTGAACCTGATTATTGGAACACCTGGAGAGACAGATGAAGATGTAGAAGAGACGATAGATTTCATTTGTAAAAACAAAGGCTCCATCGGTTCTATGGCGACACTCAGAATTCTTATGCTAATGGTTGGAAGCAGGTACTATAAAGACCCTGAGCATTACAATATTCGTTTCCTTGGTGACAAGAAAGAGATTTATGAAAAAAACGCCTTACTTATACCTGATAATTTGTGGTATAGTGAAAACCCTTTCATTGACCATGAAATCAGGTTAAAGAGACTGAAAACAATATACGATGCATTGGTTCAGGAAGGTATCAGGGTTGGAGATGTTGCGAAGTTCAGGACAGAGCAAGTTCTTTCTGAACTAGAAGTTTAATAATATGGATTATTAAACACTTTTATTTAATGATCCTGAGAAGAACCAAAGACGCTTAATGAGAGGTTAACTTAATAGGGAAGCTGTATGGTAATGACGAACATTCAACAGAAACACAAACTTTTCAAACCGCTTGTTATCGGTGCTCCACGGACAGGATTTACCCTTTTATGTAGTATTCTGATACATTTTGTTCCGTTAGCACCTTCCAAGTGGGACCTCAGGCAGAGGATTCTCAATGCACTCCTCAGGGAGCTGGGAGATCACATAAGCTCTGAGATTGTCAGGGGGTTCGCAAGCAAGGGCATAAAAGAAAATCTCCTTTACAATCCTGGTTTCAAAACCATGTTAGGTGGGCCTAAGTGGCTTAGTAAGCACCGTGATGGATTTGCCTGTTTCCGTAAGTATATAGGCGTACGCGGGGTGGGAGATTTTACCCTGATAACATCACATCCCAAAGAAGTTTTAGATTGTCATGAAATTGTACACTCTCATATCGATCCGGGTATCTGGACGAGCCACCCAGACTATGCGGATTACACAAGGTTTGCTTCTGTTCGTAATCCGATTGGAACTCTCAATTCTTCAGTTTTTTCCATAAATGCTCTTGCAAGTGAATACCTTCAACGGTTTCTTCCTGAAAAAGAGTATCATGATGATATAAGACAGCACTTGGCGCTCTATAAGTTTACCGACATGAAGTTCTTCGAGGGACTCATTAAATTCCTGGCCGGTACATTGAAAGAGTTTGTGGAGTACAGGGACAAATTTATTATTATGAAGTGGGAGGATTTGATACTTAACCCTGGGCCTACAATTTTGGATCTTGCACGTGCAGCGGAAATAGAGATACAGGAGAGTTATGCTGCAGAGATCTGGGAAAGGATCGGGCACAGAAATCTTACCGGTGCCCACCATCACAATTTACGAAAAGGTATGGGAAAGGTGGGCAGTTGGAAAAAATCTATCGTAAACGAACATCTGGACGCGATTAAGAATGGTGGTCTTGAACCATATATGGTAGAGTTAGGCTACGGGCCTGTTACCTATCTCAATGAAAAAGATTACACACCTTACCAGCAAAAGATTAAGAGATATCTTGATAAAGGCGAAATCTTTAATGATTACCCGGATCAGGATCTCTTTACCTTTGCGTTCAATAAATCGAACCTGGTATCAGATAAGTTCCCATTCAGGTGCAATAACTGGAGAGAGTGGACTCAGGTCGAGCGGTCAATATTTAAAGATGAGATTCTTGAGCAGAAAATCTGGGATATTGCCGAGGATGCAACCGGCCGTATTAATGCTCTCATACAAGATTTTCTTGGAGCGGACTATGCCAGTAAGGATGAGGCTTTGAAGAGTCTGAAAAATCTGTATGGAAAGCATAAGGCTGACCTGGGCAGAATAGATGCCAGGCGTTATGAGGCAGCCTTTACAGCGGCCAGGGAGACTGTTTCGCAAACCGGACAAAAATCTTTCGTTGGTCTTACACGAAAGTTTATGAAGAGGTGCAAAATGTTTCTGTTACATGGTGTGAAGGAGGAAACAGTTTGATCTCTTTTTTTGGGAAAAATAGAATATTTAAAGGGAATTATGCAGCATTTTCTCCCTATGACCGTCTCGCATTAAAGATGATCGTCGGGAGTATTGATAAGCCGTTTAAACGGATGATTGAAATTGGCAGCTGGACCGGCAACGGCAGTACTACTGCTATTATTGAGGAGTTGCACAAGGGAGATGGTTTACTCTACTGCGTTGATACATGGAAGGGAAACAGGAACGTTAAGAGACATCAGGATATGGTGCGTGAGTACGATATGTTTGGAACCTTTATGCATAATGTAGCCAAGGCAAGAGGTCAGGATTTTGTAAAGCCCATTGTTATGTCAAGTGAGGATGCTGCATCAGTTATGTCGGATAATGTTTTTGACCTTGTTTTTATCGATGCTGATCATTCCTATGATGAAACGCTTAAGGATATTCGGCTATGGCTGCCCAAAGTAGTGCCTGGAGGGATAATTTGTGGGCATGATTGTGAAGCGAGACCAGAAGATGCCGGTAGAGAGAGACTGGTGCGACATAAGGACGAAGATTCTATAGATGGTAACGACGTTTTCGTCAGGTTTCATCCGGGTGTGATCCTGGCGGTCGATGAGTGTTTTGAATCAGGTTGCCATCTCTGGGCATATGACGATATAACTCTTGATGACGGTATAGTCGGGAAGTCGGCAATATGGGATATGAAAAAATCTTGAATATTAATTTGTCATTTTATTTACAGAATTGTTGCAGAGTAAGAAAGATCTAAGTGCTGGTATCGACACTGGTGACAACAAAAGTTCTCGAAAATGCTGATCCGGCAAGATGGAAAGAGCATCTTTTTGGTTTGCCTCCGGAAAGATGGGGTTTTCTTTCCGGTCTATCCTTCTGGATAACAGGAGCAGGTACGGGTTATGGTCGTGCTTTATCCTGTGTTTTGGCAGCTGCGGGTGCTCAGGTGTTTTTGACCGGAAGGCGTATTGAAAAACTCAAAGAGAGCCTCGAAGAAATGTCTTCATTTGGGATAACGGCGGACAAATGCCACATTGTACCAGCAGATTTAACCTGTGAGGAAGATATTATCCATGCGTCCGATACCGTCAGAAAACTTTGCAGGGAGTTGCATGGATTAGTAAACAACGCAGCCGTTCCCAGCAAACCGGGCAGTATCCACCCGCTGGAAGATGATTCAATTGAATATTGGGATAAAATATTTTCTACAAACGTAAGAGCCCCCTGGCTTGTAACCAGATCAATTTTCCCACACATGCAAATTTGTGGTAAAGTTAAGGTTGTTTTTATTACCTCAGAAGCCGGTTGGGCTGGTACTTCGGGAGTCGGTATGTATAATGTGTCCAAAGCTGCATTAAACAGCCTTGGCTATTCTATGGCACAGGAGTATTCTCAACATTATCCGAATGTGGATATTCAGATGAATGTTGTAGTACCGGGTGAAGCAAGGACAGAGATGAATCAAGGAACAACCGTCAGTCCTTATTCCATAGCTAGTATCATTCTTATACTTTTGTCTCATCCTGAAGGAGGGCCGAATGGAAAGTTTTTTCATCGGGATGGAAGGCATCTTCAATTCTGCTACGCGCAGGCCCATAAGCAGTCGCTGCTGCAGACGTCAATGTTTAAACGCTTATTTAAGGGCAAATTATTCGGGAGTGATAAAGAGTAGTAAAATATTCAGTGAAAATTGAACTTTTCGGGCAAAACGACTGGAATTCCATTCTTGAAGACTATGGTTTTCCCGAACAGGTAAGTAAGTCATAGAGATTATTGAACAAACAGGTATGTTTCAGAAGAAGGTGAAAAATCTATTAAAAAGACTGATAGATAGTTACAGGAAACTATCTTATCAGGAAAAAGGGGTATATACAGTTGAACATATTCCCGTTATAGAGGTCAATCCGGATCTGGATTTTCTCCTTTTAGAATTGCCCCCCCGTTACATTCCCATGATGCCTAATGGAGTCGGGTACGTTAACAATATTCTGAAAAATTGTGGAATTCGATTTCAAACAATTGACGTGAACGTTATCGCTTACCATCAGTTCCATTCTCAAAGAATAGTTGAAAAGAAACCTATTACAACAAAAGGCGGTTACACAATGAAAGAGGATCCGTGGGACAATGCTAATACCTCAGAATGGGATCGTCAGGAAGTTATCAAATATTTCCTGGAGAAGATGGAGGATCTGATCAGGGGTATTGTGAAAAACAAGCCAAAAGCGGTGGGTATATCTGTTCAGGCGAACAGCCGGAAACTTGCTAACGAATTTATCAAAATTCTTCGCAGCCGGGCTGCTGAAGTAACCATTATTATTGGTGGATATGATTGCGTCTACCATTATATTGGTCCATTCCTGGTTCCGGATTTTGATTATATGACAATTGGAGACACAGAATTGACCCTGGAGCCTCTTGTTGCAGGCTTGGCTAAGGGAGAAAGACCCAAAGATCTGCCTGGTATTATTTCCCGTTACGATTCACCAGGCAGGAAATGGGTTCCCACACCATTATTAGAGGATCTCGATTTGATTGATTATCCCAAGTACGAATGGATAGACCAGACACTTTACAAAAATTATAAAGGAGACCATCTGGTCCCTATTGTATCTTCACGGGGCTGTAAATGGAGCAGATGTCACTTCTGTTCCGAATGCTTTACGTTCAGGAAACGATCACCCGGAAAAGTAGTTGACGAGATTGAATTCTGGACATCACTAAAATTTTCAGTATTCCACTTTAACGATAGTGATGTTAACGGTGACCCTCAATATTTACATGATATTTGCTCAGAAATAATCAAACGCCATCTGAAAGTTACTCTGGTTGGACAACTGCGCGTTGATAAACATAATAACAAAGAATATTTTAAGCATTTGTCAAATGCGGGTTTTTGTCATTTACGATTTGGTGTTGACGGTTGGTCTGATGGTGTTCTTCGGCTTCTCAGGAAAGGTTATAACATGAATCTGGTAACCCAGAACTTACGTGATTGTCATGAAGCGGGTATTTATACCACTATCAATATAGTTCTTGGTGTACCGGGAGAAACTGAGGATGATATTAATGATGTAATTGAGAACCTGGTACGCTGTAAAGACTATTATGATGTTGTAGAAGGAATTAACACCTTGATTTTGGGTTCAGGTAGTGAGTATTATAAACATCCTGAAAAATTTAAAATTCGTTTCCGTGGGGACAAGGATGAGATATACAGAAAGAACCCATACTTTATTCATACTGATTTATGGTACAGTGAAGAACCGTATATTGATCAATCTGTAAGAATAAAGCGTTTGGATAAAATTTGTAATGAACTCTACAAACAGAGGATTAACATAGGTGGTTTTGCTGAACGGGTATTAAAAAACCTTAAGGAAAAGGGAGTAGATGAGAATGTTTGAACAGGTTTTTAAAGCATTTCTGTTGAAATGCAAGCTGAAGGCTTCCCCTTTTGTTTTGAAGTATTTTAAATCTTCCAGGGCAAGATTGTTCTTAAAAAGAATCTATAAAATCCTGCAGAGAAATATTCATATCTATCCTGTTTCTATACCTCCAATTCAAGTTGAGTCAAGTTTGGATTTTCTCCTTTTAGAATTACCTCCCCGTTATATGCCGATGATGCCGAATGGTGTTGGGTATGTAAATAACATTCTGAAAAAATGCGGAATCCGGTTTCAGACAATTGACTTAAATGTTATTACCTACCACCTGTTCCATTCTCAAAGGATACTTGAAAAGAAACCCATTACGACAAAATGTGGTTACCTAATGAAGGAGGATCCGTGGGACAATACCAATACTGCCGAATGGGATCGGCCTGAAGTCATTGAATATTTCATGGAAGTGATGGATGATCTTATCACGGGTATTGTGAACAGTCAACCGAAAGCGGTGGGTATTTCTGTACAGGCAAACAGCCGCAAACTGGCCAACAATCTTATTAAGACTCTTCGCGTGAAGGCACCGGATGTTGTCGTTGTTATTGGTGGTTACGATTGTGTTTATCATTATATTGGGCCACACCTGGTTCCGGATTTTGATTATATGGCGATTGGAGACACAGAATTGACATTAAAGCCTCTCGTTGCAGGACTGGCCATGGGGGAAAAGCCCAAAGATCTGCCCGGTATTATTTCCCGCTACGATTCACCACAAAGGAAATGGGTTGATCCGCCGTTATTAGAGGATCTCGATTTGGTTGATTTTCCCAAGTACGAATGGATAGACCAGACACTTTATAAAAACTATAAAGGGGATAATCTGGTGCCTGTTACCTCTTCTCGCGGATGCAGGTGGAGCAGGTGCAGCTTCTGCTCTGAATGTTTCACGTTTAGAAAACGGACCTCCCTGAAGGTGGTAGATGAGATCGAATACTGGACTAAAAAGAATTTCTCTCTGTTCCACTTTAACGACAGCGATGTTAACGGTGATCCTCAGTATTTGTACGATATTTGTTCAGACATAATCAGGCGTAGTTTAAAGGTGATATTGGTTGGTCAGTTAAGAATTGATAAACATAATAACAAAGAGTACTTTAAACATCTGGCAAAGGCAGGTTTCGCACATCTTCGTTTCGGGGTCGACGGCTGGTCACAGAATTTGCTTCATCTTCAAAAAAAAGGTTACAATATGAAACTGGTATTACAGAACCTGCATGATTGTCATTGGGCGGGTATCTTTACCACTATCAATATAGTCCTCGGTGTGCCGGGTGAGACTGAAGAGGATGTCGACGAAATCATAGAGAATCTGGTAACCTGTAAAGATGATGTCGATGTTGTGGAGGGAATCAATACAATGATCCTGGGTTCAGGCAGTGAGTATTACAAATATCCTGAAAAATATAAAATCCGTTTCCGTGGTGACAAGGAAGAGATATACAGAAAAAATCCGTACTTTATTCATACCGATTTGTGGTACAGTGATGAACCCTATATCGATCAGGAGGTAAGGATGAATCGTCTGGACAGGATCTGCAAGGAGCTCTATAAGCACGGTGTTTATATCGGAGATTTCGCGGAACGGGTGCTTGCAAACCTTAAAGAGGAAAAAATAATTGATGTTTGATTTAGATTATTGTTTGAAGACTTTGAATTGGAAATCTGAGATATACTCATCTCATAATGGTTTTAGTATATCGAAGGCTTTCTGTCTTTTCCCGTTAATGTGTGTCTAAACTAACAATGAATGAATATCAGGAACTGCAATTTATCGATTATAAAGAAAGGTGTTATATAGATGTCTGTCAGGATCTTCCTTTGCAGGGAAGTAAGGTCAAGATTCTTCTCAGACCTTTCAATCGATTTGCCGCAGATTTTGTGAGAAAGGTATATCAGTCTGAAGAGCGAAAAAGAAAGATTGTTTTCTATTCTTTAAGAGAAGAGTGCGATGTTCTTTTGCCGGACGATGTTTTACCTCTTCCCAACAACCTGGAAGTTGATGTGATCCTCATGTTCAGTACCGATTGTGAAATCCTTACTTCAATGCTTATGGATTATCTTGAGGATACCAAGGTTTATATTGTTGCGCCAATTACGGAGAACTATTTCAAAAGAAAACCTCTTTTTCTCATCTCTATACCCAAGAGTGGTACCCATTTATTATATGAACTTGTTCAATCTTTTGGTTATAAAGCTGGTGTTGTTTGTCCGGAGGAGCCTCTGCCGGGTTTCTGGTATTGTGTTGAATATTCCAATTCTCATACGGCAGCAAGAGACTTTTTTATAGAAAGAGTGCGTCGCAGCCCTTTTGGAATGAGAGACCATCCCTTTATGAGATCTCCAGCACTTTTTATATACAGAAATCCATTGGATATTCTGGTTTCAGAGGCAAATTATTATCATAAAGATGGAAAGACTCCGTTTGCAGGATATTTGAGCAAATACCCGTTTAAGGAAAGGCTTCTCAAGCTTATAGATGATCCCTGGCTTCTTGGAAGTATCAGGGATCGTATTGGCAAGTTTATTGCCTGGCTGGATTTTCCGAATGTTATACCAGTGTCCTTTGAAGAATTGATTGGCCGGAACGGAGGAGGTGATATTGGCGCCCAGACTAAGCTTATCTGGTCATTACAGCTGAAACTGAATATACCTGGTAAACCGGGTGAATTCGGAGGTAAGATTTTCAGTAAAGAAAGCGCTACATTTAATGAAGGCCAGATAGGAATGCATATGAGGCATTTTACTACCAGTGCCTACAATAAATTTTATTCTTTGCCGCAGGATTTTATGGAGTCTTTAGGTTTCAGTTCTAAAGATAAAGACGAAAACATTAAAATTTCTCATCGTGCAGATGAGTTCAGGTTAAGGCCCTACGTTTATAGCAAAGTGAATTTCGACAATACCCCAATTACCGTTGTTTCTAATTATCTGGATTACAATATTGTCAAATACAAAGGCTTTTATTACGGTGTGTCACATCGACTTGGTCCGAGAGATCTTAGTAAATTAAAAGCAGAGGATTTGGATATGTTTTATTGTGAACAGGACATAGATTCAGTAAAGCAGAGGATACTGCTATCCACCAGTATATTTAAGAGAACACGACGATTTATTAGGAGATTCTTGAAAAATTTACAAGCAGGAAGAATCCTTAAGAAAATAAACGACAGTAAGTTCTTGATAACAAGTTGAAATTATGAAACCAGTTATACTAAAACCGATTTGGTTTTCGGTTTTACCTGTCTGCGTGCATCGCACAGGCAGGCTGGAAACCAAATCTTGGTGAAGGTATCCACGGACAAAAGGCGCCGAGGACTTTACTCGCTCAATTTTATCTCGGATTTTATCCGAAAACCATTATCAGATGAGTATATCATGTTAAACATGGTATTGAAAGATACATGAATGCCTGTATTGTTAGAGAGTAGAGAGGTAAATGGAAATCATATTCGAACATAAAAATCCCACGCCACCGAAGATTAGCATTGTTTTACTTGACTGGAATTGCAGGGAAAGTTTTCACATCTTTGATTATTTAAGCAATCAGACGGTTTCAAGAGACCAGTATGAAGTGATATGGATTGAGTATTATAACAGGCGTGTTCAGGAAATTGAAGTGAGGTTGAAGGAGTGCGAGAGTCAGGGAAAACCGCCCATTGTTGATCAGTGGATAGTAATGGGGATTCCTGATACTGTCTATTACCATAAGCACCTTATGTACAACCTTGGTATTGTTGCGTCCCGAGGAAAGATTATTTCTCTCTGTGATTCAGATGCAATCGTAACGCCAACTTTTGTGGAGAGTATTGTAAGTTCTTTTGATAAAGATCCTGATATTGTTTTGCATCTTGATGAGGTGAGAAATGTTGACAAGCGATTTTATCCGTTCAACTATCCCTCGTTAGATGAGATTTTAAAGAAGGGGTGCATCAACTGGAAAGAAGGTAAAACCACTGGTCTTCTTGACAAAGATGACCAGCTTCATACCAGGAATTACGGTGCATGCATGTGTGCTCAACGTGAAGACCTCATACACATTGGCGGTGCCGATGAGCATATTGATTATCTTGGTCATGTCTGTGGTCCGTATGAAATGACATTTCGGCTGGTCAATTCCGGAAAAAGAGAGATCTGGCATCAGGAGGAGTTTCTTTACCACGTATGGCATCCCGGAACTGATGGCAAAGGTAACTATTGTGGCCCCCATGATGGTCAAAATATGTCTACTACTGCACTAAACGGGAGGCTTACGTGTCGGGTCATGCCGTTAGTCGAGAATCCGGCAATAACTGCTCTGAGACTTAATGAAGATGATATTATTTATAAACCATTACTTTTACAAGCGATTCCTGAAGAAAATATTTCTGATTGGGAGATTGAGAAGTTGAGCCAGCACAAGCAATCATCCTTTATGTTAGAGAATTTTTTTAAACAACCGGTAATAACATTGCGCCTGTTGATAACATCGTTGAAAATGCTGATAAAGCAGTTTCATATGAAGGCTACTACCTTTTCAAGGCAACCAAAATCGCTTAAGGATATACTGAGAAAGGTCTGTAAGATTTACGATTTCCTGAGAAATATGAACAAGTATAATACCTATGTGATTGAAAGATGCAGATGTTGTCTTCAGGAAATGACTTCAAAAGATGTAAAAGAGTTTGCTGCATACGGAACAAAAGATGTAGTAGGAATTCTTTACAAATTAACTCTCAGTGCACCGATTAAGATAAATTTAGTTTTTGACAAGCTGGAAGGGAGAAGTTTTTTTGGCCTTAACGTAATGCCCATAGAAGCAGTAAAGGATTATAAAGGCAAGATTGTTGTCGCTACCCTGGTCGGTGTTGATGAGATTGTTCAATTGTTAAAAAGTATGGGGGTTGATGAGAATAGAATTATACTCTTGTAGCAGGCTTATGCTTAAACTCAAAAATTTATTGAGGAGTTTTGTCCTGTTCATGTATGCAGTTTACTATCGAAGATCTTTAATCTTTGAAATGGCAAAACGTGATATCGTAACACAATACGTGAGTTCTTTTCTGGGATTTTTCTGGGTTTTCATAAATCCCATGTTCATGGTATCTATTTTGTGGTTTGTTTTCAGCGTGGGATTAAGGGTAAGCCCACAGGGTGATGTACCCTTTGTTGTCTATTTGACTGCTGGGATAGCAATATGGAATACTTTCTCTGAAGTCATTAACCTTTCCACAGATGTAGTTGTGAGCAACCCTCATTTAGTAAAAAGAGTAGTTTTTCATTTAAGTATACTGCCTCTTGTAAAGCTCGTAAGCTCGTTCGTTACCCATTCAATATTCTTGATCATGCTTATGTTACTCATATTACTGCATGGAATGCCCTTTAGCGTATGTTGGTTTCAAGCTTTGTATTATTTTGTGGCAATGAGTACCCTGTCTGTCGGATTAAGCTGGGTATTTTCATCGGTCAATGTCTTTGCCAGGGATACCGGACAAATCGTAAAAATAATTCTGCAATTCGGATTCTGGGGTACTCCGATCTTCTGGGATATTAGTATTATGCCTGAAAAAGTTCAGACTATCATCAGGCTTAATCCCATGTATTACATAGTCCAGGGGTATCGAGATTCATTTATCTACTTTGTTCCTTTCTGGAAGCATCCGTTAATGACTCTCTATTTCTGGACAGTTGCCATTTTTATTTTTGCAGGTGGTGCCTTGGTTTTTCGGAGACTCAGGCCTCATTTTGCAGATTTACTTTAAACTCTGATGAGAGACCGGGTTTAACTTAATATTTCTGGAAAAGAGATGTAAATGCCTGGAAGTTTGATATCGATATGGTTTCTTTTCATGCGTATGTTAACAAACTCATGGAGAGAAAAGATGTTTGCAGTATGTGCCGTTTCTTAATTTTTTTCAGTATATAAAATTTTACCTAATCATATTATTGCTCATGAGGGAATTCTGTTATGGATCTTAGGAAATACAAATTGACAAAGGAGCAACTGGAGAAAGCCCGTGAACTTGCGTGTCGTGGATTAATCTGTTATCAACCATTTATCTTTTCGGACGATCTTATCACTGGTGCAGGGTATGAGTTTGCAAGGATCGCAGAAGGTGCCGGACTGGTTTATAGCAAAGAGATACCAAAAACAATTACAATTGATGACTCTGTCCGTCGACATTTAATTGATCCGAGCATTTTAGCTGATTTTAAATTACACAATGAACAGTTACGAGTTCTTTATGAATCCATGATAGACCTGGTTTATGATAAAGTTCCTTCTCCCGAAGATTTAACTTTTGCTGATATCGGTAGTTGTACAGGTTATTTCCCACTGTCACTTTCAAAGCGTGGTGTGAAGGAAGCTGTAGGCTTCGACTCTGTTGATTATGCTGAAACCTATAACTTAATGAATGACATTCTGGGTACCAATGCAGATTTTCGCTGTAGTCCTTATCGCGGTGATTTAGGCGCTATTGAAAATGCCGGTGTTTTTGATGTAGCTATTTCTATAGCAGTTCTTGTGCATCTCAGTGATCCGTTACAGCATTTGGCCTTTATCGGCAGAATAGCAAGGAAAGCTTTATTCGTCTGGACATGGACATCTGAAGATGAAGAAGATGAAATGGTAATTCATTTTAAGTCCGTTAACAGATATTATGAACATACAAAATTTCCATTTTGTTTTGATGTAATGCAAATTTCCCCTGGATTACTCAAACGGTCATTAGAGCTGATGGGGTTTACAGAAATTTATGAGCTTGAAAACAAACCAAATGGAATGCCAGATTATTGGTTTAAGCGTCATCGTGGTTATCTGGGGATCAGACCTGAAGGGGTAACAGCAGAAAATTTTGTTCCGGAACGCTATACCGCACCGCTCAGTTTTGCTTTGGGAAAAGCACCGCCACATTTAGTAGAAACGATAGGCCGATACAATCTCATTTCTTATAGCGGCCGCTATTATGGTATTCCTCATGCTTTGGGTCAGCTTGAAATTGATAAGATTAAACCTGAAGAGATGGAAGGCGTCTTAATGGATATATCTTTAACTGCCTTAAGAAAAAAACTGAAAAGTCTTGCATAACTTCTGATCAGTGAGATGAATTTATATCAATAAACTGGCATACGTACTTGAAAGGTTATCAGGTCAGGTTTGAGGCTTTTTGGTTAAATGAAAATGGCTTTAATGGTAAACCGGAGCTCTTACTGACTACGTGTGTCGAGATGATAAAGTGAAAGTCGAAATAACTTGCATGTGTGCGAAACGCTTGCTGGAGAATACCGTATGAATGAAGAGGTTACAATAAAATGAGCACTGCTGTCATTTCAGTCAGGGAGATGAGTAAAAGATACCAGCTTTATAGATCTCCAAAACATCGCCTGAAGGAAGCCCTGCACCCCTTCAGGAGAAAATATCATCATGAATTCTGGGCATTGAAAGATATATCCTTTGAAGTCAAACAGGAGAAACCGTTGGTATTGTTGGAAGAAACGGATCCGGGAAATCCACGCTATTACAGATTATTTGCGGCACTATGACACCTACTCAGGGAGGTGTAGAAACGAATGGGAGGATATCTGCCCTGCTTGAACTTGGGTCCGGTTTCAACCCTGAGTTTACCGGTAAAGATAATGTATATCTGAATGGGGCTATAATGGGGCTGTCACGTGAAACCATGGATGAACGTTTTGAAGATATTGTTTCCTTTGCTGACATCGGAGATTTTATTGGCCAGCCGGTGAAGACATATTCCAGCGGCATGTATGTCAGGCTTGCCTTTGCATGTGCCATTAATGTGATCCCCGATATTTTGATTGTAGATGAAGCTCTGGCTGTCGGAGATGCAAAATTCCAACGTAAATGCTTTCGGAAGTTTTCAGAACTTCAGGAAGAAGGTAAAACAATTCTGCTGGTTACTCATGCTGAACAACTTATTATCAAACTTTGTAACAAGGCAATTCTATTAGATAACGGCAAGAAGGTATCTGAGGGGGAACCCAAGAAAATTATACATCAATACTTAGAGCTTATATCAGACAATGTTCACCTGAAAACAAAAAATTCGGAAAAAAAACAAACAGACGAGAGTCGTTCATCAGAAATGGGAGCAACAACTTCTCCTTCAGAAAAAGAAGGGGTAACAGAATTAGATTTATTTCTGAGAGAAAATCAGGAAGATGACCGTTGCTCTTTAAGAAAAAATTATAATACAAATGAATATCGTCATGGCGATAAGCGTGCAGAAATAATTGATTTTTTATTAGTTTCAGAAGGAAGATATGAACCGCAAACAGTAACCACCGGTGATTGGGTTGATATTTATATTAAGATTCTATTTCATGAGAATGTTGAAACCCCTTTTTATGGTTTTAAAATAAGAACAATAGATGGAGTAGATGTTATGGGTGCACATACACTCATAAACGGGCAAACCAAACCTGCCGGAAAATCTGATACAATTGTTTATAAATTTTCCATAAAAGTTTCACTCCAGAAAGGAGATTATTTTATTAACATTGGAATAATGGAAAAAAAATCTAAGCACGATGACATTGTGATAGACAGAAGAGCTGATTTAATCCACATAACTGTCATTCAAGAACACCATTTTTCCGGTATAGCCATGTTAGATTATTCATTCATCGAATGTCCTTGTTAGTCACAGGAAATTGTAACTGAAGTAATAACTTCGATTTCCCTGTTTATATTATTTTACTCCATAATATAACCAATAAAGAGAGAGTATAAGATACAAATTGCAATGCGTACATTTTTTTCATAGTTATTAAAAGAGAGGAATTCTGTTGGACTGCATTACACAAGAGAAAGGAGATATACTTTCGGTAAGATTTCCCAATTACTTCCGGACTTGTAACTTTTCATGCCCTTACTGTATAGCCGATCTGCATAGTATTGATCATGAATGGAAGTATGAAGAGAATTACCATAAAATCATACAGCATTTAGTTTCACTTCCTTTTTCACTTAACGTGAGATTAGGGCCGGCAGGAGAATTTTTCTTAAGTAAAAGTTTAATAAAAGGAGCTGAATGTTTATCACATTCCAAGAACGTTATTAGCGTTAATTTACTGACAAATTTAAGTTTTTCGCCTGCTCAGTATGACAAATTCTTTGAAAGGGTGAATAAAAGTAAAATAGCCATTGTTGCATCTTTTCATCCGACTGAAGTGAAAGATAGAAAAACATGGATGAAAACAGCTTGTTACATGCAGGAAGAATTTGACTTTTCTGTGGTACTTGTAGCTTATCCTCCATTAATTAAAAAGTTGCCAGTGATCAAAGAAGCACTAAATAACTTAGGAATTGAGGTGGCAATTCAAGGTTTAATCGGCAAATATAATGAGAGAGAATATCCTTTCGCATATACAAGTGAAGAGAAGATGTTGTTGAGGAAAATTTGCTACTCAAGGCACGATTACGAATTCTGGATTGAAGCAAAAAAACCGGGACTTTGCAATGCAGGGTATAAAAGTATTTTTGTGGATATTGCAACGGGAAATGTTCTTTCGTGCGGTATGGGGAATGCGTTTGAGTTAGGAAACTTATTTTCAGGTAATGGTATAAAATTGAATGACGGTCCAAGGCCGTGTATGAACAAAACATGCTTATGTGATACAGAAAATTTGAATGTTGTTACTTTTGAACAGCATTACAGGAAAACTGGACTGAATTTTCATAAATATGAATATAAATTTGCTGAAAAAGCAAAAGAGTTTCCTCTTTTGGACGAATGGGAAATCAGCTACTAAATGAACAAAGGGCATTCAATCACTTTATTGATAATTTCCCTCATGGGACGAAGGTGAAGACTTCTGGTAATAATCTTCGTGTATGAACTTTGTAATAGTGCGGAATAAATTCTTTTTTTAATATTCTCGGTAATTTGAAAATATTTCAGACAAACAATAACAGATGGACTTGAGAAAATACATAACAAACAGTAATCAGCTAGAAGAAGCAAAGAAGTTGATTATAGAGGGAGTGCTTGGTTATCAACCTTTTATATTTTCAGATAACCTGGAAACCGGCGTAGGGCTGGAATTTGAAAAAGGAGAATATTTAGGACTAGCTTACTATCCGGATATTGATAAAGAATTAATTGATAAATATCCAAGACTGAAAAGGCTGATTCTTGATACGAAGTATTTTAATTATTTCCATAAGGCAAATGCTGTTTTATCCCGCTTGTACGATACCTTTATAGATGAAATATGTCAGATAATGGGAAACATAGGCAACATAACATTTTTAGATGTGGGATGTAATACCGGTTACTTTCCCATTAGTTTTGCTTTAAAAGGAGCAAAAGAGGCTGCCGGTTGTGATAGAGAGCCTAATTTTTCAAAAACTGTTAACTTCCTTAATCAGATTCTTGGAACAAATGTTATTTTTCTGGATACTCATTATGATTCAAGGACTCATACAATTGCAAACTGTAAGCCTTATGATGTCGTTACCTGCGTGACAGTTTTAATGCACATAAGCGATACTTTGTTTTTTCTCAATACAATCGGTTCTTTAGCAACAAAAGCTCTTTTTATTTGGACTCAACTTAATGATGATGCTCACAATTCTATACATTATCCCGACGAACCTAGAGGAGAGTACAAAGATGATAAATTCCCCTTGTGTTTTGATTATAAAATACATCCTTCTGTACCTCTGCTTTATAAGTCACTAGAATTAATGGGTTTTAGAAAATTTTATGAAATTCCCGAAAAAAAGGAAATATTTTACGCTTATTCTTTAAACGGCTGTAGCTTTTACAAGGGTATACTCGCTTTGAAATAAAATGATACAGGTTGTAATGAATCAATCTCCGACATACTTATAGAACGACTTCTGGTCTTTCTTTCCTGTAAGAGATGAATCACGTACGACAGTTCCCGATTTACTTAAAAATTTTTCGCATTAACAAACAGGAACTTATTGTATATACTTGTGATCTTGCTTGTCCTTATACGCCACATGAATGCTCTAGTATTTATTAGATTCAATTACGTAAATTAATTGAAACCATAACCTGACATCCTGTCGGGAGCCAGACAAATGGGATTAAAAGAAATTTGAGGAGTGTCTTATGTCTCAATCAACTGAAAAAAGGAAGTATGCAAGAACAGAAGATCCGCTTCCCATAGAGATGCGAATAAAGCCTTTTGAAGGTCAGGATCTGGCTTCTAAATCCTGGAGTGTGGTTTATGCAAAGAATTACAGTGCGGGTGGTGTTTTTCTGTACTATGCAGGTGAATTGGAGATAGGGTTATTTGTAGAGTTGAGAATTCACATTCCTAAAACATCTACTTCGATATACTGCATTGGGAAAATTATCCGTACGGAAAAGTGTTCTCAAGCTCCCGGAAACGGAGTTGCAATTTTTATTACAGAAATAAGTAACCAGCACAGGGAAATTATAAGGAGTGCAGAGAAATTAATAAACATAAAAACAGTATTTGACAACAATATATTATCGGCACCGTTAGTTAGTATTATTCTCCTCGACTGGAAATGCCGGGAGAGTTTTCACATTTTCAATTACCTTAATAAACAGACAGTTCCAAGGGAATGGTATGAGATAATCTGGATTGAATACTATGACAGACGTCCTTCAGAAATAGAGAAGTTGCTGGCGGAAGGAGGAAAGGAAGGAAAACCTCCAATTCTGGATAAGTGGATCATAATGTATATGCCGGACGAACTTTATTACCACAAACATCTTATGTATAACATTGGTATTGCGGCTTGTAAAGGAGAGATTGTTACTATCTGCGATTCTGACGGAATTGTAAATCCAAGCTTTGTGGAATCCATTATCAAATCATTTGAAGAAGATTGTAATATTGTACTGCATATGGACGAGGTGCGTAATAAAGACCGGAGGTTTTATCCTTTCAATAATCCTTCAATTGAGGAGATTAAGGGGGATGGGTGTATAAATTTTAAGAATGGCAAGACCACCGGATTGCTTGACAAGAAGGATATTATTCATACCAGGAACTATGGTTCATGTATGTGTGCTCTCCGGGAAGACCTGATACATATTGGTGGGGCCGATGAACATATTGATTATCTTGGGCATGTCTGTGGTCCTTATGAAATGACATACCGACTGGTCAATGCGGGGAAAAAGGAGATATGGCATCAGGAGGAGTTTCTCTATCACGTATGGCATCCCGGCACAGATGGTGATGACAATTACATTGGTCCGCACGATGGTTTCAATATGTCAACAACAGCCTTGGAAGTTCGACAAAATGGCCGGGTATTTCCCCTCGTTGAAAATGAAGTTATTAGATTAATGCGGTCAAATCAATGCGATACGTTTGATTTGTGTCAGACGATTAATCCTGCATATATTGAACAGTGGACGCATGAGACTATGGACAAGAGTTCCAAATTCAAAAAACTGTACCATTATGAATTTGTTGGCTCATATATGCGTTACAACATCTTGAAAGGCCATAAGCTTTTCTACGCTATTCCTCAAGTCCTGGGGAATTGGGATCTTACCAATCAAGAACAACGCAATCATCCTTTGATACTATCAGCCGAAACATTACATGATTTGGAAAAACGTGTGGAGCAGGTACCTCAACAGGCTGCAGAGAGTTACCTTAGTAAAAAGTATACGCTGATTGAAAACCAGGTGACGCATGTTCCGGTTCCTTACTTTGTGTGGAGGGTTACTGACAGTTTGGTATTTCTGATGCATAGGAAGTATAAGTCGATTCAAATGTCCATAACAAACCGTGCTAAAGATAAAGATTTGTTAACCGGAGAATGGTACTCTTTTGCCAAAAATCTCATCATTAAACTGCTTTTGAGAATGAAGGATAACAGAGATGCTCGATACTTTGTCATAATACCAAAAAGGATACTGAAAAAAGGTTTTCGCGTATATTTTCACCTGAGAGAATTTTCCAGCACGTTTTTCAGGAAGTTTTAAATCACAGGATTTGAACTGAAACACAAAGACATTTCACTGCCCAGTATGTGAATTTGCTTTATCGAAGCATATGAAAGCAGATAAAGTTATTTCACGGTTGAGACGAACGTGTGTTTTTGAGATTTAAGAACTTGTATTTTTTGCGGAGATAGAGTAATTTTTTTACTTGATAATTGTTGACAGAAGGGGGTTAAAACTTTAGTGATCTTTCTAAACAGCTATGATGGAGGCTCAGAACTATTGAAAAAGAGTGGAGAGACTTCATAAGCGTGGAATTAAAAGAAAAGAATAAGCATATATTGATACAACAAAATTGGAAAAGGAAGTGATTGGATGGAAATGAGTTCAAGTTTTCTTGAGTCACTGAGGCAGAAAGCTATGTGGGTGAGGCAGGAGACCCTGGAGATACATAAGATTGCACCGGAAACGAGGATAGCATCTTCGTTATCCGATATTGAAATTTTTGTAGTCTTATACTACGGTAAGATTTTGCACGTTGATTCAAAAAATATACGATGGGAAGAGAGAGACAGATTTATCATCAGTAAAGGACATGGAGCCATATCTCTGTACCCAATATTGGCAGACCTTGGCTTTTTTAATAAAGAGGAATTAAAGAGAGTATGCCAGGAAGGTACATTCCTGGGGAGTATTCCTGACCCTGTAATTCCGGGATTTGAGACGGTAAATGGTTCTTTAGGCCATGGATTAGGGGTTGCTTGCGGTATGGCACTGGCATTAAAGAGGAAAGAGGTAGATGGAAAAGTGTTTGTTTTATTAGGTGATGGAGAACTATACGAAGGATCAGTATGGGAAGCTATCATGTTTGCATCACATCACCGTTTAGATAATATTATACTGATTATTGATAACAATAAAATCAGCATGCTTGATTACTGTAAGAACATATTGTGTCTGGAACATCTGGAGGAAAAATTTAATGCCTTTAACTGGAACGTTAATACCGTAAACGGGCATAGTATAGAGGATCTTTACAACATGTTGAATGATTTAAAGAAAAATACGGTAAAACAACCAAAGGTGCTGATTGCCGATACAACAAAAGGGAAAGGTGTTCCGCAGATGGAAGCGGACTCACTTTGCCATATAAAATCGTTAAAGGAAGAGGAAATTGATAAAATAATTAAGGAATTGAAATGAGCCATATTCAAACAAAGAGAATGAGAGATGTTTTATTAGAAAAAATATATAACAAAATGTATGAAAACAAAAAGATTTTCTTCGTGTCTGCTGATTTTGGTTCCCCCGTTCTTGATAAAGTGAGAGAAAATTTTGAAGACAGATTTATAAATGTCGGTATTGCAGAACAAAACCTCATCAATGTATCGACGGGTTTGGCCCTGGAAGGATTTACCGTCTATGCATATGCTATTGCTCCGTTCTTAACAATGAGAGCATATGAACAGATACGGGTAAATTTGTCGATAACCTCACAGATAAAAGAGATGAATGTTAACTTAATAGGGGTTGGAGCAGGCGTAAGTTACGATATGTCAGGGCCTACACATCATTGTTTTGAGGATCTTACAATAATGGGCGCCTTGCCTAATTTTATTGTCTTTTCACCGAGTGACTGGACATTGGCTGAAAGGTTTGTAGATTTTTCAATACGGGTAAAAAAACCCAAATACATAAGGCTGGATAGCAAACCGTTACCTGGGATTTATGAAGGAGTCGGTGAATTCAATTTTGAGGATGGGTTTTGTGAATTACTTAAAGGTGAGGAAGTATGTATTGTTTCGACAGGGTATATGACGCACAAGGCTCTCAAGGTAGCAGAGGAACTTAAGAAAAATAAAATTAACATTAGTGTTATTGATCTTTTTTTGGTAAAACCACTCAATGAAGATCTGCTCTTTGACCACTTGAAAGAGTATACCTGTATTGTTACTATTGAAGAGGCTTTTATCAATAAGGGGGGGGTGGATAGTTTAGTTATGAATATTCTCAGAGACAGAGATACGGATATTAGAGTATTAAACTTTGGTTTTAAAGATCAATACGCTTTTCATATCGGAAGCAGAAGTTATTTGTATAAACAGAATCAATTTGATAAAGAGAATATCGTAAGAATTATCAGGGAGCTTAAATTGAAAAATTACAGCAGGGCAGCTTTAAAGGGTATCATGTTAGCTTAGTAACTGATAAGCAATATGTACATTCCGAATGACTTATATCATTTTATGGTTAAGCGAGTAACATAAATATTATAATTATATAAAAATTTAATATGAGGAGTATACAAATTATATGAAAGTATTAGTTACCGGAGGAGCGGGATATCTTGGATCAATACTGGTTCCTGAGTTATTAAAAAAGGGGTTTGAGGTAATCGTAATTGATAACTTTATGTATAACCAAATTCCGTTATTAGATTGCTGTTGTGATGATAAGTTATCAATTATGCGTGGAGATGTTCGTGACAGGAAGTTGATTTCTGAATACTTGAAGGTTGTTGATTTTATTATACCTCTGGCCTGTTTAACAGGTGCACCGCTTTGTGCCCGGGATCAGGTAGGTGCTCAGACAATAAATTTTGATGCCGTTAAGATGTTGCTGGATTTGAAAAGTAAGACTCAAAAGATTATCTTTCCGACAACAAACAGCGGTTACGGGATCGGGCAGGAAGGAGTGCACTGTACCGAAGAAACTCCATTAAATCCTATCTCTCTTTACGGGAAACTTAAGGTT
This sequence comes from Candidatus Scalindua sp., assembly GCA_031316155.1. Classification (GTDB taxonomy): domain Bacteria; phylum Planctomycetota; class Brocadiia; order Brocadiales; family Scalinduaceae; genus SCAELEC01. The sequence goes on from JALDRB010000007.1 coordinate 204,110, forward strand.
GACATTGAGAAAATAATCCTTAATGCGGGAAATGGAATAACCTTAAGGCTTGCTACTGTCTTTGGGATCAGTCCCCGTATGAGGTTTGATCTTCTGGTAAATGACTTTACATACCGTGCTGTGACTGACAAGGCCCTTGTCCTTTTTGAAGCCCACTTCAAAAGGAATTTTGTGCATGTCAGGGACATAGCGAGGGTATTTATTCACTGCATTGAAAATTTTGATAAGATGAAAGATGAGCCTTACAATATAGGGCTCAGTGAAGCCAATCTCAGCAAATGGGAACTCTGTGAAGAGATAAAAAAGCAGGTGCCTGATTTCTATTTTGTAGAAGCGGAAATTGGGGAAGATCCTGATAAAAGGAACTATATTGTGAGTAATGCCAAGATTGAAGCCACGGGGTTTAAGACATTATTTTCGCTTCAGGCAGGAATTAGAGAACTTACAAAAGGGTACCAGGTAGTAAGAAGAAATCAGTATGCAAATATATAAGGGAAAGATAATTGCTGGTATTACTGTATGAGTTCATGCGAGAAATGGCTGAAAATATCGAGTGCGAAATTGAGACGATTGTTAACTTTGCAAAGGAGTTTTCGGGCGCTAATGAGACATACCCAACGTATCACATTGACAGTCCGCAAAGAGTAAAAGAATATGTTAAAAAAGCAAACGAAATCGCAAGATATGTACCAGGAGGGAAAATACTTGATTGGGGATGTGGCTACGGACAGATGTTTTTCTTGTTGCATAAAAGAGGCATCAATGTCATTGGATGTGAATTGTCAAACCATTACAGGTGTGGCAACCTTGTTGATTCGCTTGGTCTTGACGTTGTCTTTCTTTCTGATTCAGAAAGTTTGCCATTTGAAGATGAGACATTTGATGCTGTTCTCTCATGTGGGGTACTTGAACACGTTGAAGATATTAATGTTTCTTTAAAAGAAATTTCCAGAATCTTAAAAACGGGTGGTTTCTTTTTTCTCTACAATTTTCCAAACAGATTTTCCTGGACTGAATTTGTCAGCCGGCATATGTTGAATAAAGGACATGAGAAACTCTTTGGCATGAAGAGGACGATTGAAAAACTGAGAGGTTACGGTTTGATCACCATAAAAAGTTGTTATGATTCTTTTCTGCCATTGAAACTTGGTTTTATGAACAGGAGGCTGAGGGCGATAGTCGATCTCCCTTTATACCATGTGGTGGATCATTTTCTGGCCAGGATACCTTTAACAAAATATTTTTGTCAAAATATAACCTTAATATGCCGGAAACGGTGACCATTACCAGGGAATGCAGTTTTCACTGGCACATGCTGAGCAGAAGAAACCGGTTAAAATACGATTATGATTATTAGCAAAACACCATTTCGGATATCCTTTTTCGGCGGAGGTACTGATTATCCTGTCTGGTATAGAGAGAACGGGGGAGATGTTCTTGCAACTACGATTGACAAGTACTGCTACATCAGCTGCAGGTATTTACCGCCATTCTTTGAACACAAACACAGAATCGTCTATTCAAAAATAGATAATGTGAAGAATATCTCTGAGATTAAACATCCTGCTGTCAGAGCCATTCTTGAATATATGAAAATAGATAAGGGGATGGAGATACACCATGACGGAGACCTGCCAGCAAGGACAGGGATAGGTTCAAGTTCATCATTTACCGTGGGCATGCTCCACGCACTGTATGCTCTTAAAGGTACAATGCCGAACAAGACACAATTAGCTAACGAAGCCATTCACATTGAGAGAAATGTACTTGAAGAACATGTGGGTTCTCAGGATCAGGTACTTGCAGCTAACGGTGGTTTTAAGAGAATAAGATTTAATCATGAAGACAGTTTTGATATTATACCGATTACTATTGGTAAAATAAAAATGCAATCCTTGCATGATCATTTGATGCTTTATTTTACAGGTATTTCCCGGTTTGCATCGGAAATTGCAAAAACACAGATAGAAAATATCCCTAAAAAGAAACAGGAACTTTCAACGATGCAGCAGATGGTAAATGAGGCCATCTCAATCCTTAACGGGAATGAGAGCCTTGCAGAATTCGGAAAGTTGCTTCATGAGTCCTGGAAGCTAAAAATGAGCCTGAGCGACAAGATATCAAACTCCCATATTGAAGAGATATATAATGTTGCAAGAGAGGCAGGTGCAATCGGGGGTAAACTCCTGGGTGCAGGGGGGGGAGGTTTTCTGTTACTGTTTGCAAGACCGGAGGATCAGCCTTCAATAAAAAAACAACTTGGCAAATTAATCCGTGTTCCGTTCAATTTTGAGAACCAGGGGAGTCAGATAGTAGTATATGAACCCGATATTACACCAGAATATTGATCAACAGGAAGTAGTCACCGGTAATATTGATGTTCTCATTTTATGCGGTGGATTTGGGACAAGACTCAAGGGGGTAATAAATGACCGACCCAAACCGATGGCCGATATAAACAGTAAGCCATTTCTCGACATCCTTGTAGATTATGTGGCCGGTTTTGGTTTTAAAAGGTATATTTTGTGCATTGGCTATAAAGGAGATTTTATCAGGCAGTATTACAGGGAAAAGAATTCGGACCTTACCTTCGTGTTGCAGGAAGAGAAAAAGCCCCTTGGAACGGCAGGTGCGGTTAAGAATGCTGAGCCGGTCATGCAAAGTGACAGGTTTCTGGTTATGAACGGTGATTCCCTGTGTGAGATCGACATGAAGGACCTGTTTGCCTTTCATATCAGGAAAAAGGGTATTGCATCTATTGTTCAGACTACAATTGAGAATCCGGATGATTACGGAGTAATACAGTTGGATGAGAATCAGAGAGTCGTGAGTTTTAGTGAAAAAAATTCTACCCGAGAAGTAGGCTTTGTCAATGCGGGCATATACGTCTTTGAGAAAGATATTCTCCGGGATATTCCACCTGAAGAGAAGTGTTCATTGGAGTACCAGGTTTTTCCGGGAATCATCGACAGGGGTGTGTATGGATACAGAACGGATAAAAGACTTATTGATATCGGGACACCTCAGAGACTTGAAATGGCACGGAAATGTATTCCGTTTTTGCGGGAAAAAGGTTAATGATTAAAAAAAAGAAACTAGATATATTGCTTCTCAAACCGGGAAACCAGAAGGTCTTATACGGTGACCTCAGTAAGAACTCTTTAACTGCCATCGAACCGCCTCTCTGGGCGGGCCTGATCGCTACTTTCCTTCGGAAGAGGGGGTACAGTGTAGATATAATTGATGCCGAAGCAGAAAACCTGGATCCCTTCTCGGTAGTAGAGGAGATTGAGGTGCGTGATCCTTTATTGACAGGTATTATTGTTTCCGGTACTAATCCTTCTGCCTCAACAATGAATATGACAGGGACAAGGGCGTTGCTGGAGGAGATATCAAGGAGGAACCTCGGTATCAGAACAATAGTTGCCGGTCTGAATCCCAGTGCACTACCGGAAAGAACCTTAAAGGATGAAAAGACAGATTTTGTGTGTGAAGGTGAAGGGTTTTATACTTTTGCTGGGCTTATTGATGCCCTCAGGGAAGATTACGAACGGAAAGACTTTAACATAAAAGGTTTGTGGTACAGAAAGGGTGATAAAATCATTGCAAACGAAAGAGCCTGCCTTATTAAGGATCTTGATGCTGAACTTCCTCATGTATCCTGGGACCTTCTTCCTATGGACAAATACCGGGCGCACAACTGGCACTGTTTTCAGGAACCAGGTCAAAAAAGAGAGCCTTACGGTGTCATTTATACGAGCTTGGGATGTCCATTCAGCTGCCACTTTTGTTGTATCAATGCTATTTTTGGTAAACCGGGAATAAGGTATAGAAGTCCGGAAAAGGTGGTTGAAGAGATTGGCATTCTGGTTACAAAATACGGTGTTAAGAACATAAAGATCATAGATGAAATGTTTGTGTTGAATAAGGAACATGTCAGTGGGATCTGCGATCTCATCATTGAGAAGGGATATGATCTTAATATCTGGGCCTATGCAAGGGTGAATACAGTAAACAGAGAACTTTTAACCAAGCTTAGAGATGCTGGATTCAAGTGGCTGGCCTATGGAATTGAGTCCGGGAATAATAATGTTCTGAAAAGTGTTACCAAGGGGGATTACGATAGAAAAAACCAAAGAGATAATAAAGCTTACACAGGATATAGGCATAAACGTTATAGGAAACTATATCTTTGGTCTTCCCGAGGACGATTTTCAGTCTATGGAAGATACCCTGAATCTGGCTATAGAATTAAATTGCGAATTTGCAAATATCTATTGTGCTACAGCTTATCCCGGCAGCGCCCTTTACACTCAAGCTTTGGATGAAGGCTGGAAGTTGCCGGATACATGGGTTGGTTATTCTCCCTATGCTTATGAGCATCTTCCAATTCAAACAAAATATCTGTCAAGTTCAGATGTTCTTAAATTCAGAGATGACGCCTATGTCAGGTATTACGGTAATGAGAGATACCAGAAGATGGTGGAAGAAAAGTTTGGGAAAGAGGTTCTGTTCTCCATTAAAAAAGGATTGACGAAAAAGCTGAAAAGGAAGTATCTGGAAGAGGCGGCAGTTTAAATAATCTTTCCCGGAAAATTGATACAGGTATTTCCATACCCATCCACTTTGTTTTTTTGCCCACCTTGAAGTATCCTGTGCAGTGAAAACAATAAGAAGTAAACAGAGTTTAATATGTGTTCTGAGGTTTTATCAGATAGGGAAAATGTTATAATCAGAGAGAGGAAAGAGTATGAATCTTAATTGGCCGTTAATGAATGATAACATTGTACGTGAGGATTTAGATGTTCTGATTGAATTCCTGAAGGAGAAACCTGTCCTTACTCAGTCAGAAAACGTCAGGAGATTTGAAGAGGAGTGGAGCCGGTGGCTGGGAGTTAAAAACAGTGTCTTTGTAAATTCCGGATCTTCCGCCAATTTGTTAACTATGTCAGCATTAAGGCAGGTTTACGGAAGCGGAGAGATTATCGTTCCCTCTCTTACGTGGGTATCTGATATTGCATCGGTAATTCAATGTGGTTTTACACCAGTCTTTGTTGATATTAATCCACGTAATCTCTCTATGGATGAAGAACAGGTTATTGATAAATTGTCTGACAATACAAAAGGGGTATTTTTATCCCATATTCTGGGTTTTAATGGTTTGTCTGATTCTCTTTTAAAGACATTGAAAGAGAAAGGTGTTCCCCTTATTGAGGACGTTTGTGAATCGCATGGATCTACACATAACGGGAGAAAGACCGGTACATTCGGATTGATATCTAATTTCTCTTTCTATTTTGCACACCACATGAGTACTATTGAAGGCGGAATGATTTGCACTGATGATGATAAACTCTACCAGATATTACGGATGTTCAGATCACATGGCATGGTCAGGGAATCAACGTCTGAGGATTTTAAGAGACAGTATATTGAGCAGAATCCTGAGTTAAATCCTGAGTTTATCTTTGCCTTTCCTGCCTACAATGTCAGGAGTACCGAGATTAATGCGGTAATAGGAAGGAACCAGCTGAAGAGGCTGGATGAGAATAATGAGAAACGGAAAAAAAACTTTGAATTATTCCTCAACAACCTGGACTCTGCAATGTACAGGACTGACTTTAACCTCGAGGGCAGTTGTAACTATGCCTTTGTCTTAATCATCAGGGAGCCGGATCCGGCATTTTGCCAGAAAGTAATGAAAAGGCTGAAAGAGAGCAGTGTTGAATTCAGACGGGGTACCTCAGGAGGTGGTAATCAGCTTCGACAACCTTATTTAAAGGAAATTGTTGCTGAAGGCACTTACAAAGACTATCCTCATGTTGATCATGTGCATTTTTACGGATTTTATATAGGAAATTATCCCGGTTTGGCGGAAGATAAAATTCTGGAACTCTGTAAATTATTGAATTCAATAGAAAAATGAACAAGAATGCAAAAGTATATGTTGCCGGGCATACCGGCCTTATCGGTTCAGCAATTTTAAGGGAGCTTGAGGCTCTCGGTTATAAGGCTGTTACGAGAACACGTAAGGAAATGGATCTTACCGACAAGAGTAAAGCGGAGGAGTTTTTTGCAAAGGAAAGACCTGAATATGTGTATCTTGCTGCGGCAAGGGTTGGTGGCATCCGTGCCAATAGTACCTATCCTGCCGAGTTTATTTTTGAGAACCTTACAATCCAGACGAATGTTATTGATCTCTCGTACAGATACCCGGTAAAAAAACTCCTGTTTCTGGCGAGCTCCTGTATATATCCAAAGATGTGTTCGAATCCTATCAGGGAGGAGTATATGCTTTCGGGGCCTATTGAACCGACAAATGAGCCTTATGCAATAGCAAAATTAGCAGGAATAAAGATGTGTCAATCATATAATTATCAATATGGCACGGATTTCTTACCGGTAATACCTGCAAATGTGTATGGCATAAATGATCATTTTGATGAGGATGGTCATGTGGTTGCATCGCTCATAAAGAAGTTTCATGAAGCAAAGTTAACGGGTTATGAGAATGTTACTATTTGGGGTACAGGAAAACCAAAAAGAGAGTTTTTCTATGTCGATGACCTCGCAAAAGCCTGCATATTCCTTATGACCGGTTCTCAAAGTGGAGAAGTCATGAATATCGGAAGAGGTGTTGAGACCTCCATAGCCGAGTTAGCGGAAATTATAAAAAAAATTGTTGGGTTTACGGGAGACATTATTTACGACACAACAAAGCCAGACGGTAACCCACAAAGGCTCCTGGACTCAAGCAAAATAAACAGACTCGGCTGGAAAGCAGAGACAGGGCTTGAGAAAGGATTACAGGTTACCTACGAATGGTACAAAAATTCTTCATATTCGAATAAATGATAAGTATATCTCTTCTTCTTCCAACAAGAGAACGATCATCTTTTGTACACAGATTATTTGACAGCCTGATTGAGACAACATTCTCTCTTCAGGAGATAGAGTTCGTGTTATATATGGATGATGATGATCCTGAAAGTCATGGCATATCCAATTCCGCACTGAATATTACGAGGATCATCAGGCGACCCGGGAATACCATGGGCAACATAACCAGAGAATGTTACAAGGCGAGTAAGGGGCACTATGTCATGCTTATGAATGATGATGTTGTATTTCGGACAGTTGATTGGGATGTTGCCGTAAAAAAGGCTTTTGCCAGATTTGATGATGATATTGCTCTTGTTTATGGAAACGATCTTGATCAGGGGAAAGCCGTGCCAACCTTCCCGATTTTGTCTAAAAAGGTATGCGGACTCATGGGTAATATCTGCCCGAAAGAATATTTGAATCTTCACATAGAGTCACATATCTTTGATATATTTAATCGGCTTAAGCGCCTTGGTCAGGACAGGATTGTCTATCTGGAAGATGTAGTCTTCGAACATCTTCATCATTCTTTAGGGAAATCTGTAAGTGACAAAGTTTCTATAAAGAAAGATACAGGTGCTGATGACAGGTTATTTGTGGCTTTGGCAGAGGATCGAATGTATACAGCCAAGAAGCTTGAAAGCTCTATCAAAGGGAAAGGCAATGCGGAGTCATCTATGAAAGCAGACAGGGAAGAAATTGTATCGCAGGAATCTCAATCTCCGGAAGTCTCCATAATTCTTCCTTATGTTACCGGTTGCTCTGAGCAGGTTGGCTTTTCTCTGAAAGCTATTTTTGATGACGGCAAAACTCCGCACGGAGATTTTGAGGCAATCATAAGTACAGAATCAGCCCAAACCGGTAATTTGGAACAGGATAAGAGGGTGAGAATTGTCAAGACCGGAGAGAATTCTCACATACCTCACCTTTTCAATAAGGGGGCGGCTGAGTCAAGGGGAAAGATTTTAATCTTTATGAAACCCGGTTGTATGCCTGAGCCTGGCTGGATTAATGAGCTGATGAAGGTGATTCATTCAGAAAATGATATAGGTGTTGTGGGATGCAAAATAGTTAACCGGAGAAACAGAAGAATAATTCATGCGGGCATTGGATTTTATAAGAACAGGGATCTCCTCAAGACAACCTTTATGTATCGAGGTTTCAGAGCAGAGAATCCTGTTGTTAACAGGCAGAGGGAATTTCAGGCAATAAGCGGCGGGTGTATCATGATGAAAAAAGAGCTTTTTCTTGACATAGGAGGATTTGATGAAAGCCCCGATTTGATGGAAGATATCGATATTTGCCTCAGGGCAAGGGCTAAAGGCTTGAGAAATATATATACACCGGAAGCTGTGTTGTATTCCCAGGGAAACGGAAGCCTTGAAAAGTCCGGAAGTTGCAACCGTACTATATCCCCACTGGATGAAAAGTGGACGGAGCAGGTACAATGTGATCTTGAAATGCTTCTGGAGCAGGATGGATTTTCTCTTTGTAAGAATGGGGTAAATTATTCTATATTACCCAAAACTTGGACGAGCTAGAACCAAAAAAGGAGATAGATATCTAATATGTTCTGGCTCGTCCAGGTTTGTCAAATGAAAACCTATCTACCTGTGCGAGTCCTCACCTGTCTGCGTGCAGCGCACAGGCAGGCGGTTTTCAAACTTTCCCTTATAATTCCACATCTTTGTTATTACATATTTTTCCTGAAATATTTTTATTCTGACTTGTTCAGGTCAGGCCATTTTCTTTAAAGAAAATTATGAAAGTTGCACTTGTTCATGACTGGCTTACGGGTATGAGGGGAGGAGAAAAGGTTCTTGAAGTTTTTTGTGAACTCTTTCCCCGTGCGCATGTGTATACCCTGTTACATAGTAAGGGAAGTGTCTCGGAAACCATTGAGAATATGGATATACGGACATCATTTGTGCAGAAACTCCCTCTAGCCGGGAGGAAATACCGGAGTTACTTACCGCTGTTTCCTGCTGCTATTGAGAAATTTGATTTTGGAGGGTACGACCTGGTTTTGTCGAGCAGCCACTGCGTCGCAAAAGGAGTAATAACCGGTACTGACACGCTCCATATTTGTTATTGTTTTACACCGATGAGGTATATATGGGATTTATATGATCTCTATTTCGGGAAGGGGAGATCCGGCTTTGTTACAAGAATAGGTATGTCTTTAATAGCAGGTTATTTGCGGAAGTGGGATGTTGCCAGCAGTAAACGGGTGAACAAATTTGTGTCAATTTCGAGATATATAGAGGACAGGATAAAGAAATGTTACGGTAGGGAATCTGAAATAATCTATCCACCGGTTGATTGTTCCTATTTTAATACAGGAACTTCCGGTGGAGATTTTTATCTCATGGTATCTCCCCTTGCACCCAACAAAAGAGTGGATATTGCTATTAAGGCGTTTAATAAGCTTGGCATACCCATTAAGATAATCGGTTCAGGGCAGGAAGAAGAGAAGCTGCGGAAACTGGCTGGCAAAAATATTGAGCTTATGGGATGGCAATCAGATGAGGTGGTAAGGAATCACTATGTTAATTGTAAGGCCTTGATATTTCCCGGGGTGGAAGATTTTGGTATTGTACCTCTTGAAGCACAGGCATGCGGGAAGCCCGTAATAGCGTATGGGCATGGCGGAGTTCTGGATACAATAATTCCATTTAATAGTAACAAATTAAAGCCACAAGAAGGAAATGAGGAAATCGGTAACGCTACGGGAATGTTCTTTTATGATCAGAATCCTGACTCCCTGTTGCAGGCTGTTGAGCTGTTTGAAAACTCACCGGGTGTATTTAATAAGGAAAAGATCAGGAAGCATACGGAATCCTTCGATAGACTTATATTTAAGGAAAATATCAAAAACTATATTGAGCGGGAATATAATGAGTTTAGAAAAGATCCGAAGGCTGAAAAGATATGTTAAAGAAGCATAGCAGATTTTTTGAGACATTGGTTTTACTCTGTGACTGGGTAACACTCTCCTGTTCATGGATCCTGGCCTATTATATACGTTTTGACCTTCCCCTTGTTCCCGTATATAAAGGAATTCCGTCGTTTTACACTTACTTTACTCTGATCATCATTATTATTCCTCTCTGGGGGATTGTGTTCAAGATATTTGGTTTATACAGGCCAAGAAGGATTTCCTCAAAGATTGCGGAAATAGTAGATATCTCCAAGGCAACAACAGTTGCGACTTTTATTCTCATCGCATTCACATTCTTTATAAGAAGCTATGAATTTTCGAGACTGACTTTTCTGTATTTCTGGATAATAAGTATTGTATTGTTAAGTATCAGTAGAATACTTTTTCGTGAATTCTTTCGATATATAAGGAAAAGAGGTTACAATTTACGATACGCCCTCGTCGTCGGGACAGGAAGCCTGGGGCAGGAAATAACCGATAAACTACAGAAACATCCTGAGCTTGGAATTAAAATTAAAGGATTTTTGTGTGATGATACTTCTCAACTTCATAATTCACACAAGGGTATTCATGTCCTGGATACATTTGAAAACATTCGAAAGGTCATAATAGATAACAAGATTGACATCGTATTAATAGCCCTTCCATTCGCTGCCCATACGAAGTTAAAATCAATTTTCAACAACATAGGTGACGAGATGGTTTCCATTATGGTGATCCCGGATCTCTTTGAATTTTTCACCCTGAGAGGTGGAGTCGATGAGTTTGAAGGTATGCCCATAATTAGTTTAAGAGATACTCCGTTATATGGTTGGAATGCAATGGTAAAGAGGAGTACCGATATTTTCCTGTCTGCCTTTATTATAGTAATTACATCTCCATTAATGCTCCTTATAACGGTATTGACGAAACTGACATCAAGGGGGCCGGTGTTGTACAATCAGGAACGGATGGGTCTGGACGGTAAAATCTTTATGATGAAGAAATTCAGAACGATGAAGATACAGGCAGAAGACGAAACAGGTCCCGTATGGGCGACAAAAGATGACGATCGCAGGACATGGATCGGCACTTTCCTGAGAAAGTGCAGCTTTGACGAAATTCCTCAGTTCTTTAATGTTCTTAAGGGTGACATGAGTATTGTTGGTCCCCGGCCTGAACGGCCCTATTTTATCCGGCAATTCAGAGACAAGGTGCCAAAGTATATGTTACGGCACAAAATGAAGGCGGGTATTACGGGCTGGGCACAAGTTAACGGTTGGAGAGGAAACACATCCCTTGATAAGAGGATTGAGTATGATTTGCATTATATAGAAAACTGGAGCCTTGTATTTGATCTGGAAATAATGTGGCTCACGATTTGGAGGGGGTTTACGCATAAAAATGCATACTGAAAAAAGTATGATACAAGTTGTATTTTATGTACCATGAGTTACTATGAACTGGTTCGTGTATGCCTTTATATGTGCACTGAGTGTTGCGACAGCTGATGCCTTCAGCAAGAAGGCATTAAGAGATAATGATCAGTACTTTGTTGCCTGGGTCAGAGTCATGTATGCAGTTCCGGGAATGATTTTTCTCATTCCGTTTGTCGACATACCTGAGCTTGATACTGTTTTTTTTGTCATTACCTTTATGCTTCTCCCGCTAGATATAGTAGCATTGCTGCTCTATTTAAGGGCCATACAGGTATCGCCTCTCTCTTTAACACTTCCTTTTTTATCCTTAACACCCGTTTTCTTAATAGGCACCTCTTACCTCATGCTGAGAGAAGTACCCGACATGACGGGACTTGTAGGTATACTGCTGGTTGCGGCAGGCGTTTATTGTCTCAATATCCACGCGGTTAAGCAGGGATTTGTCGAGCCATTCAGAGTAATAGGGAAAGAAAAAGGTTCGGTGCTGATGATTATGGTAGCTCTTTTATTCAGCATTACCTCAAATCTTGGTAAGATTTCCGTACAGCATTCAAGCCCCATGTTTTTTACTATCTTCTACGTGTTCTTACTTTCATTTTCTCTGTTTCTCATAGTACGTTTCAAATCAAAAAATATTCTTTCAAAAGCATTCTCACACCCGTTGCTTTTTTTTTGTATGGGAACATCTATGGCTATCATGATGTTAACGCACCTGAAGGCTGTCAGCCTTGTTGAAGTATCGTATATGATTTCGGTAAAACGTTTGAGCCTTCTTATTGGCGTTGTGTACGGCTACCTGTTTTTTAAAGAGAAAAACCTTAAGGAGAGATTTCTGGGTAGTGCCCTCATGGTTTCAGGGATAGTTATGATTACGGTTTTTTAGAGCGTGAATGTAAAAAAGTATACCATTTAGAAAGATAATCACACAAAGACACGAAGCTTTGTGAGAGGATTAGTAATTCAACAAATTAACTTACAAGGTTGGTCTTGGTAACAAACCGGCTCTTTCCACGATTTCGGGAATTACTTCCTCCCACTCAATCGCCATGATATGGACTCCCGATACCCCTTCGATATTTTTTACCTGCTCTACTGTTTCGAGACAGATATTTACACCTTCTGCTTTCTTGTCTTTTGTATCCTGCAAACGTTGGATAATTTCATCAGGTACATCAAGCCCTGGAACGTTATTTTTCATATACTTGGCCATTCCAAGTGATTTGATTGGGGTGATACCTGCTAAAATAGAGACTTTCTTGTGCAGACCCATATCCCGTACGATGCCCATCCACTCTTCAAACTTCTTCATATTGTATATAATCTGTGTCTGGATAAAATCGCACCCAGCGGCTATTTTCTTGGCAAGTCTGACTGCCCTGAACTTAAATGGGTCTGCAAAAGGATTTTCCGCAGCACCCAGGAAGAGTCTTGGTTCAACTTTCAACTCACCGCCTGACTGGAATTTACTTTCATCTCTCATCTGCCTGGACATGTTGAGAAGCTGGATTGAATCAAGGTCAAAGACACCTTTTGCCTCAGGATGATCTCCAAAACACTGATGATCTCCCGTTAAGCATAAGAGATTTTTTATGCCTAACGCCGCTGCTCCGAGTATATCGCTTTGCATGGCAATTCTGTTCCGGTCTCTGCAGGTCATCTGTATGATTGGTTCCATCCCCATGTTAAGAAGCATTACCCCGCTGGCAATACTTGAAAGTCGCACCATTGCGGTCTGGCAATCCGTTAAGTTATAGGCATCGGCAAATCCTTTCAGGATTTTCGCTTTCCCTTCAACCATCTCACGGCTGGCACCTCTTGGAGGGCCCAGTTCTGCCGTAACCACAAACTCGCCTTTCCTGAGCAATTTTTCCAGGTTACTACCAGCCTTGAAATTATTGTTGTTTGCATTATCCATTTTTTATCTCTTCAACCATTTGATTTGTAATTTGTATAAATTCGTCCTTATTGTTATGGGAAAGCTTGAGACTCTTTATTCTCTCTTTTTCTATACCAATCGACGTTATAAATTCCTGTGCCATTGCAACTCTTTTCTCAGCCCAGGTATTACAGTGGTCACCGAAATGGCAGGAGTCATCGCAAGACGTGACCAGAACTCCGTCTGCTCCTTTCTCAAAGGCCGTAAGAATCAGCGAAGGGCTTAACTTCCCTAAACCAAATATACTCACGTGTTTGATGTTATCCGGCAGGTTGTCAGGGGAGAAATTTTCGTTACAACCACAATAGAAGTTTATGATTAAGGGGCTGCCAGGCTCAGCTTCAAATATTTCATCGAACTGTACTTTTCCCATGTCTTCATAAGCACCCTTAAATTCGATTGCCTTTGCAGGACATTCTATTACACAGATTCCGCATGATTGACAATCACTGTCAATGTAGGCGTAGTTTTCGTCTTTCTCTATCTTTGGAATCTCAAAAGGGCAGACTCTGACACAGGTTAAACATGCTATACATAGCTCTTCCGAGACTGTTGCACCGCTACCGCAGTTCATACAGCGCATTGCTTCACGCACTGCCATTACTTCAGTAAACCCGAGTTCAACCTCTTCAGAATTGTGGATTCTTGTATCTGGAGGTAAGGTTGGCATTTCACATCTCTCCTCTTTTTTTATCTTTCCAACCCTTGTCTTTGAAAGCTCTTCAAGAGGCTTTACATCCCGGAATTTATTGTCGGTTTCCGCAGTTTTTCTGAGATAATTATGGATGGCTAATGCAGCCTTTTTACCTTGCCCTAAACCCATGGTGAGGGTTCCTCTCCCTAATACTACATCACCACCTGCAAAGACTCCCGGCATTCCGGTACTGAGAGTTTCAGTGTTTACGGTTATTGTGCCGGCTCTCGTAATTTGTATGCTTTCATGACCTTCGAGAAAAGAGAGGTCGGATGACTGCCCTATGGCCAGAATTATGGTGTCAGCATCTATTACGGATTCACTGTCTTCGTAGAACGAAGGATTAAATCTTCCCTGGCTGTCAAAAACAGATTTTACCTTCAGTGTTTCAAGGCCGGCAACACTTCCATTCTTTTCAAGAACTCTCTTTGGTCCGACTGATACGTGAAGTATTGCTCCCTCGTGAAGTGTTTCTTCAATCTCGTAATCGGTTGTTGGCATTTCATCTCTTGATTCCAGGCAGGCAATATGAACCTCTTCCGTACCAAGCCTCATGGCCGTCCTTGCACAATCCATTGCAACTGCACCGCCACCGATAACCAGTACTTTTTTACCAACTTTTGGATTACCGTTGCTGTTTGCACTTTTAAGAAACGTTATTCCCTGTAAAACTTCATCCAAATCAACGCCTTCAATAGGAAGCCTCCTGGTTACGGGTAAACCTACGGCTAAAAACGTAACATCGTAGCCTTCATTTTTCAAGTCTTCAAATGTAATGTCTTTACCGAACGTGGTATTGAATCGTATTTCTACACCGAGGTTTTTAACCGTACTGATATCATTATCGAGGAAATCTCTCGGTAAACGGTAGGTGGGTACACCGAGTCGGAGCATTCCTCCCGGTTCGGAAAAAGACTCAAAAATGGTACATTTGTACCCGAGAAGAGCAAGATCGTTTGCTGCTGCCAAACCTGCGGGGCCGGAACCGATAATTGCAATTTTTTCAGGATATTTTACATCGGGAGAGCGTTCAGCCTTGCCTTGTTCTCCGGGAAAAGAGCGGTTTGCCTCTGAAAAGTTGCCATCTGCAAGAAAACGCTTAAGCCATGCAATTGCTATGGGTTTATCTATCGCATTTCTTCTGCACTCGGTCTCACATGGATGAGTGCAGATTCGGCCGCATGAGGAAGGCATTACATTTCTTTCGGCAACGACACGCATTCCTTCGCGAAATTTGCCTCTTGCAATTAGTTGAATATAGTCGCGTGCATCCTGACGTATCGGACAGGCAACAATACAGGGAGCTTCTTCGTCGATTTCAACTCTTTTCTTTCTTTTATTTTCAAAAATCCTTGCCATTCTTCTGGTTTCCTTCAGCCCCTGATCCTTGTCATCACTCCCCTGTTCTGTAACGTATCCTTATAATATGAAGAAGCGTCTCTTTTCAGCTCAAATAAGCAGCACGGCAGCATCCGGGAAAGTCCGGAACGGACGGGAAGACATATCTTTACAACACGTTTTTTATTGTATTTCTCTGAAAGCGTTATGTCAAGCGAAATTGAAATTGATCAAGCCATGGCATCCTGCTCCAGCATCCTGGAAATAAAGCAGGCTATCTGAGTCGATCCGTTAGTAGTGTTCCGTTTTCTACGGGGAAAGCTAACAGGTCGGGAAGAATATCTATCCAGCACCCCTCATGAAATTGTTTATCCGTGATAGAACAACCTTCCATGTGATTCCTGACAAACATCTCCAGTCTCCGGGATTCACAGAAAGCGGGACGCGGGACATAACCAAAAGGGACTCCGGCATGATAAGCCTCGGCAAGTGTGCTGTAACCGATCTTACCGATGACGGCATCACATGAGTTCATCAGATCAGGGTGGTAGAAATCAGAGTGATGAGGTAGGAGAACGAGATTGCCGAGAAGTTGTTTTGATTGACTGTTGCCCGGAATAATAAAGAATGTGTCCTGATGATGTGCCAGTTGTTTAAAAAAAGTGTATTTTTCGGGTATGCCTCCCATCGTAATCAATACCGTTTTTGTCTTGTCAGGTATTCCTAATCTCTGCCGTGTTTGCCGGGAGGAGGATCTGGCTTTCCTGCTTACGGGTACTGTAGTGAGATCTGAGGTGCAACGGAGGCAGACAGGTTCTGTCTGAATGTGGTAATCGGCTGAATCAAATACTTTTTTCAGATAATGAATATGGTGGTCCACGGGGAAATCTGGATGTACGTATCCCCGGTAAATCCAATCCCAGGTAAAATTTTCGATTAACAGAGACGGGATGCCGGCTGTTTTCGCAACTTCGATTCCCATAGGGGCAATATCACAGATAATTAACTCACACTTCGTTCTGTTTACGAGTTTCGCTAATCGTGTGATTTGTTTATTATCAAAGGGAAGGAATTCATTTAAACATTGAAGCGTCCCGGGTAGATCTTCGCTTAAGGGAGTTATCTGGACAAGCCCAATATCGGTTAAGACATCATGACAGGTAAACAGTCCGGTAAGTGATTGTTCAAAAAACCACTCGGGAACTTTGGTGAAAATTTCAAATTGTATTGAAGGCATAATCTCATGCACAGCTTCCATTACGCTTGCAGCTCGTGCTGCATGGCCAAAACCGTGAGGTGAAATGAAGTAGGCGATGTGGGTCCTGTTATTTTCAGTTTGCGGCATATTTTCTGTTTATATACTAAAACCGATTTGGTTTTCGGTTTTACTGGAAACCAAATCTTGGTGAAGGTATCCCCAGACGCCGAGGACTTTACTCGCTCAATTTTATCTCGGATTTTATCCGAAAACCATTATTAGATGAGTATAACAAATTATTAGTAACCAACTATTGTTGAATGGCGGTCAACAAAATAGGACAATTCTAAGTTTATGCAAATTAAATAGTTATACAATTACTGACTGATAGAGAGACATTGAGTTCGATTTATTTTAACTGATTTTCCGAAAACAACAATCACCTTTTTGCCGAAAAACATACGTAAGTATCCTAAATTTAACACATTGCAAAATATTTCCTAATCTGGTTGCTCTGGTACGAGAATTGTTGTTTAATTGTGATATAAAAGATGTATTACAACAAAAAGTTTAATAATTATGTGTCGGTTATTTGAACTTTTAACTAGCCAGCCCGTGCCGGTAAGAACTCGGATTCCCATTCAGGCAGCCGGACGTGAGAAGATAACGGCATGAGCGGGCCGAAAGGAGTTTCTGTTTCATGGTTATTAAAAGTGGTTGGCCAAAACCGGGAGAAAGCTCATCATTTAGTCGGGAGATGAACTTGAATTACATAGCACTATTAGTAGAATGCTTAAAGGAATATCGGGATGGGAAAATTAATGCTGATACGACATTAAGAGTGTGCAGACAAATACTCAGTGAAATTAAGGATCCGGAGTTTCCGTTCTTTGCCGTACAGAATTTCAAAGAGCTGTTTTCCTTTATTCTCTATCAGTTACCGGAGGCTGCATATCGGTGTCGGGAAGCATTGCGAAGATCTAAACGGCAAGAACAGGATGACGGGAAAAGAATTCCGCTCTATGATGGTTTGGAAAAAAGGAAAAATCCAAGGATCGAAAAACCGTTTATGGTAAGATTTCGCATCAATCAATATGAAGGCCATAAGATGATTAGTTCAAATTGGGATATGCTGGCCATAAAGGATTTGAGTGCTATGGGTGTGTGCTTTCATTATAATAAACATTTAGGAATTGGTTCTATTATAGATTTAAAGCTGGACATTTCCCACTCTATGCAGACCATAAATTGTGTCGGAAAAGTGATTCGCATAAGAAAAACTCATGGTTATCCCGGATTCAGCATAGTTACAGAGTTTACTGTCATTGATAAAGAGGAAAAAGTGATGATAGACAAAACTGTTAAAGGTGTCGTGCAATAGGGAGGGAGGCATGTTCTCATTTTATTGAGACCTCGTCTTGTAAATCTTCAATAAAATCCAGTTGAAAGGCAAACTAAACACTTGAAACGAAAACAAAAAGTTGTTACACTTCCGTGGCATTCATCTTCGCAGTGCCTGATTTACGTAACTGTTATTAATCGCTGATACCGTAAAAACATATCAGGGCCCATAGCTCAGTTGGTTAGAGCAGCGGACTCATAATCCGCGTGTCCTAGGTTCGAGTCCTAGTGGGCCCAATTCTTTTTCTTTGTAGTTGAACGAAAACTACCCATCTACTGCGTTGCCATAATAATTCCGTAATCCTCAAGTACATGAGTACGTTCCGGTTACGAAATTATTACACGCCTTGTATCCGGACAGTTTTGGTTCAACCACTGATTTCCATTTGTACCGGTAAATCCCCAACAGTCAGAGTTTTAAAGTGGCAGTATAAAAATATTTCGATTAATGCAAATGAAGATACTTTACTCGGACAAAATAATTTTTGGATTTTATCCGAAAACCATTATCAGATGAGTATATCTAACCCTTTTTTTGGTTCTGACCCAGCAAGGTCAGGTTAAATTAAAAGCAGACCCTGCCCGGGGAAGGAGCAGGGTCAGGGATCAGGAGGGTCCTAAGTCTACTTAATCTGGTACGAGGCAACGAGGGGACGATCAGGGGTTAAATAAATTTTATCCTGTTTCTGCTTCATCTTTTGTATCAAACCATCAAATGAGGATCTGGCCAGGATACTTTTAAACTGGTTATGATAATTTTTTACAAGGCTTACTCCTTCAATCATCACGTCGTAGATCTTCCATTCCTCATTTTTATTGAGTAAATAAAAAACCACGGTAATTTCTTTCCCGGTATTTGTGAGAATTTCAGTTTCTACTTTGGTAAAGTTATCACTCTGGATTTCTCTTAGCGAAACAATTTTCTTTCCAAAGAGAGGATTTTCTTTACTGATGTAAAAGTTTTTTAGATTCCTGGCAAATAATTGCACAAATTCACTTTTTTCATGGGGCAAACGATCCTTCCAGTATTTTCCCATGGCCCTCTTAGACATCTCATCAAAACTGAAAGAAGGTGAAATGTCTTCCCAAAGTTTTATTTTGTGATTCTGGATATTTCCCGTTGCATTCGAGGATGAATCTTTGAGGATAACCTCCTTTATGATTTGTTCCGGAACTCCTGCCCGGAGATGTACTTGCGTGACCGTAACAATAAATGCACTGACGAAGAATGCTAACGAAAATTTTCTGTATCTCATGATTACACCTCCTAAAAAGTATGTATCCTTGTATGCCTGATTTGGTTCCCTGACAGTTAATCTTTATGAAACGATGGAAGTAGGTAATTTTGTTGTCGTTGCATTCACACGAACGACTCAGGTTTGTAAAAGCAACAGACATGCCATATAAATGCTGATTTAACAGCTTACATTCCTATTCGGCTAAAACAGGCTCAGCGACAGCATATACGTTGTTTCTTTAATTTTACCCTTTTCTTGTTAGAGGCCAGAAAGTGTTCACCGGTGTTTAAATTAACAACACTGTGTCTAAAAAATCAACTACATCATGTTTGACCTTTGCTTGCCCCGTTAAATTCGGAGATTATTTAACCGAGGTCTTTTTTATCTTTTCGCCATGAACCATGAGCCATGAGCCATGAACCCTAAGCCCTACGCCATGAGCCATGAGCCATGAACCCTAAGCCCTACGCCATGAGCCATGAGCTATAATCGCTTTCAGCTTCCTCCTTTCCTCCGTCTGCATGATTATATGAATCTCAGCTGTGCGCATACCTGATAATACCTCCGGTTCAGATTTTATGAACTCTACAGTCAGTTATATAAAAAAAAATTTTTGCAATTTTTTATAACTCCTGTGTTTTCAGATTATTACAATCAATGTGTTTTTAAAATGTCCTGCTTTGTCACACTCTGTCATGTTGACGTAATTTTGTTTTATGGTATACGTGAGGATAAGGTGTACATGGTATTCTATCAGTTAAGTAATTAGCAAGTTTTATCATAACAACCTTTTCCTATTTCACTCTTAACGCTTTTTAGGAAAAAGATTTCAAAGGGGT
Organism: Candidatus Scalindua sp.; assembly: GCA_031316155.1. Lineage (GTDB taxonomy): Bacteria > Planctomycetota > Brocadiia > Brocadiales > Scalinduaceae > SCAELEC01. The sequence goes on from JALDRB010000007.1 coordinate 223,995, forward strand.
TATTTTTTTCCTTAGCTGAACACGTTTCAGGAGGATGTTCAGGGAGTAGCAGGAAAAGTGAGTAATAATGAAGTTTGTTTGAAATTTCTTCTCATTTTAAATAACCATGTACACCTTACTTACATCTCCTCTATAACAAATATTTCATCTCTTTATGAAGTAAGTACTTACTCTTTCATCCGGGTGATATGAAAAAAGAGATGCTTTTGTGTTTTCATGTACGTTGAAAAGTGAGTATGCGAAGTAAGGGGCTCCATTAACATGTCTGTTGTTCTTATTGTAGATAACGATAAAAACCAGCGCTTACTTTATGAGCATGAATTAGGCTGCGAAGACTATGAACGTATAACGGCAGCTAATGGCAAGGAGACTTTGGGTAAAGTCCAATGGCTGGATTCAGACATAATAATAATGGACATAAATATCCCAATGATGGATGGTCTTGAAGAAATTGGCAAGATTATAGGTAAAAACAAAAAGAAAACCCCAATTATTATTCATACTTCTTATAGCCATTATAAAGATTGCTTTATGTCATGGAATGAAGATAGTTACGTTATTAAATCCTCAGATTTAACGGAATTAAAAATAACAATCAATAATTTGCTTGCAAAGAAAACAATCGTCCTCTGAATGAAAATTTAAAACACATGACATTATCAGGAAAAGACATAAGAGACGGCCTCCACCTTTAACCTTTGAGCTTTCAATTTTCATCCACCTATGGGACTATATAAATCACAGCTAACGCACACACCTGATAATGCTTCCGGTTCAGATTGACAACATTTATACTTAGTTATGAATAAAAAATATTCTATGCAATCTTCTTTAAATCCTGCGCTTTCAGATAATTATAATTACATGTGTTTAAGCTATTTTGCTGTTACAATTTTTTCATATTGACATTTCTTTGTTTTGTGGTATTCTAACACATAATTTAGAAAAAGGTGTACATGGTATTTTATTAGTTAAATTTTTAGCAAGTTTTGTGATAACAATCTTTTCCTTTGTTGCTTCTAACACTTTTGGGAAATAGAGTATCAAACGTTGCTCGATTTCCTGGCTGAACACGTTTCAGGAGGATGTTCAGGAGGTTGCAGGAAAAGAGAGTAAAATGGAGTTTGTTTAAATTTATTTATTTTTACAAAACCATGTACACCTTTATTTTTTCTCCTCTATAATAAACCTTTCTTATCTCTAACCGCCGATTTCATACTTTCACACTGTCCTTGTTAGTAAACACGGTATCTCCCTGTAAGATTCGGAACAAAAATAGATTAAGAAAAAGGTACCCGATAAAGGCAAAACCTGATGTAATCGGCAGACATTGCCCACATTGTCAGCCAAAGATGGGTCTTGTTTGAGGCAGATTTTGTCCATATGTGAGCAAGGCCAGTGGATCAGCCGGGGTGCAAAACAAAGGAACTTGAGACTGCATGATGCTGATTGATTTAAGAAAAGACAGTCTTGATCTTTGACTTTTGCACTTTCAACTTTGAGCTTTCCCCATTGACCTGTGCTTGCACTGTTAAATTCGTAGATAATTTAACAGGAGACCTTTTTTTATCTTTTTGCCATCAGCTCTAAGCCCTTTGATCATTCACCTTGTCTCCCATGAGGCATGGTTTTTATGTAACGTAATATTTAGTATCAGTGAACCAGTAACTAAGGAGAATGATAAATGGTTTTTATGCGTTTTTGCAGAGCAAATATTAGCCTGATTCTGCTATCTCTCTTTTTATCCTGCACCGTATCTTTCGGTTATCCGGGTGTTCTCACTGCAAGTGCCACAGCAGATATGCCTGATTCGAATGAAGAGGAAAGTTCTCCCGATCCACGCTTTACTGATAATGGTAACGGCACAGTAACGGACAACCGTACCGGCCTGATATGGTTACAGAATGCCAATGTCGCCGGATTGAGAACCTGGGCAGATGCCCTGGCTGATGTGGTGAGCCTCAACAGAAACGGAACGATGAATGGGACTTTTAATGGTGATAAGCACCGGATGGAAGTCACCAGAAAGACTGGCGCCTGCCGGACACGTATGAGTTGGAAAGCCTGACAGATTACAGGAACAACGAACCTGCCCTTCAAACGGGCTACTCTGACTTCTTTAACGGCGTGCAGTTGGACAGCTATTGGACGAGGGATACCCTCCAGGGCGGTACAGATTACGCGTGGATCGTGACCTTGAGCGATTTCGGCGTTCTGGACACTGCCGACAAGACTGACACCCTCTATGTATGGCCTGTTCGCGGAGGGAAGTAAATTCTTTGTTGCTTTGCATTCTTTATAGTGAAACATATTTTATTTACTTACTTTGATAGATGTAAGATAATATGAAATAGGGGATAGGGAAAATGGGAAGTTGTGAGAGAGGATGTGTTGTAATAAACCGGTAGTGTTTTTGCCAATTGAAATATTGACCCCCAGTCCTTCTTTACAGAATGGCTAATTCTTGTTGGATGCTAAGAGGAGTTCACACATATGAAGGATTCGTTGCGTACTGGCATTACGTTCGGGCTCACTTCAGCCGTTATAACCACACTTGGGCTTATGGTGGGTCTGCATTCTGGTACAGGTTCGAAACTGGTCGTTCTCGGAGGTGTTTTCACCATCGCCATTGCCGACGCCTTCTCCGATGCACTTGGCATTCATATTTCAGAGGAATCGGAAAACGTTCACACGACCAGGCAAATCTGGGGAGCCACCATAGCAACGTTTATGGCTAAATTCATCTTTGCTTTGACTTTTGCAGCCCCGGTTCTTCTTCTGCCTCTCTTCACAGCCATTATAGTCAGTCTCGTGTGGGGGTTGTCCATTCTTACTGTTCTAAGCTACTTCATTGCAAAATCTCAGGGCGAGAGACCATGGAAGATTGTTGGCGAGCATGTTCTGATAGCCATCGTTGTAATTGCCATTACCCACTTGGTTGGTGACTGGGTGGCCACACTTGGACCCTGAACCGGCACCAATCAACCCCATCAACTCGAACTGACAATTCCTCTTCGCTTCATTGCCAGGCGGTTAAGCGGAGCGTTATATACTAAAACCGATTTGGTTTCCAGTAAAACCGAAAACCAAATCGGTTTTAGTATAATCGGGGAGTCTTTCGTATGCGATCTGTAACAAGTCTTATTCGATAGAGGATAATCACATGCTTGATATAATTAAATGGCTTCGGGAAATTGAACATTTGGCAAATAAAGTTTATCAGCAAGCATTAAAAACCAGGTTTCTTTTTATGACCGGTAATCTCTCCAAAGAAAACAAGGCATTCTGTAGCGAAAACCGGGTTACGTGTTTAATAAAGCCGGTGGAAATAAATTCGTTACGGAAAGCAGCTTCAAAAATAATTCTATCCAAATAAAATCAATACATTTTTATGCTTCTTTAATAAAACCATAGAGATCATCTTTCAGCTTCAGACGTATTTTCTTCAGTTCGTGAATTTGGTGGTCTCCGGCTGGTTCTTCATCGCTTTCAATTCGAAAAATCTGTTTGTCAATGTCTTCATATTTTTTCATTAAATTTGAAAAATGATTATCCTCCATTTTTAACTTATGGATTTGGTCTTTATATTCAGGAAATTCTTTGATTAAAGGATGATGAGCTAATGGCATTTAATATCTCCAAATTAAATTCACAAATTAGTAAAATCAAAAAAATCAGCATATTCCATACAGATCTAATATTACTTTATAACATTTTAAAACTGAATTTACAATTGCCAATTAACCGTATGTCAATTAATCTTAGAATGAGTTCCTGGGTAACTTATTTAGATATAAGACAGGGACAACAAACCCGGTTGAATAGTCTGTATATTCAACCGGGTAAACAGATTATCCGAATCTGATGGTTTCCCAATAGATTGATTAATCTGATTACTTTGTGAATGGGATCACATACTCCCATATTAAGGTTTCTAATGATTATTTGACCCTCCGGAATGAAAGGATGATAAATGGGATAACCGTTGACATGTTTACGAAAACCCATCCTTCCTGGTTGCACATGGGATTGACAGATGAAGTCATTTTTAAATCAGGACCGATTGAGGTATGGGGTCGCGGAACATTAAAATAATAAAAAAGTGCAGGAAAATAGATTTTATCTTTAAACTGGTTGATAATGCGAAATTTATCGATTCCCGGATAAGAATACGTTACATGAGTTTTTCTGACATCATCATTGCAGTTTATTTTACTGTCAGTTTGTCAATTGACTGTCAGAAAAACTTGACATTGTTAAATGCTTGTTTATAGTAGCGTTGCTTTAGGAGCAACTTTATTATATGCCAAGACAGCCGTAAAATAAGACGGCTAATTATCTTGTTAGGAGGAAGTATGAGGACGAACGTGACATTGCTCTTTGTGGCCCCTCTATTCTTGATCTTGTGTGTTTTAACTACTCTGTCTGCTCGCAGTCAACTTGCTTCAAAATCAGAGAAGAGACAAATGCAGAACGAGTATCGTATTCAGTCCTGGTCTGAAAATCCCTGTTATTGGCAGTATAAAGGCGAACCCGTTATGTTGCTGGGCGGAAGCAATACGGACCATCTCTTTTTGCTTGACGACCTCGAATCGCATCTTGACGAGATGCGCGCGGTGGGAGCCAACTATGTCCGCAATACGATGAGTCAGCGTGAGGGTAAGGAACTGATGCCGTACAAGTTACAACCAGCCGGAACGTTCGACCTGGACCAGTGGAATGACGAATACTGGCAGCGATTCCAGAACATGTTGCAGTGGACTGCCGAGCGGGATATTATTGTGCAAATCGAAGTTTGGGACCGCTTCGACTATTCGACACAGAACTGGGAGACCAGCCCGTGGAATCCCGGCAACAACGTGAACTACACATACGAGCAAACAGGCTTTGCTGCCGAGTACCCCCATCATTCCGCTTACGATCGGCAACCCTTTTTCCACTCGATCGAGAGCATGCCGCAGTACAACAAGAAACTCGATCTTGTTCGGCGGTACCAGGAGGCATTCGTTGCCAAGATACTGTCCTATAGCCTGGACTACGGACATGTGCTTTACTGCATGAACAACGAGACGTCAACACCCGCAATATGGGGACAGTACTGGATCGACTTTATCAAGGCCAGGGCTGCCGAAAAGGGGATAACGGTTTGCACGACCGACATGTTTGACGATGCGTTCGAAGCTGACAAAGCAAAACACACTCCGATCGTTTTTGAGGACACCGAGCATTACATGTTTGCCGACATCTCGCAGGTGAACAGCCGGAACTACGATAACGCGCACTGGGAAAGCCTGCAATGGCTTTTGCGCCATGTCAACAAGCATCCACGCCCCAGCAATCACATCAAGATTTACGGTAGCGGCTATGAAACCTTTGGGACGGGCGGCCCTGAGGATGGTGTTGAGAGGTTTTGGCGAAATATCATCGGTGGCTCTGCCAGCGCCCGCTTTCACCGTCCGGATTCCGGCAACGGGCTCAATGACTTTGCTAAAGGGAGCATCAAAGCGGCACGCATTCTGGAGAACCGGATCAAGTTCTGGGACATCACACCACAAATGGGGCAGCTTTCAGACCGTGCGAGCAACGAGGCCTACTTGGCGGCGAAACCCGGAGAAAGCTACGCGCTCTATTTCACCAACGGCGGTTCAGTTGGACTTGACCTATCTGGCTTTCCAGGCATGTTCGACGTGACATGGATCAGCGTCTCAATGGGCATCGCGGTTCAAACATCGGCCAAGGGGGGTTACCGTCTGATGGACAGAACGATCAAGGGCAACCGTGTCATAACGCTTTCCGCGCCATACAAGGGCGGTTGGGTGGCCGCAATCACCAAGATAACCAAATAAAACAGTTGGTGTGCGACTGGATTGCTGGGATGTTACTAAACATTCGCTATTACCTGAATCTTTTTCTCTGTGCAGATATCAATTTCATTTATTACTTTAATACAAAAGCTTCTAGAAAAGTATATGTAATATTGATAGTTTATGCCCTAAAAGAAGATGGTAAACCCGGCTTCTCCATTCAGACAGTCAGAGAGGCAGCCCCGTTTATATCCCTGTGGATCCTGATGATTGTTTTTGTGGAAGCAATGTAAAAAAGACAGTTTCCTGAAGTTGTAATATCTATCTCACCTCACACAATTTTAATAACATTTATAGAATTGGATTGGTTGCACCTTAACTGCATTATGTATCAAACCAACATCTGCTCATCTCTTTGGCAAAATTATGGAATAACAGTTCTGTCTGTTATTATTGAAAAGACTTCAAAAAAAATAACTTATACATTAGTCTCGATAATTCAAACACTTAAATCAAAAAAAACAGGTTGTTTTACGGGTTTGTTCTGATTTAGTTTACATTCAAACTAAACTCTCCATACACTATTCTAACCATATCTAATTTTGTAAGCCTCATTGTATTCTTATATTACAATATTTCTTCTGGAAATTATAACTTCGGCATAAAAATTGTCCTCAAAAGATACCCGAGTTGACTGGCAATAATATCTGCCTGCTGCCGGTATAGAAGTTAGTTCAAATTTAAATTATTAACTTTTAGGAGGTATCAATGTCTCGACATATTGCGAAGGCATTCTTATTATTATCGATAATACTGCTTACCAGCAATTCAGAGGCTGCTGACAATGATCTTGTGCAAAAGCTCCCGATTAATTCTGGAATCAGTCCTTACGGTGGTAACATTCCGCGAGGAGAGTATAAAGAGAATAAACCCATTAATTCTTTCTCCGAACTTACTGTCAAAGTTCCCGTTTATAAAAACGGAAGTCTTTCTGAGGTGAGATGGCAAGGGAATGATACCACAGAGAATTTAGATGCATTTTTATCTGATCAAAAGGAAGGGGACGGTAAATGGCATGGGATAATCAATAACACAGCAAAGGGAACATGGAGCAACTTTAATAATGAAAAAGCAAGGATGGCCATCATTCAGTTATTGGATTCAGATGCAGCCCGATTAAGCGATCTTACCGTTCTCCAGGTGGAGTTTGATAAAGACATTTCAGCAGATGGAAAATCAGCAATGCTGACTTTTAAATCTGCGAGAATCATCAAACAGGGAGTTGGTGGGTATCAATTCATTTCAGGTTATGATTAACAGTATAACTGGCTGGTGATTCAGAAACCGATTAAAGAGGCGGAACAGAAGGTGTTTTTACATTAGAGAAATTGCAGTGGTAAAAATTCGAGGTAGTTGCAAATCCAAGAACCTTGCTACCAATTTACTATGTTACGATTAGGATATATATTCGAATGAAAAATTACTTCAATTGTCACAACATGAGAAAAGTGTGAAGAGTGCAATAAAAATTTAGTCCTGAAAATAACTATCACAGTGATAATAAACCTTAAATGATCCATAAAAACCAACCTATTATAGACCAGGAACAGAATGCTTTCATCACTACGGCCTATAATGCAGATCATGAAGCCTTTAACTGGCAGCAGGGGGTTACTACTACTGTGGCAGGCCAGTTGACCGGAATTGACTTGCGTTTGTATGCCGGTACTGCATCACTCTATATAAATCTCGGGCGACCCTGGCAGTCAGGCGCAAGCATAGCAATTATAACCTATTCATCCACTCTCTTAAATCCGGATTGGGACCACATTGATCTCACATCAGCAAATATATTTCTGGGAAGAAATCAAAGATTTGTCATAGGAATCAAAGGAACCAATGGCGGCCTGGGTTTTTACGGAAGCAGCCAAAATCCTTATGCAGGCGGTTCACTGTATCTGAACGGAACCCAGTACCTCGATGGAATGCACGACATGGCATTCAGGACATACATGAATCAGTCAGCACATGTTTCCCAAGCCTGCAGCCATAAAACTTCTCGGCACAGGCCCGGGTGGATTGACTGGTGGAGTAAAAAGAAGGAAATAAAAGAATAATGAAGCTGAAAAAGCTGAGTTGTTCTTAACCGGTATTGCCTCATTGTGCTAAAGCCAACCTTCTGCAAACACTGAGAGATGTATTTTTTTATACCTAAACCACCCCAAAACACATGTCAAACGTCAAAAAGATCGTCTTTTAAAATAACTCAAGGTGCTTCAGAATAATACATATCAAAATGTATTTAATGAATAGCAAGTATGGGGCAATAAGTTGTATCTGTTGTTATGTTAGAACCTTATGAAAATATTAAGTTGGTCAAATATTTTGGCAATGTGTTTGCTAATATGATTAATTGGCTTTGTACTTTTGAACTAATTGAGGTTGATTATGTCTTTATCATTCAATTCATCAGTTTCCGGCATACAAGCGACATTAGATAAGCAGAGTGTATCTGCAAACAATATAGCAAACATTAATACTGAGGGCTATAAAAAGCAGCACGTTAACTTGAGCCAGGATCAGCAAAGTCAAGTTGCCGTCAATATCACCGAAAACCCTAAAACAAGTTCCTTTTATAAAAACATTGAGGGGATAGAAAAGTCCAAAGTTAATTTTTGTGAAGAAATTGTCGTGCAGATCAAGGCAAAAAATCTATTATCAGCTAATATAGCCGCAAATAACCGTACTGATGAGGCAGAAAAAATCTTATAGATATCATGGCTTAGATGTACCTCGATAGAAATCATACCAAACTATTTTTGCATGATTTTTTTTCAGCACGAAATAGTTTTGCTTAATTTCGTTTGTAACAATTAAGATTACGTCCGCAACAATTATTCCTTATATCTGATCAGCACCAAACCATATCTCACACACTAGAAAGAAATATTCACCTGCCCGTTCTGACAACGGCCCTCCCTGATGAATCCCTGCCCGACAAATGGCAGGCGGGTGTTCTTCAGCTCTTCCATACCTGCACTGACGGACCCACAGGGACAAGGAAGTTCTAATGGGGGTGGGTTCGAATTGGTCATTCATGCGGTCGGAAAATGTCAGGCAGGTTATATTCTATGCGAACTGTCCCGATTTTTAATCTTCCGGAATTGATAGCCATAAAGTATGATTGTAATGATAACGTAGGGACTCATGAATTTAATTAAATTTCCAACCATAGTATTCCACAACTGATAAAAAAAAGCTAAGGCAACGCAGCCAAGAAATAAGTATAATAGGTAAACAATAAAATTAACGAAAATTAACCTAAACCTGTTTTTTCTTTGCATATCATTAATTAGTTTCATTACCTTCGTGTTCAGAAGTTTTTCAAAATTTTATAAAGTATTATTCATTTAATTATCGTCCTCGAAGGTTATTATTTAAGGAGTTGTTTTGTCTTCGGGTTTGTGCCAGTTGGGGTTGGTTATCATTTAAATATGCTTTTTCACTTTTTATAGATTAAATATCTTGAGAAATCAGCAAAATTGAGTTAGATTTTGTGAAGGAGAAAACTATGAAGAAACTCCTTATCGTCGTATATGGGTGAGATAATACAAGGTTAATGAGACAGTGACCGTTTACTGGAACAGGTGCTGTCTCTTAAATGAATTAGAAGGGAGAACCCTCCATGAATACTGTTTGTCATAGATTGATTCTACTTGTGATCGTTTTACTGCTTAGTGTGGGATGCGCTTCACAACGTCCGGTTCTCTATCCGAATAATCATTTTATTGCGGTAGGGGAAACTGTTGCAAAGCAGGAAATTGCAGAGTGCATGAAGCTGGCTACCTCCGCCGGTTTAAAAACAAAATCAGGAAGGAAGATAGCTGGCCAGACAGTGGCTGGAGCTGCTACAGGTGCAGCTGTTGGAGGTGCAACCGGTGCAATTGCGGGCCATGCTGGGCGCGGTGCTGCAACGGGGGCTGCAGGAGGTACCGCAGGGGGTTTTATGTGGGGTTTGTTTCATGCGAAAGAGGTAGATCCAATACAAAAAAGATACGTTGAAGAGTGCCTCAGTGCAAAAGGTTACAAAATAATCGGATGGAAGTAATTTGATAAAAATGCTACAGGCACCAAAATGAAAACTGCTGACAATCTGAATGTAATAGAATTTCGCATAGATTCTGGCTTAATTATTACTTTTGTAAGCAATAACTGGTCTGAATTTGCAGGTGTAAACGGTGCAAATAATTTAACTAAAGAAAATACCATAGGAAGACATATAAAAGAATTTATTGTCGATTGATATATTAAGAAATGAAGTTAAGGCTAATGACGAATTTATAACTATGTGCAGCTGGTGAAAAAAGTAAAGGCAGATGATTGGGTAGAGGTTGAAGATGCGATACAGAAATATGGTTTATTTGAAAAAGACCTTTACTACAGATAACGCATAGTATTTGCAAGGCCTGTACAGGCAAATTATACATGACATTAAAAGGAACTGATAAGCGGCCTGACTCCTATAAGGCCCCGCTGTTAAGAGACAAATCACTTCTGAAGGGGAGAGAAAATAATTTTTCTTTTTATTCTAGGTGTGAGATTCATTTATCCAGCATGATTCGAAGATTGAAAAAGACAATCCTCGCATCCGGAAATTGAGCGGGAAAACGGAGATGGAATCGGAAGGATTTGACCGGCATCCTGAAGAGAAGAAGGCAAAATCTAAATCAATAATGAATACCGGGAATAGACAGCAAAAGTTGAGAAGCAAACCTGTTACCCTTACCAGAAAAGAGATTAAAACTATGCTTGCTGAGAAAGGTTTCTACGATAGCAAGTTGTATCCAAGAGGCAGAGGTTTTAAGAACGATTTTGGAGAGCAGAAAGATGACAAGGTAGTCATGGACCATGCCAGCGGCTTGATGTGGCAACGGTCAGGTTCTGACGAAGGAACGGATTATAAGGGTGCAAAGGAGTACGTACATCAATTAAACCAGAAAAGTTTTGCCGGACACAGTGACTGGCGTTTGCCGACACTTGAAGAGGCAATGTCTTTAATGAAGCAGACTAAAAATAGAGATGGCTTGTATATTAATTCAGTGTTTGATGAAGAGCAGGCCTGGATTATGACGTCTGATTTACATAAAGGCTTATTTGGTACCAGGGCCTGGGTTGTCGATTTCAGCAGCGGTAGTTGCTGCTGCATTTCCTTCAGCAGTGCTCACTGTGTGCGGACAGTCCGTGCACTCATATGTAAAAACTGGGCTCCGGGATAATATTATACTCATCTCGTAATGGTTTTCGGACCTGCCTGTGCGTAAGGAAAGGAACGCACGCAGACAGGTAAAACCGAAAACCAAATCGATTTTAGTATAATATTATGAGAAGCATAGTAAGTGTTTTGATAACGTCTATTGCAGTTGTGTCAAATTGTGAAACAAGTACAAAAATTGAGCTTATCATTAAAGTCAAGTTATTTGAATTAATATTTAAAGGTACAGATCTGATAGGAAATGTTAAAGACATTACAGCAAGCTGGAATATCAAATACAGGTTTTGCTCATATACTTGAAGAGTCATTGAATGAAATCTACCTATTCGACGCTAAAACCCTGAGATTTCTTCTGGTTAACAAAGGTGCAAGGTTGAATCTGAAATATTCGATGGAAGAACTCAGTAGTTTGACTCCACTGGATCTGAAACCGGAGTTTACGGCAAAGTCATTTGCAGAATTATTAGATCCTCTCCGCAAATATGAAAAACAGAAAATACAGTTTGAAACGGTCCATCGAAGAAAAGACGATTCATTATACGATGTTGAGGTGCACCTTCAACTTTCAACATTTCAGTCTGTTCCTGTTTTTGTTGCTATAATACTTGATATCACAGAGCGAAAGAAAACAGAAGTTAAATTACTCGAAACACAGCAGATGCTGAAGTTAGTTATGGACAACATTCCTCAATCTATTTTCTGGAAAGATAAAAAAAGTATTTATCTGGGATGTAACAAAAATTTTGCCAATGAAGCCGGCGTTAATAGTACAGCAGACATTATCGGGAAAACTGATTATGACCTGGCCTGGAGGAAAGAGGAATCAGATTTCTTCCGTAAATGCGATAGAAGGGTGATGGATACAAAAAAAGCTGAATACCACATCATAGAGCCACAGCTCCAGGCAGATGGCAAACATGCATGGTTGGATACGAATAAGATCCCCCTTTGTAACAATGAAGGAAAGGTGATCGGTATACTTGGTACATATGAAGATATCACAGAGCGTAGAATGATGGAAAAAAATTTGTTGGAATTAAATACATATCTTAAGATGCAAGATAAATTAAAAACGGAGTTTCTATCAACCGTAGCACATGAAATAAGAACACCACTTTCATTAGTGTTAGGATTTGTAGGTGTTATAAAAAGCAAACTTAATACTGTAATATTCCCTCAATTAAAGGATGAAGAACCCCGGATGAAGAAGGCTAGAGAGCAGATAGAAAACGATATAAAAATAATTCAATCAGAGGGTAAGAAATTTGTAACCCTTCTCGATGACCTTCTTGATATAACAAAAATTGAGGACGGAATGGTTGAGACGGTAAAAGAGCCTGTTTCAATATTAAGTGTTGCTAAACGTTCAATGAAGATGATCAGTGATTTAGCAGAACAGAAAAATCTGAAAATCCAAAAGGATTTTGAAGATAAATTACCTTTACTTCTTGCTAATGAAGCCCGGCTAGAACAGGTTTTTACTAACCTGATTAATAATGCAATAAAGTTTACCGAGAAGGGTTCTGTAACGTTGAAAATTAAAAAGCAAAAAAATGAGATAGTGGTAAACATAATAGATACAGGCATTGGAATAGAGAAGGAGTATCAAGATAAAATATTTAATAAATTTTATCAGGTTGGAGATATAAATACCGGTAATCGTAAAGGGACAGGTCTTGGTCTTTCAATTTGTAAGCAAATTATAGCCAATCATGATGGTAGGATATGGGTAGAGAGTGAAACTGGCAAAGGAAGCACGTTCTCATTTGCACTACCCTATATTTCTGAGTAGTTGGAGGGGGCGTATTATGGTACTTATTAACGAATAAAAACGTCGTAACATTTTAGAGTGTGCCCGGTATGGTGTGGATAGGTTTCTGTCTTGGGGTGCGTTGAAGGCGATAGAGGGCATCCGGTGTTATTGGGTACAAGCGATATAGACGTTATGATTAAGTCGGGAAAGTGGAACGCAAGCGATTTAAGACCGGGTATGGATAGGATTTATTTATATGTCACCGTTATCATTGATTATGAATGTTATATACAGCTATATATTAAAAGAGGGATAGAAACGGCAACGGAGACAAAATTGAGTTATATTAAAGTATTGTAATTTCTATTTAAGTATTTCTTAATTCGAGACAATCTTTGTTATATTCCAAAGCAAGTCCATTGCATAAATCTATTGGTGAGTATTTATTTCTCCTTTTTAAATAGGCTGGCCTTTATCGCCATGTAGAAACAGTTGAAACAAATCTAAAAGCAATACATGAAAGATGAAGAGCTCTATTGGTTTTTTTATTACATTGTCACCACTTCTTCATTCTTTAGTTCCTTTGTTCGCTGAATAAGATAATATCTTGCAAGAATGAGTAAGCCTATCAGGAAAGGGATCATAGCCAGATGTTTACCTACATAGCCACCGAATACACTTACATTATCAAATCCGTAAAATTCGCTTATCATCCAATAACTGTTGGCGCTGATCCAGAATGCTACGGCAAGATTATGTGCCAGTTCTGATTTAATATTTTTGGTACGATAAGCAATATAGATGGCAACTGAAAGCGTGGGCACAATCATAAAAATTCCCAATTCCCGCCAAATCATACACCAACTGATGTCTTTAAAAAGCCAGAAGACGATATGCAGGTTTTCCAACCGGCGGTAACGGTCCGGGATACTATAGAGGTGTTCTTTTTTTTCAGCCATGCCATCGTAAAAATTATCTTTTCAGCATTAATATTTTTATACTGAATGCGGTCATTGGTTTGTTTTAATTCATTTATACTTATCTTAAAATGGTTTTCTGAACTGCCTGTGCGTAAGGAACGCACGCAGACAGGTAAAATTCGAGAAAAAATTGAGCATTGATAGTTGGGCGTTAGACATTTCTTTATTCTACCGTTAATCTTATCTCCTCGCTATGCGAAGTGAATTCTGGAGCGTACATGCATTGTATACTGGTAACACCATTGCTGAAATTGCCCATATGCGTTACAAACAAACTGTACTCAAACACGTAAGTTCCTTTACTCACGTAATCAAGAAAGAAATTGGTGCTGGCATCTTTCGTGGTTTCATAATAACCAAAACCGCCCTGCCATTTATAACAGCTTAATACATTCACCAGCTCAAAACATGAGGCACCCATGTCTTTGATAATAAGAAATTTCTTTTTAGAGGTTGGGTAAAGTAGTAAAATAATCACCAAATTTCAAGTATTTTTTGAGAATTATGCACTTAATTGATCTACTTTAATAAAAAATGGAAGAAAAAGAAAAATGAAAAATTTTTCAATGTAAATGAAAATTACCGATTTGTAACAGTAATTTGAGGTTTTTCACCAATATTACTTTACTTTTCCCATAAACCGAATCTCACGCGCCAAAAAGCTCGCCGGGTCTGGCAGGCCAGTAATATCCCTGATATTCAAATTTAACATTTCAACATATAATAATACATGCAGACAGGCAGGGAACATTCCCCCACTGGTAAGATTTCATATCATAGAGAATTTTGATTTTAGAAAGCTCCTCACGTTAGGAGGTCTCTATTGACAGATAAGCAAAAAGTTATAAAATCTTTTATCTTTAGAGATAGAACGGAGAAGACATTCTAGTGTACGTGAAAAGATATGTTTTGAGAACAAAATGAGTATCCCTGAAACAATTAAAATTGTCGGAGTTGCTGCCAGTGTTGTCCTCCCTTTATTTAATATTCCTTTAATCCTAAAAATCAGGAAGAGAAGCTCATCGAAAGATTATTCCCTTACGTGGACATTTGGGATTATGGGCTGCACATTGCTTATGATGCCCTCGGTATTGTTAACACCCGATATTGTTTTCAAAGCATTTGGAATCATAAATTTTGTTACATTTTCCACAGTTGTATTCTATATTATCAAATACCATCGTCACAAGTCTGCCTAAATGTGGTTAATCATTCTATTGAGTAAAAATAATTTATTTTATTTCGTTATATTGTTTCTTATTTTATATAATGCTCCTGATTATTACCGGCTGATAAGGGCACCTTATTTGGTATTCTTAAAATTTGTTATACTATTCGATATATATGATCTTTACATAGTGCAAAGGAGGGGGTTACAAAAAATACTATTCTAATGTACTTAAACTGACGGGGAAATCGTTCTTTACTTGATACCTACTGGTATTAACAGGTCTCTTTTGGTAAGCCCATTAGGTTAACTCAGGAGTTAAATATTTTCACCTGATGGACGATATCATTTTTTCCTAAAACCTTAAGCGATATTCAAAATAGATGAATTATTGATGATTTTCAGTAATTCTGTTGATAAAATTATCAATAAAAGAGAATAAGATATGAAATATAAAAATTCATTATTTAAATTATTCGTTGTTATTTGCTTTCTCACGACCACTTCCACTCTGTGGTCTGGAGAGACGGGAGAACTCGTTAGAGGAGTCATTCTTAAGGACACATCTTTAAAGCTGGAGAAAATGACAAAGGAACAAAAACGAAAAATCTGGGATGAAATATCATATGCATTCAATTTTGAAGATATGACTAAAAACGTTATGGGGGATCACTGGGAAGAATGCTCAAATGAGGAAAAAAAAGAATTCATTGAAATATTTACCCATTATCTTAAAGGGATCTATGTCAGGAAATCCGGTCATCGTTTTGGAGATAAAATTATTTCACTGAAGGAGAAACAGGGAAGAAAACGCGCCAGAGTACAAGTCGAGCTTATAAAAAGAGCAGAAGGGAAAGTTCTGACGGATTTCATTTTACTGAGAAAGAATGGTAAATGGCAAATTTATGATGTGATTATTGAAGGGGTAAGTATTACCAATAATTACCGTCAACAAATTCACAGTTTTTTAACAAAATCTTCATATAAAGATTTGGTAAAAAAGTTGAACCATGAACAGAGTACAAAATGAGGCTGTTAATTATTAAACCTCTGGAATAAGAACTCGCCCGTTCTTCACACACTTCGTAAGGAACCTCACTGATTCTAAAAGCTGACGATCCTCGCCAATGTCTCTGCTATGAGAATTCGATACATAAAGGAACAATCACTCGCAAAGTTATGTGAGGGCGAATAAAGAACAGGCTGATAAATAAAACAACTTATCGGCCTATTATTTTTGACACACCTCATCATCATCACCAAAAAAGAAAGCTCTGCAACTTCTTTTTCTGCAAGCAAGCTCTTGGTTTTTTCTGTTCCTCTTAAAATTCCTTTATGCGGTTTTCGTGAGTATTGGTATGGCATGTCGCACGTTATAAAGGATTACTGCACTTACTTTTATTTTTACCCCATCGCAAACCCGATATCACCTTTACTATCCCTGTGTATCCCGATCTCTTTACCTGCTTTCAGCAATGTAAGAAAACAGTTTGCTGAAGTTCAAATATTTACCTTTCCTGATAATTAACCACAGCGTATCAAACTAAAGTTTGAGATTAAAATTCAACCTTCCGGCTAATTGACAAATTTATTCTAAAAATGGATAATTTAGTAAACTTATTACCTTTTTGCTACTATTCACTTCTTTTCTATATAATTCGGCTTAACCATTTATAGAGAAGGAATGTTATGAAAAAGATCTCTTTTGCAGGTACCTTTATAGGTGTTATTTTTTTATTTGTGCTAAATGCAAATGCAACCACAATAGTTAACTCTTCTCCGGTAACTGCCAGTTTTTATATTCCGCTTACACCAGGTGCATAAGGGACATGGCCTTCTCAGGGGTCTTCGGCAGATTCTGTTACTCTGGCACCTGGAGCTATGAGTTCCGGCTATCTTGATCTCTCTTTAAATTTTACTCCAATCCCAGATATCCTAGATAGTATAAATCTTAATGTAAGCTTTAGCGATTTAGACCTGATCCCATACGACATTGCTAAGGTGCATTTTTTTGAGACTGCTGTTTTGCGTTCAGGAAGTGTTGTAATTGCAAATCTTGAGGAATCGTACGCGGTTAGTAACAATATAACCGACACGAACAACAAGAATATTAATTTGGATTTTAATCTGGTTCCTTCTCTTTTTAGTAATCAAAATTTCCCTGACCCCTTTACTCTTGAACTTAAATTGATGACAAATCTGAAAAATAATAGTATGGGGAATACTTATACCTTAATAAATACAAAGGAATCTATTTTATCTGCCACCTTATCTATAGATTCCGTACCCGAACCCGCCACCATTTCTCTTCTCGGCATTGGGTTAGTAGGACTTGTAGGTGGAGCCGCAAGAAAGAAATTTAAAAATAGAGCAGTTGAAAAGAGCCAGGTCAATATTTACAAATATTGACTCAATATAGATGCACCTGCATTCTTCATACACTGAGGAATGCAGGTGGCTTTTTATGTTTACCCCACACCAAACCCCATTTCGCTGCAAAATATAACACCCATAAAAACCATCTACAATAGCGATAAAAGTCTTGTTTGTTATCATTCATCTTCAACACTATTCAGATATCAGGCGTAATCAGTTTGTGAAGATGAGAAAACATTGATAATTTGCTTGAATTATAAGACATAAATAAGATATAAAGCCTTTTGTAAGCCTGCAAATTATAAGTTATTAACGTCCGATAAAAGCGTTATTGTCTGTAAATTCATCAAAACTACCCAAACCGAAAACAAAGATGGCGACCTCAATTTAGGCACATCGTTTGAGTAACACGAGTTAGTCTAACTCCATGGATGACGAAAAAAACTATGCCGGAATGGTTTCAACTGGTATTCATGATACTATGGCTATTTAATTTGAACTTGCGCCTTCAGCGCAAAAATAAGGAAATATTGAAATTCCTCTGCATCAAGTTATTGGTAAACAATATCTTAGCAAGGCTTTTTTATTTTTCTATAAAAAATGAGGGGAGAATAACGTGAAACAGGTAAAGAAATTGAGAAAACTTTTTGTTGTAGTAGTAATATTATTAGTATTTTTCAATTCAAGTAATATCGTCTATGCTGAAGCTGGAACAACAGGAGGGGGTTGGGTTGATAATGAAGACGACACTGAAATGACAGTTGGTGGTCAAAGCAATGTTGACGATATCACAACAGAAACAGAAAATAGTATTGATGAACCTATACCAAATATAGAGTTGGAATCAGAAGAGGGGGTTGGTGGTCAAAGCAATATTGACGATATCACAACAGAAACAGAAAATGATGAAGAACGATCAGATTGAATTGGATTAAGTAAAAAAAAGTATGCAACTATATGCTATCGTTTACGATTCTAAATTTTCATATGGTTTGTAATATTATTTTTCCTACCTCCACAAACAACCGGCAATATTGACAAAAGTCTGGCTATGGTATCATCCCTCTCAAACACCATGGATTTCACGTTGTTCAAACCAGGATAGACGTATTGTGAGAATTCTCGAATCTTATTGATTAAATGAGGTTTTACAAGGTATTTAATAATCGCATGCAAGGATGAAAATGATTTGTGTGATGTGAGAAACTACAGAAACAATAACGAGGCGCGTAAGAGACAAACCAAGTCCAAAATCTTAATATTATTTCACACCTTAAGCAGTTATTTTTTAAGAGTGTCAACGATCACAAAGGAACCCCAACATAACCATAAGCCTAAACAAAAATATTTCAGCACCTGAATGACAAACATTGTAAAGAATTTTTTGTCCTCTGGGGTTATAAAATGAAATATGACTAAAATAAAAATCATTCCGAGAATGCCTATTAGTGTCCGTATTACCTTTTGACCAAAACCAAAAGAAAGAGGTTTGGAATATATTCTTTTTCCACTGAAAACAATTCCGCACAGCACACCATACCATAAAGCTATAATACCTACCGTAACAGGATGAAACCATAATCGTATGCTCAAGAATGCTACGCAGACAAAAATACCCCAAGAGAAACTTTGTCCAATAGAGAAAGAATGAACTGCTTTACGTGATGCTAAAATATAATATACAGAAACAATTATAGCACCAAAAAACCACCCCCCAACGACATCATGAGGGTAATGCACACCAAGATATATACGTGATAAACCGACTAATAGAATGATTGTAATAAGAATCAGTTTTATCCAATCGGACCTTGCTCTCCAGAAAAAATACCCCCAGAAGACGGTAGCAAGTTGAGCATGGCCACTTGGAAATCCGAAGCCAATACCTTTCGACAACTGTATAGAAGGAAGAATTTCAAAAGGCCTTGGCAAACCAAAGGTGCCTTTCAATATGAAGTTTATAAGAGAGGAAACAAGGATAAGAAACAAAAGCTCCTTTCCCTGCTTCCCGGGTGTACAAAGAAGAAAGTACGGAACTGCAAGAAAAATAAACTGAGATCCCAGAGAAGAAAAAATATGAGAAAATATTTTTATAATTTTAGCGTCAAATTTTTGAAAACCACTAATAATCCTTGTGCCTAAATATTCTATCTTATTCATACAACGTAAAGGTTTTTCTAAGATTAGTAAATTACTAGAAATCTTCTCCTCTTCTGCGAATAATTTTTGGATAATCTTCAGTTGAGAAGGGAAGCGGAAGTCTTTTTCCTTAGAGAGCATTGGATTAATCAGGAGAATCCTTTCTATCTCATTTCGGGATGCATTTAAATGGGGGATTCGATAAAATAGTTTACCTTTTGGAAACTGCATTTTAATTGCAGAAACTATATTGACCGGCTCACATTGGAACAGAACATAATCAGGTGTTCTCATCAGCTCTTTGCCAACCGTTACCAAAATACCCGTTTCTTCAAGGGTTTTTCTCCTGGCCGTTTCTTCTAAGGATTCATTCTTCTTTTGAACTCCACCAGGGAGAGAGAGTTTTTTTGACCAAACATCTTTTACAACAATAATGCCATTTCCCAGTTTTATAAAACTCTCTGCAGCATGAGGTTGGTCTGGTATATTGTTCTTTATACAGCCGCTAAAAGCCGTCACAAGGATAATCATTATAATTTTCCATGGAAACAATTTTTGTATCTCTTTCATAAGCCGCTGTCTAATATAAGAAAAGTGTGGGAGACGATGAGAAACCAACTTTTATTCCGCTACCGAGAGAGGGAATGCAAAAAATTTTGTCTCAAGGGATAATCACAAAAGTGTGTTAAACAAATCGTGAAAAGTGGAGTAGTGTCTGTTTTTCAAACCTCCTCTTGACCGCATATATTTGTTGGCTTTGTATATTGTTTTTTTCTTTGAAACAAAAGTTACTTGATTCTGCAATTTTGTAAGATGCTATCTTATATCTTTCTACAATCTAATGGAAACTTAATCCCGCTTCAGTGTGCACAATGAGTTAAGCGTTGCAAGAGACAATGATTAAAAAAACTCTTACATTATATATCATCCTTAATACCTTTTGATTTCGCTTTTACCACCCCGAACCACATATTACCTTCAATATCCCTGTGTATCCAGATATTAATTCTTCCCGTAGCAACATACCCCATCATTTCACTGAAGTTCTCTATAGCAAATTCAGGAAACTCTTCGTCTTCTATTTCATTTAACCCAAGTGCGCGATAGCCACGGCTAATACGAATAGAATAGAGAGGTTCTTTGCTGTGAATGGATTTAAAATGGAGACCTGGGTGGTTGGGATTGTTATTTCATGCTTTATATGCTTTAATAGCCTGGTTCCGGACAGTTTCTGGAAGTAAATCAAAGAGTGTCCAAAACTCTTTTGTTGTGCGGGATATCATTTTTTCCTGGAGGCAGGATCAGATGGGAGCGTTTTTCCTTTTTCAGACTCATTGCGAACTTTTGCTGCAAGTTTCGAGAGTGAATCCTGAGAATTGGCAAATGCTGTTTTCCATTTCTTTTCATCTTTTAATTCTTCCAATATGATTGCCGCAATGGCATCCTGAGATGATTCTGGTAGTTTTGAGGCTTGGTTGAATGCTTTTTCTAAGAGTTTAGTCATCAGTACGTTTACTCTCCCCGGTTTGGGCTGTGCTGAAATCCTCTAATACTTTACCCTCCAGCTCTTTGAGTGATGTGTCTAAACTTCTCGGTACTCCTTCTCTCATAAGGCTCGTAAATGTAATACCTGCAAAGATTTCTGTGTCAAGCTTCTTGTAGATTAAAGATATGAATTTGTAAGCTCTATTGACTATATCTAAAGGGATCTGGTTCTTGAGATCAGCGGCCATGATACTACAGATAAGCTTGATTACGTTGTTGGGATTCGGATTGGATGAGAGGGTGTTGAGATTCTGCATGACTTACCATAGCTCAGGGTAGTGAATATAACATTGATTTCCCCCCAGCCTAGCCATAGGCTTTCCTCCTGTTAAATTTGCTTATATACCATAATACACAAGGATATAAACATTTATGTGTGTCAATGGTGCTTTGGTTATGATTCTGTTATTAATTGAAAGAGAATTGTAAGTTTTGATATAGTTTAAGGTGGGTCTTAAGTGGTGCATTCAGGTGGATAAATATTTTTCTGGTTGTCATACTCTGTCGTATTGACAAATGAAATAGTTTAGTGTAATATTCTCGTCGTTGGAGTACGGTATATCCATATCATAAAAGGACATAGAGTACGCCGTCGACATTAATGAGCATAACACCATATTCCTGTTATACTCTGTACTGTTTATACTCATTTCATAATAGTTTTCGGATAAAATCCGAGTAAAAACGGAGCGAGTATAACTGCAACCAAGATTTGTTTTTCAGAAAAACCGAAAACCAAATCGGTTTTAGTATACCTGCATGGTAAACTACACATTCCATCAGCAGTGTCCGGTTAGGTTTTTACTGTTTATTGCCTCATTAGTTGTCATTCCCGCACGTTTTTATAGAATCCAGGAAGAACGTGAGCTTATGGATACCCGACAAAGCATTCAGGTATAACAAAAGCAGTGAAAGCAAAAACCTAACCGGACACTGCTGACATTTCATATCGTAATGCAGTCAGTTTTGAAAACATCTCTCAAAGATGTAATAGATCATACAATATAAAAAGTTACCAGTTGTTCATAAGGTCTTTAAAAAATATTTTTCCAATCTCATAAATCATAGAATGTCTTGCAAGATATTGATTAAGGGCGTTTTTCATGTATATATGATCCGCCCGGATGACCCGATGGTCGGACGAGCAAGCACCAAATAAAAATTTCCAATTAACAAGTAAATCACAGCAATCAAAACCAAAATTTTCAATAAATCGGTTTGATAATTCGAACATTGTAATTTGATATTTGTTTGGGATTTGTAAATTGAGATTTGTAATTTATTAACCCCATTTTTGGTTCTGGCTTGTGCAAGGTTAGGCCGTAGTTGTTCAAGTCTGTACTAAAAAATTTGTCTCAACGAGATACGTTGAAAGAAACACTTTTACACGGTTCAGCGTCTCAGACTCTTTCTATAATCGTACTGGAATCACATTCTCATATGCAGTTAAGGAGAGTCTGACCTTTTCTTTCTTTGTGAAACATATTTCATATACTGACTTTTAGAGATAAATTGATTGTGAAATGGGGGATAAGGAAAACGAGAAGTGTTTGTTTCAATTGGAATATGAAGGTGGCCCTAGGTCTTTTCTTAAATAGTAGAGGTAAGTTTATTAAATAATAAAGTATAAAAATATTGCCTTTATTTATAAATGATTACCAATTATCATGAAATATTATGCCCATGATCTGCTGAAATCTTCCACTGAAGATATCATAAAGATATCACGTTCCCTTTTTGACGCTGCAGTTGACATGAATCCGCATCAAATAGAAGCAGCCCTTTTCGCCTTGAAGTCACCTTTGTCAAAAGGTGTTGTCCTGGCTGATGAGGTTGGTTTGGGTAAAACAATCGAAGCGTCTATTGCGCTTTGCCAGTATTGGGCAGAACGTAAGCGAAAATTACTCGTTGTTTGTCCGGCATCTATCAGAAAACAATGGAGCATAGAGCTTGAAGAAAAATTTAATATCCTATTATCAGGATGAATGTGATCGCCTGTTTCGCTGGACAGATGACCTGATCTCCTCTGCCGAGAAGGAATTAAAGGATACCAGGAACAGACTCCGTGCCTTGAACCGTCAGTTAAGACAATCGACATCCCTACAGGAGAAGCATGACGTCGAGGTAAAAATCAGGGAAACAGAAAAGATTCAACGCAGGCAGCGGCAGCAGATATTTGATGTAGAGGACGAAATAGAAGAAAACGTGATATACTGATTGACGCACTCAAGAAAAAGATGGAGCAGAAAACTGATTCCGAAACATTATTTATGATACGATGGAAGGTTGTTTAACACAAGAGAGGCAATAAACATATGGAAACACAATATGAAAAATTGAAAAAGATTTTACGGCAGATGTTTCAGATGGATCAGGCTGATCTTGATTTCGGCATCTATCGTATCATGAATCAGAAGAGGGATGAAATAGAGCACTTTCTCGATAAAGAACTTCTGCCACAGGTAAAAGAAGAATTCTCAAAATACAAAAGCGTCGATGCAGGGGAAAAGCAGAAGGAGTTAGCCCGTTTGGAAAAGACAGTCAAGGAGAGCGGACTGAATCCTGATGATTCTCCCAGAGTAAGAGAATTGCGTGAAGAGCTTGGAACATATGGTAATGAGGAGGCGCTTGTAAGTGAGGTCTTCTCACATCTGACTACCTTTTTCAGACGTTACTATGATGACGGCGACTTCTTGAGCCTCCGGCGTTATAAAAAAGATACCTATGCGATACCCTACGAGGGAGAAGAGGTTAAACTCCACTGGGCAAATGCTGATCAATACTACATAAAATCTTCTGAATATCTGAGGGATTACACATTCAGGATTGATGGTGACAAACGGGTGCATTTCAAGCTGGTTGACGCGACCGAAGAGAAGGATAATGTTAAACAGGAACAGGGGAAAGAACGAAAGTTTAAACTCTGTGAGGAAGAACCGATTAAGATCGAAGAAAACGATTTGTATATTCAGTTTACGTATCTAACTGATAAGGCAAAGCAGACTGATCTGAATAAAAAGACAGTGGAATATGTTGATTCAAGAGATGGATATCTTATAAAGGAGGGCTATCAGGATATGTTTATAAAAAAGCCGACTCCAAAGAATCCAAAACGAACGCTATTTGAGAAACACTTGAATGATTATACTGCCCGTTTTAATTTTGACTTCTTCATCCATTATCTCTGTTACAGAGCACTATCAAGTAAAATGGTGGGATAAGAAACTTAATAAGGAAGATGTCGAAAAGCATAATGTATTGTTTCAGGAAGACAAAGCTACATACATTAAGAAAATGTTTGAACAAATTGTGAAAGTAAAGATCAGGGAAAAGAAATAAAGAAAGAATGCAGATCCGATAGTTTTTCAATAGAAAACATATATTTCTCTTTAATAAAATCTAGAAAGGTGATAGTTGATGAAAATTGATGAAACTGACATACATCATCATTTGAAGTATAGAATGTCACAAAGAGGTATCAGTAAAGAGGAAATTGAAAATACATTTAATAAAGGATGGCCTGCTGATGATGCAAAAGAAGGGGTTAAAGGAAAGGTATTTGTATTTTCCTATAACAGTTATTGGGAAGGAAAATATTATGAAGAAAAAGAAATTACAGTTTATTATAAAATAAAAGAAGATAAGGTAATTTTTTTAACTGCCGAAGCAAGATACGGTAAAACTTTCATAAAAGGAGGGTAGTAATATGAAGATTGAGTATGATCCGGAAAGAGACCTTCTCTATTTATTTTTTGCAGCTTCTGATAAAAAGTCAGCGGAGACGGTAACCATTAAACCTGGAGTTCATGCTGATTTTGATAAGGAGGGGAAACTAATCGGCATTGAGATTATCGATGCTTCAGAGATAATGGGTAAAAAAATTGAGTTTACCCTTCCGAAATTCACTGCGGTAGCATAAAGCGGATTCGTTGCATAGAGATGATCCGTCGTTCACTCCCGTAAGGTCAAACACATGATTGACAGGCTGAGGAATGGTAATAAAAAATGAGAGTCGAGAAGAAAACAGTTACCGGAATGAATAGATTTGTTATTCAGGAACACCATGCATCACACCTTCACTGGGATTTCAGGCTGGAGCTGGACGGTGTGTTGAAGAACTGGGCAATTCCCAAAAAACCCGGCGAAATTCCCGGAAAGAAATATCTGGCAATTCAGGTGGAAGATCATGACGTAGATTACATCGACTTTGAAGGTGAGATTGAGGAAGGCAATTATGGAGCCGGTAAGGTTTCTATCTGGGATACTGGTACGTATGATTTACTGGAGAGGTCGGAGAATAAGGTGCTTTTTACGATTCATGGTAGAAAATTGAAGGGAAATTTCTGTCTGGTTAAGTTTCCAAAGGCCGGAGAGAAGCAATGGTTGTTCTTCAGAAAAAAAACGTAAAGAGGCTGGCACAAAGATATCGACCGGTAACGGAGAATCAACGATGCTGGTTGTTAATAAGAAATTCCTCTTTAGCCTTGTTGACAGTGACGATGCTACGAAGTGATGAGGAATGGAAAACCTGAGGTAACGGTATCACATCTTGAATAGTGAATAGTGAATAGTGAATAGTGTTAAAAGGTTGGGAAATCTTGACCATCATTATTGGATTACTCTCATTTCAAACAAATTAGAAATTTTAGGATTTAAATATCCCATAGACCGGAAAGACAACCAGGTTTTATTACTGACCTCAAATAACCTTGAAAGATAAAAGAGGGTTACCTATACTATGTGCGGATGTTATGTTATATCTCGTAGGGATACAGCACTTGCAAAACGCAAACCCCTTCGTGCGGTATTTCATGACAGCTCATACGAAAACGACAGCGTAAAGATCAATGTGGAGCAGATCTTTAAACTCATGTCTCCGGGTACTGAAGTGAAATCTATTTAAAGGTAACCACGGAACACCTGCCCGAATAGATCGTTCAGGCGGGCACGGAATGCACGGAAAAAAGTAAAAGAGAAGTATGGGAAAAATACTCCTGGAAGAAGAGACATATGCTATACGGGGCGCCGTTATTTGGTAGTAATATGCAAACGGTGAATTTTACTGACTTATCAGATCCGATTATGTCAACATGGTAATGGCGGAAGAGAAAAGCCGGACCCTGTGACGCATTTGTCGAATTTGCGACAACACAGAACCCGGCGCAAGATTTTGATAGAAATAATCCGTGAGGTGCGAACATTACGAACATGAAAGGTTTTATTGATTCTTTGGGTACGGCGATGAATTACAAGAACTTATCCGATGAGGTTGAGATCATTCTTGAAAACAACATTGATGAAAATTTGAGTCTTTACACGGTCACGAACAAGAACGGCGTAACATTCCAGAACGTTCCCGGAATGGCTTGGATCGGTTTCGGCCAGTGGTCTTAGGGACAAGCGATATCGACGTTAAAATTAAATCGGGCAAGTATAGTGCAAGCGATTTAAGACCGGGAACAAACAGGGCGAGTTCAAACGTTACCGTGATTATTGATTACGAATGGGATATTCAATTGTATGTCACAAGAGGAACGGAGAGTGCAACGGAGACGAAATTGAGTTATATAAAGGTGTTGTGAATTAGGTAAAAAAAGGTATTATTAGTGATATCATGACTTAAATCTCTTAATTCTTTTATCCCGCTTTATTTTTTTTAATTTCAAGTCGTAATTAAAACCCATCAGCTTTATGGTATGTGTAAATAACTTTTTCATCTTTTTCTCCTTGATTTAACAAATCTCCGTTAATAACATACCATAAGAAATCTCAAAAAATTTATTCTAAGATACTAACATGACTGAATCAAATAGGGTCCGTGTTTTCCTTAGCTACGCAAAAGAAGATTTGGACAAAGTCAGAATTGTTTATGAAGGTTTGGAAAAAAGAGAGTTGAATGTTTGGTTTGATGATAAACACCTCCTACCCGGTGCATGGAAGCCCCAAATAGAAAATGCAATCATCAAAAGCCGCTATTTTGTTATCTGCATCAGCGAAGCCGCTCTGAGGAAAACTGGGGATGAAAGACCTGGTTTCCAGGATGAAGAATTGAACAGGGCATACAACATTGCTGAAAAACAACCAGACAAGGATTTTGCCATTGTTCCCGTAAGAATCGAAGAATGCGGCCGAGGAGATTTTCGCCTTAGTTGTTTTCACCAATACGATCTGTTTGAAGATATTGAAAAAGGTCTGGACAAACTGGCAGTCCATTTAGGCGGATCCTCTCTGTCTGATATTACAGCAAAAGACGAAAGAACCGAAGATGAAAAGATAATTGAACATCTTATGTGTAAAGATCAAGCAGCTTACTTTGCTGCTGAATATGAGAAGTCGATAGCAATTTTGAACAGTGTTTTAGCCTTAAAACCTGATTTTTCTGATGCTTTAAACAACCTTGGGTTGGTTTGGAGCGCAAAAGGTGAATACGATAAAGCAATTGAATGTTTTGAAAAATCCCTGAAATTTGGCATCAAGACATTTGGTGAAGAGCATCCAAATGTTGCTATTTGTTAGAACAACCTGGGGGGGGCCTGGAGCGCAAAAGGTGAATACGATAAAGCAATTGAATATTATGAAAAAGCCTTGAAGTCTGACATCAAGACATTTGGTGAAGAGCATCCAAACGTTGCTACTTGTTGGAATAACCTAGGAGAAGCTTGGCACTCAAAAGGTGAATACGATAAAGCAATTGAGCATTATAAAAAAGCCCTGAAGTCTAACATCAAGACATTTGGTGAAGAACATCCAAATGTTGCTATTTGTTGGAACAACCTGGGGGGGGCTTGGCACTCAAAAGGTGAATACGATAAAGCAATTGAATATTGTGAAAAAGCACTGAAGTCTAACATCAAGACATTTGGTGAAGAGCATCCAAATGTTGCTATTTGTTGGAACAGCCTAGGGGCGGTCTGGAATGAAAAAGGTAATTATGACAAAGCAATTGAATATTGTGAAAAAGCCCTGAAGTCTGAAATCAAGACATTTGGTGAAGAGCATCCAAATGTTGCTATTTGTTGGAATAACCTGGGGTGGGCCTGGAGTGCAAAAGGTGAATACGACAAAGCAATTAAATATTATGAAAAAGCCTTGAACAGCTTTAAGCAGGCTGGCCTTTATCGTCATGCAGAAAAAGTTAAAAAAAATCTAAAAGCAATACGTGAAAGATGAAGAGTTCTATTAGGTTTTAAGGATTGCAATTGGGAGTTTGGATACTCCATTCTAAGTTGCCTTATACAATCAGCTTAGAAGAGGCACGGAGAATGCGACAGAGACAAAACTATCATATATCAAGGTTATCTAATGCGGGTACAGTGGTTGTCCATAAGGTAAAAATTCCAGAAGCAAGACCATTTTCCGCAGCCTTTTTACTAATCCTTCCGAACCAAAGACCGTCACCTAAATAATAATAGATCTTGCTGTTTTCCCCGATTACTTTTTTAATTCTAGTATGCTTCAATTTGAATTCTTCGGTAAGATATAATTATAATTGTCAAGATTAAGAAACTTTGGCATCTCTTCAATCTCTTCCAAGATTTCTACGCATTCCTTGGCAAGACCGTTACACAATCCCATCTGAGACCATTTATTACCTCTTGTTTTCGGTAACATTGCATTACTGATAACTATTTCCCAATCAGCATAACTTGCATAATAGTAATCTCCGGCCCTAACGTAACCGATTGTATCCGCTTTGCATGTCGAAAGACTACTTTTGAGTTTCCTTATCGTCCTTACTTTCAAATGTTTTGTATATTGGCTTTTCATTTTTTCACTTTCAATCAGCAGTGTCCGGTTAGGTTTTTGCTTTCACTGCTTTTGTTATACCTGAATGCTTTTGTCGGGTATCCATAAGCTCGCGTTCTTCCTGGATTCCCGCTAAAAACATGCGGGAATGACGGCTTGTGAGGGAAATAAACGAAACACGCAAAAACCTAACCGGATGATGCTGAGTAAAAAAACAAAAAAATATATAACTCACTGATTAAAGAATTTCTGCCCAAATACTGCCTATATTCTGCATGGTATTTTACTCCAAATTGTTACACATTTCACCTTAATGCATGATATGGGAAATCTTAATGTTTGGAGAATAAGCCTTTATTTGGTAGATGTTTAGAGGTAAAAACAGGCGAGAATAAAATTTGCTCCCTGAAGGAATCGAACCTTCTACCCACTGATTAAGAGTCAGTTGCTCTGCCTGGCTGAGCTAAGGGCGCTTTTGTTGCAAAGGAATTGAGGAGCGTAAGAGAGAGTATCCCCGGATTCCAAAATCAATTAAAATCCACTTCCGTATTCGCATGTTATCATGCATCCTACGAAGTGGATCTATCGTCCTTTATGGTACGCCCGGCAGGACTTGAACCTGCAACCATTGGATTCGAAGTCCACTACTCTATCCAGTTGAGCTACGGGCGCATGGATATTTTAAAATATACTTTCTTATGTGTTCTTTGTCAACCATTAACCCTTTTTTCAATCTGACGAATGAGCGTTTTTATGGCATCTCTTTTCTCCAGGATATTTATAAGCTTATTATACTCCTGAGCAGAGAAGAAGTGTATGAGAATTGGTTTGAAAAAGAGTGCGGCCTGATTGCCAATAAAATTCAGAGGCTGAACGGATTCAAGAAACATGATAGCGGGTAATGTCATCTTTCTCCTGACCACATAATCTGCCAACTTTTCAATCAAGGCTATCTCATCATCCTTCAGTTTTTCAGTGTCGATGGCGAATGCGTGTTTGAAGCCTTCAACAATCTTTCGTATTCTGGAAATTTGTATCATTGTTAAATTACCAACCAAGCACTGCTGTCCGGCAAGCAGGTGCTTTACGAGTATTTTTTTTAACCACAGGGCGAATCTATCCGGTATAGTGCCGGGAATGCAATCCAATGTGTTGCAAGTATAGAGGCTACACGCCTCACTACGACATTACAACGGATTTTATACCGGATATTATCAGGTGGTTGCAGCATTTAAATATATCATAAAGTTAAATTTATGCATAGGAATTTCATAATCAAGTTTTTGTGTGCGTTTGCACATGCACAAAATTGCGTTAAGCAACGATATGGATGTTGTTGTAGCAATTTTGAAAGAGTTGTTCAGGAGGCACTAACTTGATGCATTGGAATTTCAATGTTACCAAAATTGTCGGCGAGAAGAAACCCGTCCAGATGACTCGGTCGGACGGGTAAGCACCAAATAATAAATTCCAAATAATAAGCAAATACAAAATTCTAAACAGACTGGTTTTGATCATTTCTGACTGCAGACAGGCAGCAGGCAAACATTGGAATTTGTAATTTGTTTGTTGTTTGTGATTTGAGATTTGTAATTTTATAACTCCCGTTTGGTTCTGTCTCGGCCAGGTTAGGTCTTAGTAAGTATCTTTATTTTGCGAAGCAAATCTAAGAACTTAGCGACGATAGGAACTAAGTTCTTAAAGTAAAGTATTTTCTATTGAGATTGCGGAAATTACAGGAAAGAGATGATTAAACCTTGACAACTCTTCTCAGGTTTGTAATATATCCCCCTTATGGATATAAAATGGTATGCTGTTCACACCCGTTCCAGGCATGAAAAACAGGTGGATGCTTTTCTGGTTGAGAAGGGTATAGAATCCTTTCTCCCTCTTATTCATGTGCAGAGCCGCCGTAAGGATCGCAAAATGTATGTGGACTTACCCCTTTTTCCCGGATATTTATTTGCCCATGTAAGTAAAGAGCAGATAAGTGATGTTAAGTACACAAAAGGTGTGACAAAAATACTCGGTACAGACATAGACAAACCGACTCCCATTCCTGACAAACAGGTTATGGATATCAAGAGTATCATTGAGAGTAAAGTTCCATTAGATCCGTATCCGTACCTTCGCAAAGGAACCCCGGTTAGAGTGAAATCGGGTCCACTTAAAGGTGTGGAAGGTCTCCTTGTTGAAAAGAAAGATAGTTGCAAACTCGTAATAAACATCGATTTGCTGCAAAAGGGTACAGCAGCTGAGGTATTTATCGGTGATGTTGAACCAATCTGATTGCGGTGTGTATGTTACTTATTCAATGGTATCAGTTTACAAACAACTATCATATTAAAAAACGTTCATTTAGTCTTTAAGCCGACTCTTTTCTTGCTTTTTTTGACTGGAAACGTCACCTTATAGACTGTTTTACTACACCTTATTTATCTATATCGTCTCTCGGTGTTTGTGTAAAACGTGGGTAATCAACACTACCTGTTCACAATAAAAGGTTTTTTTGTCACAACTCTGTTGGTTCTCAGCATTGTCCGGTTAGGTATTTGCGTATGCAGTTTTTGTCATACCCGAACGTTTTTATCGGGTATCCAGAGGCCCGTTCATCCTAGATTCCCGCTAAAAGCATGCGGGAATGACTGCCTTTGGGCAATACAATAGAACATGCAAAAACCTCACCGGACACGACTGGTTGGTTCTAAAAGTTAACTTTTCTTTATCGTAATAAGGGGAAGTTTGAAAACCGGAGGTTTTCATTTGACAATTTGGCCGAATCAGAACCAAAAAGAAAGAAATTTCATACGTGTTCTTGTTCAGCAAGGTTGGGGGGGCAATTGCCATGCAAGCGGTGATTTTGGCCGGGGGGAAAGGTACACGTCTCAGACCAATTACCTATGAGATACCGAAACCAATGGTTCCCGTAAGCCGGAAACCATTCCTTCTTCATCAACTGGAACTCATCAAATCATTTCGAATAGACAAGGTATTGCTGCTCGTTGGTTATTTAGGTGATCAGGTAAGGGATTTCTTTGGTGATGGGTCACGCTTTGGATTGCGGATTGAATATTCTTTTGAAGAAACTCCTTTAGGGACTGGAGGAGCTCTCGTGAAGGCAAAAGGGAAACTGGCAAGCGAGTTTGTCCTTTTGAATGGTGACACATATCTGCCTATAGAGTATGATGAACTTATTGGCTGTTTTTACCGCTCTCACAAGGTTGGCGTAATTACGGCCTATAATAACTTTGAGAAGGTACTCCCGAATAATTTAGCAGTCGGAACTTCAAATTTGGTTTTAGAGTATAATAAAAATAATCCCAAAGGCATGACACATGTGGATGCAGGGGTTTTGGTATGTAAGAGAGATTTGTTACACTGTATTCCTGAGGGACAGGAGTGTTCGCTGGAAGAGACGGTCTATTCTGAGCTCATCAGGAGAAAAGAGTTATTGGCCTTTGTCGTTAATCAACGGTTTTATGATATGGGAAGTTTTTCTGAATTAGAGCTGCTTAAGGATGTGTTGAAACAATAACGGTAAATGCTCCATTCGGGGTGAGTTTTGAAGGGTGGCAGGAAATTTTTGTTTTTTTCTTATGAACTAAAGTGTTATGATGGATCAAAGACGACATATCTAATCTTAACCTGGACGATCCAGAACCAAAGAGGGGTCAATAAATTACCTGTCTGCGTGCAACGCACAGGCAGGCAAATCTCAATTTACAAAGCCCAAACAAATTTCAAATTATAATGTTCCTGCCTGAACGAGTCATTCGGGTGGGTCAGATGTCACGAAAAAGGTTTTAATAAATATTTTGCCAAACTTGTCCATGTATGTTTCGGGCAGAGATTGGTCAAAATATTTTTGTTAAAAGAATAAATACTTACATTATGTAAAGGGAGGTTGGATTATTGTGATAAAAGAATTAACCGTTCAATACCTGGACGATCTTCAGGATACATTACGGAATATTGATCTGCAAAATGTAGAAAGGATCGTAAATGCTATTCTGGCAGCTTACGAGAACGAGAAACAGATATTCATCATGGGTAATGGGGGGAGCGGGTCTACAGCTTCTCATTTTGCCTGCGATATAAACAAAGGCGTTACTTTTGGTTTGGAGAAACGATTCAAGGTTATCTCCCTCAGTGATAATATTCCTACCATGCTCGCTTATGCGAATGATAGTTCATATGACGATATTTTTATAGAGCAGTTAAAGAATTTTCTGAATCCGGGTGATGTCGTTATTGGCATTTCAGGGAGCGGGAACTCCATAAACGTTATCAGGGCGATTCAATATGCAAATGAGAAAGGAATTGAAACAATAGCCTTCACTGGTTTCGATGGCGGGGAGATTGCTAAGATCGCAAAGACTTCGTTTGTTGTTCCCGTAAACGATATGCAAAAGGTGGAAGATGGTCACCTCATCCTGGCACACATTATTATGCAGATTCTTGTAAAGAAATTAAGGTCGTGAATTTTTTAGATGTAATTTAATGCATTCGAATTCCGAAATATGTATTAAATGTGTTTGCAAACCCGCCATAACGTATCGTTCGGCACAGGGGGGCATGGGGTTTGTAAATCGTGTTTATTCCTGAATGAAGACGGATTTCTCTTCTTTTTCTGGAAGCCCTTATAACGTTATTTTTGCCAGCCACTTTTTATTTGCCAGATACCAATCTACGGTTCTTTTGATTCCCTCTTCTAAATTTACGGCGGGTTCCCACTTTAAGATTTTGTTTGCCTTTGAGATATCTGCCCAGGTACCTTTTAAATCTGCTTTGTGGAATGCTAACCTCTTCACTTTCTTCTTCTTGCCGAGACATTTTTCTATAAGCTCAATGGCGTAGTTGAGTTTATACGGCTTATTTCCTCCAAGATTGATGATTTCAAATTTCACTTTTTTCAGAGCTTTTACGGTTCCATCGGCAATGTCATCAACGTAAGTAAAATCCCGGCTCTGACTGCCATCTCCGAAGAGTTCTATCGGTTTTCCTTCGTCAATCCATTTGATAAAACGGAAAATACTCATGTCGGGTCTTCCGGCTGGGCCGTACACGGTAAAATAACGTAGTATGGTTACATCTATGCCATAGAGAAAATGATAGGCATAGCTGGTAACTTCCGCTGCTTTTTTGCTGGCAGCGTAAGGAGAAATTGGTGTGTTTACGGCCAATGACTCGCTAAAAGGCATTTCTTGGCCTGCATACAGAGAAGATGTCGATGCTAAAACAAACTTTTTTATATGAGACTCTCTGCATAGCTCTAACAGATTGAGGGTCGCCATTGAGTTTGTTGAGAAGTATATAAATGGATTTTCCAAACTGTATCTGACACCTGCACGAGCGGCTAAATTGATAACTGCATCAAATGCGTGTTTATTAAAGATACGTTTTAATGAGTCTTTATTTTCAATATCATTCTTGTAGAATGTGAAGTTTTTATTTTTTTTTAACTCTCTCAGTCTATATTGCTTCAGTTTTACATCATAATAATTATTTACATTATCAATTCCAATTACCTGGTATTTTTTTTCCAATAACGTTTCTGCCGTTTTCGAACCAATAAATCCAGCTGAACCTGTTAAGAGTATTTGTTTCATAAACATTCCTTTACATGAAAAAATTTTGTTTCAAAGTGAACGAATACGAACTTGATTATGAACGGGAAATAATTTTATAAGATGGAGATACGCAATCTTGAGGCAGCAATATAATTAATAATAGCGTAAATAGCAATTAAATTATAATTTATCCTTTTCTGTTTTGTCTGCAAAATAGTAATAAAATTTCCGGGTTGGTTTGTCTCCTGAAACTCATGATTGGGGATAATAGGAAAATTTCATGTATGCTTTTTTATGGTAATACTTGATTTTTGAAAGCACTCATTAAAGGGAGATGATGACTTTTTATTGACAGACATGTTTAAATATTTAATATATCAATATAATGAGGATAGTCATTATTGCCATAACAAAGAAAGGTATTACCGTAGCAAGCCGCATTAAAAAAGCGTTATGTGATGAGGTAACGGTATATCTTCCGGAAAAAATTGGTTCAACAGAACTTGGAGCTGTTTTTTATACACAAAGGCTCAGAGATCTCGTGGGTAAGATATTCCCTGAATATAAAGGAATAGTCTTGATCATGGCAATGGGCATTGTGATGCGTGTTATTGCTCCCTATATTAAAGACAAGCATAATGATCCGGCTGTTGTTGTAGTAGATGATGTGGGGCGTTCTGTTATTAGTTGTCTTTCAGGACATGAGGGTGGGGCAAATCAACTGGCGCATACTATCGCAAATATTCTTCATACA
This sequence comes from Candidatus Scalindua sp., assembly GCA_031316155.1. GTDB lineage: Bacteria > Planctomycetota > Brocadiia > Brocadiales > Scalinduaceae > SCAELEC01. The sequence goes on from JALDRB010000007.1 coordinate 259,102, forward strand.
GATGCAATTATTACTACCGGAACAGAGGCCCAGAAGGACATTATTATTGGTGTAGGCTGCAAACGCGGTGTGAAGAGTAACGATGTTAAAGAGGCTGTCAGGGATGCGGTGAGAACGGCTAATATATCGATAGATCGGGTGAGAATAGCCGGAACCGTAGATTTAAAGGCAAACGAACCTGGATTATTGCGTGCTTTGGAAGAACTCTGCATACCCTTAAGGATTGTATCAAGATCGGAGATCGATACTTGTGCAAAGGATTATGTGAGATCGGATTTTGTACAGAAAAAGATTGGAATCGGGGGGGTTTGTGAACCTGCAGCCCTTTTATCGGGGAGGAAGACAAAATTAATATTGAAGAAGCAGAAATATCCGGGTGTGACAGTAGCGGTAGCACAGGAAAACTTTATGTGGTAGGTATCGGACCGGGTGATCTGAAACAGATGAGTTCCCGGGCTCTTGAGGTCTTGAAATGTTCCGAATGTATCGTTGGTTATAAGACATATATCAATTTGATAAAAGAGTTGATTAGGGATAAGGATATTGTCTCATTGGGGATGCGTGCTGAGATTGAGCGTGCATCATTGGCTCTTGAAAAGGTATTATCAGGAAAGATTGTCTCTGTGGTAAGCAGTGGAGACCCCGGCGTTTATGGTATGGCCGGTCTCGTTTTAGAGGTGGCGAAGAGTCGCAACCTGAAAATACCCATTGAGATTATTCCCGGTATACCGTCTGCTAACTCCGCAGGGGCGCTTTTGGGTGCACCGCTTATGCACGATTATGTTGTCATAAGTTTGAGTGATCTCCTTACTCCCTGGGGCGTAATTGAGAAGAGGTTAACACTTGCGGCAGTGGGTGATTTTGTCATTGCCTTATACAATCCCAAAAGCTCCGGGAGGACATGGCAGCTGGAAAAGGCAGTAAAGATCATGCTTACCCATAAATCACCGGATACCCCCGTTGGTATTGTCAAGAGTGCTATGCGGAGAGGTCAGTCTGTAACAGTAACGAAGCTGGATGAACTCTTACAATACCCAGTAGATATGACTACAATCATTATTATTGGAAATTCTACTACCATTGTTTTCGGGAGTTATATGGTAACCAAGAGGGGCTATGAGGTATGATTCTGGTGATGTCGGGAACCGAAGAGGGAAGGGAAATAGTCAGGGAGCTGTATGATTCTGGGAGAGATGTTCTTACGACAGTGGCAACTGAATATGGATACGAAGTATATGAAAAAATGGGTCTGGGGCATCTCTGTCTTGCCGGAAGGCTGGATGAAGAGGCTTTATCGGAGCTCTTGAAAGAAAAAAACATTTTTACCCTGATAGATGCCACTCATCCATATGCAACACAAGCTTCTCTGAATGCAATAGAAGCCAGTAAAAAGTGTGAGGTCAGGTATATCAGATTTCAGAGGAGCGGACATCCTATACCTGATCAGACATTTGTACATTTTGTCGAGAGTGTGAATGATGCGGTGGAGTGGTGCGTAACATCAGATAAGAAAAGGATTTTACTAACAACGGGTTTTTCTCATGTTAAGGATTTTATGAAATTGAGCGGCGGCAGGGAGATATTCGTTCGAATATTACCCATGGCTTCTCATATAGAACAGTGTATTGAAATGGGGATTCCCTCTTCAAATATTCTTGCCCTTCAGGGGCCGTTTTCACTGGAATTGAACAGGGCTGTTTTCAATCAGTACAGGATTGATGTTGTCATAACGAAAGATAGCGGCAAGACAGGGGGGGTGCCGGAGAAGATTCAGGCAGCGGGGGAAACGGGGATCGATGTGGTTGTGATTAAGAGGTCTGAGCTGGAGTATCCTGAAGAATGCTCAACAATTGATGAAGTTTTTTCGATTCTGGGTCTGCGGTAATATCGTAACGTAAAGTTCAATGAAAAGTATAATTGTTGATGGTAAGAATCTGAGTATCTCTGATATTGAACGTGTAGCCAGGGGAAATGCCAGGATAAGTCTTGGTAAAGACGTTAAGGGGAAGATAGCGGCTGCCCAGAAAATTGTGAAGAGGGCCATTAACGATAAAGAAATAGTCTATGGCGCAACAACGGGTTTTGGTGCGTTAAGCAGTGTCTTTATTTCCGAGAAGAAGAGAAAGCAGTTGCAAAAAAATATCATTCTCAGCCATTCCGCAGGTGTTGGAGATGCCTTTAAGGAAGAGGTCGTTCGTGCGATAATGCTCTTAAGGATAAACGGGCTTGCTCAGGGGCATACGGGGATACAATTCCGTACACTGAAAAACTTGACGGAGATGTTAAACAAAGGGGTGCATCCGGTTATTCCCGAAAAAGGCTCGGTAGGTGCAAGCGGTGATCTGGCTCCCCTGGCCCATATGGCGCTCGTTTTGATCGGAGAAGGTAAGGCCTTTTATAAAGACAGGGTATTGTCGGGTAAGCAGGCAATGAGAGCCGCTGATATTGCCATAAGCAAACTTGATGCGGGTGAGGGGTTATCTCTGGTGAATGGTACCCAGGTTATGACGGGTATTGGTGCACTGGCAGTACATGATTCAATGAGGTTGTTAAAGACAGCCGACATAGCAGCAGGCATGAGTCTTGAGGTTCTCCTGGGTTCAAACATAGAGCTGAATGAAAAGATTCATGAGGTGAGGCCTCATAACGGACAAATAACGAGTGCGGAGAATTTAAGAAGGATTACGAGGGATAGTGAAATAATTTCTTCGCATTACGATTGTTCCAGGGTGCAGGATGCATACTCGATACGTTGCTGCCCCCAGGTGCACGGGGCTTCCAAAGACGCATTAGATTTTGTAAAAAAAATAGTGGATACGGAAATAAATTCTGCTACGGGGAATCCTCTCATTTTTCCCGATACGGGCGAGATATTTAATAACGGTGGAAATTTTCATGGTCAACCAATTGCTCTTGCCATGGATTTCCTTGCAATAGCTCTTTCAGAGATTGCCAACATTTCGGAAAGAAGGATTGAAAGACTCGTAAATCCGCTCCTGAGCGGATTACCGGCATTCCTGGTTAAGGATCCGGGCCTTAATTCCGGGTTCATGATAGCCCAGTATACGGCAGCAGCTCTCGTCTCAGAAAATAAAACCTTGTCACATCCTGCCAGCGTTGACTCTATCCCGACGTCAGCCAATAAGGAAGATCATGTGAGTATGGGTTGTATTTCGGCGAGAAAATGTAAACAGATTTTGTTTAATGCTGAGAACGTGATTGCTATTGAGCTGCTATGTGCGACACAGGCTCTTGATTTGCTTACAAACCGTAAGGCAGGGGCAGGAACAAAAGAGGCATATACGGTAATCAGGAAATATATTCCTTACCTTGATGCAGACAGAATACTTTCGGAAGATATTGAAAAGATGTGCCGACTTGTCCGAGATGGGACAATACTCTCGTCGGTAGAGAAGAGAATTGGAGTCTTGAAATAGAAATAATCATGACTTTTTTTTCCTATTCCAAATTAAGCTGTTCTCTGTATAATGAAACTGAATCGGTTCTGTGAAATCATTGATTTTAACAATGCCGGGCAGATTTCGAAGAATGTATAAAACGTATTAATGAAAGGGGTTTTTATGATAAATGCGGTTAAGGTCTTTCTCTTGTTAGTCCTTATTGTAATGATAAACATGTTTTTTTCTGGTATTCATACTTCCAAGCAAAGTATGGTTTATGCGCAACATCAAGATGTATTTAATCTGGATAAAGATTCGTTACCGCAAAAGGTTTCACCGGATGCCCCCGAGGCTGAGTGGATAACCGTTGATGACCGTATAAGCTATGTAGTTCCGGTAGAGAAAGAGAAATACGAGGCAAAAGATATTTTAATGGAAGACATAGAGTTATGGGAGGTTATAGACAAATCTCCTTTTGAGTGGCACCAGGTAGACTATTACCTTGAAAAACCCATAACAGAGATACATACAAGGACTTTTGGCAAACAAAAGTGTGACCGTTCAAGAAAAGGAACTATTTTCTGGTTAAAGAGTGGAAAGAAATGTGTTTTCTGGACAATGTGGAGCGTTTGGGACTGCAGACAGGAAGAAGAGAGAAATTAAGACATAACGTGGACGGGAAATTTATTATTTGAAAAGATATTGTGAGTTTCGTGCCGTTCCTTGAAATGGCTGCGCGACTTATATAATTACTATCTGTTTTGTAAGTTAAAGTTAAGAAAGGAGAAATCATGGACATTTTAAAGCAGGTCAGCGAACTGAAGGATTTTTTGGGAGATATATACAGTTTTCTTGAAGAGCATGAGGATAAATTCGAAGATTCAGATGAATTCGAAGAGATTAAGACAAAAACATGGGATTGGCAACAGGAACTGGCAAAGTTCTTGCCAGACCTTTGAAGTATAAAATCTGGATCTGTGCCTGACGGATAAATCGGGAACAGGAGTTTTCAGAATAACGATTTGTATGTATCCTAATATTATTTAAAGGGTTATGGTTATTTTCGTTCATTGAAGACATTCCGGAGTTGAAGAACCGGATACCACGTGTACATCATCTCCCTTTCCATTTTCCCGACCGTTATTCCTTTGCATAGAGCTTTGATGAATGGGTGTGCAATTACTTATATGGGTCTTTATTTATTTAATTAAATTGACATAACTTTATAAGAGACCTGTATCTGGACAGGTTTCAGCCTGAAGGTAGAAAACTAACTGAGTAGTTGCGTTAGTTTTCATAATAATAATTTCTTTGAAAAACAACGCTGTGTCTAAGCTGCCCGGAACTTTTTCCGCCTCTTTACCATTTATTTGCATTTCAACCATAAGCAACTCTTAGGTTTATTGCCAGAAGATCGAGTGTCGAAACTTTTTCATCAGCTGTTCTCATTACGGGGAAAATCTGCCACGAGGCTGTATTCTTTCATCCGGAGAAGCGTAGTCTCTCTTAACTCAAATCTAACTCTCCTGCTGGCTACAAAGTATAGTGTCTGTATCATCAAACGAAGTTGCTAAATATCTGTTGCTGTTTTTCTTTCACTCTACAGAGGCTCGTCCTTCATCAAGAAAATTTAGGCAAAGAATAGTAATTAATGAAGAAAATTAGAGAGAAAATTGTGTACATTTTTTCTTCAATGTGTGTAAAATAATCTTCATTGATCTTTCATATTCTCATTTTTTAAGGTGTTCAGCGAGCTTTTATGCCAGGGTTTATTCATTTGGACACTAAAGAAACAATGGAGGATTATTTGCGTGTTTAAAGAAACGGTAATAAAAACAGAACTCATTGAACGTCTTCAGTGGCTCATTCGGTTACGGTGGATTGCCATCATGGGTTTATTTGTTACATCATATGTTGCCAGTAACGTTTTTCATGTTGTAACATGGGCAACTCCACTCTATGTAATCGGTTTTTTATTGGTTGTGTGCAACATAGTTTTTACGTCCTATGCAAAGGTTCTGAAAAAAAAGAATTATTCATCAGTACAGAGATGTGCCGGTATACAAATAATGTGGGATCTCTTTTCCTTGATGAGTCTCATCTATTTTGCCGGAGGTGCTTGGAATCCTTTTATCCTGTACATCCTGTTCCACGTAATAATAGCGGCAATACTTCTTGAAAAAAGATACTGTTATTTGCAGGCTGCTTTTGCTATATGTCTTTTAGCCTTGATGCTTTCACTGGAATATTATTCAATTATCCCTCACCAGCCGTTAAGAATTTCTTCTACCCGTACATTTGACAATGAGCTCAGACATTACGAAGTATATATTTTAGGCCTTTTCTTTGCGATTTCGAGTACAATCTTCATATCGGTGTATTTTGTGACCTCAATAATGGAAAGATTAAAGAAGAGCAGGGGTGAGGTGTTTTTTGAGATAAAGTCTACATTGGAGAATATGGCAGAAGGGGTAATATTTATTGATTCGGATGATAAGATAACCATGTGCAATAATGAGATAGAAAAAGCCTGGAATATTGATAGAGAACTGATAATTGATAAGTCAATAAAAGATTGTTCTCTTCCCTATTTGGGTGATGATGTGATGAAGATTATTGAAGGGTTCAGATGTGGAGAAGAAACATCACAACATCAGGAAATAAAAGTGGAAAACAGTTATCTGTATAATACCTATTCTGCAATACATGATAATGAAGATAAATACTGGGGTACTGTCTTGACAAGTCATGATATTACCGAGAGGAAGAAATTAGAAAATAAATTGTTCCATGCAAAACGCCTGGCTACCATTGGTGAAATGTCTGCTAAAATTGCCCATGAGATAAGAAATCCGTTAAGCTCTATCAGTTTAAATGCTGAGTTATTGCATGATGAAATTGCCGGTTATAAGGACAGCAAAACAGAAGAGGCTGAGGAATTGATTCAGTCTATTTTGCAGGAAGTGGAAAGATTGACAGAAATAAGCGAAGAGTATTTGCGGTCTGCCAGGTTCCCAAAGTTAGAATTGAATGCAGTTTCTGTAAATGATATATTGACCGAACTAACAAAATTTCTTAAAGAGGAAATGGCTAAGCGGAATATTATTTTAAAAGAGGAGTATGGAAAGTTGATACCTGAGTTGTTTCTGGATAAGAATCAGGTCAAGCAGGCATTTGTTAATTTTCTCAAGAACTCTTTTCAGGCAATGCCTGATGGTGGTAAATTGACTGTATCAACAAGATATACGGGCAAAAATATTGAAATTGTGATTTCTGATTCAGGTACCGGTATTTCGAAAGCAGACATTCAGAAGATTTTTGATCCCTTTTACAGTACCAAGGTTAATGGTACCGGTCTAGGCCTTGCCTTATCTCGTAAAACCATAGAAGAGCATTGTGGTGAAATATTTTGTAAAAGTACATTAGGTGTGGGTACAACAATGAAGATTCTTTTTCCAATAAAACTCAGTAAGGGGAAGTAAATTGATTTATTCAGACGTTAATGATGCAATATTGGTTGTTGATGATCAGGAAAGTATCCGGCTTGCGTTGTCAAAGATGCTCACAAAGGAAGGTTACAAAGTTATTTTAGCTGATGAGGGAGAGGTGGCTCTGGATCTCCTGCGGAAAAGGAAGATAAACGTAATGCTCACTGACCTTAGAATGCCCAAAATGGACGGTATTCAGCTGTTGAGAGCCTCAAAACTGATCAAACCTGAGGTTGAGGTAATACTGATTACGGCACACGGAACTATTGAAAAGGCAGTAGGGGCCATGAAGCTTGGCGCTTATGATTTTATTACGAAACCGTTTAAAAAAATAGTGATTGTTAATATGATCAAAAAGGCCATAGAGAAACAGTCATTGCTTATAGAGAACAGATTATTGCATGAACAGCTTGAAAGATCCGGGTTTGATCAACAATCAGCAATTGTCGGGCAAAGCGATGCTATACGTGATGTAATAAAGATTGCCGAACAGGTAGCTCCCAGCCAGGCATCAGTACTGATTCAAGGGGAAAGTGGTACAGGGAAGGAGGCCATAGCCTCTCTTATACACAATAGAGGTACAAGAAAGGATAAACCCTTTGTAAAGATAAGTTGCGCTGCATTACCCGATACCCTTTTGGAATCCGAGCTCTTTGGATATGAAAAAGGTGCATTTACAGGCGCTGTCAGTCAAAAAGAAGGACGTTTTGAATTGGCCCATAATGGAACATTGTTTCTCGATGAAATAGGAGAAATAATCCCTTCACTGCAAGTTAAGTTACTAAGAGTGCTCCAGGAAGGTGAATTCGAACGTCTGGGTGGTACGAAAGTATTAAAAAGTAATGTTCGCATAATCTCGGCAACAAATGTTAACCTGGCAAATGCTGTAAAACAAAAGAGATTTAGAGAGGATCTGTATTATCGGTTGAATGTTATTACGATAACTATTCCACCATTGCGGGAGCGAAAAGAGGATATTCCGCTTCTGGTTAGTCATTTTCTGAAGATATATCAGGAGAAAAATGGCAAGCCCCTCAACGGGATTTCTGAAGAGACTCTGGATATTCTGACGGATTACATATGGCCGGGAAATGTTCGTGAACTGAAAAACGTAATTGAACGAGCCGTGGTATTAACGCAACACAACATTATTTCACCAAATGACCTTCCTGAAAACATTGTAAAAAATCTGATTAAAGACAGAAAAATGTCGGTACCCTTTGGCATGCCATTACGTGAAATAGAAAAAAGGATTATTGTAGAAACACTGAAGAGAACAAATGGTGATAAGGGAATTACCGCAAATCTGCTTGGTATAGCACCTAGGACGATATACAGGAAGATAAATTTACTGGAAGAGGAGAAGAAAGAGGAATGAAATGGATACCCGAACGCGTCGGGAAAGGATTTCAGATTTCCGTCTGAATGGCTTGGCCGGGTGGGTACGAATTAAGATTTTTTTTTAAGTCTTTCATTTTATGAGTTGAATTCAGAAACCAGGAGACAGAATTCAGAATAGTAGATGAGTATGACTAAAGTAGTTTATTTACCTCTTCAAAGTTTATCTGTCACATTGTTATTAAAATGACAAACTGCTACGATTTTTCAAAACAAGTTTGGAATTTTGTGTTTGATTATTGAGGTTTGTTTGTTATTTGGATTTTATTATTTGGTGCTTATAATACCTTGAAAATTTGTTGTAAAAATAGTAATAAATTTTTTCATCCTATTGAAAATTGCTTAATTTAGATAGAGAGTAATATGGGTATACAACTTCTGGATATACAAGAGCGTCATTCCTATCGGGGAAATATAGAGAAGGCTGCACAGGCCCTGCTTGCTGGTATGATAGTAGCGTTTCCAACTGAAACTGTATACGGTATTGGCGTAAATGCTCATGACAAAGATGCAATTGCTCGTTTATGCAGGGTGAAAGAGAGATCTGAAGAGAAAAAGATGGCCATTATGGTTACCAGCGCCGAAGAGGTCAAAGGATACGTAAAGGAGATACCTCCAATTGCCGGAAAGCTGATGAATGAATTCTGGCCTGGTCCTCTTACTATCGTCTTGACGCTCCCTGATCTGACGACCATAGGTTTGAGGAATCCGGACAACCCGGTAATACGAGACCTTATCAAGCGCGCAAAGGTACCCATCGCATCAACTAGCGCAAACATTTCCGGGCAACTGCCTGCCATTGACGCACAACAGGTAATAGATTATCTTGGAGACAAGATCGATGTGGTTCTCGATGACGGGCAGACTCAGTTAAGGACACCATCTACCGTAGTAAAGGTTTTTGAGAAAACTATTGAAATTATTCGACATGGTATTGTTGACGAAGAAAGGATAAACAGGTGCATACATGAAGATAGCATTAGCCTCAGATCATAGAGGATTTGAATTTAAAAACAAGATTGGAACATTTATTTCGGAGCTCGGCCATGAAGTCATCGACTGCGGTACTTCAAACGGTACGGATTCTGTAGACTATACCGATTACGGAATTGAGGCTGCCAGGTCTGTATCCAGAGGTGAAAGTGATCGGGCAGTTCTGATCTGCGGGACAGGATTGGGGATGTCACTGATAGCCAATAAGGTAAAGGGGGTTCGCGCAACGGTATGCCACGATCTTCATACCGTAGAGATGAGCAGGAGGCACAATGATGCCAATGTCTTATGTCTCGGGGCAGACGTAGTAGATCATGGGTTATTGGAAAAGAAGATAAAATTATGGTTAGAAACCCCATTCGAAGGAGGCAGACACGCCCGCCGGGTCGGCAAGATTATGGAAGCTGAGGGAGTCTGAATAGTGTAACGTGATTGTATAGGATTTCCGTTTTAAACCTTTTAGCTTAAATGTGTTGTGATAAATTGGCAATCACTATTGCATAGTGAGAAGATAGGAAATAAAAAAGTATGCTAATTAAAAAAAGAATCACACAAAGACTTGCCCGACTACGTCCTTCGGGCGGGCACGAAGGCACAAAGAAAATGGTAATCAAATAAATCACGTGGATTGCGCAAGAAAAAGGGTATTGTCAAACAGGAAAATCTTTCGGTTCTATAATCTGATAATAATAGTCTCAAACTATCAGCCTGGCTGTCTACTAACAGGCAGGCTGGTATTCCATCCAAGAAATGGCGCTCGCCCCGTTAGATATTGTGTTGTCGTGATTAGGTTTCATTTCTAATCGGTTGAAGAAAAACAACACCTGTTTTTCTTAGTTCTTAGAAAATGTTATAGACTCTTAACGTTTTTTGTTATGAGTCTATAATAAAACATAATTCAAAAAATTCAGCCGTTTCCTTTATGCTATTTGTTTTTTCTATACTTACAAACATGTTATTTCTAACGAGGAAGCGGCATGGTATTTGTGTTAAGTAATATTTAAATTTATTGTCGTAACTTTGTAAATATTTTAAAGAATATCTTTTTAGCAATGTTAATGTGAGGGAATAAAAATGTCTAACAATGAGGATAGTTCTACGGCTGAAACAAGCTACAGAAATTGGCTGGCCTTTGGGCTAACGGGTGTATCAATTGGGGGAGTAATCGCGTTGTCAATCACAATTATAATAAAAGGTGGTGAACCTGATAAGGTATTGACTGCAGTATTACCTCTTCTTGGTGTTTGGGTTGGAACAGTCCTGGCATATTATTTTTCAAAAGAAAACTTTGAGGCTGCGAATCGTAGTGTAAGAGAAATGGCGAAGCAGCTTACTCCTATGGAAAAACTTATGTCTATACCGGTGAAATCAAAGATGATTCCTAGGTCTGAAATGATGCTGCTTAATATAACACCGGATAAGACGGAAGACACAATTAAGATAAATGATGATATATTAAAAGTGTTGGAAGAGAAGAAAAGAAATCGACTTCCTATTTTGGATAAAAACAATCATCCAAAATATATGATACATAGAAGCATGATCGATAAGTACCTTACGAGAAAGATTGTCAAAGATAAAATGTCTTTGAGTGAGGTAGAGGACTTAACGTTAAGAAAACTGTTAGAGGATGATGCCGAATTAAAGAGGATTTTTGAAAATGGTTTTGCGATTGTCAAAGCAGATGCAAACCTGGGAGATGCAAAAATTGAGATGGAGAGTGAATCAAATTGCCAAGATATATTTGTGACAATAAATGGAACTAAGAATGAACCTGTAATCGGATGGATAACAAATTTAATTATTACAGAGAACGCCAAGCTATGATAAGAACAGGAAGTGATCCCTATACTCCTCATATGGGAAAACTATGGCGACGCATTGTCGTTGTTGAACAGGGTTAAGATGTATAATCTTTAGCCTGATCGTCAGAATCTGAAAGTCTTTATAATTAGTGGGATAATTTATCCGTTGGTTAATTTAGAATAAGGAGGAAAATAATATGCCGGGAGAAGACTCTTTTGTGTTCAAAACTTTGCGTCCATGGCCTAACGAACGGCTTAAGAAAGCAGCTATTGTTGGGCATACTACAACAGCTACGTCACGCCTGTGGTTTAGAACAGGTGACAACGGAAAATTTACCATTTTGTTATACGAAAGTTCAGGAAAAACGGATGAGCCTATCTTCAAGGGTTTAAGGTCAATTCCGTATCCACTAGAAAACTTGCCGCAAAAGGTGATTCGTCATGAGTTCGTGATAGACGAATACAAAAACGATACTACCTACGTTTGGGACACCTGGGATCCCCCAAAAAAAATCGAACTGAAACCAGGCACATTGTACGCTTACGCGCTCTACAGTGATAAAGAAAAGCGAATTATTCTGGGTCATGACCGTGTGTATTCATTTCGCACCATGCCGACAGAAAACGAACCTTATTCTTTTGCACTCTATTCATGCCATATGCCATATACATACACTATGTTTAAAAACACTAAGCTGGAAAATGAAGAGATGTGGGATTGTTTTAAGGCTGCATTAGAACGCCATCGCGAAAAGGATCTCCGTTTTGTTATTGGTGGAGGTGACCAGGTTTACACTGACGGTGTAGAATCGCTCAGCATCTGGGCATACCTTAATAAGGTGATGCGCAAAGAAAAAGGAAACGGTAAAATTCTTCCCACGCAGGAAGACATGGTAAGCTGGTACCGTGACGTATATCGTGGTTACTGGGGGTTTAAATCACTACAAAATGTATTCTCTGATTTTCCTTTGTACATGATGTGGGACGACCATGAACTAGGTGATGGCTGCGGTTCCTATTATCTCAACAAAGATGGCAAAAAGGAATTAGACGCGCTTTTGCCATCTATAGCTAACAACAAAAAACACAATCTTTCTTACGAAGACGGGATGGAATTGTACGACAGGATGATAAATGCGGCCAAGCAGGTCTATCAAGAATACCAGCATTCACATAATCCCAAGACCCCCAAGGGACAGTATGATTATGGATTCTACCTGAGTGACCATTCGGCATTTTATTTTCTCGATGGACGTGGTTATCGAGATGTACAGCGTGATGATGAATACCGCATACTAGGCAAGGATCAATTAGATCGTTTTGAAAAATGGCTTAATCATGAAGATACGAAATCCAAGAAGTTTGTATTTGTTTTAGCTGCTGTGCCCGTATTTCACGTACGTTCCATAATTGCAAACAAAACGGTAACAGATACTTTTGACCTAGAATTTTCTGATGACCTGCGCGATTCATGGGAACATAATATTCATGACAAAGAAAGATCAGAGTTTACTAAACTGCTTTTCCAAGCAGCGGGAAAAGGACAAAAGGTAAGTATTCTCAGCGGAGACGTGCATATATCCGCAGTTTTTAAACTGATAAATGATGCAGGCCACGTGATATATCAGCTCACCTCTAGTGCAATAACATATAACACGCCGCTCATATCAGGCTGGTTGTTTGGTCATTTCGGTACACTGCCGGAGGAAGGAGAGACAAAAGAGGGCTATAAATTTGAAAGGATGGCACTTTATCTTGACAGCAACTTTTCGATCATAAAAGTGAATCCGAATAACGGACACGTTACTTTTCAACTTTATGGAAAGCAGTCCATACAACCGCCGAATAAAACACTTTTGAAGAAAAGCCAACCATACGCGGGTATGGGTGACATTCCTATCACTCACTCAATAGCGAGAATAGACCTCGATTTTACTAAGATTGAAAAGTCTGTTATTTAACGATTATTAAACTTAAAGGTTGACCTGTGAAATCCAAGTTGACACTTTGAAGGGAAGGTGAAACGTGAAAAATTTGGTAAACTACGATATTAACGAAGTCCATAAGTACGAAATTAATGGCATTCCTTTAGAAACGGGAGATTTGATTTTTACCATTGATGGTAACCCTTCACCGGTTATTGGTCAATTTTGGTGGATTGTAGGCAGGTTAATTCCCGGTGATGTTGACCACATAGCGATATACATTGGTCCTGAAGGAAGGTGTATTGAGGCTGGTGCTGTAGGGAAGGTAATTGATTTTCAGGTTCCTAGCAAGAAATGGAACGCTGATGCAATGCTAAAGGATAGAGGTTTTGTTGACGAGTTTTATGGCGTGGCATATCCCTTATCAGGGAGCAATCTATCGGATGAAAAGAAGCAGCAAATTCGTCTGGATGTGGCGCAATACTGCCTTGATCAAGCAAGAGACAAGAAACCGTATAATTTAAATTTCTTGGATTCGGATACAGAAGAAGCCTTTTATTGTAGCCAATTGGTCTATAAGGCTTATATACGTCACGGCATCAACCTCAATACCGAAAAAGAGGTCCCAAAAATTCCCTTTACAAAGAGCATAGTCTTTCCTCAAGAAGTATGGGCTACCTGTAAGGAGAAAAAACCTTTCTTCTCAATGTAGTATTGTTTTACCAAATAGTATCTTATATTTTTTAAGGCCCTTATAAGGAGGATATAATTATGGCAGGTACAGTAGATAAAAAACGAAATACAAATTATGATGCAATCGTAATTGGGAGTGGATTCGGTGGTGCCGCAGCTATTACAAAGTTCGAGGAAAAGAGGAAAAAGGTTCTCTTGTTTTAGAACGCGGTACCTGGTGGGGTAATCCGGGTGGAAAACGCATTAAAAGAGTAAAGAATCCATCTGCAAAGCAGATGGATTTGAGATAACCTATACCAAAATTAAATTCTAAATTTCTGTTGTATTTCTGACTGTCGCTCTTTCTTTTCCTGATACTTAACATACTTGAGAATCCTTTCTGCATCCAAACCTACTGTGACAACACAGTAACCTCTCGTCCAGAAATGATTACCCCCAGTAGGGCTTTTGCTTCAAATTCTTAAATTTATTCAATACTCGAATAGCGGTTCTACCTTTGACTATGCCGACAAAATCTGATATGGAAATTTTGGGAGGCACCAATACGGTCATGTGTGCATGATCAATCTTCCCATTGATCTCTGAGTCTCCGTTCATTTCCTCTTCGCAAGCTCAATTACAAAGAAAATAATTTATGATCTCCCTATATACTAAAACCGATTTGGTTTTCGGTTTTACTTTGAGATATGTTTTCGGGTGATTATTATAATTGAAATGTTGAAATGTTTGTTTGAAAACCTCTGTCATATTGACTTATGGTGATATTTAAGATATAAAGACTTTGATGCCATGTTCATTTTTATGAATATTCAAAAACTGTATGCTGATGCTTAACGCGCCAGCTTTAATGAAAAATAAAGCTACAGGAGGCAAAGTATTAATAACCAAAAAAGAAAAGCGACACAGAGATAGTTGATGTGGTAGATTTAAAAACTGTGAATGTTTAACCGCAACCTGAACTATAGACCTTGCAAGGCAAATCAGAGTTGAGTTTACGGTAGAATTGATTGGTTGTAATCAACCAATCATGAATATGGATAACTGATTTTGGCGTATTTCAGTGAAAAAATTGTATAAGTACTATAATTAACAAGACTTCGATAATAAGGACTTAAACCAGAACAAACGAATTTTGTCAGGTTCTTTTGAATTCCTTTGCTTAATAATCCAATTTTTGTTAGATTCAAAGATCAGCAGCAAATTTTGTAAGTATTGATATGGTAGAATATTACGTTGTTTCTTACAGTAAATATGTTATTTGGCATAAAAATTGTCAAGAAAACATTTAGTTGAAGATATTTCTGTTGCTGTGAGAGAACCTGTATTGTTGAGAAAATCTCTTCACAGTTATAACCAGCGTGTTATAATATGTACAGTTTCAAAGAAACGAAGACATAAAATTCTTTAGTATAATTACCCTGTTTTCGATGAATAATTATATTCACAAGGAGATTATGATGAGAAACTATTTATTAATACCAAAAACCATAGTAAGCATCGCTGTAATATTTATTTCTGTATGTGGATGCGCTCAATCGAAAAAATTCAGTAAACTTGAAAAACTACTCTTGTACGAAGAATCCTTCGATGAGAGCAAATCTGATTTTATCAGTCATATTGAAAAAATTGATTACGAAGAGAATCATCAGAAGTTTACAAACTTAATCTTTAAGAGCGGAAATCTTGAATTACTTGATCAGCTTGTTGAATATTTTCCAGATCATCGAAATTACATAATCAGAGGAGATGCGTATGTAAAGAACGCGAGGGTACAACAAACGATGGGACTATTTATGAGGTCTTCTGCAGCTTCTTCATTGCATGAAGCGAAAGAAAGTTATATTAAAGCTTTAGAGTTGAACAATGAAGATATTTATGCACGCGGTGTCCTTGGCTATATTTATGGAGAAAATAAAGAATATGATAAAGCTGAAACATTATTCAATGAAGGGTTAGAGATTGCACCAAAAAATCCTCTGCTTTATCTTGCATTGGGTCAATTGTATGATCAAAAAGAAGAGTATGACACTGCAATTGGCTATTATCAAAAAATCATAGAATTTACTGAAGATGAAGTAAAAAAAGATTTTGAAGATATAAATCAATATTATCATAAGTTAATGAAATATTATCCTGATTCACTTGTGAAAGTGAAAGAAGAAGCAGAAAAATATCTTACCAAAGACTATGCCAAACTGGGAATCAGAAATGATGATGCTGAAGATCAAGTTGCACAAACACTGTTTTCTCGCAAAAGAGCTGAAAAGTCGGAAGAGATGTTGTACTGATATTATTTCAAAGGACGATGAAAAAACTGGTTTAGAATTTTATTGAAAGCAAGGGAAAGCACTTTTTCTCAATTAAAAAATAGATGTTTTATGTCACTCCGTTAGAACTTTTAGTTTTCCAAAAGAGACAGGGATATTTTTTTAAGAATATGTTAAGAAATTAGAGGTGTGAAAGAAGAGGTGCTAACGGTATCAGAGAAGTTTTGATTTTGCTGTTTTAAAATGGTTTCTGAGGAAGTTTCTTTACATATTTTCCATATCTCTTGATAAAGTAAAGAAATGCACTTTCCGCAAAAGAATCGATCTCTTCAGGCTTCCTGCAAATATACTGTGCTTCTTCTTTAAATATTGTTAAGAGTTCTTCTTTGGTAAATTTCTCATATTTTTTAGTTGTGGTCTCTCTTTTATGCATTTCCCAACTGACCGCCTTTTGCCTTAGATAGGTAAGATTGTCTCCTTTCTCATACCTGGGAGTGACTAAACCAACAAATGGAAGGGAGAATGAGAATAGATGAATATATATCATTATCGTCAAGCTCTCAAAAAACATTTAGAGAATACTAGGTATTGTCGTCAATAGAAAAAATGAGACATCATTTTTTCCGATGGAATTTATATTTGTGATCCAACGGCGAGATAATGTGCATCTCTCATGCTTTTCGGAAGCGCAAGGAAGGAGTCAACTGTTGCCAGCATATCGTCTCTGTTTTCGTGCAGGAAGCCCGATACCTGAACATAATTATTTTTGTGATCACAGGTTACAAAAGTGGAAAGATTGTTGAGCTCTTCAATTAACATCCTCAGTTCCAGGACGCAACCTTCCGGGATCTGAGGGGTAAAAGAGCCGATACGAATTTCTTTTAAGAGGGGGCTTCCGGGGGCGGAATACGGGTTTTCATTTTGATACAACCATAATCTCCTGAGACGCACAAAATCCGGTTCGGTTTCATTGATGAGTTGGGCAGTTTGGTGTATGTGTCTCTGCCAATGATCCCGGCCTCCCAGCCCCAGAAGAACATAGAATGATATTTCAATACCTGCCTCCTTAAGCCAGTCTGTGGTTTCCCTGACCATTTCAGGAGACTGCCCTTTCCGATGGAATCGCAAAGTCTTTGCGTCTCCGGATTCAAGTCCGATATGTACTCTGTCTAATCCTGCTCTGGCAAGCACCTTGATGCTCTCTTTCTTGAGTTTCCAGAGCGTTGATACTCTTGCATAGCAGGTAAGCCGTCTAAGAGCGAAAACTTTTCTAACGTATTCGGTGATTTCGATAAATGCGTCAATTCCAACCATCAATGGATCAGCATCGCCGAAAAAGGCCGTTTCTGCATTGGGCCGGAGCTGTTTTAGAAGATCGATATCGTGCTTGACATCTGCTACCGAACGGCTGGTAAAGTTCGGTTCTCCGAGATGAGGGTAAATACCGCAAAATCTGCAGCGGTTCCATTTACATCCTCGGGTGATGCGTATGAGAATACTCCGCCACTCGCTTGGCGGGCGGATAAGGGGCGTTTCGGGAACAGTGTTTTTTACCGTCATATTAAAAAATGCGTTGATCAGGTTGAGTTGGCGCATCCTGCCCGCCAGAATTCTTTTCGGGCTGGCACAACTCTTTCAAAATGATATTGATTTTCTCATCAAGTAACTTTATCAACTTATCCACGGTTATTTCCAGAAAACTATTTAACGTAACATACTCTTGTAAAAACGGTTAAAATGGAAAGCTATACAGATGAGTTAAGCAGATGAAGAAAATCTAATTGTACATATTTTTCCTGTTTTTTGTCAGTAGTTATAAAATTTGAAATTCCGACTCCCAGCAGTCTGATTCCTTTGCCCTTATAGGCAAGGGTACATATCACATCAAGCTTTTCTTTGCAAAATTTAAAAATATCAATTTAATTCTATAAGTCAATAAAGAATACATGTCAATAAAGAAAACATTGACATTTTACGCTATTTTGTTTTAATTTTTATATTGAAAAAAATATAAATTATATAACCAAATCCACGCCTTGAAAACTTTCCCATACTTTTTTTAATGCTGAGGAATTTCCATTTTAATTCGTTGTTCTGTAAATAGTTTCAAATTATTAATACTGTATGGTGGGTATTGCCCACCAAAATCACTTACTCTTAATCTTAATTGTAGTGGGTGAAGTGTACTGAAACCGATTTGGTTTTCGGTTTTACTGGAAACCAAATCCTGGGGAAGGTATCACCTGACAAAAGGTGCCGAGGACTTTACTCGCTCAATTTTATCTCGGATTTTATCCGAAAACCATTATGAGAGAGGAGTACAATTATGATTACGATTACGAGTAAGGTTAAGAGTATAAATTTAGTGGTAATTTGATTTTGAAAGATTTGCGCAGGATGCGTTAACTCGATCATATTCTCTGGATTTATTGCGACTTCAATAGTACGGTTAATGAGAGAGGAATTATAAAGATGGGAACAAAAAACAGCAGATTGTTTATATCTGTCTTCCTTTTTATCTCAGGTTGTATCTTTCTGGTTTCAGAGGGTAAGGTACAGGCGAGGAATCTGGATTATTACGGACTATCTCTATACGAGATCGGGACACAAATAGTGAAACAAGGGAAAGGTGAAACGTCTTCAAAACAAATACCACACACAACGCTTCGTTCGTCTTATAACGATTTATCTCTTTCTCAAGTACATTCAATGAATAATATATCTATAAACAAAAAGGATTCGAATGGGTTTTACGGGCACAGCACGATAAATCATAGCTATGAGAAAAAGTCTATAGAGGGAGACGTTGTTGTAATAGACGATACCACTGGTCTCATGTGGCATCAATCCGGTTCGAGTGATTATATGAGCTGGAATAGCGCAAAGGATTGGATAAGAAATTTAAACAATCGGGGTTATGCAGGGTATCAGGACTGGCGATTGCCGTCATTAGAGGAAGCTGTATCACTCCTTGAATCATACAAGAGGAATAATCTGTACATAGACCCTCTCTTTCATGATGAACAGTGGGGGATTTGGACTGGTGACAAATATCGTTTGGATGGAGTGTGGAGTGTCTACTTTTGCCTCGGTAACGTTCGCTGGAATATTAAGAATCGCTATGTTCGTCCGGTACGTTCACTCAAATGATACTTTCCTGTGACAGTCAGACTTCCTGATGCGCAGAGTTGTTTTGTAAAAGCAAATTTGTAACTTAATTCCGTCTTTATCTGGAATTTACATTTTACATGTTTGGTCCCGGCTTGTACAGGTCAGGTGTTTACATCGTTAGTCTGGAGGTATTTAACTATGCACTTTTACTTTGTTCAACATGGTGTGGCCGTAGCAAAGGAGATCGATCCCAATTGTCCTTTGTCTGCGGATGGAAGGAGAGATGTAGAGATCATTTCGACGTATCTGCAAAAGGCCGGGCTGACAGTCAGGAGAGTCTGTCACAGTGGTAAGACAAGGGCAAAGGAAACGGCTCTGGTGTTCGCTGAGAGAATTGGTAACGGTAACATAAGTGAATTATCCGGAATGAATCCTTCCGACGATGCGGTAGAATTTGCAGAGACACTGGGAGAAGGAGGCATAATGTATGTCGGACATTTACCTCACATGAAAAAACTTGTTTCATACTTGATAACAGGAGATGAAGACGCAGACGTGGTAAAATTCGTAAACGGTGGTGTTGTATGTGTAGAGAAAGACGATAGCGGCTATCACATTGAGTGGTATTTACAACCATCCATGTGTGTTGTATAACCCGGGTGCATGTGTGCTTGACAGTCCCTGTTGTCATATTAAGAAAGAGTGGAAAGGGAGGAAACTTGAAGAGAGAGCAATATGTATGTACCGCCTGTGGTTTTAATATGGTGGGTTATTTCGTGGACAAATGTCCCTTCTGTGGTGCATCAAAGGAAGAATTCATAACATCAGAGGAGTGCTCAGCCCGTTTCACTGTTAAGGGGTTTTCCGTTAATGAAAAGGTTACACGGCTCAGTTCTGTTCCACCACTTGGTCTGGAACACTCCGCTTATCGTGTTGAGACAAATAATAAGATATACTGGATAGACTGCCCCTCATCGTTCGACAATACGCTCAAACCGATGGATGTCATAATCTTTACCCACCACCACTTTCTCGGTGCCTCTAACCAGTATAGAGAACATTTTTCTTCCGAGGTGCGTATTCACAAACTGGATTCTTCCCACAAGATATGTCATGCATTTACCTTTGATGGAACCTTTGAGGAGAATTTTACGTTAGATGGAATTGAGGCATTTCACATAGATGGCCACACCCCTGGATTTACATTCTATATATTTGAGAAAACCCTCTTTATCTGCGATTATCTTTTCTTGAAGGGAGGAAAGATGCTGTACAACCCATTCGGTCCGGTAAAAGAGACAAGAGAAGGTGGTAGAAAACTGAAGAGTATTATCCGAAAGAGAAAGATAGATTTTGTGTGTGGTTACAATTATGCGGAAGATTTTGCAAACTGGAATGAGAAGTTTGATAATCTGTGCAATTGATTTTAGAACTCAGTGTGCCAATTATATATCTTTCAGATATGTATATTATTGAGTGCTTGAAAATGCCCGTAAAATGGTAAGGGAAAGAACCTCAGAGGTTAGTGAAGTAATCTTTAAGAGAGTTTAGCTGATAAGTCAACTCAATGCATAGGATTTTCAAAACCATGTTTTATATGCGTTAGCACATGCTCAAAATGGCGTTAAGCAACGACATGGACGTCGTTGCCCGCCCGGCCAAAGAGGCCATTTGGACGAGGTAGTAATTTTGAAAGAGTTGTGCAGGATGCGCTAACTTGAATTTAACAGATGGGATGTTTTCCCTCTCCGAGTTCAAGACAGAACGTGTTGATATTTCTTAATTCGTTATCAAATATCTCCTCCACATGCTCTTGTACTTCCTGTATCTCCCTCTCTTCCTCAAAGAGTATTTGTGCGGTTGCCATCTGTGGTTTGTCGATTGGAGTACCTATTCTGCTCAGAAGCAGCACATAAACCTCTTTTATTCCCTCTGTGCTTTCGTAGATTTTCCGTGCTATTTTATGGGATAGAACGTTGTATACCTTACCGACATGACTGACGGGATTTTTACCTGCCGAGGCTTCAGTGCCCATGGGCCTGTTCACAGAGATGAGCCCGTTCACTCTGTTACCACGACCTACCTGGCCAGAATCAGCATCTTCTGCAGATGTCCCCAATAAACTGAGATATATTCCACCAGGCCCCCTCCCTTTTTCATCAAGGGTATTCAAATGAACCTCTATGGTTTTCATTTCTTTATGTTTTCTCAGAAACTCGACTATCTCTTTATGGACGATGTTCTTCTTCTCAAAATAGTCGTTAACGGATTGAACGTAGCTGGCAAGTAACGGCATAGCAATCGTCAAATCAAGGTTTTCTCCCTTTCTGAGTCCCATAATCTTTACGTCCTCACCTGTTTCTGGATGCTTCTTTTTAAAAATTGTTGAATTGAGATGTCTTTCAAGTTCAAATACGATCTTTTCGGCATGGCTCAAGGGGTAATATCCCACGGCAGCGGAGGTGTCGTTAGCTCCCCGGAACTTGCCAGGCCTAAGAAAGATGTCGGTTAGTTCGTCGGAACCGGATGCGAGGGCAACGTTATATTTCAGGTGTTTTTCAGGGTCTACGAATCTCATATTTTCTCTTAACCATTTTTTTGCCGTATCTATAGCGATATCAGAAACTGGTATTGTCCTGCCGGAAGCACTGAATGTAGCTCTGTCACCTATAGTCAGTTCCATAGGTTTTGTGACAATTCCGCCTCCAAACCTCTTCTCAACCATTCCTGCTGCCAGAAGGCTCTTGTCAATGTTATGGTGAAGGATTGTTCCAAACTCTTTAATATACTCCTTTGACAGTGCAACCGAGATGGCATCCATCATTGAGTCACACATATAGTCAGGATGGCCTGTACCTTTTCGTTCTACGATCTCAACACTGTGTTCGGAAACAGATTTTTCTTTTAATGTTTCAATAACAATCATTTTATCATCTTTCTGCCCAAATTATAATACGATTGCTTATGCGAAATATTAAGGCTATATAATAAAATATAAGGACAGGTTTCACCGTATACTGCTAATTTAAATAAGGCCGGAAGCAGTTTCTGTATAATCGCTCTACAAGGCATTATAAAAGAGGAGGTTTGTTTTGCAATATAAATCATTCTAAAATCCTGTCAAACTGATCGTCGGGTAAACCTGCCTGAACCCTGCTCGACATCTTCAATTAGGCGGGAAGTCATTCCTGCTTGTCCGAACAGATTCTTCCGGGATGGTAGGTATCCAAAATGGCTTGAAACAACTCCATGGATGTGGTTGCCCCGGCCCTGCAGATTATTCGACACAGTTCCCTTCCGCCCACCTGAATGACATTGTCGGGCAGAATGCACTAACTCGTGAGAATAGAAAAAAATATCTTTTTTTCTATTCTCGTTGTAAGATATGCGATTATAGTATTTATCCTGGAATGTGTTTCCTCTAAAGTCTTTTTCAACCGAAAAATGAAATGTCAGTAAAAATACTATGAATAGATGTTCCTGTGGTTACCCCATAGGCAAATTAATTTGATTACTTTGTTTCCGCGCTCCACCCTTCAATCAGGCATAATCAGAATTGAGCAAAGTACTCACTATTTTTTTAGTTGCCGTTGCTATTAAGAGTAAAAAATTCTCAAGCTTAGAAATACTCAAACACAAACTATCATGGATGATTCAGCTTCTATAGCACTTATCGTAGACATTGTGATCATAATCTCGGCTTCCTTCTTATTTGGTTTATTTGCGCATAAATTGAAGCAATCCGTTATTCTTGCTTATATTGTGGTAGGGATTATGATTGGACCCCATGGATTTGGTTTGATACATAAGATGGGAGAAGTGCATTCCCTGGCTGAAATCGGGGTAGCCCTGCTTATGTTTGTTATAGGAGTAGAATTCAAAATTTCAAAGCTCGGAAATATCTGGAAGGTAATTATTTTTGGGGGTATCTTTCAGATTGTATGCATGATCGCTGCTGGTTATTTTCTTTCAAGGTTTATGGGGTATTCATTAATGAATTCACTTCTTCTGGGAATGATTGGTTCGATCAGCAGTACGATGATTATCGTAAAGATATTGACTGAACGCAGAGAAATGGAACGGTTGCATAGCAGAATTATGGTTGGTCTGCTTATCGTTCAGGATTTGGCAGTCGTTATCATGGTATGTTTTATTATAAATTTTGAAAATATTGCCCACGGCAATATCCTTAATTTTGCAAAAGTTCTGGGAATCAGTGCGTTGATACTCACTGCCATAGTGTTTACCGGACGAAAACTGTTACCGAAGGTGATGTACCTTGTAGTAAAGACGGGTAGTAAAGAAATGTTTCTCCTGTCCATTTTCTCGTTTGCAATAGGCATTTCTGTAACCACTCACTTATTGGGTTTTTCCATTTCATTAGGAGCTTTTATCGTAGGATTTTTGCTTTCAGAGGCTGAATATAATTCAGAAATCTCAGCCCAAATAGGCCCGCTGAAAGACATATTTATCGTTATCTTTTTTGTCTCAGTAGGATTGTTTATCAATCCTATGATACTTATGGATAACATTGTACTGGTTGGGTTGCTTACATTTTTGATCATGTTCGGAAAATTTGTTTCCTGTGCATTGCCTACATGGTTATTTGGATATGATGGTAAGACTTCGGTAAGAGTGGGTATGGGAATGATGCAAATCGGCGAATTCTCTTTCGTTATGCTTACGATAGGACAGAAACACGGATTCCTTTCTCCATCGATATTCTCATCAACAATTGCGGCTGCACTTGTTTCAATAATGCTTACTCCGTTAGCAATAAGCAAGGCAGACATGGTATATACTTTTTTTACGAAGAAAACAGGTTTTGGTAAATTCCTGAGCCGTATTCCCCAATATAAATTGGAGGAAAGCAAAGAAACAAAAAAGGTATTAAGTGATCATGTGATACTCTGTGGTTTTGGAAATTCAGGAATCAGGGTTGCTGATGGTTTAAAGGAAAAACAGGAAATGATTATTATAGAAAACGATATTAAAAGATAGAAATTCTAAAACAGAACAAATACCGGTATCTGTTTGGTGATGCAATGAACCATCATCTTTTGATTAAGGCTGGTATTATGACTGCCAGGATACTGATACTGGCTATTCCTGATATGCAGACAAAGAAGATTGCTACCAGGTATGCGAAAGTATATAACCCTGATATCATGGTTATCGCAAGGGCAATGACTGAAAAGGAAAAGGGAGAATTACAGCAGGTTGGAGTCGATTATACAATAATTCCCTTGTGGTTAGAAGCAGCAGAGATTATCGGTAAAATAATGGAGCAAGGTGTTCGACCTGCACAACAAACTCCTTCCGTATAGTCAAACCGCTTATCTGCTTTCATCAGTTACCATGTAGTGTGTACATATCAATGGTTTTCACTTGAATGTCAGGGGGGATGGTAAACTTTTCTTCCGGGATAGTGACACCTTCGATGATTTCTGTAGCAACCGTAGTTGTTCTGGTAAGGCTGTCTCCGGTTCTTTTCTTTAAGATAATGCCTTTCCAAGTACAGGTTTTTTCTCCGGTATATTTTTTTTCCCATACTTCACAGTTTTTTCCGGCAACCCTTTCTACCTCTTCTTTTAATGCACCCATGTCCCTTAACTTTGTTTCTGCAATATTTTCCAGTTCGATTTGCGATTTACCGGCATACTCTTTATACCTCGGATTTCTTATCCTTAATCCTGTTCTCGTGTTGAGGTCGATGGTATTTATCCATTGTCCATTGTCTTCCAGAAGTGTCAGAGTGTTTCTTATTACGGTTGTCCCCATCAACTGCATGGTTGTTTTTGTATATTTTGCCTCGCGTCTTCCCCAATCATCATAATAAACGACCTCGGTTCCCGTCTTGGTACCGGTAATTTCGTATTTGATAATGCCGGACTTTGAATTCGGATACCGTTTTTGCATAATCAGGGCAGAATCGGCAGTTGCGTAAGGAGTTAATAACAATAAGATGAGAAAATAAAGAGCGGGTATTTTCATTTTTTTCTCCTACAAAGACTTATATTCTTCTAATAAATCCTTAAATTTCCTGACCGTTATTTCGTACGCCTCTTTTTTAGTAAGATCAACCCCGGCATCATCGAGAATTTCGAGTGGTGGTTTGTGTGAACCTGCTCCGAGAAATGAGAGGTAATCTTTTACCGCATCTTTTTCACCGTTAGTTATGCGCACGGACAAGGCTATTGCAGCGGACAAACTTGTGGCATATTTATAGACATAGAAGACCTGGTAAAAATGCGGAATACGCGCCCACTCGCAGCTTAACTGATCATCGATAACCATCCCCTCACCCAAGTATGCCTCAAGATTTTTCCGGTAAACGTCAGTTATGCTTTTTGAAATGAGTATTCCACCACTTTCGGCCAGAGCATGAATATCTTTTTCAAAATTAGCAAACATGGTCTGTCTGTAGAATGTAGCCTCTATTCTTTTCATGTTATGGTACAGGAAGAATTTTTTCTCTTCTCTTGAATCGGCAATCTTTGACATATGGTCAAAGAGGAGAGCCTCATTCAGTGTTGACGCTATTTCTGCCAGAAAGACCGGATTTTGATAGTAGAGATACGGTTGATTTTCAATCGAGTAATCCCGGTGCAGACAGTGGCCAAGTTCGTGTGCGAATGTTGATACATCGGAAAACTTGCCCGAGTGATTCAGAAAGACGATTCCGCGGCTTGCATAGCTCCCCCAGGAGAAGGCGCCGGATCGTTTATTTTGAGATTCGAAGACATCAATAACTCGTGCCTTGATGGCGTCATCATACTTTTTGAGATATCCTGAACCGAGAGGTTCAAGTGCTGAACGCACAAGATCGATTGTCTCATGATAGGTATACTCCCTGTCAACTTCTTTAGCCATGGGGACATAGTTATCATAAAAGTGCAGTTCTTCAATACCAAGCTCTTCTTTTTTCAGAATGTTAAACTCACTGATCACGTCAATGTTCTCTTTTACCACTTCAACAAGGTTACCGAATACTACGGTTGGAAGGTAATCAGGAAAGAGTGACTTTTCCAGCATTGAAGGATATTTTCGGACCTTTACGAGTTTTGTGTTTGCCAGCACTTTGGCAGCATAGGTGTTTGCAAGAACATCGATATTTTGCTGGAAGGGGCGGTAGTAGAAAATAAATGATTTTTTGCGGAGTTCCCGATCAGGTGATTCCAAGAGTTTTGAAAACTTCGCATGTGAAAGATGTATTTTCTGCCCGTGATGTTCAAATTCTTCGAACACGATGTTGTTATCATTATAAGCGGAGAAAATATCATCAAACTTTCCTATAACTATTCCAAGTTCAGCCAAAACAGTTTCTGCCTCCTCGGACAGGATGTGGGGGTGGTATCGGGCATAACTCTCCAGAAAAAAGCGATACTCTTCCAATTGAGGATTTGCATGGATCATTTTATCAATATCTTCTTCCGATAAAGAGGATAACTCTTTTTTGATAAAGACTGTTTCAGACGTTATCTTTGATGAAAGCAATTCAATGCGCTCCTTCATTTCTTCATATGCAGTGTTCCCGGTATCTTCCCAGAAGTGTGCTATGGCATAGACAGAGAGATTCTCTTCGATAATGGAAAGGTCGCTGTACAGAGGCATGAAATTCTTTAATTTATGGTGGTCAGTAAGAGATCCTTTGAAGTTCAACAGTTGGGTATACTGCATTTCCACCTTCCGGTAGTCGGCTTCCCAATCATTGTCCGATGCATACAATACGGACAGATCCCATTTGTATTTGTCTTCTATCTGATCTCGTGTTTTTTTCTTATCCATATGAATAACACCATTTACATCGCTAATTTATCCGGATAATTTCCGCATTTCTTGGTTCTCTGAATTGAAAGATTTCAGCTTTCAGGGTTTCATTGAGAGAGGGGTTCTTGAAGGATATGTTTAATATCGAATCGGTTTCCGGCCAACTGATTTGGACCTCTTTCGGGATTGTACCGCCTTCAAGTGAGACGTAATCGTTGAAAGAGGCGTGTACTTTAACAAGGCTGTCTTCCTGAAACAGCGTCAGTTCCGTTACCTTGTTATCGAATCTGCTTATCTTCAATCTGCCGTAAGGAACAAACTCATCCCCTTTTTTTTCAAATACTTGAATACGCCAGAAAGTTGGCCATGTTTCCAGATAAGCTGATCTGCCCTCAAAGAGTTTATCATGGTCCAAGAGGACGGCGATATCATCGGGAAACAGGTATGCACTGGCGTTTACGTTTCGTTTCGTGTTGCATCTCCCCGTATAGACGGTCTTTTGCTGTGGAACGTAAAACCAGAAGTTTTCTCCGTCCGATACCATATTAAAGACGGTAGTGGCAAGCTTGTGGCCAATCACCCTTAATTTTTCGGGTTTTTGCAAAACAAAGACACCGTTGCAGGTAAATGAACCCTTTGTCTCCGGCGTTATGAGTGTTATATCAACGTTTGACTTGAGGCTGGTAATTTTGCTTCCTTCCGAATGGATATGTTCTTTTATCTGGCGGAGAGAGAGATCCCTGATTTTGCTCCTGTCCACTTGAGATATCGGTAATGTTTGTTTCTCAATTGCAATATCGGGCTTGTGTGTGGCACAACCGGCGAAGAGGAGAGGAATCGCAAACAATAGTAGTCTATACGGTTTATGTTTCGTGTTATGCTTCATTGAAAACTCTAATGCTTTGCAAATGGTTTAAAAAGTGCGAGCAGGGCAAAGCGAATAGGTGCAGAGAGCGTAAAACTTGCGTAAATAAAAATTTTACCGGTTATTAACCAGTTATTAACAGGTTCAATAGTTTTTTAGTTTCTCTTTATCTGTGGCGTAGATTCAGACAATTTTCCCATCTGACAGGTCATAAATCCATTTTAATTCTGTTTGTACCGGGTCAATCAGGTCGTTTTTGTTGAAGAAAAGTTCAATTTCCCTTTCGGCAGATTCATGGGAGTCTGAACCGTGTATCAAATTAAAGCGATTACTTAATCCGAAATCCCCCCGTATTGTCCCCGGTGCCGCCTCATGGCAGGCGGTTTTCCCCATCATTGTGCGGGTAACTGCTATTGCGTTTTTACCCCTGATAGCCAGTATCACTACGGGTCCGGATGTCATGAATGCAATAAGTTTTTTAAAAAAGTCCTTCCCTTCATGTTCTGAATAGTTTTTTCTCGCCAAACTTTCAGGGATAGCCATCAGTTTGAGGCCAAGTATCTCAAACCCCTTTTCTTCAAATCTGCTGATTATTTTCCCTACTAATCGGCGTTTTACAGAATCCGGCTTTATGATAACTAATGTCTTTTGCATAGAATGAATTGGCCTTTAGAGTTTAAGATAAAATGCTAGGTTATTTTTGCCCGAACCCTCAAAAAAAAATTCTTGTATTCTGCCGTCTGGTAATCTGGATATGTCCATGGCAGGTTTTCGTATTGTCCTTCCTTATAGTAAAGGGTGACTTCAGCGTAAATTCCCTTTTGGAGGTAGATCCTGTGGTAGAAGTCTTTTGTAGAGGCGAGTATCAGTTTGCAACGGGTAAGATATCCAGGGTCCAGGTTGATTGGCCTGTGGACGGGGTATTTACCGTTACGTTTGTAGGTATCTTCTAGTTCATTGGTCCACACCTTAATAGATGAAATTTCTTCAGGATCTATACTATTTTTGAAACCAAAAAACATCCGTAAAATGTTTGGCCCCATCTCCTTTCTATAGTAATCGGTAAAATCAAAGGGGATAATATCGCTTTTAACGTCAATTTTTCCAAGTTTTTTTTCAAGGAGTATTTCAACCTCTTCAAAGAGTGTTCCGACACTGGAAAGCATTCCCATAATAAGTTTTGCCGGTTGGGGTTGGGTAATTTCAGACATCTTGTGACTTATTCAACCGCATACTGACACAAAGTGAGAAGAAATGAATCATTCTGCTCATGGTGCACGCACGAATAACGAATTCAGGCAGCGTTTTGCGGCTATTTTGCATGTAATGATGTTATAATGGTTTTTATTTCCCGAACGAGGTTCTCGGGAGTTGAAAAATATATTTTATTGTTCGAGCGGACCTTGATTTCCAGCTCACCTTTCTCTTTGTAGCCTTTTCCCACGGTTATCCTGATCGGTATTCCTATCAGATCTGCATCCTTAAATTTGAAACCGGGTCTGTGATCCCTGTCATCAAGTAAAACTTCGACACCATCTTTGCATAATTGGTCATAGATTTTTGTTGCCGTATCTAAGAAGGTGTTGTCATTTATATTTACGGGTACAACTAACACTTCATACGGTGCCAGAGGTATTGGCCAGATTATGCCATCTTTGTCGTGAGATCGTTCAATAGTAGCCGCGATGATTCTGTTTATGCCGATACCATACGAGCCCATAACTATGGGATTTTCTTTTCCAGTCTTATCCAGGAACTTTGCGCCCAAGGTTTTACTATATTTCGTACCCAGCTTAAATACATGTCCAATTTCGATTCCGCGGGAAATAGTAAGCAATTCTTTGCATTTTGGACACTTATCGTCTTTACCAACAAATCGGATGTCTGCAATTTTGTTAACGGTGAAATCTCTTTCCATATTTGCATTGATTATGTGTGTGTCAGCTTTATTGCCTCCGACTACACAGTTTTTCATCGTTGAAACAGCCCTGTCTGCAATAATGTGTGTCTTTAAACCGATAGGTCCGGCAAAACCAACCGGTGAATTTGTAAGGCTGACAACGGTTTTTTCGTCAGCCAATTCGATTTTATCCTGTGATAGCAGTTTAGCAAGTTTTGTTTCATTAACATCGTGGTCTCCACGCACAAGGACTGCAACATGGGTATTGTTGTAAGAGTATATTAACGTCTTAACCATTTTCTTTGGTTCGATACCAAGAAAGTTGCTTACGTCTTTTATAGTAGACATCTTGGGTGTTGAGACCTCTTTCAATTCTTCTAAAATAGACTCTTCTTCGGTCTCAGTCTGTGCTGCAACAGCTTTTTCCAGGTTTGCAGCGTAATCACAACATGAGCATTTTACAATTACATCCTCTCCATTGGAGTTGGGAACCATAAATTCGTGAGAAACGTCACCTCCCATAACGCCAGTATCAGCCTCTACTATCAGATAGTCCAATTGGCATCGATTGAGAATTCTGCAATAGGTATCATACATTTTCTGGTAGCTGACATTGAGTCCATCGGTATCCACATCGAAACTATAGGCATCTTTCATGAGAAACTCCCTGCTACGCAAAACACCGAACCGTGGCCTCGCTTCGTCTCTGAATTTTGTCTGAATCTGATAAAGAATTAAAGGCATATTTTTATAGGAACCAAGCTCATTTTTTATTAAGTCAGTAATAACCTCTTCATGGGTTGGGCTTAGAGCGACTTCCTTTCCATGACGATCTTTCATACATAAGAGATCATTACCGAAGGCACTGATCCTACCACTTAATTCGAAAAGGGATAGGGATTGCAAGGCGGGGAGCAATATCTCCACCGATCCAGCAGAATTCATCTCTTCCCTTATTATCGTGTTTACCTTGTTTAAGACCCTTATCCCCAAAGGAAGGTATGAGTACACACCAGCGGACAATCTCCTGATCATACCTGATCGAACCATCAGTTTATGGCTTTCTACCTCAGCATCACTCGGGTCTTCTTTTAATGTGGGTATTAATGTTTGTGTCCATTTCATGGTAATATTGGTGCTGAAATTAAGATCCAGCGCTTTCGGTTGTAACTCTCATCATAAGTCTGTCTGGTCATATTACGTTTGTATCAGTCCGATTGCGATTTGTAGGGCAATTTCTCATACGGGGACAGAAACAGGGCAACCTTGATAACCCGTCTGTCCGTAGCGACATGTTCCGTTCAATCTAGTTGATGTGAGGAACGAATGATCGGATTATATTGCTGGAGTTTAATATTTGCAAGTTATTTATCGCTTTGGTTAGAATGATGCAACATAACGGTTGAATTCGGCCGTAAATTTGTTATAATTTTCACTTTTACAAATAGATTTTTATGTAAGGTCGTTCAATGAATGGCTTTGTGTTTTTTTTGTGCAGTGTTTAGAGAATGGTATTTTTTCTGCTGTACCTTAGTAAATTATTAGGAAAGGATAACGTCTATGCATAAATTGTTAATTATTTTGTGTTTTTCGTTAATTATTTTTCATGGTGAAATAAAGGGTGATGAAATTGTTCCTGCTGAACCGGAAAAAGAGAAAAGCGAACTCGCTAAGTTGATGCATGAAATCGATGTGGACTATAAGGTGGTTGAAGAGATGTCCGGCTGGTATACGTATAAAAAGAAGCACTGGGAAATTATTCGTGAAGCCGGAGAAAGTATAGTGAAGGTAACTAAGAAGATACGGAGTAGATTTGGAAAACCCGATGACTGGACATATGAAGAGCTGATGGAAAAAATGCAGATTGCTGCAGAAGAAATGGTGAAGGTTGCTAAAGATAATAGGAGAGAAGGCGCTCTTGAAGATGCCCAATGGCAGGTGAGAATGTTGAGACGTACCTGTGCAAAATGCCATAAACACCTCGATATTCATATATATCCGAACTTGTATAAAAAAAAGGAGAAAGAGATGCCTCCGCTACCTTAATTTTGCCCGGTTTATTAGGTATTTTTCAAAATGATGCCAATATCTGTTTTTTGCTTGATTTTGTTCGTATATGTTGATAGTATGCCAATTTTGTAGTTTTAGATTAGTTTTCGTTTCAGGTATCTTCAGAGAAAGAGAAGGGGGGTGAAGTTTTTAAACCGAGAAATAGTTTGTTGAACTTTACAAAGTTAGCTACTGTAAGATCAATTTATGACTAGGTTTAAGGCTAACCGTTAGAAGGCTCATATTATTTTTTTAATTAAGGAGGCAGGAGTAAAATGAAGAGAAAGAATATTTTTATAGCGTGTGTTTTCTTAGTATCGTTGTTTATGATGGGTACATCAGTAAGTTTTGGAGAAACAGATCAGGAAATATGTAAAGAGAGCAAAAAGCATTTTGATGCAATCGTGAGAAATAACGGATTGTTGCCTGGTGACGAGTTTAATCCATATAACTTTAAAGAAGTTGCAGGTGCTGCGTCTGCTATGTTAGCAAACGAGAAAAAACGCGCTCCTGGTGATAAAAACAGAACTGCTCTGATAAGGTTAGTTTCAATACACATTGAGAATATAGAAGAGGCTGCGAAAGGAGCAGACGAAGGAGCTGTTGAAGCTGCCGGTCACTCTTTGAGATTTTTAACTCTCTCTTGTAAAGCATGTCATAAAGTATATGAAACAGAATCTCAAAACAGAAAGATAACTCCAAAATAGCATTTGTATACTGAAATGGCTTAATGCCATAAAAGAACTTAAATTTAGTGGCAGATTATTTTAGTTTAAGCAACATTAAATAATAGTTAGTGGGGGTATTAACCAAAATGAAAAGATTTAAATTTTTGTGCATATTAGCAATTCTAGCTGTATCATGTTTTGCTGTTAGTCAGACAAGTAGGGCAGGCGAGGCTGAAGATTTGATTGGTGATCCGGAAAAAACCATTTTCTTTATTTTTGCAACTGGGGGTATTCAGGGATCGTTCGGAACTATGGAAACCTGCGTATTCTGCCATGGTAATGGTGGTAAAGGGACAGCTGAAGGCAGAAAAATGAATGTGCCTGATTTTACTGATGCTAAGTGGCAGGCTTCGGTTACAGACGAACAGTTGATTGCTCACCTTGAAGATAATAATAAAGGCTGCACGAAGTGCAGGGGTAGGATTTCTGAAGCGGCTATCAAAAAGCTTGTCGAAATCGTTCGAAATTTTGGTTCGTAATTTCGTAAAGAAAAAGGCAATATGGCTCTTTAAAATATCGAAACAGATATTTTAAAGAGCCTTTTTTTTGAGAATTTGAGATTTGTATTAGTTCATGCATAAAAGGAAAATCAATTATGCTGGTCTAAGACGTTTGCGGATTTAAATGCTGGCAGCAAAACCCCTGCCTGATCGGCTATGGTTGTTAATCCTGTTATAAAGCGTATCCCTTTCGACTGGTTCGTGGCCTGTTTCTTCTATTAATGACCTGATTTGCTTGACAGTTAAGGATTCAGGCGTTTCTGCACCGGCAGAGTGAGTAATTTTTTCTTCTACAACAGTTCCGTCAATGTCGTCAACGCCAAAATTAAGGGAAATTTGAGAGAGTTTGATACCCAGCATAATCCAGTATGCCTTTACGTGATCGAAATTGTCGAGCATTAATCTTCCTATTGCCAGCATCTTAATATCTAAGATCCCTTGAGTTCCGGACAATCTTTTGAGTTCCGTATTTTTTGGATGAAATGCCAGAGGGATAAAGGCCAGGAATCCATGAGTTTCGTCCTGAAGTTCACGTAACTTTAACAAGTGATTTACCCGGTCTTCATTATTTTCTATATGTCCGTAGAGCAGAGTTGCGTTGCTTCGTAATCCCAGATTGTGAGCCTCACGCATGGTATTCAGCCAAACCTGGCCGCTTATTTTTTCGGGACAAAGTTCATTTCTGATACGTGTTGAAAAAATCTCAGCCCCTCCTCCTGGGAGTGAGCCTAAACCAGCCTTTTTTAATAATTTAAGTGTTTCTCTGATTGTTGTTCCGGAGATTTCTGCGAAATGAGCGATTTCAACAGCAGTAAATGCCTTTAAGTGTAGGCTGGGAAAACAGTCATGAAGGGTCTGAATCATGGTAAAGTAGTAATCGAGACCGACTTCAGGATGTAGACCTCCAACAATATGCAATTCGGTTGCACCCTCTTCTTCGATTATTCGTGCTGCCTTGTCTCGCATCTCATCAATACTCATGAGGAAGGCATCGCTCTTCTCCTGCGTACGACTGAACGCACAAAACTTGCATCTGTTTTTACAGATGTTTGTATAGTTAATATGACGATTTATTACATAATAGACGTTGTTTTTGTTTATTCGTTCTCTAACAATGTTTGCCAAATAACCAATCGTGTGAATTTCATGAGACTCAAACAGGCGCATACCATCCTCATACCCAAGACGTTGCTTGTCCATGACTTTTTCATATATATCAGACAGGTCTTCTCGGGAAGAGGTATTTCTTACTGGCATCATATTCCCTAACAATTTTCCAAAGTTCTTCTCTGCTGTACGACAGGTAGAATTACAGGGTTTTGCCTGAACTTTTTCAGCCTATCAGTTGGTTGAATGAGGTCAGATATTTTGAATCTCATCACGTTTTTTGTTATAAAAAGGGGGTTTATACAAGAAGTTAGCAAAAAAAGAAGCATTTATCGGGTAAAACTATATAATGATTAACGTTAAGAAACTAAAGGTTCAATCATGCCGCAATTTTTTTATAATGGCTATGGTGCATTGAGGTTACATCCGAATTTAGAATACCAGATAGGTTTGTAGAATTCAAGGATTTATTACACTTAACCCGGCCGAACACGAACCAAAACGGAAAACATTTCATATCTGTACTTGTTCGGCCAGGTTATTACATGAAAACCTATCTACCTGTGCGAGTACACACGCAGACAGGTGGTTTTCAAACTTTCCTTAATTGCTAAAAGAAGAAAAGCTAAATTGTAAAGTTATTAGATTTTAAATCGACAGAGTTGCTATTCTAAATAAACCTTTTATAATAAACAGGTATTTTTGAAAGTTGTCAGACATACCCGCCGGAATGCCTGCATTTTTTATTTACTACACCTGAGATGGCAGTAAAGCAGTCTATAAGGTGACAATTTTCTTGAAAAGAGGTAAGATGACAGTTCTTTAATTGATTAATAAAACAGATTGGAGGAATCACATGCAAAAGAAAATCATTTCAACAAAAAATTCTCCTGACGCAATTGGGCCATACTCTCAGGCAATCAGTTTTGGTAACCTGATAT
Source organism: Candidatus Scalindua sp. (assembly GCA_031316155.1). GTDB lineage: Bacteria > Planctomycetota > Brocadiia > Brocadiales > Scalinduaceae > SCAELEC01. The sequence goes on from JALDRB010000007.1 coordinate 294,043, forward strand.
TTGTTTCTGGTCAAATACCCATAGATCCGCTATCCGGCGAGGTGGTTAAAGGTGGTATTTATGAACAGACAAGACAAGTACTGGAAAATATAAAAAAAATATTGGAGGCTGGTGGCACTCTTATGCAAAATATCTTGCGTACGACCATTTTTTTAACGAATATGGACGATTACTCTGCGGTAAATGAAGCATACGCTCAATACTTTCCTGAAAATCCACCCGCAAGATCAACTGTTCAGGTGAATAGATTGCCCAAAGATGTAAATATTGAGATAGATGCAATTGCCTTTACTGTCAGGCTTTAACAAATCGATTCCCCGAAAGTTGTTTTACCAGTTTTCGTACTTCAAGTATTAACAATATGCTCGTGACATTGGATACGGGTATTCCTGATTCGATGGTTATTTCATCAATGTTTTTTGGTGTACTTGAGAGAAGGGAGAAGATTTTGTTTTCCTGAGCGTTGAGGGTGAGGCTTCTCATGTCCTCAATTTTTTTGTTATCGCTTATATGGAGGGTTTCAGCGAGAGGGCCCAATTCTTCTGTAATATCATTGATTTCTTCAACGAGTTTTGCGCCTTCTTTAATGAGTCTGTTCGTTCCTCTGCTGTAATTGCTGTCGATATTACCCGGTAAAGCAAATACCTCTTTTCCCTGTTCAAGTGCCCATCTCGCAGTGATGAGCGAACCGCTCATGAGGGTTGATTCTATTACCAATACTCCCAGTGATAGTCCACTGATTATCCTGTTTCTCGGTGGAAAATTACGGCTATGAGGAGGAGTGTTCATGGGTAATTCTGAAATCACGGCGCCATGAGAGACAATTTTTCCCATGAGTTCTCTGTTCTCTTGTGGATAGACGGTACTCAGGCCGCATCCCAGTACAGCTATTGTCCTCCCTTTTCCATTGATGGCTCCTAGATGAGCGTTTGTGTCGATGCCTCTCGCCATTCCACTAACAATACAGAGACCGATTTGAGCTAATTGACGTGAAATCTTTACGGCCTGAGATTGTCCGTAGTAACTGCACCTGCGAGAACCAACTATTGCCAGTGCGATGGCGTCTTTTTTCTCAATCGTTCCCTTAATGTAGAGAACCAACGGTGGATCATAGATTGCGTTAAGGTTGAGAGGGTATTTTTCGCTCGAAATGGGAACAATCTCTACGTCGTTCTTTTCAGCCAGTCTGATCTCTTTGTCGACATCTAACTCTTTTGAACCATTTACTATTCTTTCAGCTATCTTTGGACCAATGCCGGGAATTGATTCAAGTTTACTTTTTGTGCTATTGAGTATTGTCTTTGCAGAACCGAAGTGCTCGATCAGGGTGCGATAGGTAATAGTGCCTATGCCACTGATCATATTGAGTCGAAGAATATGTTCTAGATCATTGTCTGTAATAGGAATTTCAAAATTAGCCATAAAACTGCTTAACTTTACACTCGGGGATTAAAAAACTGATAATTTGCTGATTTCTTGTTGCCTGCCAAAATGCAGTTGTGTTAATGAGTTTTGCTGTAATGGGAACTTCCTGTTAATTAAGGATTGAGACAGTATCAGACGTAAGAGAGTTTAAGACAATTTTGTCGTCTGATTTGTCGCTTACTATTACGTTACCTATTTTTGTCGGGAGTACAAGTCTCAGTTTTCCGCCAATAGTTTTCTTGTCCTGATATAATGTGCGGACAATATCATGGGGGTTGAGCGTGTTATAACTGAGAGATAGCCCTAATCTGTTCAATAGAGTTTCCTGTCTTTTTAATACAGTATCATCGGTAAGATTCATTGCAATAGCTATTTTTGTTGCGTATATCATTCCGATGGCTACTGCTTCTCCGTGCCGATACTTTTTGTATGATGTTAAGGCTTCCAACGCATGACCGATCGTGTGTCCGTAGTTTAAGATTGCCCTTATCCCCTCTTCTTTTTCATCAATCTCTACAATTTGAGCCTTATTCCAACAGGAGTTATAGATGATTTCTTCTAATGTGGTATCATCAAGTTCGAGGATTTCGGGTAGATGTTTTTCCAGGTATTCAAAGAAAGCAGCATCCCTTATCATTCCGTATTTGATCACCTCAACCATACCTGCAACCATTTCCTCTTTCGGTAGTGTATGAAGGGTATCCGTATCAATAAAAACGGCCTTTGGCTGATAAAAACAACCTATCATGTTCTTGCCTCTCAGGTGATTTACGGCTACTTTTCCTCCAACGCTACTATCAACTTGTGATAATAACGTAGTGGGTATTTGAATAAAAGGTATTCCTCTCATAAAGGTTGCTGCAACAAAGCCTGTTAAATCTCCAATTACTCCACCTCCTAAAGCAAATATCACTGATTTCCTGTCTACTTTATGGTTAAACAGGGTTTCATAGAGTATTTCTGCCGTAGAGATTGACTTCTGTTCCTCGCCGGGATCGATGGAAACCAGCTTGACATCAAAATTAGTTTCAGATAGGCTATGGAGGACAATTTTAGCATATAAAGCTTCTACGGTTTTATCTGTGACAATGACGGCTTTACCAGGATTGATAATTTGCGAAGTGAGTTTTCCCACCTGCTTCAGGATACCTTTCTCAATAAAAACCTGATAACTATATTTGTCTAGATTTACATGGATACTTTTCATGGTGTAAGTATGTAAGCTATGTTGATTTCTTTGTCAAGGAAAAACCGGTATGATTATCTCTTTTTATTTACCTATCTACTGCCGCAAAACCCTGTTCTCCTAAACAACCCTTTCGGACAGGAATGGTTTCTGCTAATAAGGAAAAGTTTGAAAACTGAAGGTATTTATTTAACAGCCCGGCCAAACAGAAATACAGGCGGGACATGCTGAGCTTTTTTTGGATATCTATTTCCTTTTTGGTTCTGCCTCGGGCAGGTTGGGTAACAATAAAATCAATATGAAGAAACGTGAAAGTTCAGCTGAGTATGAAGAGGCAAGAGAGTTTCTTTTGGAAGCGGTTGATTATGAAAGATTGACAAATTATAAATATGACTTGTTCAACTTTAATCTTAAGCGGATGGAGGAGATACTTTCAATTGTGCAGAATCCTCACAAAAATGGATTGTATGTCCACGTAACCGGTACAAAAGGGAAGGGATCAACGGCAATTATGATAGCCTCTATCTTGCGGAGTGTGGGGTATAAAACCGGTCTTTTTACTTCTCCTCATTTGGAGTGCCTGGAGGAGAGAGTGAAGGTAAATAGCAGGATGATATCACAAAAGATGCTTGTGAGACTGGTGAATGAATTTAAGCCGTATATTGAAAGAAAGAGGTTTGAAGATTACAGCCTGTCTCCAACGTTTTTTGAAACGATAACAGCGATTGCACTCCTTTACTTTGCACGTAAGAAGGTTGACATGTCGGTAATAGAGGTAGGACTCGGGGGGAGGCTTGATGCAACCAATATTATTTCCCCCCTGATTTCCGTTATAACGACTATTGGTTACGATCATACAGATAAGTTGGGGAATACACTGGAGATGATAGCAGGTGAAAAAGCAGGAATAATTAAAGAAGGTAAGCCGGTTGTTTCTTCGATACAGGAGCCTGAAGCATTGTCTACCATAGTAAAGTTTTGTAAGGAAAAGAGATCCCGTTTATACCTGGTGGGAAGGGATATTCTGATCGGTGAAACGAGAAAAATGCAGAGAAACGGATTATACGGCATGGAGTGCACCATTAGCACATGGAAGAGGGAGTACACGAAAATTTTCCTGCCTCTGATGGGGAGACATCAGGTTGAGAACTGTGCTGCAGCATTAGGGGCTCTGGAAGTCTTGTCAGGCAACGATGTCGTGAAAATAGAGAGTGAATTGGTACGGAGTGCATTGGCGAAAGTAACGTGTCCGGCAAGAGTTGAAATTGTTTCAAGGAAGCCACTCATAGTTGTAGATACGGCACACACCGTCTCTTCGATGAGAGCATTGAAAGAGTCTTTACAGGAAAATTTCAGTAGTAATGAATTCGTATTCTTAATAGGTCTGTCCGGGGATAAAGACCTTGAAGGTGTCCTGAGAGAGATAACGAGTGCCGCTGCTGAGCTGATTCTTACGAGAACAGGGAATCCCCGAGAAGCAGATCCGGCGCAATTGGCTGATATAGCAAGAAGGTTTTTCCATAAAGAACCCACGGTTATTGAAAATATTAATGATGCCCTGGAGGAGGCTATCAGGATTGCTGAGAAGAACAGCCTGATTTGTGTAACGGGTTCTTTCTATCTGGCCGGTAAGGTAAAAGAGTTACTGTCGTAAAAGTATATATCATTTAATATTGGAAAAATCTACTTCATATTTTTCTGTTCCAAAATCTTTTTCGATAATAACGGTGGTCATTGCATTCAAGTCGAGTTCGGAGTAGGGGAAACTGGCAACAATGAAGATTGCTTTGTGCGTAAGATCTTTACCTCCCATTTCAGGCTTTTTTACCTCTTCCGGTTCTATAATTCTTGTACCCTGCATCAATTTTATTTTATAGACATCCTCTCCTCCCCGATAACTGATGGTTAAATTATCGGATTCAATAACGGTGTTTACATCATCTTCTGTTATTCTCTTTTTGGTCCTTACTTTCATGGCTGCTATGACTGTCAAACGGATAAGTTTACTTTTCGTTAATCCTCCACCAACGTTTGGCCATCTTCCAAACGCTGCCGGTTTCATCCGTTCTGCTTCAAAGATATTTTCGGAGTGAGTTTCTCCATATTTGATTGCATCATCAATCTGCTCCTGTGTTGGAAGTATTTCGATGCCTTCGGAAATATTTGAAAATGCCACAAACAGAAAAAATAGGATAAAGAAAATCCAATAACCGTTTTTTTTTGCCATCTCTTTCTCCTGCAAAATTTACTGGTAAAAAGGAAAAGACTTTCCCGTAAAATGAGAAACTGTGTACCGAAAGTCTATCACTTTCCTGTTGGGCTGTCAAACGAAGAAGTTGCCTGTATAAGGCTAAACAAGTATACTATTATCTGAGTATTGATCTCATTTTCACTGATCTCCCTTTTCTCCTTTTCGCTTGACATATTTTTATGGTAAAGTTAGAATCACTTTTTTAGCATCTGCCCAACCTGGCAGATGCCAGAACCGATAATGGGACAGATATTTAAGTAAGACTGAGCTTATCCCAAGTATATTCCGGCTCGGCCAGGTTGTTAAATGTAAACCACGGTTTTCAAACTTTCCCTTTTTAGTATAAAGAACAACTAAATAATAAAGTTGTTTGATATCGGTTTAACATGTTTGTTACTTTAAAAAAATCCTTATAATCAAAAAAATTTAGGTATTATTTATTATCCGGCTTTGTTATTAAGCATTTTTCTTTACCACACAGAAGGTGTGGTAAAACAGTCTCCAAGCCGACAACTTCTTGTTTTTTTTAACGAAAATTATCGGCTTGGAGACTAAATATGGAAATCTTGATCATCAACATCGTTAGTTCCAATAACAAAAAGGTGTTATACGAAATTTAGTAGATTTCATTTCTCTTACTGCCATCCCAAACGTATTACCCACCAGAATGTTTTTCGGGTTGGAGCATCTCCTGCTCGACAGAGCGAGGTCTGGCTGGTTTTAGGGCGGAAGCACTTGACTGATTGGGACAATACCTGCAAGACCGGATGAATTTTTCAGACGGGTTTGCAAAGCGCAGATCATGTTGACTTCTAAACGGGAGTGTATACTAAAACCGATTTGGTTTTCGGTCTTACCTGTCTGCGTGCATCGCACAGGCAGGCTGGAAACCAATTCTGGGTGAAGGTATCTCCGGACAATAGGAGCCGAGGACTTTACTCGCTCAATTTAATCTCGGATTCTATCCGAAAACCATTATGAGATGAGCATATGTTGGAGTTGAGATCGTATCTCCATGTGAGGGATTGAACTGCCGCTTTATGAGGGTTCTTTGCCTGCCTGAGGTAGCTGGAAATTTCTGTTAATCTCTTATTTCCGGAAGATCTCGGAGTTTTAATTATAATTTTGATATTTTATTAAAACATTTAGATTTTATTATGAATGAAGAATTGCCAAAAAGAGGAGTCATTAAAAGGTTTCTTTATTCACCTCTCATTTTTGATATTCCCCTCATAAACATTATTCTTTTTGCTGCTACCATATTTTCTACCTATCTTATTAACGGGCCAAGTTATGCTCTCTGTATTATTGTTATTCTGCTTGCACATGAAATGGGGCATTTCATTATGTGTAGAAAATATCATGTAGATGCAACATGGCCGATCTTCCTTCCTTTCCCCTCTCTTTTTGGAACACTTGGTGCGGTTATCAGGATGAAGGGGCATATTCCCAACAAGCGGGCCTTATTTGATATTGGTGTTGCGGGTCCCATCGGGGGATTAATCTTCGCAATACCAATCACCATTATAGGGTTGTTTCTTTCAGAGGTGCATCCAGTGCCTCAGGATACAACAAGCTACATTGGGTTGGGAGAGCCGATACTGTTTTCCTTCTTTTCCAAAATGTTGATTGGAGAGGTAACCCGGGGTTTTGATATTTATTTAAGTCCGGTTGCATTTGCAGGATGGGCGGGTCTTTTTATAACGGCCCTTAATCTGCTGCCTTTAGGACAGCTGGATGGCGGTCATATTATTTATGCATTATTAGGTGAGCACAGCACAAAAGTTTACAAGGCAGGTATTTCACTGTTTTGCCTTTTTACGATTTTTCTTATTGTCCGTTTTCATAATCCGGTTTGGTTTATCTTTGCCGTCATGCTTTTATTTATTGGTTTTAAACATCCCCCGCCAATAGATCCATTTACACAACTCGATTTTAAACGTAAGTGCATCGGAATCCTGATGCTTGTAATATTTTTGTTGTCTTTTACTCCGATTCCGCTTAAGTTCTAAAGATTGTTTTGGTTTCTTTCTGTAAAATACTTTCGTGATTTCCATGGTGAATAGTAGATATAGAAGGGCTAACTAGAGAAATTTCCATTTTAAAACTTTGTGCATTAAGCCGTTAGTATTTTAACGCAGAGGCGCAGAGGTCGCGGATGGTTATAAAGATTAATGTAAAATTAGAAGGAAGTTATTCATTTAAAATAATGCGGATCTGTATATGATGGGATTTCCCCGAGCACTAATCAACAAATTACTGTAAGTTTCCTAATAAACTCTGCGGCACCTACTCAGCATTAAGTCAAATTTAATGCATATGATAAAAAGTCTAAAACAATTTGATGAAGAAGTAGCGCGTATTAAGGGAGAGTTTACTGGTAGTTCTGAACTTCTGTACCGTGGACAAGTAGACTCTTCGTGGAAGATTAAATCATCGTTGGAAAGAATAAGAAAAGCAGAGATAAGTTGCAAAAAATACTATAGCCACATCGACAAATTGAAACCATTGATCAACCCGTTGATTAAAAACAAA
>JALDRB010000008.1 GCA_031316155.1 Candidatus Scalindua sp.
CTTGTCCATTCTTTGGGGATGGAAGATAGATAAAATAAATCCTGATAAGTATGACATCATTGGTGGCATTATTTGTCTGATAGGTGTGTTTATCATTATGTACTGGCCAAGAAATGTTTGACAGAATACATAATGAATTATTGCTATGATAATATGAAAGACATCAAGTGATTTTTCTGCTGTTTCAATAAACTTTATCTTTAACTCTACGTTATTTATTCACTATGGTATGCTACTTTAGCTTCTTTTATTATTTGAACACTGCCTCTCATAATAATTGCAGAAATGAAACAGCCAATAATTAAATCTGGTACAGCAGAACTAAAATAATACACTAAAATACCGGCAGTAATTACGCCTAAATTTGCAATAACATCATTCTTGGTAAAAATCCAGGTTGCCCGCATGTGGACTTCCCCTTTCTTATGTTTGGCTAAGAGAACAAGACAGATTACGTTTGCAATTAAGGCAACTAAACTTACATAAATCATAAATTCAGAATCAGGTTTGCTCCCCATGATAGTGCGCCGGAGAATGTCCAGCAGTACACCGGTACCTAATGTCATTTGTAAACAACCGCTTAACATTGCGGAATTCGCTTTTATACGTAAACTTTTGCCAACAGCATACAAGCCAACACCATAAACAAATGCATCAGCAAACATGTCTAATGAATCCGCTATCAAACCTGTTGACTCGCCTAGCCAGCCTAATGTGAACTCAGTAATAAACATAACCGCATTTATCAACAGCAGTATGATTAAAACCTTGCTTTCTTCTTTACTTTTAATGTCTATTTCGCATCCACAGTTTGCCATCGAATAGCCTTTTGCAATCAAATGATATCAGTTGGCTTATTAACCTTATCTTATTTCATCTTGGATAGGTCTGTATTAAATTAATGTCCGTGCCCTTCCTCTTCCTCTCCGGAAACTTTCATCTTTGATAGTAATGAATAGGCGCCCCTCAGGACGATTTGGTTTGAATTTATATCGAAGGTATCCGGCAGGGCAACTTCAGCATAAAGACCATCTTCAATTCCTTTCTGAACTTCTATCATTTTGAAACTGTTCACTTCCTGGTTGTTTTCGATCCTTTTTTCTTTAAGAATATAAATGTAGTGTTTACCTCCTGACTGAACTATGGCTTCCTCGGGTAAGGCATTTACCGTATTATTATTGATCTCTATAAAGGCCTTTATAAACATACCAGGTAAATATTGTTCATCCTCTTTGTCTAAATGTCCGTGCACTTTTACTACCCGGTGTTCATTAATTAACCTGCCAATAAGATGAACAGTAGCGAGTCGTTCTCTATTGTTTTCATTGGGAAGAGTAAATCTTATTCTCTGGCCCTCTTTTATTTTACCGATATCTTTTTCAAATACCGTTAACTCTGCGTGTAAATGTTCCGTATTTACTATTTCAAACATAACATCTGCAGGATTCATATACTTCCCTATATTAACATTTACCCGTGAGACATAACCGCTGATTGGAGAATAAACCTTAATGGTACGGCTGATCTTTTCGCTCTCCCGTAGTTCCTTTGCATTAATTCCTATTAATGCGAGTTTCTGCTCTAAAGCATTTACTCTGGCCTTTATGCTTTTATAATCAGCTGTTGTACGTTGGAAGGTTTTTGCAGAACTCACATTTTTTTCCTGCAACCCTTTCTGCCGTGCAAATTCCAATTCTAAATAAGTCAGTTTGCTATCGCTGTCTAAGTAGTCCAGCTGCAACTGTATGTAATCCGGATGTTCCATGACAACAACCACTTCTCCTTTTTCTATACGATTGCCTGGCAGTAAACTTGTTTTCTTAACAAAGCCGCCCATTATAGCGCTTATGCTGACTAAATTCTGGGGCGGCGCCTCCAGCACTCCATTTACCTTAATTACATTGCTTAAGTTTTTTTGCTCTATCCTTCCCAGTTCAATACCGGCAATTTTGTACTGTGCTGGTGTTAATTCGACCATACTTTCAGTTTGTCCGTGATGAAGTTCTTCTGTTTCTAATGTTTCAGACTGATTATTACAACCCGAAAATAGTAAAACGGTTAATGTAATGATTGAAAAAACTTTTGTTATGATCTTCATCTGTTCTTTAATCCTCTCTCAAAGAAAATATATAATATTGGAAGTACTACAAGCGTAAGTAACGTTGACGTAATCAAGCCTCCAATTACTACGGTAGCCAGTGGTTTCTGCACCTCTGCGCCGGCAGACGTGGAGATAGCCATTGGCAAGAACCCGAAAGAAGCTACTGCGGCGGTTAATATCACCGGCCTTAAACGTGTGCTTGTTCCTTTCAGTACACGTTCATGCAAGTCGAGAATTCCATCCTTTTTCAATAAATTGAATTCATTTATTAATACAATTCCGTTTAAAACGGCGACTCCAAACAGGGCAATAAATCCTACACCTGCGGAAATACTGAAAGGCATCCCTCTTAAATACAGAGCAAATATACCTCCGATAGCTGATAATGGAATTGCGGTAAAGATCAAGATCCCCTGTTTTGTAGACTTAAAGGCAAAGAAAAGCATCACAAAGATCATTGCTAAAGCTATCGGGACTGCGGCTGATAACCGTTTCTTTGCTTCAACAAGATTTTCAAACTGACCTCCATACGTTATAAAATAACCGGCAGAAAGCCTGACTGACTTATCAATCTTTTGTTTTATCTCATCCACAATACTTTCCACATCTCTGTCTCTCACATTGAAACCGATGGTAATTCTTCGTTTTGTGTCATCCCTCTGAATCTGATTAGGCCCTTCCTGAAAAGAGACATCTGCTGCTTGATCCAGTGGAATTTGATTGCCGAAAGGTGTATTTATAAAAAGATTTTTAACGTCATCAAGACCCTTACGACTGCCTTTATCCAAACGGACTACCAGGTCAAACCTTCTCTCTCCTTCAAATACCAGACCTGTCGACACTCCGGCGAAGGCAGTTCTGATAACCCTGTTAATTTCAGCAATGTTCAATCCGAACCTGGCTATTTTATCCCTGTCAAATTTAACCATAATCTGCGGTAGCCCTGTTACCTTTTCCACATAAAGATCACTGGTTCCCTTTACAGTCTTTACGATGCTTCCAACTTTTGCAGCCTGTTTACTCAGGGCATCCAGATCTTCTCCATAAATTTTAAGCACCACATCCTGTCTGGCCCCGGTCATCAATTCATTAAAACGCATTTGTATCGGTTGCTGAAATCCAAAGGAAACCCCCGGAATTACGGACAATGCCTCGCTCATCTTATTGGCAAGTTCTTCTCTTGTTTTCCCGCTGGTCCACTCTTTCTTATCTTTGAGAATGACCATTAAATCGCAGGATTCAACCGGCATCGGGTCAGTCGGTATCTCACCTGAACCTATTTTCCCCACTACCTCTTTTACTTCAGGGAAATTTTCCAGTAAAATAGCAGAAGCTTTGTGAGAAGTTTCTATGGTTTCAAGAAGTGAACTACCCGTCATAACACGAGTTTCGACTGCAAAGTCGCCTTCCTCCAGAGTAGGAATAAATTCACCACCCATATTTGAAAAGATCACCAGGCTTGCAGCTAAAAGAGAGAGCGCTGATAACAACACAATATATTTTCTTCTTAGAGCAAAATGAATAAGTGGATTGTACAGTTTGCGAATAAAGGTTATTATCCTGTCTGAAATGTTCTCTTTGTGTTCTGTCTTTCTGCTCAGAAACAAAAATGACATCACAGGGACATACGTTAGAGATAGGATAAGCGCCCCCAGTATTGCGAAACTAACCGTTTGGGCCATAGGGCCAAACATCCTGCCTTCTATACCTACCAATGCGAGAATCGGCAAATAGACAATGAGTATAATAATCTGCCCGAAAACAGCTGAGTTCATCATTCTCCTGGAAGCTTCATGTACCTGGCTGTTCATTTGTTCATTTGACAGTCTTTGTACTCCTCCATAAATATTTTTACTCATAACAATTCTCTGTACGACGCCTTCAACAATAATAACGGCGCCATCTACAATTAATCCGAAATCAATCGCCCCCAGGCTCATCAAGTTAGCTGATACACCGAAGAGGTTCATCATAGAAAATGTGAAAAGCATCGACAGTGGTATTACAGACGCAACTATAAAGCCCGCCCTGAAATTACCCAGTAATAACACCAGTACTAAAACTACAATTAATGCACCTTCCGTCAGATTTTTAGTAACGGTACTGATAGCCTTATTCACTAATCTAGTACGATCCAGAAAAGGCTCAATTACCACGCCTTCCGGCAGTGTTTTTTCAATCTGCTTAATACGTTCTTTCACGTTTTTTATAACTTTAGCAGAGTTCTCTCCTTTAAGCATCATTACTATGGCGCTTACTACTTCTTTTCCACCGCGTGTCGAAGCCCCGTAACGCACTGCATGGCCGAATTGTACTTTTGCCACGTCTCTTATTAACACGGGGGTACCGTCTTCAACGGTTTTAACTACAATATTACCGATATCATCAAGATTGCTCACCATACCCTCACTTCGAATGAAATAAGCATTAGGCCTTTTGTCAATATAAGCGCCCCCTGTATTTTGATTATTCTGCTCCAATGCGGTAAAGACATCGCTGATAGTTAAATCCATACTCCGCAGTAATTCCGGCTTAATAGCAACTTCGTACTGCTTCAGATATCCCCCAAAACTACTTACATCTGCCACGCCGGGAGTGCCGATTAACTGCCTGCGTATAATCCAATCCTGAATAGTACGCAGGTCCATAGCGGAATACTGTCCTTCGTAACCCTCTTTGGCATGGACGACGTATTGATAAATTTCTCCTAATCCAGTGGTAATCGGACCCATTTCAGGCGTGCCGATTCCTCCTGGAATCTGTTTTTTTGCTTTAACCAGGCGCTCACTTATCTGCTGCCTTGCCCAGTAAATATCAGTTTTTTCTTTAAATACTACCGTTACTACAGATAAACCAAAACGTGAAAAGGATCGGATCTCCTCTATATCAGGAATGGATGCCATAGTTATTTCAATCGGAAAGGTTATTAATCGTTCTACCTCCTGGGCGGCAAGAGCAGGGGTGATCGTAATGATCTGTACCTGATTGTTTGTAATATCCGGAACGGCATCTACAGAAAGTTGTGTAAGGGAATAACTTCCCCATGCAATCAATCCCAATACCAATAAAACAACTATTAGTTTGTTGTTTATTGAAAAAGATATTATTTTATCTATCATTTGATATAAGCCTCTCTCCGGATACGGTTTCAATGTTTATGATAGCCTTGTTATAGTCAATCAACGTATTTATGTACGTAGCCCTGGTTTCCAGGAGGTTCTTCTGCATCGTAAGGAATTCGATAAAGCTGGTGTTACCGTCCTGGTATGAAATTTCATTTAAACTCAGGCTTTCATCAACCTGTGGAATAATTTCATCAGCATAGATGGCAATACCTTCTTTTGCAGCCATGAATGTTTGATATGCGGTTTCCACTTCCTTTTGAATCTCAAGTTGCTTATATTTTATATTAATGTCTGCCTGGTCTCTGGCGGTTTTCGCTCTTTTAAGTTCAGGCTGCTTTCTGTCCCATAGCGGTATTGAAACGGACACCTTCCCGCCAACGATAACATTATCCCCTTCTTCTCTGCTGAAGAATCCTGATACACTTGGATTTGGAATAGTCTCAACCTTACGGAGTGATATTTCCTGAGAGGCCCTCTCCTTTTCGATCTCTATTGCCTTCAGGTCAGGTCTATTTCGATAAGCTGAAGCTAAAAGATCTTCCATACTTATCAGTAATTTTTCGGAGTATAGCTTCCCCTCAATATTTAATACTTCATCACCTGGTTTTCCAAGCAGGAGCTTCAGACTCAGGAGGCGGTTTTTATAATTATTCTTTGCAACAAGCAGCTGTTGTCTTGCCTGCCCATAACCTATTTTTATAGAATTGAGCTCTAGTGTTTCTATTGCGCCGGCATTGTACCTTTCTCTGGTTGCATCCCATAACCTTTCAAATATACTATTGACATTTTCACGGAGAGATAAGATCTCTCTGGCTGTTAATACTTCATAAAAACCAGTCTTGACCTTTGCAATAACGTTTCTTTCTACGTCAGCAATCTCAAACTCTACTCTCTCTATTTTTTTATTGGATACTTTTATCCGTTTTCCCCTCTGGCCATAAACCTGAAACTCCTGAGACAGTGAAAATGCATAGTCAGTATCCCTGCTTGCAGGTGAGTTTCTTGACCCAACACCGCTATTCAATATAGGGTTTGAAGGCAAAAGGAATGATGCCTTAATACGATCGGCTTCTGCAGTACCTAATCCCTTTCTTGCCGCTGCAATCTGAAGGTTGTTTTCAATTGCGGCCTTAATACACTCTTCGAGATTGACAGCTTTTGTTTCTCTCCCTTCCCGCCGGGTCGGATCAGAGACATCCGCCATTGAGATGTTAGTAGTAACAAAGAGTATAGATGCTATTAATGTGACAACAGTCACATATTTAATGTGATGCACAGGATAGATCATTGATTACCTCTTTTTAAAGTTGCATACAATTGATGCACGTAATAACACTATGGCAACGTACGTAGTCTTAATCAGCCATATGTAAACTATTTTGTGAGTTTGGTAATAGTTTTAATCGTGAAACGTTTGAATAAGAATGGAATGATTAAAGAATTGATTGTGGAGGGTGAAAGAGTGTTTTTGCAAAGAGTTCTTTGTAAAGAACGTCTTCTGGTATTGAATATGATTGAGGCGAATTGTTAAAATGGAAAATAACTGCAGTTAAATGATTTGTAAAGAGATGAGAAACAGCACAACAGACAGGGCAATGTTGGCAGGGCTGATTGGGAACAACAGGGCAGTGGTGTTCATCGCAGGAGTTCGTGCCTTCTGAAGAAGCTGATCCTATTTCACCGACATTGTAAGTATTTTCAAAGGCAAAAACAACTTCCGTAAGAGTTGACGAAGATAAGAAAAATATGAGGCAAAGCCTTACGATAAAGATGTACTTTAATGGTCTTTTCATAATTATTTATTTATCATAATGCAAATAAATGTCAAGGGTATTTTTGATTTTTTGAATGGTAATTATCATAGTTTGTGAGTTTCAGATTGATTAACTGCTACATATGAAGTTTTGTTAACTGTTTCACCTTTCGGGATTGGAAGATATCTTTCATTCCCTTTAACACTGGGACTTACGAAAGGTTTCAGTGGCTCTGTCAGGAGATTCAGACCATAAACGGTGAGGCTGCTTTTGTGAAAGTAGCCGATATAGAAAATCTTGAAGATAAAGATGTAATTGAATTATTCAATAAGGAAAGGAAGGCAAGAAGATTTGTTTTTTGTGCTTTATCTTTATTCTTATTTGCGGTTGGATGCGGAAAGGGACATGAGTATGGTGAGCGGCAGAATAAGGGGGGAGAAAGTGTTTATAAAGGTGAAATGAAACGATGGAATTTTGACAGTGGTGAAAATGGTAAAATACCGAATGGTTTTTCGAGTCAAATGACCGGCAAAGGGGGACCGGGAAAATGGGAAACTACCAAAGATCACACAGCCACAAGCACACCCAATGTCCTTGTCCAGACATCTCAGGAATATTCCGGCTATCATTTTAGTATGGCTATTAATGAGAAGGAAATCTATGATGACTTAAAACTGTCTGTTAAATTTAAGGGAGTTAAGGGAAAAGAAGATCAGGGAGGAGGGCCCGTATGGCGTTATCAGGACGCAGATAATTATTATATTGCGAGGGCCAACCCTCTTGAGAATAATTTCCGTGTTTACAAGGGTGGTTAATGGTAATCGCCTTCAGATGGATTCTGCCAGTGTAAAAGTAACCAGTGATGAATGGCATACGATTACTATTGTAAACCGTAAAGATCTCATCCAATGTTATTACGATGATCATCTTTATTTAGAAGTAAACGATGATACATTTAAAAGCGGTAAGATCGGCCTCTGGACTAAGGCTGATGCTGTGACCTATTTTGACGATCTTAAAGTGAGGCCCATAGAATAACTAGCTGGAGGTAAAAAATAAAATGATAATAAGAATGATAAAAGAAGAAAATATGTAATTCTGGTAATCCTGTAGCTAAATTAAGAGAATTTCGTTAATATGCCGAAAATTACATGTAATATTCAGGTTATGAATGAATATTACAAGAGAAAGCTACGGCTACTTGGCGTCGGAAGCGAAACTTTTTTTCTATGGGGCGCTCGACAGACAGGCAAGAGTACACTCCTCAAAAAGATATATCCTCGGTCGCTCTGGATTGACCTGCTGAAATCGGAAGAGTACCGCAGATACATCGACATCCTGAATATCTTCGCGAGGAAATCACTCAATCAAAAGCAGGATTTGTAGTAATAGATGAGATTTAAAAGGTACCACATCTTCTTGATGAAGCACACTGGCTGCATGAGAATATGAAGATACAGTTCGCGTTGTGTGGTTCAAGTGCGAGAAAGCTGCGAAAAGGCCATGCAAATTTGCTCGGTGGCAGAGGGATTCGATATGAACTGTTTGGTTTTTCCGCATCCGAGCTGGGAAGTCGGTTTGATTTGACACGTATGCTGAATCACGGATATTTTCCCCGCATCTACTCGATCTCTACACCTGAGCGGCTGCTGAACAGTTATGTTTCGCAATATCTGAAGGACGAAGTTGCTGCCGAAGGATTGTTGTATGTCTTGACAACAAAGACAGGTTAACGGAAGACCACATTGAAATTATCAACTAACGGACATTCATCAGGGAACTGTGGTCGGGGAATCTGTTCTAATGGGTGTATATACACATCTCATAATGGTTTTCGGATAAAATCCGAGATAAAATTGAGCGAGTAAAGTCCTCGGCGCTTTTTTCCCGGAATACCTTCACCAAGATTTGTTTCCAGTAAAACAGAAAAACAAATCGGTTTTAGTTTACAATGGAAAGGACTGAGGGATGAGAACGTTTCACTCACCACGAAATTCTCATCGTTATTTTTTTTGTCCTGTCCGGAATATAAGATTTTCCGATCCTGTGCATAGCAGTTCTCTTTCCTGAATCTGTTATTTCACTGTTTTTGTGTCAGCGGATTCAAGCTTCTCTTTCATCATGAAATCAGGCCTGACTAATGTCAGGAAAAATGCTGATGAAATACCCGCCGAACCAAAAATCATGCACATAACCATGATCTGATATCGTGCGGCTATAAATGGAGAAACTCCGGATAATATCTGCCCCGTCATCATTCCGGGAAGAGAAACGATGCCTACCGCAAACAGAGAATTTATAACAGGAATAAGTGAAGCGCGAAAGGCTATGATACGTGCCTGCCCATAAGGGACATTCCTCTCAATCTCCGCTTCCAACCTTTCAACAGCAAGGCTGACGCTGTTCATTGCATTCGCAAAAATCATTCCTGCAAGAGGAATAACATAACTTGGCAAATACCATGGTTCCAGATTGAGGACACCTTGTGTTATGAGTAATAAAATTATGCCACCGCCCAGCGAAATAGACCAGAAGGACTTTAGATATAATATTCTTCTGGGGATATGTTTTGTATGCAAAGCGATCCAGCTTGATGTAAACAGCATAACCACAAGAACAGCGATAACGATCAGAGAGCTGTCAGATTCGAAAATAAAGGATAAAAAATACCCTATCAGGAGAAGCTGAATAAGCATTCGGAAAACAGCGTAGAGTGATCTTTTATAACCAAGTTCCCATTTCCAGATAATTGCAACAACAGCTATAACCGGGATGAAAGCCAACGCTAAATTTGCAAACGGTATTGTCTGAATTGGATTACTCATTACACAATTATAAAATCCTAGAGCTGCCTTTACCGCATGTTTTTAGCTGGAATTGTAGAATGAACGAGCCTCTGGATCCCCGATAAACATGTCCTCGTGAAAACGGGGAAGCGTTCGGCCATGACAAAAGTCGTGCAAGAAAAAATATAACCGGATACTACTGAACATCTATATACTATATTTCATTACGATATTGCAATCAGATATTCATATATGTTAATTATTTTTGCTCCTGGTTTAGTTCAGGTGCAATATGAATGTATGAGAGTCAGAGGAAAGGAGGAACAGGATGGGAGAAAACAATGGATTTTACAGAAAGGATGAAGGAAAATAAGGGGAAGTTAATAAATTATCTTTTGCTGATTGTGCACAGATCCCGTTACATGAAGGCGTAGAAACTCCTGATGACGTCATAAAGATTGAAGAACTTAAAATTATGAAAGTGGATTTTGAAGCTGTCGCTAAGAAGCTTCAAGAGATACAACCATATCTTAAAGAGTGGGTGGGGTACTGATCATGTCATTTCGAGCATAACGAGAAATCTTAAATTCAAACGAATGTAAAAAGATCTCTCCCTTCGGTCGAGATGACATGTTATACTCATCTCACAATGGTCTTCGGATAAAATCCGAGATAAAATTGAGCGAGTAAAGCCCTCGGCACCCTTTGTCCGGGGATACCTTCGCCAAGATTTGGTTTCCGGTAAAACCGAAAACCAAATCGGTTTTAGTATAACTACTACCAATAGAAGATTTTTCAAATCAATACAATAATCTGAGAAGGATGGGAAACTAATCGGCATTGAGATTATCGATGCTTCAGAGATAATGGATAAGAAAATTGAGTTTACCCTTTCGAAATTCACTGCGGTAGCATAAAGCAGATTCATCGGAGAATGACGAATTGACATTAAAGCTGTAAAATCGAGCATAGACCTGGGGGGGGCGGAGGGATGGCAACAAAAAATGAGAGTTGGGAAGGAAACAGTTACCGGAATGAATAGATTTGTTATTCAGGAGCACCATGCATCACACCTTCATTGGGATTTCAGGTTGGAGCTGGACGGGGTGCTGAAAAGCTGGGCAATTCCCAAAAAACCTGGAGAAATTCCCGGAAAGAAATATCTGGCAATACAGGTGGAAGATCATGACGTAGATTATATCGACTTTGAAGGTGAGATTGAGGAAGGCAATTATGGCGCAGGCCGGGTTTCTATCTGGGATACTGGTACGTATGATTTACTGGAGAGGTCGGAGAATAAGGTGATTTTTACGATTCATGGAAAAAAATTGAAGGGAGATTTCTGTCTGGTTAAGTTTCCGAAGGCCGGAGAGAAGCAATGGTTGTTCTTCAGGAAAAAAACGTAAAGAGGCTGTCACGAAGATAACAGGAGCTCTTTTTCCTTAAATGTGTGCGATATTACGGTTACTCGGCATTGAGTGGTAGACACATCACATGCCACTTAAATCCGCCATGTCTCGATTTCGATTTCCCGAGATCGAAAAAACCAAATTTCTGATAATAAGGTATGAGGTCAGATTTACAGAGTAACAGTATTTTTTTCTTTTTCAGCTTTTTTGATACTTCGATAAATTTTTCCATCAACTTTTTAGAGATTCCCTTTCCCCTGAATTCAGGTAAGACAGCCAGAGAAAAGATAACCGTGTTTTTGCCGTTATTATGATGGCCGATCATGTCTTTCAGCTCTTCGTTGGTTAGATCTTCGGTGTTAGTAGATGCGCTATTAATCATACCGATAAGAGAACCTTTAAAATCGGCAACTAAAAATCCCCCGGGAAACAACCTGATACGTGTCTTGATCTTTTCTCTTGTTGCCCCTTCGGTGGTATAAGAGGCAGATTCGATCTCGTAGCATCCGTTCAGATCCTGCTCCTTAACAAACCTGATCTTCAAACCTTCCATAAGAGTATCCATGTAATGTCCTTATCTGCCACAGCAAATATACTCATCTCATAATGGTTTTCGGATAAAATCCGAGATAAAATTGAGCGAGTAAAGTCCTTGGAGCCTTTTGTCCTGGGATACCTTCACTAAGATTTGGTTTCCGGCCCGTCCGGCCTGTCAGCCGTTCGGACGGGTAAAACCGAAAACCAAATCGGTTTTAGTATAGAATAAAAATTAGTGTGGTTAGAACCCAACCTGGCCGGACAAGAACTCATGTGAAATTTATTCCTTAAAAGCAAGTAATTGTTGGGTCAGAGACTAATGAATTTTTTCGATTTCATCAAGCAAAATTTCATCGAGAAAACTCATTTGCTAATATCATGATAAAAGGTATAATTATGTTTCTCAGTGTTTTCTAAAAACCCTCTTGCAGAAGGGAGCGGAAAGATGGCGGGTATAGAGGCTGCTGTCAATACGGACTTTGAACAGATTGTTATTCAGTCTGCAATGCCGGTATTAGTTGACTTTTATACGGACTGGTGTGTTCCGTGTAAGGCACAGACACCAATATTAGCAGAGTTATCCGGAATATACGACCGGAGAATTAAATTTGTAAAGGTCGATATCGATGTTGAGGGGAACGAGGAATTGGCGACGAAATACGGTGTCGTATCTGTGCCGACACTCATACTCTTTGACCAGGGAGAAATAGTGGATACTTTTACCGGCATGACGAGCAAAAGTATACTTGAACAGAAATTTAGAAAGATTTTACTGGAGCAGTAATATATGGAAGGTTTTTTACAGGGTCTGGAAGGCTATTTAAATTCAGCGCCGATTTTTGCCTACATTGCAGTTTTTCTGGGTGGTGTTCTCACCAGTTTTACGCCATGTGTGTATCCGATGATCCCGATAACGGTTGCTTATATCGGAGGACGAAGCGGGGAATCCAGACTGCATGGACTTACTCTTTCGATCTTTTATGTATTGGGAATGGCGGTAACGTATTCAGCGCTTGGCGCCTTTGCCGCTTTGACAGGTAAGCTATTCGGCTCTGCCAGTACGAATCCTATATTGTATCTGGTCGTTGCCAATATTTTCATCTTTCTTGGCTTGTCGATGCTGGATCTCTTTGTAATACCTCTTCCCTCATTTCTTACAAGGAGACAACCGGGCAGGAAAGTTGGCGGTTACGTAGGGGCGTTTCTTGTGGGTCTTCTTGCCGGAACCGTTGCTGCGCCATGTACTGCACCTGTATTGGGAGTTGTCTTAACTTTTGTAGCGGCAAAACAGAACGTTTTTTACGGAATAACCTTACTCTTCGTTTTTTCTGTCGGATTAGGGACACTCTTAATCCTGGTCGGTACGTTTGCAGGTCTGATGTCGAGCTTGCCGAAGACGGGTAAGTGGAGTGTTGCTATCAAAAAGGTTTTTGGCTGGACTATGATAGGAGTGGGAGAGTATTTTCTCATTACCGCAGGGAAATTACTCGTCTGATTTTCTCTCTTGATGCACAGGTTCTTCAAAAGATACGATTCTCTGACTGGCTTACGACTCAAGTGATAACAGAGCATCGGCAAATTTTTCTCCGAACTCAAAACATTCCTGGAGGTCTTCATTGTTTGGAATCAGTTTTTTCTTCAGCGGAGGCTTATGAAGTTTAATATGAAGACCGCTTAATCTGTCCTCTATCATTTTTGTAGCTTCACCACTCCACCCGAAAGAGCCGAAGGCGGAAGCCAGTTTAATCTTTGAATTAACGGATTTTATTAAAGCAAGCACATCCCACACAGGTCTCGGGACATCTCCAGCGATGGTAGGTGAGCCTACCAGGAGACCATCTGCTTTTTCGATAGCGTCCCTGATCTTTTGAATTTCGGGATTATTTATGTTGAATGATGTGATGTCTATATCCCGGGTTAACATCCCTTTTTCCAGCGACTCTGCCATTTTTTTTGTGTTCCCATAGATACTGGCGTACAAAACAAGAATACTTGTTTTCTTTTCTTCTCCTCGCTTGCTCCAGTTATACCAGCTTTCAATATATCTCTGCGGGTCTTTTCGTAAAATTGGCCCATGTCCTGTTGCTATAACGTCGATTTTTAAATCCTTAATCCTCTCAATAGCCTTTAAAACATAAGGTTTAAAGGGGCGTATGATGCAGTCATAGTAGTAGCGGAAGGAATCATCAAAATTGTCTATCAGGTCGTCAAACATCCTTTCATCACAATAGTGTGAGCTGAACACGTCACAACTGAAAAGAACTCTTTCCTTTTCTGAGTATGTTAAAATTGCATCAGGCCAGTGCAAAAAGGGAGCAGGGAAGAACTTTAAATCACAGGTGCCAATGTTAAGAGTAGGGTGCTCTTCAATTGTCATGAAATCAAATGGTTCGTTGATAATATTCTTTAAAAATTGGCATCCTGCTCTCGATCCGATGATTGTAGCGTTGTTTGTGTATTGTAAAAGTTGTAAAAGTGCTCCTGAATGGTCAGGTTCGGCATGGCTGGCAATAATATAGTCAATATCCTTAAGGTCCGTCAGGGTTTTTAGTTTCGAAATAAATTCGTCTGTAAAAGGGTCCTTCACGGTATCTATTAAGACAGTTTTTTTGTCTTTGATAAGGTAAGAATTGTAGGTTGTGCCGTGGTCAGCTTTGAAAATGATATCAAATACTCTCATGTCTGGATCCAAAGCGCCAAGCCAGTATATGTTGTCTTTTATTGTGAGATGGTTCATTTTGAACGCCGGTCTTATTTCCTTGAATTTGTTTTAGCTGTTTACGTTATTTGCTTGAATTCTAATTACTTTGCGGTGATGTTTCAACATTAATTTAATTAAATAAATTAAAATGATACATTGAAAGAAAATTCTCAGAGCAGAGAATTACTCAGGAAATTGATTGTGTTTTATTACGATAAATGTGCTATACTATAATATCAAGAAAAAAAATATAATTTCTAATTTTTGATAAATAGGAGGAGAAGAAATGATAAACGAAAAGGCACTATTTTGTAAGATAAATAATCCTCAGGATGCTGCGGATAAAGAGTCTCCGATAGCTAAGAAGCATGTTCCTGTTATTGAAGTGCCTCAGGTGGTGAATGCCGGAGAGTATTTCGACGCAAAGATAAAGGTTGGGGAGGTGGAACATGTGAGTGAAAATGAGCATTTCATTCAATGGATAGAATTTTATATTGGGAATGTTTATCTTGGCAGATATGACTTCGCTCCCGTAATGACAAAACCTGAAGTAACTGTGTCTCTTAAGCTGAGTCACTCGGGGCTGGATTCAACATTAAGGGCCATTTCCCGGTGTAATCTTCATGGTTTATGGGAGGGTGCAACCCAAATAAAGAGTAAGTAAAATGCTCTTATATTGCCTGCATTTGAATTTTTCATGAAAACACTAAACAACCAATACCGTTTAGAGCGGGACACAATAGGTGAAGTTAAAGTACCAAAATATTCTTATTATGGTGCCCAGACAGTCAGGGCTATGGAGAACTTTCCGATCAGTGGTATAAGGCCTCACCCGGTTTTTACCAGGGCTGCGGTCTTTATAAAAAAGGCTGCAGCAAAGGTGAACAACGAACTCGGTTGTTTAAGTGATGAGAAAAGCAAGATGATCATCAAGGCTGCTGACAGGATAATTGGTGGAGAATTTCATGACCAATTTGTTGTCGATGTGTATCAGGCGGGAGCCGGTACGTCATTTAACATGAACGTAAATGAGGTAATAGCTAATATTGCAATAGAAAGCATGGGTGGGAACAAAGGAGACTATTCTTTTGTTCATCCAAATGATCATGTTAACTTCGGCCAGTCAACGAACGATGTATATCCGACTGCTATGAGAATTGCGGGATTGCTGATGTTGAAAGAATTAATTTCCGTTATGGCTGAACTTGGAGAAGCTTTAAACAGGAAGGCTCAGGAATTCAATCTGATTGTTAAGTCCGGAAGAACCCATTTGCAGGATGCTGCTCCAGTCAGGCTTGGCCAGGAGTTTTCAGGTTACGCTGACTCAGTTGCAAAATCTGTTGAAAGAATAGAGAATGCAAGCATTTCATTACATGAGCTTGGAATCGGTGGCACAGCAGTGGGAACAGGCCTGAACACGCACCCTGAATATACAAACAGAATCATCAATGAACTTCAGAAATTGACAAATTTACCGGTAAGGAGTGCGAAAAATCGTTTTGAGGCTATGCAAAGCAATGCGCCTGTTGCAGAGGTTTCCAGTTCCATTAAGGTTTTTGTTCTGGAGCTTATAAGAATTGCGAATGATTTACGCCTTCTGAGTTCAGGTCCGAAGACAGGACTTGATGAAATAAATCTACCGGCAGTTCAACCGGGTTCTTCAATTATGCCCGCTAAGGTCAATCCCGTAATGGCCGAGATGCTTACTATGGTCTGTTTTTCAGTGATCGGCAACGACTTGACAATTACGATGGCATCTCAGGCGGGACAGCTGGAACTGAACGTAATGATGCCTGTAATGCAGTACAAATTACTCGACTCAATATCGATTATTACGAATGCTCTGAAAGTCTTTATCAGTAAATGTGTTAACGGCATCACTGCAAATAAAGAGAAGTGTTATCAGTATGCGGTAAACAGCTTTGCTATAGTGACTGCTTTAAATCCGTATATAGGGTATTCAAATGCTGCTGTGGTTGCAAAAGAATCCCGGTTAACAGGGAAGTCTCTCAAAGAAGTTGTATTAGAGAGGGGGTTAATAGATGAAGAAAAACTTGACGAAATTCTTTCCCCTGAATCAATGACGCAACCGGGTTTACCGCATCAGGATGATAGTTACAAATAAAAAATTGTAACAATTGTGGCGGAAAAATAGAAAAATTGAGAATTTTTTTTGTGAGAGGAGAAAAAATGAATACGCTTTCAAAAATATGTATGATACTAATGGTTCAAATAGTCTTAAGCTATTTCGTGACACCGAAATTATTTGCAGAAGAGATCGATGCTAACGATTTGTTCAAAAGGCATTGCGTAGTATGCCACGGGGAAGACGGTAAGGGGAAGACCGACCTGGGAGAAGGACTTGGTGCACGGGATTTTACCCAAAAGGAATTTCACGATTCTATTACCGATGAAAAGATCGTAGAACAGATTACCAATGGTTCAGAAAAAATGTTTCCGTTTAAGGACAAGCTTGCACCGGAAGAGATAAAGGCTCTGATACCCGTGATAAGGGCATTTGGAGGAAAATAGATTTGGTGAAACTGACAATGAAAATTTTTCGATGTACATTAAGTTTCTGTTGTTCCGAATCGGTTAAATTTTATTCTGGAGGTTTTGGATTATGAGAGGTATGAACGCATACATATTTATCATTATTGTGATTGTATCTTTAGCACCTTTCCAAGTATCAAATACTTTTGCCGGAACAGTTGATTACAAAAAGATATATAAGAATGAGTGCCAGAAATGCCATGGGTTGGATGGCAAGGGGTCAAAAAGAGGTAAGAAACTTGGTGCTCCTGACTTTACTGATGCTGAATGGCAGGCTTCTGTAACAGATGAACAGTTAGTGAATTCTATAACTCACGGGAAGAAAAAGATGCCAAAACAGGAAGGTAATTTGAGTCTGGAAGAGATCAAAGCTGTCGTGAAATATGTACGGTTTTTTGTACCGAAAAATAAGCGCAAGTATTAGGAACCTTCGATGGTTTTTTGCAGTTCAGAAAATTAAATAACCAAGCTTCATAAAAAAAGCTTGGTTATTTAATTTTTGTAATCAGATATAGGGATTTAATGGCCGTAGAATTTAATAAAAGAGTAGCGGAAAGGTTTATAAAAGATTTTGATAATATAGATAACAAATCCGTTCGGGTAGATTATGGTCTGGTTGCAGGCTGGTTTGGAATCTATATTACGTTTGCGCTTTTCCTGGTAAAAATTACGCTCGGTCTTTTATCAGGGTCTGTATCTCTGATTGCCAATGCGTTTCATCTCCTCTCTCATCTTGCAAACTCAATCATACTTGTTGTGAGTTTTAGGGTGACGGCACGCCCGGCTACAGAGAAGAATCCATTTGGCCACGGAAGAATGGAACATGTAGCGCCTCTTGTAATGTCGATATTACTTTTTGTTTCCGGTATTCAGATAGTTGAGAAATCTCTTCATCAGGTATTTTCACCACACCAACTCCATTATTATCCTGCACTGCTATGGATTCTTCTTTTAACAATCATAATAAAACACTGGCTCTCACGGTTTGTAAGTTTTCTGGGAGAGAGGGTTGATTCCCGTGCTATCCTGGCAAATGCGGCACACCATAAGATTGAATCAGTAATGACGCTAACGGTAGCAGGGGGATTAATTGCAGGTCATTATCTCCATCGTCCTGAGCTGGATGGGTATATCGGTATTTTTATCTCCGCCTGGTTATTGTACCAGGGGTATACTCATGGAAGAGAAGCAATTGTTCCACTGCTGGGACAGGCTCCTGACAAAGATATTATAAAAAAGATTCGGAAGACGGCAAAATCTGTTGAAGGTATTGAGGATGTTCACGAGATTATTGTACATGACTATGGATCGATGTATCTGATCTCTCTTCATGCAGAAATACCTGAGAAGTATGGGATTATTGAGATGCATGAAATAATTGAACGCAGTGAACAGAAACTGAGAAAAACATTCGGTGGTGAAGCGGTGTGTCATGCAGATCCTTTAATGGAAAAGAGCCCTAAAATTCAGGCGATAGAGAAGATGTTTAAAGAAATTGTGAATACGTTTCCCCAGATAGTGAGCTACCATGATTTTCGTGTTGTAGACGGAAATCATGATCGAGTTATAATTGTAGCGGATATTGATTTGAAAGAAGATATACCCGATGAAAGTTCCCGTCAAATTTCTAGAGAACTTGAGGCTCGGGTAAAAGAAGAAATTCAGGATGTGCAGTACTGTAGTTTTTATATTACACCAAAATTTTCATACTGAAAGGCTAGTTTTTTTAAGATTAAATTGATTGTATGAGGAATATTCATATCCAAATTTAATAACATCGGAATGGTTTCCAATTGGTCGATAGACTCATTTCAAAATTTACATAACGTACTTTACAACAGGTACAAAAATATTTATAATGTGCGTTTTATTATTACCCAACCCGGCCAAGCCAGAACCAAAAAATGGGATGGATATCTTAAACAAAACTGAGTTTATCTCACGTATTAAAAAGATTAATACTCTATAACTTATATAAGCGATCCATTTTAAACCATGAAACCTGATGTAACCTTAGATTGTTATGGTCTCCTGTGTCCGATGCCCATATTTAAGGCATCCCAGAAGATTAAGGAGATGGAGACAGGGCAGATCCTGGAAATAATTTCAACCGATGATGGAATAAAGAGAGACATAAAGGCATGGTGTGAAAAAACAGGGAATGAGTTGCTGAAGATAGACGAAATAGATGACGAGTATCACACCTTTGTAAGGAAACAGTCACCCGGTGAATAGGCCTTCATTCCCTGAAAAAAGAGTAACAATAATTTTCCGGCATTTCACTGTTTCCGGGTTCTTCGCCAAAAACAATATAATCTTGTACGTTCATTCTGAAAGGAGCATTGAGATTCATGACAGCAAAACTAATTAAAGGGACAGAAATCCGGGAACAGATTCTGGAAGAGATCGCAGCCGAAGTAGCTGCAATAAAGGATAAGTTTGAAGTTGTTCCCGGGCTTGTAACCATCCTTGTTGGACAAAATCCTGCTTCCCTGTCTTATGTTACACTGAAAATACAAACTGCACACAGGGTAGGTTTTAAGGAAGTTCAGGATTCACAACCGGTCGATATTTCTGAAGAGAATCTTCTCGCTCTTATCGATAAATACAATAAAGATGATTCCATTAATGGTATTCTTGTCCAGCTACCTCTTCCCGGGCACATAGACGAAAAGAAGGTACTGAACGCCATTGATCCGGATAAAGATGTTGATGGTTTCCATCCGGTAAACGTCGGAAGGCTCATGATAGGCGGTGATGAGCTGAGATTTTCACCATGTACTCCCGCTGGAATTCAGGAAATGATTATACGTGCAGGTGTAGAGACGGATGGAGCAGAAGTGGTAGTAGTAGGCCGTTCAAATATTGTAGGCAAACCAATTGCCAACATGATGCTTCAGAAAGGGAAAGGTGCCAATTCTACGGTAACGATCGTTCATACAGGTACAAAAAACATGGAAGCCCATTGTAAACGTGCCGATATCCTGATCGTTGCTGCAGGTGTTCCCGGTCTGGTTAAACCGGAATGGATAAAGCCGGGTGCCTGTGTGATCGATGTGGGTGTTAACCGGGTTGGAGAAAAACCAAGCAAAAATGATCCCAAGAAAATGGTTGCAGTCTTAAAAGGAGATGTTGATTTTGAAGCAGCCAGGGAGATTGCCGGAAGCATAACGCCTGTTCCCGGTGGTGTTGGCCCTATGACTATTACCATGCTTATGAAAAACACCCTTAAGTCTCTGAAGTTTAAATTGGGAATCCAGTAGAAGCTAAAACAGACGAACGGTTACCGTTGATTACGGTACAATCTTCGTCCCCAGTAATGTAAGGAAACGTGACAGCCATTCAGGGTGTGCCGGCCAGGCCGGAGCAGTAACCGGATTCCCGTCTACATATGCCTTATCAATCTTGGTATCCACCCACTTCCCACCAGCACGCTTTACTTCTGGCGCCACTGCCGGATAGGCCGTGCAGGTTTTTCCGTCCAGAACGCCGGCTGCAGCCAGTAATTGTGCACCGTGGCAAATTGCAGCAATAGGTTTATTCTCATGAGAAAAATGCCTTACCATCTCCAATACCTGTTCATCGAGGCGGATATACTCCGGCGCACGTCCTCCCGGGATTACCAGGGCATCATAAACAGATGCCTGTACCTCGTTAAAGGTGGCATTCAACGTGAAATTGTGCCCCGGTTTCTCACTATAGGTCTGGTCACCCTCAAAGTCATGAATAGCCGTACGAACGTACTCACCCGCTTTTTTATCAGGGCAAACGGTGTGTACCGTATGTCCTACCATTTGCAGTGCCTGAAAAGGCACCATTACCTCATAGTCTTCCACATAGTCGCCAACAATCATTAATATTTTTTTTATTCCCATGAGAGTCCTTTTAAAACAGAGAGTATGTTATTTATGATCCTTACAGTATAAAACATCGGGTGTATGTGTCAAGAGATATTGCGTAACCGTTCAAGGTTCAATATTCCTCGTGAAATTTCGAAATCCGAAATACAAAGAAGGCGAACCAAAAACGGTGAACTATGAACCTCTAAACGCTTACCACAAATTTGTGTTTTCAAATACCACTATTTCCTATAAAATGAAAGTCTTAGAATTTTGGAGAGATCCTGATTATAGAGTCTTTCCATTTTATAGGTAAAGAAATTAATCGATTATGTTTTTCTTGGGCGGTAGCACATACACAAAAGGGCGTGAAGCTACGACATGGATGTCGTTGTAGCCATTTTGAAAGAGTTGTGCCGGAAGCATAACTCGATATAAAAAATATGAATAAGAGCTTATTGACAAATCTGATTTCTGCAGTTGTATGTGCAGCGGCTTTTGCAAGTCCTGAATTTGCAGGGAAACGGGCGCTGAGTTGTGCCGGTCTGTTTGCACTGTCCGGTGCGTTAACCAATTGGCTGGCAGTACACATGTTATTTGAGAAGATACCTCTGCTTTACGGCTCCGGTATTATTTCTCTCAGATTTGAGCAATTCAAGGCGGGCATTCGTTCTTTGATTATGGAGAATTTTTTTACTGAAGAGAACTTCACAAAGGTCTCAGAGGAGGCTTTTCCCCATCAGATAGAGCCCGGGTTAGTGATGGATAAGATCGATTTTGATAAAATGTTTGATGGTTTTGTATCGGTGATTACGACATCCTCGTTTGGTGGAATGCTGAACATGATTGGAGGAAGTAAGGTCGTCGAACCGTTGAGACAACCATTTAAAGATGAATTTGAAAGACAGGTTTCCGATGTTATTTACCACATTGACTTATCATCGATTTTACAGAAAGAGACAGATTTTGGATCATTCAAGTCAAAGATCGGTGACATGGTGGATACCAGGCTGGATGAACTGACACCGGTACACGTAAAGGAAATCATAGAAGAGATGATTCGTCAACACCTTGGTTGGCTGGTTGTCTGGGGTGGAGTCTTTGGAGCCTTAATCGGCTTTATCAGCGCACTCTTACTTTAGTTTTTCCCATTGCGAATTTGGTTTACGGCAGACGCCAACGACTTTTATACATCACTGTTTTGCCACATTTTCCGTGTGGTGAAGAAAAAAGGTTAATGTGAAAAGCTGTGGAATAGGGAATATGAAAAAATGTATTTTTACAGTGTTACCGCATTGAAAGAACATAAGATCATTTAGAAGAGAATGAAAAGGAGAGGGTTTCATGAGTGAAAGGTTATCAGATAAACAGTTGAAATTGATGGATGCTTACTGGCGTGCGGCGAATTATCTTTCCGTCGGTCAAATATATCTTTATGACAATCCCCTGCTGAAAGAACCTCTTAAACTGGAACATGTCAAGCCCAGGCTCCTGGGACACTGGGGCACTACTCCTGGACTTAATTTTATTTACGTTCACCTCAATCGTATGATCAGGGAACAGGATTTGAATATGATCTATATAGCCGGGCCGGGTCACGGCGGTCCCGCTATGGTTGCAAACACCTATCTTGAAGGTACGTACAGCGAAATCTACCCTACTATATCACCGGATGCGGATGGTATGAGGAAACTCTTTAAACAGTTTTCCTTTCCGGGCGGAATTCCCAGCCACGTGTCTCCGGAAACACCCGGTTCTATTCATGAAGGGGGTGAGCTTGGTTATGCCATTTCCCATGCATTCGGGGCGGCTTTTGATAACCCGGGTCTGATAGTTGCATGTGTTGTCGGCGATGGTGAAGCTGAGACAGGTCCTCTCGCCACTGCCTGGCATTCAAACAAGTTTCTCAACCCCGCTCAGGATGGTGCTGTCCTGCCTATTCTGCACTTGAACGGCTATAAGATAGCGAATCCAACGATCCTTGCTAGGATCGGCAGAGAAGAGCTTGAGAACTTATTTATCGGATATGGCTATAAACCCTATTTTGTCGAAGGTTCCGAACCGGAGGCGATGCATGAGTTGATGGCTTCAACTATGGATACCGTTATTGACGATATAAAGTCGATCCAGAATCACTCCCGTTCCAAGGGCTTTACGAAACGGCCCCATTGGCCTATGATCATATTGCGATCACCCAAAGGCTGGACAGGGCCAAAAGAAGTGGACGGAAAAAAGACAGAGGATTTCTGGAGATCGCATCAGGTTCCTTTCTCTGAAATGATCAACAGGCCGGATCATGTACAACTCCTTGAAGACTGGATGAAGAGTTATAAACCTGAAGAACTCTTTGACGAGAATGGACAACTCAGGCCAGAACTGGCGGATTTGGCTCCCAGAGGTGAAAGACGTATGGGCGCTAATCCACATGCCAACGGAGGGTTGTTACTCAAAAATCTGAAAATGCCGGACTTCAGGGACTACGCTGTGGAAGTGCCAAAGCCGGGTCAGGTTATGGCGGAAGCAACACGAATCATGGGTGGCTTTTTACGGGACATTATGAAACTCAACATGCGGGGCAGGAATTTCAGAATCTTCGGGCCGGATGAAACGGCATCTAACCGGCTCGGAGATGTTTTTGAAGTAACAGACCGGACATGGATGGAAAAGACCATACCGGAAGATGACCACCTTGCCCCTGACGGCCGGGTGATGGAAATTCTCAGTGAACATACATGCCAGGGCTGGCTTGAAGGGTATCTGCTTACCGGACGTCATGGCCTGTTCTCCTGCTATGAAGCATTTATTCACATTGTGGACTCAATGTTTAACCAGCATGCCAAGTGGCTTAAGGTAACATCAAAAGAGATCCCCTGGCGCCGCCCGATCGCATCACTCAATTATCTTTTAACTTCACATGTCTGGCGTCAGGACCATAATGGATTCAGCCATCAGGACCCGGGATTTATCGATCACGTCTGTAACAAGAAAGCGGACATCATCCGCGTATATCTGCCTCCTGATGCGAATACCTTATTATGTATAACAGACAAATGCCTGCGGAGCCGTGATTTTATCAACGTGATTGTGGCCGGAAAACAGTTACAGCAGCAGTGGCTTGACATGGATGCAGCGATCAAGCATTGTACGTATGGAATCGGTATCTGGGAATGGGCAAGTAATGACCGAGGAACGGAACCGGATGTTGTAATGGCATGTGCCGGTGACATTCCTACTCTGGAAACTCTTGCTGCCGTTGATCTGCTCCGTCAGCAGGTACCTGACCTGAAGATACGCGTAATCAATGTTGTTGACCTCATGACTCTTCAGCCAAGAGAAGAACACCCCCATGGGCTATCGGACAGAGACTTCGATGTGCTGTTTACCACGGATAAACCTGTCATTTTTGCATATCACGGTTACCCCTGGCTCATTCACCGATTGACGTACAGGCGGACAAATCATAAGAACCTTCATGTCAGAGGATACAAGGAAGAGGGCACAACTTCAACTCCATTTGACATGGTTGTTCGCAACGACCTGGACCGTTTCCACCTCGTGGCGGACGTTATCGACCGTGTGCCGAAACTCGGATATATAGCCGCCTATACCAAACAGTTCGTACGTGATAAAATTATTGAACATAAACAGTATATCTCCAGATACGGACAGGACATGCCTGAAATCCGTGAGTGGGAATGGAAGTGGAACAGGGGATAAGGAACGTTTGTACTCATCTCATAATGGTTTTCGGATAAAATCCGGGATACAATTGAGCGGGTAAAGTCCCCGGCGCCTTTTGTCCGGGGATACCTTCACCAGGATTTGGTTTCCAGCCTGCCTGTGCGATGCACGCAGACAGGTAAAACCGAAAAAAATCGGTATTAGTATATCTGCAATCAATTATCTTTGAAAAATAACGTCCCCTTTGTCCGTATGGATTTTCCAGATAGGTGCGATAAAGAAACTCAAACATGGAACTTATAACCTTTTTCATTTATGCATTTACCTCTATATTCATCATTGTAAACCCTCTGGGCGGTATTATCACCTTTATTTCCGTATCACAGGGGATGACCGAAGCGGAGAAATTACATACGGCTAAACGATCGGTCATTATCGCGTTCATCCTGGCAATCATCTTTGCATTTACGGGAGAGGGTATTTTCAGATTGTTTAATATCACGATAGACAGCTTGCGTGTCGCGGGAGGCATACTGCTTATGATGATTGCCATTGATATGCTCCATGCAAGAGTCTCAAGAGAAAGTGTTACACCCGAAGAAATCAAGGACGCTTCCAGAAGAGAGGATGTTTCGGTATTCCCCCTTGCGATACCGCTGCTTACCGGACCAGGCGCTATCAGCACCGTAATTGTTGTTATCAGAACAGCCAAAACATGGGAGCTGAAGGCGGTAACACTGTTTGCCATCCTCCTGACCTTTGCGCTTACGTACCTTATCTTCCGGTTTGCAGACAAGATCAATAAATTGCTGGGAGTTACTGTCTCTCTGGTAATAACCCGTATTATGGGATTACTGCTCGGTGCGATTGCGGTTGATTTCCTCGCAACAGGCATATGGAATATCTATAAATCTTTCTCCAGGCTTTCATGAAGCCAGTCAATAAGCGCCTGCATCAAAGCGGGCTGCTTTATGATTACAGGTGAGTTTTAGTCTCTAAGTCGTCAATTTCTTTTTATTGTGATTGGCAGGTGATTTATATCACGTCCCAGGTAATGGACTTGACGATCTATTTTGAGAGAGTTGTCAGAAACTTCAGTCGATACCATACATATACCCTGGGTTCTGTGTTGAGGGAAAAGAGCAGAAAGGCTGTGGGGCTTATCATCAGGGCTAACTCAACCGCTGAAATTTTTTTTTGTATCCATCAACATTGTTGTAGTCATTTTTTTTACGAATTTAACTTATTTGTTTTTTTTGTCTTTTCCTTTTTTGCTGATCTAACTTTGTATAAGGATTGATATTCGCAAACTCTAATATTGCCTGATATATCATTAGTTATCTTTTCAAAAGTTAACTTTGTTTTCATATCCGAATTATTACTCTCTGCTTTTAAATATTGTGCCGTTTTGCGACAATACTCTTTATCAATTTCTATGCCAATGCTGTTTCTACCATTTCTTAAGGCTGCGACCATTGTAGTTCCTGAGCCACAAAATGGATCTAGAACTATATCACCATAAAAAGAAAACATACAAACTAAGCGTGATGCTAATTTAAGAGGAAAAGGAGCTGGGTGGTTTTTCGTAGAAGCACCTGGTATATTCCATATTTGCTTAAACCAATCGTTAAAATCACTTTTTTCAATCTTGCTTTGTTTTCTTTGTTCTTCAGATGGTTTCCTGTAGCCACCTGGTTTACGTTGCATTAAAATGTATTCCATGTCATTTTTTATGATTGCATTAGGCTCATAGGGTTTTCCTAAAAACTTTGTGCCATTGGATACTTCAAAGTTTGCATTAGATATCTTATGCCATATAATAGGATTGAGGTTGTCAAATCCTATTTTTCTACATATCACTGAAATATCAGAATGTAAAGGAAATACTAAATGCCGTCCGAACTTACGACGTGAAACACAAACATCACCCACAACACATACCAACCGTCCTCCTGGTATTAAAACACGGAAAATTTCTTTCCAAACCTTTTTTAGCTCATTTAAAAAAACTTCATAATCATCAATGTGGCCTAACTGATTATAATTCAAATTATACTGCTTAAGATTCCAGTATGGTGGTGAAGTAACTACAAGGTGAATGGAGTTGTTAGGTAAAAATGACAGATCCCTACAATCTCCTTGAATAAGGTTATGATTTGTTTTATTTGTTCCAGTCATTAAGAAAATGTTCTAACGTGGGAAGTGAGAGACTTCGCCAAGATTGAAAAAGTAAGGTCATTTGCAGGTTTTTTATAATTACCTTTAATACCATTAATACTATCAGAAGTTATAAATGAAGCTGAAGTATAATGGCGTTCACGAATAAGCTTTCTACAAAAAAGCTCATAACGTTTCATATATGAAGCTCCAACAAACTCAGGAAATACTTTAAAATGAGGTTCTTTAACCCTTACCGGGCGATTGGAAGCTTCACAGTCTTCGAGCATAAAGAAATATCCAAGGAACGGCTGTACTCCTTTGTTAAATGCACCTTCTCTAAATGCAGTCCACAAGTCTAGTCCTTATGCAAGCGTGATTTTTAACAAAGAGAGTTGAAGAGGTTTGAAATACCCCATTTTACTGGTTAAAATAGGATTTCTCAAAAAACCAATAACCAGCAAAAAGGGCATTTCAGATGAACAAAAAATTACGAAAGAAGTATACCAAAACACTCAAGAGAAAGAAACGAGAAATTAAAAAACGACTGGAGAGGAAGCAGTGGGAGGAACAACCCCAACCGATGTTCACCGCCAGGAATATCCATTACGAAATAGCAGAGAAGACACAGGCAATCAACTGCGGAGGAATAGGAGCAATA
Organism: Candidatus Scalindua sp.; assembly: GCA_031316155.1. GTDB lineage: Bacteria > Planctomycetota > Brocadiia > Brocadiales > Scalinduaceae > SCAELEC01. Next base: position 27,305 of record JALDRB010000008.1, read on the forward strand.
CATCAAATGGTACTGAAGAGTGGTTTGGTACACGATTAACCGGCAGGTCAAATTACTGAAAAGCCATATTCCCTACCACGAGTCAGATCATGTATTGAATATAGCATAAATGACCTTTGCGGAAATATACGATTAGAGGACATGAGTTGAACCGACAGGATACGGGGTACCTCAATGCAATAGGAGCGCAGAGGATACCGGATCCGACGACAGCGGGGGATTTTACCCGTCGATTTAAGAAAGCGGATATCCTGAGACTGATGGAGTGCATCACTGCACGCATTCGCGTATGGAAAGAGAGCAGGAAGGATTCCATGGAGGAGGCACTGATAGATGTAGATGGTACGATAGCAAAAACGTATGGAGAGTAAGGAGGGAATAGATGTATCGTATAAGGGGATATGGGGTATGCGCCGCTGGTGATATCGCTTCGGGAACACGAAGGAGGTGTTGTATCTGGTGAATCGTCCAGGAACAGGCCGAGCCATGACGGTTGTGTAGTGGATAGACCGTGCGATAGGATTGGTGAAGCGATACGCGAAGAGGGTATGTATCAGAGGAGATACGGATTTTCCTTAACGGGAAATTTTGATCGTTGGTCTGAGCAGGCAGACTTTGTGTTTGGTATGAATGCTCATGCGGTGTTGGAAAGACGGGCGGGGAGCTATCGAAGGAATCATGGAAGGAGATAAGGCGTAAACCGAAATACACGGTAAAGACCAACGAGAGAAAGAGGCCAGAGAGGGTAAAAGAGCGGATCGTGGAAGAGCGAGGGTATAAGAATATTTGTCTGGAAGAGCACGTGGGAGAGTTTGCGTATCGACCGGTGAAGTGTGAGAAGAGTATCGAGTGGTAGTGGTCAGGAAGACCTTGAAAGTAGAAAGGGGTCAGATGAGATTATTTGATGACGTACATACTTTTTTACATTACAACCCTGAGCGATATACCGGCAGAGGAAGTAGTGGAGTTAGCAAATGGGCGATGCAATCAGGAGAATGTGGTAGAGCAGTTAAAGAACGGGGTAAATGCGATGAAGATGCCGGTAAGAGATTTGGAGAGTAACTGGGCTTATATGGTAATAACAGCGCTGGCGTGGAATATAAAGGCGTGGTTTGGGATGTTAATGCCCGACAAGGCAAGGGGTACACAGGTTGTGAAGATGGAATTTCGGAGGTTTCTTAACACACTGATTTTGCTGCCGTGCTCAAATTATCAAAACGGGGAGAAAGATCTTGTATCGTGTTCTTGGGTACAATGACTGGTTGCAGGATTTCTTTGCTACCTGGGAGCGGATCAGAAAACTGAAGATATGCATGAGAGGGTAACAAGATTTTGTGAGGAAAAATGAATGGAGTTAAAAGTCTGCGGGATTGGTACATCAACATTGTATCATGACACAGTGATATTGTCTGTTCATAGTGGTATTTTTACGAATTCGAGAAGTTTTACAAACAAAAAAAGTATTGAGAGATGCATAAGGGATCAAACAAGCAACCAATTATTGATTAAAATATTATGAGTACGTGTGTGGTTAATAAACCTCGCTTGTTTTAGGTCTAGTGCGCTACCCATTGCTTCTTCAGTTCTGTTATTAAAATTGTTGCCAAACGAAGGTCCAACTTGGGATTTCGCTTCAAGAGCAACAATTAAATTACCGTCTTTAACAACCAATAAATCCCACTCTTTAGTAGGTCTGAAAAATCCTGGCAGCTCCAATGCTTTTTTTTGATATACAAACTTTCGGTCAATCCCAGCATCTAAAATTAGGTTTGTAAAAAGATTAATAAATCCATCCATCTGGGCCCCTCCTGTTACGGCACTTCTCAGCCCAGCATCAGAAGCTCCTTTATTCCTTTGTCTCTCCCTTTGTTCCTTGCGCGTTATCCAATAAAGTGTAACCGCTTTATTTACACGTTTAGTTAAATTATCATTAACTTCTTGCATTATTCAATATCTTTAGATTCTTCTTAATGCCTTGTGCTAAACAAATGATTTAAATTTTTGTGGTATTTTTGCAAAAACCATTATTCTCTAATGTTTGGATGATGACTTTCTCAAATTCTTCCATCAAGCTTATTAACGAAGATGCATGTTCTTCAAAAAAATAATATTTCAGAGCCGTTAATATTGAACCATGAGCTATATTGTTGCGAATATTTACTAATGCATTAAGATGTTGCTTCCAAGGTTCTAAAGTAGTAGTTTCCAGACACAAATGATTTGAAATATTTTTCAGTACGTCAAAATTCAAGTTTGACTTAGTGTTAATAGCTCGTTCACTATCTTCGAAATGGACTGAATTTTCCATACAATTCAAAGCTAACTCTGCAATTATCTTTTTTTTCTCGAAATCTAATCCGCCAATCAGCGGTTTTAACGCTGGCGTCCACAAATAACCAAGTAAACCCGGTTTCAAATTACGAACTTGCACACCGGTACTTTCAATGTATTCTAAGTAGAGTTGACATACTTCTCTAACGTAACCTTCCCAATTTGCATAAAGTAGCGGGATCGCCATGCGTAAAGCTGTTGATTCAAGTGGTTTGCCAGTATAGTTTAGCAAAACTCGATGAAGGTTAGTAATCTCAAAACGGCGTTTATCCAAATTGTCTGCAATTTCTTCCTGAATAGTTTGAGTTAAGCTCATGCAAGATCTTTTATTTATTGAAAAATGAGTGAGCAAATTCAATTCTCTGACGTAACTTTGATTTTACGTTTGCACCAGGACCCGTATTATTAATGAAATCTGGTGCTATTTTGAATTTAATAATTCTATCTTTCAATTCTTTAGTTCCGAGTTTGCGTACAAAATCTATATTTACAGCAACTCCTATTGATAAAGTTTCAAAAACATAAACCGAGAAAGGACCTTTGTGTTTATCATTTCTATAGTGCCGCCATGAATCTTCGCCTAAAGCGTTTCCAATACATTCAAATGTTTTCTTGAATAATTTCTCTTCATAATCTTTGTTGAATTCTTTATTTTCCTCAAGAATTTCGCGAATATAATCAGTAATGAACGGTTCGACGTCATGTTCAAATTCAGAATAAGCATTTTTTATTGTAAAGTATCTAAGAATTAAACCCCTATCAAACATAGTGTTCATTTGATATTCTGATAAACATAAATTTTCACTAAACGAAGGGAAAGTTGCTAACTGATCAATCCAATCTACAAAAAATGAATTCATAGCACGAAAAATACAGTTTCTTACTTCCTGTTCAGTTAATCCTGAGCCACCTGTATTAAGCCTTTCAAATACTTCATACTTCATTCGAGATTTGGTGCCTATTTTAATGACCTCTACACGACAACCTGCACGCTTGATAGATAACCGTGCTTTAAGGCTTAGATCGTTAAACAAAACACCTTCGAGTGATGGGATATGGGTTTTTTTACCGGACTTGATTAGTTTTGAAGGAGGAACACTTTGACCTTCTTCATTTGTTAAAACACCCATAAACTCTAAAACAGTTGATACACGTTGCAAACCATCAACAAGTTCCCATACTCCACTTTCGTCTTCTGCAACAAATATTGCAGGAGTAGGTATGCCAAGAAGAATTGATTCAATAAAACGTGACTTTTGAGTCGGATGCCATCTAAAAAGACGTTGATATTCAGGTGTTATAATAAGTTCTTTATTTTCGTAAAGATTTGCTATTTCTCCAAAACTTATGTCGAGTTTATCTGTACGAATTTCATTCCTACCGCCAACAATTTCATTATCAATTTTAGATCTTTTATCTTCCATTGTATTTATTTCTTATTGGTAATATCCGGCTCACTATTTTTCTCATAATTTTAATCAAATATAGCATAGAAAGTGAAGGGTTATCAATGCAATATTTTTATTTCTGATTTGATGGATTAACGTAAGTTACGCAACCTCAAGGTAGCGGCTACAAAATTGCTCAATTTAGGTATAAGTCAACTCCGTTGAAAATATCGGCCTTAGCAAAATGCTTGTTTTCCTCTGTTATTTTCCATTTAAATGATTCCAAATCACTTTCATCGTGAACAAAGATTGGCATCTGCCCATTAAAATAGTAGACTCGTCCGTCTCTTTTTGCAAAATCAATAAGCTTGTTTGTCAACGTTACTTCCTTTATTCGAAAATGGGGCTATATAAAAAAACATTGATCTCTTTTTCAAATCCGACGACCTTTTTGCTTTTTACGGTAAAAAGACAGTTAAATAGCAGAGAAAACATAGAGTAAATGTAAAATTATGTTGATAAAAAAGATTCATGAGGGTAGCATAAAAAAATCATACTGGTAAGAGGAGACAGGCAATGCCTATTCAATTAGGAGAGTTAAAACTTTATTCATTTTTAATACGTTGTACCATTAATAGTTGCAAATTATTGACACGGTAAGGTGGGTATTGCCCACCAAAAATCACTTAATCTTAATCATAATCGTACTCTATCCACTGAGATCAAGATTATGAGTACGAGTAAGATTAAGAGCATAAACTTATTTAATGTATTACACTGTTTTATGTGCATTAGCACATACCCAAAATGGCGTTAAGCAAGCGACCTGCCCTGTAGAATAGAGTATTTCGGGTCACTAGTTGTGCTAAGCAAAAAGAGTAAAGAGCTTAACCTCAGACGTCCTCTTAAGTATTATTCAACAGGGTATGGATGTCGTTGCCCGCCCGGATGAATCCGTTCGGACGGGTAGCAATTTTGAAAGAGTTGTGCAGGAGGCACTAACTCGAAACATTTCCCTTGGAAAGAGAAGAGAATTTGATTCCTGATCACACGGTTTGTTCTCTTTGTTAGCGATCACACTTGCCTTTCAATAATATTTCCCAACTGTTCAAGAAATAGCGGGTTGAGAAGAGATAAAGCAGATCATTTCACCGTTGACAGCCTCTTATGAAAAAATTATTATAGAATAAATTCTTACATAGGATTGGTAATGATATGGCTAATGAAGAGCATTATGTTCGACATACTGCAGAAAACAGATTAAAACTCATTGAAGAGTCATTAAAATCTATCTATTCCCAGGAGGATGCTTCCAGGGCTTATGAGAAGATTCTCGCCTTAATCTTCAAGTACAAACAAAGAGTGAAAAGTGTCCCGTATTATTTAACCCAGAAGGACATTATCCTCATAACTTATGGTGATCAGGTGTTTCATCATGGTGAAACTGCGCTTGCTACCTTACGCAGATTTTTAAATGAGTATGTGCAGGATGCTATAAACACGGTACATATTTTACCATTTTATCCTTATTCTTCTGATGATGGTTTTTCAATTGCGAACTATAAAGGTGTCTGTCCGCTGAAAGGTTCCTGGAAAGATATAGGAGAGATCAGGAAGAATTACCGGATAATGTTTGATTGTGTCGTTAATCATATATCACAGTTAAACAGATGGTTTACCAATTATCTGGCTGATATACCCGAGTTTGAAAACTTTTTCATCGATGTCGATCCGAGTACAGATTTGTCTAAAGTTGTAAGACCAAGAACTTCTCCTCTTTTAACTGAGTTTATTGATGATGAGGGAAAAATTAGAAACATCTGGACAACATTCAGTAATGATCAGGTGGATTTGAATTACGCTAATTATAAAGTGTTGCTCAAGATTTTAGACGTATTGTTATTTTATATAGAGAAAGGCGCCTCGCTTATCAGACTTGATGCAATTGCATTTATATGGAAAGAGTTCGGCACTCCCTGTGTTCATCTCCTAAAGACTCACGAGTTGATTCAGCTTATGCGTGAAGTTATGCATGCTGTTGCGCCTGAAGTAGTAATAATAACAGAGACAAATGTACCTCATGGTGAAAATGTTTCATACTTTGGCAGGGGTGATGATGAGGCACAGATGGTGTATAACTTTGCACTTCCTCCGCTTCTCGCATTTTCCATATTAAAATCAGATACGACAAAGCTTACCCAGTGGGCACAAAAGCTAACACTTCCGGGTAGTGGAGTATGTTTTTTTAATTTTACTGCAAGTCATGATGGTGTAGGTGTAAGAGCGGTAAATGAAATTTTAAGCGAAGATGAGATGGATTTTCTGGTGCAATCAACCATCGAACACGGGGGACTCGTCTCATACAGGGCAATAGGTGACGAAGAGGTATCTCCTTATGAGTTAAATTGCAGTTATCTGGATTTGTTGACTAATCCAAAGGAGGACGATAATACGAGAGTAAAAAGAATGATACTCTCGCAGGCTGTTGTGCTTGCAATGCCGGGTGTGCCGGGCATCTATTTTCATTCTCTTGTTGGTTCCAGGAATTATCATGAAGCGGTGAGAAAAACGAGAGTAAAAAGATCCATTAACAGAGATAAATTGAATTATGACAATTTAAAAGAACTGCTTGAAGAAGAGGGGAGCTTACAAAAGATTCTCTTCAAAAGATATAAACAGCTCTTATCAATAAGAATACACGAAGAGGCCTTTCACCCCCTGAACAAATTTGAGATTCTTGATTTGGGAAGTAAGGTGTTTACCATAAAAAGATATGCAAAAGATGAGGTTGAGTTTGTATTCGCACTGTTTAATTTTGATGGGAAATGTGTGGAAGTAACTCTTCCCTTTGAGGATTCTGAACCTTTGATTGATATTCTCACACATACAAAAATTCATAGCAAGAGTTTGATACTGGATCCCTATCAGATTGTATGGTTAAAAAAGCATAAGGAGAATTTTTCATGAATATTCTGTTTTTAATGTATCCGTGGTCTAAAATTGAAGCAGAAACTGATACGACGCTTCGGCTTATTCATGAAGCTGTTACGAGAAATCATACCGTAGCAGTAGCGACTCCAAGTAACTTGACAATGCGGGATTCTGTTTCGAGTGCATTCTGCCAAATCCTGAAAAAAAAAACTGCCGTTCAAAGTAATATTGTCAGTTTCTATAAGAAAGCAGAATTTAGAAAGTCAAGGCTACCTTTGGCTGGTTTTGATGCAATTATTATGCGTTGTGAGCCACCTTTAAATACTATTGCACTCAACTTTCTCGATTCAGTGCGTAACGAGGTCTTTATTATGAATGATATTGACGGGTTACGGATTGCCAATAATAAACTCTATACTTCAACCTTTGATGACCCTGAAAATAAATTTATTCCGGTAACCCATGTTTCAAAAAGCATAGATTACCTGGAAGAGGTTTTAAGAGAGTCTAAAAGCGACAAGATGATTATGAAACCACTGGATGGGTATGGTGGCCGTGGTATTATTTTAATTGAAAAACACGCCCAGCAAAGCTTCCATTCGCTGCTTGAATTTTATATTAATAGTCATCAAGGTGGAAACTATGTGATCTTACAGGAATATGTTGAAGGTGCGGATCGGGGAGATGTACGCATTTTGATGCTGAATGCTGAACCGATTGGGGCTATGCGGCGTATACCGGCACAGGGAGATATCCGTTCTAATGTACATGCCGGAGGCACGGTAGTTAAACACCATTTGACAAAAGCTGAAAAAGGATTGTGCAAACATATTGGTGCCAAGTTGGTAAGAGACGGCCTGTTTTTTGTAGGGATTGACGTAATCAATGGAAAGCTCATTGAGGTGAATGTATTAAGTCCGGGTGGCATTGTGCGTATTAATCGGCTTAATCGGACAAAATTACAAAAACAGGTCATTGACTTTGTTGAAGGTGTCGTTTCTTCTAAAGAAGCATTGAAAATTAGAAAAACTCAATTTAAGCAGGTGATTGAAGATGCAATTGTTGTCTGAGCATGCCTGCATTGAGGCAATAAAAAAGGGAGAACGCTTTCAGGCTACGATAGAAGGCGGAGGATTCTCTCTGAAGATTGATGAGTATAGTTTCTTTATTTGTACCGCAATTCACAATGGGCATTGTTTACGGCAGGAATTAGTTAATAAATGTGCACTGGATGAAGCGGAACGGTTATACGAAGAAGACCCTTTTACCGGTGAGTTGATCTCTTCCTTGCCAATTACGCTGGTTGCTCTTGATTCGCGCTACGAATATGATTTAAACCGTACCCTGGAGCATTGTGTATATGATCGGGTATGGGGAAAATCTGTCTGGAGTTTTCCTCTGACAGAGCAGGAATACAAAGTAAGCCAACACAAACACCTTGTTTTTTATCGAGTCCTTGGCGCGCTTATAGAGAAGTTACAATCACAGTTCGGGGCCAGTTTGATTTATGATGTCCATTCTTATAATCACCAGCGTTTAAAGATAAAGGACACACCTGTTTTTAATATCGGCACTGAACAATTAAACAGACATCGGTGGAAACTGGTAATCCAGCATTGGAATAAAACTCTTAATAAGGCTACTCTTCACAATGTTTATGTGCGTTCTGCAACTGATGAAGTGTTTTTCGGACGCGGATACCTTGCGAGCTTTGTCAGGCAACATTATCGTAATACCTTAGTATTACCCACGGAAGTCAAAAAAATCTTTATGAATGAAAATACAGGTGATGTCTACCCTCTGGTTTTGCCTGAATTAAAAGAAGTATTAAAACAGTCCATTTTAAGTAATGCGCTTTATTTCTCTAAACATCACACGAACAAAAATCATTCAAGAAAAGCGGTACTTTTATCCTCAAAGATTGAGTCATCGATTCTCAAGTTGGATAAGCAGCTGTATCATCTTGCCAGGGGAATTGAAACCTTAACGTATATTAATCCAAAAAACATAGCGGTGGAAAAAAAACGTTTCTTTGCAAAAAATTATAACTATTCACCATCATTTACTTACAGACACCTAGATATTAATCCCTATGAATTTCGGGAAAAACTCTATCGTTTACCAGTTGACGACATTCGTGATGTCAGCATTCAGCAGTTTTATCGGGATGTTATTGACGCCTATTCCATAAAAGTAGATATGATAGCATCAGTAGGTAAAGAGAAGTTTCTCTACAACTCGTTGCGATATTATGGTGAACCATCAGAGAATGATAATAAGACGGCAGAATTTCTGCTTTTTGCTAAAGAGTTTGAACCTGAAGAAGCGAGAACGATAGATGCCACAGAGATAAGAGAGGCATTTCTCGCTGCTATTGACAAACATCCGATTAAATGTCAGGTTATTTTAACAGATAACATTATTGCAAACGCAATGGCAAAATCAACCAGCAGATTGATTCAGATTAACAGATCCGCCTGCATTAGTAAAAGAGAACTCAATGCGTTGATTCATCACGAGCTGGAAGTGCATATGCTAACAACAGTTAACAGTGAAAGCCAGAAACTGAAAGTTTTTAAACTGGGATTGCCCGGTAATACCTGTACACAGGAGGGTCTTGCAGTTTTAAGTGAATACATGACAGGCAATTTAACGTTGCGGCGTTTGAAAATGCTCGCATTGAGAGTAATTGCCGTTAAAATGATGATCAAAAACTACGATTTTCCCCGTACATTCAAGATCCTGGTGGATGATTATGAATTAAATCAAGATGAAGCCTTCAGAATAACCGCGCGTGTCTATCGTGGGGGAGGTTTTACGAAAGACTTTTTATATTTAAGAGGGCTGAGAATGGCATTGCAGCAATTCAAAACCTGTGATATAAGTCCGTTATTTGTTGGTAAAACCTCATTTGAGTATTTGGATGTAATTAATGAGCTCGTACATCGAAAAATGATTGATCCGCCGGTTCTCTTGCCACAGTTCATAACTACGAAAAAAGTTTATTGTCCTGATAAAGTTCTGGAATATCTTCTGGAAGCAATGCGTTGACAGGTAATCGTATATTTTTTAGAGTAATGTCCGCAATCTTTTCGTATTTAAATAACCATTTAAGAAACAATGATTATTGTAAATATACTAAAACCGATTTGGTTTTCGGTTTTACCTGTCTGCGTGCATCGCACAGGCAGGTCCGAAAACCATTACGAGATGAGTATACTCTCTACAATTCGATGAGATACCATTCGCACCGGATCGGCACTTACTTAAAAATACTGAATGCCGCAACTATTTCAACAGGCTCCTAACTACTGCCGCAGAGCTTGCCTGGTATTGTTGCCAGCTTAAGGCTTTAGGCTTTACGTAATAAATTTCTGGAACATCACAGCAAAGCTGAGAAATGCAAAGAATCCCACGATATCAGTAATTGTTGTCAAGATAATGCTTGATGATTGAGCCGGATCTATCCCAAGTTTCTTCATAACTATCGGGATTATAGCTCCGGCAAAACCTGCTGCGATCATATTTACAATCATTCCCAGACCAACAACGATTCCCAGGTACGGATTACCCTTCCACATCCATGCTATCACAGCGGTTATGAGACCGATGATAATTCCATTCAGAGTGCCTAAAATACCCTCTTTCAAGATCAAGCCTTTAAACCTGCCCTTAGAAATTTCCCGCATTACCAGCCCTCTCATGACAACCGCCAGGGTCTGTGCTCCAGCATTACCCCCCTGCCCTGCAACAACAGGAAGAAAGATTGCCAGGGCCGTAATCTGATGGATAATATCCTCAAATACTGCAATTACACCGGCGGCTGCAAACGCAGTTGCCAGGTTCACATTAAGCCACGGCAGACGTTTGCGGAGAGAAAACCATATAGATGAAAAAGTACGCTCCTCGGGCGCTACTCCAACCATCTTCTGGATATCTTCACCAATATCTTCCCATGCCTCCTGGATTAATTTTTCAGCTTTTACAATTCCAAGCAGGCGGTTTTCGCTATTAACAACAGGTGCAGCTGAATATCTGTGTACCTTTAGATAGTTGGCGGCTTGCTCTGTACTTGAAAAGCTGTCAATAGAAAATACCTCTTTTCTCATAATTGCCCCTACCGTAGTATCTCTTGATGCTGCAAGGAGATCGAACATACGCAATATGCCTACTAACCGATGATCGCTGTCCACTACATAAGCATAAGCGAATGAGGCTTTCCTGCGTGCCATAAACCTGATTTTGTTTATAACGTCCATCACTTTCAAGTCAACATGAAATGACGGATAGTCTCTGCTCATAATACGCCCGACACTGTCTTCCGGGAACGTGAGCAATTCTCTGATAAGTCTCTTTTTCTTTTCAGGAGTCTTTTCAAGCAGGTTACCTCTCATTTCATCCGGCAGGCTGAGAATTATGTCACTGATTTTTTGAGGATCCAGATTGTCAACAATTCCTTCAAAGAATTCATCAGGAAGTTGAATCAGAAATGAAGCAACGAGACTTGGCTGCAGGTCATAAATCACTTTTACGGATTGCAAAGGAGGAAGGGCTTTCATAACTTCAAGAGCCTCTGAATCATCCAGGCTCTCGATTATTCGGGCAACCATTGCATGATCATCTTCAATCAGTTTCTTGATAACTGATAATAAGGCATTATTAATTGACATAACCTATCCTGTTGTTTTTTAATCAAAATACTCATTTATCGATATTCTGTACGAGATAGCGCCTAAGAGATCTCCGACTTTTTTACCCGGGTGACAAATCGTACATCCCTCCATAACAGCAATTACACTGGTAGCTGACCGTAAATAGTATTTGCCATCGACCCTTTCAACTTTTTCGTAATAATTTTTCCCCGAGATCAATGCTTCAACTGCATCTCTTTCAAAAACATCTTTCGGTGAATTATCCGGATTATGCGGAGTTTCGTCTGTGCCCAGCAATCTCGCCTCATGCCATCCCTTTTTACTCATTGCCTCAAAAACTTTTTTTGAGAGAATAAGAGCGGAAAACATGGTAGGATCTGTTACATACTCTTTTGTGACAAGAACAATAAATGTCTTATACATATCATCTATCATTCTCACTGTCTTTCTCGCTCTATCTGCTGCTTTCTCTATTCCAATATCACTTGGTGATACAAACATTCGTTTACTCATTGGTTCCTCAGCAATTACAGTAGTAATTGGAATGAAACAGATCATCACTGCAATAAAAACTAATTGTATATCTTTTTTTAACACTAAAATCCTCCCTCTTTCATCAACAAAAATACCTGAGACTCTAAAAAATACTTTCCAATCTGCCGTCATCTTCATCAGCAATTATTAAAGCATGCGTTAAATAATTGCTCTCTTATCATGAAGGAAGACTTACTTGGTGAATTCTGTCTTCATTGGTATTGCAGAGCGAATGTGCAGATCCCTTTGCGGAAAGGCAATCTCAATTTTGTTTTCTCGAAAAATCTTGTCAATTGCGAAATGTAAATCGCTAACAGCCATCCATCGTTTGCTTATGTGGGCCCAGAAGTATAATTGAAAAATTAAGGAACTATCTCCAAACTCGGTAAAGCGTACTACCGGTTCCGGATCTTTCTCCACATCAGGATGTGAATGGGCGACTTTTAAGAGGCATTCATTGACAAGTTCGACATTTGAGCCATACGCAACGCCAACAATTATTTTTGCCCTTAGTAACATATCACCTCCGTGCACCCAATTGATTACGCTACCCTCCAGGAACTTCGAGTTAGGAACAACAGCCGTCGTTCTGTCAAAGGTCTTTATCGATGTGCTTCGAATGCTGATATTTTCTACGGTACCACTGATGTCTCCCTGGATATTTATTACATCTCCAATCTTAATTGGTCTCTCAAAAAGAATGATAATTCCACTTACCAGGTTATTGACGATATTCTGCATCCCGAAACCGATGCCAATACCGAATGCGCCGGCAAATACTGTAAGGCTCCTTAAAGGGATACCCGCAACATTTAATCCGATGATAGCGGCAATTCCGATTATAAAATATTTAATCCCGGCTGAAATAGATTGTTGAACTCCTATTTCTAAGGTAGACTTTTCATAAAATCTCGTTTGCAGGATTCCTTTCACATACCTTGCAAGTATGAATGCCAGCACCAGCACCAGGATGCCAAAGAGCATTTTAAAGGGTGTTGTATATCTTCCCTCAGCAAGGGGAAATTTATGGGTTAAACTGCTCTTTATTGAAACCAGCACATACAAAACACTTTGATACACTTCAAGAAAAACCGTTGGAGCAGCAGGAGAGCTGACGACATCTTTAAAGGTATTATTCAATATTCCGAAAACCATAATTACCGCTAGGGTCGCCGTTCCATAGTGTAACATTTTCTGGTAAACCCTGAACCTGACATTTATCCCCCGTTCTTCAATTTCCATCTCTTTTGCTTCCAGCAGCCTGCACTCCTTTAACCGGTTTTTCTGTGAATGTAAAAGCAGCTTTAAGAGATACATGTGTGCCAGGTACAAAATGACTACAACAGATATTGTCTTTATCAGGGTTCCGATGAGCGTATACGTCAATAAGACAAATCCAAGGCTTCGCAAGGCAAAGAGAGAGATAACAAACCCTATCAGCAGCGGGTAAAGGAGGTTAATGCTTTTGTTAATAATCTTGCCGAGAGCGCTCTCCGGATATGGCAATAACCTGAGCAAATACGATCTCTGTTTGGCAGCAATGAGAATGATCAGAAACAGTGAAACGATTCGGTATTGAAACCAGATCAGTTCTATGACATCCTTTTTATCATATCGGTGAGCGTACAGGACTGACAGGAGTGTAAGAGAAACAGCCGAAAAGAGGAGAAGTATGTTTAAATCTCTGAACAACAGCTTGGAGGAAAAATAGGGAATTGTAGTCCATCGTGTCCCGCTGTAGGGACTGAAAGATTCGTTAACAAAGCCTTTAAGAATTTTGTAAACCGAGTAAACAGCAAATCCATACATGATGGAGAGAAGTATGGGTGCTTGAGAAGGAACGGTAACCGATATCGAGAAAGTGATAACAAACAGAAAGGATACCGTTAATGTCCCATGCATGATTTGCAGGAGCCCGGGTATGAGCTTGAAGGTATAAAAAGTTTGAGGTTCAATCGCTATGTACCTCTCTTTCTTCGCTCTTGCCCATCTCTTCAGATATCTTCGCACAAAATACGATAACAAGATAACGGCTATGATGATGAAGAGTTTTATAACAAATTGTGGTGTATTTTTTGTTTCTGAAAGAAAGTGACTGAGATTTTTCCCATTCTGAATTGATACGTTATAGAAATCAACAGGTTTGTTTTTCAGACTCCTTATGTCAGAAAGTACTGATTGGAAAGTATGTATTGAAATAGTATTCTCACGCCTTGCCCAGACATTTGCAGCCCGTATTTGTGATAATTCCTTTTTGGCCAGCAATAATTTTCCAGACAGGGCATTATTTATTTCAAGCCTTTCATTCAGCCTCTCTTTTTTGGTCTGTATCAGTTCTTCCTGCTCTTCCATGAGTCTTAAGCGCAAATTTGCAAGCTTTATGAGTTGTTCTGCCTGCCTCTTGTCTGAGAAACCATCTGCTTCTTTTTCTATGCTTGATTTTTCTCCGGATGTGGAGGGAGAAAGACTTGCACGTACACTCGCTAAACTTTCACCGATGATGGTTTTCTGCTTTTCCACTGCAGCCAGAAAACCCTGGATGGTGTCTATCTTGTTCAGGATTCTCTTTGAGAGAATTTCAATGGTTTGCAGCTCTTCATCAATTTCACCAGAGCTATTTTCTCCACCAAGCATCTTTTCAACTTCATTTTGTATCCTTTTAAGTTCTTCACGGTCTTTGTATCTTTCGGTGTCTTCGGTAATTAATTCGTCCTTTATTGTCGCAATAATTCCTTCCTGTTTATGAACGTCAGCCTCAACCTCCAGAACCCTCTTCTTTTCAGGGGATATCTCTTCGAGTTGTTTCTGTATGGCAACATCCGCTTTTTTTAATGCTTCTTTCTTCTCTTGTTCAATCTTTACCTTTTCTTCTTCTGAGATTTTTCTTCTTTCTTCTTCTGCTTTTCTCGCTTTTTCTTCTTCTTCTTTCTTTCTGGTTGCGTCCTCCTCCTTGAATCTTTGAGATAAAATAGCGATGATCTGAGTATTAGTATCAATTTCTGTCTGGATATTTACCTCTTGAATCTGGGCAGTATGCAATCGTAATTTTGCAAGAGAGTTCTGTTTCCTGAGAAATTCTGCTTTTTCTTCAGTTAATTTAATCTTATTCTCTAGGAGGAACTTTTTGTATTGAGTTTGTTCTGCTTCGTCCTGTGTTTGAGTTGTCTGGTTGGCAAGGGTATCCAGTACCTTACCGAGTCTCTTTTTCTCTTCTTCGAACTTTAATTTTGCTGAATCAAGAGTTGTTGTTGAGGTTGCTAGAGAGTCTTCCTTTTCTTTAAC
This sequence comes from Candidatus Scalindua sp., assembly GCA_031316155.1. Taxonomy (GTDB): domain Bacteria; phylum Planctomycetota; class Brocadiia; order Brocadiales; family Scalinduaceae; genus SCAELEC01. The sequence goes on from JALDRB010000008.1 coordinate 42,423, forward strand.
GGTAGCCCGGATCACTGCAGAACGTGTCTTGGCAAGATCAACTTCTTTTCGAATACTTTCAAATTGGGATGCCGGCTGTCTAGCTGCGTCCTCCTGTAGTCTGTTTTTCTTTTCTGTAAGAGTTGAGATTTCTTTGAGAGCCCTCTTAAAGGCGTTAGCCTCTTTTATTATTTCTACTCTGACTTTTATTGTCTCTTTTAAAGTGTTTATCCTCTCTTCAATAACACCTTTAAGTTCTGTAATAAAATCAAGAACGGCTTTTCCTCTCTTGTCTGCTATGAAAGCCTTCCTTGAAGTTTCGAGATTGTTTAACTCTTCCCTGAGGATGCGGAAGTCTGCCCCCTTTTGAGTCAGATAATTCACATGGTTTGCAAGAATCTTATTTATATATTCGAGGGTTTCAGTCTGTTTTTCTGTTAAATTCTTAATCGCAGGAGATTGGTTGCAATTACCGAATTCACACATGACAAAGTATATGACAGGAATCAGTACAGAGGCAACTATTGCTACTCTTTTAATATTCATATGTTATCACCCAACCTGGCCGAGCCAGAACCAAAAAGGAATAATTTTCATATGTGTTCTTGTTCGGCCAGGTTGTTACATGAAAACCTGCGGTTTTCAAACTTTCCTTTATTACTAAAGAAAAACTAAATTGCAAAGTGGTTTGATTAAACTTGTCTTAGAAAAAATTTAGTCTCTAAATCGACAAATCTAGTCAAAAAAACAAGAAATTGTTGATTTGGAGTCTAAAGAGTAAACAATTCATCACGAGGCATATCCTGATAGTAAAACAGAGCCAGGATAAAGCAATTCAGCCTGCTCTTTAGCGTCTCCCGATGCAGCAAAAATCCTTTAGGCCTGCGTTTTGCGTAAAGCTGGTTTTGAAAGTACTTTATAATTGGAACTTAGCCCGTTTATTCCCTTTGGCAGGATCATGCGTTACTGTTTTTTTCCGGACAGATAATCAACAGTTTGGATATAGTCGGGTGCTTTCGTACAAAGTTGGGCGGGGCTACTAGCCGCCAAAATATAATAATATATTTTTCCATGATTAAAAGGGAAAAATTTTTTTCGTGCTCTTACAATTTAAATTTATGCATAGGATGTTCAAAATCACGATTTAGGTGGGGAAGCACACCCGGGTGAACCCTGTCCGTTTCCGTCTGCCTGAATTTGCCAAGTAGGGCCCGTCCCCCGCCAAAACGCTCTTCGGATTGGCAGGATGAGCTTTAGATGATTAACATGCTCCAGAAATATAGCTATTGCATTTTTAATCATTGTGACTATTATATCCACACGAACAAACTCAAAGGGTTTAATAATAAAATCAAAGTTATTAAAGGAAAAGCGCATGGCTTTCTCGATGACGGGTATTTTATCTTAGAAAATATACAACCTCTTGCAAACTAATAGGGAGAAGAATCAAAAATGCACAGCTCTTTATTTCGATCTCTTATTTTCATCCTATTGTTTTTCGGTTCATCATCAACATCAGCTGAGATAATTACGCTTCAAAATGGAGATACGTTACACGCCGTTGTTAAAAAGAAAACCGATACACAGGTATATATTGAACATGAAAATCTTGGCGCCTTTGCAATTATCCGGGAAGACATCGCATCGATCAATTACGAAGAGAAAGCTTTACCTGGCAAACAAGTTTCAAGTACCCCTTTTGTTGATAAAGGCCTTTTCTACTCAGGATTCTTTCGCAACTGGAAACGTTCTCTTGAAGTCGGCCTCAACGGAGCGGCCGGTGTCTCAGATAATTCGAAGTTTCGTTCAGCATTAGAATTGAGATACGAGGATTATAAAAAACGCTGGCATTTTTCAATGTTCTACCTTCTGACCGAGGAGAATAAAGAGACTGAAGAAAACCGTTTGACTGCTAATCTGATTAGAGACTGGCTCCTTCCGAATACGAAATGGTTTTATTTTTCCAAATTTGGTTATGACTGGGATCGATTCAAGGATTGGGATTATCGCACAAGAACATCATCAGGGCCCGGTTATGAATTTGTCAATAACGAAAAATTGAAGATTCTCAGCAGGTTTGGACCAAGCATCTATCATACAGTAGGCAGGGATTCTAATACGACGGTAATTGAAGCGGACTTTGGTGTTGAAATGATGTGGAAAATCAGAGACAAACATACGCTCGGGCTCACTAACGATTTTTACCCAAGCATATCAGACAAGGGAAATTACCGTAACGTAACCACTCTTGATTGGAAGATTGATTTAAATTACTACCGTGACTTGGGCGTAAAATTTGGAGTATACAATGAACTTGATTCAACCGAAATGGAACGATACGATCTCAAGTACAATATTTCCCTGGTCCTGGGGCTGTAAAAAAGGATATTAACGAAGCCGTTCATATACCGATTCAGAAGAGCGGCAATCAGAAGCTGTTGTTTTTACATGTTGATCAATGATAGTTCAAGACCGGACTAAAACATACGCAACGAAAGAGAAAGCAGGAACGATGGGAATGTTTACCGGGGTATTTACTCCCAGTATCCTGACGATTTTAGGTATTATTCTCTTCCTCCGGTTGGGTTATGTAGTTGGCAATGCCGGCCTGGGTCGTGCGCTGATCATTCTGGCATTAGCCAACGGGATCTCTCTCCTGACCACCTTTTCTCTCTCTGCCATTGCTACCAATTTGAAAGTTAAAGGTGGCGGGATTTACTATCTTATCTCACGCACTCTCGGTCTTGAATTCGGAGGGGCTATCGGCATAGTTCTTTTCCTTGCCCAGTCGCTCTCCATAGCATTTTACTGTATCGGCTTTGGTGAAGTGCTGACAGAGGTTATTTCTCCTGAAAGAGAAATTCTTCCTCAGATGATCGCAGCCGCTTCGGTAGCTTTTCTGTTCATATTTGCCTGGCTGGGGACAAATTGGGCAACACGTTTTCAGTATGTAGTTATGGGTATACTTGCTGCTGCGCTCTTATCTTTTTTTTGGGGTGGTTTAACACAATGGAATAACGATACATTAATACAAAACTGGCCACATTCTGATAAAGGGTTACCTTTCTGGAGCATTTTTGCAATCTTTTTTCCGGCAGTCACTGGTTTTACCCAGGGCGCAAGCATGTCGGGGGATTTAAAAGATCCAGGGAAAAGCCTGACTCTTGGCACCTTCCTGGCAGTCGGCATCTCAATATTGATATATTACCTTGCCGGAGTTGTCTTCGCTGCATCTCAGCCTGCTGATGTCTTAATCAGCGACTACGGTGCAATGAAACGTGTTGCCGCTGTTGAATTTCTTGTCATAGCCGGTGTCGTTGCCGCAACTTTATCTTCTGCTATGGCTTCATTTCTGGGAGCCCCCCGCATTCTTCAGTCTCTTTCTTCCGACCGTATCTTTCCATTTTTGCTCCCTTTTGCCAAAGGATACGGTTCTGCTGGAAATCCCCGTCGCGGAGTCATACTCTCTGCCGGAATTGCTTTTGCCACCATAGGCCTGGGTAAACTGAACATTATTGCACCGGTTGTATCCATGTTTTTCTTAATCTCATATGGACTTTTGAATTACGCTACCTTTTTTGAAGCCAGGACAGCCAGCCCATCGTTTCGTCCAAGGTTCAAATTGTACAATGCTTATATCAGTCTCGCTGGCGCAGTGGCATGTCTCTTCGTCATGTTGGCCATAGATTTAACCTCAGGTGTGATTGCGGCTGCTATTTTATTTGCAATCTATCAATATCTTAAAAGAACTGCCGGCCCTGCACGCTGGGCAGACAGTCGCCGTTCATATCATATTCAGCGAGTTCGAGAACACCTTCTCGCCGCATCAAAGGAGCAGGAGCATCCTCTCAATTGGCGTCCTCAGCTGCTTCTGTTGTCTGATAATCCTCAACGCCGAAAGCAACTGCTTCATTTTGCATCATGGTTTGAGGGTGAATGCGGATTCATAACTGCCGTCAAGATAATTTATGGAGAGGGAACAAGAATGCTTAAACGCAGAGAAGAAGCTGAGGAGGAATTGCGGAACGATATTCGTGAGAATAACATTGAAGCATTTCCCCTGGTTGTTGCAGCCACCGACTTGAACCAGGGAATACACATGCTCGTACAGGCTCATGGGATCGGTCCTCTCAAAGCAAATACGATTCTATTAAACTGGCTGGAGAATAAGTCTGAAGGCAGAAATATTCGAGAGTTGCTTTATGTCCGTCATTTGAAAACCGCTTTCAGACTGGGATGCAATATTATTATTCTGGATGCGAAACTTGATGAATGGAACAAACTCCTCCCGTTACCATCCAGGGATCGTCGTATAGATGTCTGGTGGTGGAATGATAACAGTAGTCATTTAATGCTGCTGCTTGCTTACTTGATGACTCGATGTGATGCATGGGAAGAATCGAAGATCAGGGTAATGGCTCCCTGTTTGTTTCATAGACAAGATGAAACAAAAAAACACCTTCAAAAAAAACTGGAAGAAGTGCGCATCGATGCCGAGTTAGAGATAGTTTTTGGTGTTAGCACTGATGTGATTGTAAATCAGTCTGCAGATGCGGCTCTTGTATTTCTTCCATTTCGCCTGAGTGGTGATAAGCCTCTCAGTCCACTTGGTAATCCCATTGATCAAATTCTTGAGTGCTTGCCAATTACCGCTTTAGTTCTGGCTGCGGAAGACATAGTTTTAGACGCCGAACCGGAGGACGGAAAAGCAGGAGAGATTGCAGCAACATTGGATGCTGTGGCTGATGCAGAAAAACTGGCCCGCAAAGCGGAGAAAGAGACGGTTGATGCAACTGAGGCATTAACCGATTTAAAAAAAGAATTAATACAGATGGAAGAAAAAACGGACAAGTCTGAGGTCGATGAATTTACCATATTTGAGCTTAAAAAAGCAGTCAGGGATGCCGAACAACGAGTAGAAATCACAGCGAGAAGGTCAGCCAAACTGAAAGCGAAAGCGGAGGATACTGCCCAAAGTGCCAGGGAAGATGGGTATACAAACTGAAAAACCTGAAAAAATGCCTCCATGAACACCCTAATTCCAAGTAGGGAATTAAAAAATGAATAAACCGTTTAGTTTTTTTATCATAATAAGGGAAAATTTGAAAACCGCCTGTCTGCGCCTGCCTGTGCGATGCACGCAGACAGGAGCGTACTCGCACGGGTAGATAGGTTTTCATTTTGAACTGATATAAGGTTCCAGTGCATCTTTAGTAAATGGCATTTCGGTAGCGTAATTAATTACTTATCCTCCCTGTATTAAGATAGGTAATTACTATGTTTACAAAAGGTAAAGTATTATATAAAAGAAAAGAACGTTGCAATATTTCAACTATTTCTTATTTCATTAGAGCAGCTAAGCAAAATGTCAGATCAACTTTCTTCCGGAGAAACCCTCGGTTCAACTAATATAATAGCCACCACATAACAGGAACAGTTGTCTTTAATTTAATGCGAGGAAATTCAATAATTGTTAAAGAGGGATTAAATTTACACAAAGGAAAATCAAAATCGTTTTATATGTGCGTTATCACATACCCAAAATGGCGTTAAGCAACGACATGGACGTCGTTGTAGCAATTTTGAAAGAGTTGCGCAGGAAGCGCTAACTCGAATGTAACGTTCGCCACAGGGTATAGCCGGCATACAGGCCAAGTAAAAATATCCCCTCAAGTCGAATGATACGGCGTTGATTGCTGATGGAGAGTGGAAGTAATATAACTGCCAGAAAAAGCATCATGAAGAGGTCTGTGTGACCCGATGAAGGAATTGCAATGGGTTTTATCGATGCACCAAGACCGGTGATAAAAAGGAGGTTGAAGATGTTTGAACCAACAACATTCCCCACTGCCAGTTCTGCCTCTCCGCGCCAGGCGGCGATAACGGAGGTAATCAATTCCGGCAAGCTGGTTCCTACTGCAATAATGGTTAATCCAATGATGACCTCAGGCACACGGAATAATTGAGCAAGTTTTATGGCTGAATCTACAGAAATTTTACCGCCGGTAATTAATAATGCCAGACCGGCAAGGGTAAGAGAAAGATCGATACCTATTGACCTCCACCGTACCGGTACTATAAAATGCTCACCCTTTTCCCTTGCCTGTACGACAAACAGGTCGGTTGATTTTCGGTTTAAGACACCGCTTATGGTGTAATAAATAAACACACAAAAAAACAATAAAAGCAGTAATCCATCTGACCGGTCATACATCTCCCCGGCATTTCTAAAAAAGGTATCATATCCCATAATAACTGCTGCTACTGAAGCGAGAAGCATCATGGGGATTTCCCGGGTAATTACAGAACTTTCAATTTTCAGAGGTTTGATAATGGCTGCGCAGGCAAGCACCAGGCCTATGTTCGCAATATTCGACCCGATGATATTGCCGAATGAGATATCGCTGTTTCCTTTCAGCGCCGCCAGCATGGTTACCGTCAATTCCGGGGCGCTGGTACCAAAGGCAACTACAGTCAAACCAATCACGAGGGGAGAAATGCCAAGATTTTTTGCTAATGAGGATGATCCCCGTACCAATACGCTCCCTCCTCCAAGGAGCAAACCCAAACCAGTTATCAAAAGGAGTATGCTGTATATCATAAAGAGAAGATTTTTCCTGAATCAGGCCTTCTGTGATTCTAAACACTAAATTTTCAGGAGTTAGCCGCAGGTTTTAACCTGCGATGGGCCGGCACACGAACACAGAATTACGCAGGCTTAAATCTATGAGGAAATTCAATGGTGCCAATATTGTTGGCGGGTAAGAAACCCGACCGGATGACTCGGTCGTACGGATAAGCACCAAATAATAAATTCCAAATAACAAACAAATCATAACCAGCCCCCTTCCGAACCGGCACGGGCGGGCGACGTGCATTCCCGCCCGAACGTACCGTTCGGTACGGGTGTGGCTGGCGGGTAAACAAACACAAAAACCCAAACAGACTGGTTTTGATCATTTCTGTCTGCCGACAGGCAGGGGGACATTGAATTTTGTAATTTGTTTGTTGTTTGTGGTTTGAGATTTGTAATTTTTTAACCCCTGTTTGGTTTTGGTTCGTCCAAGTTACGCATAATAAAGACGCAAGAATTTGCCGAAGGCCTAACTTTGTCGGTTACCAGATTGAAATCTCTCTATAACCAGGTTAAGCGAACCCCTGTATGATTCTGAAATTATTATATCGTTACATCCTCCAGACAAAATGGGGCATATGCATCTATGTGCAGCTGTTTTTTTATCGTTTCAGCAAACCCCAGGGCGGTTTCTTCTTCACCGTGCATGACAAAAATACGACGGGGTTTCTTTTTAAAAGCTCCGAGCCACTCAAGAAGTCCTTTCTGGTCTGCATGGGCAGAAAATCCGCCAATGGTATAAATTTTCGCTTTGACGGCAATCTCCTCACCCAGAATCATTACCTCTTCTGCCCCATTGATTATTCTTCTTCCCAGGGTTCCCCGGGCCTGATACCCGACAAAGATGACACTGCATTCTTCGCGCCATAAATTGTGTTTTAAATGATGGAGAATCCTGCCTGCATTACACATTCCACTGGCAGAAATGATAATTGCCCCACGCTTTATTTTATTGATCTCGACGGAATCCTTAACGGATTCTGTAAATTTCAGGGAGAAATTATTTCCGGAAAATTTTCCTTCTTTGACAAGTTCCAGGGTTTCTTCATCGAAGCATTCAGGATGAGCCAGGGTAATGCCGGTTACCTTTATCGCCATGGGGCTGTCAAGGAATACCTTCAGGGGTTTGAGCTTTCCTTCTTTAGAGAGTTGTTTCAATATATAGAGGATATTTTGTGTCCGCCCTACGGCAAAGGCAGGTATGATTACGTTTCCACCTCTTTCCAGCGTTTCTCTTACGGCCTGACAAAATTCCTCTGTCGTCTCCTTAATATCTTTATGTCTTCTATTCCCGTAGGTAGATTCAGTAAATACATAATCTCCTTCTTCAATTATGGTCGGATCCTTTACAATCGGAGAGTCTTTCTGGCCGATGTCCCCCGAAAAAACGAGCTTTTTTTCCTCGGCGCCGTCATTCACCCATAACTCCAGGATGGCGGAACCCAAAATGTGACCAGCATCCTGAAATCTCGCCTTTACGCCATTTCCTAATTTCACTGTTTCGTTGTAGGCAACATCCTGAAAACAGGCAAGGCTGTCTGTCGCCTCCTCCACAGTATAGAGCGGTTGTATGGGAGGTTTTCCCGCCCTCATGCGCTTTCTATTTTCCCACTCAGCATCACGCTCCTGTATATGCGCGGAATCCAGAAGCATAATGTTGCATAACTCAACGGTCGTTTCTGTCGCAATAACTTTTCCCCGAAAACCTTCCTTCACCAGTCGTGGGATCAGCCCTGAATGGTCGAGATGGGCATGGGTTAACAGCAGGTATTGTATGTCAGAAGGTTTAAAAGGGAAAGGATCTTCGTTCCTCTGCTCATCCTCTCTGGTGCCCTGAAAGAGCCCACAATCAACCAGAAGATGTGTGCTATTCGATTGAATGTGAAAACAGGAACCAGTAACCATTCTTGTAGCGCCAACAAAAGTAATTTTCATAACGTTATCTCCTTACTATTTTAGATTGCGAAGCCTGTTCCGAATATCATGAAGAGTCCCGCCGAGTCCGTAAGTAAATTTGCCTTTCAATTCTGGACACTCTTCTTTAGATATTTCTCTTCCCCGTTATTCCTTTTTTTGAGTAATATTTTTTCCAGTTCAACAAGAATAAATACTGAAGATGCAATCAAAACGATAAAGATCCAATTTTTCCACGTAAGGGGCTTAGTCCCAAAAATCTGCTGCATCGGCGGGGCATACGTAAATCCCATCTGGATAACGATCGTTGCCGCGACCGCAATCAACACGTACCGATTCCCGAACAATCCTTGTACGCTCAAAACTGATCTTCTCAGATAACGGGTATTGAAGAGGTAAAAGACCTCAAACATCACAAGGGTATTTACCGCCATGGTTCTTGACTCTTCGAGGGAAGCGCTATGGAGGCTATCCCATAAAAAGAGACCAAAGGTACCCAGGATAATGATGAAAGAGACAAAGAGGATTCTCCAGGCTAAGAAAAGCGAGAGAATCGGTTCGCTGGGGTTCCGTGGCGGTTTATTCATTGTTCCATGTTCGGGTTGCTCAAATACCAGCGATAAGCAAAGGGTAACAGCCGTAATCATATTAACCCAGAGGATCTGAATGGGGGTGATCGGCAGCATTCGACCTGACAGTATGGCAACAATAATCATTCCTGCTTCACCAACATTGGTAGGCAGGATAAAGATAATCGATTTTTTTATGTTATCATAAACTCTCCTGCCTTCTTCCACGGCGCTTACAATTGATGAGAAATTATCATCTGTCAACACCATTTCTGACGCCTCTTTCGATACCTCGGTACCCTTAATACCCATGGCAATACCAACATCCGCCCGTTTCAGTGCAGGCGCATCATTCACTCCGTCTCCCGTCATTGCCACCACTTCACCGTTACGTTGTAATGACTGGACGAGACGTAATTTGTGCGCCGGACTTACCCGGGCAAATATATCCACGGCTTGTACTTTTTGACTTAACTGATCATCCGTGAAGGTATCTAATTCATTACCGGTCAGTACCATCTTATTATTCCCGATACCCAGCTGGGCGCCTATGACCTGTGCGGTCAGCGCGTGATCGCCGGTGATCATTTTCACCCTGATACCAGCACCCTTACATTGTTTTATCGCTGCCATTGCCTCTTCACTGGGCGGATCAATTATGCCGAAAAATCCGAGCAGTGTCATACCTCCCTCTACATCAGCAAAATTGATCTGTTGTTTTTCACTTGTTATGGTTTTACATGCCACTGCGATCACTCGTTGTCCCCTGCTTGCAATCTCCTGAATTTTATCCTGCCAATAGGGGATGTTCAGGATAGTTTCTTTATCATAACACCGATGATGAGTACAGAGTTCTAATACCCGCTCCGGGGCGCCTTTCAAGTAGATAAACCGGTGACCGTTATGGTCGTGATGCAGCGTTGCCATGAAGCGGTGCTCCGATTCAAAAGGAATGGTATCAATACGCGGTATATTTTCATTTTCAAATGAGTGTTCTATACCCGCCTTTTTCGCCAGGGTAATCAAAGCACCCTCGGTAGGGTCACCCTGCATGCACCATTTTCCCCCGATTTCATTCAATGTAGCGTCATTACAGAGAAGGGCGGCACGCGCCATATCTCCTATTTCAGGGTAATCCTTTAAGGAGGTATCTTTCCCATTCAAGGAAAACCCCCCATGGGGATCATATCCAACCCCACTGACATCAAAGGTATTGTTCACCGTAACAACCGTCTGAACCGTCATCTCATTACGCGTTAAGGTTCCTGTCTTGTCAGAACAGATAACCGTAACGGAACCGAGGGTTTCCACTGCAGGAAGACGCCGTATAATGGCCTTCCTCCGTGCCATCGACTGGACACCAACTGCCAATGCTATGGAAATGATTGCGGGCAGTCCCTCGGGAATTGCCGCGACAAAAAGGCCAACAGTTGCAAGGAACATATCCACAAAGGAGTAACTTCTTACAAACATACCGAAGAGAAACGTTGCGATAGCTATGGAAACAATTGCCACCGTCAATTGCCGGCCGAATTCTGACATCTGTTTGAGTAATCGGGTGGTTAAAGGCGCAACCTGTGCAAGCATTGAACTGATTCTCCCGATCTCCGTATCATCACCGGTGCCAACAACAACGCCTTGCCCTTGGCCATAAGTTACAAAGGTACCGGAAAAAGCCAGGCAGGTTCTGTCACCCACTGTTTTATCCTTTTCCATAGAGAGTGTTGTCTTTTCTACCGGAACAGACTCTCCGGTGAGCGCAGATTCATCAATTCTGAGTTCCCTGACCTTAAATAAACGAATATCTGCCGGAACCTTATCTCCTGATTGCAGAAGCACGATGTCACCCGGTACAACACGGTCCGCGGGAAGTATGATACGTTTATTATCTCTCAATACGGATGCCTGAAGAGAGAGCATGCTCCGAATCGCATCCAGGGCCTTTTCCGCTTTACCCTCCTGAATGAATCCGATCAGCGCGTTTAAGACAACCACGCCAAGGATTATCCCTGAATCAAACCAGTGACTGAGCAATGCGGTGATAAAAGCTGAACCAAGAAGCACGTAGATGAGAACATTGTTTATTTGAGCGAAAAGCCTTGAAATAAGACTCCGTTTCCGAGGAGGTGTCAGTTTATTTGGTCCGTGTTTTAACAAACGCTGCTCTGCCTCCGCCTGCGATAACCCTCCGGTCTGGCTCCCGATTTCGGGAAAAACCTCCTCGATGTCCATTGCGTGCCAGGGAATACTCTTTACATCATCTATTTGCTTTACATCAGTCATAGTAAATACTCCTGAGAATCGGTTCTCAAAGATACTGCATACAGGCAGAAATGATTACATATCCTCTTACTGCTTTACCCTGTTTGAGATAATTGTACTTCTCATAATGAATTCTGATTGGTATAATTCGCCTTTACTTTTCAAGAAAGTTAAAATACCATCGAAATCATAAAATGCAACATTTTTACTCTTTCTGATCCAATAGATTATGGTCAATGAAAAAACACAAACAAAGATACATCTGGCAAGCCATATCGCCCGGTCTTTTGTGGTTAATTAGATTGCGAGGTTGCCCAAAAGCTATTAGCCTCGGAGTTGCAATTGGCGTGTTTGTCGCTTTTACGCCAACTATTGGGTTTCAAGTATTTATCGCAGCTTTTTTTTCTACTATCTTTAATGCCAACCGGCCAGTAGCTATCGCATCTGTGTGGATTACCAATCCACTCACCATGCCGTTCATTTATGGATTTACCTACAGGATTGGTAATTTTTTCTGGGGAGGACCTTCTCTCACAAAAGTAAAACAATTTCTCCTGATAGCCGAATACAGGTTGTCAATGCACAGTATCTGGGATTTTTATGATAAATTAAAAATATTTCTATCTCTTGGAAAAGACATTTTTATACCCTTGGCAATTGGGGGAACAATTATGGGAATTATCGCAGGAAGTCTTTCATATATTATCATATTGAAGATAATTAAGCACTACCGAAATATTCATTGTACTGCTACCCATTGAAAGTAGCTCACTTTTTTCCGAAGAAAGGTATAAAAGGTTTGGAGGAGATTTCTTCCTCAGGGTATTCACAAAGAAAATCTGGAAGTAATAGAGCAAATAAACTCAGGCAATACGATCAGGAAACAGCGATCATTGAGGGTGAAGGAATGCATGGGAAAAGTAACGTTTATGCCTCTCCTTATTCACGAAAGGATCTTTTTCGATACGATATGCAGGTCATTGTCAAATTCATACACAATAGGTATGCCTGTGGGTATATTCAGATGAACTACCTCCTCCGCGGACAATTTATCCAGCTCCATAACAATTGATCTGAGGCTGTTACCATGGGCAGAAATGATAATATTTTTTCCCGTTTTCAGATCTTCGATAATATATTTATGAAAGAATGGTAAGGTCCTGGCCGCTGTATCCTGCAAACTTTCTCCACCCGGAGGAGGTATATCGTAACTTCTTCGCCAGAGATGTACCTGCTCTTCACCATATTTTTTAGACGTTTCTGCCTTGTTCAATCCCTGTAAATTGCCATAATGACGTTCATTGAGTGCCTTATCCTGAACAACAGGAATGCCTTCTTTCCCGGCAGCTTTCAAAGCTATTTCTAAGGTGTGAACGGCTCGTTTTAATACAGAAGAATATGCCTTATCTATTTGAATATCTTTCAGTTTCTCACCCGCTTCTTCCGCTTCTTGTTTTCCTTTCTCAGAAAGATCGATATCTACCCATCCTGTAAAACGGTTTTCTAAATTCCATTTTGATTGACCATGACGCAAAAGAATTAACAGTGGCATGCAATATCCTTAAAGAGTTCTTAACAACAATATGAAAGTAATAGTTTTTCTTTTTTTCTTCTTTCTTTTCCTTCTGTTGGTAAAAGAATACCACTCAATAACGGGATAAGACAAGAAATTTCTCATTGATTTGCAGGCACAGAGTTTTACAATAGAAAAACATGACTTCTGATAAATTTTAATGGGTATTCCCAGTAATATTTTATAACAGCCGTATAAAATATCGTGCGACAATGAGGAGAATGATGTATGAAGGCGAAAAAAGGTAATAAAAGTAAATCCAAACCGAAAAAATTATCCATTACCCCTGACTATCGCATCGTAAAGGTTATTGAGGAAACAGACGAAAAAATTTCATCCTGGAGAATTTTTAAGATTGTTGGAGATTTTGTGAGTGGTTATGAGTTTTTAAAACGGTACGATCTTGCGGTAAGCATTTTTGGAAGCGCCCGCCGTGGATTCGAGGATGAAGTATACCTGGAGGCACAAAAGCTGGGATATAAGCTGGCAAAAAAGGGTTTTGCCGTAATCACGGGTGGTGGCCCCGGCATCATGGAGGCAGCTAACAAAGGAGCATATGAGGCTGGAGGGAAATCCGCAGGCATAAACATTCAGCTGCCGGCAGAACAACAGACAAACCCATTTGTAAAGGAATCAATTGCCGTTAATTATTTTTTTGTTCGGAAATTAATGCTCTCTTTTGCATCCGAGGTGTATATTTTTTTTCCAGGGGGGTTCGGAACCCTTGATGAATTTTTTGAACTGATTACGCTGATTCAGACAAAAAAAAGCAAGCTGATACCCATTATTCTGGTGAACAAGGAGTATTGGTCACCACTTCTGGAGTGGATACGCAATAATGTATATGAAAAGAACCGCGCCATTAGTGCTGAGGACATGGAAATCTATCATTTAGTGAACACTGCCGATGAGGCGTTTAAGTTGATTCAGAAACTGGTGAATAAAAAGTAGTCGTTTCTCTGGTTAGAATTATGCATAGGGAGTTCTCTGTTTCCTTTTGTTTCGTATTTATACTCATCTTATAATGGTTTTCGGATAAAATCCGAGAAAAAACGGAGCGAGTATAACTGCAACCAGGATTTGGTTTTTAGAAAAATCTAAAACCAAATCGGTTTTAGTATACCCTTATGAACGCAGAATATCCATCCCTCTTCTGCAAATCTCTTTGGCATATTCGGTCCATATACCGCTTCCCCAGTATCTATAGCAGCTTGTTTGTGAAACCAGTAAATGTAACAGTGCTTCTTTGTACAGAGTCTCATTTTTATCTCTATCCGGTCCGTCAAATCTTCTATGAAATTCACTACTCAATGTATTGATAGGGTCAAGGACATCACCATACCCTTCAACCCAGCTGATATCGTTTGTCCAGGAAGCCTTGTCAAGAGCAAAGCTGGGATCCTTCTCCTTGATTTTATTTATTGCATTATCAGCAGCGCCAGGGTAAAAATCATCCATATGTTTCCAGATCCTGTGCTGTGATACCGGCTGAATGGGCAGAAAATCGTTATCACTCAACCCCGTATTCCTTACAAACTCCAGATATTCAGACCCATTCATTGCTACCACACCTTCAGTTCCCAGTTCGCGGAAGGTTTTTTTATATGCGTCAGGAAACTCATTCATCATAACCCCGCCATTTTCCCCGTCTCCTATCTGGAGTGCATAGGGAATAACGATTTTTCCGCAATATTCTTCACCTCTTTTTGTCTGCGCTTCATAATAAGGTTGCATCTGCGCAACCAGTTTAGTATCTGAACCCTGAGTTTTTATGAGAACGGCTATCTCCTGAGTTTCTCCCAGAGAATTTTTAGCCACAAGCCTATGAGGTACATACTGTTTCGTAAGGCTGCTGCCATCCACATTCTCTACCGTATGCTCCTGAACCATGAGCCATTCATACCCACACTCTCTTAATGCCTTTACATACTCATAACATACGTCAGGATGAACAGGAAGATTCATCTCAGGAGCAGAAAAACCTTTGACCCTGCCAAGTGCCTCAAGGCCGAAAATTGAAGCAAAATGTTCCTGCCATGCCCTGATATGCAGCTTGATATCGGGGATTGGAGTAGAAGAAACTACCGCGTGAGACCACATCGTTCCCAGCCATTCGGTATTCCGATAGTATGCTTTGTCGGTAGTTACCAGCTTAAGATTTTCCAGTACCTCCTCTTTTCCCATCTGTTTCAGTCCCCACAGAAGGTTTCCGGAGTAATCCAACATAACACGGGGTGTTTTATCCTGATCACATAACTCCCTGATAAAATCGGACATCCGGGAGTAACACCGCAAGAAAACAGGGGCATTATGGTTGTCTCCGATGTCCCGGTGTTCCATCATAAACTGGAGGTTGGAAATCAGATCGGCTGAAGAGATGTCGTTGGAGGAACCGGGTATCGTTGGCTGGTGCATATGGAGAGCAATCCCAAAGGAAGATTGTACCTTATCAATATTCAAATCTGAGATCGATACATAAAGATTTTCTCTTTTAGCTGAAGTTACCCGTTTTACCTTATCTTCGTTACCGCATATCGGAGGAAAATCTTTAATCATCGGCAGTTCCGCCTTTCAGAGGTAAAATAGTAATTTATAGATTTTTGGAAAAGTTAGCCCAGCCCGACACGAGCGTTCCCGCCCGAACGTACCGTTCGATACGGACTGACTGGCGGGCAGGACGGCCTAACTTGATTGTGTAGTAATTACCATTTTTGTGCGCTAGCACATGCCCAAAATGGTGTTAAGCAACGACACCGATGTCGTTGTAGCAATTTTGAAAGAGTTGCGCAGGATGCGCTAACTCGATATAGTTCGTTCTTAAAGTGTTAAGTTTTTCACTAACTTTGAGTTAGATTGTATACGAAAATGAGGAGTTATACAACTTCGTTATTCAATTATCTGCTTGGAGCGATGAGGGACTGATTATTCCTCCCGAGACAATCATTTTAATGCAATCTTCAACAGAAATATTGGTATGCTGAATTGCATCTTGAGAAACTATCAGAAAGAATCCTGATGTAGGGTTAGGAGTTGTGGGAACAAATACCTTATAACATTTCTGTCCCTGGGTATCCTTTATTGACCCGGTAATGAAACCGAAAGTTCGAACTCCGGGTTTAGGGAACTCTACCAGGGCCACGGATTTGAACGTCTCGCGATTCTGGTTTACAAATGAGCTTACCACTTGTTTTGAAATTCCGTAAATTGTTTTTAAAAGTGGTATCCCCATAATGATGTTCTCTCCGAAAACGATTAATCGACGTCCGATTATGTGAGCAGTGATAAGCCCAAGCGCATAAACAAAGAGTATGAATAGTACCAGTGAGATAAGCCATAATAGCATTGCAGGTGCGTCAATCCAATATTTCGCTAATATGGTTACCAGATTGCCCGCGGAAATGTTTAATAAAAATCTTAAAATAAACAGGGTGATTCCAACAGGCAGGATAACAAATATTCCGGCAAGGAAATGTTTGCGAAGGTGGCGTTTCATAATAATTACAGCCTTATATATTCCATGTGTTTTTTAACCTGATTTTACTCAAATCTATGTATAGGTAACCGTTGATTGTAAAATTTATTTCTAACTTTGTACAGTATTTTCTTGTAAACTACGGCACTCTTATCCATAATTTGTTTATCTGCTAAAAGTCGACAAGGGATTCTTCTGTTCCCTGTAAGGCTTCTTGTGTCCATCGTACTCGTTGCCCGCCCGGATGAATCCGTTCGGACGGGTTGTAGATAAATCCCTACTTTTCTGCTAACTTGATGCATAGGAATTTCAATATTACCTTATTTTTTGCGCTGAAGGCGCAAGTTCAAAAGACCGTAATAACTGCCATGGAAGGCAGTTTTAGGGGTTTTGGAAAAGTTAGCCAAGATGGTCTAACTTGTGATTTATTTACTCCTGGCTGAAGACTTTCGAGCACGATTTTTAAACGTTCCTTCTGATCATTGATTCTTCTAGAAAAATTTGGGGAAATGGCTACTATAGATAATAAAATTCAAAAGAGTGAAATACGAAAAACATTGAAAATATCAATTTATGAAGGAAGTTTTTCCGGTATTTCAACTTCAATCTTTGAATATTTTATCAGACCGCTCGCACTTTTTTTGAATGCGAGTGTTTTTCAGATCGGTGTGCTCTCATCAATTCCGCAGTTATTTATAAGCCTTGCTCAACTCTGGCTTCCGGAAACTCTCAAACGATTTAAGAGCAGAAAGAACTTTGTCGCTCTTTTTGCCCTGATTCAAGCTTTTATGGTGGTTCCCATAATAGGAGTACCGTTTGTTCCAGAAAAAATGCAAATCCCGATGTTAATAACATTTTTCTGCCTCTACACGGTAATAGGTTCTATGACTTCTCCTGCCTGGGCATCGCTTATGTCTGATATTGTCCCGAGATGTTTCATGGGCTTGTATTTCGGTAAAAGGGATAGCATAATAGGAATTTCTTCGCTTGCATTTACTTTGCTGATGGGTTTTTTACTTCAGAGAAGTCTCCATAGTTTAATCTGGGGATTTGTAATGATTTTTAGCTTTGCATGCGTTTTTAGAATAGTCTCATCATCTCTTTTGGTCATACAGTATGACGCTCCTCTTCAAGTAAAGGCTGAACACCACTTTTCTTTTTTTCAGTTTCTTAAGAGAGCAAAGTCAGGAAACTTTGGCAAATACGTCTTTTTTGTATCTGGTATGTCATTTGCTGTATTTTTTTCAGCGCCGTATTTCACTGTGTATATGCTTGAGAGAATACATTTCGGATACATTCAATTCATCATTGTAAGCACGAGTTCTCTTCTTTTTGGTCTCTTATTAAAGCCTGTATGGGGAAGCATTGGAGACAAATTTGGGAATCTATTTGTTATAAGGATGTGCAGCATTGTAATTTCAATTATTCCTGCGGCATGGCTTTTTTCTAACAATTTTTACTATTTATTCATTATACAAATACCTTCCGGATTTGCCTGGAGCGGTTTTAATTTGTGTACTACTAACTTTATCTATGATTCTGCAATCCCGGAGAAGAGAGTACGTTGTATATCTTATTTCAACGCCATTACCACTTTTTCCGCCTGTATCGGCGCTTTTCTGGGAGGATGGGCAGCTTATCACGTACCCGCATTATGGGGAGAAAGACTTTTATCGATTTTTGCAATCTCTGCTGTTCTGAGAATCATAACCATCATGTTTTTCTATAATCGTGTTAAAGAGGTAAAGCGTGTAAAGCCGTTTAAATTTGAAAAAGGTTATTTCAAAGACATAATCCCTCTCTTCAGACCCAATAGGGGATACATTCGGCCTGTCAGTTTGGAAAGATGTGAGGATACAACCAAAACCTGTAGAACCGCAGATACTGAAAAAAGATAAAAAGAGGCTGAAAATGAAAATTAACCTTTTTCCTTGGAAAAGTTGCCGAAAAGCTGATAATCTATAGGGTCGTTCAGTTCCTGTTGTGACAGCTCAATAATGAAGTATAGTAACCATAAAACAGAAGAAGTCAGGAGGCTTGATAAAAGATGCCCGGAATAAGCACCCTAATGGTACTTGCAGTGGTTATCGCTGCAACGTATCTCTTTATAACTGAAAAATTACGGGTCGACTTGATAGCCCTCTGCGTACTGCTTGCTTTAATTGTGCTGGGATTGCTGGATCCTGATCAGGCACTATACGGTTTTGCAAACCAGGCAACTGCTACGATAGGCGCCATGTTTATTTTGAGCGCGGGATTGGTGCGTACGGGTTTGGTGGAGTGGCTGGCACGTCAAATAGATAAACATGCCGGAAAGAAAGAGCCCAGGCTGATCATCACTCTATGCGTTACTATTGCCTTTCTATCGGCCTTTATCGTAAATACTGCCGCTGTGGCGGTATTTATTCCCATATCGATTGTGCTCGCGAAAACACGAAAGATTTCAGTATCCCGTGTATTGATACCCTTATCATTCGCGAGTCAATTCGGAGGTGTCTGCACCCTCATCGGCACATCTACAAATATACTTGTCAACTCTGTTGCGATAGAAAAAGGGCAGAAGGCTTTCGGTTTCTTTGAGTTCGCACCGTTGGGATTGATAATGACTGTTGCAGGTATAATTTATCTGGTGATGGCCCGCTGGCTTCTGCCAAAACGCAAGGGAGAGGAGCAGCAGGTAGACAGATACCATCTTGCAGGTTATCTGGCAGAATTACAGGTTTCTCATAAATCACCGCTGATAGGGAAAAATTGGGAAAAGAGCAAGGTGAAATTAATTGAGAAAGTGGATCTTATTAAGTTTATACGGAATGACAAGGCGACGACAAAACCTTCAAAAACCAAGATCAGGGAGGATGATGTTCTCCTGCTTCACGGCAAAATGGACAAGCTTATTGCGATGCAGGATAAATATGGACTGAAGCTGCACACAAAGGTAAAAATCGATGACAAGAAAATCAGCTCTGATGCGTTAAAACTGATCGAAGTTCTCATTCCGCCACGGTCAAGGTTGATTGGTCGCACTTTGCAGACTTTTGAATTCTTCCGCCGGTATGGCTGTCTTGTTCTTGCAGTGCAGCGTCGGGGAAAGATCATACGGGACCGTGTGGCGGAGACTCTTCTCGATGACGGAGATACACTGCTTCTGGAGGCTGACAAAGAGGACATATCCCGTCTGCTGAAATCTCGCGATATGGTAGTAACGAATGAGTTGACTGAACTTTATGTCCGGAAAGATAAGGCTATTATCGCGCTGGGTATGTTTCTGACCGTGACAATCTTGACTCTGTTCAATATAGTCCCGATCTTAGTCGCTGCTTTAATTGGAGCGGTTGGCATGGTCATGGGCAGATGTCTTACCATAGAGGAAGCATATCAGTCCATAGATTGGAAGATTGTCTTCCTGCTTGGAGGTATTATACCCCTGGGGCTTGCCATGGAGCAGAGCGGAGCGGCTCTCTGGCTGGTAAATACGGTATTGAATCCTTTTGTCTGTTTTGGTCCTCTCGCCGTTCTGACAGTTCTCTATTTAGTCACTGCGGTGCTGACAAGTTTTATGTCAAATAATGCCGCCGCTGTGATAATCGCGCCTATTGGTCTGTCTATTGCAGCTTCCATGGGTGTAGACCCCAGGCCGTTTCTGGTGGCGATCACATTTGCTGCTTCCACCAGCTTTGCAACACCGATAGGTTACCAGACAAATACCATGATATACGCCCCCGGAGGGTACCGATTCAGTGATTTTACGCGTGTTGGCACGCCCCTTAATCTGATATTCTGGGGCCTGGCCGTGCTTCTTATACCAATACTATGGCCATTCTGATTTACTAATCTACAAATGCCAGTTGCATTTTACCACTTGTTGTTTTACCATGCCCCCTTCTGAAATAACCATCTATCACCAAAACGCATTGTCTCTGAATGAAACAAAAACTCCAAATCTGAACTAATAATTTCAGCAGATCATTTATCTCAATATAGATCTTTCTATTTGAATTTAATAAGTGTTTCTTATTGACGCAAATTACTATTTAATATAACGTATATAAGTCTTATAATTTTCTTTAATTAAATACCAATCCAAAGTGCTTGCTTGAAAGAATACTCCATGGAAATTGGTGAACTGATTCTTCAAATCGTCCATGAGCCTTACTTCGCTCGTACATAAAATTGAGAAGTATCAGAGACAGTAATAAATAGGAACACGGTTTAATTTCAATTTTTTATTAAAAAAACATCTGTGCCAAGAGATATTCCCATAGGAAACGGGTCTTTATTAGTAACTTTTGACGCAAACTATACTATTCGTGATATATACTATCCTTATGTTGGGAAGGAAAATCACTCCATGGGAAATCCGAGTAGATTCGGTGTGTGGACATCTAAAGGATTTTCATGGATTAACGCAAACGATTGGAAATTAAAACTTGAATATCAGAAGGAAACCCTTGTCACTTCCGTGCAAGCGATAAACGAATCCCTGCAGATTAAATTGACCTGCAACGACGTTGTAGATTTTGAGAAAAATATCTATCTGCGTAAGGTATTGGTGAGCAATATGAAAAACGAGGAAAGAGAAGTTCGCCTTTTCTTTCATCTGGATTTGAGTATCCTTGAAAATGATATTGGTGATACGGTTTTTTATGACGCCAAGCAAAATAGTCTTATCCACTACAAAGGCTCCAGGTATTTTCTTGTTAATTGTTCTACTGAAGATTTTTGGGGTGTTCGTCAATACGCAACGGGAATAAAGAAGCTTCACGGAGCAGAAGGAACTTGGCGTGATGCCGAAGATGGTATTCTTGGAGGAAATCCCATTGCTCAAGGTTCTGTGGATTCTATAATAGGAATTCCCCTGAAAATTTCACCCTTAGGAGAGTCTCTTGCGTATTATTGGATTGCTGCTGGTAATAATTATGGAGATGTTAATGCCCTGAATAACCTCCTTTTAAGCGAGAAACCTCAAGCGATTATAGACAGAACGGCGAGTTATTGGTGGCATTGGGTGAATAAAGAGGAATTCAACTTTGGTAATTTGCCTCTCGATGTAGTGGCTCTTTTTAAACGAAGTTTGCTCGTCATTGCGACACAGATTGATAGAGGAGGAGCCATCATCGCCGCAAATGACACCGATATCAGCCAATACGCAAGGGATACCTACAGTTATATGTGGCCTCGTGACGGCGCATTGGTAAGCTATGCACTAATGAAAGCGGGTTATACAATACAGTGCAGAAATTTTTTTGATTTCTGCTCACGGATAATTACGCCTTACAATTTTTGCGCTAGTGTCATGGTTGAAGACGGGTTTTTATTGCATAAATATAATCCTGATGGTTCCTTTGGCAGCTCATGGCATCCATGGGTAATTGGAGAGGATATCCATATACCGATTCAGGAGGATGAGACGGCTTTGGTCCTCTGGGCTATCGGTCAATTCTACGACATATATAGAAATATTGAAGTAATACGATCACTCTATCATACTTTCATAGAAAAGGCCGCAGATTTTCTTGTAAGTTATCGTGATGAACAGACAGGTCTTCCCCTTCCTTCCTATGACTTATGGGAGGAGAGGCGCGGGGTCTTATCGTTTACAACGGCGGCCGTATACGGCGGCCTGATAGCCGCAGCGAAACTTTCTGAAATATTTTGCCATACTGAAAAAGCCAGATTGTACAGGCAGACTGCCGCACAAATGAGAAACGCTATTGGTCAATATCTTTATAGTGAAAAACACGAGAGGTTTGTGCGGATGATTTATCCCAAAAAAGACGGAGGATATGAAATTGACGCAACCGTTGATGCCAGCTTATATGGGATGTTTGCCTTTGGTGTTTACCATCCGGATGACATTAAAGTAAAAAACACGATGAGGTCGATTGAGGAAAGCTTATGGGTTAAAACTAATGTAGGAGGAATAGCCAGATACGAGCGTGATCCATATCAACGTGTAAGTAATGATGAATCGATACCGGGCAACCCGTGGATAATCTGTACAATGTGGTTGGCACAATACCAATCTTTGATAGCGAAATCTACAAAAGACCTTGAATGTGTGGTGCGACATCTAAAATGGGTGGTATCACGGGCTTTACCTTCAGGCGTGCTCGCAGAGCAGATTAATCCATATACGGGCGAGCCTGTTTCTGTTTCTCCTTTAACATGGAGCCATGCAACGGTAGTACAAACGGTGATTGATTATCTTGATAAGCTGCAGGAATTGCATATCTGTAATCAATGCGGACGCTCAATTTTTATTTATAACCGAAAAGGCCGCCAGCAATTAAAAAGGCGCGCTTCAGGATATACAGATGAAATTCCTGAGAAAGAACACTTTTACTACCTTGATCAGGCAAATATAATGAGTGGTGATAAACCTGTTACGGTGAACGTAGATGAAACGAAATGTGTCGGCTGTGGAATATGCGTCGCGAATTCGGAAGGAGCTATGGAAGTGATTGCGGATAAGGCAAAGATAATTGCTGAAAAAACATCTGCATGGAATGTCCCGCCAGGTTTTGAAAAATGTTGTCCTTTAGGAGCTATCGCAGTAGTTGAGAACAATGAAGATAAGACATAAACTGGTAATCATCCTGGCGGCTTTACTGGTCACCCTTAATAGTATAGTTGCTTTCTTGGTTTATAACAGGACGCGCCAGGAATTTGTCAGAGAGATCCGGGAAAAGGCGCGGCTGATGGTTGTAGAACTGGAAACCACCAGGAACTACTTTGCATCCGTTTTCCATAATCAAAACATTGAAATTACTGACAAGACAAAATATTTTATCCCGGCGATTTCCACAAATGCAATTAGCAGGGGGTTTGCCGAAAAGACCGGCTATATTATCAAACAGACAAGTCTAAGATACCGAAATAAGGAAAATAAACCAGACGCCTTTGAGGAAGAAATGCTCAAGAAAATGGAAGCGGATCCCAACCTTCTGGAATATTGGGCCGATGATATTATAGAGGGGAAGAGAGTTGAACGTTATATGTACGCTTTATATGTAACAGATTCATGCATTACCTGCCATGGCCCTAAAGAACAAGCGCCCGCATTTATACAAAAAAATTACAATGCGGGATATGATTATAAACTAGGGGAAATCAGGGGAGCTTTGAGCGTTGTTATACCAAAGGAAATAGACGAACAGAAGTTTGCATCAGATGTTATCTTCTTTATAACAATCGGTTCTGTCAGTATCTTGTTGGTCGTGACAATTATTTTCCTGACAACAGGGAAACTTATGAGGCCTATTGAAAAACTAACAGCGGCTGTCGCGATTGTAACAAAAACCGGAGATCTTTCGACAAAGGTTGATATATCATCTAATGATGAAGTTGGACGACTCGGCATGGCCTTTAACGACATGTCCAGCAAATTACGTTCTTCTTATGCACTGTTAGAGCAACGGATCGCCGAGAAAACCATTCATTTACAAAAGGCAATTCATGCCCTGGAACGTGCCAATAAACTGAAATCGGAGTTTCTGGCCAACATGTCTCATGAGTTACGCACCCCCCTGAACGCAATAATTGGCTTCGCGGAGGTACTGAGGGACAAGATTTGCGGCGAGCTCAACGAAGAACAGTTGGATTTTGTAAAAGATATCCACAGCAGCGGCTATCATCTTTTGCAAATGATTAACGATATCCTCGATTTATCTAAAATTGAGGCGGGGAAAATGGTTATTCAGCATGAGGTATTTCCTGTGACTGATGCCATTCAAGATGTGTACCATATAATACAGGGGCTTGCTGATAAAAAGCATTTACACTTACAGAAAGACATACGTCCGGAGACAAAAGACATTGAAGCAGACCGGGTAAAATTTAAACAAATATTGTACAACCTGCTCTCAAACGCTATAAAATTCACTTCAGAGAACGGTAATATTGTTACAAAGGCGAGCATTATAGACGATATGTTACAGGTTTCGGTAGCGGACTCGGGAATTGGGATGAAACCTGAAGATCAGGAGAAGGTATTTAAAGAATTCTGGCAGGCTGATAGCTCATTTTCGCGAAAATACCAGGGTACCGGGTTGGGGCTCGCTTTGACAAAAAGGATTGTAGAAATGCATGGTGGGAAGATCTGGTTTGAAAGTGAATATGGGAAGGGAAGTACGTTTTATTTTATGTTACCTCTCAAGGCGATCTTTAGCATTCCAAAGTCAAAGGTGAATGAAGCCAGACTGCACAAGCCGGCAGGAAATGATGTGAAGGCTATTCTGGTAGTGGAGGACAACCGTATGGCGGCTGATCTTCTTACGGTATATTTGACAAATGCGGGGTATAACGTAATTGTCGCAAAGGATGGCAAAGAAGCAATTAAAAAGGCAAAGGAGATGAAACCGCTTTTGATAACACTCGATATTATACTACCGAAGCTGGATGGGTGGGATGTTCTTTCAGAATTAAAAAATTCTCAGGACACAGCGGATATTCCGGTCATTATTGTGTCAGTCACAGAAAATAAGGATATCGGGTATAGTTTGGGGGCAGCCAGCTACCTGATGAAACCAGTTGACAGGAAAATACTCATCAACACGGTAAATATTATCACATCAAATCTAAGCGCAAAGGATAAGCCGGTGGAAATATTGGTTGTAGATGATGAGGAAAAGGACGTCAAATACGTAAGCACCGTTCTTAATGGGGCAGGGTTCAAGGTGCTTACGGCGTATGGTGGCAAAGCCGGGATCGAGCTTGCAATAAGCAAAAATCCTGATCTTATCATTCTTGATCTGATGATGCCGGATATCAGCGGTTTTGATGTAGTTGAAAATCTCAGGAAACATCCGGTAGCAAGAAATATTCCCATTGTCATATGTTCCGCAAAGGATATTACCCCTGAAGACAAAAAAAAGTTAAATGGCAATATTATGGCAATCGTACAAAAGGGAAGCCATACAAAGGAAGAACTTCTTTTGGAGATTCAGAATATAGAAAAATACATGCAAAAAAATGGTAATTGATGCAGATAATTGGCAAAGGGAAAATATATGTCTGATAAAAATGTAATGGTAGTAGAAGATAACGAGAAGAACAGAAAATTAATGCGAGTAGTACTCAAATCAAAGGGCTACAATGTGATTGAGGCAACTACCGGTGAGGAGGCCATAAGTATGTTAAAGAAACAGAAACCAGATATTATCCTTATGGATATCCAACTGCCCGGCATTGACGGCATTACTCTTGTAAAACAAATTAAGGCGGATGCAAATACAAATGATATCCCCATCATAGCCGTAACCGCATATGCTATGAAGGGTGATGAGCAGAAAATATTATCTTTCGGGTGTGACGGTTATATCAGCAAACCCATCGATACCCATGAGTTGCTAAACATCATAGAACAGTATTTAAGGAAAACTTGAAAGAGATATGGGTAAAGCAAAAATATTAGTTGCGGATGATGTAAAACAGAATGTAAAATTATTGCGCGTAATCCTGACCGCATCCGAATATGACGTCGTTGAGGCGTATGATGGTGAAGAAGCGCTGGAAAAGGTAAAAACAGAGAATCCGGATTTACTCTTGCTGGACATTATGATGCCAAAGCTTACAGGATATGAAGTATGCGAAAAATTGCGCTCAGAGGAGAAAACCGGCAACCTGCCGATTGTGTTGATTACCTCTTTGCGCGAGATGGATGATCGCATTAAGGGTATTGACGCGGGTGCGGATGATTTTATCAGCAAACCCTTTAATAAAGCAGAACTCCTGGCAAGGGTGAAGGCATTAATTCGCACAAAAAAAGGAACCACCCAAAAAAAGAATTCCATGATATTAGATGCTATCATCCCTCATTTAACAGAAGGCGTGATCGTTGCGGACGAAAAGTGGAAAGTTAAACATATAAATCAAGCGGCCAAAGACCTTTTAAATATCCGTGAAACAGAAAAGGAAAACTTGGATCTCCTTACGTTCCTGGCAGACATGAATCTATCAGAATGCTTAGATACAATAAAGAATGCGCAGGAGAAGATAAGCGATTTTTTTGTTTATTTTTCAAATAATCAGCATCCTTATGCTATAAACGTGAACCTGATAAAGTTGTTCAGTGAAGACAGCGATTTAATTAATATCATATTAATCTTAAGAATAAAACAGGAAGCGTAAGAAGCGTAAATGGAAACAAATACTAATACAGGTCGTTTCAAGGGTTGTATTCCTTCCTATGAAGACGCAAACTTTTGTGCCGCGGTTATGGATACCAATCGAGCACAGTGGCAGAGACCTGACATCCTCAGCAGGCTGATCACTTTACCAGACATGATCGTAGTAGATCTTGGCGCGGGTACCGGGTATTTTACGGATTTGTTTTCTAATCATCTTCCTGATGGTGAAATAATTGCGCTTGATCCAGAAAAATCATTAATTTCCTGGCTTGAAGAGCGGAAAAAGAGAGACTCTCTGGATAATGTGTCTATTCATCAGATTGAAAAAGAAGACCCGGGGCTTGATCAGTTGAATTATGAAATTGATTTGCTCTTTGTTGGTTATACTTATTTTCATTTCGATAAGCCGGTTGAATATTTTCGAGAAAAAGTCTATCCCTTTATTCTAGAAAAGACTGTTGTCGCAATTGTCGATATGGCTCCGGTTCCTGGCCAGGGACGTTATACAGTTTCTGAACAGCAGGTTATAGCTGAAATGAGAGAAGCCGGTTTTAGACTTAAGGATGAACCAACTACTCTTTTTGATCAGTACCTGCTTATATTCAAAAAAGAATCTCAGTAGATAACACCAATTTCCTGCTAGTTCCTTCATCTCTTGTCCTTCTGTCACAGAATCCTACTAATGGGTGTCCCTTCGCCGTATAGGTTGAATGACTAGCTGGTTAAAGTCCATCCGTGGGAATTCGACAGTTTACCCTCGTACCAAGGGGAAGGTGTTAAGGGTAAGCTGAAACACTATGTTTTCTGATAAAGGCTCATAAAGTGAGTCGAGTAATATGAAAACTGGTGTCACCTTGAATAGTAATTAATCAGTAATCAAGACTGCGCAAATCATATAGATTTGATGGCAGAGTGGTGTAACCGTTGTGGTGTCAAAATATGTGCATACTGTTTAATGCCAAATCATGTGTATCTAATTGCAGGCCCAAATAAAGAGGAGAGATCTGTTACCCTTTTTCGAATAGGAACTATCCAAAAAACCTTACAATCATATGTACTTTTATATGGCATATTGAGAGCTAATAATGTTATAATTTCCGTGTGGTAAGGACAAGATTCGAATGGGATGAGAAGAAAGACTGAGAAAACAAAGAATTGTTTTTTTTAACAAAGAAGCCGGTAAGCATCACACATCATATCAAGCAATAATTCGTAACTTCTTGATTTTTGTGCAGCAAACATAAAAAGACTTTACAAAGCGTTCAAACTGACTCCTTTATTCCCGGAGCTGCTTAATAGAAGTGTCGTTAACATTTCATGTGCTTATTGAAGTTTTCAGGCTTTGTACCGACGCAGGTTTAAGTCAATTCTGCGTATTGCACAATCTCCACACACATCGGTTTCAATACAGATTTAAATGTTCGTATACCTTTTGTTAATAGACTTGTGGGCGTCGAAGGTTAAAGCTATTCCGCTACAGTTATTCATTGTAGTCCGCCCGGCATTTCATTCAGGCGGGCGGTACAGGTGGGCCAGGATGACCTAGTTTTCTGATATTTTGTTATGAAGAAAATAGAACAAGATAAGGTAAAAAAACTTTTACAACAGAGATTTGGCATTCTTATGCCTGATACTATATCATTGCAAAGGATGAGTGAAAGGAAAAGAAAGGAGTGGATTGAGAGAGGAGATCGTGTAACCTATCTCTGGCCACAAGACTTTTTAACGACAAGGGAATCAAAGAAACCTTTTGTTTTAGATCCTGCCATTGTTCAGTTGGTGACAGACACTATTCAGCAGGAGGAATTGAGAATCTATTTTGGGATGTTGAGTTATCATGGACGAGGAAATGCTTCCCTGCATACCGGACTTAATGTATTTGACTCGCTTGAACTATACCGGGAGAAGTGGGGGCTTATATTCTTCCTGGGCTATCAGGGTAATCGGGAAACATCCCTCTGCAAGAAATTAAAAGAGAAGGGAATAAGTATTTTTTTTAATGACCAGGTGCAACTGGAAGATAAGGAAGGAAACATTCTCGTTGCTTACAACGAGCCTGGGAAAGCGGCAAATTGTATCAAATCTATTAAGATGATTCAGGAAGAGGCAAATAAACTCAGGCTGAACACAAGAAAAACGTTTGTGGTCTTTGTGGATGACGATTACGTCATGCAGGATTCGCTGACGTATCTTATGATGATGATATCATGGGTTTTAAGTTTTGTATCGCCTCAAACAACGAAAGAAAAGGGCTTGCAGAAGCTGATTGAGAACTGTCAAAAGGTAGGGTTCGTAAAAAACGGAAGCTCCCGGCTCCAGTTCTCACGCCAGGTTACACGTGAAATTACCTATGGGGAAAAACCCGTAATGAACTATAGGGATTTCCTCATTGAAATTCTCAAGCGCGAAATAAGAGAACTCGGAGAACGTTTTGAACGGGAAGAAAAAAAGAGTACGGTCGAAAAGATGATAAAGGAGTTAAGCCAGATGAAGACAGCTATCAGACAACTGGAGAAATTGCCGTCTGATGCGATCATGACGCCGGACAACTTTTCTTCTGTTCTTTCTACATTTGAAAAAAGAACACAAAAAAGCTGTAAAATGATAAGGGAATTACTGCAGAGAAAAGTGAGATTAGGAGGCAGGGTGACAAGTTTGCTGACCACTCTTTTTCTCCGTCATTCGGAAAGAACTCTCCATCTCTGGCTCAGTGAGTTTACGTACATGCTCAACGGAGATCAGGGGATGTCTCTTTACAGCTGGCTGCGCTTGTTAATTGGACGCGGGTATGCTCTGGAGATATCACTTCTGGTGCAGGTACTTCTCGACAGACAGTTTCAGGATTACAAGGTTATTAATATTATTTCAAATCCTCATATTCATCAGTCACAGCAGGATATAAACGTAAACCGGATGCGGGATACTATCCTCTCATCATTAGATCTTTTTCGACTGTTATACGGAGAAATCAAGTCTTATGATTTCTTACAGCGTTACGATATGAGTTATAACAGCCGGAGACGGATAGTCAGGCACCCGGACGGCAGGATCAGTTTTGATGATCAACTGCTTCAATTAGAAAAAGATCACCTTGTCCCGCCTTTGAAAGAGCTGTTGCTGGTTGAGAAACCGCTCAAGGTGTGAAACAAGTGTTTGACCGGGAATTTAACAATAGTGTTCTTTAACTGCCATGAATAAATCCGAATATTGAAATACGAACTTCTCATTTCGAATTTGTGAAAACATAACATATGGCTTATTGTTGAAACGAAGCGCCAGATTAAGGAGTTTACCATCACAATACCTAAACTGAGGCAGGATGCTATCGATATCTTTAAAGCAGGGCTGAAAGCTGTAGAACCAAGGACAGCGGTAAAGAAATATATGCAGAGGGACGGTCAAACCTTAATTTTAAACAGGAAAGAATATGACCTCAACCGATTTGATAAAATCTATGTTGTCGGCGGCGGCAAAGCCGGTGCTTCTATGGCTGCGGCAGTTGAAGACATAATTGGTGATATCGTTACAGAAGGAATTGTCAACGTTAAATATGGTTACACCGCAGACCTGAAAAAGATAAGGATAAATGAAGCCGATCACCCCGTACCTGATGAAGCAGGATGCAGGGGAGCGAAGGAAATTATCAGACTGGCAGAAAATGCAAAGGAAAATGATTTAGTAATCTGTCTTATTTCCGGAGGAGGTTCAGCGCTTCTTCCCTTACCGGTAAAGGGTATCTCTTTAAGTGAAAAGCAGGAGGTTACCAAAAAGCTTTTAGCATGTGGAGCCAGCATAAACGAAATAAATGCAGTACGTAAACACATATCCGGAATCAAGGGCGGTCAACTGGCGCGTTTTTCCTATCCTGCCACGCTGATTACGTTTATTCTTTCAGATGTTATTGGAAATTATCTGGATGTTATCTCCTCAGGTCCCACTGTGCCTGACAGATCAACGTTTGCAGATGCAAAAGAAATATTGGAACGTTATGAAATGTTGAACACGATTCCTGAATCAGTGAAAAATTACCTTGAAAGTGGAATAAGAGGAGAAACACCAGAGACTCCAAAGGCGGGGGAAGATGTTTTTACAAAGACTCAGAATATCATAGTGGGGAGCAATATACAGGCGGTTATGGCTGCTAAGCAAAAAGCAGGGGAACTGGGGTATAATACAATGGTTCTCTCTTCTTTTATCGAAGGGGAGACGAAAGATGTGGCAAGGGTACACGCAGCCATTGCAAAAGAGATTTTACAATCAGGGAATCCTGTTCCCGGACCTGCTTGTATCGTTTCAGGCGGAGAAACTACTGTAACTATCCGGGGCAAGGGAAAGGGTGGTCGTAATCAGGAATTTTGTCTCTCTGCGTCTCTGGACATTGCAGGCTTGGATTCTGTAGTGATCCTGAGCGGTGGTACTGATGGTACTGATGGACCGACGGATGCTGCTGGTGCCGTTTGCGATGGTAAGACAATAAGTCGTGCTGTGGACAAAGGTATGAAGGCGCATGACTATTTGTGTAACAATGATTCCTATACCTTTTTTAAAAGATTAGATGACCTGCTTATAACAGGTCCTACCAATACGAATGTAATGGACGTAAGATTGAGTCTGGTTGGAAAGAAACAGCGATAGCAACCGCTTACTGGTTTTGTGTAACCATTTCAATTGTATAGGAATTTCCATTTTAACCGTGTTGACAACAGTATGTTATGTTAAATAGGTTTCTGGCAATAAACGTGAATAAGTTGGTAGAAATACTTGATGCATGGGAAATTCAATAATCGTTAAAGAGGGCTTACATTTATACATAGGAGAATCAAAACCATTTTGAAAGAGTTGCGCCAGCCCGACGAGCGGTTCTGGCGGGCAGGATGCGCTAACTCGATGGTAGAGTCCTTAATCTTACCCAAAATAACTTTCTTACCCTGGCAAAAATATTCACCGTTGTTATAGTTAATTATTTCCAAAGCGTGATTACTTATGTTTATACGCAGAACTAAAATAGTGTGCACGATTGGACCCGCAAGTGATTCTCTCGTCATGATTGAAAGATTGATTGATGCGGGTATGAATGTAGCGCGTCTTAATTTTGCTCACAGCACACATGAATATCACGGCGATACAATAAAAAGGATTCGTTCAGTTTCAGAAAAGAAAGGTATTCCAATAGCTATTCTGCAGGATTTAGCCGGTCCCAAGATCAGGGTCGGTAAATTTGAAAAAGACTCAATCTATCTGGAGGTCGGCCAGATTTTTATCCTGACAAACGAAACTGTATTGGGGGATGAAAACAGGGCCTTTGTATCGTATCCAAAATTAACGGAAGAGGTAAAGGCCAACGACAGAATACTCCTGGCTGACGGTAGCGTTGAGCTCTACGTTATAAAGACAGATGCAAAAAATGTTACTTGTAAAGTTCTGGTGGGAGGTAAACTTTCTTCCAATAAAGGCATAAATCTACCCGGAAGTTCTTTATCAGTACAGTCGTTTACAGATAAGGACCATAAAGATTTGGAGTTTGGTTTAGAGCAAGGTGTGGATTACGTTGCCATGTCATTTGTACGTCGAAAAGAAGATATATTGCGCATCAAAGAAGTTTTGAAAAACATACCTATGGAAGTTCCCATAATAGCAAAAATTGAAAAACATGAGGCGCTGGAAAAAATCGATGAAATAATTGACATTGTAGATGGTATTATGGTTGCGCGAGGAGATTTGGCGGTAGAAACCGCTTTAGAGAGAGTTCCGCTTGTACAGAAAATGTTAATCAAAAAAAGTAATCTGGCACGCAAGCCGGTTATCACTGCTACGCAGATGTTAATGTCTATGGTAGAAAGTCCCCGGCCGACTCGAGCCGAGGCGAATGACGTGGCGAATGCAGTTCTGGATGGGACTGACGCGGTTATGCTTTCAGAAGAGACAACCGTCGGTAAATACCCGGTGGAATCAGTACGTACTATGGCTAAGATTATAGAGTCAACAGAGTCCAACCGTGTATTAAAACATCAACATTACAAACCTGATGAAACAAAACCTGAATCTATCGTCAGTGCCGTAAGCCATGCTGCTTCAGATATAGCTCAAGATTTAAAAGCAGCAGCCATCATTACACCAACACAAAGTGGCAGCACAGCATGCATGGTAAGCTCGTATCGGCCGGGTCAGCCGATTATTGCCTTAAGCCCAAATCATCAAATTCTGCGACGTCTTAACTTAGTCTGGGGTATATGCCCAATTCTGTCTGACAGGTATTACAATACCGAGGAGATGATAGAGCAGGTGAAAGAGAAGGCATTAAAGTCTGGTTTAGTAAAAAGGGGTGATGTGGTCGTTATTACGGCAGGTGTTCCAATAGGTATCGCAGGTACTACTAACCTGATCAAAGTTGAGATTTTGAAATAAGAAATAACGGTTTCTATTTTTGATTCATAATAAAATGAGTATAAGAAAAGCAATATCAATTATTATTTTGATTTCCGTATATTTCGGTTTAACTATTGGAGATCTTTGTGGTCAACCGACTGATGTTAAGGAAATATTACAACAGGCAACACCACTGGAAGATATAAAGAAGACCCTTGCAAGTAACGGGCAAGACATTATTAACATTGAATTGAACTTAAAAGTTCTTAAAGAAGAATTAGAAACATTACATGCAGCAAGGGAGAAATTAATTGAAGATAAGGTAGAAGATTTAGATTCAGGCAGAAATCAAAAGATTGTTGTCGAGGAAAGGATTAATACCTTAAATGAAACAATAGGGGTTAGATCAGACATAAAAGACGTGGCTAGTAACTTAGCTAAGGACCTCGATATTATGTCAACCTTGACTGAAAGAAAAAACCGGATAAGTGATGAAGCTTCTCTGCTGCCTGCATCCCAATTTGAAAGTATTCAAAATGAACTGGAACTGCTTAAGGCACGTTTGGAGGCGACGACATCTTCAGTTAAAGAAAAGGGGACCTATCTTTCATCATTACAAGCATCTCTTGAGGCATCAAGATTAAAACTCGAAGAAGAAAGAAAGAAACTCAAGGATAAAATAAGAAAACTTACAATCCGGAAACCTTCAACACAGGAAGAATCTAACAAGATTGAGGCTATGAAGCGTAGTTTGGAAAGCGAGATAAAATTAAAAGATGAAAAAGTTAATTTGTTATTGAACCAAACCGAGCTGGCAAGACTTAATCTGCAAACTGCCCAGATTCAAGAAGTAAATATCCAGTCAGAAATTGATATCAATACTCAGATTGTCGCTATTTTATCTCAAAGGTTCAAGGAGGAGGAAGCAACCAGAAAGAGAGCGGAAGAAGAAAAAGCGAGAAAAGCGGAAGAAGAAAGAAGAAGGGTCGCTGAAGAAGAGAAGGCAAGGGCAGAAATGGAGAAGATGATAGCGCTGAAGAAAGCAGAAGTCGCAGTGCAGAAGCAATTAGAAGCGACATCCCCTGAAAAGAAGAGGGTTCTGGAGGTTGAGGCTGACGTTCATAAACAGGAAGGAATTATTGCGACAATAAAGGATGAATTAATTAATGAAGACACCGTAAGGTACAAAGATCGTGAAGAACTTAAAAGGATACAAAATGATGTAGAAAAGATGCTTGGCGGAGAAAATACCTCCGGTGAAATTGATGAAGAGTTGAAAACCATTGAAAACCTGTCAAATAGGATCCTGCACAAGATAGACATCATCCAGGGTTTTCTGGCTGCAGTGGAAAAGCAGAGATCCATCATCGGTGAAAGTATAGCGAGTGTGCGTGCAAGTCTTTCTCCCGCCACACCCGGAGAAAAATCAAGTATAGAAAAAGAGGCAGAGAGTTTCACAGACAGGACACAGGCAGAACAACTCGTAAAGCTTGAAAATATGCGCTTAAGACTCATGGAAGAGCAGGAAAAACTGATTCAGACCAAAAAAGAGAGGCTTAATGAAAGGCTTGAAATAAATAATGCCCTGTCTGGGAAATTGTTGCTGGCCAAAAAGGAATTATCAGAAATACGTGCTGCAAATGTATGGGCAAGGCGTGAGAATACGATTTCAATACATACTTTCCGGTCAATACTTTCTGATATAAGGAGCCTGAAAAACAAGCCTGTTGATTTTTATAACGCATCAATCCAGAATGGGAAAAAACTCAGTCACTTTCTTTTAGAAACAAAAAATACACCACAATTTGTTACAAAACTCTTCATCATCATAGCCGTTATCTTGTTATCGTATTTTGGGAGAAGGTATCTGAAGAAATGGGCAAGAGAGAAGAAACAGAGCTATATAACGGTCACGCCTCAAACATTTTATACCTTCAAGCTCATACCTGGACTCCTGAAAATCATGCATGGAACATTAACGGTATTTTTTCTGTTTGTTATCACTTTCTCGATATCAGTAACCGTTCCTTCTCAAGCACCCTTACTTCTGTCCACCATGTATGGATTTGCTGTTTACTCGGTTTACAAAATTCTTAAAGGCTTTGTTAGCGAATCTTTCAGTCCCTACAGCGGGACTCGATGGACTACAATTCCCTATTTTTCCTCCAAGCTGTTGTTCAGAGATTTAAACATACTTCTCCTCTTTTCGGCTGTTTCTGTTACACTCCTGTCAGCCCTGTACGCTCACCAGTATGGTAAAAAGGATGTCATAGAACTGGTCTGGTTTCAATACCGAATCGGTTCGCTGTTTCTGATCATTCTCATTGCTGCCAAACAGAGATCGTATTTGCTCAGGTTATTGCCATATCCGGAAAGCGCTCTCGGCAAGATTATTAACAAAAGCAGTAACCTCCTTTACCCGCTGCTGATAGGGTTTGTTATCTCTCTTTTTGCCTTGCGAAGCCTTGGATTTGTCTTGCTGACGTATACGCTCATAGGAGCTCTGATAAAGACCATATCTGTAGTAGTCATTATATACATAGCACATGAGTATCTCATAAAGCTGCTTTTGCATTCACAGAAAAACCGGTTAAAGGAGTGCAGACTGCTGGAAGCAAAAGAGATGGCAATTGAAGAGCGGGGGATAAATGTCAGGTTCAGGGTTTATCAAAAATTGTTACACTATGGTACAGCAATCCTATCGGTAGTTATGGTTCTCGGGATATTGAATGAGACCTTTAAAGATGTCGTAAACTCTCCTGCTGCTCCAACGGTTTTTCTTGAAGTGTATCAAAGTATTTTGTTTGTGCTGGGTTCAATAAAGAGCAGTTTAACCCACAAATTTCCCCTTGCTGAGGGAAGATATACAACACCCTTTAAGATGCTCTTTGGCATCCTGGTCCTGGTGCTGGCATTCATACTTGCAAGGTATTTGAGAAAAATCCTGCAAAAACGATTTGAAGAAAAAGCATTGATAGAAAAAGGGGCACAACAGGCAATTTCATCAGGGGTGAGATATTTTATAATCGGAATTGCTGCTATCATAGGATTAAATGTTGCGGGTATCCCTTTAAGGAGCCTTACGATATTTGCCGGCGCATTCGGTATTGGGATTGGCTTTGGGATGCAGAATATCATCAACAATTTCGTTAGCGGCTTAATCCTGTTCGCTGAGCGTCCGATAAAAATTGGAGACATAGTCGAAGTTGACAAGTTATATGGAGTAGTAGAACACATAGGAGCCAGGAGTACACGGGTCCGATCTTCCCAAAATACACACATCATTGTACCGAACAGCTCTTTCCTGCAAAATAATGTATTGAACTGGACACTCTCTGATAATTTGATACGAGCAAGTATCAAGGTTGGTGTCATCTACGGATCACCAACACGCGAGGTAGAACGTCTACTCTATAAGGTAGTACGTGAACATGAAAAGATATTAAAAATCCCTGAACCAGATTTACTCTTTAATGATTTTGGAGAGAACTCTCTGGACTTTGAGATGCATTTCTGGATAAAAGTGACTCGTATGTTTGATCGACGGAGAATAGAAAGCGACCTCCGCTATAAGATAGACAGCCTGTTTCGTGATGCAGGCATCGTGATAGCATTCCCTCAGCGTGATATTCATTTCAATTGCAATAAACCTATCGAAGTTCGTGTAGTTGGAGACAGAAAAGTAGAAGAGAAGTCTTTCACAGATATAGATTCTGCAAATAGGGAAATACCATGAAAAAGAAGCTTCTGCTGTATTTTTTAATTTCTTCTCTTTTGGTAATCACCAGTCATCGTATTGGTTTACCACGTGACCAGTCCTTTATCCTGACTATTTTTACATTTACTCTCCTTGGAACACTATTCTTCTGGGAGCTTAGATTAAGTTTTTTATTTATCGGTAGTGGTTTACTTGTTCTAACCCGTAGTGTAGATATAGAGCATTTTATAAGATTTGCCTCTTTAGATGTGATTCTTTTTCTCATCGGCATGATGATAATTACAAGTATGCTGAAAGAAACAGGTGTCTTCCGCTGGCTATTAGCTCAAATTATGAGGATGAAGGATTTCGATGGAAGAAAGTTGTTTATAACCATTATGATACTTTCTGCAACGTTGTCCGCAATGATGGGTGAAGTTACCTCAATGATAATCATGATGGTAATTATTCTTGATATATGCGATTCTCTTAAAATAAATCCGATACCTCTGGTAATATCTTCAGTGTTAACTACAAATATAGGTTCCGCCTCGACTTTGCTGGGCAATCCTATAGGTGTATTGATCGCAATGCGCGGAGGGCTTACGTTTGAAGACTTTCTGACACACGCATTGCCTGTGTCGGCGATCGTTCTCTTGATTACAATGTTTATTCTCTGCATATGGTACAGGGAGGATATAAAAAAAATTTCTTATAAACTTCTCGAACAGAGAAAAGATAAAAATCTTTTAAATTCCCATTCTATAGATTTCAATGCCAGGGTGAGTATTGCAATATTTGCTATTACAATCGCTCTCATTGTTTTCCATAACAGATTGGAGATGCTGTTCGGAATAGAGGAAAATAACCTGTTAATCATCTTGCCGATTATTTCTGCTGGTGTATCCATGTTATACCGGAGAGAC
Organism: Candidatus Scalindua sp.; assembly: GCA_031316155.1. GTDB lineage: Bacteria > Planctomycetota > Brocadiia > Brocadiales > Scalinduaceae > SCAELEC01. The sequence goes on from JALDRB010000008.1 coordinate 79,942, forward strand.
AAGGCGAGATTTTATATAGAACATGAAATTGAGTGGAGATCATTATTATTTTTTATGTTTTTATTTGCGCAGGCCGGAGTCCTCCAATCGTCTGGTATAGCTCAGTTTTTTGCTGAGAAACTCGTACATATTGTCGGTAATCATCCAAGAGCTTTATCAGGAGCAGTCTTGTTTTCCAGCGGTATTTTATCCGGCATACTCGATAATACTGTTGTTGTTGCATCGTATATTCCTATAGTGAAAAGCTTGAATATGTTACACATCGGTTCAAATTCTCTGTGGTGGGGCATATTATTTGGTGCATGTTACGGGGGTAACATCACTGCTATAGGTTCTACTGCAAACATCATTGCCCTGGGAATCCTGGAAAAACAGCAGAATAGTAAGATCAGATTTTTTGACTGGTTTAAGATTGGGTGTATTATCAGTCTATTATCTTTGTTGATTTCGTATCTTATAATTGTTTTGTATATGTATTTCTTTTAATAATAAATGCTATGAGGAAAAGAATTGCAATACTCACAGGCGGTGGAGATTGTCCGGGAATAAACTCTGTTATACGGGCAATCACAAAGAAAGCAATCCTTTAAATAAAGCCATGAACATTTTTTCAATAATTTCAGATTTGTAATTCTAATGCCTAAATCCGAAACAATTAACCAAACTAACCGTATTAATCTTTACTGGAATTGTCCTGCAGAAGAGGTACTTAATTCAGTGGGCAGCAGTATTGAAGGCCTCAGTTCTGAAACCGCGTCAAAACGTTTGAAAACCTATGGGAGAAATATTCTTATTACTTCGCAGAGCGGCAATACCTTAAAGTTATTCCTGAACCGGTTTCGTAACCCATTGATTCTTATTCTGGTAATTGCAGCGTTTGTTTCTGTTCTTGTGCATGATTGGGTGGATGCACTGATTATACTGGGTATAATTTTCATCAGTGCTGTACTGAGTTTCGTTCAGGAGTACAGGGCCTCAAACGCCGTAGAAAAACTTCGACAGCGTGTGTCTGTTAAAACCACCGTAGTAAGGAATGGTCAAATTCAGGTTTGTTCTCATGAGGAAATTGTGCAAGGCGACGTTGTAAAACTGTCAGCCGGCAGCCTTATTCCCGGAGACGGGATACTGCTCGAAGCAAGAGACTTCTTTGTTTCACAGGCATTGTTGACAGGAGAGACATTTCCGGTAGAAAAACAGCCTGGCGTCGTGTCTGAAAGCGCAGGCCTTGCTGAGCGGAGTAATTGTGTTTTTATGGGTACATCGGTACGGAGTGGCACTGCTACCTCCTTGATTGTAAATACTGCACAGGAAACTTACTATGGACAGATTGCCGGAAAATTGTTGCTGCAACCACCTGAAACTGATTTTGAGCGTGGACTTAGACACTTCAGCGGTCTGCTTCTCAGAATAATGGTTGCTGTTGTTATCTCCGTACTTGCGGTGAATATTATTCTTCACCGTTCAACAATGGATACCCTTTTGTTCGCTATGGCATTAGCAGTCGGTCTATCACCAGAACTTCTTCCCGCCATTCTCAGTATCACATTGGCACATGGCGCACATGAAATGGCCAAGTGTGGCGTAATCGTAAGACGTCTGAATTCCATCGAAAACCTGGGCAGTATGAATGTGCTCTGTACAGACAAAACTGGTACTTTGACCGAGGGGGTAATTCATTTGGACGGGGCTCTGGATATTAATGGACAACCTTCGGAAATCGTAATGAGACAAGCCTATTTAAACTCTTCGTTTCAGAGTGGATTGAATAATCCTCTGGATGAGGCAGTTGTTAAAGCAGCAGAAGCAGTTAGATTGGATATTTCTGATTACCACAAAGTCGATGAAATACCGTATGATTTTATTCGCAAACGACTGAGTGTAGTGCTGAAAACTAACCACGATACACAACCTTTAATGATCACCAAAGGGGCCCTTCAAAACATCATAAAGATATGTAATCGTTTTCAGTGTGGCAATGGTCTTGAATTGTTGGATGATTCTGCACGCTCTGAGATCCAGGAGAAATACGCGGATTGGAGCCAACAAGGATATCGGGTGCTGGGCGTCGCACAAACTACTCTGCCTCAAAAAAAACGTTACGGACGGGATGACGAAAATACACTGGTATTTATTGGTTTCCTGCTTTTTTTTGACCCACCTGCTGACGGTGTGCAACACACCCTGAATGGGTTACAAAAAATGGGTGTTAATGTTAAAATCATCACGGGAGATAATCACCTCGTTGCACGTCACGTTGCAGAGAAGGTCGGCATGAAAGACTATCTGACGGTAACTGGTACAGAACTGGCAACGATGAATGACGAGGCCCTGTGGCATTTGGCTCCCAAAGTTGCAATTTTTGCTGAAGTCGATCCCAACCAGAAAGAACGTATCATACTGGCTATACAGAAAAGTGGATATGTAGTAGGATACCTTGGTGACGGCATCAATGACGCTCCTGCGCTTCATGTTGCCGATGTGGGTATTTCGGTTGACAAGGCCGTGGACGTGGCCAAAGAGGCGGCAGATCTCGTGTTGCTGGAGCATGATTTAGAAGTGGTTCGAAAGGGTATAGATGAAGGACGGAGAACCTTTGCTAATACGATTAAATATATTTTCCTTACAACCAGCGCCAATTTTGGCAATATGATCAGTATGGCGCTGGCTTCCCTGTATCTACCCTTTTTGCCACTGCTTGCCAAACAAATCCTGCTAAACAATTTCCTGTCTGATATTCCGGCAATGGGTATGGCTACTGACAAAGTTGATGATGAGTGGAAGAGTACTCCGCATCGTTGGAATATTCGATTATTGACCAATTATATGATTACATTCGGGTTGATTAGCACCATTTTCGATATCCTCACATTTGCTGTTCTGCTGTACCTGCTCAAAGCATCACCTGATCTGTTTCGCACAGGATGGTTTGTGGAATCGCTGTTGACCGAATTGATCATCGCCATGGTGTTGCGTACCTATAAACCATTTTACCGTAGTCGCCCCGGCCGATTGTTGTTGTGGACAACGCTGGTTGTTATGGTCGTCTCAATAATTATGCCTTTTCTGCCTGTGACCACAATTTTCGGATTTGTACCTTTGCCACCAACAGTAATGATAGTACTGGGCGGGATCACGGTTCTTTATGTGATCGCTATAGAATTAGCCAAACGAGCCATGCATTGGCGTATCGGATAAAAGAGCATCTTTATGTTACAATTAAGCGGAAAACAGAGCACAAATGAAACTTTGCCAAAGCAGTTTCAGGTGGCAACACAACCTCACCGTTATGGGTCATTGATTACAGGATTGATATTTCTTTCAGGTCTGGTTTTAGCTGTGACACACTTCGGTGAGATCGAACACTTTGTCAAGCTTATGCGTGAAGCTGAGCCAGTGTGGCTGGTTTATGGAGTGCTTCTGCAAATCGCCACTTATTTCGTTATAGCCGGCGCCTGGCATCAAACGCTGAGATATGCAGGTGTACGGTATTCCATGTTGTCACTGGTGCCGATGGGTATAGCCAAGCTTTTTTCAGATCAGGCACTCCCCAGCGGGGGTATGAGTGGAGCGGCCTTCTTTGTAACAGCCTTGAGTCGGAGAGGAATTTCAACTCAACATTGCATGGCCGTAATGTTAGTAAATTTAGTAGCATATTATATTGCCTATTTTCTTGCGGCAATTGCAAGTGTGATATTATTGTGGTTTTACCATGCTATTCATGTCTGGATTGTAGTTGTCGCTATTGTTTTCAGCCTGGTTGCTGTCGTGATCCCAATTGGAGCCCTGTGGATCAGCCATAGGGGCAAGAGTCAAATTCCAAAACTTTTTATGCGCATTCCTGGCTTAACAAATATGTTAGATGCACTTGGGAATGCGCCTGATTACCTTCTCCGTAATCCCAGGCTTATTACCGAGATAACCTTATTGCAATTGACTATTTTCTTATTAGATTCAGCTACCTTGTGGTGCATGCTGCATGCCATAGGGCAGAATGTATCATTTCTGGCGGCATTTCCGAGTTTTATCATTGCTTCAATGGTAGCAACAATCTCACCACTTCCATTGGGGTTGGGTGTATTTGAGACAGCTTGTGTCCTCATTCTCGGCTTCCTCAATGTGTACAATGAAGCGGCACTTACAGCCACCCTGCTATTACGTGGTATTACAATGTGGCTGCCAATGCTACCAGGTATGTGGCTGGCAAGACGGGAACTTCGATGAAAAAAAACAGAACTAAAGAATTTCTAAAAAAAGACACAATAATCAACAGGTAAATTCAACTTGCAAGTGCACCACGTAAGACTGGATGCTGGAAAATGATGAACTCCGTCAAATCTACAACAAAGGTTTTTTTGCTCTTTCCTGCGCGGAAATTGCTTAAGTTAACTATAGCCCTGATACTTTTAGGTGCAGCCGTCTTTATTCTGCACCGGCTGTTGCAGCAGTATCATCTGAATGAGATCAGGCACGCCTTCCGGAGTATTCCGGCACATCGTCTTTTTTTCTGTTCCATCCTGTCAGGCATGAGTTATTTGGCGCTCAGCGGATATGATACCCTTGCATTTCGGTATATAGAGAGACCATTATCGTACAGAAAAGTTCTTTTCACGTCCTTTCTGAGCTACGCCTTTGCCAACAATACCGGAAGTCTATCGATCATCGCCAGCGGCGGGGTACGTTATCGACTCTACGGCGGCTGGGGTTTCTCCGGTGTTGAGATCGCGCGAATTATCGGGTTCTGTATGATCACCTTCTGGCTCGGTATTCTTTGTCTTGGAGGTTTCGCTTTTTTTTTCGAACCGATAGCACTGCCATCGATGCTACATCTGCCAGCCTTTTCTTCTCTCCGATTTGTTGGTATATTTTGCCTTGCCACGGGGATGGGTTATTTGTTTACCTGCTTCTTTCTGAAACACCCGGTGAAGGTGAAAGGCATTGAGATAACTCTCCCTAAACCGGCACTTGCTCTAGGGCAGATTTTTATAGCATCTGCGGATCTACTTTTCGTCTGCAGTGCGCTTTTTATGTTGTTGCCGGAGAGTGGGCATTTAAGTTTCTTTTTTTTTATCGCATTGTACATTCTGGCGCTGATAATCGGGCTGGCAAGCAATGTCCCGGGAGGGCTCGGGGTATTTGAATCCGTCATGCTGCTTCTCCTGGCCCCATTTACGCCTGGTCTTGAGACAATAGGAGCTCTCTTAGTCTTCCGAGTGATTTATTATTTGCTGCCGCTCGGAATTGCCGTTCTTTTGCTGGGAGCCGTCGAACTTCGTCATCACCTAGCCGGAATAAACGTTATTGCCTCCAGTATCAATAAGATTAATTCAACTCTTATACCGCAGATCATGGCCCTGTCTGTATTCGTTAGCGGTGCATTACTTATTCTTTCAGGAACAATGCCCGCAGTGGGTTCACGATTTGCCTGGCTCACTGAACTGGTTCCTCTACCGGTAGTAGAATTCTCTCATTTGCTGGGAAGTATGGCCGGCATGGGCCTCCTGATCCTCGCGGCTGGGCTTTGCAGACGGTTGAGGATGGCCTATTTCTTTTCCCTGGCGCTGCTGGCTTCTGGAATTATCTCTTGCCTGCTCAAATCCCTGGATTATGAAAAGGCAATCTGGCTGACCATTCTGTTCTTTGCCTTATACATCTGCCGTAGTCAGTTTTACCGACAGGCTTCTTTGATGAAAGAATCATTGTCGCTGGAATGGTTTGGTGCAGTATTCATTGTCCTCTGTGGCAGCGTTTGGCTTGGGCTGTTTGTTTATCGACATCAGAATTATTCTCATGATCTCTGGTGGCGTTTTGCACTTCATGGAGATGCCCCACGTTTCTTGAGGGCGGCAGTAGGTGCGGCGGCGATCATGCTTTTCTTTTCTGCCGCTAGACTTTTCAGGCCGTTTCAACCTGTACCTTATACACCGGGGCCCGAGGATATGGAGCGCGCCGCCATAATTGTCCGGCAGTCAAAAAATACAACTGCCAACCTGGCTCTTCTCGGAGATAAATCTTTATTGTTCAATCATAGTAAGAATGCCTTTTTGATGTTTGCCGTTAAAGGCAGAAGTTGGATCGTCATGGGTGATCCAATAGGTCCGGAACATGAGATGAATGAACTTCTCTGGCAGTTCAGAAACCTTTGCGACCACTATGGTGGGTGGCCTGTTTTCTATGAGGTAGGCAAAGATCAATTAGGCAAGTATATCGATATCGGTCTTAGCGCACTTAAAATCGGTGAAAACGCTATGGTGCCGCTGGATATCTTCTCACTTGCCGGCGCCGGAAGGAAAAGGCTGCGTTATATTCATAGCCGTCTTATCAAGGAAGGTTATGCCATTGAGATCATTCCTGTAGAACAAGTTCCTGACCTGCTTCCTGAAATGAAAAGGGTATCCGATGCCTGGTTGGCGAATAAGAAAACACAGGAAATAGGATTTTCGTTAGGATTTTTCAATGAACAGTATTTAAGCCGTTTCCCGGCGGCAATAGTTCGTCAAGGCGGTAAACTCCTGGCCTTTGCCAATCTATTACCCGGGGCAGATCTTCACGAACTTTCTATAGATTTAATGCGTTATCGCTCCGAAGCCCCGCCTGGGGTTATGGATTTCCTTTTTATTGAAATCATGATATGGGGCAGAGAACATGGCTATAAGTGGTTTAATTTGGGTATGGCCCCCCTGGCTGGTCTTGATCACCAGAAACTCACCTCGTTGTGGAACAATTTAGGGACCTTTGTCTATCGTCATGGTCGGCATTTTTATAATTTCAAGGGCGTCCGCGAATATAAAAACAAATTCGATCCGGTATGGGAACCAAGATATTTGATTTCACCGGGAGGATTCAAGTTGCCGACTGTTTTTGCCAATCTCACCTCCTTGATTCGTGGTGGTATGAAGGGATTTTCATCAAGTGAGTGATAGCCGCAATTCCTATAAGGGTAAGGGTCCTTAAGCTTTGTTAAATCCAAAGTTATGAATTTTCGTGCAACAGTTATCAAGGCGATTGTGAAAATAACTTCAACGTGTATCTGGTCTTCCGTCAAATATGTTCTGATATACTAAAACCGATTTGGTTTTCGGTTTTACCCGTCCGAACGGCTGACAGGCCGGGCAGGCTGGAAACCAAATCTTGGTGAAGGTATCCCCTGACAAAAGGAGCCGAGGACTTTACTCGTTCAATTTTATCTCGGATTTTATCTGAAAATCATTATGAGATGAGTATAGATTCAAATGAATGAATTTTTTTGATCATAGTAAAACTTTTCCTGTTCTCCTAAATTTTTCTTGCTCTCAATAAGATTTAGTATATAAATAAAAAAATAACAGATAATTTATTCTTCTACCCATATAAGAATAATCACATAAGAGCGGAGTCTGGCCAATTTTTATGATTAGTAATGTTATACTTATATATTTTGGAGATTAACTAAGAAATGGCGATAAAAAAACCTAAATCTAAAATCGGTAAACAGCGAAGCGCTGGACTATTGCAGTCGATAGGCCCTGTTGAGAATCTTGAAAGCTATGTCAAGGCGGATTGGTGGAGAGAAATCTTCAATGCTAATTATTTAAGAACCGATGGTGATGTTGTTGAAGATAAAGCTGTTACTAAAACCGAAATTGATCTGTTCCTGGATGTATTGTCCCCGTCAAAAGAGAGTGTGATTTTGGATTTGTGCTGTGGACAGGGCCGTCACTCCCTGGAACTGGCAATGTACGGATTCAAAAATGTTTTCGGACTGGATCGTTCCCATTATCTGGTTAATAGAGCAAGATCACTCAACAGAAAAGAAGGACTTAACGTTATCTACAAGGAAGGGGATGCCAGGAAAATGCCATTTCTCCCTGATACCTTCGACTATGTACTTATAGCCGGCAATAGTTTTGGTTATTTTGAAACCATTGAGGATGATGTAGCCATTCTTCGAGAGGTAATGCGGGTTCTTAAACCATCCGGCAAATTACTGATCGATATTACAGACGGCTGCTTCATGAAAGACAACTTTCAGCCCCGGAGCTGGGAATGGATTAATAAGAACTTTTTTGTGTGCAGGGAGCGTTCTTTATCGGAAGATGGTGAACGATTAATATCGCGAGAAGTGATTAGCGATGTAAGAAAAGGCGTAATCGCGGATCAGTTCTATGCGGAAAGGCTTTACACCAAAGAAAGCGTAAGTAATCTGCTGAAAAGATCAGGATTTGTAGACATAGATATCCATGCTGAACTGTCTACTGATTCACAAAGAAAACAGGACCTGGGAATGATGGAAAGACGTATCATTATTACTTGCGTGGCCAGAAAGGAATATACTCCTGTAAAAAAAAGGCAGAAAGTCACGAAGATAATCGCCGTGGCGATGGGTGACCACCGGAAACTTGACAGAGTGAAGCCCAACGGAAACTTTGATGAAGACGATTTTTTCACAATCAATGAATTGAAAAAAAGTTTGGCAGGATTGAAGGAATATACTTTTATCTACTTCGACAAACATGACACACTGATTAATGATCTCAGTAAGAATACGAACAAATTTGATTTTGTCTTCAATCTGTGTGATGAAGGCTTCAATAATGATGCTACAAAAGAGCTGCATGTTCCTTCCTTACTGGAAATCCTCAATATTAAATATACGGGAGGAACTCCTCAATGCCTTGCGTATTGTTATGACAAATCACTAGTCAGAGGGATTGCCAAAGAGATTGATATTCCTGTTCCCCGTGCTTTTATTATCAATCCGGAAGACACGAATTTTATTGAGTTGCAAATCGGTTTCCCGGTGATTGTAAAGCCGAATTTCGGGGATTCCAGTTTTGGAATCAATCAAAACAGCGTCTGCAATAATTTAGAAGAATTGGAAAACGCTCTTTCACATGTGCGCAGGACTGTGGGCTATGAAAAGCCTATTATCGTAGAAGAATTTCTTGAAGGAGAAGACATCAGCGTTGGCATTATTGGTAATCCTCCTGAATCATATTTAGCTCTTCCTATTATCAAGGAAGACTATTCAACATTACCACCTCATCTCCCAAAAATTTGTGGATACGAGGCTAAATGGAAACCTGATTCTCCATACGGCAAGATAGACTCTGTTCAAGCGAATTTACCTGAAGATACAGAGAGGTTCCTGGTTGCAAGCAGTGTTAAACTTTTTGAAAGACTTGAATGTCGTGATTATGCCAGGTTTGACTGGCGATTGGACTCAAATGGAACACCAAGACTGCTTGAAGCAAACCCGAATCCGGGCTGGTGCTGGGATGGCCACCTGGCAAAAATGGCTAACTTCGCGGGACTTACATACGCTGAAATGTTAGAAAATATTTTAAAAGCAAGTGAAGAGCGGTTTATGAAAGCGGACAAAAATATATAATTCTTTTCAGATTATGCCGAATGCCATGATTGGCATACCGGGGAAAACAACAGACGAATCAGAATGACCAAGAACAATAGCATCATTGATGGCCGTAAGGGTTTCCTGATGCTTTCCAAATGTATTGACGATCTTGGCAAATGGCTGATCTTTCCTGACCTCTTCTCCCGGTTTAGCTATGAACCTGATAATGCCACTCCTGGAGCTGTATGGTTTATCTGAATATCTGAGCAGCTTTCCCGCTTTGTAAGCAGCTGGCGCCGGGCAACTGAAGCGTTCTTCCAAAGGTTTTATCATACCGAGATATGACAGGATATTCGAGATAGCATCCAATCCATATCTAACATTCTTTTCGTTAATGAGGTAAGGTTCACATATTTCAAACGTCAACGCCGGGATGTTGTTCAAGAGAAGATTATAAGAAAGGGTATTGGTCATTTTATCTGTATCCACGATAGATACAAATCCTGATTGTCTGGTAAAAATCTTTGCTTTATCATATGCTGTTTTATGAGAAAGTCCGGGATTATGGTCTATGAGAGAATAAGGAATAGAGTTTATCCAGTCATTATGCAGATCTATCACAAGGCTGGGAGATGTCTCTCGTATTGTGCAAAAAATACTGCTAGCAAGCCTTTCTCCCAAAGTACCCGTCTGTTTACCCGGGAAAGATCTGTTAAGGTCCTCTCTGCTCACCGTGATATTGCGTGAGACTGTCTCAAACCCTATAGGATTCATGAGCGGAAACGCATAAATTGTTCCGCACAAAAGTTTTTTCCTGATATTTTTAAATATTTCCTGAACAATAATAATACCACACACCTCGTCACCGTGACCGCAGGCAGTGAGCCAGACAACTGGTCCGGGATTTACGCTTTTCGCAGACATAAGAGGCAATCGTCTAAGTGATAAGTCAGATCCCGTCATTATTTTAATGAAGGAATAGCTTACTTTAACAGAAGCGGTATTGTGTTTTAGGTTATTTCTCATCATATTCCTGCCTTCTCATACGACATATAAATAGTTTTATATTTAATTGTAACGTATCTCAGTTATTTCTACCATATTTAAAGTCAGAGTTAGTTCATGCAGAGGAATTTCACTATTCCCTTATTTTTTACGCTGCAGGTGCAAGTTTATTCAAAAGACCGTAAAAACTGCGATAGACGGCAGTTTTTCGCCCGGTCTGACTTGAATTGTACAGGTAATTCTATTTTAAATATAAATAAATCAATTGGTTCCATTCCAATGAAAATAATGTGTCTGAATGGAATTTGGTTGTTTGTGTTTTATATTAGTGTTATCATTAATTTCAGACATTTCATTTCCATAGGTTTTTCACTCATAGATACTTCGATTGTTTATCAATCAAGATGGTAACTTAAGAAAGACACAACTCATATACTCTCTTTGGTTTAGGTTCTTTTGCGGGGAGGCTGGAGGAGCTTGAATGATCCCTTTCTCATATGACCGCTGGCATTAACCTTGCTTTTATGGTTATCTCCCAACCCGGCCAAGCCAGGACCAGAATGGAATTAATTTCTGAAGTGAACCCGGGTTTCCAGGCTGTTCAATCTGAGGATTTAACCAAATTACAAAAACAATTGATGGTTTGCTAACAAAGAAGCCAGGAGCTACCTGAATCAAAATTTAAAATACGTAATCTTAAATTAGCAAATACCTGCGAGGCTAATTTATTTTCCAGGAGCATCTTAAAAATGAGAAACATATATAACCGCTCAATAGGTTTGCTTAAGGCAGGGAGTGTGTTATGGATTCTGAGAATTTTAACATCTCTATTTATGGTAACTTTTTTTGAGGAGTGGAATAATGGCAAAAAATTTGAAAAAGAAAAGTACAAATTTGGAAACGAAAAGTACCAGGGAAAACAACGTCAGCAAAAAAACAGTTGAAAAAGAATCGCGACCGGTGAAAGAGACATCAAGGAGCGGTGGGATACGAAAAGAGTACCTTAATAATGCAAATTTATGCAGGGTTACGTTTAAACTTTCAAAAGAGGCTGCAAAAGGGGCGGAGAGCGTTTATATCGCAGGGGATTTTAATAATTGGGATATCAGTGCAAATCCGATGACAAAAACAGAAAGCGGAGATTATACTGCCAGGCTGGATCTTGAGACAGGAAGGGAATACCAGTTTCGTTATCTTATAGATGAATCGAGATGGGAAAATGACTGGAACGCTGACAGGTATGTTAAGAGCTGTTATGGTGACTGTGACAATTCAGTAGTTGTAACGTAAGGTTATCTTACTTAAGAAGAACGACAATTATTTCGTAAAATACTCTGTGGTAACAAAAAGGTAATTCTCCTAGCTTTTGAGGATGCTGCTGCTAGGGGAAAGAGCATATGAAAAAAAGAACCTCTGAACAGAAGAAAAAAGCTGAACTTCGAAAGAGAGCGGAGTCAAAGCTCAAATCCGGTGTACCGGTATCAGAAGAAATATCGAATACTGATATGAAAAAACTGATTCATGAACTGGAGGTACATCAGATTGAGCTGGAGATGCAGAATGATGAACTCCTTAAAACCCAGATAAAACTTGAAAAGTCTAAAGAGAGATATGCCAACCTTTACGACTTTGCACCAGTTGGTTACCTTACTTTTGACGAGGAAGGGTTGATACGAGAGGCAAACCTCACCATTGCTGATATGTTAGATGTGCCGAGAACACTTCTTATCAATAGCCGATTTCACTATTTTGTTAAAGGTGAGGGCCAGGATATATTTTATCTGCATACGAAGAGGGTCTTTGAAGGAAAAAAAGCAGAGACACGCGAAGTCAGAGTAAAGGGAAAGAGCGGTAGAGAGTTTTACGTTCGATTGGATAGCAGGCGGGTGCAGGAGACTATGAACAATATCACATGTAGAACCGCTGTAACGGATATTACCGAACAGAAAAAGATGGAGAATCTATTAAAAGAATCTGAAGAAAAGCACCGTAAACTTATTGAAACGGCACAAGACGCAATTGTTTGCGATGTTAATCAGGTAATTACCGACTGGAACAGATCAGCAGAGAAGATTTTCGGGTATTCAAGACGGGAGATAATAGGCAAACCAATATCACTCCTTATTCCTGAGAAATACAGGAGAGATCATGATGAGGGATTAAAGCGATATTTCAAGACAGGTGAATCCAGAATAATCGGTAAAACAGTAGAAGTCTCAGGAATCACGAAAGAGGGTATCGAAATACCATTAGAAATGTCTTTAGCTCATCAAAAGCTGAGGAAAGGGCAAGATCTTTTTACGGCGATCATCCGGGATATCACTAAGCGCAGGAATACCATTATGGCATTGCAGCAAAGCGAAGAAAAATATAGAACCCTTGTACAGGCCATACCTGAAATAGTATACAAAATCGATGAAAATGGCTATTTTACCTTTTTAAACAATGCTATTAGGAATTTGGGGTATGAGCCGGAAGAGCTCATAGGGAAACATTTTAGTAAGATCTTACACCCGGATGACGTTAAAAACTTTAGCCGGTCAAGAGTTTTGCAGAAATATTCAGGTGTTAAGGCAAAAGAGGGAGAAACACCAAAACTCTTTGATGAACGAAGGTCTAATAAGAGAATGACACGAAACCTTGAGGTGCGGTTAGTAGCAAAGAGTCAAGATAGTGTAAAAGGTGATAGAGAAGGAAGAAAGGGTTTATTAACTTCCTTTGGGGAAATAATAGCTACCGGCCATTATTACGATAAAGCGTACAATCATACCAGGAGATTCGGAGGAACTGTGGGAATTATTATAGACATTACAGAAAAAGTAAAATTGCAGGCAGAAATGATACATGCAGGTCAATTGGCATTGATAGGAGAGCTTGCGGCAGGTGTAGCTCACGAGATTAACAATCCCATATTCTCCATAATAAATTTTGCCCAACTTATTGCGGATGAAAGTGACAGGGACAGCAGGGCGCATACGTTTGGCAAATTAATTATGGAAGAAGGGAATCGTATAGCGGATTTAACCAAAAACCTTGTCTCTTTGTCGAGAAGTCCGGCTGGCCCAAAAATCTCTGTCAACATACATGAATTAATCTCCAACTCCTTAAAAGTGGTTAAGATCCAGTTGAAAAAAGATCATATCATTATTAAAGATACTATCCCAAAAGATATACCCCTCATCATTGCAAATCCTCAGGAGATTCATCAGGTATTTTTGAATCTAACACTAAATGCACGATACGCCTTAAATAAGAAATATCCCTGTAAAGATAAAGACAAAATACTTGAAATTTCATGTAACACTGATTTGATCGAAGGGCATCAGTATGTCAGAATTACCTTCTATGACCGCGGAATTGGAATCCCGGAAGAGATCTTACACAAAGTAAAAAGTTTCTTCTTTACTACGAAACCATTTAACAAGGGAACAGGTTTAGGTTTAAGTTTGTGTGAAAACATTATTAATAATCATGGCGGAAAAATTGCGGTAGACAGCATTCAGGGAGAATATACAAAGGTTGTAATTAGTTTACCGGCAACAGAGTGTACAACAGAAAAATGAAAACAAAAATCCTCATAGTCGATGATGAAAAATCCATTCGATTTACCATCAGGGAGTTTCTTTTAAAAGAGGGATATGAAGTATGTACAGCTGAGAATTTTAACGAAGCAATGAAAATGATTACAACTGAACATCTGGACGCTATTTTGTCAGATATTGTTCTCGAAGGCAAGACGGGTATCGATCTCTTAAAAGTGGTTAAGGGGAATTGTCTAAATTGTCCTGTGATTCTGTTTACAGGATACCCGGATGTCGATACCGCATCTGAAGCAGTTCGTCATGGAGCCTACGACTATTTAAAAAAGCCCATTGAAAAAGAGGCATTGTTACATACCGTTTCCAGGGCGTTACGGTATAAAACCGTGGCAGAAGAGAGAGATAATATTCGTACCAATCTAGAAGCTATTTTCAAGAGTGTCACAGATGCCATCATAACCGTGGATAAGGATTTGAAAGTTATTGAGGTGAATGAAGCGGCGAAAACGATCTGTGGTCTTTCACGGGAAGAAGTCATAGGAAGATCTGTTGATTCTCTTCCAGAAACATGTTGCAGGAAATGTATTGAGGCCATAAAAAGAACGATAACAGAGAAACGACCCGTTGAAATGTATCGTATCGAATGTAAGCATAATGTCCGCAATGGACAGGTTGTGACTCTGAAAACCTTTCCTTTAATGGACAAGAGGAACGGAATGTCCGGTTGTGTTATGGTGGTTAAAGATGAGACGCGTACCTTTGATTTAGAGAAAGAGTTAAAAGTGCGACAGCGTTTTTTCAATATTATAGGCAAAGACGACAAGATGCAGACGCTCTATACTTTGATAGACACCTTAAAAGATATTGATACAACGGTACTTATTACCGGTGAGAGTGGCACAGGGAAAGAGCTTATAGCCGAAGCACTTCATTACGGGGGTGTACGTGGTAAGGGGCCATTAGTAAAGGTAAATTGTTCCGCTTTACCGGAAACCCTACTTGAAAGTGAGCTGTTCGGGCATGTTAAGGGTGCATTTACGAGTGCCGTTATCGATAAGGTAGGCCGGTTCAAAAAAGCCGATGGAGGTACGATATTTCTGGATGAAATTGGTGATGTATCTTTAAATGTGCAGCAGAGACTTCTCAGGGTGCTTCAGGAGAAAGAGTTTGAACGTGTGGGGGAATCTACACCGATGAAGGTAGATGTGCGCATCGTGACGGCTACCAACCAAAACCTTCAGGAAAAGGTCAGGTTGAGAAAATTTCGGGAAGACCTCTTTTATCGGTTGAAGGTAATGGTACTGTCTCCACCGCCACTGAGAGACAGGACAAAAGATATTCCGCTACTGATTGAACATTTCATAAAAAAATTCAATCAAAAGTTAAATAAGAGTATAGAAAATATTTCTCGAGAAGTCTGTAAGATTTTTATGGATTATGAGTGGCCGGGAAATGTCCGAGAGCTTGAGAATGCACTGGAGCACTCCTTTGTCCTCTGTAATAAGAGCATTATTACCGTTGAAGACCTTCCAAATGAGTTAAAAGCAATGAAAACTGCTCCTTCAGAGAAAGAAAAGAGTAACGAGTACAACATAATCCTGCAGGCGCTGGAAAAAAGCCGTTGGAATAAGACCAAGGCAGCCAATTTCCTCGGCATTTCCCGGAGAACCATCTACAATAAAATCAAAGAACATAACATACGTTCAAAATAATTCCCCTTTAGAGCGACACATTGTAAAAAGTGTGCATTGCACAAAGTGTGCAAGTTTCACATTTTACCAAAGTTTCATGCAACCCTCAACGAGAACCAGCTTTCCTGATCACCCGATTCTTTCACCCTATAACCCCATTTAACAGCAGTACATAATAATTCTGATTACCTTACCTCTCAATGGCATATGTTTTGATATATTAATATTCAGCAGGATGAAAAATGGATAAAAAGATGCGAGGCGTAACAACAAAAGAAAGGGTGTAGCTTACCATGAAGAGTGTTCTTATTGTAGAGGACGATAAAAACCAGCGTTTACTGTATGAGCAGGAATTAGGATTTGAAGGATATGAAGTCATAACAGCAGTTGATGGAAGGGATGCATTAGATAAAGTTCTGGAGATACATCCAGATATAATTGTAATGGACATAAACATGCCAAATATGGACGGTATTGAGGCAATAGGCAGGATTATCGGTAAAAACAAGAGCACCCCGATTATTATCCATACTGCTTATAGCCAATACAAGGATAACTTCATGTCATGGGCTGCTGATGCCTACGTTGTTAAATCCTCAGATTTAGCCGAATTAAAAAAAACAATGAATGATCTGCTTGCACAGAAACAGCAGTGGTTTGAATAGGAATTTAGACTACGTAATATCAACCAGAAAAGAGCTTTGAGATCAGTATTGCTTTTTAGGAGCGTCTTGAGAATGAGAAATACGCATAACAACTTAAATGCAAAGAAAAAAGAAGGGGAAATAAAAGGCAAACCTTATCATTTTCAAGTACCACCGGAGACTGGAGAGCATAATAAAAGGTTATGCCTAACATGTGGAAAGAGATTCAATAGCAAAAACCCTCATAATCGTATATGTGTTAATTGTAGTTTGAACAATGAAGCAGTAAGAGCTGAAGAATACTCTGTCAGTTTCAAAAGTGAGGATGTAACACACATGATGGAAGAGAATATATGCGAGTTCATTGAAACACGTATAGGTGGAAAGTCGCCATAATACGGAAGGAGCCATATGTTCGTGTTTGCTCAAGGCAAGACGTGTGTTATGCGTGCTTAGGATTTTAACGTATTTATTTATTTGACTTTTTAGGAGAGTATAATGATGGCAAAAACTTTTGGAGAGAAAGGCACAACTTTTGAAACGAGAACTATCAGGGAAAACAGCGTCAACAAAAAACCTGTTGCAGCAGAATCGCAACCGGTAAAAGAGACAACAGGGGATGGTGGGATAAGAAAAGAGTATCTGAACGATGTAAATCTATGCAGGGTTACGTTTAAACTTCCAAAAGAAGCTGCCAACGGGTCTGAGAGTGTTTATGTTGTAGGTGATTTTAATAATTGGGATATCAATGCAAATCAGATGACTAAAACAAAAAACGGAGACAACACTGCCATACTTGAGCTTGAAAGAGGAAGGGAATACCAGTTTCGTTATCTCATAGATGGATCGAGATGGGAGAATGACTGGAACGCTGACAGGTATGTTAAGAGCTGTTATGGTGACAGTGACAATTCAGTGGTTGTAACGTAAGGTTATTTTACTTTGACCTGAAGCTTTCGCTGTGCGAGAAGTGTAAATCACCTTTATACCTGGTAGGCTCTAAGGAGATGTAGGTCATGTAAGGTGCAATACCTAATATTTAATTAAGGAATAAAGAATGAAATCGATGGATGATTTTCAAGAGTTTAATATATTAAGGTTAGCACATGCAATTAATGAGGATGTTCGGAACGGGGAATTTGGACATGCCCATGAAAGGATTAATGAATCAATAGAACAATGGAAGGAGAAAGTTAACTACGAGTTGCTTTGTGATGAGGCGCAAATTATGGTAGAACTCATATTGTGTAACATAGTATTTTCTAACTGTTTAATCAGGTGATACTCTCAAACTGTGTTAATGAAAGAGTGTATGATTGAAGGAAAAAATACTGATAATTGATGACATGGAATTTATTTTAACTTCGCTTGAAATATTTTTTTCACAAGAGGGCTACGATGTCTCTACGGCTTGCAGCTACCGTGAAGCAATGGAAAAGATGTCCGGGACAGATTTCAATTTAGTGCTTACAGACATAGGTCTGGGAGGCAAAACAGGAATTGATGTCCTGAAAGAGGTAAGAAAAAAAGACCGATTCTGTCCGGTAATTTTATTCACTGGAGCCCCTGATACCAAGACTGAGACTGAAGCCAAACGAATGGGCGCTTATGACTACCTGTCCAAGCCGGTCGAACGAGCGACCTTATTACGGAGTGTTCGTATGGCATTGAGGCATAGGATTATTTATAATGATGAGTGTACCGGAGAAAATAGGTAAAGGAGAGAAAGCAAACAATATAAAATCTAACTTATTTAAAAGAGAAATTTCAATAGGTCCTTATTTTTTGCGCTGAAGGCGCAAGTTCAAAAGACCGTAAAAACTGCCATGGACGGCAGTTTTAGGGATTTTGGAAAAGTTAGCCAGGATGGCCTAACTTGAGCGAAAGCAAATCCAAAGAAAGGAAGATTAAAGTGAAAAAATTAGTTACTTTACTGGTTGTACTCTCTGTTCCGTGCATGGTCTTTGCCGCAGACTCTTTTGCTCAGCGAGGAATGGGATGGAGAGGAAGAGGTTGGGAGCCTGGCAATCCCTGCTGTGGAATGTATAATCCGGAAACAACTGAAACCATCAGTGGTGAGGTTGTGAGCGTAGATGAGATACCACACGGGAAAGAGGGGTTTTACGGCATCCATGTATCATTGAAAACTGACAAGGAAACCCTTCCTGTCCATTTAGGACCGGGATGGTATATCGAATATCAGGATACAAAGATTGAACCGGGTGATAAGGTTGAAGTAACCGGTTCAAAAATCACGTATGCCGGTAAAGCTGCTATCATTGCTTACGAAGTAAAAAAGGGAGATGTAATATTGGTACTCAGGGACAATGACGGTTTTCCCGCCTGGTGTGGCTGGCGAATGCGCCCGGACACTCAACTTTCCACACAACAAGAAATGAGATGGAAGGGAAGCGGCGGCTGGGGACCTAAGACCGATTACGGGAGGATGTATAACCCCGAAACAGTTGAAACCATCATTGGAGAAATAGTCAGCGTTGACAAAATTACTCCTCGTCAAGGTATGTTTTATGGAATCCATATAGTAGTCAAAACGAACGAAATGACTCTTCCTGTTCATTTAGGGCCTGGTTGGTACATAGAAAATCAGGATATAACGTTTGAACAGAATGGCAAAGTTGAGGTCACCGGTTCAAAAATCACCTTCGAGGGGAAGCCTGCTATCGTTGCCGCTGAGATAAAAAAGGGTGATGAATTCTTAATACTCAGAGATAATAATGGCTTTCCTGCCTGGAGCGGTTGGAGGAGACGTTAGTTTTACTGGAGATTACTCACTTCGGTCAAGATAGGGATTCCCATTATAACTTGTTAGCATCTCTTTTTTATAAGGATAATGGATCTGGAGAGGCAATTACAAAGTAAAGAGTAAGATGTCTGAAATTTTGTAATTACTCTATTTGATTATCAGCTTCCACCGCTTTCAGAAGTTGATCTGAGATCTCAGGAAGACTGTAATTTACTCGGTTCCATGAGGGGAGTAGTTTTGCTTCGTGCGGTCCCTTACTCTGCTCCCATGCGGTCCACAGGAATGCCCGGAAGTGTCTCACCGTGAGTTCTTCCTGATACCTGTCGTAGATAAGGTCATTAACATCAGCATCATCGCTGTAAGCCTTAATGAATTTGAGGGCGTTATCATAATAAGTATGCAGCATCATATCTACAAAAGCGTCATCCATGGCGACACCGTGAGACCTCATATAAGTGAAGTAGAATTTAGCGATGTCTACCACCATTCTGTGAAGTCCTTTGCTTGCATCTTCCGTTGATATATCCTGGTGTTTGTGTTCATAGTTAGGCACCAGATCTATCTGTGCAATCTTTCGGGGCATAACTCTATTGTAAACTTCTGACAGAGTAGCGACCTCCAGACCCCAGTCGTAGGCGATATTAATCTCCCTGGCAAGCTGTTCTGTGAAACTGAACTCACCCGCTAACGGGTAGTTGAAAGTACGGTGGTATTTGAAGAAACGCCCCAATTCATGATGGCCCCGTCCAAACACAATATCGCTCATGACGTCAACAAAGGGGGTAACAAAAAGCCGGGTTACCCTCCCCTTCATGACTCTTTCTGTAGGTGATATACGGGTATAGTAGCCCTTACAGAACTCAAAATCTCCGTTCGGATTGGCTGTGGGTTCGATGAGTCTTCCGAGGAGGATTCTATCATAGGTGACGATGTCGCAATCGTGAAGGGCAATTACATCACAATCTTCCCGTGCGAAGATATAACCAAGTGCAATCCAGACAGACTGCCCCTTTCCTTTTTCCCCCGTGGTGATATCCCGGTTTTGAATTTCCTGAAAGATTTGCTGGATACTGGGGCCGTCGATCCAGACTACCCGAACAAAACGTTTTGAGTTCGAGAGTCTGCTGAAGTATTCTTTTGCATGTTGATACTGGCTCTCCTCGGTGGTGCCTCCCAGTGCCACAACAACATTGTAAAGGTAGCGAACCTGATCAATACTATCCATGATCCGATCCATCACTGCCGGATTTTCAAGTTCTGAAAAAAGGCATGGAAGAAGGAGGGTAATCCTGCAGTGTCTCGCATGTTCCTCCAGTTTGCGTTCAAGGTTTACCAGATACTCTTTTCGATCAAAAGAATCGTAAAGAGAATGGATAGTCGTGATCATACCTTCCTGGTGAAAGTCGGCCATATCATTTGTCCCTTTCAATAACTCTTTAAAATTATGTCTTGAGGACGGAGCTTATTCGTCTTTAAAGAATCTACGCGTCTCTCTCCACATCGAGGGATGATTATACGTGGAAGCCTGCAAAAATTCAATAACAAAACAGTAAGGAAAATCGGAACAATAAGTTTGAAACGGTCGGGAAGAAAGCAGATTTGTATGTTTGAATAAACAATTATGGTCAAGAGAAAAAGCACAGAATCTATTGTTCATGTATAGGAATTTCAATATTTTTTTATTTTTTGCGCTGAAGGTGCAAGTTCAAAATCCCTAAAACTGCCATGGAAGGCAGTTTTAGGGATTTTGGAAAAGTTGGTCAGGATAGCCTAACTTGAGACTTCTTTCAGTGCAGGCCGATAATACTTTAAAGCGTATTCTTTCACCATCCGGCGCGCGCTGAATGCCGCCCCGGAGCTTTTTATAGATTCCTTCATTAATCTGACCCACTCTTGAGGAACTCCGTCCTGATCCTGATTGTAATAGAGAGGAACAACATCATTCTCCAGCAGCCGATAAATTGATTCAGCATCTCCGGTATCTGATCCGCTTTCCTTAAAGGCCCAGCCGTTTTTACCGTTGTACCCCTCCAGCCACCATCCGTCAAGTATACTGAGCTGTGGAACACCATTGAGAGAAGCCTTCATTCCGCTTGTCCCTGAAGCTTCCATCGGCGGAACGGGATTATTAAGCCAGACATCAACACCGTGCACAAGATATTGGGCAAGTTGTTCATTATAATTCTCAATAAAGGCGATATGGCCGCCCATGGCTGGGTCGCAAACCTTATTAAAGACTTTCTGAAGTATTCTTTTACCCTCGTCATCAGCGGGATGTGCCTTTCCCGCGAATATTATCTGCACCGGCCTCCACCGGTTATTCAGGAGCCGTTTCAGACGCTCCAGATCTGAAAAGATCAGGAATGATCTCTTATAGGTTGCAAAGCGGCGCGCGAATCCGATGGTTAAGGCGAGAGGATCCAGAAGCGTGCCTCCCGAAATTACTTTCAGCGGATCAGCCCTCTCTTCTACCCACTCTTTGCGTGCAAGTTCCCTCACCGCATTTACCAGTTTTGTCTTCGTCCAACTATAAACCTGCCATAGATCCTGGTTCGGAATGTCCTCAACAGCCTTCCACAGGTCGGGACTATCGTGATGCTGTTTCCAGTCCGGGCCGAGATACTTGTTGAAAAGAAGTTCCATCTTCGGCTCTAACCAGGTAGGCACATGCACACCGTTGGTTATGTAATCAATAGGAACATCATCTACTTTTTTATCGGGCCACAATGAATTCCACATTTGACGAGAAACTTCTCCATGTTTTTTACTGACACCGTTATGATATGCCGTCAGATTCAAGGCAAGCACAGCCATATTGAATCCGGCAGTAGGATTTTCAGGGTGTAACCCCAGACGGAAGAAAGAGTCACGGCTCAATCCGAAATGGGAATAGTAACTGCTGAAATACTTGTCCATGAGATGGAACGGGAAAACGTCAATTCCTGCAGGAACCGGGGTATGGGTTGTAAAAATTGATGTTTTCCGGGTGTTTTGGACAGCATCATCATAACTCATACCTTTGTTTATTCGGGTTCTTACTCTCTCAAGCAGTGCAAATGAGGTGTGTCCTTCATTAAGATGCAAAAGGTAATCATCTATTCCAACTGCCCGCAGGACTTCGCTGCCGCCAATTCCGAGAACAAGTTCCTGCAACAGCCTGTGCTCGATATCGCCAACATACAGTTGTGATGAAATTGATCTGTGCCAGGGGACATTTATTTCAACATCGGTATCCATGAGATAGAGAGTAACCCGGCCGACATGGACTTTCCAGAGGGCAATATGGATCGGGGGATCAGTAAATGGAACTTTAACTACTAACTGTTCTCCCTGTTTATCCAGTGCTCTCGTAATAGGGGTTACGTCTCTGTCCAGGGTTTCATCGACACTTTCCTGCCAGCCGTCAATACGGATTTTCTGTCGGAAATAACCTTCGGGATACATAAATCCGATTGCAACCAGCGGAATACCGAGGTCGCTGCACTCCTTGATATGGTCTCCGGCCAGAAAACCCAGTCCTCCGGCATAAAAGGGAAGGGAGTGATGGAGGCCGTACTCCGCAGAAAAATACGCAACTGGCAGGCAGACTGAACCGGCAATGTTCTCAGTGAACCAGCAATTATTTATTCCCATGTAACGGTTGAATTCAGTCATGGCTTCATCATACTGTTTCAAATATTGAGAATTATTGGCAGCTGATTCCAGAATCTCAGATGGAATTTCTCTGAGCATCTTGACAGGATTGTGAACGCACTCTTTCCATACCTGCCTGTCCAGCGATTTAAAAAGCATCCTCGCTGCCGGATTCCAGCTCCACCAAAGGTTATACGCCATCTCGCCGAGACCGGCTATTCTTTCCGGCATTTTAGAGAAATTTTTTGCCATCTGTTAAAACAAAAAGAAATTTTATCTTTCCAAAAGTAAATATAACTATATAATTTTTTTTATACTTTGTATAGTGATTTTTGTAATTTTGTCATAAGAGAGAAAATATTGTAACCATGTCTAATCCTAAGAAAAGGCTTCGCAATCCTGTAAAAAGCATATTTAATCCTTCAACAATAGCGCTCATTGGCGCTACTGAGAGAGACGGTTCTGTCGGGAAGACAATCATGGAAAACCTCCTGCTCAACAAGGAGAGAAAAATCTTTCCGGTAAATCCGAACAGGGACAAAGTGCTTGGTGTGAAGTGCTATAAAAATATTTGTGATGTTCCTGAGCAGATTGATCTGGCAGTAGTCGTAACTCCGGCACGAATAGTTCCGGAGTCAGTGGAAGAGTGTGGTAGGGCAGGAGTTGAGGGTATCATAATAATCTCTGCAGGTTTCAGAGAGATCGGTAAGGAAGGGAGAGATCTTGAATACCGGATAGATACAATCCGGAAGCAACACGGGATGAGAATCATAGGACCAAACTGCATGGGAATAATACGTCCTAATATAGGCTTAAATGCATCATTTTTCAAGGCGAATCCCGAGCCCGGCAACATCGCCTTTATTTCTCAGAGTGGTGCACTCGGGAGTGCCATACTGGATTGGGCTATCAGCTCGAATATAGGCTTCAGTATGTTTACTTCCCTCGGTTCAATGCTTGATGTTGATGTAAGCGATCTGATTGATTTTCTGGGAGACGACCCTGATACAAAAAGCATTATGATTTACATGGAGAGTGTCGGCAATGCAAAAAAATTCATGAGTGCTGCAAAGGGGTATGCACGGAACAAACCCATTATAATTGTAAAACCGGGAAGATATGCAGAAAGCGCGAAGGCTGCTCTCTCACATACCGGTGCAATAGCAGGAGATGATCAGGTGTATGATGCCGCATTCAAAAGGGTTGGTGTTGTCAGGGTAAAAAACGTCGCAGAATTATTTGACGTTGCTGCCGTTCTTGACTCAAAGAATCTTCCCAAAAGCCAGAGACTGGCAATTATTACCAATGCCGGTGGACCGGGAGTTATGGCTACCGATGCACTCATTGAACTGGGAGGGGAACTTGCAGATCTCTCTGAAAAAAGTTTGACAGACTTGAATGCATCCCTGCCACCTTACTGGAGTAAGGGTAATCCCGTAGATGTGTTGGGAGACGCAGACAAAGAGAGGTATTTGAAAGCCATCAATATCTGTTTACATGACTCAGGTGTTGACGGAGTTTTAATCATCTATACACCTCAGGGAGCAACAGAACCGCAGGAGCTTGCAGAAACCGTTGTTGAAATTTCCAGAAATGCATGGAAACCAATCTTAACTGCATGGATTGGTGGGGAGGATATTCAGAAAGCGAGAAAGAATTTGCTGCAAAACGGTATCCCTACGTATGAAACACCCGAGGATGCCGTTAAGACCTATCTCTACATGTACAGCTATTTCAGAAATCTCAAATTATTGTACGAAACACCGGTCGAACTGCCTACAGATCTTGCACCTCCAAAACATAATTTAAAAGCACTCATCAGAAAGTCGGTTGCGGAAGGGAGATATATTCTTACCGAAGAGGAATCCAAACGGTTTTTAATCAACTACGGGATTCCAACGACAAGGCCCTATATGAGCAGAGATGTTGACGATGCGGTATCCATTGCGCATACAATCGGTTATCCGGTTGTACTGAAAATCGCATCTCCGGACATTACTCACAAAAGTGACGTAGGCGGTATTATGGCGGGAATCCATACTGAGGAAGGTTTAAGGGAGGGATATGCAGTTTTACTGAAGAATGTGAGGGAAAGCGTTCCGCAAGCAAGGATTTCAGGCGTAACAGTTCAGAAGATGCTGCTGAATCTGGATTATGAGCTTATCCTGGGGGTAAAGAAGGATAAAGACTTCGGTTCTGTTATCATCTTTGGTATGGGAGGTACAGCAGTAGAAATATTCAAGGATGTTTCTATAGGGCTCCCTCCGCTCAATCAGACTCTTGCAAAAAGGCTCATGGAAGAGACAAAGGTGTACCAAATGCTGAAAGGGTTCAGGGGAAGAACTCCGGCTGATATGAGACTGCTGGAGCAGATTCTGGTAAATTTTTCAGATTTGATCGCAGATTTCCCGGAGATTGCAGAGATGGACATAAACCCGCTCGCGGTATCGAATGGCAAACCCTGTGCCCTCGATGCCAGAATCATTCTTGAAAGAGAACCGTTTTCTCATCCTCTTCCATATCCTCATCTGGTGATTACCCCCTATCCCACGAGATACGTTACCCCCTGGAAACTCTCAGATGGAACGGAAGTAACCCTGAGGCCGATCAGGCCGGAAGACGAACCGATGGAACAGGAAATGCTTAAGTCGCTGTCAAAAGAAGCTCTGGTAGGGAGATTTTTTCAGGCGATCAAGGATATCACGCATGAGATGCTCATCCGGTTCTGCAACATTGATTACGACAGGGAAATGGCTATTGTGGCAGAATTGAAAGAAGACAAAAAGAGAAGGATCATTGGTATCGGGAGATTGATTATTGAGCCTGATTTGAAGAATGCCGAGTTTGCCGTTGTTGTCCATGATATCTATCAGGGGAAAGGTCTGGGCCATAAGCTCATAGATACATTGATAGGGATCGCACAGGAAAAAGAGATCGAGAAGATATATGGCATTGTTCTGACAGACAATGACAGGATGATAATGCTCTGCAGGGAACTGGGATTTACGGTAAAACCTCTGCCGGATGGAATCAGCATCGTTGAATTAGAGTTAAAGTAATCTTAAAGATTTTTAACTTTCAGTTCCTTAATCATCTGACCCAATTCACCCATTTTCTTTAATGCGATGAGATCCTGGCCGGCTACTGCTCCGGCATTTTTTCCGAAACGTTTTTTTCTTTTTTCAGGATCAACCACTTCATCGAGTGCCTTAATACCTTCTTTCAGTAATTCAGCTTTACCAAGACGTTTCCCGAACTCTTTGTAAAGATCGACCTTGTTTTTATGCTGATATACATAGGGAAGGTATCCGTGTGACTTGTCAATCATCCGATCTAATGCTTTAATAGCCCTGAAAAGAAATTCTTCCGCCCCTTTCGGATGTCCTAACACAATCAGTTCACGTGCATGATAAGCGTGTATTACCGCTTCAAAAAGGAAGATTCCCTGTTCCAGGTTATAATCCAGAACATTATTTTGTTCCTGCTGTATTTTTCCTCTCTGTTTATGCTGGTTGATAATCTGCTCTTCGATGGTTAAACTGGTAGGGCGCACAAATTTTGCTTCAACCTCCACTAAAAGATCATCTGTTTCCTGAAGCTGCCTCTTCGTTGGAACGAGGGCTGAGAGAAATTGCAGAATGAAACCATCCTGTAAGAGAATCGGGATTTCAAAAAGCTGAGCGATGCTGGTGATCTTTCCGGAATGTTGTCTGTCTTGATATTCAATAATTGCCTGAACCATTTTTCCGGATAAACCATATCCGGATTCAAATTGAGAAGAGAGTAATGGTGTATGAAAATTTTTTCCGTTTGCTTGATCATGTTTCTCCTCATTAATCAGATCTAGAAGTCTGAAATAGGCCTCCATCAGACCGTTACGTATAGATGGAGGTGATTCTCTGAAAACCGTTACCAGTAATAAACTCATCCAGATATCACCATGCTCTTTGTGCAATTCTTTTTCGTAGTTACTGACCAGTTTTGTCTTGCGCAGTTTTGTAAATACCTCGTAAGCTTTCTTGAACCTGTAGAGTAAACTCTGTTCTTTTTCCTCGGGAGTCTCTTTCCTTTCCCACATGCTGAAGACTTCATCATGATAACAATGGATTATCTCCCACAGGTAAAGTTCGTTATACCTTTCCATCAGATCAATCTCATGGTTGGTATATTTACCTGCTTCACTCCAGAATTCGAGGGCCTCCGGAATTAATTTGAGAGCTTTTTCTTTTCCTTCTATTCCCTTCCTCCAGTAGGCTTCTGCACATTGAATGGTCCTGTCCATTTTATCAATAGCTATTCTTCTCAGAAAACGGCGTATGTGCAGAGAATCGTTATTCTTAATAGAGAGCAATGCTTTTTTTAGTAATTCTGTTGCCTTATTGATAGCAACATCAGGTTTTCCTATTCCCAGGGCTTCTGATCCCCTGATATATAACTGTGCGATGGTTATATTTCTTTGAATTGTTTCCGAACGACAATTTACGGAATACTTTAGCGAATTCTTAATGGTTTCTTTGGCCTTCTTCCATTTCCCAAATTCTGCATAGGCAAGACTCAAGTGATAGAGGTCTTCTGCTTTTTTCTCTTCCGGCTTGGATATCTGGACCTCTGACAGGTAGTGAGTTATACTTGTTTCAAACTCTAACTCCAGGTTAATAATTCCTTTCTCTTTAGGCCCGAGCCACAGTACATTCACCAGGGCCTTGCCTGATTTTTCATTGATCCGTAAGGGTTGAATTCCACCTCCCAAATATGGATTCTCCCTGATTACGCCAATGGCCATTACACTTTCGTTGAGATCAGTCTTAATCATGTCATGGTGAGTATAGATTTTATTTCGGCCGGTGAGAGGGTCTATCAAAACAAAGTTGAAACGCTTTGCATTACATTTTTCACGTGGTGAGAAATTATCAACATTATCAAAATGGGTGTAGGCCACACCCTGATAAAGATACTCTGTCGAAATAGGGATACTGGCAAAATTGCCTCCATATTTTGCTACGAGCCAGGCACTGTTAAGGGTTCCCGGCATCCCGCCTGAACCAATCAGCATATCAATATCACCTAAAGCTATCTCTAAGCCTTGTGACCAGTCATCATTTAAGACCCAGGTAATATTTCCTTCGGTAAGCACTCCAGAACCTTCGCTGAGCTCTTGGCCGATTTTGAAGAAATCTTTTTTACCCACATTAAAACCATTGTTTTTCAGTGCCTTATAAATATCCTCATGTCGTTTCCGCCAGAGAACAGCGATTTTCACATTCCACCTGCTTTTGCCGTCTTTCTTTCCGGTAGAATCAAATCCTTCACCCAGTAATTTTACCATGAGATTAATATCCAGACTCCTGCTGATTGAATGAAGAGCTTGTTCAAAAATCTTCTTTAAATCAATTTCCTTAAATTTTTCACTCACAATGATCTTAAACATATAATCATCCGGAAGATCCTGAAAGGCATAGATCTCACCTTCCTTAACAGATCCAAAGAGCACCGACGTAAGTGTTCTGATCTTCTCAGGATTGACAATGCCTTGCTGGGATTCTAATATATTTAAAACAAGATCAATTTGCCTTCCTTCAAAACAGTAACCCAGGGTTTCTCCATGAATCAGGGTGGGCCGTACAACCAGGGTAATGCTCTTTCGTTCGCCTTCGGTACCTTTCACTACAATGAACACATGCCGGGTATTCATCAATTCCCTCAACCACCAGACCTGCATTCCGCGATATCGAGATAAATTAATCGGATTGCCATTCGTAACAATATATTTGCCGGCATGGGCAGAAATTCTTCCTACCATGATAGCCGATCCTACTACAAGCTCTCCCAGTGGTCCGTTTAGATCAACTAATATCTCCTCAGGGGCAATTTTCTCTTGTCGATTACCTGTCAGCAGACGGTTGGCATCCTTGACTTTAAGCCTGCGCAGATTAAGATCCCGCTTTGGTTCAAAAGAGATCTCTATTGCCTCTATTAAAGGTAGTATTTCTGCTTTATGTTCTGGAATGGCGGAGTTCATTTTGTTGCTTATAAATATGTGTTTAGGAATTTTTTTATAATTACCGATTATGCAATGAGTTATAGTTTTGCAAATGCAGATTCCAATTGTAGAACGTTTTTCATGCTGGATGAGCTTAACTCGTTGCTTTCAAACGTTAATAAATCATTTATAATACAGCAGTTCCTATATCCTTGAATTGTAACATTTAATCAAATACTAATGTTCTGAAGGTAAGATCCCTTTAAAAGAATAATATGGTTAGATAAAACCATAGATAAATTTCCTTTTGTTTCATTGCACTACAATTTTACATTTTTACCTGAGAAGACCTCATTCTATTTTTTCAATAAATAAATCCCATATCGTCAGGAACAGGATTTCGCAATTTTTTCTTGTTACGGTCTCTTTAAGGTTTCTGTTTATGACAATACACTTCCTGGGATTGTATTTTTTTATAAAGCCATCAAATGATCTTGGAATCATTGGCTTCATATGTTCACTGTATTTGACTTCGATGGGGATAATTTCTCTGCCTGTTTTTACAAGAAAATCAATTTCCGCTCCTGATTTTGTTCGCCAGTAATGGATCTTGGTATTTGTCCAATGGAGCTTTTCCCTGAGAGTCATAAAGACGAGATTCTGAAATGCAAAACCCAGGTCATCTTGACGGATGAGATTACCAAAAATACCGAGCATATAATTTCTCAAGCCGAGATCATTCAAATAAACGGTTGGTGATTTACTGATCTCAGTACGAACATTTCTATAATAAGGTGTCAACCTCTGCAGGATGTAGGTTTGCTCAGCATACCAGATGTAGTTTTTTAAAGTCGGTAACGAGATACCGAGAGTATTGGAAAGCTCTGAATTATTAAGCAGTCTGCCTATCTGATCTGCGAGAATCTTGATTAGCTGAGCAAAAGCGTCGATTTTCTCCACCTTTAATAAGTATGCAATATCTTTCTCAATATATCCCTGATAAATCTCATCAATTGCCCTCAATTTTTCTTTCAGCTCATCTTCAAGAATTACCCTGGGATACCCTCCAAAATTCAGATATTCCAGAAGCAGGTTGTCCAGTTCAATACCTTTTAGTGAAAAAAGCTCATTCAGGCGATTCTCGTATTTATAGCTGGTTTTGAAATTTATAAATTCCGGAAGTGAAACGGGGTAAAGCTCATAAACCCTTTTACGTCCGAGCATCGACTCCTTTATATTGGCTTTCAAATCTACACTTCCCGATCCGGATACGATAAATTTATAAGGTAATCCAATATCATGGATGCCTTTTAAAAACAGGCCAGCATCTTCTTTTCTCTGTATTTCATCAATAAAAACAAAGCCTCTCGTTTTACCTATTTCTAGTTCTATCTTTTGTATCAGATCATGCTGTGAACTGAAATGCTGCCTGTCATACTCAAAATCGAGACTGAGATACAGTGTCGGTTCTCCCTTGTCTTTGAGTCGATCTTGAATGATTTTCATCAGTGTTGTTTTTCCGGACTGTCTCGGTCCAAGGAGAAATACTACCTCTTTCCGACTCAGATCGTCCCATAAAGCCTGATAAATAGACCTCTTTATTAACTTACCTAAAACCATTGTTATATATT
Organism: Candidatus Scalindua sp.; assembly: GCA_031316155.1. Lineage (GTDB taxonomy): Bacteria > Planctomycetota > Brocadiia > Brocadiales > Scalinduaceae > SCAELEC01. The sequence continues at coordinate 110,160 of JALDRB010000008.1, forward strand.
AGCAGGGGATTTTGTAAAGTAAAGTTATATATTAGTATATTTTATCCGACATCCAAAATACTTTCCATCACCTGTAGTTGAAATGTGAATTACGACCTTCCTGTTAATTCTGGTGATTCCTGTTGAGTGCAGAAAATTTGATTATTTCTCCACCATTGAGCTCTTGAGTAGGTTTAGCTCTTAAACCATTAATAGGAGTTTAGCCGATACCGTAATTGAACAAGTGATTATTTAATCGAATCAAAATGTATAATTTATACAAATTGTTTTTAAAGATTTCTATTGTAAATAAGGAGGGGATAGAATAAAAAAACCTTTTGAGTTGCAATTTACAGGTCAATGGACAATGTTCTTAACATAAAAGACCGAATCGTTTCTATTCCATTTCTTCTCTATACTTTCCTTGCGATGCCAGGCCATTAAGTTTTGCCCGTTTCAGGAAGGCATCCTGACCGGCTTTGAAATTTTTCTGCTTACCCTGCCATGCCTTTAATGCAGGTTCCTGTAAAGCACGGGCAAAGGAAAAGCTGACATACCAAGGCAGGTTTTTTCCTAACATGTTTATCCTGTTAAGATGGGCAGTTGCCTCAACAGGAGTTTGTCCTCCAGACAAGAAATTTATACTTGGCAGCACAGAGGGAACCGTTGCTTTAAGGCATTTGATAGTCTGCTCTGCAACCTCATCTACGTCTGCACGACTCACCGCTTCTTTTCCTGAAATAACCATGCTTGGTTTTAACACACAGAGATCAACCCTCACATTATCTCTCTTCAAAGCTTCAAATACTTCCCTTAAGACTTTTTCCGTTGCTTCATAACTCTGCCCAATCGAGTGTGTTCCATCAATCAGCACCTCTGGTTCAACAATGGGAACAAAGCCATGTTCATGACATATTTTTGCGTACATGGTAAGATCCTGAGCATTTCTTTGTATAGCCTCAGCACTTGGAGTGTTTTCTGAAATAGTGTAAACGGCTCTCCATTTTGCAAATCTTACCCCTGATTTTTTATAAGCTTTCAGTCGATCTCCTAAACCTTCTAACCCTTTCGTGTATTTTTCTCCGTCTTCGTTTAAATCTGCCAAACCCTGATCAACTTTTATTCCAGGCACTATTCCATTTTTTTGTAAAACTTCAGGAAAAAAAACACCAGTATCAGATTTCTGATGTAACGTTTCCTCAAAAAGAATTACCCCGGAAATATAATTTTCCATTCCTGGTGTCGTTAAAATCAAATTCCTGTATTGTCTCCTCGTCTCCTCAGTTGATTCAACGTTAATGGAAGCCAGTCTTTTTGCAGCAGTTTTTTCACTTTCATCGGCAGCCAGTATCCCTTTTCCTCTGATGACCATATCCTTGACTGTTTGTTTTAATTTTTCTTCGTCCATAATTTTATACCCCTTCATTTTATGTTTTTTGATACTCATCTGATAATGGTTTTCGGACCTGTCTGTGCGTAAGGAAAGGAACGCACGCAGACAGGTAAAATTCGAGATAAAATTGAGCGAGTAAAGTCCTTGGCGCCTTTTGTCCGGGGATACCTTCACCAGGATTTGGTTTCCAGTAAAACTGAAAACCAAATCGATTTTAGTATATTCCACAATAAACCTACAGATACTCTATTACATAGCTTTATCATCAGCAAGTAAAAATTTCACCCAACCTGGCCGAGCCAGAACTAAATAAGGAATAAATTTCATATGTGTTCTTGTTCGGCCAGGTTGTCAAATGAAAACCTTCGGTTTTCAAACTTTCCCTTATTGGTATAATGAATAATTAAATTAGAAAGTTGTTTGATTTTGGACCAACCGGTTTGTTACTTAAAAAAACTTTTTATTTATGAGTATAGCTTTCAATATCATGTTTTTTGTGCGTAAGCATAAGCCCAAACTTGTGCTGAACTTGATTCAGTAATGGCGTGAAGTAAAGATAGGGGTGCGCTTAACTCATTTGGTCTACTGATAGGCTCAACTTGATAAATCAACTTGAAGAGGTAAGTAAACTACTTGAGTCATAGTCAATTACTATTCTGAATTCTTTCTTCTGGCTTCTGAATTCAACTCATAAAATGAAAGACTTAAAAAACAATTCGTAAATCTGAAATCCTTTCCTGACTCGTTCGGGTTAGGTAAGTAGAGAAGAAAAAATTTAGCAGTATCTGAGATGCTGACAGGGGGTGGTAGACGGAAGTTCAGTAACAAATCAATGGCTTACTTCTTCAATCCTTTCATATTTTATGTTTAAGTCCTTACCTTAAGTTTTAATCTGTAGTTATGACCGTTCACAGAGGGAGTAAGGTGTCGGTTTAAATCGGGATGGAGAAGATGCTGATAAGGAGACTTGGAATTTGCAGAATCATCATCTTCTCCATCTCTATCCTTATCTTAATTATGTACTTCCCTGAGTTCTAACAAACTTGTCCCGCATTGATAACAAGTCCTTGCATACTGAGGATTGGAAGATAAACAGTCTTCGCATTTTTTTGTGAGTAATGTACCACAAAGCAAGCAAAAGTTTGCTCCTTCCAGATGATGATCATACTCACATTCTGAATTGGGACACAGTACATCACTCGTTGACTTTTTTGTTTCTGCATTCATTTCAATTGCCTCCTTATGATTGGTAAAAATATCAGCCAGAAAAGTAAAAAAATGAAAATCAGTTATTGTCAGTTATGTGATAACCTGCAGGAAACTCCAATCTTTTGTGGTGATTTGTCTTGCCAATAAACCTGTGTACAGAAGAGTTCTTTCCTGTTGCTTTTTGAAAAGGTACAATAAACATGCCAATCGTTGCTGCATCAGAATATATTTTTTCCGGTAAAGGTTAAGTATATATTCTTAAACTAGATGTAAAAAAAATTTTTTATGAGGCTCAGGCATATGATAATTGCAGGAGGTAAGAATTGTTGAAAAATTGGATATTGTGAGGTGTTTTGCAATGTACGAAAGCGTAAGATTCTGGGCTGAGCCCGCAAAAACAGGGCATGACAAATTACCACCGGTTTTGTTGTGTCATGTTAGTGGATTTACCGATGACGTATCTCTCTTTTTGCTCCCCGAATGAATTGGGTTGAGGAGATGCGAAAGGTTATATTTCTTCCTGAATATATTTTCGTTCTCTCCTTCGATTACCCTTTACTGACTACCTGTTTTCCTTGATCTCTTTTATTAACTCGAAGATTTGACTGGCTATGTCAGTATGAGGCGCAACCTCTGCAGCCTTCGTTAGATTCTCAAACCAGGCTATCTCATCTTTTTTTCCTTCCCGGTATAACTCGGCCATTTTAAGGTATATGGTCTGTACGATTTCGGGTACCGGCCGGGAAACTTCGGCTAATGCAACAAGTTCCTTGAGGGCACTGTCATGTTCTCTGGAGATATTGCGGTTGAGAGTGCTCATAATATCAAAGATTCGTTTCGTACTTTCGTACCTGATTTTGAGTATCTCATAATTGGCTTTAAGGCCAAGTGCATTGTCTCTGTCATTTTCTATGATGTTATCAATAATGTCAGTGTACTCATTGAGGTTTTCTATCCCGCTGCTTTGGAGGTAATTTAGTGCCTGATCTAGAAGTTTCGCCTTCTCGGCACCCTGCGCACTCGCTGCTTCTTTAAACAGAGCATCCCGTTTCAACTTAATGGAGAGAAGTTCGTTGAGATGGCGGAGGAAATTGTCGGGGCCTCCCTCCATGTAACCGGTCTTTGCGTAAGGCCGGCCTTGGGAATCTGTCAGTATAATAGTTGGAAAACCCTCAACCTGATAAAGTGTTTCCAATTCCTGATTCTGTTCTCTTACCTTTTCAGGCTGTTTCTTCTTTCTTGGGAAATCGACTTCTACGAGTACAAAGTGCTTGGGAGACTCTTTCTTAAACAACTCTTGGCTGAGTACCTCTTTATGAAGCTTAATGCACCATGGGCACCAATCCGAGCCTGTAAAGTGAAGGAGAAGATCCTTTCCTTCCGTCGTTGCCAGATTTTTAGCGGCCTCAAAATCATCCGTCCATTCTGCAACAGAGGCTCCTGTTGCCTTGCCCCATAAGAGGAGGGACGCCAAAACTATGATGGTAAAAATTGTTTTTTTCATGTTATATACATTAAAAAGATTTGTATTCATAAAAACTATCTTACGGTTTATATTGGATGATTCAAGTGTTTTTATATCAGTTTTTAAAAGAGGCCGGAAAAGCTGTCATTTAACGGGTGTTCTCAATGTATCGATAAACAGAGGATGATGTTATGCGAACCGTGATCAATGCTTACAGATACTCTTTCTCAATAGCAATCAAATCTTCGTAGGTTTCTCTCCTCCTGATGGTTGAGACAGTACCACCGTCTACGAGTATTTCGCAGGCACGCGGTCTTGAGTTGTAATTTGAACTCATCGTAAAACCATATGCACCGCTACTGAAAACAGCAATAAGGTCACCCGCTTTCACCACAGGAAACCATCTCCCTTTTGCTAAAACATCACTGCTTTCACATACAGGACCTACGATATCAACAATCTCTAGATTTCCATTCGTTTGGGGTTTTTGATTCGGAAGTTCTATTTCCGGCCTGGGGACGGAAGTGCAGACAGGCCAGATCCTATGAAAAGCATCGTAAAGAGAGGGGCGAATTAAATCATTCATTGCAGCATCACAGATAACATGCTTCTTTCCGCCGATTGAAGCTTTTGAATAGGTAACCCTGCTTACCAGAATTCCTGCATTTCCGACGATAAAACGTCCCGGTTCCATTATCAGCCTGGCTCCTAATTTCTTGGTGATGGGGAGAATGTCTCTTGCGAAGTCTTCAGGTCTTTTAACGGATTCTCCCGTATATGATATACAGTAACCGCCTCCGATATTGAGATATTCAATTTTGTGCAGCTTTCGGACTTTTTGAAGAAATTCGTCCACTTTTTTTAACGCAAGAACATAAGGTTCCGGGTCATAAATAGGCGAACCGAGATGGACGTGTATACCTCTCAAATCAATATTTTTATAGGAATCAATATTATTGATGATCTGTTCTGATGTTTCAAAATCTATTCCAAACTTATTTTCCTTTTTACCCGTGGTAGTCTTGGCATGCGTCCGGGCGTCTATATCCGGATTGATACGCAAGGCTACGCGGGCCTTTTTGCTTAAGTCTCCGGCAACAGTATTGATATTTTCGAGCTCGGCTTTTGATTCAACATTGAACATGAATATATTGTTTTTCAGTGCATATTTTATTTCTTCAGTAGTCTTACCAACACCCGCAAAAACAATCTTGTCAGGATGTACTCCGATCTTCAGGGCCCGGTAAAGCTCTCCACCGGAAACAACATCAAATCCTGCTCCTGCATCGGACAGGATTTTCAGTATTGTCAAATTAGAATTGGACTTGACTGAAAAACAGATTAACGGTTTTGCTTCTGCAAATGCGTCCTTTATTTCAGTGAAATGTTTGAGAATAGAATTTTTGCTGTATATGTATGCAGGGGTGTTCTCCTTTTGAATTATTTCCTTTACGCTTGTGTCTTCACAAAATAACTCATTGTCTTTATAATGAAAAAAATTAGACAAATTTTTTCTCCCGTGTTGTAATATGTTTTTGAAGTTTTCTCTCCCAAGCCCTTATCTTTTTTCGTACCGATGCGGGGGAGGTGGAACCCGGACTTTTATACTGTTTAATATAATTTTTTACACCAATTGTTTCATAAATATCTTTGTCAATCAGAGGCGAAAATTTCTTGAAATCTTTTATACTGACATCCTGCAGACGCTTGCCGTCACCGCTGTATTTCTTAACCATAGTACCAACAATTTCATGAGACTCACGGAAAGGAATCCCTTTCTTTACCAGATAATCTGCGATCCCTGTGGCGTCGAGAAACCCCTTTTCACAACTTTTTTCCATATTTTCAAACTTTAAGGCGGTCTTCTTAATCAGCTCTTTGAGGATTAACAGGCACTCCTTTATCGTATCTGAAGTATCAAAAATTGCTTCCTTATCTTCCTGCATATCTCTGTTATAGGAGAGAGGCAGCCCTTTCATGATCGTGAGTAATGAAAATAGATTTCCGTAAACGCGACCGCATTTACCCCTGATAAGCTCAAGTACATCAGGGTTTTTCTTTTGGGGCATGATACTTGAACCGGTACAATAAGAATCATCTATGTCGAGAAAGTCAAATCCCTGACTGGACCAGACAATCCACTCTTCACAAAATCGGGAGAGGTGCACCGAAATTATAGCCAGTACAGATGCAAACTCCAGACAGAAATCCCGGTCACTGACGGCATCGATGCTGTTTTCAAATGTCGAATCGAAATCAAGCAGCTTCGCAGTAATTTCAGGCTTTATGTCAAGAGTTGTTCCTGCTAATGCACAAGCCCCAAGAGGCGATACATTGACGCGTTTTCGGCAATCAACGAGCCGTGTGCGGTCTCTCTCCAGCATTTCGACGTAAGCCAGGAAGTAATGGCCAGCCATGACAGGTTGTGCGTGTTGAAAGTGGGTGAATCCGGGAAGTATGTGTTTATCTGCGGTTTTTGCCTGCATGATGAATTCAGACTGGAGAGCGGTAATTGCCTCAATTATTTCCAGAATCTGATCACGCATCCATAGCCGGAGGTCGAGTGCTATCTGATCATTCCTGCTTCTGGCAGTATGAAGTTTTTTCGCCACATCACCAATCCTCTCTACCAAAGCAGACTCAATATTCATATGGATGTCTTCTTGCTCAGTCTTAAACTGAAATGTTCCGGATTCAATCTCTTTATGAATACCCCTTAAACCTTTAATAATGGCGTTGCACTCGCTGAGCGTAATCAGGCTGCATTGCGCCAGCATGCGGGCATGTGCAATGCTCCCTTCAATATCGTATTTATACAATCGCTGATCAAACGATATTGATTCTGTAAATGCCTCGACCAGTGAAGCAGTTTTCTTGGTGAATCTACCTCCCCATGCCTTTTTCATAGCTGAGAATTGAGCTCCTTTTATTTATTTGATGTGCCAAAGACAGTGGTTAACATGTCTTCCACCTTTTCTACAAATATGAATGTTAATTTTTCTTTTGCCTTTTCCGGGACTTCCGCTAAATCGTTTTCGTTTCTTTTTGGGAGGATAACCGTTGTGATTCCCGCCCTTTTTGCAGCCAGCACCTTTTCTTTAATCCCTCCCACAGGTAATACTCTGCCCCGTAATGTTATTTCTCCCGTCATTGCTACGTGAGGTTGAGTTGACTTACCCTTGAGTAGTGAGATCAGAGAAATTGCCATGGTAACTCCGGCAGAAGGGCCGTCCTTCGGAATGGCGCCTGAGGGGACATGGATATGATAATCATACTCTGAAAATTTCTTTACCGAAATGCCTAATGCCTTTTCATTTGAGCGGACATAACTCATAGCGGCTTCTGCTGACTCTTTCATGATGTTACCGAGTTGTCCTGTTAACATTAATTTTCCACTTCCGATCATCCTCGTAGACTCTATAAATAATATTTCACCTCCGGACTGAGTCCATGCAAGCCCTGTTGCTACACCTGACTCAATTGTTCTTTCTGCGACTTCTGCAAAGAACTTAACCGGGCCTAAAAATTCATTAATCATTTCTGCATTTACTTCAACAAGCTCTGTCTTACCTGAAGCGACCTCTTTGGCAACCTTTCTGCAAACGGTGCCAATCTCACGTTCAAGATTTCTTAAACCTGCCTCTCTGGTATAATCGCTTATTATTACCTTTACGGCATTATCCGTAATTGTTAGGTTTTCTATTTTTAAACCGTGAGCATCAAACTGCTTTGGGATAAGATATTTCTTTGCTATTTCCAGTTTTTCTTCTGTTGTGTAACCCGGCAGATCCAATACCTCCATTCTATCCTTCAGGGCAGGCGGTATTGTATCAAGGATGTTGGCTGTCGTGATGAACATTACCTTTGAGAGATCAAAAGGGACATCAAGATAATGGTCAGAGAAGGAGTAATTTTGCTCGGGATCAAGTACTTCCAGCAATGCGGAAGAGGGATCTCCGTGGAAGTCTGATACCAGCTTATCTATCTCGTCGAGCATATAGAGAGGGTTATTCGAAGAAGCCTTACGCAGACCCTGGATAATCCTCCCCGGTAAGGCACCGACATACGTGCGTCGATGACCGCGGATTTCAGCTTCATCCCGTATGCCTCCCAGAGACATTCTCACAAATTTTCTCCCCATTGCCTTGGCAATTGATTTACCAACAGATGTTTTGCCTGTACCCGGTGGTCCGACAAAGCAAAGGATAGGACCTTTCATATCATTCTTCAGTTTCCTGACTGCTAAGTATTCAAGGATTCTCTCCTTTACCTTTTTTAGATTGTAATGATCTTCATCGAGGACCTTTTTGGCGCTGGGAATATCGAGATTGTCTTCTGTAGAGATTGCCCACGGAAGGGCAATGAGCCAGTCCAGATATGTTCGTGCAACTGTATATTCAGCTGAAGATGGGTGCATCTTTGAAAGACGTGAAAGTTCGCGGTCAGCTTCATCTTGAGCCTCTTTTGATAATTTTGCCTGCTTTATTTTTTCTCTCAATTCATTTAATTCAACCGCATGTTCGTCACCTTCCCCAAGTTCATCTTGAATAGCCTTGAGCTGTTGGCGAAGATAATATTCCCGTTGCCCTTTTTCCATTTCGTTTTTTACCTGTGACTGGATCTTGCTTGCGAGTTCAAGTACCTGCAACTCATTATTGATAAAAGCATTTACCTTCTGTAATCTTTTCTTCACATTTACGAGCTCAAGGATTTCCTGTTTTTCCGGAACACTGATGTTTAAGTGTGAGGTGATAAGATCCGCAAGTCTCCCCGGGGGCTCAATATTAACGACTACAATCTTCAGTTCTTCCGGTAAGTGTGATGAAATGGATACCATTTTGGTAAATTGAGTCTTCGCATTTGTAGCCAATGCTTCAATCTCAACGCCTGCTTTATCGAGGACATCTTCTACTACTGTTACCTTTGCTTTAAAAAAGGGGTCTGTCTGGGTAAATTTCCTGATTCGTACTCTCGCAATACCCTGTACCAGCATCTTTGCGGTATTATCAGGCATCCTTAACATCTGCAGAACGATAGAGGCTGTACCAAGCTCATAGAGGTCTGAGGTGTCCAATTTTTCTTTATCTGGATCTTTCTGGGCAACAAGTACCACAAACCTGTTCGTAGCTAAAACAGTATCCAATAGTTTTAGCTCATTCTTTGTTGTGACACCCAGGGCTGTCACCATTTGTGGAAAAACTACTACATCTTTAAGGGCCAGGGTCGGTATTTCTTCCGGAATCTCCATAGATTCCGGTTTGGGTTTATCAGAAACGTTTGTTTTATCAGGAAGCAACTCTTCTTTTGTTTTTTCGGATTTTTTTTCCATCGTCATGATTTTTGTGATTTACAGGGTACTGGCAGTCAACATGAAAAGAGCCTTGGTCCGACATGGACAGGTGGGGACGGGAGTCGGTACGAAGAACCCGGGTTTTAATATGCAATCTTAATAGATATTGTGGAAGTAAAAGCTTTTTCAGATTTAGGAATAACAATTACTATGAATCCATCTTCATAGGTAGCCTGGATATTGTTTGCATCAACATACTTTGGAATCTTTATCTTTCTTTCAAAATATCCGTATCTTATCTCAACTTGATAAAAACAGACCTTTTGATGGTCAGAGCTTTCGTTTCTCTTCCCGCTTACGGTAAGTATGTAATCAGAAAAAACAACAGAAATGTCTTCGGGGCGAACTCCTGAAACTGCAATTTTTATGATAATATCTTTTTCTGTCTCGTAAACGTCGGTAGGGGGTTGCCATGGGGTAGATGAAGTAATATCGTAACTTTTGTTCATAAAAAAAAATTCTTCAAAAAGCTTTTCAATACTACCATGTTTTGCCATGAATTCACGTGTCAATTTATCTGTAATAAAAGTCATTGTCTCCCCTCTTCTCTTTTTTATCTATTAAGACAGACTAAAACGAAACCAAACTGCTATAGAATTGTACCCGCAAATATAACAGGTTTATAAATTCCATTCAATAAAAAAAAGCCGCTCTTATTAATAGGTAAGAGCGGCTTTTTTACGATAAATTTTCTATCCGGGATGTTGGTGAAAAGAAACGGTTAGTACATATCTCCGTAACCACCATAACCTCCACCACCAGGCGGCATGGCCGGCATCTTTTTCTTTTCGGGTATCCTTCCAATCATTGCATCGGTAGTTAACAACAGGGCGGCTACACTTGCGGCGTTCTGCAGCGCCGTCCTTACAACTTTTGTGGGGTCGACTATCCCTTCTTTAACCATATCACAATATCTATCGAGCGCAGCATCATAACCCTCATTCCCTTTGGCCTCAATAACTTTTTCAACAATAATCTCTGCGTTAGCGCCTGCATTTTTAGCAATTTGCCTTAAGGGAGCAGATAATGCTCTGTAGACAATATCAACACCGATTGCTTCATCACCTTCCAGTTTAAGTGTTTTCAGCTTATCTATTGCACGAAGATAGGCTACTCCGCCACCTGGCAGGATACCTTCCTCAACTGCTGCTCTAGTCGCATGCAAAGCATCTTCTACTCTTGCCTTTTTTTCTTTCATTTCACTTTCGGTTGCAGCTCCGACGTTAATCATCGCTACACCACCGGTTAATTTTGCAAGTCTCTCTTCCAGCTTCTCACGATCGTAGTCAGATGTAGTAGACCGGATCTCTGTACGAATCTGCTCTATCTTACCCTGAATTGCCTTGCTTGAACCGGCACCTTCGATAATGGTGGTATTGTCTTTATCGATCTCTATCTTCTTTGCATTCCCTAAATCCTTTAGTTCCAACTTTTCTAAAGTAATGCCAAGATCTTCAAATATTGCCTGCCCTCCGGTTAGTATCGCAATATCTTCCAACATTGCTTTTCGTCTATCACCAAACCCTGGAGCCTTAACGGCTGCACATTTTATCGTACCGCGGAGTTTGTTTACCACAAGCAGGGTTAATGCTTCACCTTCAACATCTTCTGCAATTATCAATAAAGGTTTTCCTTTTTGTGCAACCTTTTCTAAGACGGGTAATATGCTTTTAGCGGAGGAGATTTTTTTCTCATGGATAAGGATATACGGATCATCCAGCACAACCTGCATTTTTGATGGATTTGTCACAAAATAGGGAGAAAGGTAACCTTTGTCAAACTGTAATCCCTCTATCCATTTTGAATCAGTCTCCAGGCTCTTTCCTTCTTCAACCGTAATGACACCATCTTTACCTACCTTTTCCATCGCATCTGCGATGATCTTACCGATTTCAGCATCATGATTTGCCGATACCGTTCCGACCTGCTCAATTTCTTTTCTTCCTTTAACGGGAATACTTGTCGCCTTCAAGACCTCTACTACTTTGATAACGGCTTTTTCAATTCCACGCTTAATTGCCATGGCATTTGAGCCGGCAACAACATTCTTCAGGCCTTCAAGAAAAATAGATTCTGCCAAAACCGTTGCCGTCGTAGTGCCGTCGCCGGCAACATCACTGGTCTTTGAAGCTACAGACTTTACCATCTGTGCCCCTATGTTTTGTATGTGGTCCTCAAGTTCAATCTCTTTTGCAACGGTAACTCCGTCTTTTGTTATTATTGGTGACCCAAAACTCTTTTGTAATATTACATTTCTCCCTCTTGGGCCTAAGGTTATCTTGACTGCAGAAGCAAGCTGATTAATACCTTTTTTCAGTGCCTCGAATGCATCCAGATCGTATACAATTTTTTTCTTATCACCCATCCTTAAAATCCTCCTTCTTTGGACTGTAAATAGAATAACCTGAAAACTTTTTTAATATGAAGCAAATTAAATGCCTAAAACTGGTTTCGTGATAAATTATTACTCAATTGTTCCCTGTATCTCAGGTAAAATGTATGGGATAAATGTAGTGTAAGATGCATATTTATAGTAATTTAGAAAAATCTGCTTTCAGGAAAAAAATTTTTTAAAGTACGCTGTCACAGTGACAGCCGGTAAAGAAGCGGTTATTTCAGATATGCCAGACTGGCAGTTTGGGAAACTCATTTGCTAATTGGTTAAATTGTATATACAATAACGCTTAAACGGGAAATAATTCTGGTAAAAAACTTGCAGAAGAGGGGGCAAATCCTGGTGACACAACCACAATTGTAGCTGATTTCTCCCAACCCAATCTGGCAGAACACGAATATCTATGAAATTTATCCCTTTTTAAACTGCCTAGGCAAGGTTGGAATGGTTTATGAGAGAAAGTGAGAGACATACAAGAGCGAAAAGAGGAATGGAAAGGAGGACATTCATGAAATCCAATACTATCATTAACAGTCGAAGGCAGTTTCTGAAAAACCTTTCGTTTGGAACTATTGCCTTTGCCACTGCCGGAGCATTTGCTGAAAACATTACACGCACCGCATCTGAAGCATTAGCCAAAGTGCTGATGATTACGCCAGGGCAGACTGAGGGGCCGTTCTACCCGAACAGGCTGCCATCGGATTCCGATAATGATCTGGTGCTCATCGGCAATTCCATGGCATCTGCCGCAGGAGAGATAACCCACCTCACGGGACGAGTTCTCGGTCAGAGTGGAGAACCTATCGAAGACGCGGTTGTTGAAATATGGCATGTTGACAGCAAAGGGATCTATCTTCACACGAGATGTCCCAATAGAGACCAGCGCGACAGGAACTTCCAGGGCTATGGACGTACCGTTACCGGTTTATCAGGCGAGTATTATTTTCGCACGATAAAGCCTGTGCCATACGATCTTGGGGTAAAACGCACACCACACATTCACTTCATTGTCAGGAAAGGCGACAAACGTTTTCTTACGACTCAGATGTATATTAAAGGACATCCGTTGAATAAAGATGATTTCATATTTCAGAGAATTCAGGGGAAAGAGGAACGGGAGGCCGTCCTCGTTGATTTCAAGCCGGTCAATCTTTCAAAAAAAGGTGAATTAAAGGCAAATTTTGACATAGTGATCGGAATAACTCCCGAAAAACCATCAAAAGATCTGTTTCGTCATCACGATGGACATCCGGTTGAAAATCTGTAATCAGGCCATACAATTGTACCCGTTCATTTGATTGGAGTGAACGTATAGTTCAGCAGTGACGATCTGGTGACGCACGTGTTTTTAGATTTTAATTCGTAAGACTCTAATTCTATTTAGCATGAAAATACCGAAGCGGGGATTCGAACCCCGATTATAAAAATGCTAAGCTGCTTTATGTAAAATATTTAATGTTTCAAAAGGGCCGTTTTTTGTCTCTGTCGTCTCTGGAATTGGATTTTGCAAGGCAAACTTACATTCTGGATAAGTCAGGAGGCAGACACATTTTTCCCATTCAGACATTTCCCAACACACAACGAAAATGTACTTGTTAGGCTTTCGGTTTCATGGGTTTTTGAGTGTTTATATAACTTCGGCAATCACACAGAAACATAGTATGATCTTGCTATTATGCGCACTGCAATGGAAGATAAAAAAATATCCGATATGACAGGCAGGGAGCTCAGGGAACTAATAAGGGATACCGTATTAGAAGTTATTGATCCTGATTATGGACTTGAGTTAAGGTCGGAGGTAGAGGAAAGCCTTAAAGATTCTATACAGGATAAAGAGGCTGGCAAAGGGATAACGCTTGATGCAGCAAAAAAAGAATTAGGGATTGAGTAGAAAAGAGATTTACAATCTTTAAAGCATTGCACGTAGCGTTAAACATTCCGGAATCTTATTATCTTAGCGGTCATACCTTTACGAATTAATTCGACACATCCCCACATAGTAAAACTATACTCCTTAGATCGTTTTGCATTCCCTTATTTTGCGACAGTCTGCCAAATAATTCATTCAATGAATTATTTATTTTGATGAATCACGGTGTTAACTTTATTATTATCATGGTCTAAGGGAGGCGTTAAACCATGATCAATCTTGATTTCAGTAACAGGCCTGACGCAACAAGGTCTTTATCGTTGAGCATTCCATTTAGAGATTTTGTCTATCTCGAAGGGTTGGCCAGGGCTCAGGGATCTTCGCTTAACAAACTGGTCAAGAGATCAATTCAAGAGAGTCTTAAACGAGAGGTTGCAGGATACATAATCCCGGAAGTTTGAAGCGATACCCGAAAGACGCAAAAAATTTACTACATGACCGGAAATAGCTGAGAGGCGAATTAAGGTACATATTTATGAGAATTGGATGTGGTCTATTTAAATATTAACCGTAAGAGAGGACGCATGAATCAATGAATTACATACTGACAATTACAACAGATTTTTTGCTCTTGTTGCTTGCCACACCGCTCGTGTTCGCTCAGGGCGCAGGCATTGAATGGGAAATCCTTAATCAGGAGGTTATGGATCTTTATCGTACGGGCAAATATGGCCGTGCCGTCGTTGTCGCCAAGAAGGCCCTCGAAGTAGCCGAGAAAAACGTAGGTCTTAATCATCCCGATGTGGCCTCATGCCTTGAGAACTTGGCGGCGCTGTATCGAGATACGAAACGGAACGAAGACGCCAAAACACTGGAGCAACGTGCGGCCCGTATCCGATCTATCCAACGATAAAGTAAACGGTTAACAAGAGGCTCCTTGAGTGAGTCTTAAGATAGCAATTAACATCAAATACCCAAGAAAAGCAAAAGTATTATATGTACTAACAGCCGTAAAATAGGGCGGTTATTAGTACGGATAATTCATGTTATACATGAAAAGGGGTATCAATCATGGCGTTGTATGAAAAATCAGTCAAACTTCTTTTCCGAGACATGATAAAAGACCTCGATATTCAAAAAGGCGACGTTATAGAACAAGACAAAATAAATTCCTGGTTCAACAAAAAATATCCCCTTATAAAGCCTGGCACAATTTCAGCTCATTTGCTTAAGCTATCAATAAATGCCCCTAGCCGAATACATTACAGCGTTGATCCAAATGGTAAAGACGATCTTCTTTTCCAGATTGATAGCAAAAAATTTCGTCTTTACGACCAAGCTTCAGATCCAGACCCTATTTATTTACGACAAAAAGAAGATGAGAAAGATCTTCAGAATTTCTTGGCAAAGAATCTATCCCTTATTGAGCCGGGCCTAACCTTATATATGGAAGAGGAAATTAGCGGTATCGAGTTTCCCGTAGGGAACCGGTTCATCGATATATTGGCAATCGATAGTAACAACAATTATGTGGTCATAGAACTTAAAGTATCGCGCGGGTACGATAGGGTTGTAGGCCAAATCCTTCGCTATATGGCATAGATCAGAAAAAACCATGCAGAAGAAAGTCAGAAAGTGCGAGGCATAATAATCGCCCGTGAGATTTCGGATGATCTTCTGCTGGCATGTTCTGAGACGAATAATGTTGAACTGTACGAATACAACCTATCGATAACATTGAACAAAATAAAGATGAATGTATAACAACCGCATCAACTCGGACTGGCAAATCCGCTGCGCTCCTTTGCCAGCCGGTTATGCGGAGCCGTTAACTGCCATATGAAAATTGTTACCTGGAACTGTAATAGAGCACTTAGAAAGAAATTAGCAAAAGCTGATTCTTTAGGTGCTGATGTTTTAGTAATTCAAGAATGTGAAGATCCTTCACAGTCCACAAAAGAATATCGCAAATGGGCTGGTGAATATCTCTGGGCAGGAACATCAAAAAACAAGGGTATTGGTATATTTCCCAAAAAAGGAAATATCATCTCAAGATTAGAATGGTCCGGTAGGTTTGAATTAAAAGGTTTAAAAACCAAAAGCTTTTCTACTAGCTGGAAAACCGAAGATTTAAAGCTGTTTTTCCCCTTTTGCTTAAACAACAAATTCAATATTCTAGCGTGTTGGACAAAAGGCAGTGATGCTCAAATTTTTGGTTATATGGGGCAGTTTTGGAAATACCTGCAAATACACAGGGATCACCTCGCTAATGAAAACACGTTCATTCTAGGTGACTTTAATAGCAATGCTATTTGGGATAAAGAGGACAGGTGGTGGAGTCATACTGACCTTGTCAATGAACTTTCCGACCTTGGTGTTGAAAGCCTATATCACTATCAGACCAAAGAAAAACATGGAGAAGAAAAAACACCTACGTTTTTCCTTCATCGTAAAGATAATAAACCTTACCATATCGACTATGTATTTTTATCCAATAATCTTCTGTCTAAATGTGAGCTTTCTATCGGTAAAAGAGAAGAGTGGATATCAGCAAGTGACCATATGCCGCTATGTGTAAATGTCAGCAGTTAACAAGCGCGTCAATTGGAGCTGGTTTTCTGCTGGCGCTCCAAACCAGCCCATTACGCGGATGTTAGGGCTCTAAAATATGGCAACAGGACGAAGTAATAAACTTGTAGGACAAACTGGTGAATATCTTGTCGCCGCGGAACTATCACGACGAGGGCTAATTGCCACAACATTTACCGGCAACGTTCCACACTATGATATTATCGCCTCCGATGAGAATGGTCAACACGTTTCAGTTCAGGTGAAGGCCAGTCGCGGTTCTAAATGGCAATTCGGGAACATCTCAAATTATTGCGACATTACGTTTGAAGGTAAACAACAGGTTGTCGGCAAAATGAAGACATGTCCAGTGCAAAGACTCATTATGGCTTTCGTAAGAATTGATGAAGGAAGAAATGACCGATTTTATATCCTAGAATGGGAATGTTTACGCGACTTGTTAGTATATCATCATAAAGCATACCTAGCTCAGCATAATGGAGTTCGTCCCAAGAAGTGGGAGACTCTTCATTGTGCCATTGCGGAGGCAGCACTACATCCATATCAAGACAAATGGGACACAATTGAAAAGAACCTTATCTAATAGAGCCCTAATCCGCTCCACTTGACCGCCTTCCGCACCGCTTCGCTCTGTTCTAGGCGGCATGTGAGCTTGTCGTTATGCATTGAAACTCCATGGATCATCAAAAAAACAAATATAAAGAAAAAATAATTGCATTTATAGATATTCTTGGGTTTGAAAGTTTAATTAAAAGATTACCAGAAGATCAACAGTTATTTCAGAACCTTGATTATGCATTAAACAGAATAAAACACATTGAAAAACAAACAAAAAACAAAGAGTTAATAACAAGCAATTTGGAAGTTAGTGTTTTTTCTGATTGCATAGCAATTTCTGCTGAGAAAGATAAAATCAGATCATTAATTTGGACTTCTGGTTGGTTGCAAGCCGAACTACTGTATGTTGGCATTCTTGCCAGAGGCGGCATTTCAATCGGTCCTGTTATTCACGAAAATGGAATCTTGTATGGTCAAGGAATCATTTCAGCCTACCGATTAGAGTCAAAAACTGCTGTATATCCTAGAATAGTAGTTTCAGATCAAATAATAAAAAATTACTACAAAGAAATTAGCCTGTATTTAGAGAAAGATTTTGACTCAATGTTTTACATTGATTGTTTTAAATTCGATGCAGTAGCTGGAGGTGCTTCCGAACTTGCAGCAGATGGATATGACCCAAGGGCAGTATATTTTCATGAAGTCCGTCGTCATATTGAGAAAAGTTTATCCGATATTACTGAGGAAAATCATTTATCCAAATACAAATGGCTAATTAACAGATTCAACAGTGCAGTAAATGAGTTTAATCAAAACAGTTTAGATATTATAAAAACAATAAATATTGTATAACCAATGCATGCACCAGACGCGAAGAGGCTTGTTTGTTTTTTGCTGCAAGCACGGGGCGCGCTGATGATGTAGGTCGTTCCCGAATCGTTGCGCGCTTCGGGAACGACCCGCTGAGCAGAGTGGATTAAAAAGTTCCCTCGCGCTTTAACTCGTGTTCGGGAACAATCCACTGGAGTCTGACAGCCTTCGGCTGCTGCTCAGCGAGACGTTATCTGTATTTAGAAAATAACAACGATTCAATAGGAGGCAATATGATTAGTCGTGAAGATTCAAAAAAGATAGATATAATGGTAAATACAATTATTTCAATTAATTTCATTTACTGTAGGGCTAGTTGCTCTTTATTTTTTATTAAATTATTTTGGTTTTAGTGATTGGGTTAGAAAAAATTCCTTTTGGTTTTTAACATTTATGATTTTTGTATTTGGGATTTATTCGATTAACTTACTAAACGGAATAACTGCAATAATAAAGACTTCTATGAATGATGACGCGGATTCTTTACTTGAAAAGATAAAAGATTTAGAATCAAAAATTGATATAATTACGAATACCGTTTTTGAGCTTGAAGATCGCAATAAAATATAGTTACCAAGGTTTCTAAAGGTACAGATACAAATCGTTCAAGCTAACCCCTTTATCGTTAGAGACTCGTTTAGTTTTGATGCCTTTGTTAACTTGTTCTTATTCATAGCTCTTTCCGCCAAACGAGCGGGTTAACTTAGCTCAGTTCAGTCGTTATGTTTGAAAATAATAAAAAAGGAGAATAAGTGGCAATACCTGATTATCAAACAATTTTGCTCCCTCTTTTACAATTAGCTGGAGATCAACAAGAACATAAATTCAGAGAATCTGTTGAAACCCTGGCAGATTCATTTAACCTTACTGCCGACGAACGCAAAGAGTTACTACCTAGCCCTTATGCAAGCGTGATTTTTAACAAAGAGAGTTGAAGAGGTTTGAAATACCCCATTTTACTGGTTAAAATAGGATTTCTCAAAAAACCAATAACCAGCAAAAGGGGCATTTCAGATGAACAAAAAATTACGAAAGAAGTATACCAAAACACTCAAGAGAAAGAAACGAGAAATTAAAAAACGACTGGAGAGGAAGCAGTGGGAGGAACAACCCCAACCGATGTTCACCGCCAGGAATATCCATTACGAAATAGCAGAGAAGACACAGGCAATCAACTGCGGAGGAATAGGAGCAATACATCAAATGGTACTGAAGAGTGGTTTGGTACACGAGATTAACCGGCAGGTCAAATTACTGAAAAGCCATATTCCCTACCACGAGTCAGATCATGTATTGAATATAGCATACAATGTCCTTTGCGGAAATATACGATTAGAGGACATAGAGTTGAACCGACAGGATACGGGGTACCTCAATGCAATAGGAGCGCAGAGGATACCGGATCCGACGACAGCGGGGGATTTTACCCGTCGATTTAAGAAAGCGGATATCCTGAGACTGATGGAGTGCATCAATACCGCACGCATTCGCGTATGGAAAGAGAGCAGGAAGGATTCCATGGAGGAGGCACTGATAGATGTAGATGGTACGATAGCAAAAACGTATGGAGAGTGCAAGGAGGGAATAGATGTATCGTATAAGGGGATATGGGGGTATGCGCCGCTGGTGATATCGCTGGGGAACACGAAGGAGGTGTTGTATCTGGTGAATCGTCCCGGGAACAGGCCGAGCCATGACGGTTGTGTGGAGTGGATAGACCGTGCGATAGGATTGGTGAAGCGATACGCGAAGAGGGTATGTATCAGAGGAGATACGGATTTTTCCTTAACGGGAAATTTTGATCGTTGGTCTGAGCAGGCAGACTTTGTGTTTGGTATGAATGCTCATGCGGTGTTGGAAAGACGGGCAGGGGAGCTATCGAAGGAATCATGGAAGGAGATAAGGCGTAAACCGAAATACACGGTAAAGACCAACGAGAGAAAGAGGCCAGAGAGGGTAAAAGAGCGGATCGTGGAAGAGCGAGGGTATAAGAATATTTGTCTTGAGGAAGAGCACGTGGGAGAGTTTGCGTATCGACCGGTGAAGTGTGAGAAGAGGTATCGAGTGGTAGTGGTCAGGAAGACCTTGAGAGTAGAAAGGGGTCAGATGAGATTATTTGATGACGTACGATACTTTTTTTACATTACAACCCTGAGCGATATACCGGCAGAGGAAGTAGTGGAGTTAGCAAATGGGCGATGCAATCAGGAGAATGTGGTAGAGCAGTTAAAGAACGGGGTAAATGCGATGAAGATGCCGGTAAGAGATTTGGAGAGTAACTGGGCTTATATGGTAATAACAGCGCTGGCGTGGAATATAAAGGCGTGGTTTGGGATGTTAATGCCCGACAAGGCAAGGGGTACACAGGTTGTGAAGATGGAATTTCGGAGGTTTCTTAACACACTGATTTTGCTGCCGTGTCAAATTATCAAAACGGGGAGAAAGATCTTGTATCGTGTTCTTGGGTACAATGACTGGTTGCAGGATTTCTTTGCTACCTGGGAGCGGATCAGAAAACTGAAGATATGCATGAGAGGGTAACAAGATTTTGTGAGAAAAATGAATGGAGTTAAAAGTCTGCGGGATTGGTACATCAACATTGTATCATGACACAGTGATATTGTCTGTTCATAGTGGTATTTTTACGAATTCGAGAAGTTTTACAAACAAAAAAAGTATTGAGAGATGCATAAGGGATCAAACAAGCAACCAATTATTGATTAAAATATTATGAGTACGTGTGTGGTTAATAAACCTCGCTTGTTTTAGGCCTAGCGGTCAACAAGAAATATTTAGCAATCGTGTTGGATGGGCAAGAACATATATGAAAAAAGCTGGACTGTTAGATTCCCCAAAGCGGGGATATTTTAAAATTACACAAAGAGGATTGAAAGTTCTAGCTCAGAAACCTCCAAAAATAGACGTATCTTTTTTGGAGCAATTTAAAGAATTTATCGAATTTCGTGATTTAAAACGAGATAAATCAATCTTAAAAGAAAAAAGTGGTATTGAAACGGAAACAACGCCAGAAGAAGCCCTGGAAAATGCCTATCAAAATTTAAAAGATGAATTAGCCGGTGATCTTTTGCAACAAATAAAGCAAAGCCCTCCAAGTTTATTTGAAAAAATTGTTGTTGAACTTCTTGTTAAAATGGGTTATGGAGGAAGCCGTAAAGATGCAGGACAAGCAATCGGTAAAAGTGGGGATGAAGGCATTGACGGAATTATCAAAGAAGACAGGCTTGGACTAGACATCATTTATATTCAAGCTAAGCGTTGGGATAACACTGTAGGGAGGCCAGAAATTCAGAAATTTGCGGGAGCATTACAAGGTCAAAGAGCACGAAAAGGTATTTTTATTACAACATCAAACTTTTCAAAAGAAGCTCATGATTATGCCGCAAAAATAGATTCAAAAATTGTTCTTATTGATGGAGAGCAACTTACTCAATATATGATAGATAATACTATTGGTGTTACTCCTATTTCAAATTATGAAATTAAAAAAATCGATTTTGATTATTTCACAGAAGATTAAGAACATAACAAATCGATTCACCTGAATTTTTCCCATGGAGAAATCGGCGTAGTGGTGAGGAGTTGGAACGGGATGTATCCTGTTCCAAAATTCTTACCCTTTTATTGCAGGGAATTTTTAAAGGCTTTTAAAGCGATAGAGATCGGGAAAAATTTAAAGATTTTCATTAAATTACGTCAGGTTATGGGTGACATTTTTAACTTAGCGGATTACACTTATAATCAGGATTGCCTGTTAGTGTTGGGATCGTATTAAGGGGTCAAGTCCTTTATATATCGCGATGAAAGGCCAAATATTGAAATAAAAGAAAAAAGAGTTCTTCAGGAAGAAGGAGTGTTAAGGAGGGTAAATAGGGAAATTTGTAGAGAGTTTAAGGTCAGTGAAAACAAGCTTTACCAGGTTAAAAGGGGAGAAGAAAATATGCCACGTAATCTTGCCATTACTATAGCAAGAGAGTTGTCTGGTCTTCGAATGCCTGAAATTGCTGAAAGGTATAAAATTGCGAGTTACAGGACGGTGGGAACAATTTGTTATCGTTTTAATGAGAGAATGAAGAGAGATAAAAATTTATTAAAGATATACAATACAATCAAGGGTATATGTAGTCAAAGAAGGACTTGACCCCTATCTCAAAGGAAGGGCATTGACCTTCTTTTGAGGCGGGACAGGTGGGGCACTGCTCAGGGTGGCTTTGCATACCTTTCCCAAGGACGGGAGTCGAATCCCTCTGCACACGGGTGAGAAGCAAACAACACGCTTCCTTGAGCTGAAGAGAAAGAAGTCTAAGGACGATCAAGTTGAAGTGATGCATTCGGATCGTTAAGCTTCCAAAAGCAAATTAACCCTAAAAATTGAAAAAAAGAAAATCATCACATCAACGGTTTAACTTGATTTCATTTCTGTACTATTCCCTTGAATAGTTGTGAGATTTTGGCAACAACAAAGGGTACTATAATACATACCGATTACCTTTTTTCCTTCTTTTCGAGAATCAATAAAAAAACTTTCCTGTTATCCTATCGAGTTAGAAGAACTTAAAAAACAGCGCATATTTTTGGCATGTAGTTTGTTCGAAAACTCATTTTAAAAAATATGAGAGGTAATCCGGGGAGATTCTCAACCGAGTACCGGCAGGATACATAACCCGGAGATTTGAAGCAATACCCGAAAGACGTAAAAAGCTTGCTGCACGTTCGGGAATGCCTGAGAGAAATACAAGGGTATTCGTTTACAAAACATATTAAGTTAACTTAGCCGATTTGCCGATAATTTCTTCATAAAGAGTATGGTTAAACTTTTTTTGAAAGGGGTCAGACGTGAAAAAGAGTATAAATTTCGCTTTGATTGTTGTGTTTATAATCGGGGTATCGATTTTTTCGTATCACAGCGGAACAGTTAAAGGCGGCAAGCAGGTAGATCGTGTACAATACGAGACAATCGAGTTTGATTTTAAAATTTTTACCGTCCGGGGGCATGAATACTTAGCGAGAGACGGCCTAGGCATTGTACACATGGCAGATTGCAAGCTTTGTATGAAATAAGCCTGAACCATCAGGAAGTTTAAACTTGAGGCAAAAATATAACTAAATTATTAATTGACAATGTGCGCACATATAGCTATGGTATTAATGCATGGAATTTGAATTTGATGGGGAGAAAAATAATCAGTTATTCCGGGAGCGAGGAGTAACTTTTTATAATGTGATTGACTCTATAAGCGAAAAAGGAATCTTGCTGAATATTGAGCATCCAAATAAAGAAAAGTATCCAGAACAGAAGATATTTGTCGTCGATATTGACAATTACGTTTACTGTGTGCCTTACGTAATAAAAGGTAAGAAGTGTTTTTTGAAAACCATCTTTCCAAGCAGAAAATTTAAATACTTAATCGAGGGAAACAAAAATGGATAAATACAAGACCAAATATCTTGATAATGAAGAAAAAGAGTTAGGAGAAGCTATTAACAAACTTAATACCAAAACATTGCCGAGGCCTTCAAAAAAAGATCAAAAGGTATTTAAAGAAGCGGCAAAAAACTTCATCAAAAAAGAGGCAAAGATGAATATCAGAATTGATCCTTTCGAATTGGATAAAATTAAAGAAAGAGCAGAGAAAGAAGGCCTGAAATATTCAGCGTTGGTAAAAAGCGTAATGCATAAATATATCACAGGCCAACTGGTAGAAAAAAAGCTTAAATAGAACAGCAATTTATAATTGGAAAGCATCACGTCAATTTTGGTTTTCGATACCCCACCTTGAACCCGTGTTCCTCCTTGATTTTTTTTCCATGAGTTGCCGATAATCCCTAACAGGCCTATTAAGAGGGGGTAATATGCAATACTCGTATCACAAAACGGATATTGGCACTTTCTTACATCATACAGGATAGAAACGAGTACGACATTTTGTTTGAGGACAAGATTCTAGGCACGTATAACAATCCCCAACAGGCTGTTGAGGCTTTAATTGGCGGTCACACGGCTTTATCATCTTTTTATGCTTCAAGTTCGCTTGGCATACCGGAAGATATAAAAAACTGGAAAAAAAGAGGCTTGCAGACGTGAGAATGTTTAAAGCGTAAAAGCCTTAAATCTTACATAATCGAAATCATACACTTTTCAATAAAATCATACAGTATCTAGACTTGACCGAAGTTAAGATTGAAATTGAAGCAAATCCCTACACAGCAACTAAAATCGATAAATCATCAATGCTGTGGTTTGCGAATGATGCCAGGGAAGCATTAGAATCTGTGCTTGGCTTTTATGACTATTACTTCATCAATTTATTAGAACTTGACAGTAAAGAAATTCTTGGACTTCTTGGTAACTCGATATTTTTTAAGAAAGATGATTTTTTTTTTATTTCATCCTGAGTCTTTAGAGGTAGATTTCACCTACCTTTCTTTAATTGGGATTAATCAGGATTTTATTCACCTTGCTTCAATTCCAAAAATGAAATCAGAAAACCTTTAACAAATATATACACCAGAACTTTTTCGTCGTTTTACTCCTCAAAAGTCTGGTGATGCTAGCGTTACCACCTAAATAGTAATCCTACATGTCATTACGCAATAATAAACTTTTCAAGAATACCGTGCAAAAACTAGACAGAACCGGAGCACGGGAGAAGTGCCGGAACCCTTAAAGATTCTGCAAATATCCTGCAATAATTTTTTCTAAAATTCCCACTGGTTAGACCTTCCCATGTATCATAACCATTGAACAAAATATAACTTACAAAGCATATATGTTTTAACAACTATTTTTGTAAAGTTAACTGAAAGGGCTTCAATAATAAGGTTGTTGAGTTGTGGTACAGGGCTTGCTCTTTGTCAAGCGTCAAGAGGTTTTCCACTTATAGCAACAACGTGAAATAAAAATTGTGACAAACTTTCTTGATGAATATGAAAAGGGGAATCGTTTGACTGAATGTGAATTGTGTGAGGTTTCAGGGCTTGTTTTATCGGGGCGATTTATTTTAATTTTTCTGAAGGGGTAAAGAAGATGAAAAAAGTGATAGATCAGAAAGTATACGACACGAAAACAGCAACTGAATTACATAGCTGGGACAACGGGAAATTTGCCAACGATGTCGGGTATGTTCGGGAAACCTTGTACCGGAAAAACAACGGATCTTTTTTTATTTACGGTGAAGGCGGAGCTTTGACAGAGTATGCGGTTTATTGCGGGAATAATAGCACGGCTGGAAGCGAGAATATAAAGCGAGTTGATCGGGAAGAGGCTATCGAATGGCTGGAAAGGCACGACGGCGCAGAGGTTTTGACTGAACATTTTTCGGAAGAGCTTGAGCAGGCATAAAAAGAGCTGTATGGCGGGATTGGGGCGGATAACATACCATATATGAAACAACACGTTTCAACTCAATCCTTACCAATTTTTCAGTTGCAGGATCAAGCTGCGCTGTAATTCCCTACCTGGACGAGCCAGAATCAAACAGGGGTTAATTAATTACCTGTCTGCGTGCGGCGCACAGGTAGGCAAATCTCAATTTACAAAGCTTGTGAATTAAGCCATTGGTATTATATTTTAACGCAGGCGCAGAGGACGCAGCGGGTTCTAAAGAGTGATGTAAAATATACGAAGGAAGTTATGTGTTATGCATGAAAACGAGATATCAGAAAAGATAATCGGTGCTGCGATAGAAGTACATCATATTTTAGGACCGGGACTTTTGGAATCTGTTTATGAAGTATTACGCAATGGGATTTTCCGTGTAGGCAACAAGTTACAGTAATTTTCCTAATAATCTCTGCGACCTCTGCTCCTCTGCGTTAAGGAAATGTATCTGTATTTTCAGTTTAAGCATAATAGTTTTCACAACTTATAAAACATCGACAACATGTTGGTAACTTTGACGCTCTCAGCGACTAAATAGCCACGATATCCAAATTCTGAGTTTTAATCAATCGCCGATAGACACTGTCTTCTTTTTCTAAAAGCTTTTTTGGATCTCCCTGTTCAATAATACGGCCCTTATTCATGACGATCACAATATCCGAATCAGAGATCGTCGATAATCGATGGGCAATGATTAATACCGTTCTCCCCTGGCTGATCTCATGTAAGGCCTGGTGAACAATTTTTTCTGAATCGCTATCAAGGGCAGAAGTTGCCTCATCAAAAATGAATAATTCTGGTTTCGTTAAAATGGATCGGGCAATGGCAATACGCTGTCTCTGCCCACCTGATAATAAAACACCCCTGTCACC
Source organism: Candidatus Scalindua sp. (assembly GCA_031316155.1). Lineage (GTDB taxonomy): Bacteria > Planctomycetota > Brocadiia > Brocadiales > Scalinduaceae > SCAELEC01. Next base: position 136,109 of record JALDRB010000008.1, read on the forward strand.
GATTAACGTGTTATAACCGTCATTCAGTTTTATGATAAACTCATGGGCATGAGCCAAGCGGGCAGCCCACTCGACTTCCCTCTCAGCAGCTTCTGGTTTGGCAAACTTAATATTATGAGAAACCGTATCGTTAAAGAGAAATATGTCTTGACTGACAACACCAATTTTCCGACGCCATTGCATGAGATCAAATTCCTTAAGGTCGATCCCATCCACCGTTATGATGCCATCCTTTGGATAATAGAATTGTAAAAGCAGTTCTGTAATTGTGGATTTTCCAGAACCTGAAGGTCCGACGAGGGCAACTTTTTTATTTTTAGGAATCTGAAAGGAGATATCACGAAGAACAAAAGAATCTCTGGTATTATAGGCAAAATTGACATTTATAAACTCAATAGCCTTATTAAATGAACGGAACGTACGGTGTCCGCTTTTGATATAAGGCTTATCATGCGTTTCAAGAAATCGATATACTTCTCGATAAAAAGGAAGATAACCGGCAATCGAGACGCGAGCCCGGTTTATCGTTTGAAACGGAGAAAGAATTCTGAAAAAGATGACGATAAATGTCAGGACTATTTCCAGTCCTGCCGCTTCATTTTGCATGATAATAAATGATCCGGCAATTAACAAAACAGCTAAGCAAAGTACACCGGTTGTTTCAAAAAACGGTTGAACAGAGCTTTCTGTTTTTACAAGGCGATAGGCATTCTTATTATGATGATCAACTTCGCGTTCAAATAGAGTGCGCATCCGTTCTTGTTGACCGAATATGCGAATAACCTTCATACCAATTAAAAAATCAAGCACGGTAGAATTAATACTTTTATCCTTCTCAGAAAGTGATTTTCCTCGTTTACCTGCGTTTTTGACAACCTTATGTAAAACAAGTGAAGCTAACGTGACCAAAATCATAGATACTAAAGTTAACTTCCAGGAAATTAAGGTCAACAGGACAAGCAAGACGAAGATTGTAAAAACCTTCGGAGTCAAAAGACCAATCTCTTTGACTAATCTGGCTATTTCACGCGTATGAATAATCGCTATCGTCTGAAGATGGGCATTCTTTTGAGAATGAATATACTGCATGCCAACTTTTATTAACTGATCGAAGCAAAGCATCCGATAGTGCTTAACCACGCGCATTTGAAGCTTTAAGGTAAACAGGTTGCTGGTAAATACAAATGTTACTTTAAGAGCAGTGAAAAGAACAATAAAGCATGCCGTCAATAGTATTCTTTGTTTTAAATCCATATCGACGAAAATGTGCGATATTTGATTTAAAGGAAACGGCACACCACTGGCTGTTTCTCCCCTGATTCCTTCAAGGAGAGGAATGAAAAATCCCCATGTCAAACCCTCCATGAAAGATGCGATAATTCCCGTAATAAGAATGATGGCAATGAAAGGAGTATTCTTTTTCAGAATATATTGAATTCGATTCATCTTAGAAATTCAGTTTTCTTTTCCAGCGTCTTGGATCTGAGAGTTTGACGAAAAGCGTGAAAGAGAGTTTAAATAGTCTGTTAACTAGCATCGTCTTATTACCGTGAAATTCGAAGACTATGTACCTGGCTGTCTTTTCGCCAGGGTTGTAAATGCCATGTGGTTCTCCTGCCGCGTAGAAAATCACACTATGCGGCCCCACGCGTTCACCAAGCGTTTCGACCTCGCCTTCGAGGATGACAATAGCCACGTTGTATGCATCGCTATGAGGGGCATAACCGGCACCGGGTGTGAGAGTGGAAGTATGGCATTGAAGTTTTTGCAGAATAAGCCGTCGAGCCTTCAAATACCAAGCGCGGGCAAAAGCCATCTTTAACCTCTGAGTCCTCCACTGGGTTAAACATAGTAAAAAGACCGAAAGCAAGCGCTGAATCATTTTTTTTCGAATCGGCGTGCCATTTAAACATTATATAGTTTGCGGGAGCTTCACTTGTTGTCTGAAGCGTGTGGGCAAAGAAGGATGGGTAGTAGGTGAATTGACCGGGTTTCAGACACCTTCGTTTATTCCCATCAGGATTCTGACTATCGGGAAGTATAAGATCGACCTCGCCGGATAGGAGCAGCAGGAGTTCTTCTTCGTTGTGCATATGTGGGGGATGAGGGCAGTGATGCTGAATTAAGGCTGACGCATGACAAGACAGATTACGCAAACCCGTAGTAAAACCTCTAAAGAGAGGATAGGGTTTCCACCCATTTTTTTCATCCGGTGGGAGAGGAATTCGAAGAGGGTAAACTCCACTGGTCAATAATGTGCTTGACTTCGCTCTGGATGGCAAAAACACTGAAAAGAAGCGGTTGGCACCGCCGCTTCCTTTTTGCAGTATAAGAATTCCTCTCCTTAATCGACGTTTAACTACTGCCAATATTCTGGAAAGTTGATGTGTCAACTTGTGATCGAGCATCCTGTTTTCTCGCATGGTGAACCTTCTATTTTTGTTATAACCTTCTTCAATCTCTTCATTCGTAAACCACTCTTTGTTTTCTTTCATTCTTTTATAAAATTTACACTGAGTACAGGGTACGCCCATTTTACTCTCTCGCTTCCCCATTAACATATCTCTTGCATAATTTATTTTCTCATTGTTCAAGCATTCCTTCAGTCCATCTTTCAGAGCATTTCCATATGCATCCCAATAGTTCACGGAACATCCCAGTACTCTACCATCGTAATTAATCTGAGGATTAATCCACAGTTCTAGACAGCAATTTCTTAATATGTATTCCTTTCCAAATTTCTCTCTAAATTCATCTCTGTTCGCTACACCTAAACCCGTTTCCTTCCTAATTAACTCTCTATTTTTTATAGGAGAAAATGACTCCGTATAAAGATCATCCCATGAAAGTTTAAGATTAAACGTCATATTCAAATCCACGGCCATTCTTCTTGCTTTACCGATTTCGTGTTCATTATGTCCGAAGGCAATGAATTGCCAGTGCAATATTGGATAGGGGGAATTATATTGAGCTTTGAATTTGTTGATTGTCTTTATATTTTCTATGACTTTTTGAAAATTACCTTTGACACGATAAATGGAATAAGTCTCTTGGCTGGCTCCATCAATGGAACAGGTTAATGTTCGAAATTTATATTTGACTAATGCCTCCAGTACGTCATAATCGACCGTATTGAGATTTGTACCGTTATTCGCATGCAAGGCAACGTTATGCGTATAAGCATATTTTATGATTTTAATCAGTTCCTTATTAAGAAATATTTCTCCCCAGTTGGACAATTCAATATGAGATATCCATGGATTCTTGTCTACAATATTTTTGAAATCACTAAATTTAAGAAATCCTACTCCGAGCCTTTTACCTACTTCGCCTGATGCTGTCGGACAAGATTGGCATTTTAGCTGACAATCCGTCGAAGCTTCTAAACGTATTTTACGAGGTAGTATTAATTTCCTCTTACTCGTTACCATAACGTGTTTCTGATTAAAAAATATACTTCTTGGGCAGATATTACCATATTAGTCTCATCGAAAATAATAATTTTTTTTCATCGTTAAAGGGAAAAGGGAGGTTTGATAATGAAGAGTTCAATAATGTCTCTTTTGTATCTTGTTTTTGCAATTGCATTTTTTGTCTTTTTTGATTCCTGCTCTGTGTCAGCTAAATCAGTACCTTCATTTGTAGAGGTTGGTAAGGCATATCATTTTCGTGTTGGAGTGGAGAGTGGTTATTACGGAAGGGTTGTTGAAATTTATAAGAATGGTTGGATTAAATTAGAACAAATAGCTCGTCCTCTTGGGGGCGAAGTATATAGAGAACCTATTATCTGGATAAACACAAATAATACATTTATGATAGCGCCACCTGACAGGAATGACCCGAGGTGGTAACGATAATTATTTGGTTCAATGTGAATTGAGGGATTACAGCCTGAGTTAAACAACTGATTTATCTGAGAACATGAGAATTGCGTTGATGAATGCCGAGGGGAGTGGTCAGAAAAAAGTATTTAATGATTTTAAGAAGCAAAGGGATGGGTTGCAGCAGTTTTATATGTCAGCAGGAGAGGTATTTGTAATCAAAGGTATAGGTATCAAATTTTACAATATTCTTTCCTATTCCAGCAGCGATAAGGAAGTATCTCTGAGAATTGTAAAACAATAAAGTAAATCTGCCAAATACCTCTCCCACTGTTAGTCATTCATTAAAACTTATTGTCTTTGGTTATTAAATACGTTGTCACTCGATATGAGTTCTGTCATAATTTGTGCTTCAGTACAAAGCAACTCATAGTTAACCTTCTCTTTCCATTGTTCTATCGATTCATTAATTGTTTCATGAGCGTATCCGAATTCGTTGTTACGAACATCCTCATTAATTGCATGTGCTAAACTTGATACTTTAAATCTTTGAAAATCATCCATTAAATTCATTCTTTGTCCCTTAATTAAAAAGTAGTTGTTGTTCCTGAAATGGCCTGCCTCGCTCTTGGCTCGTCCACGTACCGGGAAGAGGATACGTCCGGATTTGCGAAAGAGAGGCAAGCTTATATAAGAAGGAACAAATGAGCATTTTTCGAAGGTATGAGTTATAACAAAAAAAGTGCCAAATTGGTGATGGTGTTGATAAATTTTTGTAAGTTATTGTATGTGATGTTACTGTTATCTTGTTTGTGTTTAAATGAATAATAATAACAAGAGGAAGGGCGTAGGTTTGTGTAGTGATATTAAACTATCTGTCTCATTATGAGACGTTAATGATTTATAGAAAAAATATGTCATGCAACCTTTTTTTCTAAAATCTATATTTTCAAGGAATTATAATTGATGTGTTTTTAACTGTTCTACTCTGTCAGTTGATTGTCATATTGACGACTTTTTATTTTATGGTATAATAAAAAAAAAGGTGTGCGTGGTTCTTTATGAATTAAATTTTTAGCAAGTTTTATCATCACAATCTTTTCCTAATTCGCGCATAACATTTTTGAGGAAAAAGGATATAAAAGGCTACTTTTTCCTTAACTGAACACGTTTCAGGAAGATGTTCAGGGGGAAGCAGGAAAAGAGAGGAAAAGAAGTTTGTTTTAATTGTTTTCTTTTTATAAAACCACGTACACCTTTCTTATATCTTTTCTGTCATAAATTTTTCACCCCTTTATCAAGACCAGGCTCATGCTTGCATAATTTGTTTTGTTGGCAAATACAACATTTCCATAAGCGATTCAGAATAAAACAGGTTAAGGAACAAGTACCCGAGAAGGGTAAACCCTGACGGTGAGATTTCTAGTGAGAAGTTGTTTTATATAAAGAATATGGACCACATTTGATAAAAAGAAGATAAGGGCCCGATTCCTTCCTGGGAGCAGGCTCTTGGGGTATAAAGAACGCCCGTGTACACCTGGTGGCATCAGAAATGACCACACGAAAGCTATAGCTTTCCAAGGTAGGTGAACACGGGCTTTTTTATTGGGAGGAGTAACGAGATGAAGCAAGAAAGAAGTGTTGATCTTTGTTCAAGGGTAAGCACAAAAGATCCCTATGTTGTGCCTCGACTTTTCGATTTGAGAAAATATGTTGGTGATAGAGATTGGATGAATTCTTAAAGATCTATCAATTTCAATTGAGATATACTCATCTCGTAATGGTTTTCGGATAAAATCCGAGATAAAATTGAGCGAGTATAACTGCAACCAAGATTTGGTTTCCAGTAAAACCGAAAACCAAATCGGTTTTAGTATAACAGAGGGTGAGAAGAAAGGATTGAAACCATGACAGGAGGGTTCGTATTCACTATTACATTATTACATTGACAAGTTAAGGGGCGATGTTTGCTCCCTTTCATTACCTGGTAAAGTTGAAAAATTATCAAGTAAAGAAAATGTGGATAACTTTTCTCAGAAAAAGAACTAGGGCACTGTTCGAAAAATTAATTTTTTAATATATTATATTAAAGGAGTTAGAGTGCCGAAGCGGGGATTCGAACCCCGTGTTCAAAAAAGTTAAGTTGTTTTTATACAAATACTTAACATCAAAAAAGGGGTCAAAAAGTGTGTCCGTGAGTGGGCCATGAAACCGATTTTCTCATGATAAAATTTTCTTGTGGATAGATTTTAGTACGGGGAAAAATAACAGCGAAAAACGGCGTTTTCCGAGAGTTGTTTTTTTGCGTTTAAAATTGTTGATAAGTCTGGAGGTAGTCTTTTTTTTCTCTGTCAGGCGGACCAGACACACACAACAAAATCATATCCCCTTAGATCGTTTACACTCACCTTTCTTGTGACAAGTTGACAAATAATTTATTTAATTAATTATTTATTTTTGGTAGACTCACGGTTTTGACTCAATTCTTATCACTGTTTAAGGGAGGACAAAAAGCATGATTGATCTTGATTTCAGTAACAGACCGGACGCACGGAAATCTCTATCGCTTAGCATTCCATTTCAAGACTTTGTCTATCTTGAAGGGCTGGCCAGGGCTCAGGGATCTTCGCTTAACAAGCTGGTCAAGAGGGCAATCCAAGAGACTCTTAAGCGAGAGGTTGCAGGATACATAATTCCGGAAGTTTGAAGCGATACCCGAAAGACGCAAAAAATTTACTACATGCCCGTGAATGGCTGAGGGGCGAATTAAGGAAAAGTTGCCATGTTCATCGAAAAAACTTGGATTAACTGTATATTTTTTGATACCGATATCCCCTGTCCTTATGGCAATGATGAATTTATGAAGCAATTTAGAAGAGATGTTTCAACAGATCAAAGTTATAAAACATATGATGACAGTAAAAGTGAGGAGATAAACAAAAGATTCTGTAATAATTGCGATTCGTTCCAGCCGATTAAAAAAGTATTAAACTAGGAGTTTTAAAGTCAATAAAATAAGACTAATCAATTTACTTTAATTCGGATTAAGATGCATGTTTTTAAGAATTGAAGCAGGTCTTCATTTCTTAAAAGTGTTTTAGTTAATACATCATAAGAGTCAGTAAATATAATTGTTATAAAATTATAGTATTTAGCTATTTGGAGATATATATGAACTTAGACGAAGTAAAAAGAATTATTGCTTCTGCTGGTTATACAGTTGCTTCCGAAGAGCGTTTAAAGAATAATACTGGAACACAATTAAAGATATCAAATGGGGCAGTTATAAGCAGTTATGACAAAGGAACGTATAATATACAAGGTAAAAATGCTGAAGAGATTGAAAAATTATTAGAGCAAAAAAGAACAATATCCACAGTACACACATCGACTAATGAAGTCTTCATTGTTTATGGTCATGATGAAACTGCAAAAGCCCAGCTTGAGGCCATGTTACGCCGTTGGGGTTTAGAACCGTTAATTCTTGACCAATTACCTTCTGGAGGACAAACAGTAATTGAGAAATTGGAGAGATATACAGGCCGTGTAAAATTTGCGGTTGTTCTTGCTACTCCAGATGACGAAGGACACAAAGCTAATCGTCCTGATGAGAAAGCATATCGAGCAAGGCAAAACGTAGTGCTTGAGCTTGGTATGCTTTTAAAACAGCTTGGAAGGAGGAATGTAGCAATCTTATTAAAGCAACAAGAAAATATGGATAGGCCTTCTGATATACAGGGATTACTTTATATACCCTTCAAAGATGATTTACAAAAAGAAGCTGGCCAACTCCTTGCGAAAGAAATGGTTTCACAAGGTTATAAAATAGATGTGATGAGACTATAATTCTAATCGTTCAAAAGGGAGACTTTTACACCACTTCCCAACACCAACTACCCAAGAAAAGCAATAGTCAAAATTGAAGAATCTGGATATAGGTGATAAGGTTTTTATATTTGCAGAAATTTATCAAAATTTGTCATGTTATTCAAAATAAACTGAGTATATCTATTTCCAATATTCTAGAAGCAGTTTATTTACGGTAGGCACAATGAACACATTTATAAAGGCAGGTTTAATGCCCAGTTTGCCCAAGACAGATAATGGAAGGGATGGTGTTGTGAACGAAAGAGAAAAAATTGCTTTTACTGCTGGTTTTATAGATGCTGATGGTCACTTCTGTGTAATTAAACAAACTAAAAAATATAAGGAAAAAGAACTTATATATAAATATCCTCAAGTAGTAGTTGTTCAAAAAGATCCAAATATATGCTATTGGCTTAAGAATAATTACGGTGGCTCTATAGGAAACCAAAGAAACAAGAAAACAGGAAGCACTTGGAAAATGTGGACATTAAGAGGTAAAAAAGCTGTAGAGTTAGCAAAGAAAGTACAGCCTTATTTAATAACTAAAAAAGAAAAAGTAGAAATTCTATTTGAAATTGATAAGCAGTATAAAAATACTTGCAAATATTGCGGTAAACAGTTTGTTTCAAATTTTCAGAACCAAAAATTTTGTAATTCAGAATGTAGAGTAAAAAATAGCAAAGTTATCTAAAAATAGTTGTATTGTTCAGAAAATCGTAATGTACTTGTTAGCCCGAGTCTGTCTGTATAGATACAATCATTGTTTTCAGCTCCGCTCAGCATTTCATTGTGTGTAATAAAAACATATGCCATTAAATATACATCCAGATTGCAAAAGACGACTAAAAGAAGTGCTAGCGAAACATTTAGACACTATTAATATAAAGAACAATTTTTTTCTCGACCGGCAATCAACAGATGGTTTATTTGAGGTTAGCGACATTCTGCTAAAACATGGTCCAATTGTAGAAAGGCTAGAGTCATACATCGGAGAGTTGCCTCTTTACGAATTTCTTTGCAGCTATCTTTCAAAAGAACTAACCGAAGAACAGGAATATAATTCGTCTATTTCCGTCTCTAAACTAACTGATATAGAGAAATACTCAAATGTTGTAGAAACGGCCGAAAGACTTATCGAGACTTTCGATAGTTTGCCTTGGAAATACGTATTTACATTAAAATTTAAGCAGTTCCTATCTCCGATATTTGAAGAGGCATCTAACCGCTATCAGTTATCTGATACAATAAGCTTGACAAAGCCAGATGCTCAACTAAATAATGAATACCCTTTACAGTTAGGTATCAAAGCAAGTGATAATGAGCTGGGGCTAATTAGAGGTTTTCTGGCTAGAGAGTCTGACGAGTGGTGGGATAAGGATTTCGTCTACCTTCAGTTTGTTTTTGAAGGTTTTGTCGGGAAATATTTGTCAACTCAGACAAATGTGAACTTCGTTTCAATGCTAAAGTCGTTTTGTGGCCTTTCAATAGCCCTTCGTCTTATAAAAGTAGAATATTCCTATCGACTTGAGTTGCCAAAAACCTATTTCTATGTTCATCGATATATCGATGGCAAGTGGATTAAAGAAGAAACGGAAGAACTTTCTGAAGATCTCTCTAGAACCATCAACGACTTAGTGTTCCATGATTTAGAAGGAAAGATCAATGATATTATTAATAAAAAAATTTGGATGATCAAATGCCTCTCTAAATTAAAAAGGGTTTTTTCTAATATTGAACAGTCTGAAAGACTTCTTCTTGCAGGTCAATGGTTTTTTGATAGTTACACAGGTAGAAATGATCTGTTATCATTTGTCCAAGTAATGGTTGCGGTGGAAATATTACTCGGTGATAAAGCAACGTCTGATGTAGTTGGTATAAATGAATTGTTGCGCAATCGATGTGCTTATTTAATTGGTAAGGATTACAAACAACGGGAACAAATTTTAGATGATTTTAAAGCAATCTATGAAATACGGTCTAAAATTGTTCATAGAGGTAAAAGCAAGCTGAATCTTAAGGAAAGATACCTATTTAACAAACTTCAGTGGCTGTGTAGGCGTGTAATACAAAAAGAAATTGAGTTGATTGCAGAAAATAAAGACGGCTAACGATTTATTCCACAGGACATCAAATCGCTTCGTGGATTTCCTTCTGTAAATTCAAGCATTGTATATTTTCACCTATAATTTGCAACCGTACAAAACTCGTCTGAAACACTATTGCTCATTTTGTTTCACTTGACAGGATCAAGTCTTTATTCCAAAAATACTTTCTCTAACTATTTTGAGAAATTTGGGCTGATAGAATTCAAATTTTTGTGGCAGCTAGTTGGTTTTCGGTTTGCCCTAGCTTATTTCTTCATCTATTGCCCTGAGATTTTCCTTGATCATTGACACGATAGATTTTTCGTTATTACAATCTCTTTTGGAATATATGGCAACCATAAATATCGTATTACAGTTCTCACCAATCATATAAATTACTCTAAGGCCTCCACTCTTTCCAATTCTATACTTCTTTAAAGGCAAGCGCAGCTTTCTTAAGTGTACCACTCCAAATCGGGGTATTCTGTCACCCTGAGAAGGGTTTTTTGCTAATGAATTGATAAGACCAATTATGCTTTCTTCTGAATTTTTATATTTTTTTAATATTTTGTCTAACTGGTTTTTGAAGCAGGCAGGATAATAAATTTCATTGGGAGGCATTTATTTTGTTGATTTTTTTTGAGATTGAAAGTGATAAATCTCTTATTTCTTTATCTGATGCTATCCAGTAATTTTCTATCTTATCTTCTATCTTTTCGATGATAACACTTTCTAATTTTAACAAAAAGCGGGGGAAGCCTAATTTTTCTTTTGTGTCTTTTATATAATAAAAACCCTTTGCAATTTCTTCTAATTTACTCATGCTCTTGTCTATCTCAGGACCGCATTCTGCTTCACATCCCACACAATGTGTTTGTTCTATTTTTGTTATTGTTCGCAAAACGTCCCAAGTGACAAAAAGTAAATAAAGGCTTTTTGTGAAAATCTCGTAGTAAGACACGCTTATAGATATTGCCTCAAAAACGGTGCCAAGCTTTTTTGTGTTATGTGATAATTTCTTAGTTAGCGTGTCGTAAGTAATTACACTCATATTGTGTTTTTATGTATAAATAAATTTCTAGAGTATAAGGCCTAACACATTAAGAAAAACATTTAGTTTCTTATTTAATAATGCAATAAAGTAATACATTATTTACTTAAATATAAGAAAAATCAATATTAAACTACATGATTTTTTTTAAAGAAAATCTAGCAAAGGCGATACCGTTCACCTTTTTATATTTAGAATGCAGGCTAAGAGTATACAAAGAAATATCTTACCTCTTGCATTTATTAAACAACGTAAACTGGACAGTTAATTATATCTTTTGATTATGTTAAATTTTAACACAACGTATCTCTCCATTGGGGTAAAAGTTCGCTAACTCAAGCTCATCGATAATTTCATCACCTTGTACAACCTCTCTTGGATATTTCATAAAATTTAATCTTTTCTAAGGTAAAAGTAAAGAGAGTCATTCGTTTTTGAAAAAGATCTACCTAAAAGCTTTATGTCATGGCGATTTTGACAGGAAACCAGTAATTACAATTATGCTTCCAAATGAAGATTGATTTTCCGAGGTTATACCGTCATGGTATGCCATTAATTTTTTTTGCAGAAGAACTGGAACGGGTAGCATCGTAAACGGTTTTTTTGCTTTTTTTTTGTCATTCAAAGACGAAGAAAACAGACTATTCACAAGAAGAGGAAAACGCTGGAAGCCAGCAGGGGCAAGGGTTTTGGGGCGGTTTTGGTTTTTATCAACACACAGGGAATGGAAAATTTAAAATATGATTGACAAAGAATGCAAACAGTGTTATACTTCCGCCAATGGATGCTAAATTGCCAATTTGCTTTAGGAAACAGTTGCTGGAAAACCTTCACCTTGACAGAGGCAACATTTCTACCTTGATAACAAACTCTGAGGTCTTTAAAGATTTGCCAAAGAAACACGGCTACCCGACAGCTTATAAGGTGCGTGACGTTTTTATCTTGATGCTTGCTGATGAACTTTTGGAATTGAACCAGCCTTTCAGGGCGGTTGATTTGCTGATTTGCAGGCTAGACAAAAAGCATATTGGAAAAATTCTTGTAGATGAAAGGATGCATATTAACGACCGTTCTATTTTGCTTGTCAGCAGAGCTGGAGACATAACATTACCACCGGGCAAGGTGTTACTTAGAACAGTGCGGCAGCGTGGAATAGGCGCCGTTATTTTGACAATTATCCCTGAAGCAGAATTCTTAAAAACTTTTAAGGCTTACCGAGAGGCATATCGAGCGCATACGGTTATTAAGTTATATCAGATTTTAGAAGATATTCATATTTTGGTGAGAAAGATACCTGATGAAGTCAAGCTTTCACTATTACAAAATTATACACAGGAAAAGTAAAATTTTTTTATCTTCAGATGTGGCGGAGTCTCGCCTTAATGGCATATGTACGCCTTAACAAATTGCTTATTTTTTTTAGAGGAGGTTTTGGAAATGGACTTTTTGAACACTAAACAGGTGAGTGAGCTTCTAGGGGTGGAACCTATTACACTAGCAATATGGCGTCACAGAAACCGCGGTCCTAGTTACGTCAAAATTGGGGGAAACGTTCGCTACTACAGGAAAGATATTGATGCATATTTGAAAAGGGGTACAGTGAAGCCCTCGAAGCGGTAATCACTAAATAAAAAAAGCCCGTTTAACTTAGCTTGGCGGCGGTTAACGGGCGGCGGAAATGGAAAAATAAACGCAGAAGGGAAAATCTTATCCCCCTTATTTATTTTCCTTCTTAAAGTTTTTTTATTCTAGTTTAGCGAGGTGAATTTTTCAATGAAAAAAAATGGCTGGATTCGGTTGTATCGCAAATCTATAGAAAACCCTTTGTTTCAGAAACCGTTTATTTGGCACTATTTTACATATTGCTTGCTGAAGGCATGTCACAGGGAAACACGTATCATTTGGAGCGCACATGAGGTGCTGCTTGAGAGAGGTGAGTTTATAACAGGCCGAAATATTGCCGCAAAGGAAACAGGCCTCAGCGAGCGAAATATCCGTACCGCACAGCGATATTGCATAAATTTAAAAATGATTGAAAAATCGACCAGCAAAACGACCAGCAAATATACTGTCTTAAGGGTATGCAACTACGATGCTTACAACAGTGTAGACACTGAGGCCGACCAGCAAACTAGCCAGCAAGCGACCAGCAAGCGACCAGCAAGCGACCACATACAAGAATGTAAAGAATATAAAGAAAATAAAAAAACTCTTGTTAAACAGAGTTTAACAAAAAAACCGCTTCCTCTTTCTCCTCTGCAAATTCTTTGGAATTCAGAGAGTGTGTCTTTGCCGAAAGTAAAATCAAATTCAAAACAACGGCAATCTAAAGAGTGCCGTCGTTTAAAGGAACGCTCTTTTGAAGATTGGAAAATTATTTTCCGCAGGATTAATGAGACTCCGTTTTTGTTCGGCGGGGGCGAGAGTGGTTGGAAAGCTACATACGATTGGATTATGAAAAATGAAATCCACTCTACCAGGGTTCTTGAAAGCGCTTACGGGGAACCGGTTGGAAAGAAAGTTAAGAAGTTGGTTATTTAAGGGTGAGGTTTAAAGCATGAATGAAAGAACGGTTTGTCCTAAATGCAGCCATACAAGAAAAAAAAGCTTTGAAAAAACTAGATCGGTTTCCGGCAATTTATATCATTGCTTTCATTGCGGCGACAGTGGAATTGTCGGCGTTGACGGAAAGGATATCCCGTCAGGCACAAAAGGAAAGCCGAGGATTGCGCCGTTAGATCCGGCGGAAAAACTCAAAGGACTTTTACCAGCGAATGTTTTAGAGTTTTTTTCCGGACGGGGAATCTCCAGTAATACCTTGAGACGGAACAAGATTGAATTCGAGGACGGTTTTATCAAGTTTCCGTATTTCTGGAAAGGGGAGCTTGTCAATATTAAGTACAGGTCTTTAGATAAGAAATTCAAGCAGGAGAAAGACAGAGACAGGGTCTTTTTTGGACTTGATGATATCGGGGAACAGAAAGAAATAATCATAACCGAGGGGGAGATTGACAAACTAAGCTTGAACGAAGTCGGTTATTTGAATTGCGTAAGTGTACCGGACGGGGCTCCGACTCCGAACACAAAAACATATACCAGCAAATTTGATTTTGTTGATAACTGCATTGACATCTTTAAACAGGCGGGAAAAATTATTATTGCAGTTGACAATGATTCCCCGGGTATGACTCTCCAACGTGAGCTTATCAGGCGGCTAGATCCAGTCAAGTGTTGGGTTGTCGAATGGCCGGAAGGGTGCAAGGATGCAAATGACGTTTTATGCAAGCTTGGAAAGGCTCATTTGGTCGAGGTAATCGAATCCGCTGAGCTTGTCCCGATTAAGGGCGTACATTCGACAGCGGACTTTTGGAGGGAAATTTCTAACGAGTACGAAAATGGCGGCATCAAAAGGGGCGTTTCAACAGGCCTCAATAACGTGGACGAATACTACACGGTGAAAGAGGGGCAAGTCACGATTGTTACCGGAATCCCATCCCATGGCAAAAGCACGTTTTTGACAACTATATTGATCAACATTGCGAGGTTTCAGGGTTGGCATTTTGCCATATTTTCCCCGGAGAATAACCCGATTGGGCATTATGCGTCAAGAATGGCTGCTACCTATATCGGGAAACCGTTTAACAAAGGGGAGCGTGAGCGAATGACTCCGTCGGAAGTCAATGAGGCGGTTTTCTGGTTAGATTCTCACTTCAAGTTTCTACTGGCCGGAGACGAAACCCTGTTCAGGTTGGATGATATTCTCCGGTTGTCCAAAATTTGCGTTCAGAGGTACGGCATTAAGGGCTTGGTCATTGATCCGTGGAATGAGATCGACCACACAAGGCCGGGAAACTTGACAGAGACCGAACATATCTCGCAAAGCTTAACCCGAATCCGTACTTTTGCCAGAATTTATGACGTTCACATTTGGATTGTGGCTCACCCTATGAAGCTTCAAAAGGATAAATCCGCAAGTAAATATCCAGTTCCAACGGCGTATGACATCAGTGGGTCAGCCCACTGGAGAAACAAGGCGGACAATATTTTTTGTGTGCATCGGGACGAGATGGACGAATCCCGATTGGTTGATATTCATGTTCAAAAAATAAGGTTCCGAGAAGTTGGACAGCCGGGTGTTGTTGAATTGAGGTTCGATGTTGCTACAGGAAGGTATTTTGATGTTAGTACATCGGAAAAACTCATAGAGTGATTTTAAATATTGAACTGCTTCGGCATGTTCTTGGAAATGTTTTTCTTTCTGTACTGCATACAGGGGCAGCCTTCAGGAAGTAACGCAAAACGGTTTTGACGTACTCAGGCATGGCAAAGGGCTTCGAGGGCTAAAATCGAAAGCAATCACTATTTCATGATGCTGGAGACATGAGAAAAAACGGCTAGTGGGTTTGCCATACCAAGAGACGTTGAAAGGGTTTTTTTGATTTACCTTTGTTCTAGGGGCTTATTTTGAAGGGCTTGTAAAATGTTGAAATTTTAAACAAAAGACCGGAAATGCAAAACCGGAAAAGCTTTTTTGCAAAACTTTCCCGGCCGCAAACAACAATTTTAACAGGTGGCTTTTTATATCCTGAATAGGTGGGATTGTCAACAGGATAAAAGCGGCGAAAAAAAGGGGCAATGAGTCATGAAAAAAATTGAGATTGAAATAACAAACACGTTACGAATTTCCGGGCAGTTACCGGAAAGGGTATTACACAAGCTTCGGGAAAGACTAATTTTCCAAAATCCGGCTTACGAACAGGCTGAGAAATTTGGCCGCAGTGTTTATGGTATCCCGGAAAAGTTAAGTTTCATCCACACGGCGAATGGTGCAATCATTTTGCCGAGGGGATTTATTTCACAGTTGAAAACAATCCTTGATTACAATCGGGTTGAGTACGGCATAAAAAACAGGTTAAGGCGTTTGCCTTCGGTTGATTTTCTCTTCCGGGGCAAGCTTTATCCGTATCAGGAAAGAGCGGTTTCCGAGATGTTAAAAAAGAACTTCGGGACTTTGAGTTGTCCGACGGGCGGCGGTAAGACTATCATGGCCTTGAAGCTTATTGCCGAGAGAAAACAGCCAGCCTTGATTGTTTGTCACAGTAAAGAATTAATGTTCCAGTGGCGAGATCGAATCACGCAGTTTTTAGGCATTCCTCTTGGGGAAGTTGGCTTGGTCGGCGACGGCAACCGATTTGACGAAACAAAGCTTATTCATGTTGGGATTGTGAACAGCCTTCGGAAATGTGCGGACACGGTAAAGAATTTTATCGGGCATCTTATCGTTGATGAGACTCACAGAGTGCCCGGCTCAACGTTTTCAGAGGTTGTCTCAAAGTTCGACTCCGCTTTTATGTTGGGGCTTAGTGCGACTTGTTTCAGGCGAGACGGATTGACTAAGCTGATCTTTTTTTTCATCGGCGACCGAAGGCACACAATTGACACGGGCGAACTTCAGACAAAACGTTTTATCTTGAGACCAGAACTCCGGGTCCGGGAAACTTTCTTCGAGTACGATTATCAGGATGATTACCCGGCTATGTTGTCAGCGTTGATTGAGGATAAAGAGAGGAACGAACTCATTGTAAATGAAGTTGTGAGGCATTCTAGAAATTGCCAAGGTGTATCGTTAGTCATTTCCGACCGGAAAAAACATTGTTTTGAACTTTTTCAAGCTTTACAGGATCAGGGGCTTGAGGTACGTCTTTTGATTGGATCTTCGCCAAGCGATGAACGGCGGGAGATTGTAAAGGAAATCGCAGCAGGCGGGATTGATGCAGTTGTGGCAACCAGTTCTTTGATCTCCGAGGGCTTCGACTCAAGCAGATTAGCTTCGCTTCATTTGGCGGTGCCAGTGGCCTTTTCCGGGCGGCTCTTGCAAGTTGTCGGACGAATCGTCAGGACGAGTGACGGCAAGCGGACAGCGACAATTTTCGATTACTTTGATTGCCGGGTGGGCGTATTGTCAGCGAGTTTCAATAAACGTTGTAGAGTTTACCGGGGCTTAGGTATTAGCTGCAATGTGCAGACGGCTTTTGCGGCAGCGTAAATTTTATTTTAATAGGGTGTTTTTTTTGAAAGGGGTTTGATTATGGGTGTTGCGACAAAAGAAGCGAAGGAAATTAAAAACAGAAAAGTTGAGAGCGAGAAAATCGAAATTGTGAATGGTATCGACAAGCGGCATATCGACCATTACCGGGTAATCGAGAAAGCAGAAGCGAAAGAAAAAGAGAATCACGAAAGTTTACTTTCAAAGTTGTCCGATTCTGAAAAGGATCTTGAAGAGGCAAGGAAGGCTTTGCAATTGTGCCAAGAGGCTCAACTATCAAAGGATCTGACAACTATCGATGACATTCAGCGATGCAGGAACGCAACAGAAAAAGCAGCCGCACGGGTGAGGGATTTTCAGACCATTACTCAGAACTTGAAAACGGTTTTGCATAACTCAGGGGCGACACTAACGAAACTTTCCATGGAAAAAACAGGAATTCAACAGCGATTATACAGCCTCAAAAAAGACGAGATCTTGAAAGAAATTCACAAGAAAATTGGTGATTTAGGCTTGAAATATTTAATCTGTTTGACTTCTTGTTCCCCCGGAATTCAACCAAACGGTTTGGCTTTGTTTCCGGCCGGGACAATGGAAAAGCTGAGAGGCGAGAGTTTTGGCGAAATGAGGAAAAAACTTTTTCAGGACATATTAGACGGTAAATAATTTAATTTTCGGTGCTTCGGTATCTGGTGCGAACCCCAAAAGGTTATCATTGCCGCATTGGGTGCCGGAGTGCTGATTGAAAATAAAGATTCTTGGGAATGATTTTAAATTCTTCCAGTGCCTTGGCTTTGGTGTTCCTTCTCCAAATGCTGCCATAGTACACCAAGGCTGAGGTGCTGACAATTAAAAAGGCGATGAATGACAATACTAAATTACGGTGATGAGAAAATCAAGGGGATTGTGCAGGCGATTGAAGATGCTATATTCCAGACAATGGCAGCCGCAAAGCAGACCAGAGACAAGGCGCAAGCTGTCAGGCTTAGTAACATTCGGGTGAGACTCGAAGACAGCCTATCGAGGATTAGGGAGAGAGCTGGGACGAGTAGAAAGACAAGGCATTGTTGTAATCCAACGATGTAGAGGGCTGAGACTATGACAAAATATATCATACCATGACAGACCGTAACACAATGCGGGGATGACAGGACTATGACAGACCATGACAGACACGGCGCAGCTTACGGCACGACGAACACGGCAGGGATGCACACGGCACGGCAGAACAAGCAGGCAGGCAGGCAGGGCGCAGAATAAAGACCGTAGGTACTTTGAGGGGTACCCCGGCCGAGGGTCGGAGATCCCCGCCCTTTTTGGCTAGTGAGACAGGTTTTTTCAAGCTATGGTTTCCTAAATAGCTGCTACGTAATGGCTTACAAAACCAGTAAAATGAGTATCCAGAGAAATTAAGAAACTTGCACGAATTTTATATTTTTTTAAGATTTTTAAGGGGTCTCAAATGCGAATATCTCAAATTGAATTAGCTAAAAAACTGAATGTCAGCCTTACAAGCTTGCAGCATTGGCGTTATTTGGGTATGCCATTCCAGAAAACCAAAGAGGGGCGAATTTTCTTTAATCTCAAGAAGGTTGAATCTTGGCTTGCAGAGAAAGAAAAAAAGACTTCACATAATGAGGTTTTTAAGCGGGCGAGATTAGCGGTTCAAGTTTATCAGGGCAAAATTTTGGAGAAGAAGTATAACGAACGAAAGGCAGAAGTTGTCAAAGCGGACGACGTTCAGAAAGCAGAGCAGGACTTTAAAACGAAGCTTAAAACCAGTTTGCGGAAAATTCCAGAAGCGATAAAGGAAGCTTTCGAGGCCAAGGGCATAAAAGCGGATCTTTCACAGGTTGAAAAAATTATTTCCCGTGAAATCGAGGAAGTTTTACAAGATGTATAATTTTATAATTTTGGTTTTTTTAAGGGGGGATATCATGAAACAAAAATCTTACAGTGTCCAGCGGTTGCCTTACCTTTGGTCAATTTTGCCGCAAGAGCTGAACCGGATCAGGGCTTCAATTCACGAGCTTGACGAGGAAAAAGCAAAAGTATTTTTTGAAGATCCGGACACGGCAAAAAGCAAAAAAAGCTTTTACATGCAAGACAATATTGCCATTCTGAACATCGAAGGCGTTATCCAGCCAAAAGCGGACTTGTGGTCTTGGCTTTTCGGCGGAACGACTCTTGACGTTTTAACAAAAGATTTCAAAAGCTTGATTGCAAACGACGACGTTCAAGCGATTATTCTTGATATTGACTCTCCGGGCGGCGTCGTAAGTTGTATTCAGGAATTCGCAAATCTTGTTTATGAGTCACGAAGCAAAAAACCGATTTTTGCAGTTTCGTCCACAATGGCGACAAGCGCAGCTTGTTGGATAGCATCGGCAGCCGAAAAAGTTTTTATCACGGGCGAGGCCGTTATGACTGGCAGCATCGGCGTTGTGGTTTCTCACGTCGACATATCTGAGCTTGAAAAAAAGCTTGGGATCCGAACTACGGAAATCACGGCGGGGAAGAAAAAAAGGATTGTATCTTCATATGAACCGTTAACACCTGAAGGCCGGGAAGAGCTTCAAAAGCAGGTGGATCATGTTTACGGGGCGTTTACCGGAGACATTGCAAAATTTAGAAATGTTCCGGTTGAAACTGTAGTCAGTGACATGGCAGACGGTCAAGTTTTCTTGGGTAGTCAGGGAGTGAAAGCGGGGCTTGTGGATGCCCTGAAAACCAGCGAGGGCATACTTGCAGAAATCGGAGAAGCGGCAAGGATTCGGGGCATTGACAGTATATCGTTTCCCGGATACGAAGCTTTAATTAGTGCAGCAAAAGCGGACGGGATTAGCACGGCTGAAACGGTGGCGGTCAAGATCCTGTCAGCTATCAGGGAGAAACGGCAGGCGGAAAAGATTTTACCTTTTAAGGGGAGCACGGGCACGGGAACGGCGACCGTTGAAAATTTGCCGAAAACAAAATCTTTTAAAAAGGGGGATATTATGAACAAGAGCGATAGTTGTGCAATTGAAGCGGAGGAAAAATCTTTGGAAGAAGTTTGGTCGACTTCGGAAAGCACACGGGCGGAGTTTCGAAACGACAAGGAAAGCTTTTTGGCCTATCACAAATATCGTGAGAACGTCGGGAACCGTCTATCTGGGACTTTGAAGACGGACGAAAGCTATGAGGCTAACGGCGAGAACCTGCAAGAAGGCTCTTTGAAAACCAAGTGGGAAGCGTCAGAAGAAACACGGGAGGAATTCAAAGGCAATTTTGAATCATTCAAGGCGTATGAGGAAAACGTCATAAAAGGTAATGTTAGAATTTTTAATCCGAGAACGGAAGCAGTACGGGGGACCAGAGAAACTACCAGCGAGCGGGAAAGATAAAAGGCTATAAAGCGGAAAAGATAACAGGTGTTTAAAGTAAAAAACTAGGCCGCAAGAAAAAAATTCACGGGAATGATTAAATTCTTGCAGCCTTGTTCATATCAAGTCAGACTGAATATATCGAAAAGCAAAAAAAATGCAAGCGGTAAAGCGTAAATTAAATTTCTTTGAAAATACGGACTTGATAGGGTATCTTCTTCAGCAAAACGAGGGGGACGTTATCATGATCGGACGTATAAGAGCATTGGGTAAGTGCCCTGTTTGCCAATGCCTATTCCAAGAATTTCCAAGGATTGGTTTTATTTGTGCGGAGCATAAAACAATCCCAAAACGGTTTCTCATTGATTTTTATCAGGGTAAAAGAATTCGGCTTTACTCTGACAATCAGGGGCGGTCGCTTTGCACATATCAGAGGGCGTTAGAGCTGTTAAACCGTATTAATCAGGAAATCAAAGATCATATTTTCGATGCATCGAATTACGTTAAATCTGACTTGCAAGAATTCTATGTCACAAACTTACTGGACAAATTTCTTGAACACAAATTAACCAAAGTTGCTCCGAGTTACATTTCACACTATAAGCGTTACGTTAAAATCGCCAAGAAATATTTCAAGACAAAGGACTCACGAGACTTGAGAAAACTTGATCTTATCAATTACGGCGACCATGTGAAAGCAAAGTATAAGTTTTCTGATAAAACGCTAAAAAACTGTCTTGATTTATTCAAGGTATTTCTTAACTACCTTAAAAATGATTTAGAGATCATTCAGACGGTGCCAGCATTCCCGCAAATCTACACTGATTCACAATCAACACGGTGGTTGACTCAGGCCGCACAAATTACAGCGTTTAACAATGTTGCCGATGAAGATCAACCGATTATAGCATTTCTTATGCTGTCAGGTTGCAGACCGGGCGAGGCGAGGGCGTTAAAATGTAAAGACGTTGATTTAGAGCGGCAATTCATAACGATATCGGCGACATTTTCGAAAAGTGTTTACCGTCAGAGGAGAAAAGGCCAAGGATCTAAAAGCTTTGTTATTCCAATTCATCCTGAAATATTCGATTATATCAAGGCACGGGTTGAGAATAATTTACCAGAAGCCTTTGTCTTTACCCATGGCAAAGGGCTTCACTATTCAAAAAGCAAAATCAACAGGGTTTGGAACCTTGCACGGGACAAAGCAGGGCTTGACAAATCTATCCGGTTGTATGATGCTACCCGGCATTCGTTCGCTTCTCAACTGGCCAATATCGGGATTTCAAGCGAGAAGGTTTCAAGGTTGCTAGGCCATTCAAGCACAAAGATGACTCAAAGATACATCCATCACGACATTGACAAGCTTAAAATCGACGTCAATTCCATTTCACTAAAGACCAAGAAGGTTGAAAAGTTTCCAAGTAAAGAAAATGTTGATAACT
The DNA here is from genome assembly GCA_031316155.1 of Candidatus Scalindua sp. GTDB lineage: Bacteria > Planctomycetota > Brocadiia > Brocadiales > Scalinduaceae > SCAELEC01. Next base: position 157,785 of record JALDRB010000008.1, read on the forward strand.
CTTGAGATTTTTCAGCATCATTTCAGAAAACCCGAAAATATCAAAAAAATTTCCAGAAAAAAAAGCATGTGGATAAACATTGTTGTAGTCTGCAAGTGTGTCCGTGACCGGGCCGTGGAAGAAAAATCTGTTTTTTAAGTCTTTTTATATCAAGGGTTTAGAGTGCCGAAGCGGGGATTCGAACCCCGACATCCTTGCGGACATTAGGTCCTGAACCTAACGCGTCTGCCAATTCCGCCACTTCGGCATTTTCAATGAATCACGATTAATTAACAGGAATAAATATTTGCTGTTAAATGGATTATGCATAATAATGCTTGAAATTTGATGATGCATCTGGTAATATTACACAAGATATAAATAGTTTGTCAATATGGAAATCATATCAAGAAACAAAAAAGCACGTTTTAATTACGAAATTCTGGAAAGATTTGAAGCTGGAATAGCGTTAAAAGGTACCGAAGTAAAATCAATTCGCAATAAAAACATTAGTTTAGAGGAAAGCTATGCGCAGATAAAGGATAATGAGGTCTTTCTTCTCAATTTGCACATAAGTCCCTATGAGCAGGGAAACCGGGAGAACCATGAACCTACGCGCAAAAGGAAATTGCTCTTACACAGACAGGAGATTAAAAAACTCATCGGGGTAACTCAGCAGAAGGGCTTAACTTTGTTGCCTGTCTCTCTTTACATTAAAAACGGAATAATAAAGGTTGAGTTAGCATTAGGCCGTGGAAAACGGTTAGTTGATAAAAGGGAAGACATGAAAAAGAAGACAGTTGAGCGTGAAATTGAGCGTTTCGTGAAAAAATAAAGAGATTAAAGGATTTTTGAAAGGGGGCGAAAGGTTTCGACCGAGTAGATAGAAGTAAGGGTTGCACGCTGAGGTTGTCCAGGAGGCCTCAATAAACACCTGGCAAAAACTAAATGCTGATAACGAGTTAGCATTGGCTGCTTAAAAACGGCCACATCCTTCCAATCTTACCTGCGTGGCTGGAAGGGTGACAAATAGCAGGTTAGTTTAGCCTTTTTGCTCAACGAAGGCTGAACGAAATTTTTGTTTGGGATAGTTGGATTAAGAGCCTGTCTATTGGCGTTTAATTCGACGAAGAACAAAAGATAGACTATGTGTGTAGACGCCTTTGCGGAAATGCTTTGGGACGCGGGTTCGATTCCCGCCGCCTCCACCACTTTCTTTGATAGGAAGTTATAGTATTTGTTGAATGTAAAGTGATGAATAATACAAGGATCCTTATAGTTGCGGATGTAAGAGAAACAGTTGATGAGCTGAGAGATTTTTTTGAATTAAATGATTACGATACCGAAGTTGCTTTAAAGACGAAGGTTGCATTGACTATTCTCGATGAAAGGAGGATGGATTTAGCAATCATAGGTTTTACGGTGCAGGAAACACCAGGTATTGAAATCTTAAAAGAACTCAGGGCCAAAGACCCATGTATCCCTGTTATTTTAATACAGGGAAGCAGTTCAAAGCAGATAAAGTCGTTGATCAAAAAAGCGGGAGCCCAGGGATACATCCCAAACCCCATTGACAGAATCGCGTTTCTGCATACAGTGAAAAAAGTACTTTCGTCTCATACAAGCAGGATAAGTTAAAGCAATTTTTTTCGATGAAATTCCTTCCTGAAATTAATCAGACTAAGAAAAACCTGTTCTTTTTCTGTTTCATTCTTTTTGTAGCACTTCACTCCTTTTTACCAGAAAATCTATGGTGTACTCCGAGAGTAAAGGAGCTTAAGGAAGAGATAGATGCCATAGTATACAAGTACAGACCTAGCGGAGCTCATGTTGGTATTAGTATCTACTCTATTAGCAGAGATAAAACTCTCTATGCGCTCAATTCTCACAAGTTGTTTGTGGTAGCTTCTAATATGAAGCTGTTCACAACGGCTACAGCCTTGGTTTATCTCGGTTCTGATTTTGTATATGAGACTAAGATTTTTTCTCGCGGGCCTCTTACTTCTGAAGGAAAACTACAAGGCGATATCATCATACAAGGTAGTGGAGATCCAAACATTTCAGGAAGGTTTTATCAGGGAAAAATAACTGCCGTCCCGACAATATGGGCTAAAAGAGTAGAAGAACACGGGATAAAGGTTATAGCCGGTGATATTATTGCCGATGATAGCATTTTTGATAGAAAATTTATTTGTGACAGCTGGCCTAAAGATCAACTTTCTGAATGGTACTGTGCTCCGGTAAGCGGACTTTCATTTAATGACAATTGTATCGATATTGTGGTGAAACCTAATAATGGATCCGGTAATCTTGCATCTGTACAAATCGAACCGATAACATCATACATCAAAATTTTTAATACATGCAGGACTACCTCTTTAGTATCGGAGCATCTCTATTCTTTATATCGAAAACCATTTACAAACTCCATATACATTAAGGGGAAAATATGGTCGAAATCTGTACCTCAAAAAGCGTGGATTACTATCCATGATCCTGCATTATATACGGCAACCGTTTTTAAAGAGATATTAGAAGACAGGAATATCCGAGTTCTGGGAGATACCCGGTTAGTCAATTCCTCGGATAAAAACACGAAAACTGAACTTCAGAAAATCGCGGTTACTCTTTCAACTCTAAGGCAGTCTGTCGAGGTTGCTAATAAACGTAGTCAGGGTTTCTATGCAGAGCAAATATTAAAAACACTCGGGGCGCATATTAAGAAAGAGGGCAGTTTTTCGGCAGGATTGGACGTAATCAGGGATTTTCTTGCCAGCTTCGGTTTTTCGGATGCAGAATATCAAATTCATGATGGTTCCGGATTGTCAAAAAAAAATAGACTAACGACTGTGTTGGTAACTACCTTGCTTACCTTTATGTATAAGCATGAGTATGGTGACATTTTTTCTCAATCTCTATCGGTTGCAGGTATTGATGGTACTCTCAAGAGACGTATGAATAGAGAACCTTATAGATCAAGAATCAGGGCAAAAACGGGATATGTACTCGGTACATGCACCCTCTCCGGGTATGTGGAAACATTAAAAGGGGAAATAATAACTTTTTCAATTTTGGTAAACGGTATAAAAGGCAGCATACAAAAAGCAAAGCTTCTTCAAGATGCTATTTGCATGTTTCTCGTTGAGAACAATTAGTATCATAAATGCATGATTATACCAGAGAAAGGAGAAAAACTGTTCAGAATTTTATTAGCTAAAAAAGCTATATTTGAAAACACTTTTATGGTATAATTTCATCTATTTCTATTGTTCAAAATCGTTTCAGAAGTGATAAGAAATTTTATTGGTAATAACCTGTTTCGCCGCTATTTCATGAAGTATATGGCTTAACAAGAATACGTATTGGAAATGAGAGGAAGTTATGGATAAGAAAGGTCGGGACAAGAAAGATAAGAATATGTCGTGCTCTTTTTGTGGAAGAAATTATAATGTTGTGAAAAGGCTAATCCAGGGTGACCGCAACGTATATATTTGCAACGAATGTGTAGATGCATGTTATACCCTTATTCAGAAAGATAAAATAAAGAGTTCCAAGCAATTTCATAAAACGATATTAACTCCAAAAATAATAAAAAAACATCTCGATGAATATGTTATCGGACAAGAGAAAGCTAAGAAGTGTCTGGCAGTTGCCGTGCACAATCATTATAAAAGACTGCAATCAGTTATTACTGATGATGTTGAACTCGAAAAAAGTAACATACTTCTTATTGGACCTACCGGCACAGGAAAGACGTTACTAGCTAAAGTTCTTTCAAAGCTGCTCGATGTACCTTTTGCCATTACTGATGCGACCAGCTTTACCGAAGCAGGTTATGTTGGTGAAGATGTAGAAAACGTACTTTTAAAGTTGCTCAGAAATGCAGATTTTAATGTAGAACATGCGCAGAAAGGGATCGTTTATATAGATGAAATAGACAAAATTTCCAGAAAGAGTTCGAGTGCTTCGATAACACGCGATGTCTCCGGAGAAGGCGTACAACAGGCTCTCCTTAAGATGTTTGAGAGTTCTGTTATTAATGTCCCTCCGCAAGGAGGAAGAAAACATCCCGAACAGCAGTACATTCAAATGGACACCAAAGATATTCTGTTCATTTGCGGTGGAACATTCAGTGGTATAGAGGGGATTATAAAAAAGAGGATTAACGAGAAAACAATTGGTTTTCAATCAAAAACAGGACAGAACGAAGACATTTCAGATGGTAAAATTTTGTCACAAGTTAAAATAGATGATCTGATAGATTTTGGCTTGATCCATGAGTTTGTCGGCAGGCTCCATGTAATAGCAACTTTGGAGCCTCTTAATCAGGATGATTTGATTGAAATCATGCTTGAACCAAAAAACGCTATTGTTAAGCAGTACCAGAAAATATTTGAGATGGAAGATGCTTCTTTAGAATTTCCAAGGGAAACCCTGAAAGAAATAAGTAAACTTGCCATTGAACGGAAAACTGGGGCACGGGCATTACGATCGTTATTTGAGAGTTTCATGCTGGATATTATGTATGAATTGCCTTCAAATGAAAAGGGGTCCGTCTACATTATAACTCCGGAAATAGTAAACGGGAAAAGTAGTCTTATACCTCAAAAATTGCGAAAGAGTGCTTAGCATTTTGGTCTCAGGAGTACGGGTAATTTTTTAATTTATCAGGTTAGCTATCTGCTATTGAAGACCATTATTACCGGTATGCTGGTTTGTAAAAAAGGGGATTTCTGTACCGGTTTGGTTTTTGGGAAAACCCCTTGACTTTGTATTTCTTATTCGTTATATTCAGCTTACTTTTACCGATATGAAAGATGTTAGATACTGCTGATCAATATCGAAAAGTTAAGAGTCAATACTTTTTTATTCTATCGAATAAGCAAAGGGGATATTATCTTGAAGGCAGCTGAATTAGCACAGTATAAAAAAGCACTCTTGGCAGTCCGGGCGAAGTTGGTTGGAAACGTAACGTTTATGGAGAACGAGGCGTTAAGAAAATCCGGCCACGATGCTTCTGGTGATCTTTCCAATGTTCCCATACACATGGCAGACGTTGGAACAGATAACTATGATCGTGATTTGACCATTGGATTAATTCAGAATAGTGAAGAAGAGTTGAGGGCTATTGATGAGGCCTTGGAAAGAATTGCGAACAAAACGTATGGTTTTTGCGAAGAGTGTGATAAGAAGATTTCAAAAGCACGTCTTCACGCTCTGCCTTACGTTAAATGCTGTATAGAATGCCAGCGAAAGGAGGAACAGGAAACTGGCGAAGCTTAGGGTTTCGAAGGATACAACGACATTTCTGGTTGTCGTATTCTGTGGCGTGCTTCTCGACCTTTTAACTAAATGGTTTGTCTTCAATAAATTTGAAGATGTTGGGCGATTAGTAATCATACCTGGTTTTTTAGGAATTATCTGTAGTGAAAATGAGGGCATTGTTTTTGGAATCGCTCAAGGTAATAACAACCTCTTCATCATTTTTTCTTTTGCTGCGATAGCAATCATTTCCTGGTTTTACCGCTCTTTTAACAAATCTGGATTGTCTGTCAGTATTGCGTTTGGAATAATCCTTTCTGGTGCGATAGGCAATTTGTGGGACAGGGCCTTCCATCATCATGTGAGAGATTTTATCGATGTTCACTTGGGTGATATGTACCATTGGCCAACCTTTAATGTAGCAGATTCTTTTATCTGTATAGGAGTGGGTATGATTTTGTGCAAGACGGTATTTAACAAGGATCAGAGAAAAACTGATTAATCAGAACTTTTTCTGGTAAGTTCCTGATATTTTTTTAGCAAGTTAAGCGTAATCTTGCCCGGCTTTCCCGAAGATATACTTCTCCCGTCAATTTTAACCACAGGAATGATTCCTGCCGCAGTGCCAGTCAAAAAGCATTCATCTGCAATATATAAGTCATATCGGGTCAGTTGTTCTTCTTTTACCATTAAACCTTCCCTGGCGGCAATCTCAATAACAACATTCCTGGTTATTCCTACCAGGATACCTGCATAGGTAGGAGGTGTAAATATTACATTGTCTTTTATTAAAAAGATGTTATCGCCGGTGCCTTCAGCAACATAGCCATCTTTGTTTAACATAATACCTTCTGCTGCTCCTGCATTAATACACTCGATTTTGCCCAAGATATTATTCAGGTAATTTAATGACTTGATCTTGGGATTCAGTGCTTCATAATGATTGCGAATTGTAGGGACGATAATTGCGGTAAGTCCTTTTTCATACAGCTCTTTAGGATAGAGTTCAATAAAATCTGTTATGATGATTATTTGTGCTTCAGAACAGTTGAATGGATCAAGCCCAAGCTTACCAACCCCACGGGTGATTACCAATCTAATATATGAATCTTCTTTCAAATTATTAGCCTCCAGCGTACTTTTTACAGCATCCTTAAGCTCGCTTTTTGTCATTGGTATCTTTAAGGCAATTGCTTTGGCAGAATTATAAAGTCTATCGATATGTTCGGTAAACTTAAAGATGTGGCCATTATAACATCTGATTCCTTCAAAAACTCCGTCTCCATACAATAAGCCATGGTCAAAAACGGATACCTTAGCATCTTCTTTTGGATACAACTTTCCATTGATATAAACCTTGAGTTCCATCTACTACTGCTCCTTTCAATTTCTAGCACAGTTGACAATTTTTCCATCGGTAATCCTGACTACACACTCCGCGGTTTTCGCAAACCTCTCATCATGTGTCACAATTACCACTGTCTGCTTTGTACGTTCATTTAATTCCCATATCAATTCTTGAATTTCTCTTCCTGTATGTGTATCGAGATTACCGGTTGGTTCGTCACATAATAAAATTTCAGGATCATTTATTAAGGCACGAACAATTGCCACCCTCTGTTTTTCACCACCAGAAAGCTCATCTGGTCTGTGATTAATTCTGTCTTCTAAACCAACACGTTTTAAAAGCTGAACAGCTTTTTCGGTATTCTCCTTCTTCGGTTTTGCCTTGAACATACTTTGACCGATAAAACAGGGCATCAATACGTTTTCCAGTGCATTGAAGTCTGGCAAAAGATAGTAAAATTGAAACACAAAACCAAAAACTTTGTTTCGTTTTGCTGCCAGTTCACTTTGATTAGCAATGCTCAGGTTTTCGCCCTTAAAATGTATGGAACCAGAAGTTGGTGTATCTAACATGCCCAACGTATGAAGAAGAGTACTCTTTCCCGCCCCGGAAGCCCCTAAAATAACCAAGACCTGACCCTCCTGTATGTCCAGATTTATCCCGTTCAGTACACGGAGCAGGGTTTTACCAATTTTGTATTCTTTGTATATATCTCTTGCACTGAGTATAGTATTATTACTTGTTTCCGCCATTTTTTAGTAAACATATATCCAAAATCTGATTACCTCTTGTGTGAAACAGATACTCGGGAGAGTTCCACTTATTGCTCGTTCCTTCTGTGCAAAAAATATCCGTATATCGGAAACCCTGGGAGACAGTGTAATCATTTCTTCTAAAAACCGTTATCCTACGTTCCAGATGATATTGCCATCAGCAGATATTTCAACATTGTTTGCGTAACAGCGGAAATAAAATGACATCACGAATGGAAGGACTGTTTGTTAAAATCATAACCAACCGGTCAATTCCTATCCCTAATCCACCTGCCGGAGGCATTCCATATTTAAGAGACTCCAGAAAATCCTCGTCTATCTTCCCTTCGGTATCAACACCTTCAACCTGTTCGTGAAGCCTTTTACTCTGTTCTAAAGGTTCATTTAACTCGGAATAAGAATTGGCAATTTCCATGGTTGCAATATATAATTCAAATCTTTGTGCCAGGTTGGGATTATTGTTACAGGTTTTTGTTAACGGGCAAAGAGTAACAGGATAATCGAGTACAAACGTGGGGTTCCATAATTCTTTTTCGACGGTATGTTCAAAAATTTCTTGGGCGATAATGTCTTTGTGTATGCCTTCAACCTTGATCCCTAATTCTAGCCCTTTTTTCCTTATTCTATCTTCGTTGGTGAGATCAACAGACGCATATTCCATCAGAAGTTCAGAAAATGAACTTTTTCGCCATGGGGGAGTCATGTCCAGAATACCATTACCGTATGGAATCTCAAATGTATCGAACAGTTTTTTTACTAATGATGTAATCAGGCTCTCTGTTAATTTCATCATGCCCTTGTAATCACTGTATGCCTGATAGAGCTCTATCATAGTAAATTCCGGATTGTGTCGTGTGGAAATACCTTCGTTACGAAAATTTCGATTAATTTCATAAATTCGTTCCATGCCGCCGACAAGGAGTCTTTTTAGATACAGTTCGGGAGCAATCCTCAAATATAAATCCATGTCCAGGACGTTATGATGCGTGATAAATGGCCTTGCTACCGCACCACCTGGTATGGGCTGCATCATGGGTGTATCAACCTCAATAAACCTTTTATCATCAAGGAAGTTTCTAATAGAACTTATTATGCTTGATCTCTTGAGAAAAACATCCATTACCCTGTCATTAGACAAAAGGTCCAGGTAGCGCTGTCTGTATCTGGTTTCTATATCCTTTAAACCATGCCATTTTTCCGGTGGTGGCAGAAGTGCTTTTGAAAGTACCGTAATATCGTCTGCAAAGACAGTAATTTCACCGGTTCTCGTCTTAAATACAATACCTTCAACGCCTATGATGTCACCCAGATCCAATAGCCGAAATATCTCAAACTTTTCTTCTCCTATTTTATCGAGCTTCACATAAACCTGAAGTTTACCAGACCAGTCTTTGATGTGAAAAAATGCTGTCTTACCATGAGCTCTCATTGTTGCGATGCGGCCTGCACACCTTATCTTCTCGTCTTCTCTATTCTCTGAATAATCGTCAATAACCTTTTTCAAAGCGACGGTATGATTGAAACTCTCGCCGTAAGGATTAACTCCCTTTTCCTTGAGTTTGTTTGCCTTTTCAATTCGATTTTCCAAGAATGTTTCCACGGTAACTCCATGACCTTAAATATCAACACGTTATGTCGCAACTTGAAACGTTGCAAACGTGATTATTCTATCAACATTGAATATGCTGTCAAGGAAAATGCAAAATCACCATTATCGTGCTGAAAAATGTATTTATCCTTGAATAAACGTGTTAAAAATATTAGGATTCAGATAATGGATCAACGGTTTGGTAGAAAAGAACGCCTCCGAAAAAGGACAGAATTTCAAAAAGTCTTTCATGAAGGAAAAGTCTTTAGCAATGATCAGATCATCGTATACGCATTGCTGAATAGCACGAGAATATCTCGGTTAGGCATCACAGCTGGGAGAAAATTTGGTAATGCAGTTAAGCGTAATCGCCTAAAACGGATTTTCCGTGAGGCGTATAGATTAAATAAACATGTATTGAATAGAGGGGTAGACATAATTATTCTTCCGCGAACAGGTTTCACGGATCTCACATTAAAATCAATCGAAGATAAGTTTAAAGAACTACTTATGCAAATTGACAGGCGACTAGAAAATGAAATATTTCTTAATTAAAATTATTCAGACATACCAAGTTATTTTGTCTCATCTTTTTCATCCATCATGCCGATATACCCCTACTTGTTCACAATACGCCATTGACATAATTGAAAAAAGAGGGATCTTTGTTGGGATACTAAAAGGTACTTGGAGGATCCTGCGCTGTAATCCTTTTGGTGGTTCCGGCTATGATCCTGCCAAGTAAAAAGATTTTTTATATAAGGAGAGGAGGAATAGAGAAAATAAAAGTGAAATAGAGGTACAGAATTCAAATTGACAAATGAAACGTACGGTAAGACTAACTCTTAATTTTTTCAGCTTTCAGTTGCTCCAGAATAGAGGGTAAATATTTAAGCATACTTGAATATAATTAGTTAATCTTTGTCATATCCTACTCCATGAAGAAAATTAAAAACTGCTATGCTACCGGATTGGAGTTTAAGAGAAATAGAGAAAACCTATATAACCCCGCATGTCGGTAAGGTAGACTATGCTATTACGTTTTGCCAATACTTGCCAAACTGAATACATCATGTATATTTTTTACGAGTTCTTCAAAATCAATAGGTTTTTTTACGATAAAATCAACTTTTAAGCCCTCTTTATCTGCGTCTTCTGCAGTGTAATTCCAGCCGGTAATAAGTCCCACTTTAGGTTTTCTATCAAAAGTCTCCAGTGTTCTTATTACTTCCTTACCTGAAACATCCGGCATGACCAGGTCACAAAGCAAAAGATCAAAACTGGAATGATTAAGCAGTTGAATAGCCTCTTTACCACTACATGTTTTTTGAACTGTATGTCCTTCTTCAGTGAAAAATTCGCTCAAGAATTCACACACATACTCCTCATCATCCACGATGAGGATGCTTAAACTATTTTCTGTTAAATAAAAAGGAGATTCAGAGGATTTTGATTGTCCGGAATGTTCCTCGGCCATTGGCAAGCTTAGGATAAATGTGCTTCCATTCCCTACCTCACTTTCTACTTTTATTGTACCGCCATGTCTGGTCATTATTCCGTAGGCGGCACTCAAACCTAATCCACTGCCTGTTGGTAACTTAGTGGAAAAAAATGGGTCAAATATCTTCATTAGCACGTCTTCATACATCCCTTCTCCGGTGTCGGATATTCTTACATATACGGTGCTGTTTTTCTCCTCTGTACTAAAGGCAAGAGTCCCACCTTCTGGCATGGCATCTAATGCGTTGTTTATTATGTTTACCAGTACCTCTTTCAACTCGGAGGGATTACCGTTTACTAGTGGTATTTTTTTTAAATTGGTCTGGTCAATCTGATAATCTAGTCCCTTTGCCTGCGCCATATGCTTCCATTTAGGCATCGTGTAATCAATTGCTTGTTTTATCATATCCACCATATCAACCAAAACAAACTTTGTTGTATCTTTTTGTTGATTAGTAAATTCTTGCATCCTACGGACGATTTCAGCGCCATCCTTGGCTGCTTCAATGATAACATTAATTCCTTTTCCCAGTTTTTTGTGGTCTCCGTATCCTTGACGCATGAGTTGTGCATAGCCCATGATTATTGCCAGGATGTTATTAAATTCGTGGGCTACGCCGGATGACATTACCCCCAAAGCCTTTAATTTCTCGGATTGCAGAAGTGTTTTTTCCATCCGTTTCCTTTCGGAAATTTCAAAGATGAGTTCTTCATTTTTTTGGGAAAGTTCATCTGTTCGGTCTACTACACGTATTTCCAAAGATTTATTAAGAACCTTCAGATCGTCTTCTAACCTTTTACGTTTCAGGGCAAAAGTAAGTATATTAGCAATGGATTGAAGAAAATTAATGTCATCTTTTGTAAAGTCACGTAGTTTTGTTGTGTGTACGCCCAAGACGCCATAAGGCTTCTCTTTATCGTGGATGATAACGCTTGCACCACTTACTATTCCATGATCTTTAAGGAGTTTTGGGGTATTAAACCGTGTTTCCGTGTGAAAGTTTTTGACGATCACAGGGCTATTTGAAGATAGTGTGTAACCTGCCTGTGAATTATTATCAGCACTCACTTTTAAGTTTTCTACTAAGCCTTTATTCCAACCTACGCCGGCACGTAACAATAATTCTTTACTACCGGGAAGAATTTCTAAAACTTTACAATAATCAACGTCAAGGGTTTTTGCGGTTAAGTTGACAGTCTGATGCATTAGCTCAGACATATTTGTGTTTGATAGTGCATAGATTCCGATATCGCTGATTACGGCCTGTTGGTTTTGACGTACCTTCAGCTCTTTTTCTGCCTTTTTCTGTTTCGTAACATCACGCCAGATGCTAACAATAACACCTGATTCTTCAACCCCTATACGTTCTAAGACTGATGCATTGACACTAAAGTACCTTATTCCTTGCTTCTGTGTATTAAATTTGAACTCTACATCGTTACAAAAGTCATTAGTACAAACGAATTTCTCAAGCTCTGTCCAATTTTCAACAGCATTGGGTTCAATTTGTTCCAACCAATAAAACAGGTCTGTTTCAATAAGCTCGTTTCTCTTTTTATCGAAAAATTCGCAGAATGTATCATTGGCAACGATGATATTATGGAAGGCATCAGTGATCAAAATTCCATCAGTGGATGCCCTGAGCAAGTTTTCAAAGAAACCAATTGTTTGTTGGGAAATTCCCGAATGGTTGTTCTTATTTTTGTCAATCATCGTTTTTTTTTACAATCAATAAATTCAAATTTTTTTAATTTTAACTGCACAAAATTTATAGACTGGCTGTTTTGAAAGAGTATCGTAAACTGGATTACAAACAAGATTAACTAGGGTATTTTTTTTGCCTGTGATTGTTTCTCCGTAATGCAAATTCATATAAACGGTACCGGGTAATAAAAGGTTTTTGATTGAAACCGTACCCCGGACACTGCCCCGACGGGAAATTATATCAACTTCATCTCCATCAAGAATTTTAATTTTTGCTGCGTCGTCCGGATGAATTTCTACAAAATTGATGTTTGTCGAACCGTTTTGATCTCTAAGGCGGCTCGTGCGTGTTCCGGTATTAAAATGAGATGCCATGCGACCGGTTATGAGAGCAAAGGGATATTCATCGTCAGTGTTTTCTGCCGGAACCTTATAATCACGTGAGAGAAGCGCAGCACGTCCGTCTGGACGCGGAAATTGCCTGCTTTCGAATAAACGCTCTGTACCGGGGTGATCTTTTTCCGGACAAGGTAATTGTGGACCTATATTGTTCCTTAACCGTTCGTAACTTACTCCTGTCATATCACAGATACGTCCACGGGCAGCCTTTTTCCATTCATTGAATATTTCTTCTGGAGAATTATAGAGGAATTCATCCGTAAATCCCATTTCCTTTGCTATCATACAGATGATCTCACAATCAGATTTGGATTCTCCCGGAGCATCAACAATTTTTTCAGCTAACTGGATACGTCGTTCCGAGGAGATGTATGTACCGGTTTTTTCGCCCCACTGTGAAGCTGCAAGAACGACATCTGCAAGCATTGAAGTTTCTGTAGGATGAAAAATATCCTGAACTATGAGTAATTCCGCTTTTGAAAGTCCCTCTTTTACCCATGCCGTATCGGGGAGTGAAGCAGCTGGATTGGCTGCAAGTATCCATAATGCACGCACATCCCCGGAGTGAAGTCCTTTGATAATATTGATGACGGAACGACCAGGTACCGGATTGATTTTTTCGGTGGGGGTATTCCAAATTTCTGCAATTTCTTCCCGATGCCTGCTGTTAGAAACTAACCTCAAACCGGGCAGGAGATGCGACAATGTTCCTATCCATCGGCAAGCCATTGTGTTTGCCTCACCCGTAATCGACAGAGGTCCTGCACCAGGACGGCAAAAATTACCCGTTAGCAATGACAAGTTGTGTAAGGTATTGTTTTTGAAGACAGCCTGTGAAGATTGATTATAACCTTGAAACCAGAAAGTGAGCATTGCCTTCGACAGGCCAATTGTGTTTGCAGTCTCAAAAATTTGTCTTTCGCTTATACCGGTAACTTTGGCACCATGCGATGGAGGATATGTTTTTACAATTTCTTTAAGGTCATCGAATCCTGTCGTATATTTTTTAACAAACTCATTATCAACGAAGCCTTCTTTGATAAGAATATGGGCCAGGGAGTTGTTTAAGGCAACGTCTGTGCCGGGTTTTATCTGTAAGTGAATATCGGCAATTGAGGTAGTTTCCGTCTTTCGAGGGTCTACGACAATTACTTTTGTTTTGTTATTTTCCTTTGCGGCACAAATACGATTGAATATGACAGGTAACGATACAGCCATATTGTTACCGGCAATAAAGAAAAGGTCAGCTTCTTCTATATCGGCATAACAGGTAGGAGGGGTGTCAGCACCAAGGGTTGAAATAAAGCCCATTGCTGTACTTGCCATACACAATCGAGCAGTACACTCCACATTATTAGAACCGACAAAACCCTTCAACAATTTGTTTACCAGATAATATTCTTCGGAAATGCAGTTGGCGCCACCGAAGAATGCAACTGCATTGGGGCCGTACTCTTTTATAATGCGATTGAGCTTAAGCGAAACGAGTGAAATAGCTTTTTCCCAGCTAACGAATCTCAATTCATTATTTTGTCTCACCATCGGATTTCTTAATCGATCTTTGTGTGAGAAAAGTTCTGGTAAATTAACGGGTAATTGACAAATTAGGCCATGATTTGTGGGATGGTTTTTTATAGGGACAACTTTTAAGATCTTACCACTTTCATATCCGACCTTAAGACCGCAACCTATACCACAGTAGGGACATACCGATTTTTTCCATTTCATCTTTACGGCCTTTTCTGTTTTTGCAAGCGTACGTTTAATTATGAAAAAAAGGATATACTCTGGATTGCTTAATATGTCAAAGCCCGATGATAGGATTTTTGAACAGTAAAATCAAGTGTAAAACCTATCATGTAAAACCCATCACATCTTGTGTATGCATAGGAACAAAGCTTTCCTCTTTTCCTCACTGGATTGGAGGAGACGGTTATTTATTCTTGTATGATTTGTGCTTCTTCCACAATTACTTCATATTTATATCCACTCCCAAAATCCTTGTCCCGATACAGAATTCCGTTTACCTTTACAATGTCATCGACTGATGGTTGGTCTTGCGTGGTAACTACAAGGTCATGCGTATTATTTTTCTGCTCTCCGGTTCCATCCTGAATGTGTAACCAGTTCTTTCCCATGATTCCTAGTGAAACCTTCATTACTTTACCTCGAACAGAAACATTTTTTTTATCAAGTTTTTTACTTCTGCTATACAGTTCGCTTACCGTATAGACATTTGAACCGGGAGCCTTTTTCACCATAACTGGTTCATCGGGAGTTACTACCGTTCCCTTGCTGCCTAAGCCCATCGGTTCGCTTGATTCTGATGTTCCCTCCTGGTGTGATATGAGGCCAGCAGAAAAAATAATACTATCAAATGTACGATTTAAGGTCTTGCTCGTGAAATTGGTCATTTCGAGGCCGGGTTGTAGAGAAATTCTCTGACCAACAGCTACGTCTATTTCTGTGATGGCAACCCAGCTTTTTTTCCCATCTTTCTCTAAAAGGATATAGGTATAACCGCCGCTGTTCATCGTTTCTACAATGTTGCCAGAGAGTGATGTCGAATCATGATCTGATACTGGGTGCATGTTCATTGTTGATATTTCGGTTTTCTTCTCTGTCTCACTGTTTTCTTTGGCAGAGTTTTCTGCAGTACCGGTATTGATTCCATAATATCCTTCTTTCATGGAATCATCTGTTGCAAACGCATGGACTGGAAAAAAACTGAAAGAAAGCAAAAGAAAAGTAAAACCTGCTAAGTTGATAGTGAAATTGCGTACCATTTTTTCTGGTCTCCTTGAAAAATTAATTTAAAGCTTTCTCCTCGATAGATAAAACTAATATATTTATTATAGTAGCGTTTTAATTAATTTCAAGGTATTAGCTGTATTAACTGCGAAAATATGTCTATCTGTCTTAGGGGTAACACGAAAATATTAAATATGAATGAATTTAGCCAATCTGTTTTCCAGTATTTATTTTGTGTAACATATTTTTATAATTATAGTTACAGAATTTGTGTAAAATCGTTCAGGACATGAAGTCTTTTTTGGGAATTTAAATTGCGCTTTAATGGTTAACTATTTTTCTTGATGTCGGTTTTTGTCGACATGATTGCGAATAGAAGGATAGTCGTATCAGGTCAGTGCGTCAAACAAACTGAGGGTGGAGGGAATGCTTTAAAACTGGCAATGGATTCGCTTTTCGAAAAAGCTGAGAGACATATTGATGACGGTGCTAATATCCTGGTTCTGACAGACAGGAGTATGGATAAAGACCGCTGTCCTATTCCCGCACTCCTTGCCGTTTCCGGTTTGCATCACCATTTGATCAATAAAGGACTCAGGAATGAATGTGGATTGATTATTGAAACGGGTGAGGCGAGGGAAGTTATGCGCTTTTCTCTGTTAATTGCTTTTGGGATTTCAGCGATTTGTCCCTATGTTGCCTTCAGCACGATGAGGGAACTGGCCGAGCAGCGTCTCTTGGGTGATGACAAGACACCTGAGGATGCGATGGACAGTTATATATCTGCGATTAAGAAAGGACTTTTGAAGACATTCAGTCGCATGGGTATCTCAACCATTAGGAGTTTCTTCGGATCTCAGATTTTTGAGGCTATAGGGATCGAGAAATCGGTAATTGATCAATATTTTTGTAACACCGCATCACGAGTTGGCGGTATCAGTCTGGAAGAAATAGCCCAGGAAGTTTACATGCGTC
Organism: Candidatus Scalindua sp.; assembly: GCA_031316155.1. Lineage (GTDB taxonomy): Bacteria > Planctomycetota > Brocadiia > Brocadiales > Scalinduaceae > SCAELEC01. Next base: position 174,065 of record JALDRB010000008.1, read on the forward strand.
ACCGAAAAGCATATCCTCATTCAGGGAAACCTGATGATCTCCTGGATATAGGCGGACGTTTTTCTGTCAAATATGGCGGAGAAAAACATCTCTGGATTCCGGAAACTATTTATAAACTTCAGCTCGTTTTGGAGTGACCAGCGAATACCTGTTGAATGCTGAAGAGCTTCAGATCAAGATTGCCCAAGGCCCAAAACCAGGAGAGGGGGGCATTTGCCCGGTCATAAGGTAAGTTCTGAAATTGCAAAAGTACGGCATACAACGCCAGGTGTTTCTTTGATTTCGCCTCCACCTCATCACGATATTTATTCAATAGAGGATTTAAAACAGATAATTTATGATCTTCACTGTGCTAATCCGAAAGCTAACGTTTCGGTAAAACTGGTTTCTGCAGCGGGAGTAGGTACCATTGCTGCCGGAGTAGCCAAAGCCAGGGCTGATCTTGTTCTGATTTTCCGATTTATTGCGCAGGAAATGCGCGAATATATGGCGGAGATGGGTATGAAAACAGTTGATGAAATGGTTGGTCGCGTTGATAAACTTGAAGTTCAACCGGCCGTTAACCACTGGAAAGCGAAACATCTGGATTTCAGAGCACTTTTAACCCACCCTGATCCAAGGGGAATATCGGAATTACGATGTGTCAGAAAACAAGATCATGAATTGTCCGATGCTATGGATAATAAATTGATCAAACTGTCTGAAGGTGCTTTAATGAATAAAGAACCCACGGTAATTAATCTTCCTATACGGAATATTAATCGAACAGTGGGAGTAATGCTCAGTAGTGAAATAACCAGGAAACTCGGTTCAACCGGACTGCCTGAAGATACGACCAGCTAAATTTTACCGGATCTGCCGGACAAAGTCTCGGAGCCTTTCTCGTTCCCGATGTAACCATACGTGTGGAAGGTGATGCAAATGACTATGTTGGAAAGGGAATGTCAGGGGGGAAAATTATCATTAATCCTCCTCAGGGTACGACGTTTAAACCTCATGAAAATATCATTGCAGGTAATGTCATCCTTTATGGTGCTACAAAGGGAGAAGTGTACCTCCATGGTATGGTTGGGAAAACATGTAAAATATACGAAAAGCGCTAGAGCCAGAGAAATCCTTGATCATTGGGAAAGCCTTCTTCCTTTGTTCGTCAAAGTTATGCCAATGGAATAGAGAAAATCATTAGAACGGATTCGTCAGGAGGAACACCTTGATGATGAAACAGTTTTAGCTACAGAAGAGGTATATCATGGGTAAACCTACCGGGTTCCTGGAAATAATAAGACAGACTGGTAGACGCATCGCCGTTATTGGCTCAGGGCCTGCCGGGCTTGCTGCGGCGCAGCAATTAGCGAGAAAGGGTCATGATGTTATCGTGCTTGAAAAAGACGATCGGATTGGAGGTATGTTACGTTATGGAATTCCCGATTATAAATTAGAAAAATGGGTTTTCGACAGGAGACTGGAACAGCTGCAGGCAGAAGGTGTTGTGTTTGAGACCTCGGTAAATGTTGGGATAGATATTTCAGGAAAATATCTGTCACGAACCTTTGATGCGGTTATTATTTGTATCGGAGCACAAGTCCCCAGGGATTTGGAAATTCCCGGAAGAGAATTAAAAGGAGTAAATTTTGCGATACCTTTCTTGGTACAACAATACAGGAGAAATGCGGGTGATGTTATTCCAGAAGATGAGGCGATAACGGCAAATGGAAAACATGTTGTCGTCATTGGTGGAGGAGATACGGGGTCAGATTGTATCGGAACAAGTATTCGTCAGGGTGCAGCCAGCGTGACACATATTTATTATCAGGATGTGCCTCCAAAGGAACGTCCTCTCTGTAATCCCTGGCCAGAGAGGCCAAAAATATTCAAGACGAGCTCTTCTCAGGAAGAAGGATGTAAAAGAATCTGGAAATACCAGACAAAAGAATTTGTTGGTGAAGGGGACTGGTTAACCGGGTTGAAAGTGGTAGAACTTGTTTGGACCAGGCCCAGTGATGGTTCGCGCGGTACCTTTACTGAAAAACCAAATTCTGAAAAAATTATTCGGGCAGATCTGGTATTTCTTTCTATTGGGTTTCAGCATTGTGAACATGGTCCTCTTCTGGCGGACCTGAAACTTGAGTACAACAAAAGGGGTAATATAAAGATTGATGAAAACATGATGACCCGATTCTCAGGCATTTTTGCTGCCGGAGATGCAGAGGTTGGAGCTACGCTGGTTGTCGATGCTATTTTCAGGGGGCGCCAGGTAGCAGAAAAGGTGGATCAGTATCTGATATCAGAAAAAACATTGGGTGGCAAGTATTCGATTTTTAAACCGAAAAGAGTTTGTTAAGACTTATACTGCAAGTGCGGTATGGCGAAATTTTTCTTAATCATTTCTCACTGACAATTGATCAGGGGAACACGTTTCCTTTCCTTCAAGATAACTACAATATTTCTATTTTTGTCTTCTTGCTATTATTACCATTGATACAAAGCCAAGAAGAGATACGAGAGATGTCAATAACGCAATAAACCAGATTACATAGATAAAAGAATCTGTTGTACTGCGAAATTTACAATCTAAAAGAGCAACGACTAGCATTATGATAGATATGGCAAATGTGCAGGCAGATAGCCAACCGAATGTTCTTCGATACTTTTGCATCCGCATCATGGATTGTGTTAAACGTGTTCTGCGCATTACTCTTTTCCCCACTGTTTTTTTTTCATGTGATTAATTTTTACCTTCAAGGCCTTTTGGGTAATCCTCTCCTAAATATTCCCTTTCATTTATGCCTGAAACAGAAAACGGTATTCTACCTTAAAATATCAGGCATCGAGGCGAGCCGTTTAGTCGTAAGAATACGAGATTTTACAACGCTTAAAAAAAGTTTAAAAGTATCGAGAGTTGTATGTAGCGTTTTAGAATTTGTATACACGTTATTTTATTTGCGAGAGGTATGTTCAAGGTTTTTCTTGTCTTGTGATTAAAGGGGTTTTGTTGGTTAGGTCTTCTCCTGTTTACAACAGATTGTAATTCTTTAAATATACAGGGAAAATTTCATAAGTCAAGTTGAAAAAATACGAGAGAGGTTCATTATTTAGTCGTAAAAAATCGAACACTTTTTTATCATTTTGTTTCGGGAGAGATATTGGCAAGGCTCATATTTGCAGAAAAGGCGTTTTGATCGTTCATCTTTACATCCCGTTCTCATTTTGATGAAAAAGTGATAAAACCATAACTTATAGAACGAGCAATAAATGCAGAATTCTAGATACATTTATAGAGAGTGTAAGTGTTCTTATCTGTACTATTGATAATTACAGAATAAACTATATAATACACCATTTGTTACGAATTATACTCATCTGATAATGGTTTTCGGACCTGCCTGTGCGTAAGGAACGCACGCAGACAGGTAAAATCCGAGATAAAATTGAGCGAGTATAACTGCAACCAAGATTTGGTTTCCAGCCCGCCCCGGCCTGTCAGCCGTTCGGACGGGTAAATCCGAAAACTAAATCGGTTTTAGTATATCTAGCACAGGTTGTATATTATTAGCCGGAAAAAATTCATGAAGAAGTACAAAATATTGGCTCTCATGTTCTTTATCATAATAATTTTTAGTTGCATTCTTGCGCCGATAAAGAAAATCCCATTGGATATTATGGTAGGAAAGGTTAATTTTTTGGCGGAAACAGTTGACTATGAAGACGGTGTTTATGATTTTGGTAAGGTGATGAGACGGATTTTGATGCTAACGGCTTTAATCGTTTTTTTGATTTTCAGGAAATCTCTGAAAATGGGAACCCTGCTTATTGCGAGCATTAAAATGAAGGCCGGATGGTTCAGTCAATTTTTTTTGGGATTCTCACTTGCGTGTGGATCACTGCTCATTTACTATTTTATCGCACTTCTTTTCGGTGCAAGTATGATTCACCTGGATTTTCACTCAACTGGTATCATTCTGTCTAAGGTATTCAAGTTTCTATTAATAGGATGTCTTATAGGATTTATTGAAGAGGCTTTTTTTAGAGGTTTTATATTAAAGGCATTCATGGAGGATATGTCCTTGCCTCTTGCCGTATGTACCAGTAGTATGATTTATTCCATGCTCCATTTTTTTCAGGCGGATTACCCTGTTTCTACAGGATTTCAGGCGTTTGTGGGTTTTAAAACCATCATAGAGTTTTTTAAACCTCTTTTCATTCAGTTTATGGAGAATTTACCTTCAATTGTTGGACTTTTTCTCATTGGTGTTGTTCTTTCGTACGCATTCATCAAGGCGCAATCACTTTATCTTTCAATAGGCTTACACACAGGATGGGTGTTTATGATGAAGACTGATGGTATTTTTCTTGTTAGAATCAGAGAGAAACTGGAGTGGTTATTTGGCGATAGCCAGCTTGTAACAGGAATTCTTGCCTGGACTTTATTGCTATGCACCTATATTGTCATCAAAAAAATATATAGTAATACAACGCACTTTTCTGGAGCAGATGGAGATGGAAAAAACCTTAAAAGAGCTTGCTAGTTACGTGGGCGGGGATGTAGTTGGAGATGAGAATATAAGGATTAAGGGGGTAATGACGATTGATGTCGCTGGGGTTGGGCATATTACCTTTGTTTCTAATAAAAAATATGTTAAAAAGCTTGACCAGACGAAGGCTTCCGCTGTTATTGTATCTCCCAAAATCCGGGTTAAAGATAAAAATTTGTTGATAACCAGTAATCCATATTTGGCATTTGCAAAGATTATGGATTTGATGATGAACCCGGAAACAAAATTTTCTGGCAAGTGCGACGATTTGGCCAGAATAGGAGAAACAGCAGAAATCGGTTCCAATGTAACGGTCTATCCATACGTGTTTGTGGGCGAAAATACCAAGATTGCCGACAATGTAGTCTTGTATCCGGGTGTTTATATTGGTGATGATTGCCAAATAGGAAAGGATACTATAATCCACGCAAATACCGTAATATATAAAGGAACCATAATAGGTGAACGTGTGACTGTTCATAGTAATGTTGTTATTGGTTGTAGCGGTTATGGATATGCCCCGGATGGGGATAAGTATTATAAAATTCCTCAGGTTGGTATTACGGTAATCGAAGACGATGTTGATGTTGGTGCTAATACGACAATAAACCGTGCAGTCCTGGGAGAAACGAGAATTAAGAGGGGAACTAAAATTGATAGTCAGGTTATCATTGCACATAATGTTGAAATTGGAGAAAATACCCTGATAACATCTCAGGTTGGTATTGCCGGTACTGTTAAGATTGGAAATCACGTAATTCTGGCCGGTGGCTCAGGAGTTGCCGGTCATGTTACCGTTGGGGACAATGTTACTGTTGGTGGTTGGTCTGGGGTTGTTAAGGATTTACCTCCGGGTAACACGTATTTGGGTACGCCGGCAATAGAAATTGAAAGGATGAGAAGATGTTATATAATTCTGCAAAAACTACCGGAAATGCGAGAGACGATAAGGAATTTGGAAAGGAAGATGGAAAAGTTGGAAAAGCAGTTGGAGGAAAGAAAAGAATAGGTTTGATTGCCGGGAATGGGCGTTTTCCGATTCTTTTTGCTCAGAGTGCGAAGGCTAAGGGAATAGACGTAATTGCTGTTGGAATTGAAGGTGAGGCTTCTCCTGAAATTGAAAAATATGTCAAAAAATTGTACTGGGTTGGTGTTGCCAAGATCGGCAAGCTAATTAAGACTTTTAAAGGTGAACAAATTGAAAATGCGGTAATGGCGGGTGGTTTAACGAAATCTCACATTCACTCAAAACTGAAACACTTAAAATTCAGGCCGGATCTCAGAACCATCAATATGTGGTACAAAAAATTAAGGAGCAAACATGACCACTCAATCCTTGCAGCCGTTGCGGACGAATTAGCTATGGATGGAATCCAACTTATGAGTTCTATTGAATATGTGAAACATCTTGTGGCAGAGAAAGGTTGTTTAACGAAAAAGGTTCCATCTGAAAAAGAAATGGCAGATATTGAGTTTGGCTGGAATATCGCTAAAGACATTGCAAGGATGGAGATAGGTCAATGCGTCGTTGTTAAGAACAAGACAGTTCTTGCGGTTGAAGCAATTGAGGGGACAAATGAAACTATTAAGCGTGGGGCCACACTCGGCCGTGGCGATGTTGTCGTGATCAAAGTAAGCAAAAAAAATCAAGATTTACGTTTTGACTTACCGACTATTGGACTTGAAACAATCAATTATTTAAAGGAAACAGGAGCATCTACCTTGGCAATAGAAGCAGGAATGACACTGATTCTAGATAAAGAAGAGGTCATCAATTTAGCAAATAGATACAAGATTTCAGTAATTGCTTTATAGAGAAAGGTATTATGGACGAGATTACGGGAGGGGAAACGACTGGAAGATATTCAGAAGATCTAAGGGATGAATTCAGGCTTAGAGAGGAGCCTGATCTCTGGAGAATCATTGGGAGTAGTAAAGAAATCAAAGATGTCCTGAAGAATATACAAACGGTTTTAGAAAGTGATATTCCCGTAATTATTCAAGGTGAAACTGGTACCGGAAAGGAATTAGTCGCAAGGGCAGTGCATTATAGAGGGATAAGAAGTAAAAATCCTTTCTGTGCCATAAACTGTGCAGCAATTCCTGAAAATCTTATAGAAAGCGAACTGTTTGGTTATGAAAAAGGTTCTTTTACGGGAGCAACGCAACAATACATAGGGAAGTTTGAATTGGCAAATGGGGGAACACTTTTTCTTGACGAAGTTGATGGCATGAGCCTTTCTACTCAGTCGAAAATCTTGCGCGTGATTGAAGAACAGGTATTTGAAAGAGTAGGTGGAAACAAATCCATTAAAACAAATGTGCGTATTGTATCTGCAAGTAATAAGAATCTGTTAAGCGAAGTAAATGCAAAACGGTTTCGGGAAGATCTCTATTATAGAATAGCCGTATTCGCAATAATGATACCACCATTACGTGAGAGGAAAGAAGATATTCCTGAATTAGTTGACTGCTTTGTCAAAAGATACAACACATTATCCGGTAAGAGAATAAATAAAATTGATTCGAGTACTTTGGAAAAACTGGTAAAATATCATTGGCCGGGAAATATCAGACAGCTCCAGAACTCTATTAGAAGGGCTATCCTGGTAGCAGTGACAACACACGATACGTTACTTCCTGAGCATTTTGATTTTCCTGATATTAAGGAGGGGAGTTTACGGATGGTTGAATCTCTTGAACTCGGTTTATCCAAACTTGAAGTTTCATTAAAAAGGGGGGAGGTTTTACCTTTGAACGAGGTAGAGGAAGTTTTTATTCGTCAGGCATTAAGTTCTACAAAGGGAAATATCTCTGAGGCTGCGGAGAAGTTGGGTATCAGCAGGTCTACAATTTATAGAAAGATGGAGGAGTATGGCATACGAATGGACGATTCAAAGTGATCGTATTTCGGTATAGTTTTTAATTATGATGAAGATAGAGAGGAACCTTAATACTCGTTGTTGAGGCAAGACATTCAGTTTCTCTGATGTTCAAGATACGATTACCTGAAAAATTTTCTTTTAATATTTTATAACGCTCTGCTCGGTATAAAGGTTCAGGAAACCTGTCCCACGAAGAGTGTTATATTTCACTGCCGGTCTGATCATAAAAAAGACTGTTTCTTTAATGTCTGTTTTTCTCACTTCCTGAAGTTCTTCTTTGCTTTTTCTCATACTCTATACCATTTGTATTTCTGCTTGTGTCTTGAATTCTTTTAAACAGTTAACACATGACAACTATTAATCAACTTAAGCAGGAAATAATAGCTTTTCTTGATGTAACACCTGATGAGATGAACATCAGCATCCATGAATCTTTATTGGAAAGTGGATTACTTGATTCAATGAATATCCTTGAGCTTGTTGCACACCTAGAGAGAGTATATGAAGTTGAATTCACAACAGAAGACCTGACACACAAAAATTTTGAAACTATCGAAACAATTAGTAAACTCCTGGCACATAAAAATGTTTTCATCGAACATGATAACACAAACAATTCTTAAAGATTCATCTACAAGGTTTTTAGAGAAAAAAGCAATTGCTTCTGCTTCTAAACAGATAACATATAAAGAACTTGAAGAGTCATCAGGAAAACTCGCGGCATTATTAATTGAAAACGGTGCCGAACGAGGAGATAGGATTGGCGTGTATCTGCCGAAATCCATAGAGGAGGTAATATCCATTTTTGCAATTGGTAAAGCCGGTGGGATATTTGTTTTATTAAATCCCGTGTTAAAAAAGAATCAGGTGGAACATATTGCAAACGACTGTGGGATTAAAATATTGATAAGTAACAGTTATAAACTGAGAAATATTGATAATATGATACATGGGTTTAAATCTGTCTTGAGAATTTTCTTGTTTGAAGAGAACTTTGAGCAAATTCCAAATATCTCTTCAAAAAAAATATTTCCTGTTTCCGGATTCCTTGAAAAAATTACAGATTGTTTGATTCAGCCCATCTGCATACCTTCAGATATAGCAACGATTATATATACGTCTGGTTGCACGGGCACCCCAAAAGGAATAATGACTACCCATCAGAATTTGATGGAGGGTGCTGAGATAATATCAAACTATCTTAATATGAATAATGATGATGTTATTCTCAGTATCCTGCCATTTAGTTTTGATTATGGCCTGGACCAGCTGCTTACAACCATAAGAGTTGGTGGAACGATTGTGCTACATGATTTTCTTTTTTCTGAAGAGACATTAAAGACCATGGAGGAACAGAAGATAACAGGTCTTGCAGGTGTACCTGCTATCTGGAATCGAATAGTTGAGATGAAAAATAATACAAGAGAGCATGATTTTACAAGTTTGAGATATATAACCAATTCCGGTGGAAAACTTACCAGAGAAACGATATTCAGGCTCATGGATGTTTTTCCTGAATCTAAATTGTATTTGATGTATGGATTAACTGAAGCGCACAGGTCAACCTATCTGGATCCCTCAATGGTTAGATCAAAGCCGGATTCCATAGGAAAGGCTATTCCCAATGTAGAAATCTACGTCCTGAACAAGGAAGATAAAATGTGTAAACCAGGAGAAGTTGGAGAACTTGTTCACCGGGGGGCATTGATATCCAGAGGATATTGGAATGACCCTTTCAAAACAGATGAGATATTCAGGCAAAATCCGCTTACACCCAGTGAAACTTTTTGGTCTGAGAAAGTCGTCTACTCTGGTGACTTGGTAAAATCTGACGAAGAGGGTTTTCTCTACTATGTTGGAAGAAGAGATGAAATGATAAAAAAAATGGGTTACAGGGTGAGTCCGGTAGAGGTTGAAGAAGCCATTTCTAAAATGAACAAGTTTTGGAGTGTGGTAGCAGTTGGAATTGAACAGAAGAATCTCGAACAAGAAATATTCTGCTTTGTTGTTTTGAAGAAAGGGGCAAAATGTACCAAAAGAGAAATCTTACATTTTTTAAGAAACAGTCTTCCCTCATACATGATACCGGGAGAAATAATATTTAAGGAAAGGGTTCCTCATACACCGAGCGGTAAAATAGACAGGGCTTTATTGAGAAAAGAGGCTTATACGTTTTTACATGAAACACATTAAGTGCATCCAGATGACACTCGCCCGGCAGGTTGCTAATACTCATCTTATAAGGGTTTTCGGACCTGCCTGTGCGTAAGGAACGCACGCAGACAGGTAAAATCCGAGAAAAAACGGAGCGAGTAAAGTCCTCGGTGCCTGGTTTATTCTAGTCAAGTATTTTTATAACATATTTTAGTCTGTTGTTGTTTGGATTGTTGCTAACGGAAGGAGGGCGTAGCCCGACTGGAGTTAGCAACAATCATTGATTTTTTTGTACTACATTAAATTTATTATCTTAAACTGAAGTGTGACACCTTGCCCAATCCTGGTAATTAGAGGGTCTCTACAGAGCCCTGACCTTGCTTTATTGGAACTAAGGTGCAAGCGGGACGTTATTTAAGCTTTGCGTGAAGGTCGACTAAGTCGCCTTAATGACGCCGATGATAATCATTCCCACTTACACACGAAGATTAATGTTTAAGCAGCTTTTTTAAGCTCCTGTTCTACAGCATAATTTCCTATATATTCGCTATGATCACGTACAAGCGCAAATATAACTCCGAGAAGTTTTCTAGACACGGCAGTCAAGGCTTTCATCTTCAACATGCCTCGTGCAAGACAACCTTGATAGTACTCATGCATTATTCTCCTTTATGCACTACGTTAATAGATGCGAAAAACAAAAGTTTTCTCATAAGAGATCTTCCTCGTTTAGAAATACGTCGTTGCCCTTTGTGTATTCCAGAACTAATCTCAAAAGATCAAGACCAGCGAACTTCAATATCTCGGAAATAGTTTTGTACTCCCTGAAATCACCAACCTCACCTATAAGCCCAGCCACCGTGATATCTCCGATCCCCTTTATAGAGAGGATAAATTTACTCTAAGATATCTTTTCAAGATGATGGCTCATCTCTTTCTCAATCTCTGTAACAAAACTCTCAGTAGTTTCAATTATAGACAATATCTCTTTTATCTCAAAAAGTATGCTCTGACGGCCTTCCCTTACCCCTACAGACGATTTTGCTGCCGCATAAAGCTCTCTGGCTCGCTCTTCTCCAAGTTGTCCACGACTTACTTTTCTAAGGGTTATAGTCAGATTCTTAAGCTTGTATTTTATTATATCTTCAGGGGTTGGGCAGTTCTCCAGAAGAAATCTTGCACTCCTGGTCTTAACGTCCTTAAATACTTGAGAAAACTCTGGAAATATAACAAAGACCAAATCCTGGAGCTGATTAAAGATCGCCGTTCGCCTACGCATTGCCCTCTCCCTGGCATGCGTAAGTCTTCTGAGTTCTGCAGCAGAGCCTTCCGGCTGAACTATCGTCAGTGCATGGCCAAGCTCTATGATATCGGCTATAACCTTGGGATCTTTCTGGTCTGTCTTGTTTGGAGAATTACCGTCAAGCTCCTTAACTCTCTTGGTATGCATAGGGTTTATCTGGATAAGCTTCACTTTTTCTTTCTTATAAAATGAGTAAGTGGTTCTCCGTAAGGCCCGGTAGGCTCATAACCAACTACAACATCTTTGAGGTTATTGGCATTTTTTGTCTTCACAATTCTGACACCAAAAGGTGTTGAATCCCTGGGTATTGTTCATAAAACTAAATGGCTTAACCTCTATTCCATTTGGACATCGACAATATCCAACATTCGTTACTTTACTAATATCTACGGTTACGATAAGTGTTTCCTTATTGATTACTCTAACTTTTTTTGTTTCAATGTTTTTCATGGCTATGCTCCTTTCATAAGTTTTAAGTTAAACCAAATTGCTCAATTACTTAAAATCAAAAGAAAGAGTATAGCCTATTTATTATAAAAACTATTTACTTTCTGCAATATAGCAAGCTTTGTCCGGGGATACCAGCAACCAAGATTTGGTTTCCAATAAATCCGAAAATCAAATCGGTTTTAGTATAATGAATTATGAAATTACCGATAAATTCAATTGCTCACATTAATACACTCGGCCATATAGAGATGGAGGGATATGATCTTTTGGATATAGCCCGGAAGATCGATGGTCCTTTCTATATTTATTTTGCTTCAGTGATAGAGAAACAGTATAAACGGCTTAAAGCTCTTTTGCCAACAAATATGGATATTTGTTATGCAGTTAAGGCAAATCCAAACAGAGAAATTCTCACGCTCTTTAAAACTCTTAAATCGGCTTTTGATATTTCATCAGGTGGAGAATTTTCTCGATGTATGGATGCAGGAATTTCTCCTCAGAAAATAAGCTTTTCAGGTCCGGGGAAGGATTATAAAGAACTCTCGGAAGCCATCAGGAATAAGCTCTTTGCCATAAGTGTGGAATCGCGCAGGGAGGTTGATGAGATCATTCATATTGCAGACACTACTGCATCAACAGCGAATGTCATGTTACGGATAAACCCTACACGAAAACCAGAAAGATTTTCTCTCAAGATGGGAGGGCTTCCTTCCCAGTTTGGGATCGATGAGGAAACTGCTTTAGAAATAATACGGATGATCAAGAAGCACGATTTACTCGATCTAATGGGAATACATGTATTCAACGGAACACAGTGTTTAGATGCCAGGGCTATTGTAGAAAACATTTCAGAGATGATAGAAATAGCAAAAAGGCTATTTCTCCATGAAGGTATAGAATTGAGATATATAAATCTGGGTGGTGGATTTGGGATTCCTTATTATGAGGGTGATAGGGAATTGAACCTTGAGGAAGTATGTAATGCGGTAAAAGATATCATAATTTATACTCAGGAAACTTCACATGGCCTTAAAAATACCAGATTCATACTGGAACTGGGCAGGTTTTTAGTGGCACAGAGTGGAATTTACATTGCAAAAGTAATAGATATAAAGATATCCAGAGGCAAAAAATTTATCATACTGAATGGAGGGATGAATCATCACCTGGCAGCTTCAGGAAACTTTGGGCAGGTTTTAAGAAGAAACTATTGTATGTATCCTCTGGAATTACGAGACAAAAACAGACTGGAAAAGGTAAATATTGTTGGCCCCTTATGTACTTCCATTGACAGGCTTGCAAGCGATATTCAGTTGCCGGTACTCATGATCGGTGATTACATAGGAATCTTTAATTCAGGTGCTTATGGGCTTACGGCAAGCCCGATACTCTTTTTATTACACAATCTACCTGCGGAGGTTTTCGTATCAGATGAAGAGCTCAAGATTGTTCGGGCAACAGGAGGAATCCAATATGAGACACAGACAATAAGGTATTCAGCACATCAGTAGTTCATCAACATTTCTTTAGCATTCCCTATCCTGTAAAAGCCGGAACCAAACAGAAGTTAATAAACAACCTGTCTAAGCCTGCCTGTGCGATGCACCTGTCTGCGTGCTACGCACAGGCAGGTCCGAAAACCATTACGAGATGAGTATATATTCAGTGATGTCTCTTTTTTCTCACATGAACGTCTATCTGTTACCCGAAAAAAAAGGGATAATGCCTTATGGTAAAATACGTCGGATTGTCTATTTGTTAAACAAGAGAGAAATATGAAATACGGGCAGCTATAACAGCAAAGTATCTAAAAAAAATTTATATTACCTTTCTTAAAGTGTTTAGTGTTAAGAAAAATTTTAATGGCATTGAGTTTGCTATTCAATCGTCCAGTCATTAACAAGAATTGGAATGAAGAAAACCATTCTCTTTAATTTTATAATCTCAGAGGTAAAAGAAAATGTTTAAACTCATCATGAACAGTATTGTTTTTCTGGTAATTATTGCGTGTATCACCGGATGTTATTCAACTGACAAACGGCATAATGCTGCACACAACCGTGCTATTAAGAAAGATATGAAGTTGTTACATCAGGATATTGATTTTGTTTTGGGATTAGACGAGCCTTCGGTGCTCAGTGATGAAAAAAGTCTTGAGGTAATAACAGATTCTTAGGGATCTTTTATTTTGTAGAAAGTTCCCGGTCTCCGTTTCATACTTTCCATGGAGGTTGAAAAAATAATCACATTTGTTTGTTCAATAAAAATAAAAATATTTTTTGGTGTTACCTATGAAGATAAAGAATTTTCTCAATAGTGTGAAAACTGGTAATCGTTCTTTTAAAGACCTTCGTACCGGGAAATTATCTGAAACCATGCAATTTACCGGTATTCTCGATCGCGTGAAGTCCCGTAATCTTACCGATAAAGTTAAAGGTCTTCATACGGGGAAATTGTCTAAAAACAAGCGTGTTTGGGGTCTTGAAATTTGTGATAGAGAGCTAAAGGCAACGAAAGTTAAATGGCATGATGGGAAATTGCTGGTGGAGGTTTTCGATAGAATTGATTATGCAACAATGAACCAAGGTGCTGAATCTGCAAATTCAAAATTAATTGAAAATGCCATAAGTACTTTTGTAAAACGCAATCACATAGAAAAATCCGATAAAATAGTCGTATCTCTGCCTGCCAAAATGGTTTTATCGAGATTTGTTTCATTTCCTCCTATGAAGAAAAGTTATATTACTGAAGCCATAAAATATGAATTGCAAAAACAAATACCTTTTGATCCCAGCGAAATTGTATGGGATTTTCATCAATTTGGAAACAGTAATAAAAGTGATAAAGGGCCGGAAGTTGGAATTTTTGCGACAAAGAAAGAAAATGTGTATAACCTTTTATCCGGCCTTTCAGCGATAAAATCAAACATAGAGTCAATACAAATTAATCCTATAGCAATTTATAATCTTATGCAGCATATCTTCAAACAGGATGAGGATGTTTTTGTAGTAAATGTAGGAAAGGAAAATACGGATTTTATAGTTGTTGGGAAAACAAAATATTGGAATAGAAGTATACCTATCGCTGAAATAAGTACAGAGTTGATACAGGAAATACAGAGATCGATTGGATACTATGTTTCTATTGCAAAGGACGCAAAACCTGAGACGGTATTTCTCATGGGTGAGGGATTAGCAGATGATAAAAAAGCAAAATTCATTGAAGAAAATTTAGAAGGGAAGGTTAATTTTCTTAACTTATTAGACAGAATTACGATATCAGAAGATGCTGATTCTTCCCCATTAGATAAGAAATCAATTGATAGCTACGGAGTTGCAGTTGGTCTGGCAGTACAGGGTTTGGAAATCAGCAAGATAAAGATAAATCTTCTTCCTTCAGAATATATGAGAGAACGGCAAAAGCCGAAACAAAAGGAACTTGCCCGTATTCTTGTAGTTTTACTATTCCTAGGTCTGCTTACACAAGGGGTTAAGAATTACGTATCATGGAAAATTCTTTCAAAAGATGTAGACATCGTTAATTCAACGCAAGATAGAGTGAGAAAACTAGAAAGGTTATATAAAGAGGTAGAACAAAAGGTAAAGAAAGAAGAAAGTGAACTCCTGACTTTGAATTCACTAGGAACTCAGGGGAATTTCTGGATAGAAGCTATTCACAACATTGTAAATAGCATGCCCGAAAATGTTTATTTGTTAAGTTTGAAATCGATAAGAGGGAACTCATACGCAGAGGACAAAAGCAAAGAAAAGGGATCTGCCGGGAAAAAGGGAAATAGTAATCCAGTGAATAAGAAGGTATTGATTATGACTATGAAGGGAGAAAGCTATGAACCTAGTATGCAGTATCTGGAGAAAAATGTTAAAGAACCAATAGAGAATCTGAAATTGTTTGAGAATCTGACTCCCGCTTTCATGAATGTTGAGTTTGTGAAAGATTCGGTACACCATGTTGAATTGCTTAATAAAAACGGATCTGAAGTATCAGGAATTAATAAGGATATAAGACCGATTGCTTTTGAATTACGATGGATAGTAAACAACATTAATTAGCATTTTTAACGATATCCCTGAAGAGATAATAATGATGAAAATATCGGTAATCAAAGAAAACAAATTCTGGTTTGTCATTGGTGGAATAGTAACGGTTCTTTTGTTTCTTTACATTCTTTTTGCACACCCTTACAGGCAGAAGAACACTCAGAATCTTGAGGCCATAGAAAATATATTATCTCAGTTGAAGATGTATGAGATGAAAAGGTTAAGTATCATTAACGAGGAATGGATAAAAGCTGAAAATGTCAAATTGGAGATGATCAGAAAAGAGAGACAGAAAAATATCGAATTATTGGCAGAAAGAGATATCTTTCTTGAAAAAATCTTTGGGTCTGAAAATGAAGGAGAAATTACGGATGTGGCGTTATGGAAAAGTCGGTATATACAAAGAGTGAGCCTTCTTCGAAACAGTCTGAAGAAGAATAACATCTCGATGAATGCGGGAGCACTTTCCTTTAAAGAATGGGGTGATGAAATACCTACATGGGACAGTATCGTTAAAGAACAAAAGAGGTTCTGGATTGAAGAAGAGTTGCTGAACATCATGAGAAATGAGGAGCTGAAGATTCATAATATTATAAGCATTCGTTTTGGTCAGGGAGACATTTCTCCAGGTATTGGGACCGATTTGTATGATATTATTCCGTGTACGATAAGCGTAAATATGGAGATTGAGCAGGTGCTTTTCTTTATTCATGAGCTATTACGTTCAAGACTCTGTTTTGAAATAGATACGGTGGACATAGAGGGGAAACTGAAAAAAACCAGGACGTTAAGTGTATCCACAGATGCTGGCAAGAGTATTTCTGACAGTACGGTGAATATCACAATTAATACACATGTAATAGACTTTAAAACGTAAATGGAATCTATCCCATGAAGATATTAAAAAACAAAAAGATTTTTGATCATGCATATAAGGTTGTTTTATCATTAATAATTCTATTCATTGTATATAACCTTATGAGCATACTTTTCATTTCGCGTATGAAGGAAAGAAAGTTGGGAGCAAGGATATCGAGCACAACTCAGACAATAGAAAACAACCTTAAACGTTCACATCCTCCTGAATTAAAAGAAGAGGAGTATGGGAAAAAGGTTGTCCTGGTAGAACCAAAACTGATCACAAAAATATCAATATTTTCTGGCCCCGAGAATTTACGGGAAGTTGATAAAGGAAAAAATGATCTCCTCTATGTACAGGTTGACATTCCACATGCGACAGAAATTGCGTTGAAAGGTATAACTGATAAGCTCGCCCTCATAAATGTACGAAGGAAGATAAATGATGTGTGGTATGAACATAGTTTTCCCTTGAGGAGCAGAGACCAGATCGGTGCAGAGAAGATTATCAAGAATAAGAAATTTGATTTTACAACCAATTGTATTCTTGACGAAATAATCAATGGGGTGGAAAGACCGATAACAATGCAGAAAAAGGAAGTTCTGTTAAGTGACGCAGGGAAGTTTATTGGGACAAGAATGGTGACAGGTGATACATTTATGAAGACTACATCAAAAATCACATACAAGGATGAAGGAGGCGTTATAAAAGATTTATGGTTGGGTGAATCTCATATTATTAAAGAGGAACCAAAAAAAGAGCCCGCATTTTCTGAAGATCCTGTCGGTAATGTAAAATCTAAGCTCGGGGATACGGCCTCGAAAATAAAAAAGAAACTGACAAAAGATGATAAACCGGAAGAAAATAAAACTGAGTAAAATATTTCGTTATGCCTACATTCATTGTCTGAAAGGGTAAAGGTGAAAATTCCAATGAAAAAAATTTCTATTACTACACAAATTCTACTTCTTCTCATCATCATGAGCGCATGCAACACAACATTATCAAATCAGGTAGTAGATAAAGACAAGGGTGGAAATGTAGAGATGCATAAAACGAATGAGTCAGATAAGGAACAAATGGAAAGCAATGAAGTAACCCTCTATGATGTTATAAAAAAGAGTTTTTTCAAGAAGGAACCGCCAACAGATACAGACAAGGTTGTGAAAAGAGATATGACTAAGGCAGTTGTCAGCAGCAATGTGCAATATCAGAAACAAGAGAGTTTAAACCCCTCCCCTGTTAAACAGAAAAGTGTTTTCGTGAAAAACAATGGTAATGACAAAGGTAATAAGCCAGTTAAAGATATTCCAGTGAAAACTGTTTCTCCTGATGAGCGTAAGCAGTTGTTAAAGGATGCAAAACGTGCCACAAAAGAGGAGAGATACGTAGATGTCATTAAGTTAGCAGATACTATACTCAAAGATAGCCCAAACGATGAATCAGCGCTGGCGTACAAAGAAAATGCACTGGTATTATTAGAAGATAAAAAACACGACGTAATAATGGGCAAGTTGGAAAAGGTTGATGCCCAGGAGCGTGACAAATATTTTGAAAATTTACGTGAAAAGTCAATCCCCTATAATGATCTCTTGCAGTTTACGACGAGAGGTGAATGGGAAGATATCAAGAAGAGAGTTCAGAAAGAAGAGAACAACGAAAGTCTCGAAAAGGGAAGGAAACATACAGAAAGGTTACAAAAAGTGCCTGCTCCCGCTCAAAATCTCCTTTCGCAGGATATGAAAAATGGTCTGAATAAAAAAGTGTCGATTGAGTTTATTGATACCCCGCTGCGTGATGCAGTGGCATTTATCCAGGAAAAGACAAAATTGAACTTTGTCCTGGACGAAGGTGCAGCAGGAAAAAACGTAAATTTAAAACTCGATGACGTACCTGTTGGGGTAATTTTAAAGTACATCTTACCCAAAGGAGTAGATTCAGTAATCAAGGATGATATTATCTATATTACTCAGGAACCCTTAGAATTGAGGGTATATGATGTACGTGATTTATTGATAAACCTGGAAGACAGGCAGAATCTCAATCCTCAGGTCGTTACAGCGAATGGAAATGGAGCCGGAACCGGTTCTAATGGAGAGAGCAAGGACACCTTTTACCGGGTTCAGGAGATAATAGATTTAATCGTTAATACGGTTGGCCCTGCTTCATGGTCTTCAAATGGTGGCAGAGGTTTGATAGCGGCCCGGGAAGGAATGCTGGGTGATATCGTTGTGACACAGGCTGTTCATGTACACAACCAGATAGAAGATCTCCTTGCTTCCTTACGGTCTTCGACAGACCTTCAGGTGAGCATTGAGGCTCGCTTTATCGCTGTTTCTGACAACTTTCTGAAAGAAGTGGGGAGCAATATTCTTGATTTCAATGCAACTTCAGACCATCCTAGTAATAGTAATCCTCCGGGGACACCAGGGCTAAATGATGCTGGTGGTGTAGTGAGTGGGGTTTTTAACGATACCGGGAACGTATTTGCGGGTAGTGGGGTTGCGTCGGGCACGAACGGGTTAAATCTTTCATATCAGATAGTTGAAGGTTTCTTCCTGAAGGGATTTTTACGGGCAGTGCAGGAGAGTGATGAAGCGGAGACCCTGACTTCTCCGAAGATAACCCTGTCGAATACTCAGCGGGGAACCATAAAGGTTGTAACCACATTTAATTATATAGAGAGTTTTAATATTGTGAGCCAGACACCGGAACCGGTGATAAAGGAGATAGACGATGGTACGACATTTAATGTGAGGCCTATTGTCAGTGCCGACCGGAAATATGTTTCCCTTGAGGTGCATCCAATTATTACTACCGTGACATTCAACGAAGAAACTTTTCAAACTGTTGGCCCGGTTTCATCGGGTGGTGCAGGCGGAGTACCGGCAACTAATACGATACAACTGCCGGAAACCGTTAAGCAGGAATTGTCTGTTACCGTTTGCGTGCCTGATAAGGGTATCCTTCTGATAGGCGGTTTGGGTTCAAGATCAGAAAGAAATTCTTCTAACGGTACTCCCGTGCTTTCCAAGATACCTGTCATAAAACATCTGTTTTCAAGTAAAAGGCTGCAAAGAGATATAAGGGGTGCAGGTAATCTCATCATCCTGATAAAACCTACGATATTGATACGTGAGGAGGAAGAATCCCGTACCTTTGCTTCTGGAAAGAGAGATAAGGGATTCAGATACCCAACAGGTTGGGAAGATCAAAAGTTTAGATATCCATCACAGAAAATAGAGTAAATAGAAACAGTAAAACAGGGAGGTAAGAAAAATGTTTAAGAAAAATGGATTGAATACTGTACTGATGGGAGTGATCATATTGCTGCT
Source organism: Candidatus Scalindua sp. (assembly GCA_031316155.1). GTDB lineage: Bacteria > Planctomycetota > Brocadiia > Brocadiales > Scalinduaceae > SCAELEC01. The sequence continues at coordinate 193,641 of JALDRB010000008.1, forward strand.
GGTACTTGTATTGATAAAAGATTCACCAAAAGATGCTGTTGCCCAGCAAGGTGACGGGGGAGCGTTTGCAAAACACGTATTTGGAGTGGTGGGTCACTTTGATGCGGGCAGGGAGTCTTTTTATCTGGTTGATACAAATCAGGAGGTAGTTATGGTTTATGAGTATAATATACAGGGTAATGGATTAGGACTGATTACTACAAGAAGTTATAAATATGACAAATTATTGGATCAATATGGGAGAGCTCACTTTGGTCCGGAAGTCGAAAAAATCAGAAAGGAAGTAGAAAAAACAGGAAATTAGGTAAAGAGGAAATGAAATGTTTTGTACTCATCTCATAATAGTTTTCGGACCTGCCTGTGCGTAAGGAACGCACGCAGACAGGTAAAACCGAAAACCAAATCGGTTTTAGTATAATAGTGCAATTATGAATTGACGTTTCGATAGTAAAGATATATAATATGCTTCTCTTAGTTGTGGCGGTGTAGCTCAGTTGGTTAGAGCAGCGGAATCATAATCCGCGAGTCCGGGGTTCGAGTCCCTGCACCGCTACCATGCTTATTCCTAAACATCCATTCCAGTAATAAAATTTTATTGACAAAGATATTACATAATAATAGTATTTTGCAATGCCGCAGGAACTTTTCGTTAACAAAGATGAAATTGATGTAAATAATATTGAGGTCGATATTGAAGGTATCAGGGCTGTAAATCCGCATCGGTACGAGATGGAGCAGTTGAATGGAATAATAAGGTTTGATCCTGAGAATAAAATTATCGTTGGGTATAAGGATGTTAAAGGCGATGAGTTCTGGGTGCGTGGCCATATCCCCGGGCGGCCTCTTTTTCCCGGAGTATTGATGATGGAAGCAGCTGCACAGTTATGTACCTATTATTATAAGAGAGTTATACAGGACGATAGATTTTTGGGTTTTGGAGGTTTAGACAAGGTAAAGTTTCGTGGTAAAGTTTCTCCAGGTGATAGACTTATTATTGTTGCAAAAAACAAGGAACTGAGAGCAAGGAGAGCTATTTTTGATACCCAGGGGATTGTAAACGGCAAACTTGTTTTTGAAGGCGTTATCATTGGTATGGTAGTGTAATAGAGTTTTGTCAAGGGAGGAAGTTGTTGTGAAAGAGGTCTTTTTAGTTAAAGAGAGGGGGAGTAGATGAATAAGCGAGATTTGATAGAAGCGGTAGCAAAAGAACTAGACACATCAAAGGCTGATGGAGAGAGATCTGTCAATGCAGTATTGGGTAGCATTAGTAACGGTTTAAAGAAGGACAAGAGTGTACAGTTATTGGGATTTGGCAGTTTTGTGATTAAGAAAAGGAAAGCCCGCAAGGCTAGAAATCCTCAAACTGGAGAAATGATTAAAGTCAAGGCCAGTAAAACAGTGGGATTTAAGGTTGGTAAGAAATTCAAAGAAATGATTTGAACTTCTTATGTTTCCGGGTAAATTGTTTGAGCTGTTGCGAATGCATATTCTTTCCAGATTTAAAATTTATTGGACACCTTCCTCCCTTTTTTACAAGCTCCTATTACAGAAGACGGTAGATGTACAAATTTACTGACGGTTACCAGCTTGTTTCCCGATTTGAAAAAAATCCGATGTCTTTATAAGAATTACTTTTTTGCCAATGATAGTTCTGTATATAATCTGCATATAGAATTTGCTAATTTATCAGGGTCGTGTCTTATAAGATCTTGTTTTTCCCACAGTATTCTGTCGTGATCAATATTCTCTATTAGGTCCTCAGTTTCGACCTTTACATTAATTTCTGCTAGGTCTTTGTCGATGGTTACAATTTCAGCTCCTTCTTTTCTATATTTCTCCAGGATGCTATCATTTGGGAAATTGTTATTGACCAGTACATAATCCAATATTCCTTCTCCAAGGTACTTGATAACAGTCTTGACGTAATCGGACGCAGCATAGTTATCTGTCTGTCCGGGCTGAGTGACGATATTGCAGATGTAAATCTTGACTGCATTGGTTTTTTGCAGTGATTCTTTAATATCATCTACAAGAAGGTTACTTATTATGCTTGTGTAAAGACTTCCCGGTCCGATAATAATCACATCAGCCTTGCAGATCTCTGAAATTACCTCTGGCGGGCATTCAATATTATTTGACCGTAAAAAAAGTTTTTCAATGGGTGATTTTTGAGGTGCCCGTACATTAAATTCTTCTTCCACGATCGTACCATCCTTTAACTCAGCACAAATATGGGTACTCGTAAGCATTGAAGGCAAGACTTTTCCCTTGATAGCAAGTATCTCGCTTGCTTTTTTTATTGCCATTTCAAAACTTCCCGTAATGTCTGTTAATGCCGTCATTAACAGATTCCCAAGACTCATGCCGTTGAGGTGTCCTTTATTAAACCGATATTGAAAGAGCCGGTAGAGTACCTCTTGTTCTTCAGTTTCTGACAGGGCGACCAGGCAATTTCGTACATCACCAGGTGGCAGGATTCCGTATTGTTCTCTGATGATGCCAGAGCTCCTGCCGGAGTCTGTAACTGTCACAATGGCTGTAAGGTTTTCACTGTATGTTTTTAAGCCTTCCAGTACTATCGGAAGACCTGTCCCTCCGCCAAGAGCCACAATTTTTAATTTGTCACGTGTTTTAATGCTCTTTAATTTAAGTACGGTAGGTAATTGAAAAATTCGTTTTATTTTATAGTCAGGTTTGTTTGCAATGTCATCTTCGGTTTCTACCTTAAATCTGCCATGCAGCATTTGGATGGCTGTCATACCAAAAGATTTTGCAATTCTTAATTCCACTTTTACCCTGTCTCCGACAACAACTACATTTTTCGGGTTTAACTGGTATTTTTTTATGATCATTTCGAAGCAATCTTTCATGAGTAGACCAACTTCTTGATCATTGATTATTATTTCATCAAAATACGGTTCTAGTTTAAGTAATTTTATCTTTTTCAGTTGTCTTTCATGAATTCCCGTCGAAAGCAGAAACAACTTATAGTTTTCGAGGGCCAGTTTTTTTAATGTCGGAATAACATCGGGGAAAAGCTTTAAATCTAATACTTCATTACTATTATAGGCGCTTACAACTTTCTTAACAAATTCGCTATTCTTTTCAAATCTTTTTGCTATCTCAGTAATTACCTGGTAGGAGGGGCCATATTTTTTTAAAAGTTTTTCCTGCATTATATATGCCTTTTCTTCTGTGCAAGGTAATCCTGCTTCTATCATAGCTTTTGCCGCACGTTTTCGAGACGCTACAAGTAATGAGCCGGTACAGTCATATAGTGTATCGTCGAGATCAAATATAATTGCTTTCATGTTTTACTCGCTTACGTTTATCTTGTTAATTTCAGATGAAAAATCTACTTTACTGCCAACTGTTATTCCGTTTTTCATGAACCATTTATCTTCCATTTCAAGTGCATATCTGACCCTTTCCTTTGATGTATGATTCGTTAAACTGTAAGGTGTCATTGATTCTATCTGTGTAATGAGGCCATTGTCATTTATAAAGGCAATTGTAAGGGGTATTTTTGTGTTTTTCATCCAAAAGGCGAGATATTTTTCTCGTGGATAAATAAACAACATACCACTGTCTTTGTTTAGTTTTTCTCGGTACATTAAACCAGATTTTCGCTCCTCATACGTTGCAGCGACTTCAACTTGCAGAGGTTTCCTGTTTATTGTTATTTCATATAAGCGGTAATTAGATGATTGGGTCTGTTTGGTGCAACTACATAGTGCTGATATCAACACCAAGGGGAAGAGAAACTGTAAATGGCTGCTTCTTAAAAGCTGTTTATTGTTTCTTATCATGCGATGGGGAAAAATTGTAGAGGATATTTTACAGAAGAAAAATTATAAAATTGTGTTACCTCTAAATTCAGCTACTGGATTTACAATTGCAAGTCCATGGTAATAAGTAACCAAGTTGGTAATGATTTCTGTTATTATTTTATTAAATGTAGTTCTTTCACGGGCCCTGGCTAATTTTACTTCCGGTCCCTTCGCATCAATTATGGGTATTCTCTCAACGTTGCCAAAATTCATTCTGAGGACGTTAATCATTCCACCTTCACCTTCCATTTGTTTAACAATTTCAGCAGAAGGTAACGCTGAAATATAAGAAAGCGGGTAAGTGTAATCTCTATAGTCATCTTTCTGTAAGTATGCTTCACTTTCAATTGCCAATGTATCAAAATACTCTCTCAGAACATTAAGGTTTGTTTCATTAACATCTTCTTCTTTGACTTTTATGTCTAGACTCTTATCGGTATTAATTTTCCCGGTTATGAGAGCCCTGGCCACGGTTTTTTGTAATTGAATAGTGTTAACCTCAATCTGTATGTATTCGTTGCTTGTGAATTGAAAAGAAAAAATATTTCTCGTTTTTTCACCATACAGAGATCTGTTGGTGAATTTAACGTTTATATTGGATATTTCCAATTCAGGTATGAGTATTTCAAGCGGAAGTATTATTTTTGATACTGTCATAGCACCGGGAACAACATTGCCTGTGCTATGAATCTCGTTATTATCATTCGTTATTTCGACAAATCTTTTTCCTAAAGAATCATTAATTACATAATCATGATGCATTGAGAACTTGTCGAATGCGTAAATCTTTTCCTCTCCGTTTTCAGACTCTCCAAATCGCAAACTTGGTGAACGTGTTCGAGCCTTTACATCCCGGAAGTAGATCGAATCTTGTAAAAAATCATCGAGTTTGTTTAATGATATACAAAAAATGGGACTGAAAACCTCCTTTTTGTTGTGTAAGGCACACGCCGGATTCTTCATTGGCTTTGGAAGGTGTTAAAAAATTCTTTTCTACAGATTTATGGGTAGATATAAATATAGTAAAGAAGGTTGACAAAGTCAAGATTAATTAAAATCTATGTCAAGGCTGATCCGAAATCATTTTATATGTGCCTTAGCACATCCACTTCAACGGGCGGGGAACGACATGGGTGGGCGAATAGGGTTCTTCCTGTTTGGTACAGATGAGCTTGATGTGCTTAAGTCGTTTTATCTCTTTATCATGAGTGCTTCGGCTGTATGAGGATCGATTCGAGGAACATGTAAGACCTGTTTTGGAGAATCCTGTCGGGCCTTGGATATAATGACTTCAGTATTTTGAAGGTCTTTTGCTTTACTGCATCGTGCCGTTAATTGTGCTGCGATTTTTAATTTTTCATCGGTTATCTCACCTCGAACAAGAGACACAGGCCCGGCTATGTCCTTTAATTGCAGCAAATAATCATTCTTTCTTGCAATGTTTTGAATCGTGAGGTTTTCCTCTTCCCTTCGGCTGACTACGACTTTTGTTTTATTATCGATACGGAAGTGTCTTCCAACCTTCAACAGGTTGACATCGTTAATATCAGGATTCTCATGTTCAAGAGAATCCCTCATTCTGTTTGAAAATTCCGGATCTGTAAGCAGGCATCCTCCTGATGCACAGGGGTAATCTTGTATCTGGAAAATATCAGCAAGTTGTATCTGATCTTTTCGTGAACGGCCTTTTATCTGTAATAACTTCTCTCGGTCGACCAGTCCTGTTTTTTCAGGAATGGTGGGTTCCAGATGTTTTGCACAAAGAGGCCTCAAAACAAGTCCTGTCAAATCTGCTTCCTTATCAATGGTCTTCATGGCCTCTTTTCTCTGTGACATCGGCCTCTGACCGAGAACTTCTCCCGTTATGATAAAAGATGCTCCAATCTCTCTCATGTATTCTCCTGCCGCTCTGAAAATGTTGATACGGCAATCAATGCAGGGATTCATGTTTTTGCCGTAACCATGTTTTGGTTTTTTGACAATTTCTAGAAAACTCTTGGTCGTGTTGATTACCTTGATTGGAATTCCGAGTTTTTCGGATACTTTCACTGCCTCTAATTTACAATTTCCTTTGGATGTACAAAGGCAGAAGACTGTTACGAAGTTCAGGGCAATAACTTCAATTCTGCTGTTGAATCACGTGGATGGCAAGTGTGCTGTCTAAACCTCCAGAAAGTATTGCTAAAGCTTTTGTCATTTTTATTATTTATAGGGTATATTTTATAATGATTCAGATGCCTTGCCTTGCAAAACATCTTAATGTTGAAGATCTTACATGCTATCAAAAAAGAAATTTTTGTCAAATAAAAGGTACGAGTTAATGCATCCCGCCCGCCAGAACTGCTCGCCACTCGTGCCGGTACGGACGGGGCTGGCAAATGGCCTGAAGGCCGGGCGGGCATCGACATCCATGTCGTTGATCCACGCCCTTTTGGATACCTGCCCGAATGACTCGTTCGGCGGGTGTGCTTCCGCACAAAAAGATGTAATTTATTGAATTATTTACATTTAAAATAGAAATTCCTCCGTATATATACTCATCTCGTAATGGTTTTCGGATAAAATCCGAGATAAAATTGAGCGAGTAAAGTCCTCGGCGCCTTTTGTCCGGGGATACCTTCATTAAGATTTGGTTTCCAGCCTGCCGGGCCTGTCAGCCGTTCGCCAGCCCGATACTCATTCTGGCGGGGACGGGTAAAACCGAAAACCAAATCGGTTTTAGTATATATTCCAACCTGGCAGAACAGGAACACATATGAAATGTATTCCTTTGGTTCTGGCTCGACCAGGTGGTTAAATGAAAATCAAAGGTTTTCAAACTTTCCCTTATTAAATATTTTTTTTAAACACACCGAAGGTGTGATAAAACAGTCTATAAGGTTACGATTTCTCCGCCCGGATGAATCCGTTCGGACGGGCAGTCAACAAAAGCAAGAAACTGTCGGCTTATAGACTGATAAAAGGTTTTGACATGAAAATGACTCACTGTTACACTGAATTTATATATTTAATGTCTTCAATCATTTTGAATTCCTTACTGTCTTATGAGAAGTAAAACTGTTCGATTACCGGTAGTTGCCGGGAGTTTTTATCCCGGAAGTAAAGAAGCATTAGGAAAGGAACTGGAGAAGCTTCTTGGTGAAAAACCAGAGAGAAGAAGAGCCCTGGGCCTTATCAGTCCGCATGCTGGTTATATCTATTCAGGTAGAGTAATGGGAAGCGTTTTTTCCAGAATTGATGTACCCGAGACGGTGTTGATACTGGCGCCAAATCACACGGGTTTGGGTGCTTTATTCGATATGGCCTGAGGGATGCTGGAGTACACCACTTGGTGTTGCAGATACGGATGATGAGCTTGTCCGTGAAATCGTTGCTTCCTGTGTTCTTATCAGGGAGGATAAAGAGGCACATGTTCGGGAACACTCGGCAGAGGTTATTGTACCCTTCCTGCAGTACATCAATCCAATGGTGAAGATTGCCGTAATCGTTATACGATCAGCAACTTATGATGATTTGAAAATAATCGGTAAATCTATCGGAACAGTTCTCAAGAAAACGCGACCAAATACCCTTGTTGTTGCATCATCTGATATGACTCATTATGAAACCCAGATATCTGCGAATAAAAAAGACATGCTGGCGATTACAGAAATTGTAGCTTTACGGGAAAAAGGTCTTTATCGTATTGTACATGATCTGAACATTTCCATGTGTGGGATTAATCCGGTGGTTTCAATGCTTGTCTGTTCAAAAGAAAGAATGGCAAAAAAAGCTGAATTAATAAGATATGAAACCAGCGGAGTAGTTTCAGGAGATTACGATCATGTAGTTGGATACGCTGGAATTATTGTAGAGTGATTATTACATCTTATTTCATGATTAAAAATTAGCAGTTATACAAAAAACGAGTGATAACTCGATATTGTCTTAGTTATGCCGGGAAACACCAGAGTTTCTATCGTAATTCCAGCTCTGAACGAGGAAAAATCCATTGGTACGGTTATCAATGATATCCCCAGAGATTTTGTAGATGAGATTATAGTTGTCGATAACGGGAGCAACGATAACACAGCACAGGTAGCAGTAAATCTTGGGGCCAGGGTGATCGAAGAACCTGTTAAAGGATACGGTTCTGCTTGCATGAAAGGTATATCCATGCTTCATCCGGATACGGAAATCGTGGTTTTCATTGATGCTGACTACAGTGATTACCCTCAGGATATCAATGCAGTGTTGCAACCCTTGCTTACAGGCAAAGCAGATCTGGTAATTGGTTCACGAATGTCGGGTACTAGAGAGAAAGGCGCACTCTTGCCACAGGCAATTATCGGCAATAAGCTTGCTGCCTTCCTGCTCCGATTAATCTATGGGTTCAGTTATACAGATCTGGGCCCTTTGAGAGCAATTAGATATAACGATTTAACAGGATTGGGTATGAGAGATACAAATTACGGCTGGACAGTTGAGATGCAGATTAAAGCGATACAGAAAGGTTTAAGAGTTATAGAAGTGCCCGTAAGGTACAGGAAACGTATTGGAAAATCCAAGATAACGGGTACCATTAGAGGGACGTTTGGTGCCGGGGTGAAAATTATTTATACTATTATCAAGTATAGTTTTTTCGGTTAACAAGTTGGTTACTGCGAAAGCCAGAGAACGCTGCCGGGCAGGCGGCGGGTATGGTGAATTTCCTTTCATGATACTGGAGAACATTTCTGTAATAATTCCCACGCTCAATGAGGAAGAGCATATTAAGAGATGTATAGAAACGGTTCTCCATACTCCCGGTATAATTGAGGTGATAATTGCTGATGGAGGCAGTACCGACAGTACGATTCAAATTGCCAGAGGATACAGAGATGTTAAGGTCGTCTTTTCGATGAGAGGGCGGAGTGTTCAGATGAATAGAGGGGCATTTTATTCCCACGGCGATATCCTTCTTTTTCTTCACGCAGATTGCATACTGCCCGGAGAAATTGTTTCAGCTATCCGCCACGTTTTTGAAAGCTCACAAGCAGCTGGAGGCGCATTTACGATGAAATTATTATCTGATAAGTTTATATACCGGATGATAGAAATGGGTATAAACTTCCGTTCAAGGATATTTAAATTACCCTATGGAGATCAAGGGCTGTTTGTAAAGAGGTCTCTGTTCAAGGAACTGGGAGGTTTCAAGAAGATGACAGTTTGTGAGGATCTGGATTTTGTATGGCGACTGAAAAAATATGGGAGAATTACCATTCTTGATAATGAGATTCTTACTTCTGTGAGAAGATGGAGGAAAAATGGTTTTTTAAGAACATCTGTAAGAAATCAATTATTGCTGACTTCGTATTTCCTGGGACGGAGATATTGAAGTAATAAAAAAGGAACAAGAGAGAGATTGAAAAGACACTGAAGACTTTAGAAGCAGAGTTTAAGGCCAGAGAAGATGAGTTAAAAAAATAATAAAAGAAGAAAGGAGAGAATAATGTTCAATAAATTACTGAAAACAGATGATGATATATCGAGCCTTATTATGAGAGTTGCGTTGGGAATAATTTTTTTTCCTCACGGCGCCCAGAAATTGCTGGGATGGTTTGGAGGGAACGGTTTCAGTGAGACAATGGGTTTCTTTACTGAAAAAATGGGGATTCCTGTTGTTCTGGCATTCCTCGCAATCATGGCTGAATCAATCGGAGCAGTTGCCCTTATCACAGGATTTCTTACAAGGATAGCAGCTTTAGGCATCGCAACGAACATGATTGTTGCGATATTTATGGTGCACCTTCCACACGGGTTTTTTATGAACTGGTTCGGCACGAAGCAGGGCGAGGGTTATGAGTATCATTTGCTTGCTATTACACTTGCAGTAGCACTTATGATCAGAGGTGGAGGCAGATTTTCAATTGATGGCATAATAACAAAAATGTCTGGACGTTCAACTTAATGCTCTACCTTACGGCAGGAGTGACCGAAGAGGTGTCAAGTTCTTCTTCGACTCATTTCTTTCTTCTTTGAGAAGCATTTACCATATTCAAGGTGTGCCCCCTGGAATCCGTCCATCCAATCAGCTATCCCCAAACAGCGTAACAAAAATGAACACCCCTGTTCAATTTTCAACAATACTCACTTCTTCATACTACAGGCTCAAACCGTAACTTACAGATATTCTGGCCTTTAGAACAATACTCGATTTGAAATGTATTTTATTCCAACAAGGGTATGCATCTTGCTTATTAATGTAAGGCAAAAAATGAGAATGACGCGTCTGCTAAGCTTGTGAACTAAATAGAAAGGAGTCCTCAATGTTAATATCCGGAAAAAATAAGTTTGTCCTCTCTCCATTCACTTCCGAAGACGAACTGAAAAAGATTGTTATAGAAAATCCCAATTACTTCTTTGGGTCTGGTTCTTTTTGTCTCCCGAAAGAGATAATTTCAGATAGTGACGATTTCAAAGTATTCACCGATGGATTTGCAGTTGATATTTCAAAGCGACAATGGTTTATCGTAAACACGACACTCTCCAGGCATAATGTCTGGAGCCATATTGCTCCAAAAGTAGTAAAACAACTTATAGCTGCTGAACAACCAACCACAAAACAACTGCTCACAGAACTAATTATACAGCAACTTCAAAAAAACAGCGACATAATGAAAAAGTTTTCTGACGAAGGCTATTTCAAAAAGGATGAAGGCGCGTTTCAATCAAAGATTCGTGGTTTTCTTGGAGAGATTTTCGAAAATACTCCGCTTATTGCAATGCCAATAGATTCCATATCCAATGATTTAAGGGACTGGGCTGCGGCTTTAAAGGCAAATGTAAAATTGTGTATCGTTAAAAAATACGTCGAAGATAATAATTCAGAAAATATAATTTATGAAATCCCGGAGAATTCTGTTTCTGATGAAAGCGGAGACGGATATGTGAAGAATAAGAAAATAGATAAAATTGCTAAAGATGCAAAATTGCAGAATACGGTTCTGGATAGACTCACCGAGAAAATAGATGTCAGTGAAATACCGTACTGATACCGGGATAATGAAATATACTCATCTCATAATGGTTTTCGGACCTGCCTGTGCGTAAGGAACGCACGCAGACAGGTAAAACCGAAAACCAAATCGGTTTTAGTATATAAAGGGGAAACATGAAGCGGGATATGGATTTAATAAGAAAATTACTTTTTTACTTTGAGGAAACGAAAGATACTGTGCATGATGATCTTCCAAAGATTGAAGGATATGATGCAAATAGTATCAAATACCATATCTATTTGATGCATGACTCAAACCTTCTTCACTGTGAACCGGTAAAATCTGAGATAACCGGGCAAGTTTTATATTTAATGCCACTTAATCTATCGTGGGATGGAAACGAGTTTCTGGAGAAGGTAAGAAATGGAAACAACTGGGAAAGAATTAAAAAAACAATCGCTGACAAAGGCGACGCTTTTTCGTTCAGCAATATAAATCAGCTGATAAACCAGAATGGAGTCCAGGGAAAGTATTGCCTGAATCCTGATTTAGAGTTGAAGTGGCAGGCACTGATTAAAAAGAATCCGGATGACCTGCAAGTGCATGCCCTTCATGCTCTGAGACTTGGTCTGCACGTGAAAGAAGAAAGAGGGGATATAACAAATAATGAAGCCAGCAAAATCTTTGAGAATATAAAAATGTCGCTGATTCAGTTACAGCGAGTATGAATCAACCTGACTGTTATAAAAAGAATTGCTACCGTAATGCCTGATGCACGACCTCAAACAGGTATTGCAAGTTTTTAACCTATCTCCTCGCAAAAATCCATACCATAATTATTTCATAATTTTATCATCAATGATGAAAGAACAATACTCATTGAAATCCATTGAGATTTTGAGCAATTACAGATTTCATAAGAAAGGATGTTTGAGATGAGAAGGATCCTGTTTGTGGATAATGATTCGGGTTCAATCCAGGAATTAAAAAAGATACTTGGGTTCATGTGTCCTGACTGGGAGATAGAGATTGTGATAAGCGGAGAAGATGCGCTGAAACTCATGTCAGGATCCATTTTTGATGTTCTTGTGTCCGACATATCTCTTCAGGGAATGGACGGAGTAGAATTACTTGGTGCTGTTAGTGAACGGTATCCTAAGACTGTTCGCATTATTCATGCAAAGCTTTCAAATCCTGAAACAGTTCTCAAGTCAACCATGACCGCACACCAGTTCCTGGCAAAACCATGCTGTGCCGAGATAATGAAAAACACCATTGATCGTACATGCAAACTTCGGGATCTGTTAAAGAATGAAACATTACAAAAGATAGTTGCGGGTACAAAAAATTTGCCGAGTCTCCCTGATTTATATAATTCAATCGTATCGGAAATGCAGTCTCCGGAACCTTCTCTCAAGAGGGTGGGCTATTTCATTTCACAGGACGTTTCAATGTCTGCAAAAATTCTGCAGTTAGTCAACTCTGCCTTTTTTGCTCTGCCACGCAAAATTACTGACCCGCAGCAGGCATCAGTTTTTGTGGGGATGGAGTCACTGAAAGCACTTGTTCTTTCTATTCATCTCTTTTCTTCATTTACAGAAGATGCAGAATTATGTGAATTTTCGTTAACGAACATGTGGAAGCACTGTCTGATAACCGGAGGACTTGCAAGAGATATTGCCCGTGCTGAAAAAGCTTCCGGGAAAGTAGTGGAAGAGGCGATGATAGCAGGAATGTTACATGACATAGGAAAGCTTATCATGCTGAAAGTTCCCCGGCAATACAAAAAAGTGATGAGACTTATTGAAACAACCGGTTGTGATCCTGCAGAAGCTGAATACACTACTATGAAAACTTCTCATTCAGAATTAGGAGCTTATCTTCTGGGACTCTGGGGACTTCCCGGCAATGTAATCGAATCAGTTGCCTTTCACCACAATCCATCCAGGCTGATAGAACGTATGTTCATTATGTCACATGAATACTCGCAAGGAGGTTTTAGCAATACTGAATCAAAAGTTGGCAAGTTGATACCTCAACCAACAGCGAGATACTCAACTGAGTTTACGGCGTTAACAGCTGTGCACATAGCCAATGCTTTGACGTTGCAGGAAAATTGTTCGTCTGAGACAACACTTTTTCCATACGTTGATATGTCGTACTTAAAAACTCTGGAGTTAACAGACAGGTTACCTGAGTGGGTTGAGCTCTCCAACAATGCAAAACAGCGATCCGAAATAGATTTTGAGTTAAATTAGTCTCTCAGCCGACAAGTTTTTGGTTTTTATTGACTCCTCGTCACCGCCAGAATGATTATCGGGCTGGCGAAAGGATTCATCCGGGCGGGGAAATTGTCATCTTAGAGAAGGGAAAATTATTTGGAGGTGCGCCATACTAAGAAAAGTCTTTTGTCTGCTTGCCATTCTTGTAATTCTGCCAACCTTTACTGCCAATGCTGCTCTAGAACTGTCTTCATTAACACCGGATGATGTTGGCGTGGTTTTGCCTCCTGATCCCGGAAAAGAGGGAAAGGAAACACTGCTTGGGATAGATAGCGATGGTGATGGAGTTCGTGACGACATACAGCGGTATATATACTTTACCTATCCCGATGATGAGAAACTGAGATTAGGTCTTGCGTACTACGCGAAAGAGTTTCAGGGGGTTCTTGCAGACGCAGACGACCGTGAGGCTGCTTACGAACACGCGATAAAGATGGCTCGTCATGGGGAATGTCTTGATTACCTTAAAGGTGATGATTCTATATACATTGAAAGAGCACTTGATGCTGAAATACTGAATACCAGAGAGCGCAGTATCGCATACATCACATATAGTGACAATCTGGGAGGAAGAGTCATTGATGGTGCTCCACTGAAAGAGTGGAAGGACAGCTGTTCATTCGATGTGGACGTGGTAGGAGGTGACCAGTGAATATTCGATGGATATCTACTCTTGTACTTATCGTTACCTTTCTTGCTATTCAAGGTGTCGGTTATGGTGAAGAAGAGCAGCCGTGTCTTCCTGATGCAGTCGTCATGTTTGGCAACATTGCTTATCTCAGTTTAGGCCAGAAACATAGAGACGCTTTCGGTATTGTATTGGTTGCCAATCCGGACAGTTCCCTTGCCGGTGGAGGGCTCTGTATGACTATTGGTGAAGATGGTATAAATTGGCCACTTGCTTACAAGAATAGTGTTTAAGGTATTATTCGGTTTAATCAAAATTTCTTTCAGCAAATATGAAGAGGGGTGAAATTATGAGAAACGTAATTTTGTGTGCAGGAGTGATTTTTATGATCTTGTATGCCTCTGCAGAGATCGGGGCAAAAGAGATTGCCGTATTCGAGAAAACCTATGTGCGGGGAACCGGTAAACCAATTACCAAGTCTGACACATTTTCTGAAATCTATGGTCTCGTGAAAATAAGAGTAACGAATGGAGGTCTTGAGGAGAAGAACTCCAAGAAGGTGAGCAGCGCCGAGATATCATTGAACGGTGAGGTCATATTTGCAGAATCCAAATTTAAGAAGAATGGAGAAACAATAGAAGCGAGGAAAACTCTTTCAGGAGGAATTAATACTCTTGATGTCACGTTGAAGGGGAAACCGGGAGGCGTGTTAGCGGTACAGGTGTTGATGCAAGATGGTGTCGTGCTGCCTCCTGATCCCGGAGAAGAAGGAACGTTAACTCTGCTTGGGACAGATAGCGATGGCGATGGGGTCCGCGACGACATACAGCGGTACATCTACTTTACCTATCCTGATGACGAGAAGCTTCGACTAGCACTTACACATTATGCTATTGAGTTCCAGGGAGTTCTTGCAGACGCTCACGACCGTGAGGCGTCTTACAATCACGCAACAAATATGTCGCGTCATAATGAATGCCTTTTTTATCTTAAAGATGAAGAATCTTTTGACATTAGTGATGCGTTGCTTGCAGAGATTTTAAATACTAGAGAGCGGAGTATCGCATACATCACTTACAGTGACAATCTGGGTGGCAAAACCTTTAAAGGTGCTCCGATGAAAGAGTGGAAGGACAGCTGCTCATTCGATGTGGATGCTATAGGAGGTGTCGAATGAAAATTCGATGGCTATCTACTCTGGTACTTATCGTTACCTTTCTTGCTTTTTCAGGTGTAGGTTGTGGTGAGGATAAACAGCAGTGCCAACCAGATGTAATTGTTTTTTTTTGCAATGGTGTGGGTAATCATAGGGAGGCAGCCGATAAAAACAGAATCTTACTGCAAAGTCGGCTAAATAAACATATATCAGGGATAAATCTTGACGGTAATATTACATACGAATTAGCTCACAATCCTTCTGTAGGTACATTTTTTCCACTTCTTGACTTTTTTGAGACATTTGTACAAGGTGTAGAAACCAAATACAGCAAATTCTGGCGCTATCTTGCCGGATTGGACCTCATGCCTGATATTCTTCAAGACAAATGGAAAGAGATTTCAAGCTGGGTTGATTCGACCGTTGTAAGCTTGAACCCGTCGGTACAAGAGCATATTACCAAGTATGATTCCTATTTACGCGAAGGAAATGTCGTTGTGCTTGTGGCCCATTCCCAGGGTAACCTGTTCGGCAATATCGCTTATCTCGGTTTAGACCAGAGATACAGGAACGGTTTCGGTATCGTATCGGTAGCCAATCCGGACAGTTACGTTGCTGGTGGAGGGCCTTATACGACTATTCACGAAGATAAAATAATTTTGCCACTCCAATTTCTTTCCCCATTCTTTGCATTACCTCCGAATCTTGACAATTTCTTAGATTCTGAAAATTTGGCCGATTGGAGCGGCCATGAGTTTATTGACTCTTATATGGCTTCCGGTCATGATGCGGAAACGGTAATCCTTGATAACGTTGTCAATATGATCTACAATCTCAAACCGGCAGTAATAGAATGTGGGTGCGTTGAAGACTTAGAAAATCCGTCTCCCATGACAGCAAGATTCACCTATTTGATTACTTCAGGGGGTCCTGATAACGCCCCTTTCACCGTTCAATTCACTGACACAAGTACGGGTAGCCCTACCGCGTGGCTCTGGGATTTTGGAGATGGCTGGACTGGCACGGTGCAAAATCCCACCCATACCTATGCCACAAACGGACCGCATATTGTGACGTTAAAAGCTTACGTCTCCGGTTCGTACACAACAGTACCTCCTGGAGCGGTAACGGGGAGGAAAAAAGACGGGATTGCAGGTTGGATGGACGGAGCATATACAGACTTCGCTACCAAGGAGTGGACAACTGTTTCTCCTCCCACACTTGGAAGGATAATATGGACGTATACGATATTTTTTAACCCTACTGTACACGCCTTCATGGGAGAAGATGCCGTATATTCCTACAACTTGACGGGCTTTCCAACTACAGACAGGGTAGCTGAACTTCAGATTATCTTTGACTCTGTCTACTATCCTCGCGGCGGAGTGATAACGGATAGCGGTAAAAGGCCGCAAATGTCTGAGGGTACTTGGCATACGGTTGAGGATGTCACATCAAAGCTGGGCACACAGTTCAATGTTGGGTGGACAGATGATACAGGCTTTGCAAACTACGGTAGCGTTGGTGGTTATATCAGTGCGGGAACTCGTGTCAAGGTGACTGAGTCAACCGTTAGCTCTCGATGCATTCAAACAATACATTAATACGATCTCTCTTTATGAAACTTTCAATCCATTCGTCCTTAAATCGCAAATCCCTGGCCCAGACTGCAGAGCGAGTCGCACCAGGGCAGGCTGAAATCGTAATTCGTAACGCCCAAATCGTAAATCTTCTTCCTTTTTTCTCTGTGATCTCTGTGTCTTATGTGGCTTACGAATTTGTATTGCAAAACAACCCCGCTCTTTTATAATAACGGCAATACCGCTGTTCGTGATATTGCCGATAGCAGTCACAATTCACTTTTACCAAAAATTTAAATATCTTAAAAAAATTATGTTACTTGTTTATGCAAGTAAGATTTGAGTATACATTAAACTTTCAATATATTATGTGGGGAGTTTAAGCATGGATGCGGAAAAACTGTTAAAAAGAATCTCGATAAACACAGAGATATGTTTTGGGAAACCTTGTATAAAAGGACATCGAATATGGGTCTCATTAATACTTGATCTTCTTGCTTCAGGAATGACTGTTGATGAGGTACTAGAAGAATATCCACAGTTACAACCAGAAGATATCTATGCGTGTATTGCATATGGGGCGGAAATGTCTCGTGAAAGATACGTAGACATTACAACAGAGTCACCAGTATGAAATTCAAAATTGATGAGAACTTTGGCCCAAAGATAGCTGATATATTAAAGAACATGGCTATGAAGCAAGTACAGTTTTAGAACAAGATTTATGTTCAAGTTCTGACAATCATATATTCGAGGAGTGTCAGAAAGAGGAGTATTGCCTGATAACTATGGATAAAGACTTTGCAAACATCCTTAACTTCCCTCCACAGTCAAGTCACGGTATTGTTGTCATCAGGTTGTCAAAAAGTCCTACATTGAAAGATATATATATGATCATGACCTATAAAAGGCTGCATAGAATATAAAATCTATTTCAGGAGCTATGGATATTGAACGGGCAGAAAGAGCCTGTTTATACCAGTATGTTGGACAAAGAATTTGCTATAGCAGCAGTAGCAAATAATCCACCTCATCTAGTAGGGTGGAATTTCATTCAATCAGATAATATGGACGCCGTTAAAGCTGCAGTTATATTCCTATGGATAGTTTATTGATCACAGAGCTTCAGATATGCAGATAATTAAGAGTACGGAGGAAATTTACTATTAGCGAACCCAGACCCTTTCTTTACGTTCTTTATTTAAGATTTGTGAAAGATGTTTAATGTCGAATTTACTATTAGCCTTTATTTAGATTACTGAAGTTCTCCGAAAGGATATAAATTTATTGAAATATTTTCACCAAGAGAGGTTATTCGTTATGAAACTTAAATCAGTTGAATTAGTCAGAAATATCCGGTATGAGAATTATCAGAAAAGCCGTAAAATGACTACTCAAGAAAAAATTGAGTATACGAGAAAATTGGCCAATAAGTTTTCTTCTTTTCATTCTGAGAAATTGTTTGAGCATAGTATACTCATCTCATAATGGTTTTCGGATAAAATCCGAGATAAAATTGAGCGAGTATAACTGCAACCAAGATTTGGTTTCCAGTAAAACCGAAAACCAAATCGGTTTTAGTATATTTCTCATAATAAAGGGTAAAAAAAATCTCTCTGATGTTTCCTCTCCACATATTTTCTCTCAGTTAACGTGTTCGACGATTTGTATACCATGTGATATCACAAATTGTTGTTTGTAACGACAATGCATATCTTCTCTGTAAACCTATACGATAACCGGTTGTGGCTAATGAGCGGGAATATCGACAGGTTCCAAGGGTTTTATCGGTGAGAGGTTAAAGAAGGGGTGTGTTGTCATAGTGTGTCCTATTGACAAATACCAAATTTCTTGTAAAAATAACCACTTCGCAATATGCTAAATTCAAACCATAAGGACATTGCGTGTATCATTGCCTTGCATGGCATACGGCATTTCAAACCATAATACATTCTATATTTATGTAAGGAATTTCAATATCTTCTTATATGTGCGCTGAAGGCGCAAGTTCCAAAATCCGTAAAAACTGCCATGGACGGCAGTTTTTACGGATTTTGGAAAAGTTAGCCCGCCCGCACCGCCCGCCAGAACGCGCATCGGGCTGGAACGGTAGCGTTCGGGCTGGCCAGGATGGCCTAACTTGGAACATCATCTCTCAGAGATGAAACAGATCATACAATACAGATAGATACCGGCTGTTTACAAGAATTCAGTCGCTCACAGTTGAACGAGAAAAGTTAAGAAACTTAGTAACATCGTAGAAAAAATAGAATGTAATTTGTTAATTTGAAAAAATTGACTCTCTATTTTGGAGTAAAAACATGAAATCGCTTAGTGAGATAAAAAAAATAATACAACAACATAGAGAAGAGTTAAAAAAAAATTATGCTGTAAAGGAGATTGGAATATTCGGCTCTTGTGCGAGAGGCGAACAGAATGAAAAAAGTGATATAGATATTCTTATTGAATTAGAAAAACCTGTAGGGTTTGTTAAATTCCTGAAATTGGAAAAATACCTTTCTCTTTTACTTGAAGCAAAGGTTGAGATCGTTACCAAAAAGGCATTGAAACCATATATTGGCAGGCAAATTCTCCGAGAGGTAAGTTATGTCTAAAGATAGACAGATACTGGATTATCTTAATGATATCCTGGAATCAATAGCAGATATAAAAGAGTTTGTAAGGGAATTGTCTTATGAAAATTTTATAGAGGATAAAAAGACTATTAAGGCTGTTATCAGAAGTTTAGAGGTTATCGGTGAGACAGCAAATAAAATTCCTGTTGATATCAAGAAAAGGTATCCAGAAATACCCTGGCAAGAAATAATTGATATGAGAAATAAACTTATTCATGAATATTTTGGTATAGACATCGATATTATTTGGCAAACCTTAGAAGACGACCTAAACCCACTTGAAGAAACAGCAAGAAGAATACTTCATGATTTGGATTACACGTAAAAAATAGAGTGGCAGGGGGCAAATCTTTCAAATTGGAAAACGTGTTGTTCGTGATATTCTGTTGTAATGGCAAGGTCATTACGCATACAATACGAAGACGCTTGCGTGAGAAGCTGAGAGAAGATAAAAAGCTCTTTTAAATCGTAAAAAAGATTGAATATAATTTGTTAATTTGAAAGATTTGTCCCCCTTTGCCTCTTGGAAAAGTTAGCCCGCCCGTACCGCCCGTCAAAACGCACATCGGGCTGGAACGGTAGCGTTCGGGCTGTCCAGGATGGCCTAACTTGGGAAATCATCTCTCAGAGATGAAACAGATCATACATACATAAAGATAGTGGTTGTTTACAAGCATTCAGTTGCTCAAAGTTGAACGAGAAAAGGTTTAAAGAAGTAATCTTCTCTCTAACCGTTCAGCTTCTTAGATTCTTGATAAACGTTTTTAGCAGGAAGAAAATTTTCATATTCCCTGGTGTATTTCAGAGAAGGCGCAACTGCTTCTTTTTTTTTATGTGAAATATGTTTCATATACTCTTTGGAAGAGGTATATCACCTCAACTGGTTTTCTAATTGGCAGTATGCTTAGAAGGAAAAAAATAAGGAATGAAAGAGTATAATTTGTTTGTTTGACTAATGTTTCAGTTGGTGACCCCAAGCCTCATTTATTTTACACTAATTTTTTAATGGGTGCTGTCCCATGTTTCCTTGAAATAGCTAATAAATATGCCAACAATATTTGACAACATTGAAAACATATTAAAAGAAGGTCTGAATAAGACTTTAGAGAAATCCAGAAGGGCTGATTTCTGCATTGGTTATTTTAATCTGAGAGGCTGGACACAGCTATATGAACGTGTTGATCAATTGTCTGGAGATTATCTTTCTGAAGAATACGACGATGATAATCAGTACTTTTGTCGTGTTCTCATAGGTATGCAGCGTCAGCCAATGGAGTTATTGGAAGAATTTTTTTCTAAAGATGAGAATTATGTAATAGATAATGCTCAGGTAATTGAATACAAGAAGAAACTTGCTAATGAATTACGTGAACAACTGACAATTGGTACACCAAACAACAATGATGAAATAGCACTGAGGAAATTATTTAAACAGCTTAGAAGCGGAAAAGTAAAAGTTAAATTACATCTGGAATATCCCCTCCATGCCAAGCTTTATCTTGCTTTTCGTGAGGATTATAATAGTCCTGTTATCGGTTTCGTCGGAAGCAGTAACCTGACTCTTGCCGGTATTTCAAAACAGGGAGAATTAAACGTTGATGTTGTTGAACAGGATGCTGCCAAAAAACTGGCAAAGTGGTTTCAGGACAGGTGGGGAAATCGATGGTCTATTGATATTTCAAATGAACTGGTTCAAATATTAGATGAGAGCTGGGCATCTGAAAAAGAGATACCACCGTATTACATCTACCTCAAGACAGCATACCATCTATCAAGTGAGGCACGGGCGGGAGTTTCTGAATTTTCATTATCCAAAAGGTTTCAGGAAGAACTTTTTCCCTATCAGGCAAACGCCGTGAAAGTGGCAGCCCATCACCTGCATAAGAGAGGGGGCGTTATTATCGGAGATGTTGTTGGCCTCGGAAAGACAATAACCGCAACAGCTCTTGCTAAAATATTTGAAGATGACTTCTTTCTTGAAACGCTAATCATCTGTCCAAAAAACCTGGTGCACATGTGGGAAGACTACGCACACAAATATCAATTACGCGCCAAGGTGATGTCGATAACAAAGGCACAGAAAAAACTTGGTAGTGAAAGAAGATTCCGAATTGTGATAATAGACGAAAGCCATAACCTGCGTAACCGTGAAGGCAAACGATACCGCTCTATACAGGAATATATTCAACTCAACGATAGTAAAGTAATTATGCTTACCGCAACACCATATAATAAATCATATTCTGATTTAGGAAACCAATTAAGACTTTTTATTGATGAAGAGGAAAACCTTGGCATAAGTCCTGAACGATTTATCGAAAGCATTGGCGGCAGAGTTCAGTTTCGCGCACAATATCAAACCGGCGAAAACACTGTCACTGCTTTTGAAAAAAGCATGTTCTCCGATGACTGGAATGAATTGATGCGTCTCTTTCTCGTTAGAAGGACGAGAAGTTTCATTAAGGAAAACCATGCGAAGATAGCCAGAAAAACTCAAAAAGCTTATCTGGAATTACCCGATGGGTCAAAGCAATATTTTCCGCAAAGAATACCTAAAAGAGTAGATTTTTCATTTAAAAAGAGTGATAAAGATGACCAGTACGCAAGACTCTATTCAAAAGAAGTTGTTGATATTATTGATAAAATGAAACTTCCCCGATATGGTTTGGGACAAAAGATATATAGAGAGGAAAATCCAAGAGAGAGCATTGAACAACAGGAAACCGTAATCCTTGAAAACCTCAGCCGTGCAGGGACACAACTGAAAGGTTTTGCACGTACTAATCTATTTAAAAGACTTGAGAGTAGTGGTTACTCATTCTTATTATCAGTCAGCAGGCAGTTACTCCGCAATTATCTCTTCCTGTATGCCATCGAAAATAACAAACCACTTCCTGTAGGAAAACAGGAAACAGCAATTATTGATGACTTTCTTTTTACGGATACCGAAGATGATACTGCTACAGAGATATTAGACTCTGAGGAAAAATACAGGAAGAATGCGCAGGAGTTCTACCTGTCATTAGTGCAGAAACATAAAAAACAGTATGACTGGATACGGAGTATCTTCTTTTCAGAGACTCTCAGAGAAGACCTCATCAATGATAACACGCTTTTGTTTGAAATTATTTCCAGAAACAAAAGCTGGGTTCCATCGAGTGACCGTAAACTTATCGCATTAAAAACACTCTGTAATAATACTCACTCGAAAGACAAAATACTTATATTTACCCAATACTCAGATACCGCAGAATATATTAATAGAAATTTAAAAGATTCAATTAACGGTTTTGAATACGTGACTGGTGACATGGAAGACCCGACATCAATTGCATACCGATTCAGTCCGGTCAGTAATGACAAAAGAGATTTGATAGCTATTGCAGATGAAATCCGTGTTCTTGTATCAACGGATGTTTTAAGCGAAGGGCAGAATTTACAGGATGCCCATATTGTCGTCAATTACGATCTGCCATGGGCGATTATAAGATTAATACAGAGAGCCGGCCGTGTAGACAGAATCGGTCAAAAGTCAGACAAGATATACTGCTATTCCTTTCTCCCTGAAGATGGAGTTGATGATATTATAAATTTACGCGGTAGACTTCAGCATAGAATACGGGAAAATGCTGAGGCAATTGGTTCGGATGAGGTCTTTTTTGACTGTGACCCGGTAAACATCAGAGATCTGTATAATGAAAAGGCAGGTATTCTTGATGACGAAGAGGACAACGAAGTTGATCTGGCATCATATGCCTTTCAAATCTGGAAGAATGCCACAGATAAGGATCCTCAGCTAAAGAAGATAATCCCTGATCTGTCAAATGTAATCTATTCATCAAAGAAAAGAACAGATACAGAAGAGACAACAGGCGCTATTGTATATTCAAAAACGGCGCAGGACAATGATGTGCTTACGTGGATAGATACCGAGAAGAATATTGTTACACAATCTCAGTTTACTATATTAAAGGCTTTAAAATGCGACCCTGATGAACCGGCTCTGCCTAAAATGAATTGCCACCACGAACTTGTCTCTGCCGCGATTCAGCATATCAAAAAGATTGAGGATACAATAGGCGGTCAGTTGGGGAAAAAGAGCGGTGCCAGGTATCGAACCTATATGCGGTTGTCCCGTCACATCGAAGCATATAAAGACACTCTCTTTGTAACAGAAGAACTAAAGCGTAGTGTGGAAGATATATACCACTATCCTCTCAGGGAGTATGCCAGAGAGACCATTAACCGGCAACTCAAAATGGGTATTTCGGATGAGGAATTGGGCACACTTATCGTTTCTCTCCGAGACGAAGGTAAACTGAGCATTAAGGACGAAGAAGAATTAATTCATAAAGAGCCAAAGATAATATGCTCAATGGGAATTATTGATAGTGAATAAGAAGAAATTTTCAGACTATATCAAATCATTTGACTTTAGAAGACTCTTCATTGATCTGGGCTGGGACAACTATATCAACGAAATTCCATTAGCAGTTGATGACAAAGTTTTTAACATCTCTGGCCTGGTTGAAAAGCGCGGCTTTGTCATAGTTCTGTGTCCGTCTGCCAATAATGGAGAAATTCCGCTCCATACCGTAAGAAAAAGATTGAAATCCATTTCAGCAAGATTCATCAGGAGCATCTGATTATTTATGAGAACAGGGAAAAGACAAGACAGATATGGCAATATGTTATCCATGAACGGGATAAACCGAAACGGGTACACGAGATTCCCTGTAACACAGATCAGGACCCGGAAATCCTCTATCAGAGGGCGAGGGGGCTTCTCTTTACCCTGGATGAAGAGGAGAATATTACGCTGGTCGACGTAATCTCCCGTTTCAGGGAAGGTTTCGGTACAAATACGGAACAGGTCACCAAGAGATTTTATGATGAGTTTAAGAAACACCACACCGCTTTTCTCGATTTTATTGAAGGAATAGACGACGCAATAAAGATTCAGGATAATAAGAATAAACAATGGTATGCATCATTGATGTTGAGCAGGCTCATGTTCTGCTATTTTATCCAGAAAAGGGGATATCTTGATAACGATCTGAACTATCTCCAGAACAAGCTGAAAGAGGTAAAAGAGAAAGAGGGGAAAAACAGATTTTACGGTTTTTATCGAGATTTCCTCCTCCAGCTCTTTCATCAGGGACTTGGAGAACCTCAGAAAACAAGGAGCTAAACGGTTGAAATCGGTAATATTCCCTATCTTGATGGCGGCCTTTTTGACGTCCACATACTGGAAAGGCAATTTGAAGAGATTAAGATCAGGGACGACGCCTTCGAAAGGATATTCAACTTCTTTGGCCAGTGGAACTGGCACCTTGATACAAGAGTTGAAGCGACAGGACGTGATATTAATCCTGATGTCATAGGATACATTTTTGAAAAATATATCAATGACCGCGCATCCATGGGTGCGTACTATACCAAAGAGGATATAACGGATTATATCGGCAAAAACACCATCATCCCTTTCTGTTTGATAAGGTAAAGAGTGAATATCCGAAGGCATTTAAAACTGATGGCTATCTTTGGACATTTCTGAAAAATAGCGGAGACACGTATATCTATGACGCGGTTAAAAAGGGAATCCGCGAAGCATCCAGCGGTGACAATCCGAAAAAAATTGAAGATCTGAATATCCCTGAGAATATTGCTGTCGGCCTCGACACCCAAAAGCCTGAACTGCTCGAACGCAGAAAGGAGTGGAACACAAGAACACCTGAGGATTATGCCCTGCCGACCGAAATCTGGCGTGAAACCATAAATCGTTGGCAACGGTATTTTGAAATAAGAAATAAAATCACCAGTGGAAAAATTACCGAAATCAATGACTTTATCACTTACAATCTGAATATCAGACAGTTTACGCAGGATATTCTGGAAACCACCGATGACCCCGATTTCATACGCCATTTCTATAAGGCCATTCACTCAATAACCATTCTCGATCCCACCTGCGGATCAGGGGCCTTCCTTTTCGCATCTCTTAATATCCTTGAACCGTTGTACGAGGCATGCATTGAGAGGATGGAACAGTTTACGGCGGAGGCGCCAAGAAAGTATAAATTCTTTCATGAGGTCCTTGCGGAGGTAAACAGTGAGGAGCACCCCAATCTCAGATACTATATCTACAAGACGATCATCCTCAACAACCTTTACGGCGTTGACATCATGCGGGAAGCGGTGGAGATTGCCAAACTGAGGCTATTCCTCAAGATGGTTGGCTCCGTTGACATGAACCTGCGCAAACCCAACTTCGGGCTGGAACCACTGCCCGATATCGATTTCAATATTAGGGCGGGGAATACCCTGGTTGGTTTTGCAACGGAAGAAGAATTAAAGAATGCTATTCAATATGATGAGGATGGCAACATGCGCCTGGACTTTGGGGGAAAATTAGAAATATTCAAAGAAGAGTGCCAGATTGTCGCCACGGCATTCAGACGGTTTCAGGATGCGCAGCTCATTACCGACAAGGGGGAAGATACGCATAAAAAGGCAAAGGCAGAATTGCAGAGCAGGCTTGACGCGCTGAATGAAAAACTGAATCTCTACCTCGCCTCCATCTATGGAATTGACAAAAACAGTATTCCTGATGAGAAGAAATTCAAGAAAAAATACGAGGAGTGGCGCACATCCCACCAGCCCTTTCACTGGTTTGCAGAGTTTTATGAGATTATTAATGAAAGAGGTGGGTTTGATGTGATAATTGGGAATCCTCCGTATGTGGAATACAGTAAAGTTAGAAATGACTATCAAATAAATGGCTATTTTTTATTAAAAACAGGAAATCTCTTTTCTATATGTGCTGAAAGATTTTTAAGACTAAAAAATATCCATCAATCTGCAATTGGTATAATTGTACCAATTAGTTCTGTCTCAACACCACGTATGGTACCAATGCTTAGTATTATGCAAAAGAAGTCAACAAATCTATTTATTAGTACTTATGCAGTGCGCCCTGCTAAACTTTTTAATGGCGTTGACATGAATTTAACAATATTCCTTGGAATCAAAAACGATAGAGGTAATTCCTTTACTAGCACAACAAATTATTTGCGATGGTATGAAGATAATAGATCAAATTTGTTTTCAACGCTTTACTATAGGTCAGGAAAGGACAAGATAGAGAATATGATGCCAAAAATTGGCGACAAAAACGGATACAATATATTTAAAAAATCTATTTCATTTAATAATAATCTTGCCAAGTTACAAACAACAAAAATGGATGATACTTATGAAACCATATATTACCATAGTGGCGGTAGATATTTTCGAAAATGCATAAAAGAAAGACTCTCCAATGAATATAAACCTTTGAACATACCTATTAATTCAGCAGATTCAATCATATGTTTGCTTTCTTCATCCCTTTATTATTACCTTTGGATTGCAATTTCTGATACATTTCATGTTACAAAAGGATATATAAATTTTCTTAC
The DNA here is from genome assembly GCA_031316155.1 of Candidatus Scalindua sp. Lineage (GTDB taxonomy): Bacteria > Planctomycetota > Brocadiia > Brocadiales > Scalinduaceae > SCAELEC01. Next base: position 220,172 of record JALDRB010000008.1, read on the forward strand.
AGTGCCAGATACTTTGTTACATGATAAACATATAACATCAGTATGTGATAAATTACTTCAGAGTTTGAAGAGCCACGCCGAACGTAGAATACGTAATCGTGCTGATGGTACAGTACAAAAGAAATAAATTTTAGGGTTAGTAAATCTAAACCCATCATCGACGAAATCGACAAAATCCTTGCCAGGCACTACGGTTTCACTGAAGAAGAACTTGATTTCATCATCAACTACGACATCAAATACCGCACGGGCAAGGCTCTGTTTGGAGAGGATGAGACAGAAGCAGGAGATGAATAGATAAAACATACAGCTACGGTTTTAAAACAAAAAAACCCTTTCAAAATGTTTCAATCGTACAAACAAGAATTATAAACATCTATAAGGAGTTTTAGTAAGAATGAGTAGTATCGACGTACCTGCATCCAAAACAATATTGTTAACGGGAGCCGGATTTACAAAAAATTTTGGAGGTTTTCTCGCCAGCGAAATGTGGGCGCAAATTCATAATCGACTTCAGAGATCTAATGAAAAACCTGTTAAGCTATTAATAAAAGATGAATTTGACTACGAAAAGATATTTGAAGAATTAGTGAAAGGAGGAAAATACAGCGGTGAACAAAAAGACACAGTTAATAACAGTTTTCTGGAAGCTTATAAGTTTATGGATCAAATAATTTGTATGGAAGAAGCCTTATATGGTGGTAAACACTATATTGATACAAATGGGATCAGAGAATTCCTTAAGGGATTTTCTAATAATAGAAGAGAACCGGGATTCTTTTTCACCTTAAATCAGGACATCGTATTCGAGAGGTATTTTAGAAGAGAAGTAAGATTTGCCGTTCCGGGTTTCATAAGATACATAAATGCAGATACAATTGATATAAATAATACTCCTTTTTCAGATAGTTGGTGTATTGATGCTCCTACAGAACAAGTATTAGCACAAAAGAAGGATAAAATGAATTGGCAAAATGAGAGATTTTATTATATTAAACTTCATGGCTCATTCCACTGGAAAGACTCAGAGCGCAGGAATATGATGGTAATCGGAACAAGTAAAGAAGAAGATATTGAAAAGGAACCAATTCTAAGATGGTACAAAAATATATTTGAGAATGTTTTGTCTATGCCTGATTGTCGTCTTCTTATTATTGGTTATGGATTTAGAGACCAACATATAAACAAAGTTATTGTGAATTCGATAAAAGACAATGGACTAAAGTTGTTTATTATATGTCCTGTTGATCCTGAGAAGTTTAAAAATGATACTCTGAAAAATACAGGTTCAGACAACAAAAAAATTATCTGGGAAGCAGTTTCTGGTTATTATCCATATACTATTCGGACGATTTTCCCTTTTCATAAACATCCAACACCACAACATATTCAATTAAAGAACGATTTTTTTCAATAAAGCCAAAAAATATGATGATGAAATCGACAAAATCCTTGTAAAACACTATGTTTTCACCGAAGAAGAACTCGACTTTATCATCAACTACGACATTCCTGCCCGGCCGTTCGGACGGGAAATACCGCATCTGCCTGAGCGAAATCGCACGCAAACAGGTATGCCTGTGCGCTCTAGTTGGAGAGGCTGAGACAGAAACAGGAGATGGATAAGTGAAGCATACGGCACTATATTTAACTATGAAATAAATGCATTTGATGGAGGAGCAAATCTTTTTAAGTGACATATTTGTCAACAATATGGATTGTGCCCCATTTTACTGCTGAAAGTAATAAAGAAAGATAAGCAAATTATAGGTCAAAATATTAAAGAAATGCAGCAAGTCGATAAGAGCAAACGGATACGAGAAATTGAAAATAAAATTGATACTTATTTTCATTCTCATCGTTTTATGAAATTACCTCGTTCTATGGCTATTCAATATTTATTAATAGCATACGAAGAAGCCAATCGCTTACCATTTCTATTAGGCAAAAATATTCCGACTAACGAGTCAGAAAATTTAGCATTAATACAAAATAATAAATATTCTCTAACTCATTCTATTAACTGGGCGTCTAAAATAACTAAAATAGTACCTGAAGAAATCATAAAAGATATAGATGGAGACATATACACTATTACAGGAGAATTTTTCTATTTGGCATTGTCATATCATGGAGCTGTTTCTGCCTACACAATGTGGAGTAGAGGTGTGGCAGAGGCAACACTGGTAAATGAAAATACTGTCCAATTCAAGTATTCAGAAGAGGAAACAAGATACGACATGTTAGATATGAAGGTAAGTGTTGAAAATGAACAAAAACATTCCGAAGGAAAGAATATTACTGATGATAAGCGGATGATTAATGCCAAAATTGTTATAGAAAAAAGTGTAAAACAAACTGGCCCATACACAATAACTTATTCAAGAAAAGGAATCGATTGTGATGAAATAATTAGGATTGCTCACAAAAAGATTAAGGGTCAAACTATTCCTCCTGCAGATTGGAATTTCTACAACGTTACAACTGAGAATTTTGAGAAATTCTGGAGTGCTCTTATATCAATCTGCTGGCTTCATTATTTTGCATTGTACTATGCTGCATTAAATATGGGAATTAAAGGTGGTGCAGTAGCAAGCACTGTAATTGTATATACAAAAGATAATTGGATAAGACAATTATCAATATGGACTGGTTTATCTAAACAAATCATTTTACAAGTATTGGAGTACCATACATATTCTATAGAGCATAAGAAACCTGATATTGTTGTTACACCTTTTATTTTCATTACAGAAAAACACCTGGCCTTGGCGCCAACTCTTATCACAACCAGTAACTTAGGCAGAAATCTATTAAAACATCTTGCAAATAATTATAGCGATGAATATGACCGTAACTCAGGTGTGTTTGCAGATAACATGATATCTGAATTTTGTAAGTCTATAAAAAGAAAACATTTTGAAATATTTCCTAATCTTAAAATACCGGATAATAAAGAATTACCTGATATTGATATTTGTTTACTGGATGAAAGAAATCAACAAGTGATGCTTTGCGAATTTAAATGGACAATCCCCGCGGCAGAACCGTATGAGGTTTTTGAAAAAAGGGAAAGAGAAAAGAAGGCATTAGATCAACTAGTTTTGTTGAAAAAATATTTTCGTGATAATCCAACCAGAATATCGAAAGTTTTAAATTATAATGAAAAGATTAAGTGTGATAATATGTTTTTTATCGGGGTTCTAAAAAACTGTGTTGGAACTGCTTTTATGTTTAATAAAGACATTCCTATAGTTGAATACTCAATATTTTGCAAATTACTTAATGAAAGTAAATCGCTAGAAGAAACAGTAAAATGTATTAGAGAACGCAAATTTTTACCAAAGAAAAATGTTGATTTTGAAGTTAAAAATCTTGAGTATGAAATTGGAAAGTTCAAAATAATATGGGAAGGTTGTCGACAAATAATATCGGAAAACTAGCCTGGATTTTTCCCGATTATATGACCAATTCAGTCAAAGCGTTGTTAAAATGATTGATTTTCGTTAGTTTGGCCTCCTCATGATAAACATTTTCGCACCAATTGTAGTTTGCTAGGAGTGGAGGGGTAGACCTTCATTATTCTGTAACAGGGTCTCTCTAGCCATAAAAGATTCTGCTGTGGAAGCATCGACAAAATCCTTGCCCGGCCGTTTGGACGGGAAATACCGCATCTGCCTGTATGAAAATGCATGTAGGCTTGTCTGCCTCTGCACGGTAGACAGGTGAGCAAGGCTCTGTTTGGAGAGGGTGAGGCTTGAGATGAATAAGTGAAACAGACGGCAACATCTTTAACCACGAATGAACCGTCGGAACAGATTTATCCGGGCGTGTACGAATTATTATGAAAGGACATTTTTCATGCCTTTTTGAGTATTTCGAGGTCACCTATGTATTAATTTAACATCCTAAGTATTTATTCAAACCAAGATGCTATGTATTTTTTTTATAGAGAGTAAGTCATATTAAAACTAAAGCAGTATATCATCCATCCTTACATATACTTACACAAACAAGCAAATCCGTGCTATTGACAAAATACTAAATAAATGATTTACTGGATGTTATTTATAAGTACAAATCCATGAGGACATTTCAACTTAAGTGACTCAGGTTTTTCAAAATGAATTTATTTTGTCCATTTTACGGAAAAAGTATCGTCAAAATTAATAACTAAAATTTTATTATAAAAAGACAGATATATGACTTCTACAAAGAATCAACAAATTTTTAAGTTTATAATAGAAAGATTATCCGGAAGACTAGGACGCACTCATTTACTGAAACTAGTTTATTTAGCCGATTATCATTTCCACAAGTTGACTGGAAAATCTATTTCGACATTTAACTATACGTGGTATCAACATGGGCCGTTTGACAGTTCATTCTATGATGATATTAAGAATCTTAAAAAGGGAACGTATATTGAAGAAAAAGAGGTGTATTTTCCATCCTGTAGTGGTTATGTTTTTCATGACACACCGCATCATATGGCATACGATGAACTTTCAACGCAAGATTTATATATATTAGAATATATAATAAAAACCTATGGTAAGGCTGATCTTCAAGCCCTTTTAGACGAAGTCGTATACAAGACAGAACCAATGGAAGAACTGACAAAAAGAAATGCTTTTGGCGAAAGACTTCCAATGGAAATTGTAGACAATAAAGATAAAGCAGAGCTGTATGAAGGCTTAGCTCCTGAAGATATTATTGAAGGAGAACAAGCTATTAAAGAAGGTAAAGCACGTCCTTTAGAAGAGGTTTTCAGTGCCTTACAAAGTTGAGATAGCCAATACAAAATCGAATAATAGTTTTTTAGCAAACCTTCCTAAAGAGATCATTCCTGAACTGAAAAAACATCTGAAGCATTTAGGTCAACATCCTTATTTAGGTCGTAGTGTAGAAGCGCCTATACCAGCTTATATCTATAGTTTTGAGATAACACACCAAGACCAGAAAAACACCTTTGTCGTGTCGTATAAAATGGATGAAAACAGTGAGACAATTTCTATTACAAGTTTTGGCCGACACAACATCAAGAAATCTTAAGAAAGTAATGCTATTAAATTTGATATCACAAATATGATAAGCGACTGTTTTGAAGAAGAACTCGACTTCATCCCTTCGATCTGGCGCTTCGGACAGGCATCAACTACGACATCTGATATTTACTAATCTCGGCAGCTTCATTCCCGGTTCGGTTGAGAAGGTTGTTAAAGAAGATGCGCCGGAAGAACATTACCGCAACAGGTTTCTTGCAACCGCCATGTTTAATTTGAAAATGGTTGGCACCGCAGGTGGAGGCATAAGGAAGATGTTTAATTATCAGCGTGAAAGATTTTTCCCAATGCCGGAATACGATTTGTCAGAAGATAAAGTAAAAGTTACAGTAATCGGTAAAGTGCTCGATATGGATTTTGCGCGTGTACTCGCACGAAATCCGAGTTTGGTTTTAGAGCAAATTATCATGTTAGATAAGGTACAAAAACGGAAAGCACTTACTGATGAGGAGAGTAAATATCTGAATGGATTTGGCTTAATTGAGGGGAGGAAACCCAATTACGTTATCTCCGCCAAAATTACTGCATCGCTGTCCAATGATGAATTAAAGGCACATTATATTAAGCAGAGGGGGCTTGATGATGAGCACTATAAAAATCTCATCGTTGAATATCTAAAAAAGTTTGGAGAATCACCAAGAAAAGATATTGAGAAGTTCCTTCTGGACAAATTGCCGGACATATTAACTGAATCCAAGAAGAAAAACAAAGTCACTAACTTGCTCTCTGCATTAAGAATCAAGGGGATAATACATAATAGCGGGTATTCTAAATGGTCTCCTGATTAAAAGAGTTTTAAACGTGTTCTAAAAGAGTTTTAAAAGAGTTATCTGCGTAATGCCTGTAATCTCAGACAGTTACGACAGGATGCTATAATATGAATTATTTGATAATAGATACTCTGGACAGCGGCCATTAAAGAATACTGACAGGCATGAATTATACGAAATAACTGTTTTCATTAAGACAATTCAGGGTTATCGTACTCGCCTGAATAACGCACAGGTTGTGTCACGACATTTAAATAACATATTTAAATCAAAAGAGTTGGATAGAAGTTGAACTGTTGCATTTTTTGCAACAGTTCAAAGTGAAGGAGGACGTTCGGTTGAGCGGAGCATTGAATTTTTTAATCTGGATGCAATTATTTCTGTGGGTTACCGTGTTAATTCTAAGCGTGGCACGCAGTTCAGGATATGAGCGACGAATGTACTCAAGAAACATCTCATTTTGAATCTGCTTGTATAAACAAAAGACTGTTTTCGTGTAATTTGTAGATTTATTTCTATATATGAATTTAAAATTTCTCGGCAATCAGAATCTTCTCGACAAACACAAAACTGCCTTTCTCTGTTCAAGAAACTGCCCTTCTGATATTATCCTGAAATCACTGGACTGGGCAAAAGAAAAAAAGGATAAGGGGGAATGTGTCATTTCCGGTTTCCACAGTCAGATAGAAAAGGATGTTTTCAGTATCCTTTTGAAAGGTACTCAACCAATAATTTTAGTTCTGGCAAGAGGGATGAAAAAAAGGTGGTCAAGAGATATCAAAGAAGCGATTGAAAGTAATAGATTGTTGATAATCAGCCCTTTTGATGAAAGTGTGAAATACATAACACAGAAAACAGCAAACAGAAGAAACGAGATCATGGCAAATTTATCAAACGAAATATTTCTGGCATATTACACTGAATGTGGGAATTTGCACAATTTAGTAAAGAGTATAAAAAACAAAGAAATCAGGGTGTTTAAAGAAAACAAAAGAGAACAGATTTAGTTTATTTCTTGTGTATTCGTTCAGCAACGAATTAACATTTACGTGTATATTGAATATGAAATATTCCACAGAGTGGGATATGCAAGAACGACAGTTGAGTATCAAAATGGTCAGACCTTCATTATTCAATAAGGATCACAATGACGAGGCTATTGCTGTTGGGCTGAAGATTCCTATTCTGATCAGTGATAATAGATTTGATACAGGGTATTTGAGGTTTGTTTGTATTTCAAAAGAGAAAAGAAGAACAGTTATCACATCCTGAAAATAACAATTCATCATCAAGCACATCTCGAGTTGGTTTTACTCAAAACTATTTCAAAATTCCTGGATTGCCGTTGGCCTCTGCGAATTCTGTTTCACTTAGCGATCAACTTTTTCTCTGTTTCCTTCAATTTTATAACCAGCAAAAAAACAACCAACTTGAACCGAACTCATACAGATCGATTCTCTTGGTGAAAAGGGTAACTGAATATTGTGGCGGTTGAAAAAAGTTAGGTTCCTTACGTCAAAGTGTCAATTGATACGTAAGGGTAAGATATGCGGATTTAAAAGTGCCGGTAATAAAATAACTGGAATAGATGTTGTAAGTGAGTACAATATTGATCGTGTAGTTATTAAGGAAATTAACGGAAAAAAGAAAGAGTAGTTATGGACATCGAAAACAATTTAAAAACAGTTGTAGAAAAAATTACCGGTAATTTTTCTATTGAAAGGATAATCCTGTTCGGTTCATATGCCTATGGTCATCCAACAACTGACAGTGATATTGACTTGATGGTAGTAATGGAAACGGACGAAAAACCTCATAAAAGAGCTGTACCCATAAGAAAAATATTGAAAGGGATTGGATTTTCTAAAGATATCATAGTGAAGACTCCTGAAGAGTTTGAGAAGTTTAAGGACATCGTGGGAACAATTGTGTACCCGGCTGCCCATAGAGGAAAGATACTATATGAAAGATGATAAGCTGAATGTGGTAGGAGCATGGTTTAAAAAGGCAGAAAATGACCTGATCAATGCAGAAAATACCATAAAGATGGGATTTCCTCCTACAGATACCATATGTTTTCATGCTCAACAGTGCGCTGAAAAATATCTCAAAGGTTTTCTTACTTTCCATCAAATTGAATTCCCGAAGACCCATTCTCTTGAAGATCTTGTTTTTCTGTGCAGAGATACTGCGCCAAATATAGAAACAGAACTTGAAGGGATTGAAATACTATCAAGCTATGGGGCAGAAGTCAGGTATCCAGACGATATTTATTATGACATACCTGTAGCGGATGCAAAGGAGGCCATAGATTTAGCAAAAAAGGTTAAAAGTATTATTCTCAGACATCTGGAAGGAAAGATATTATAAAGGTAACATTAACATTTCTTGCTACGAAACACACAAATAAACGAAAAAGCCAATTTTCATTTTTTTTAAGTGTTTCGTGATTTCTTTTTTAAGACTTTCATTCCGATAAATGGACCTGAAATTTCTTGGAAATAAGAAACTTCTCGACATACACAAAACAGCCTTTCTCTGTTCAGGAAAAAGTCCTTCCAATATCATCCTGAAATCACTGGACTGGGCAAAAGAAAAAAAGGAAGAGTAAAATTTATAGAGCAAGTTTTACAATGATTTTGGAATTATACAGTCTTATTATCTTATTAATAATTCAAAGTAAAAAAATCTTTCTAAATGATAAATAGCTTAATCCTTGACTAAATGATACAAATAACTGATTTTGAAAATTGTATTAAAAAGAGAATAGGGGAGTATCATGAATCGAATTCTGTAATACAAGGGACACATCATTGATCAGTGATAATAGATTTGATACAGGGTATTTGAGGGAAGGTTATATTTCATGTACAAAAATTCAGGGGACACCAACTTATTCCATCCGTCATGAAAAGGCTGATTTCGAAAATACAGGTATGACATTTTCTGATTTTTTAAACAAACTCTACGACCTCACCCCTGAGGAGATTGAGATTGTGGAGGGGAGAAATAAATTGTAACATAAGGCAGGTGAAATGATGAAGACGCTTAATGAAATTAAGAAAATTCTGAAAAACACAGGGCAGAAGTAGTCAGGAACTATAAGGTCAAGGAGATCGGCATCTTTGGCTCTGTTGTAAGAGGTGAACAAAATAGGAAAAATAAAATCGTTTAATAAGTGCGTTAGTACGCAGGCAGGATGTGCTAACTCGAAGAATATACTTATGTCTATTTTCAAGGTATCTCCAAAAAAAGAAAAAGAACTCCTGGAGCGAATGAAGCAATTGCGTGTTTCTGAAAGCGATATTGAAGAAACTTTTATCCGCTCCGGAGGCCCCGGAGGTCAGAAGGTTAATAAATCTTCTTCCGGTGTATCTCTCCGCCACCTTCCGACAGGTATCAGGGTGAAGTGCCGGAAAGAACGCTCACAACCTCTCAACCGGTTTTTTGCACGACGGATTCTCCTTGATCAGATTGAACGTATGCAGAATGGGTTTACCATCGAAGAGAAAAAACGAAGAGAGAAAATCAGGAGTAAAAAGCGAAAGAGGGCACGAAATACAAAAATAGACTGATTTTTATGTAGTATTTCGCTTCCCTTCCTCTTGTATGTGATTACCAGTCAAATTTTTTTTGAGGAGATTTCCCTGTTCCGCTCTATGCTGATTGCGAGTGCACTTTTTCTGAAAATATGGGGTACAAATCTGCTATTGTGAACCCTTTGCCTCCTGTTTGGTTGAGTTTGCAGGTAGAGTATATTCATACCCATTCTTTATCTAAAGACCTGCATCAATCGCCGCATAGGGGCATTGAAGGACAAAAATCAACGCGCCTTATCTGGTGAGGGTTGCGAGTTAGATGCGGCCTTGCAGTAACAGAGATCTCAATCTCTTCCTGTCTCTAAATAGACAACATCAACCGATGCAGGCGCCGTTAGCGCTATTGTTTCCCTCGTTATTCAATTCATGTACCTGGTTGTTGGAATCAACGGTTATTTTAAACGAGCAATCAGGGGTGAAGCAGTTTGACGGCACCTTGAAGAGAAGATCAACTGACCCGCCTGCCGGAATAGCAGGTGTATCAAGGATGACAGGTAGATCATTAAATAGTACCGTTGTCTTTGAGGCGGATGCATCGTCGTTTCCCTGATTCTTAACTGAGACCCTCAACAACTTTCCACCATCCTCTAATCTGCAGAAAGCAGCCTGGTCTGTACCCGAAGGACTAAAAGGCAGTAAATCAGGTGATTTCACACTCGGTATCACTCGCGGAACGGCTTTTAGCCCTAGTACTGTGACCTTATGACTGGCGATATGGAAGGGAAAATCGTCTTTGTCACGAAGTACGGAAGACAATTTATAACGCAGTGTTCCTGTAAGAGCCCCGGGGTCTTTAACATAACTCCATTCATCGACCCACACTCCGATCTCTTTTACATGCTCATCATCACACCCGTAACTCAATTCCCAGCCTGTGAGCATCGGTATTGCATACTCATACGGAATATTCTCAATCACGAACTCTTTGGAGTCAATACCGTTACCCGATAAGCATGCAGTAAAAGGACCCTCATCCTCTTTAGGAAGGATAGAAAAAGGAGGTTGGATGATTCCAACGTCGCTGCCGCCTAATCCGGAAACGATTTCACCAAACGTGTAATCCCTTCTTGCCTTGTTATCCTTGAAGATGGCGGAAGTTTCCCAACTCACATAGCCTGAATCAACCTGGCTTGCAGAATTTGGCAATGAGAGGACCACGTCTTCGAGCTTCTTTTTATATATCTTTCCCTCCTCAACGAAAATTTCGCTATGATCCATGTTGTACCTATTTGTAACAGATGGTGGTCTTCAATATCATCACAAACCACATCTAAAATGTCCTTGTCCCAACTGAAGAGGAATCCACGAGGAAGTATTGCAACGGTCTTACTGGCAGCAAAATCTGGATTCTGGAGAAATGCAGGAAAGGTTGCAAGAGCGGTAGTCGCTCCTTCGTTAACAGCGCCAAAGAAATTTGTTTCACTTGGATCAAGGGAGTCGTCACAACCATCTTTATGGTCAACCGTGAGATTAATGTTTGAGGGGTTCCAGGCAACAACAGTATAATGATAGCACCAGCTATATGCGTCGTCAAAATTTTTATCTGAAAGTGCACCAAGTGCTTCCCATTTCAGCGTTTGGTTCTCAAGCCTGATGTTTCGAATCAAGGTTCCAATGCCTGCGACATGGTGGTCTTTGTGAAGGTACTTCAAATGCCAGCCGTTTAGAAAAACAGTGGCATTGGTAGCGTACGATGGAATGTCCAGACTTTGCTCAACCGTTAGAACGTCTTCTATTCCTGATTTATTTGATTCCGCGCATCCAAATCCATGATACACAATTATCGTCTCCGGCTCTTCAAATACCACGTTTCGATCTTCAGTAGTCAGTTCCGCAAACGGAGAGTCAGGAATCAGGCCACACCACGGAATAACAACCTTAGTGCAAAATGAGCATGACCCCAAAATGGCTGCGATGAGAACTCCAAATAAAGTCATGAAAGACCTTCTGAAGTATACGTTTCTGGTATTCATCTTATTTTCCTCCTTCCGCTTAAATTTCGGTATTGAAGATATAGTATTTATGCCTTTGAAAGAACCATAGAGAAACTGATGGAGAGAAAATTTTAATAAACGTATTAACGAATTACTCTGGCCGGTTGCTAAGTCGTTTTCAGGTGGAGAGGAAAGCATTATGAACACATAGGTATTGAAAAGCAAGTATAAAATTAAGAGTAAATATACTCATCTCATAATGGTTTTCGGATAAAATCCGAGATAAAATTGAGCGAGTAAAGTCCTCGGCGCTTTTTGTCCGGGGATACCTTCACCAGGATTTGGTTTCCAGCCTGCCCGGCTTGTCAGCCGTTCGCCAGCCCGATACTCATTCTGACGGGGACGGGTAAAACCGAAAACCAAATCGGTTTTAGTATAAAAGGTTGGGAGTTAGTGAAAAGCAGTCGGGGCGTGGCAAAAAATAGTCTTTACCTTTTTCTATCTGTCTTCCTGCTTCAGGCACTCAGCCCAGTATAGAATAAGTCATTACATATGAAGCCCATATCCATAATCCCTGTGCTACGCCGAAATGCAGTACCTGCCACCAGGGGCCTCTTTCCAATAGATAGAGAATAAACACCAGTCCGCTCGCGATCAGAAATTCACCCGCAATTATGTAATAAGGCACTACACCAAGCATATGGCATTCCCTGTAATACCACCACATTGCCCCGTTTGCCCACCATTCATAGAAAGGAATTGTTACTGCGCCCAGAAGGCCGGTAAGGAGGACAGCAGGAACAAGTCCAAAGATGTTTAAGATCCTCCATCCTATATAAGCCGTCTGAGTCAGTACAACACCCCAGGCAAATGGCATGTAAAGAGGAGAGCTTACTATGAAGGGGCCTCCGGTGTAATAGACAAGCGTTCCTGTTACTGCTACCAGCCACCGATCAGCAGTGAGTTCTACAAAACCAGCTATTATGGAAAGGAGCATTATTTTCCCGGCCAGAAAATCTCTTTTACTGAAAATATAGGTAATAAAGATGAGCCAGTTGATTGCAGTTATGGTGCCGGCAGCTATCCAGCCGGGAGCCAACAATGAACAGGTCCCGTTCCAGATGAGGTTAAAAGAAGAGTGCCTCCTATTACCCAATCAGAAGGATTGTGTTATTTTTTAATGCCTTCATATACTTCTCAATTATTATGCGTGGCTAATAGCGGGTTGACTCCCGCTTGTTTCTCCGCAGCCTTTAAAAAATGCTCTTGACCCGTTGCGTATGCCTCTGATGTTGTACCCTCCTTCCTGAACGATAAGCAGAGGCTTCTTTGTCGATATGAGACGCTTTCCAATACCCTCAAATATTTTCGGACTTAAAAGAAATGTGCCTGTCGGATCTCCTTTAAGAATATCAAAGCCGAGAGAGACAACAATAATATCGGGATTGAAGCTCAAAATGAATTTTACAGCTCTCTCAAACACACGAAGATATTTATCATTCTCAGTACGCGGAGGCAGCGGAAAATTCCGATTGAAATCAACTCCTTCACCTTCTCCTCTTTCAGACTCATAACCGGAAAAGTACGGATATGAGTAATCAGGATGGCCGTGGATAGATACGGTCAGGACATCCTTTCTCTTATAAAAGATATCCTGGGTACCGTTGCCATGATGAAAATCAATATCAAAAACAGCCACCTTTCCCTCCTGACTCAGATAGTTTGCCGCTATAGCCGCATTATTAAAGTAGCAAAATCCGCCGAAAAAACGTTTTCCGGCATGATGCCCGGGAGGCCGGCATATTGAGTATACCAGCCGTTTACCGGACAGGATTTCATCCGCACCGGTTAAGGCCGTATTTACGGCTGCACGCGCCGCTTTGTAAGCATTGGAGTTTAATGGAGTTCCGGTATCAAGGCAATAGTAACCGGCCTGCACCGGCAACACCTTTGGACGATTCTCCGGTCTCCGGATAGGAAACGTGTCCGGATAAAGAGGCCGTCCCTGCCGCAGTGAAGCGCAAACCATGCGCAGGTAATGAACGAATATTTTATCGTGAACGGCAAGTATCCATTTATCGCCGTATTCACGCGGAGTCACAGATACAAAACCACCGATGTCCCTGATTACCTCCCTGAGAACTTCCACCCGTACAGGACGCTCGAAATATCCGCGTTCCTTAACATGATGGATTTCGTGCTTGGGGCTGAACACGGAAGTATACGCGAGAGGGGATTGAAAATTCCGTACTGTCCGATGCTCCTTTATGGCCTTTATGTAACGCAGAGGACGAAAAGTAACAGGATCTTCTTTGAAGGATTCAATAATCTGATCAACATACGCTGAATCGGTAGCCCTGGCAAAACGGGTTGTAAGAATCATCCTGGTCGCCTCCTGAGCCTCTCTTCTGGCAAGAGTATGGGTAATCCCCAGGCCGTCGAATAAGAGAATGGCGGTTGTAGGTGGATCACCTACAGGAACGGAATAGGCATGATTCTCTATCACTCTTGCACCATGCATTTCGTAAAAACGGACAGCCATCTGAGCCTGTTTTAACTCCGCAGGATCGGTGGTCAATTCCGCCATATCCGGCTGCACTTCAAGATAGAGCCCCTTAACGGAAAGGTTTTTGCAGTTTTCACTGACCGCCTCGTACAGGGCACTGCCTACTCCTCTGCCGCGCAATCCTGATCGCGTGGCTATGAAATCCAGGAAGCAGCAATGTATCTCCGGGAAATGCATGACAAGGGCAAACCCGTCCACCCGTCCCAGAGCGCCTTCGGCAACAACAAGGATTGTGCAATATTTATGCCTGATTGGGTCACGGATCAGTAACGGAATCTTTTCCGCGTATCCTGCCAGCTTGGGAAAACTCTGTACAAAGATTTCCTGAATCTGTTTCACACGGTCACTGGATAGAAGAGAACCGGTATCTCGTAAAATTCTAATTCTGATCATAGATTATTCATACTGCCGGCGCACTCAGCCGGAGAAACATAACCTGCACATTCAGGTTTGGTCTCTGTGCATTCAATGCAGTTACAATTAAGGAAGATCAACCTGAAATAAAAGATTCCTGAAGATAAAGATAGATATATACTAAAACCGATTTGGTTTTCGGTTTTACCTGTCTGCGTGCATTCCTTACGCACAGGCAGGTCCGAAAACCATTACGAGATGAGTATACAATATACCATTTTGCCTAAAAATCAAGTGATAACAATTAAGGAGGAGAGAGAGTTCCTGAGGGTTGAGGATATTGCTATTGACTGGATGCGGAATAATGCGTATGTTGTTCACTGATAAACTCTACAGAGATTGCTGAGAGAAGAAGCTTTATTGACTCAAAACTATTACTGAGTTCAGAGGGGTTATTAAGAAAGTAACCATGTTTTCCTGACGGTTTGAATACATAAGACTTTCTTTCTATGATAATACATCTTACAGAGCATTCTCGGATGTCCCACGGAGAACATTATTTCTGCGACATTCCAGGCCAAAAGTTTCTGGTTTATCATCTGAAAATCTGTTTAACAAATAAAGTAATTCAGGTGCGGGTGAGGGTATCCACCTTTCGGAAAAGGCCGGTATTAACCAGTATAAAATGGAGGGATAATTATGAGAGATGAAAAGATGTATGCACAACAGGATAGAGGGAAGATAAACCCGGGAGAATTTGTAGTTTTGGTAATTCTTCTTACGGTTATGACTGCGGTTGTTATTTCGGTTATCATGGATCATATCGAGAAAGAGATCGATTCAGACAAAGAGGTCTATCTCTTTCTTCATGGAAGGGAAGACCTGCGGGAAAAGGCAGAGAATGCCCTGGTTGCCTATGGATTTCTGAAAGAGAACATCATCAAAGCTTCATCAGAAAAGATAGGAAAAGCAGGTGATTACATGGCGATGCTCTGGAAGCCTCCACAGCCAGACCATATAAAGATTCAGAAGATAACCAAAGTAAAGGCGACAGAGCCGGACAAGGTATTCGGGCTCTGGAAAGGGGTAATGAGAAAAGACATCGATACTGCTCCTCTGGAATAGCGCCACTCTCTTGTTAATCGCTGTTTTTCTTGAATGTGCTGTTGAGGTAAAGGCTGATTATGTTATTTCCGGTAATCGGGCAAAGTGGAACAGAGGAAGAAGGTGTCGCATCTTGACAGGTTGTCCGAGAACAGGTATTTTGCCAGATTTCCGAGTCATAAGCCCTTTAATATCAACACCAACATTTTCTGGTTTTGTATTCTCGAACAACCTGTTGAATAGTGAATAGTGGTAAAGGGTAGGGAAATCTTGACCATCATTATTGGATTACTCTCTTATTATGGTAAAACTGGAAACCAAATCGGTTTTAGTATATATGTACCAAAAGCCCTAAAATAAGACGGATATTAGTATGGCTAATTCAAGTTATGTGTCTTCAGTTTATATCAACATTTAACGCTTGACGTTATGCGTTATAGTAGTTTATACTTCGTACATGATAAAGTCGTTCAAGTGCAAAGAAACGGAAAAAATATTCAATCGGTTTTTTTCACGCAAGCTTCCTCGCTGGATTGAGGTATCAAGTTAGTTTGTGAAAATCAGATAGACTTTCCTTAAATATTATCTTTGTAATGTAGTAACTTCAACCAGATTATGTTTCTGTCTGGCATCTTCAATAATTTTTTCCACCATTTCGGCAGTACCATCATAAATCCAATCCGCGCCATATTGAGAACATACCGTAGCAGGTACTTCTCTTACCACAACGACCCCAAAACCGAGATCAACAGTGAAAGTTGTTTTCCCTAATTGTTTCTTACCCCCGTAAAGAGGATATGCAGCAGGGGTTTTATTCATTTTCATTCGCTCCTACCACATGAAAGAGTTGACATTTTGTGGTATTTTGTTTTAATTTTCATATCGATTCAAAAAGCGAATTTATATTGTCTCATTCTAAGGTTGACTATGAGGTGATAATCGTTTGATGAAAAAGTTTGAAAGGTTATCCGGAAGAAGACTACTGTGGGGAATATTACACAACCCAATAATAAGGCACTGTCCTGATTTAGTTATACGTGAAAAGGATATCCGTTCAGCCATAAGCAGACCCCTTTCCTTAGCATGCAAACTGGTAAGCTGGTTATTGATTATTTAAAGGAGGACTTGATGTGATAGAGTACGATTTTGTTGAGATAAAGAAACAAAAACTTTTAGAAGATAATAATTACTCAATAGATAGTAGAGATTTTTATATTAGCAAAGAAGATAAAAGAGTATTTAGTTTTGAACGCATTAGAAATGAAAATATTGCCTGGTTAGAACAGGAAATCAATCAACCTAATATCTCTGGTGAATGGCAATTTTTCTGTAACAACTATCCGAGCGAAGGTCTTCAAGCTGATATTATATCTCCATATTTATAGCGTCTTTATCTGAAGGCGCAATGGAAAGAGATTACGTTGTTGGTAAAGGTGGAGAAACCCTGACCATCATTATTGGATTACTCTCATATTATACGAAAACCGAAAACCAAATCGGTTTTCGTATAACTATCCAATAGAGTGGAACGACAACCAGGTTTTATTGCTTACCTCAAATAACCTTGAACAGGATATTAAAACAAAATTAAGAGAAGATATACAATTATAAAACAAGAGGAAGGAGCGAATACGACGAATACTATGTAAAACACTCCAAACCCTTCAGAGATATCTTTAAGGATAGAGATGTGTAACTGAGAATTTTTGTTTAATCTTTTTAAAAATTAGTCGTACACTCAAGCATTCCGGTGTAATCGGTAACTCTCCATTGGCTGTCCAGTACTTCGCCCATTATACGGTACTCTCCTGTTCCAAGTTCAATGTCCTGTTTTTCCAATGTATAGAGAAGTTGTTTCCTGCCGGAAACAACACTGACAGGTTTCAGGTAATTCCAATTCCATGTATCGCCATCGCCGGAATAGATATAGAGTTGACCGTCCATAACTATGTGTGAAGCCGTTATTTCATAGTTTCTATACCCGCTGTGGACTCCGTCCGTATCTAGGAAAATAACATAGTGATTTGAGCCGTTTGGCTGGCTCCGCAACACCATCTCCACGATCAGTTCTGTAGTAGAGTCGGTTGACGTCAGTCGTTTAATATCCTGATGCCCTTTGATTGATTTATCAATATCGTCTTCAATCTGATAGATAGCATCAGTCTGTACAATCTCTGTTACTCCTCTCAATATGTCACTCGTGTCCTGTGGTGCCCAGATGGAATTCGATGAAACAGCCATTGCTGTGACAAGTGTATTGTTGCCTGTCCCTAGAGAAGCGGGAAATATCTCAGTTGTAATGGTGTTATTCTGAATGGAATTTCTCACATCCCCGATATATGTCCATGACCAGCTTGTCCCGGTACCGTTATATTTGTATAAGGAGTTATCTTCAACCATATAGTTTGCACAAAATCCGGTTGAGGTGAAATAAACAGGATCATCGGGCTTCAGGGTGGTGATAAATATCTGATAGTGGTTACTGTTTTCTACAATATTCCCATCCATGGTCAAGTGATACTGCAGAGCATTATTCCGGGTTTCCACCCTGAATTCTCTTATATCCACTGCGCGGTCTGTGGTGGAATCCAGTTCATCGGAAATTGAGAAAAGATTCATCTGATCCAGCCGTGTTACATATATATCAGTTGTCGACGGAGAAAAACCAAACATGGCGGCTCTTTCAATTGCGAATTTGAGAAGGTCAATGTCATTTTCCGGTCTGTAGTCCAGTGTCCAGATATCAATTGGATAGTATCGTTTGAGCTGGCTTAACACGCTTCCTGTTTGATCAAGATAACTCAGTTCTGACCCGGTCCATTTTTTGTATTCACCGGTATCAAAATCGTAGTATGAACTGAACTCCTCAAACAGCACCGCATTGATTGAGCCTGCAGTTTCATTTATGACAGAAAATCCCCTGTTCTGTACAAGGTAACAGTCAGGGTAGTTAAGTCTTATTTTGATTACCAGGGCGATCATACCTTGAGTGGTTTCGGGATATATATCAACGGTATCAATGGTATCGAGAAAAAGACCGCGTATCCCTCCCGGTGATATCTCCGGTATCAATGTTTGCAGGATATAATCGTGCCATGCGTTACTGTTGGCATTGACATAGTAGGACCCCCAGACAGGATTTCGGTCGGGTAAATTATCATTGTTGTAATCCAGATACCATGACGCATATCCACCCGGTCCCAGCTTATCTCCTTCAATCAGGCTGTCTGTCTCACCAATGGAGAGGTAGGTGATCAGGCGTGCACTCGTATGTAAGAGATCTGTGAAATCATTTTCCGGAGAATAGTTTCTTATATCTATTACCAGGTTTTCGTAGTTGTTCCATTGATCCGAGTAGGTATTACCGTAGTAAAATCCAAACGTATCTCTCGCCTTTGTCTCCTGACTGCTTATCACTGCGATAAAGCAGACGGTAAAAACTAACGGTATTGTCTTTTTTAATAATTGCATAGCAATCTCTTTTTAACTCTCATGCTGGAAAATATAACGCACAAATGAGCAACATAGGTACCAATTTAATCAGATTGCAAAGAATTGTCATACTTTATTAAGACCGTTGCACTTATGATTGTTCTGCAGGCTGAGACTGCTGTTTTCCCAATGGAAGAAA
Source organism: Candidatus Scalindua sp. (assembly GCA_031316155.1). GTDB lineage: Bacteria > Planctomycetota > Brocadiia > Brocadiales > Scalinduaceae > SCAELEC01. The sequence continues at coordinate 239,196 of JALDRB010000008.1, forward strand.
TGTCGATTTAAATGAACACAAGATCTTAAAAGGGGAGAATGGTTTTATAAGTCTCTATATTTCAGTGTCTTAAATAGGTTCGGTTTCTCTTGACAGGTGAAACAATAGTTGACAGAAAGATTCACTTATTTTTTTTGACCTTAACGTTTGGGTATTTGACCCGAGGAAATCTGCAGAAGCGATTTCCATGACTTATTTACATTGCATACTCAGGGGTATGAATAAGTGTCCCAAAATTATTAAGGATTAAAAACTAGTGTGTCATTCTGATCTTCAGGAATTTTTTTCATTTATAATTTGTTATCAAATAGTAGATAGTCTTGGATTTTTCGATATGTTTTTTGAAATATCCGACATGATAAAGGTTCTATCAGATTTTTAATGCATTGCAGTCAATAAGTCAGTAGAATGCTGAATTTATTGATGGATATTAAGAATTGAAGGAATTGTTGACGGTATACTCATCTCGTAATGGTTTTCAGACCTGCCTGTGCGTAAGGAACGTACGCAGACAGGTAAAACCGAAAACCAAATCGGTTTTAGTATAAAAGATCTTTGAACAAACTATGGATAAAGTATTTCTCATAATAATTCTTGTTGTCTATTGCCCTGCCGCTTTATGGCTGTTTCTTTATGGTATGAACAGCTATTACATGATTTATCTTTTTTTCAGAAAATATAAACAGGAAATTTCTCACAATAAGGAATTCCTCGATAAATTCTGGACAACCTTTAACAGGCAGCAATTGCCTAAAGTTACAACACAATTGCCGGTTTTATAATGAAATGTGGTTGAGCGTTTGATCAGGGCGGTCGTTCATATCGATTATCCGAAGGAACTCCATGAAATCAATTGCTTGATGATTCTAATGATGAGACAAGAGTAATAATTGCTGAGCTGGTTGAAAAGTACAAAGCGATGGGTTTCAACATAAAGCATATTGTCAGGGAAAACAGAAGCGGGTTCAAGGCGGGTGCTTTAAATGTAGGTCTCAAAGAGGCAGAAGGTGAATTTCTGGCTATCTTTGATGCTGATTTTATTCCCCGCAAAGATTTTTTATTGAGAACGATACCATTTTTTTACGAAAAAGAGAAAGTTGCACTGGTTCAGACACGTTGGGGGCACATCAATAGAAACTATTCTCTCTTAACCATAGCACAAAGCCTTGGTATGGATGGTCATTTTATTATAGAACAGGGTGCCAGGAGTTGGAATGGGCTTTATATGAACTTTAACGGGACTGCGGGAATCTGGAGTAAAGAAGCGATTGCGGATGCTGGTGGTTGGCATTTTGATACTTTAACAGAAGATTTGGATTTATCATACAGGGTTCAGTTGAAGAACTGGAAGACAAAATTTCTCTTTGATGTAGTAACACCCTCAGAGCTGCCCGTGGATATGAATGCTTATAAATCTCAACAGCATAGATGGGCAAAGGGTTCTATACAAACAGCTAAAAAGCTTTTACCCCTGGTATTTAGAAGGAAGGATAGTTTCATACGGAAGCTTGAAGCCTGCATACACCTCAACCAGTATATGGTTCATCCCATGATGATTATTCTTTCTCTGCTTTCCCTTCCCCTGATCATGCTGTTAAAGCTATCAATCACTCCCACTTCTTTTCCCATGGTAAGCATGCTGTCGTTAATATTTATGGGTGCTTTTGCACCATCATTTCTGTATATAGTCTCTCAGATAATTGGCTATAAAGATTGGAGAAAAAGATGTTTATATATACCTGCACTTATGTTTATAGGATGCGGTATTGCCATCAACAATACAAAGGCTGTGCTTGAGGCATTATTAAACAAGAAGAGTGATTTTGTCAGGACACCTAAGTACGGTGTTGTCAAGCGTGGGAAAAGTATCATCACAAAGAATTATAGATTACCCGTGAAGTTTTTCTTCGTGAGTGAAATACTCCTCAGCATATATTGTTTTATAGGGTTCATGCAGTATATGGACAATAAAAGGTTTCTCTTCGGTCCCTTTTTGTTGATGTATGCAATGGGGTTCTTTTATGTGGGTATGCTGTCTCTTTTGCAAGCATGTAATAAAACAGTAACATATTGACAACCTCTCCTGATTGAATCCTGAGACTTATCGTCTCTTAGAAAGAAATTTTGACCAATCCCTGTTCCATATTTACCCTGTGAAATGCATTTTATTCGTTGTACACATATATCTAATACCTTAATTAATCGAATATTTAACAGGGCAGGCAGGGACAAGCTTAGGCAAAAATTTACGAATTACGATTTGGGATTTATGATATCGTATTTGCATAAATAAAAACCTATCCGCTAAACTGCTATATCGGTGAGGTTATACTCATCTGATAATGGTTTTCTGACCTGCCTGTGCGTAAGGAACTCACGCAGACAGGTAGAATCCGAGATAAAATTGAGCGAGTATAGCTGCAACCAAGCTTTGGTTTTTAGAAAAATTTAAAACCAAATCGGTTTTAGTATATTCTGACGGAGAGTCTTCATCGTAATCCACTTGTCATGAGGAGAAGATTTCTTACCATAATAATAGCAGGGTTCTTAATTGAAATCCTGTGTGTATTGATTGCATCGATAGGTGACATCAGGGAAAATATACCCAGGTTTTCTTTTCTCTACACAGCATCTTTTGTTGTATATATATTTTCCCTGTTTTATATGCAGAAAGATGTTAAAGCTGCTGAACGGGGCAAACAGGGCAGCAATAAAAAAGTATTTTGGGCTATCCTGATCTTTTCGCTCCTGTTTCGTTTGACGTTACTGCCGATGACACCATCAGATGATCTTTATCGTTACCTATGGGAAGGGAGGTTACAGTTACATTGGATCAATCCTTACTCTCACTCTCCGGAGTCTTCACATCTGGAGCATCTTCGTGATAATTTCTATTTTGGTATCAACCATAAACACCTGCCAACAATCTATCCTCCGTTTACTTTGATGGTATTTGCTCTGGCGGATTATATTTCCCACTCTTTTCTATCAATAAAAGCTGTTTTTTTGGTTTTTGATGTACTTTTAATTTTTCTATTAATAAGGTTCTTGAAGGCAATGGGGAGAGAGCCTGTTCATGTATTGACGTATGCGTGGAGTCCATTGATACTAATGAGTTTTGCAGCGAGGGGACATTGTGACTCCTTACAGATTTTCTTTGTCATGCTTGCATTATACTTTTACTCAGTAAGAAAAACGATAAAGTCAGTAGTTTCTCTGGGCCTTGCGGTAATGTCCAAATTTGTTTTTATCATTCTTGTACCTTTTCTAATTCCACTGCGTAAGCCAAAATACCTTGGAATTTTGTTTCTCCTGATCGTACTCTTTTACGTACCATATATGAGTGCCGGTAGAGGGCTGTTTTCGACCCTTTTTCTTTATGGGAAGAACTATCATTTTAATGATTCTATTCATTTTCTTTTCTACTGTTTAACTGGCGGTTCAACCCTTTTATCTAAAATAATCATTTCCATCATTTTCAGTATGGCGCTGTGTTATTTTTACCTATCTTTGAAGCCATATGCCAGACAAAATGAGTATATGATTCATTCGGATTCAGATCTTCAATCAAAGAGCAGGTTTCCTAATCAGGATATTTTATATCATGGTGATGAAACCTTACGCTTTGCGTTTTTGTCGATCGGTACACTTTTGATACTGGCGCCAACGGTACATCCCTGGTATTTAACATGGATTGTCCCTTTTCTTTGCTTTTATCGCAGTATGGCATGGCTTTCGCTAACCGGATCAGTTGTCTTTTATTATTTGATGAGTCATCCCTTATTTTCAAAACTGATAGAGCATAATCGTGAGTGGGTTTGGGGAGAAGTGAACTGGTTAAAGTTTCCGGAATATCTTCCTTTTTACGGTTTATTAATTTATGAATTGTTAAAACGACATCGTAAAGGTAAGATTCTGTATCCCGGAACATCGAGAGGGAAGTAGTACCTGTATACCATTTTGCCTCATTGTGGCTGATGTGAGGTGAAAAGGGTAAGATACGTATGAACAGATTTCCAGAACATTCGCAAACTCATGATGAAAATGAGATTACTTTTTACATTTTTTGTGTTCACTTTTATGGTGCCTGAGATCCTGGCTCAGGAAGATATGATCTATATGGAGGCTCCTGAGCTGGTTATTTCTGAATGGATCAATGGTGACCCCGGAACGTTGGAAGATATGAGAGGGAAAGTTATTGTTATTGACTTTTTTCAGATGAGTAGCCTTGGGTGCAGGGCTTTCTTAATTCCATTAATGAATCACTGGGAAAAGAGGTATAAGGATAGAGATGATATTATATTTCTTTCTATACATACGGTTTTCTCGGATCAACAATCCCAAGCACCCGCTCTCCTCAAGGAGTATGTCAGACAACAAGGAATTACACGCCCGGTAGGCGTTGATACATGCAATCCAAATGAATGTATTCCGATTACGATGAGACGATACAAGACTGGTGGAACTCCCTGTATTGCCATCATTGATAAAAAAGGTTCTATCCGTTTCAAGCAACTTGGAAATTTTGACGTGGATGTAGCTGAAAAACTGTTAGACAGACTATTAATGAATTAATCTGAGATGGTAAATACTGAAATGTTCCATAGCAATATTCATACAGGTTTCAAATGGATTATACGTAGACAAATAAGAGAAAAGTGATGTATAATTAATTAACATTGTAAAAAATGTATAACCAAAGGAGAAGGGTAATGGATGTTACAAAGATATTCGGTTTAAACGTATTTAATGATGAAACTATGAGGAAAAGATTGCCCCGAGATACGTATAAACTGCTTAAGCAATCGATTGATAAAAATGTCTCTTTACCATCTAGGGTGGCAGATGTTATCGCAAATGCTATGAAAGATTGGGCAATTGAAAAAGGTGCGACACATTATACCCATTGGTTCCAACCATTAACAGGGAGTACGGCAGAAAAACATGATTCGTTTATTGCTCCAACCGAACAGGGTGGAGTGGTTATGGAATTTTCCGGAAAACAGCTTATAAAAGGAGAACCTGATGCTTCGAGTCTTCCGAGTGGTGGGCTCAGGGCAACCTTTGAAGCGCGTGGATATACTGCATGGGACTATACATCTCCTGCTTTTTTAAAAGAGGATGGAGCTGGAGGGGTTACCCTCTGCATTCCAACAGCGTTTTGCTCTTACAAGGGAGAGGCGCTGGACAAGAAAACACCTGTGTTGCGATCAATGAATGCTGTTTCAAAACAGGCGCTACGCTTCTTACGTGCACTGGGGAATAAAACGGCTAAGAAAGTTACTTCAACGGTTGGTGCGGAACAGGAGTATTTCCTAATAGATAAAGAAATGTATAAAAAAAGGCTGGATTTGATCGTTGCAGGACGAACTCTTTTTGGTGCACCGGCACCGAAAGGGCAAGAGATGAAAGATCACTATTTCGGACAAATTAAGGACCGGATTGCCTATTTCATGAAGGACCTGGATAAAGAGTTATGGAAGTTGGGCATTGCGGCAACAACGAAGCATAATGAAGTTGCTCCAACGCAGTTTGAGATGGCTCCAATTTTTACTACAACAAATATAGCCGCAGATCAGAATCAACTTGTTATGGAGGTATTGGATAAAGTTGCCCTCAGGCATGGCCTTGTTTGCCTTCTCCATGAAAAACCCTATGTAGGGATTAATGGATCGGGGAAACATTTAAACTGGTCTTTAAGCACCGATAACGGGATGAATTTACTCGAACCAGGAAAAACTCCACACGATAACGCACAGTTTCTGCTTATGATCTGTGCACTTATTAAGGCTGTTGACCTCCACGCAGATATATTGAGGAGATCCGCAGCGAATTCAGGTAATGATCATCGTCTTGGATCAAATGAGGCTCCACCCGCTATTATTTCGATCTTTATGGGAGATGAGTTAACGAA
>JALDRB010000009.1 GCA_031316155.1 Candidatus Scalindua sp.
TATGATGAGTATAAAGATGATGGCTTAGAAATAGTATCGATTGATATCGGAGAAAGTGCATTAAAGGTGAAATCATTTGTAAAAAAGAGAGAGATAAACTATAATGTAATTCTTGATGAAGAGGCGGCAGTAGCGAAACTCTATAAGGTTATAGGAATTCCCTTAAATATTGTCCTGGACAAAAGTGGTATAATAATATACAAAGATAATGTACCGCCTGACAAAGATTTTATTAAGGATTTATTTGTCAATTAAATGTTGAAAAGGGAGAAAAAAATGGCATCTAATTCATTGAAAGAGATTTTGGACACGGCTATTCACAATGAAACTGAAGCGTATGAATTTTATTCACAGGCTGTAGACATCGCAAAAGATCCAGCCGCCAAAGCTGCGCTCAAGGAATTTGCGGCTATTGAATTGAAACATAAAACCAGGCTTGAAAATTTTGATTTAAATGAAATCGGTAATGAACATCATACAGTACATCACACGCAACACGATTTCAACTTAAGTCAGTATCTTATGGATAAAGAGATTACGCCAGATTCTACTATTCAGGATATCATGATACATGCAATGAAGAGGGAGGAGTCTGCTTACAAATTTTATAACGATATGGCTAAGGTTGTTACCAGTGTCGAAGTAAAGAACCTTTTTGAAGAGTTGGCAGAAGAAGAATTAAACCACAAGGTGAGAATTGAAACGGAATATGACGATGTAATTTACAAAGAGTTTTAAAGACGGTAAGATTTGTAATCAGGAATAAAAATGTTCCATCCTTTCACCTGGCTTGTATAGCTAAAAAGCTCGATTAAGTTGGGAACATTTATAAATCAGACTGTTCAGGTTGCCGTACAATTTCTAAGATTTATGATTGACTATCACACACACACAAGCTTATGTGGGCATGCTACCGGAAGGATGGAAGAATACGTAGAAGAGGCTTTAAGGTGTGGACTTGATGAGATAGGTTTTAGTGATCATTTGCCTGTAAAAGATGGCAAAGAAAATAACCTTTCAATGGCATTTGGCGATTTGCCTGAATATGTGAGAAAGGTTGCGCATTTACGAAAAACATTCCCTGAAATCCGTATCAAACTCGGAATAGAGGCAGATTATATTCCAGGCAGCGAATCCTACATGAGAGATATTCTGTCAAGATATCAATTCGATTATGTAATTGGCTCTGTTCACTATATCGGTACATGGGCATTTGACCATCCAAAGGAAAGAAACGTTTGGGAGGAATCAGATGTTGATGCGGTCTATGTGGAGTATTTTGAATTGTTGCGGAAATCTGCACGTACGGGGCTTTTTGATATAATGGGGCATAGTGATCTTGTGAAGAAGTTCGGGTACCGTTCCAAGGCAGATCTATCAAATGTGTTGAGTGATACTGCACAGGTCTTTAAAGAGTGCGATGTCTCTGTAGAAATAAATACATCAGGGTTAAGGAAACCCGTGAGTGAGATGTATCCGGCTAAGGATATCCTCACTGTTTTTCGGAAATATAATATTCCTATTGTTTTTGGTTCTGATGCGCATATACCAGAGGAAGTCGGGAGAGATTTTGACAAGGCTGTTTTTCTCGCAAAGCAATGTGGTTATAAGAGTTACGTAACTTATGAGAAAAGAAGAAGATCTGTTTGCGATTTATAAGAGTAAAATTTGAAGAGTCTTACAAAACGCTTAAAGAATTTTGGGGTTTTTATGGCAGCATTGCTGGTTAAATTAACAGATGTGAGGTTCAAGCCGTGAAGTTTTTTGCGTTCGTTTTTGTTGATTGAAGGGAGTAGTATTTATGGCTAACGAAGAGTTAACCGGGCCTTACAGTGAAAAAGTAATGGATCATTTTATGAATCCTAGAAACATGGGTGAGATAAAGGATGCAGATGCTGTAGGAACCGTAGGAAATCCTGCCTGTGGAGATGTAATGAGACTTTATATTAAAGTAAAGGATAATAAGATAACTGATGCTAAATTCAAGACTTTTGGTTGTGGTGCAGCAATTGCAACCAGCAGCATGGCAACTGAAATGATTAAGGAGAAGACAATGGAAGAGGCACTTCAGGTTACTAATGAAGCGGTAGCTGAAGCCTTAGATGGCTTGCCTCCAAATAAGATGCACTGTTCGGTGTTGGCTCAAGAAGCTATTGAGGCTGCAATTAAAGAGTACAAAGGGAAAGGTGAGAAATAATCGGTGTTTTCTGTGAGAAAATAGGCATTGATTAAGGTTGTTCTGTATTACAAAATTGCTGAGCAGTTCCGCTCTCTGATCGGACCTATCCTTATGTGTGGCTGTTTAATTTTTTATACAAATAGACTTCTCTTCTTGCCTGAAGCAGCATACCTTTTTCTCGATAAGCTATTCCCAGATTGTAATGGACGCTTGGTAAGCTGGGATTAGCGTCAATTACCTTTTGGTATTCGACTATTGCATCATCATACATCCGTTTTTTACTATAGACTATTCCCAAATTGTAATGCGCTGACTCGTCATCAGGATTTAGCTCAAGAGTCTTTTTCAGTGAATCTATGGCGGGGTCGTACATTTTCTTTTTTGTATAGGTGATACCAATATTGTAATAAGCGGCTGCGTATCCGGGATTTATTCTAATTGCCTGCTTGTAATGTGCAATAGCCTGGGTAAACTTGGCTTTCTTTGTATAGGTGATTCCAATATTATTGTGAGCTTCTGCATAGTGAGGATTGATTTCAATTGCCATTTTGTATTGTTCGATAGCTTCATCAAACATTTTCTGATTAACATAAGCGACTCCTAAATTATTGTGTGCTTCTGCATAGTTGGGGTTTAAGTCAATGGCTGCTTTGTAATGTAATATAGCTTTATCTGTCTTGTCTTGTTTGGAATAGGTTACACCAAGATTATTGTATACTTCCGCAAAATCAGGTGAGATTTTAAGGGCTTTATTATAGTGTAAAATTGCATCTTCCAGTCTTCCGTAATCATCAAAGATGATGCCGAGATTATTGTGCGCTTCCGAATAGGATGGGTTAATTTTCAAAGCTTTGGTATATGCTGAAACAGCTTCATCACGTTTCCCCATTTCTTTATGGACAGATCCGATACCGTTCCATGCATCAGCGTAACAGGGGTTGATTTCAAGCGCTCTCTTATATGATGAGCATGCTTCGTATAACTTGTTTTTTGCTTTGTATGCAATGCCCAGGTTGTAATGGCAAGGTGCACTGTTTGGATTAAGTTTTAAAACCTTTTCAAATAAAATAATTGCCTTTTCGTGATTACGTAAGTCATTATAGGAAATACCCAATTCTAACAAAGCATCTGCGTGCGTGCTGTCTATCCTTATTGCATTTCTATAAGATGAGATCGCTTCATCGTGCATCATTTTTTTGTAATAAGCTCTGCCGAGATGATAGTAAGCATCAGCATTGTCTTCATCGATAGTTAATGCCATATTAAATTCGGATATAGCTTCAGTGTATTTTGCTTCTTTGGAGTAGATGAGCCCCAAATGATAATGTGAATCCTTGTGTTGAGGTTCGATATCGGAGATTTTTTTTAATTTGGAAACAGCTTCTGTGAAATTTTGTTCTTCCTTGTAGATAAGGGCAAGATTATAGAGCGAATCTACATGGTCGGGGTTTATTCTCAAGGCATGGTCGAGTTGTTTTTTTGCAATTGGCATCATTTTTTTCTCTTTGTAGCAGATGCCAAGATTATAGTAAGCGTCTATATAATGGGAGTCCAGGGCTAAGACCTTGTTAAACTCGGAAATTGCCATATCAAACAACCTTTTTTTTCTATAGATAACGCCAATATTATAAGCTGCACTTAAGTGATTTGGATTTAGTTCCAAAACTCTGTTATATATTTCGATTGCATCATTTACTTCTCCACTTCCTTCATATGACAGACCAAGATTATACAATATGTGTTCATTTGCCGGATCATAGAGAGAGGCTTTCTTTAATTCATAAATAGCAGCATTAAAGTCTTTTTTCTCTTTATGGGCAAGGCCGAGACAGTAGTGAGAGGAAGAATCTTTTGGATTTACTTTTACGACTTTGTTTAGTAGGGAAATAGTTTCGTCATATAAGCCGATCTTAAAATAAACAACTCCCAGATTGTGGCTGGCGCTCAGATTGTTTTTATCCAGTTTTATTACCGTTTCCCACTGTTTTAACGCCTCATCATACTTTTTACTGCAATATGCTATGAGACCCAATTCATAGTATCCTTCAGGCGTAGTGGGAATTCCCGCATTGGTTAATCTTTCTATTTTTGCCTTCAGCTTGTTTATCTTGACACTCGACATCTGCGAAATTTTAACCTTTTTCATTTCCAGATGTATCAGCGAAGGGATGTTAGTGTCTTTTCTTTCCATCTTCAACATTTCCTCTAAATCTCTTTTTTGTTCCTTTAAAAGATTTCTCCCTTCTTCGTACATGTGATTGACAATAGTTAACTGTGCCTTTAAATTGTCAATTTGCGTATTTTTCTGCTTTAATTTATCCTGGAGAGATTCTTTCTGGTAAAAGTACCAGGAAAAAAAACTGGCTGCATACCTGAATGACTTAGTAATATAGGTATCCCTTGCTAGTATCAGGAAATTCTTAATCTTTTCTGATGTAAAATGTTCCACCATAGATACTTTTTCCTTTAAATTGCGGCCTGAGCCGCAGCTAAACGTGCAATTGGCACTCTGAATGGGGAACAGCTAACGTAATCCATGTTATTTCGATGGCAGAACTCAATTGATGAGGGCTCACCACCATGCTCACCGCATATCCCGACTTTGAGATCGGCTCTTACTTGTCTCCCTTTTTCAATACCCATCTGAACGAGCAGTCCTATTCCTGATTGGTCGAGTACCTGAAAAGGATCCTTTTCCAATATGCCAAGTTGCATAAACTGTGGTACAAAAGCTCCAACATCATCTCTGCTGTATCCGAAAGCCATTTGAGTCAAATCGTTTGTGCCGAAAGAGAAAAATTCTGCATGACTGGCAATCTGATCAGCTATTAATGCCGCCCTTGGAATTTCTATCATCGTACCAATCTTATAATTTATTTTGGTACCCTTTTTCGCAAATATCGAATTTGCTGTTTTTTCAACTTCTTTTTTCAGGAGTTCCATTTCTCCAACGGTTCCAATAAGAGGTAGCATTATTTCCGGTAAAACTTTGATACCCTTCTTCTTCATATGAATGGCCGCTTCGATGATTGCCTGAACCTGCATTTTGTAAATATCCGGGTAGATAATACCCAGCCGGCAACCTCTTAGTCCCAGCATAGGGTTAATTTCTTGAAGACTGGAAATTTTTTCTTTGACGGCATGAAGACTCGCTCCGATTTTTTTTGCAATTTTTCTTTGTAAAGAGTCTTCTTTCGGTAAAAACTCATGCAGAGGTGGGTCGAGAAGTCTTATGGTTACGGGAAGCCCCTTCATAATCGTGAATATTTTTTCAAAATCTCCCCTTTGCATAGGGAGAAGTTTCTTTAATGCAGTAGTATAGAGGTTCTGCGCTTCATTCAGATTCTTGATAGCCTTCTTCATTTTTTCCTGAAAGCTACGAATTTTTTTACCTGGTATTTTTTCAAGGGCAGTTTCCATTTCGTCAACAATTGCCGTTAGGCTAGTCACATCACTTGCTACAAGTATCATCTGTCTGACATAATCAATTCGGCTTTCATGAAAGAACATGTGTTCAGTTCGACACAAACCGATCCCATCTGCACCGAAACTTCTCGCTCTTTTTGCATCTTCAGCGGTATCTGCATTTGTCCTGACCCGGAGCTTGCGGTATTCGTCTGCCCACTTCAAGAGAGTGTTGAAGTCTCCGCTTAGAGTTTGTTCAACAGTTGGTATTTTTCCCAAAATTACCTCACCAAGAGATCCGTCAAGAGAGATATAGTCACCTTTTTTAACGGTCTTACCGTCGACGGTAAATTCTTCCTTTTTGTAATCAATCTGGATACTGCCACATCCAGCCACACAGCAGGTTCCCATTCCTCTTGCAACGACAGCGGCATGCGATGTCATACCGCCTCTTGTTGTGAGAATACCCTGTGCCGCATGCATTCCTCCGACATCTTCCGCTGATGTTTCTATCCTTACAAGGATAATATTTTCTTTCCTGGCTGCTAGTTTTTCTGTTTCATCAGCATGAAAAATTACCTTACCAAAAGCAGCACCTGGTGAAGCGGGGAGTCCACGGGCAATCACATTTTTTTTTGCTTTAGGATCAAATGTTGGATGGAGAAGTTGGTCCAACTGATTAGGGTCTATTCTGTTGAGGGCTGTTTTTTTGTCGATGAGTTTTGCTTTAACCATATCGACGGCTATCTTTACGGCAGCTTGGGCGGTTCGTTTCCCGTTTCGCGTCTGGAGCATAAACAACTTTTTATCCTGGATCGTGAATTCCATATCCTGAAGATCTCTGTAGTGTTTTTCCAGATTATTTCTTATGGTAACCAGTTTTTTATACGCTTCAGGCATTTTTTTCTGTAGCGCTTGTATCGGTTGAGGGGTACGTATGCCTGCTACGACATCTTCACCTTGTGCATTCATTAAGAATTCACCATAAAATTTGTTCTCTCCGGTTGATGGGTTTCTGGTAAAACACACTCCTGTTGCTGAATCGTCTCCTCTGTTACCGAAGACCATTGCCTGAATATTTACTGCAGTACCCAGCAGCCCCTTGATATCGTATATTTTTCTATATTTTATAGCTCTCGGATTGTTCCAGGATTCAAATACTGCAATAATTGATTTGCGTAATTGCTCTTGAGGATCAAGGGGAAATGTTGTTTTGGTTCTTTTTTTATAAATGGCGATGAAGTCTTTGCAGATGTTTTTTAACTGTGCAGCGCTCAGTTCTGTATCATTAGTTAATTGATACTTTTTCTTCCATTTTTCCAGTATCTCTTCAAAGTCATGGTGCTTCATGCCCATAACAACATTACCAAACATGGAGATAAACCGTCGGTAAGCGTCCCATGGAAATCTTTCGTTTTTGGTAATCTTCGCAAGACCTTCTGCGGATTCTGGAGTTAATCCCAAATTTAGCACCGTATCCATCATCCCCGGCATAGAGGCAGCGGCGCCGCTTCTGACAGATACTAAGAGGGATTTTTTGGGTCACCCAATTTTGCTCCCATTAACTTTTCAAGACGTGAAAGGTTTTTGTTGATTTCAATTTGAAGACCTGCCGGGAAAGTCTTATTATTATTATAGTAAGCTTTGCAAGCTTCTGTCGTAATCGTAAAACCTGGAGGCACAGGGATTTCAAGATTAGTCATTTCTGCAAGATTAGCACCTTTACCACCAAGTAAGGACTTCATCGATGCATTACCCTCAGCATGCCCGTCACCAAAAAAGTAAATATACTTCCTTTTCATATATCGTATCTCCTCTGCAAGTTTAACATCAGGTGAATTCGTTTGTTGTTGCTATTATTCCCACTCATCTTATAAACGTAAATGATATCAAACCCATATATACGCGGCAAGGAAATTATTGTGTTTATTGTTTTGACATAAAGCCAATGATTTGATAGCATTAATTATTTAAATTTCTGGTCTTCGGACGGGTATAATACGATAGATTTGACGCCCTGTTTCTATGAAAACTGTATGGGTGATCGCAGAATAAAGGAAAATTTCTAGATGGCGAAAATAAAGAGAGCCTTAATAAGTGTATCGGATAAAGAAGGGCTGGAAAAATTGGCAAAGGGGCTTAAAGACCACAATATCGAGATACTCTCTACCGGAGGGACAGCCAAACTTTTAAGAGAAAGCGGTATTAATGTAACAGAAGTGTCTGATTATACCGGTTTTCCTGAAATAATGGATGGTAGAGTGAAAACTCTGCATCCAAAGATTCATGGTGGATTACTGGCGGTAAGGGATAATGTAAACCACATGAGGCAGATAGAAAAACTGGGTATCGGAACCATTGACCTTGTAGTTGTTAATCTCTATCCTTTTGAGCAGACAGTCAAAAAGGGTAATGTTACGCAGGAACAAGCAATAGAAAATATTGATATCGGCGGGCCGTCTATGATTCGGTCTGCTGCTAAAAATTTTAAGGACGTTGCAGTAGTCGTTAATCCGGGGCGTTATGAGTCCCTGGTAAACGAGTTAAATGAAAACAATGGTGAACTTACTCTTGAAACCCGTAAAAAATTAGCGACTGAGGCGTTTAAACAAACGAGTCGCTATGATAGGGTTATTTCTACCTATTTTGAAAAGAGCAGCGATGAAGAATATCCCGAAATTTTAAGCCTTGAACTGAATAAAAAACAGGAGTTACGATATGGAGAAAATCCTCACCAGTCTTCGGCATTTTACGTGCATAAAAATTTTGAGGAATCATGTGTATCAAACGCATTACAGCTTCACGGCAAGGAGCTCTCTTTTAACAACATTATTGATATTGACGTAGCTGTTGAAATTGTCAAAGAATTCGAAAAACCTTCAGCCGTTCTAATTAAACACACAAATCCCTGTGGTGTTGCATCTGCCGGAGAAATCAGTGAGGCATTTTCCAAAGCGTATAAATCTGACCCTGTATCAGCCTTTGGATGTATCGTTGGCATTAACAGGGTAATCGACGTGAAGACGGCGGAAGCCATTACGGAACCAGGCCATTTTGTAGAAGCAATTGCAGCGCCGGGATTTGACGATAAAGCCTTCGAGATTTTGACGAAGAAACGTAAGTGGGGTGAAGATCTTCGATTGTTGAAGCTTGATTCTTTCTGTGTGCAATCGGCGGAAAGGGGAATAAAGGTATTCAGAGGAGTAACGGGAGGTTTGTTAGTTCAGGGTAAAGATGACCTTTCAGGAAGGAGAGATCAGCTTAAGGTTGTTACGAAAAAAACTCCTTCCGAAAATGAAATAGAAGAGTTACTTTTTGCCTGGAAGGTATGCAAGCATGTCAAGTCAAACGCTATTGTTATCACGCTGGACAAGATGGTTGTTGGAGTTGGTGCCGGTCAGATGAGCCGTGTGGATTCTACTAATATTGCAATTCAAAAAGCTGGTGATCGTCTAAAAGGGGCTGTTTTAGCCTCAGACGCTTTTTTCCCTTTCAGAGACAGTGTTGATATTGCGGCAGGGAAGGGCATTGTTGCCATAATTCAACCAGGAGGTTCTAAAAAAGATGATGAAGTCATTCGGTCTGCTGACGAGCATGGTATAGCTATGGTTTTTACTGGAGAGAGGCACTTTAAACACTAAGTCTTTTTATCAGGAATTGTTGATATTTTTTAAAAAAAATGACTTTTTTGTACCAGGTTCACCTCCAAGCGCTACTGCAAGTGTTGTTTTTTTCTAATACATTGCAACATAATTCCTTTACCTACCAGATTTGGCATCTTTTTTGTTATTAACATAATTCCAGTTTGAGAATAGTTATAGTATACTTTGTTGTGGGAGTTAAAGATTTGTATTATACTTAATTCTTTCAAACTGCTAAATTGCTTTTGTTGATTTTGGAGAAATCTTTTGGATAATAATATCCCTTATCTTAAGCAACTTGAATCTGAGTCCATTCACATTATTCGGGAAGTGGTTGCGGAGTTTAAAAATCCGGTTATGCTCTATTCAATAGGGAAGGATTCGGCAGTAATGGTGCGCCTGGCCCAAAAAGCTTTTTTTCCCGGTAGTATTCCTTTCCCTCTTATGCATATTGATACCGGTTATAAATTCCCAGAGATGATAGAGTTTCGTGATCGGTTTGTTAAGGAAATTGGGTGCAGGCTTATTGTTGAGCGAAATGAGGAGTGGATCAAGAAGGGCGCACATCCGCAAAAGCTTGGTGTAGACAAGTGCTGTGCCAAGCTAAAGACTCATGGTTTACTTGATGCGATAAGAAAATACAAGTTTGATGCAGCCTTTGGCGGAGCACGCCGGGATGAAGAAAAATCCAGGGCGAAGGAAAGGATCTTTTCTTTCAGAGACGAATTTGGGCAGTGGGATCCCAAATATCAGAGACCGGAAGTTTGGAACCTCTATAATTGCCGCATTAATGAGGGAGAATCTATCAGGGTGTTCCCCTTGAGTAATTGGACGGAAATGGATGTTTGGTACTACTTGAAAATCGAGAAGATACCCATTGTGCCGATATATTATGCTCAGGAGAGGGAAGTTGTTGATAGAGGGGGGTATACTCGTGCCATACAATAATTTGGTAACTCTTAAACCTGGCGAAAAAGTAGAAAAGATTATGTGCCGGTTTAGAAGTTTGGGTTGCAGTCCCTGTACCGGGGCTGTTCAGTCAGGAGGCAAATACCATTGATAAGATAATCGATGAAGTTGAAAATGCGACCAAATCTGAGAGGGAAAACCGCATTATTGATCTTACTACGGACAGCTCTATGGAAGACAAGAAAAAGGAGGGATACTTCTAGTTATGAATGTACGTAAATCCGGAGGTCAGGCCAGCTTGCTAAGGTTTACTACCGTTGGTAGCGTAGATGACGGAAAGTCTACGCTTATTGGAAGAATCCTGATGGAAACGAATAATATTTTTGATGACCAGCTTGATGCGGTGGTAAAAATTGCAAAACGGAAAGGCAAAGAAGAGATAGATCTCTCCCTCTTGACTGATGGGCTGGCAGCTGAGAGAGAACAAGGGATAACGATTGATGTAGCCTATCGATATTTTCAAACTTCGAAGCGGAAGTTCATTATTGCTGATACACCCGGTCATGTCCAGTATACGAGAAACATGGTTACGGGAGCCTCGACTGCCAATCTGGCGATTATCCTTATTGATGCTCGCAAAGGAATTCTTGAGCAGTCAAGGAGGCATGGTTTTATTGCAAGTCTTTTACAGGTTTCCCACATGATCGTAGCAGTTAATAAGATCGATCTGGTCGATTATTCTCAGGAAATTTTTCAATCAATAGTTAGTGAATACGATGAGTACTCTCGGAAGCTCGATATCAGAGATATTACCTATATTCCGGTTTCTGCACTGAAAGGAGACAATGTAGTTACCAAGAGTGCGAATACACCATGGTACGAGGGGCCTACCGTATTGCATGTGCTTGAAAATGTCCATATCGGTTCTGATTTAAATCTTCACGACTTTAGATTTCCTGTTCAATATGTTATACGGCCCGATCACAATTTTCGAGGTTATGCGGGAAAAATTGTTACCGGCAGAATCTATCCCGGTGAAGAAATTGTCGTTTTACCTTCTGGATTGACTTCTAAAGTAAAAACTATCACAACCATGGATGGTGATCTTGCTGAAGCAGGTGCACCGCAATCTGTTGTTCTTACTCTTGAAGACGAAATAGACATAAGCCGGGGAGATATGATAGTTCGACGGCAAAATCTCCCGCTTGTCGAAAAGAAAATTGATGTCATCCTCTGCTGGATGGGGGAAGAGCCTCTGAAAATCGGGAAAAACTATTTTATTAAGCATACCTCAAGAGTTGTTAATGGCTTTGTCAATAATTTGGTGTATATGTTTGATATAAACACGCTTCATCGTACTGATGCAACAGAACATAACCCTTTCTGTGAATTGTTAAAAACGCTGCATCGCACTGATGTGGATACTCTGATGCTGAATGAAATCGGACGTGCAGAAATCGAAATTACCCAGCCAATCATTTTTGATCAGTATAATAAAAACCGCGAGACCGGCAGTTTTATTGTTATCGATCCTGATACGAATTTTACCGTCGGAGCAGGGATGATCCGGGGTGCAGTGCGAAGTATTGAAGAGACAATACATGCGGAGCGAAAAGTAGCAGACACTATTATCAAGGCAATCAATATTACTCCGGAAAAATCATTTGTCTCTCTTGAGGAGCGGGAGAAAAGAAACAATCATAAATCTGCAGTTGTATGGCTTACGGGCTTATCAGGTGCAGGCAAATCAACTATTGCCAAGAAGCTCGAACGGGCTCTCTTTAGCATGGGATGTTGTACTGCTGCATTGGACGGAGACAATTTGCGTCATGGTCTTTGTAAGGATCTCGGTTTTTCTCATAAGGATCGAAATGAGAATATCCGACGTGTAGGTGAGGTTGCAAAGGTTTTCTGTGAACAAGGTTCTATTGTGATATGTACTTTTATCTCTCCGCTGAGAATCCAAAGAGAATTAGTCAGAGAACTGATTCCGGATGGCAAATTCTTTGAGGTCTTCATTCATTGCAGCCTTAAAACCTGTGTAAAACGCGATCCTAAAGGACTCTATCAGAAGGCCATTGACGGAGAAATACCTGACTTTACGGGTATCGGCTCGCCTTACGAAGAACCTCTCAATCCTGAGCTCATCATAGATTCTGAGCACAGGTCCATTGACGATAATCTGAAGCAGATTATTGAAAAGCTACAGAGTGAAGGGATATTGAAGGGTTAATGAGGCATATTGATCTCTTTAATGGAGATGCAGATGGAATTACCGCTCTTCATCAATGGCGTCAGGAATATCCTGTTACTGCCGCTCTGGTGACGGGAATTAAGCGCGATATCCTCTTGTTGGAAAACGTCTCTGCAATAAAAAATCAGGAACTGACCGTTTTTGATATATCATTAAAATCAAATCTCAAATTTTTAGATGCACATTTGGATCTTCATAACCGTATTACCTGGATTGACCATCATCATACAGGTACACCACTCCCGGAACATCCTTTCCTTACCTTACACATTGATCAGGCTCCCGGTACGTGTACGAGTAATATCGTAAACCGTTTACTGAATGGGAAATACATAAAATGGGCAGTTGTTGGTGCGTTTGGAGATAGTTTGCATAACCTTGGCGAAGAGCTTGCGAAGAAAGCTGGTTGCAGTGAAAGTGAGAAACAGGAATTAGAGGAACTGGGGATGCTCGTTAACTATAATGCATATGGTGAATCTATCGAAGATTTGCATTTTTCTCCTTCAAGGGTTTATCTGGAAATGAGAAATTTTGCTGAGCCATCTGATTTTTGTCGAACCTCTGAGTTGTTCAAGGGGTTGAAGCGGGGGTTTAAGGATGATTTCTCAAACCTGGAGAATGTGCAAATGGAAGATTTTCAATCAAGAGGGGCGATTTACTATTTGCCTGATGAAAAATGGGCAAGGAGAATCGTTGGTACGTATGCAAATCAGGTATCCTCCCAACACCCAAATCGCCCCCACGCAATCTTACGAAAAAAGAGAGGAGGATGGCTCGTGAGTGTTCGAGCCCCTGAAACCTATCCTTTTGGAGCGGATCTCTTATGCGCTTCATTCGAAACTGGCGGCGGAAGAGCCAAGGCTGCTGGGATCAATATCTTACCAGATGATCAGTTGTCAAAGTTTATTCATAAGTTTCGGTGCCATTTTGTTTAATAAAGTAAGGGGGGGCTTTTCTCCAGAGATTCCAGAGAAGGTTCATATTCAAATGATGTGACCAGGGCGGAAAAGCCATAGATACTGTTAAATTGAACGATTGGGAAAATCTGGTGAACCTGTTATTTTTCTGCCGAAAAATGGTATCTGTCTTTATAGCTTGGGTGAGGAGGGTATACTCACGCAGTTTTGCTGGAAGAGTAAAGGTTGCCCTCTGTTATTTGCAAGATAACACAAACTGGACTGGTAAAATCTGCTTCTGGCTAAGAAACGCTTTATCTCCTTTTTTTTCTGATGATGGGCGATATGTGTACAGTTACTGTTGCAAAGACCGATCTCGTTATTCTTCTTGACAAAATAGCTTAATTAGCTTATTAATTGCATATCTAAGTGGTGTCAGGCTTACTGTAAGAGATAAGTATTTATCATATAAACAGGGCTAGGATAATGAAGGATCGAAACACGCGCATAGAGAACAGGAAATATCCACGAATCACAAGACGGATACCATTTAAGCTTAAGGCCGATGATTTTGTGGTTGTCACGCAAACGATAAATTTAAGTTGTATCGGAGTGTCTTGTCAGGTAAAGGAGCACATTCCTTTTATGACAAGGGTTAAGGTTATTTTTGCGTTGCCTTGTCCAGACAAAAAAAGTGAATCGATATGTGTGGAGTGTTATGGCGTAGTGGTAAGGGCTGAAGAGGCTTTTTCGAGATCTCGCGCAAACACGGTTGTTTATAATATAGCCATCTTTTTTGATGAGATTGACGATCTTGAAAGGGAAAAGTTATCGGATTATATCAGAAAAATGCTATAGTGCAGGCAGCGGCAGAGTTCCTCATTAAACAAAGACCGGCTATGCAGTGGTTATTGTTCCCTTCTAACAGTTCACCTCGATTGATACCACAATCAGAAACTCAAGTCCTTAAATCTTTCCAGAGTCTGTAGTTTTTTTGTGATGTGAATCCTTTAAACTGGAGACTTGAATGAACTGCCCGCAAGAGAACTCTCGTGCCGGGACGAGAAGAGGCTGGCCGAAGGAAGCAAATTTATAATGGAATGGAAGATCTTAGGCATAATTGCCGCAATATGTACTACCTCCAGTTTTGTTCCCCAAGTAATAAAGGGGATACGAACGAAAAAGTTGGAAGATGTTTCACCGGCAATGTATGCGTTTTTGATTTTTGGCTTTTCTTTGTGGCTCGCTTACGGGATACATCTGCGGGATGTTATAATCATTGGTGCTAATGTGGCTGCCATGTTTTCAAGTGTGTTGATACTTATTTTACGCTATAAATTCTCAAGACAAAAATAAGTTGATATAGTCTTTCAATGTTACCTAACATTGTCGGAGGGTAAAAAATCGGCCCTACAAAGACTTGAAAAGTTGAAAGTGCCTAAAGTTTGAAGTGAGCTAAAGTCGCGGAGAATTTGTTTTCTAACTGTTTCTTTAATGGTTCTTTCAAAGACTCAGGTAGGATTGTTAACCGATCCTTACCACCCTTCCCGTCTCTGACCATAATTTGATTGTAGGAAAAACCTATATCCTTCTTCAGGTTCTTCCATCTGTAACGGGTGCCGTTTTTTGTGAAAAAGGATAAAACATTTAACCCAATAAACGTACGCCTCTTCAGTTCTCATGCTATAGTGCTTTACCCGAATTGCGTCACGCACCTGATCAAGAATTTTCGGTTTATCCATAGAGTACCATTCTTTTTTGGTGATCTTTTTTCTTTTTGACAGCGAAGTCCTCACACAATAAAACACACAATAAAAAAAATACTTGACATTGTTTTGACAATTATTTTGAATGCGGGGAATCGTTCAATAGACTTTACTGATTATATGTCCAAACAGCCGTATAATTTGTTACATGTATCAGCATTATATGTACTAACAGCCGTAAAATAACACGGCTGTTAGTACGCCTAATTCTTGTTATGAATCTAATGAAAAATGCATAAGCAAATTAAATCAATCTTCCTTTGGATAAAGACATATAAACATGCTTTACGGGTCATTGGAGGTGTATTTTTCTTTCTTGCCTTAGTAGCAGGCATTTTTTGGATAGCAGGAATAGATATAGAACCAGTTGCCTTTTTCCTGGGCTTATTAAGTTCTTTATTTTTGGCAAGCCCTTCAATTGCAGAATACTTCATGCCAGATAGAAAACCAGTCAAGGATATGACCTTCAGTGAGATCTTAGAATTTATACCTACTACAGATGCGGTCAATGACTGGCATGGTATTTCTAAAAAATGGGCAAGCGAATGGTTTTTAAAAGAAGACCCACGTCTCAGGTTCAGAGCCAAATTTATTGATGACGGCATACAAAATGAGAACTTTCAAGCGGAGTGGGCTAATTGCCATCCTGACAAAAACGCTTCAGGCGTTTGGCACGATCTTTATTATGACGGTGCATTTCTCGACCGTATTATCCTTGTTTCAGTCGATGGTGGCAGAGCATTAATTCCCCCGCCAGAATTCGAGTCAGGGAAAATAAACCGATATAAATATCATGTCGCAAAGATTCACGACACAATAAATACGTTAGATGAATATATCAGGCGATCAAAACTTGAACTAGAAGATTCATAACAATAGAATCGACTTGACGCCTAATATAAAAGCGATTTGGCGCAAGTCATACTAGACGTTAGATGAGGAAAAATGAAAATACCATACCCTGTTAAATGTAATTCCTGCAATACCAAGACAACGTATATGGTTAATGCAGAAGACTGGGATTTTAATTTCCAATGTAAGTGCGGCTCTTTTC
Organism: Candidatus Scalindua sp.; assembly: GCA_031316155.1. Classification (GTDB taxonomy): domain Bacteria; phylum Planctomycetota; class Brocadiia; order Brocadiales; family Scalinduaceae; genus SCAELEC01. Next base: position 16,105 of record JALDRB010000009.1, read on the forward strand.
AGCTTATGTTTATTCAAACGAATATCTTTTTAAGCAAAAAATTTCTACTCAGGAGTCAATTTGAATTAAATGAAAATAAGGATTTTTCATTTTCAATAATATTGTCGGCTATTGCTATAGAAGCCGAGTTGGCAAGGCTTTATCGTAAGTGGAGAAAAACAGAAGCATTGAAGAATAAAATTCTTCTAAAAAATCATGAATTAGAGGAAGAACTAAGAAAACAATCGAGTATTTTAAATAAAATCAAAATAACATCTTCTCTTATGATTGAAGGTGGCGTTGATACTTTCGTCAAAAATAACCATAATATTAACGGCTTAATAAAAGAAGGTTATCCATCCATCAAACTAAATACTTTTTCAAAAAGCATACAAGAATTAATTTTTTATACAAGAAATCGAATACTTCATATGGGTAGGACAAACTATACTGAAGAAGACGCATTAAGAATTTGGAATTTATCGCTCTTATTTATATTCGTATTGCAAGAAATAGATAAATTAAAAAAGGGCCATCTAACACGTCGTTTTATAGTGCATAGTAAAGGGTCCTGCAACTCAACTTAACTTTATGCCTAAAGAAAAGCCGTCAATAAGATGAAAAAATTAGTAAAATTTTTGTAGCCTTGGTTATCATCTTAATTTTTGCTGCTCCTAAACTGGTAACGGCCACGCAAAGTCACAGTCAACCTGCTACAACCACTGAAAACTCGTCTAAAATTCATCTTGCCAACACCGAGAATCTAGAAAAACACATGAAAAATTGCCACGTAATTCGTCCTGGCACGATTTTCTTCTTGTTCTTTTTGGCGGTCTACTTGCCTCACTATCTGGGATATTTGTTCCACTCATAGCGAATAAGCTTTTTTATGACCCAAAAATAAAGCTTGAACTAAGGAAGTCAGAGGATGAGTATTTTGTGCCTGAAAAAGATCACGAAGAAACCGCAATTTATTGTCACTTAACCTGTATTAAAATTAAGGGGCGCCGGCCTGCAAAAAGAATTAGTGCTCTGCTAACCGATGTTTATAAAAAAGACAAACATAACAAATTTACGAGCAAGTTTGTTGGCGGGCCTATACCTTTGCATCGCCAGTACGAATGTGTTAACAATGAATACTTTTGTGCATTTCCTACACTTAGAGGCGATGGGATAGTATTTGATTTAGCTCGCTTGTCCAGAACCAAAAAAGGTAGTAATAGTAAATTAGAATTAGAGCTTAGAACACATGTAAACTTGCCTAGAACAATTTTTAAGCTACAAGAACAGGGTGAAATTATTGCAACGGTTATGGCTGTATCGGATGAAACAGTCTCAAAAAAGCAACACATCAAGATACGTTGGAACGGCGAGTGGCCTGAAAGTGAAGACAATATACAAAACTGCCTTAAGTTTGAAGAAATATCGGATGAAACATTAGAAAACTTAAACCAATGCACAACAAACGTATCGAGCTGACCGGTGATAACTCTTCCGGTTTGTTGACCTCCCAGCCGGCCAGCTCATACTAGACGTTGGGTTCCTTATAGCGATACTAGAGACAGTATGAGACATTTAGCATGTTTAATAAGCGTGAACAGAAAACCAAAGACATTGAGTACAAGCTCGAACTTGTTGTTTTGTCCTCCTTATTTGATGGAGAAGAGGGCTCACTAGGTTCGCAAGCCTATTTCAAGAGAGACTGGAAAGTCGTCAAAGACGAACTTGAAACCCAAGCCCATCTAATGAACTGTTCTGCCGAAGAAGGGTGGAGAGTCAAACAAATGACATTATTAAATGCTGACAAAAGTGATGAAATAACCTTCTTGATCCTCTATCAGCGGGAACGAGAGCCCAAACATCTTTGAAGAGAGTGTCAAAAAATGGCTCATGATCTATACTATGGTGTCATTGAGGGACGATGCTCATTTGCTATACTTTTATGGCTTCTTCCCCTATGATTCTACCACCTAACTCGCTGGAGCTGACTACTGGCCCGTGCGGGACCAGCAGCAGCTGAGCTAATTCGTTATTCCAACACAGATCATGGCATGAAAGCATTCAAATTCAGAACAGCCGAGGACCTGCAATTCGTCATTGATATAATCTTCAATAAGAGGCTATTTTGCTGTAAGACGAAAACCTGAATGACATACGAGAGGTAGATGTTAGAGTTGGTAACGATGATAGCCGCGAAATAGAAATAATCGGATTTGGTTTGAAGGTTTTATTAATAGCTCGATTGTATAGTCTTTCCATTTTAACCATATTGACAACAGTTTGTTATGTTAAATAGTTTTCTGGCAATAAACGAGGATAAGTTGTCAGAGATACTTGAGAAAAATCAATATCATTTTGAAAGAGTTGTGCAGGATGTACTAACTCGATAATTTCTAAAAATATTTTCCAAAGATAACGTTCAGTTTATCCTTAATTTCGTCTGGGATCTTATCTTTTTGTGTCACAATAGCGTTACCTGCAGCGTTAGCGCAGATACACGTTCTCTCTTGCACGATTAAGGGAAGTGCACGTTTAATAACAGCCTTGGCGGTATCAACGTTTTTACGAAGGTTTTCGATGACCATTTCCGCCGTAACATCTTCCTCTTCTTCATACCAGCAGTCATAGTCAGTGGAAAGTGCGAGAGTGCTGTAACACATCTCTGCCTCACGGGCAAGTTTTGCCTCCTGGAGGTTTGTCATGCCGATGACGCTTACACCCCATTTACGGTAAGCGTGAGACTCGGCCCTTGTTGAGAATTGAGGTCCTTCCATGCAAAGATATGTCCCGCCTTTGTGAACTGTTGCTCCTGTTTTTTTTGCAGATTCATAAAGGGTGTTTGCAAGGATCGGACATACAGGATCGGCAACACTGACGTGTCCCACTATCCCGTTCCCGAAAAAAGTGTCAATTCTTCCCCTTGTTCTATCGATAAACTGATCTGGAATAACAACGTCCAGCGGTTTAATCTCTTCCTTCATACTTCCGACAGCACTAACGGCAATTATCTGCTCCACTCCCAGTTTTTTCAAACCGAAAATGTTTGCTCTGAAGTTAAGTTCTCCTGGCAGTATATTGTGGTTCCTGCCGTGACGAGGGAGAAATACTACCCTCTTTCCTTCAAGGACTCCGATCGTAAATTGATCAGAAGCATTACCAAAAGGGGTTTTAATCGTGATATTTTCTACATCTTTTAGCCCCTCAATATTATATAATCCGCTTCCGCCGATTATTCCGACTCTTCCATGAGACATATTCAATATCCTTTTTGCGTTAGAAATAAAGGTGGTAATTCTAACAATGGATTTTGAACCGTCAAGAATAAAATCTAATCAGAGCCAGAGCGTGAACAAAATTTAATCTTGATTGCTGGCGGGAGTCATCTTATAATCCAGAAACAGTATGAATAAGTTTACCTTAAATTAGCAGGGGATTTATGGGAAACCATAGGAGTGAATAAATTTGGCAATTGAAGTTCAAACGAAAAATTTTGAAAATATGCAATTTATAAACGAAAAATTCCTGAAGATAAAGAAAGAAGTAGGGAAGGTTATCGTAGGGCAGGAAGAGATGATCGATGCAATTATTATTGCGCTTTTTTCTGATGGCCATATTCTCTTGGAAGGCTTTCCCGGTCTGGGAAAGACCATAACCGTTAAGACCTTATCCAGGGTGATCGATGCGAAATTCCAGCGGGTACAGTTTACACCTGATCTCATACCCAGCGATATTACGGGTTTTGAACTGTGCGATCCTGAAACCCGGAAAAGTACACTCCAAAAAGGCCCCGTTTTTACCAATCTACTCCTTGCTGATGAGATTAACAGAGCTCCGGCAAAGGTCCAGAGTGCTTTACTTGAGAGCATGCAGGAAAAGCAGGTTACTATCGGCAGAGATACCTTCAAGCTGGAAAAACTCTTCATAGTTCTTGCTACGCAAAATCCTATAGAAATTTCTGGAACATACCTCTTGCCTGAGGCGGAAATAGATAGATTTATGTTTAAGATCAAGATCGATTATCCCTCTTTTAATGAAGAGAAGGAGATTACGGAAAGACAGGTGAGAGATGATGAGGTTGATCTTGATGTAGTCTTGAATCCAGAGGAAATAATCTCTTTACGGCATCTCATTGCAGAAAGGATTCCTTTATATAAGGAATCCCCAATCTTAAAGTACACTACCCGCATTGTGAGAGAGACAAGGCCTAGTTCGGATGGGAACGGTGTTGGCAATGGCGCTTTTGCTCATGATAACCGTGAAGTAAATAACCTGGTAATGTACGGAGCTTCGCCTCGGGCTTCGATTTACCTGGCCAAGGCTGCCCGTGTTTGTGCATTTTTATCCGGGAGTGATATGATACTGCCAGAACATATCCATAAGATGGCATATCCTGTATTAAGACACAGGATAATCCTGACACACGAGGCAGAGTCTAAGGGTGTTGAACCTGACGATGTGATAGACGATGTGCTCAGCAGGGTGCCGATTTTGGAATGGGAATAAAAAAATTTCATGTTGTAAGGAGATGTTTTTTTGAAAAGCAGGATTAGATTTCATATGCAAAGGTTAGTTTCAAACCTGTTCGAAGGTGTTTTTTCCAGTTATATAAAGACTACACGGGGTGTTGAACTTGATGAGCTAAGAGCCTATCAGCCTGGTGATGAATTCAGATCAATTGACTGGAAGGCTACAACGAGGACGGGTATTTTGCATGTAAGATTAAAGTTGATGGACAGAAGGACATGTGTATTTTTCTTAATCGACAGGAGCGGTTCTAAGAAATTTGGTTCTTCATATTTTGCCAAGGAGGATATTCAGACAGCCATTGTCTCTCTCTTGGTACAATCGGCCACGGAAACAGGCAACCAGGTTAGTTTTGTAACGTTTACGGATAGGATTGAAAGGTTTGTTCCTCCGCAGTCCGGACAAAAAGAAAATATCAGGATTGTTGAAAGTCTTAAAAATGATAAGACCAGAGGCGTAAACACCGACCTGAATTGCGTTTTCGAGTTTTTAAATACCCTCCAGATTACACCATCGCTGGTCTTTGTGCTGTCCGATTTCATGGCACCGTATAATTACACAAGATCGCTAAAAACTTTGTCCCAAAAACATGACGTTGTTCCCGTGATTATTTCTGATATAAGGGAAGAGGCAATTCCAAAGGTGCGGGGCTTTGTTGCGGTGAGGGATTTGGAAACAGAGAAAATATTGCATCTCGATTTGACAAAGGGCCTGGTATCAGATCTGCAATACAAAGCGTTGTTTCGGAAACTTAATCTTGAATACCTTACACTCAGGACTGATCAGGACGAGGAACAATGGGTAAGGTTGTTTTTTGATTTTTTTGATAAAAAAATAAGGAGAAGAAGTCGATTAAAAAGATAAAGAACGGTATAATGGTATGTTTCTTATGTTTCTTTGTGTTTTTTCATAACAATGATAATAGCTGGGCGCAAGATTCCAATTCAGGGGAAAAAGAGACATTATTGGATTATGCTACGCCTGGTTCTGAGCAAAAGGCGCCGCAAGTTGAGGAGAATGCACCTGATTTAAGTGGGCCAGTCGAGCTGTGGACATTCATTGATAACTACCGCTTCGTTTCAGGTAAGATGGTCCATTTAACCGTACAGCTTTTATGGAAACTGGGCATAAACGTTAATACCGAGAAATTTGAGAATGTGGATCTCTCTCCGTTTAAGGTCGAAAATGTGACAATTGGAGAGAGGCAAATATTTAATAACGATAGAGACTATCAACTCATCACTTTTATGCTATCCCTGCCTGATGATAAAGAGGAGGGTTTGTATACCATACCTTCTATTACCATTCCCTATAAAGATGAAGTAAATAAGATTACCGGGCAGGCGACAACGAGTCCCATTCCTCTTAAGAAAGTTCCGATTATGGTCGAGGCATCGGTGGATAAAGATGTTGTAAACCTCGGAGATAGAATTCACTATCAAATAATGATCTGGCACGAAAGATATATCGAAATCCTGAAAGAAAATTTAAAAACGTTTAAGTTTGACCCGTTTAAAATGCTGGATTGTAATTTTCGAGAAGAGACAGATGGCAGGTTGAAAAAGTTGATTGTGGATTATGATATTTCAGTTTATGATCTGGCGGAAGAGGAAAATACCCTTGAAATTCCTTCCTTGCCTGTTCTCTATTACAAGCAAACCGATGAAGTGCCGGAACGTGAAGAAGGGGAAGAGTTGTTTGTTACGCAACAGGTGAGTGCCCCTGCAATTCTGGTGTTAATGAACAGCTTACTGAAAAAGGTTGATGTTCCGCTTGAGAGTGTAAAGGGAATTGTTACGTATCCTAAAAGAAACATATATTTAAGGGGGTATTTACCCATAATTTTCGGAGCAATAATTATTGCCGTTCTTGGTGTGCTGGAGATGCGGAAATATGCTGGTAAGATTTCAAGTATTGTGAGGGAGAAGGTGGCTGAATCTCCTAAGGTTCATGCAGAAAAACTTGAAGAACTTGTTGAAGGTTTCAATTGCGATGCAGAATCTCAAGAATTAAGAAAGTCGGTGGTCAATACCGGTTATGCTTTACGAGTCTTTTTAGGGGCTTTGGCTGAAGTGCCAAAAGAGAGTATCCTTTCGTTTACGACGACAAAGATTATTCAAACGCTGAAAATGAGAAAGGTAGCGGATAATCTAATTGAACCGGCATGTCTTATATTGAAAACCTTTGACTCGGCCATATTTGGAAAAGCTGATACGACAGAGTTGGAAAAGGCAGTACATGGAATAAAAGATCTTTTGAAGGAAGCGAAAAAGCGTGGCTATTGTTAGTTTCTAAATTTTTTCTAAGACAAGCTTAGAAAAAAAGCCGCTTTCGGCGGGTTGTCATTTATCAATAACAATTCGAATAGGGAATCTCATTTTAAGTCTTTAGTATTTTAATTTAACACAGACACCGAGGTCGCAGAGAAAAAACAAATTTTTGTTGTAGGGGTTCAAAATTTTAAACCTCTACTTTCGCTCTGCGTTCTCCGCGTTAAGGTAATTTAGTCTGAAATTATCAGTTTAAGCACAACAAAACCACAACTTACAAAACAACGACACCATGTTGGTAGTTTTGGCGCTCTAAGCGCCCAAACCGACATTAAGGTCTGTTCATTGTAAAAGGTTTTTTTAACTAACAACTCTGTTAATCTAAAATCAGGCAACTTTGCAATTCAGCTTTTCTTTATCGTAATGCAAAAAAGTTTGAAAACCGCCTGTCTGCGTGCTGTCCCGCATAGGGAGATAGGTTTTCATGTAACAATCTGGCCGGACAGGAACACATATGAAATGTATTTCTTTTTGTTCCGGCTCAGCCAGGTTGGGGGATATGTATATTGAATCTTGAACACCCAATCTTTCTTTTAGCTTTGATACCATTTCTTTTTCTATTGTTTTTGAAAAAGGAGAAAAAGTATCTGGGCTATTCAAGTGTGCGTCACCTGAAGGGTGCGAATATCATGAAAACATGTATCATGCACTTACCCAGGTATCTTTGTTTTTTTTCCATATTTTTTGCAACTCTTGCCTTTTCCAAGCCTCAATCTGATTATCACGAAACCGAAACAACATTTCAAGGTCGTGAAATAATACTCTCCATAGATACATCGTTTAGTATGACGGGCGAAGCTATGGAAAAAATAAAGGATATAGCAATGGGGTTTATAAAAAAAAGAAGTAACGATATGATAGGTATAACAATTTATGGAACAGATGCGGCCCTCGTTGTTTTGCCTACCTGGGAAACACCGCTTCTGGAAAAGTCTTTAGATCGGATTATGCCGCAGCTTGTTGGTGTCAGAACTGCCATTGGTGAGGGAATTTTTACCTCTATACTCGCTCTTATTGAAAGGGACTTGGGACAAGTATTTGAAATTGACAAAATAAGAGAGAGCATAAACAGAGAGGAAAAACTTGGCAAATATGCCATTGATTTTGTAAAAATGGTAGAGAGAAGAGGCACAATGAAAAATAAGGTAATAGTTTTGTTTACTGATGGTATATATAATGTGGGAATTAATCCCGTCAGGCCGCTTCGTTTTGCCAAGAGGCTGGGGGTTAAGATACATGTGGTTTCCGTGCCAGCGTCTGGTGAAACAGGCGTGGAATACGAACAGGCAGCAGAAAGGATAGCATCTTTAAAAGAGGGCGTAGAATCAACGGGTGGGAAATATTTTGAGGCTGAGAATTATGAAGAAGTTGAAAAGTTTTATGAAGAGATAAATAAGATTGAGCAGGACAAGATTGTCGTTGAAAAGGTATTGAAGAAAAAAGATATGTTCTTTTTTCCTACATTAGCCAGTATCTTTTTTCTTTTCGGTATGGTACTGATAGAAAATGTCTGGTTGAAATTTCCCTGAAAATATAAACTATACTCATCTTATAATGGTTTTCGGATAGAATCCGAAATAACATTGAGCGAGTAAAGTCCTCTGCGCCTTTTGTCCGAAAGAATATTAGGAGAAATGAAATGAATAAGAATACTTTGTTAAAGATATTACTCGTTATCTTGGCAATTATCTTCATAGCTTATGGAAGGGGGTTCTGGAATCAAAGTAAACTCATTGAAAAAGCTGATAAAGATATAGAAATGGGCAGATATACTCATGCCAATGAGAATCTTGAAGAAGCAAGGAGTTCTAATTTTTACCGATTCACAAGATCATTGGGAAAAGAGGATCCCTATATTGCGTATAATAAGGGGGTAGTATTAATGCTCATGGGAGATGAAAAAAGAGCCAAGATTGAATTCAAAAAAGCTGCTCTTACAGAAAAGGCAACAATCAAGGAGAATGCACTATATAATAAGGCAAACTTAATAGCAACTGAAATGGATTTTATCAGTGCTGCAGAAGAATATACAAAGGCTTTAAAAATAGATCCTGAAGATTTCAAGGCAAAGAAGAATCTTGAAAGGATGCGTTTAAGCCAGAAACAGCTATCCACCTTATTTAGTCCTGTTAAACAAGAAAGAGAAGAGAGAGTTCAATCTCTCAAGCTCATTCCATGGGGTAATAAATACCGATATAGTGGGAATCAAAAGGTTCGCTGGTAACTCAGTGGTTGAACCAACTACCCATCTACGGCGTTGCTGTAGAAATTCCGTAATCCTCACGTACTTGAGTACGTTCCGGTTCCGGAATTTCTACGCGCCTTGTACCTGGGCAGTTGGTTCAACCACTGGCTGGTTTTACCTTTTCATCATATTCAAAATTGATCTTATTACTTTGCTGGACTAAGAGTAGGATAGACAGGTTTCTCTTGACAGTTACTTCAAACCTTAGCGTTTGTTTCCTTTTTAGGCGAGCTTCAATCGGGGGACACCATACCTATTTAATTGACATATAAGGGTACAAAAGCTAAATATTTTGGTATAACACAAAGGAAAAACCGTGGACAAAAGACGTTTTTTAGTAATGTTAGTTTTTGATCCGTCTTGAGAAAACTATAGAGGGGTGTTTCTCAAGCTTAAAAAATCAGGACGAAATCCCATGAAAAACAAATAAATAGGTATGGTGTCCCAATACTGTTCGGCACGGAGTTTGATAAGGTAGTTCAACAGATAAGACACTGTGAGATTATTGTACTAATTGGTTGTGAGAATACAAGTGAATACCTAATATATGACGGGACTGAGAAATGAAGACATACCACTCCCACGAAACTTTCAAAGGTGAAAGATTCCTTAAGAGTGACTATTTGTTTTGGTCTTCTATTTTAAGACTTTCGATATGTTTCATGAGCTCTTCCATGGTAGCCCATCCCTGGAAGTACAGACAGATCATCTCGAAGGTTCGTTTCGTGGGTTTACGTCCAGTCCATAATCTGATTAATAGACTGGCAATCAGGGCACAGTAGACTTGAATCTGTATTCCGTTTTGTGAAAGAGATAACAGGTGCTGGCGCCCCAGTATACACTTAAACCACCTAAAGAAGATTTCAATTTGCCAGCGATAACGATAGATAAGTCCGATAAGTTCTGCCGGTAGGTCCATACGGTCAGTGGCAATTAACAATGTGTGTTCCGGGGAGTTGGTTCTGAATGTCTTTTTGCTGGAGACACGAGATTTTCGTTTATATCCTGAGAGTACTCGTTCATCATAATAGTTAATTTGTATAATTCTTATAGGCCTGGAGATGACGTCTCGTTTTTGTTTACACCCAAGTCTGACAGTTCGATCAAACGCTACTCCTGCTTCAAGGCATGCTTTACTCAGGTGATGTTCTTCTATGATTTCATAACTTGTGTTATCCTGTACACGAACAACAAAAGAACTCTTTTTTTGAATAATGCTCTCCAGCAATTGATATTCTCTATAACCGGCATCCAGGCAATAGAGTTTACCGGAAGATAATGAAGATTTTAGTTGAGTTCTTTCGTTCGCATTAGCATCAGTAACTTGAGCTCTAAGAGGAACTCCTTTAAGGACATCAAATTCTAGATGCATCTTTACAGCTCGATGGTCTTTATCAAGCCATAAGGCCCATAGCATCTTTGGGAGTGCTTTGAGCAAAGTGCCATCTACAGCAACTACGGTTACGTTAAGATCTTGTAAACGCTTGTCCAGGTTCAAAGAACCAACCTGGCTGGCAAGTTTGCTAATAATGGATGTAAGGAGTTCTGGGTCAAATATTCTGCTTGCAGCCGAGAGACTTCCCAGACTGGTTCTTTTAATGCCAAGCTTACTTTGTACATTTTTTAAAGTGCTGGCCTTTTGTATTGAACGTAATGCAGTAAGAATTGGATTAAAGAAATATAGTAACGTAAGGCTTACACGTATTGATCGTAATGTAGTGTTCGATTGAAACAATCGGCATGGTCATGAAGCTGCTTAAGCAGTGGTTTAAAAGAGCGTAGGATGGATAGTTTTTGTATGTCCTGCTCCTTGATTTTTTACCCTTGTTTGTATCATCCGAAATACTCATAAATGGAATTGATAACAGGAGCAGGGAAGAAAATCAACAACAAAATATTATATAAGCTATTGATATTACATAAGTTATGAAAATTTACGATTTGCGACATTAAAAATATTTTCAGATATTTTTTTAACGAAGTGGTTTGCGTAAAAAAACAGAAAAGAAATTTCGGCATGCTTGACTGAGAACAGATATGGAGAGAGTAGATGAGTTCAAAAAAAGCGTTCTCAAACACCGTGCCGAACAGTATTGATGATGTCCCCCGATTGCGGACAATATACACAGAATTTAAGCAAGTATTAATACATAGTTGGTAAGTTCCACAACATCGTATACACATCTTAGTGTCACTAGCTGTGTCATAACATCGTATACACTTAGCAAAAATTGTTTAATAGGGATTCTGTTTTTTAGGTTCCCTTAGTTTATAAGATTCTGTTTGATTAATTGTTTTGAGCTCAATGTTGCTTGATAATAAACACTTAATTCTTGTTTACCGTATTTAGTATTGCCCATACATATTCAAAACTTAAAGCTTTATTAATATACACCTTCATTGAGAATTGTAATATACCCTTTTTCATCTACTAAACGGACAAAATGTATTCTCCTCTTGTTATTGGTAATTCCTCTGATGGGTCGAAGGTGAAGCCTTCTGGTAATAATCTTCGTGTATAGCCTTTGCAATATTGCTGAGAGAAATTATCTTTTTTTTATATTTCGATAGTTGTTATGTTTATCTCTAAATTTCTTTGATTCAACTCTTAGTTCTTTCAGATCTTTTGGCTTTGATTGCCAGAGTAATTCATTAAAACGTTTATTAAAAAATTTTCTATATATCCGTTTCTCCATGGTTCTTTAAATGGTATAAACACTATATCAATACCGAAATTTAAGCAGAATCGAGATAGTTTACCAAAGGGTCTTAATATGATACAGGCTTCTCTGAAAGATGCTTGTTATCAAGTTGTAAAAATCGGGAAGCCCAAAAAGCCTTCCAATCATTGATCAGAAAGCTGATAACGCTCTCAGCACCCTCTTGTCTGTATATTGTTCCAAGTTTGCTTGATTGGTATAAACATCTATTCTGTTTACAGAAACAATAGATCCGCATCCTTGTATATACTGGGTGTCACCAGATCAAGCTGATGTACGTGCCCTGGATGCTTAGTTTTGATTGTAGGATAATATTTTCCTGACGTAGTTTCATTTTTGTGCCTTGATTTTTCAATAAAAGGTCATTTCTTTTTAAGACCCGATTGATGGTGGAAAGTCCTGGTTTCTCTTGGTACCCCAAGGTATCAAGTTCTTGATGAATAGACAATTTTCCACAGAAAGAATATTTGGTTGAAGGTCTATCCCTTGTCACTAATTTCTTTTCTGCTTTCTACAATTGCCTGTTCAAGCTCTTTTATTAATTTTACCGGGTTTATGATGCGGTTCTTTTTTTGATTTATCAAGATACCACCTTTCCCTGATTCTGCTCTCTCAAGCCATTTATAAACCCAAGCTCTTGTCCGATTAAGTTCCTGATGGATTTCTGTAACCGTTTTTCCTTCTGAACTTAATTGAGTACATCTATGGCGAAGTTGTATTTTTCTTTATTGTTTTTGCTATTTTTTATCCATTTTGTACAATTCCTTTTAAAGGAAATTATATAATGTGTATACGATGTTGTGGGACAAAAAGTGTATACGATGTTATGAAACACACCACATAGTTATTAACTTTTCTCTAATTTGCGATACTTCCGGTGGAATAGTTATCATTGTAAAATAACGTTACACAAAACATACTATACAGATAGATAAGTATAAAAACAACATACTTGACATTTGTCAAATATTTTATAGAATTCATAACTATACAGAACCTGTAGAATAACTTGTTCTCCCCGCCTGCGGCGGTGCGAACAAGGAGTTTGAACAGACATCTATTTTCAATGTTGCTCCTCAACTCCGCGTTAGGCACGGACAAATTCCACAGATTTGGCAAACTTAAACGCAATTAACAACTTAAATTGGAGGAGGGTCTCAAATGGCTGCTATAAAAGGCGAAGTTACAGGTACAAATAGTGTGGCTGTAACCGGAATAGCTACAGGAAAAGAAACCACTGGCGTAAGTGCCTCAGCAGACACCGTTGGTGTGCGCGCGTATGGTAAAGATTGGATTGGTGTTTTTGGCGAAACTCATAGCACAGTAGGTGGTGCGGGTGTATGGGGCAGGTGTAATGGGAACAGCAGTGGCGTATTCGGGGAAAGCCAAAAAGGAACGGGGGTCTACGGTAAAAGCAGTAATGGCGGTGCTGGCGTGATTGGCGAAGGAGACACGGGTCCTGGCATCATTGGGAAGAGCACGAAATGGGTAGGCGTCTATGGTGAAACTGCTGGTATCGAGAATGGCCCTGCCGGCGTATGGGGCGAACACAAGGGTGCTGGCGTCGGCGTAAAAGCCGTAAGCAAGGATGGCGCTGGTCTAGCAGCTTATAGCACTAGCAATGAAGCCATTCATGCTGAAACAAAATCGCCTGGGACTGCGGCGATAGCCGCGTACAATCTCGATCCGGCAGGTACGGGTGCCGCCATTTTTGCAAAGAAGGCAGGAACTATAGGAAACGCGGGCTCTTTCGACGGCAATGTTGAAATAACTGGTAACTTATTTGTTCAAGGTGCCAGCATTCAGGGATTGCTTCAACGTATCGCTCAACTTGAACAGCAAGGAACAAATGTGGGGCAACTCGTTCAACGCTTAAGCTCTCTGGAACAGAAAGTAGCTGCCTTGGAGAGCCAGATCAATACCGCAGTCAGCAACCTTAATGGAAGAGTCACACAGACCGAGATTGCAATTAGCGATCTTAAAGCGAAGGTTCAGCAGATTATCACGCAACTGGGGTAGGCACTCATGCGCGAGAGAGTGGCGCGAACAGGCAATCTGCACCTAACGAGTAAGGTTAGATCGAGCGAAGCCGCGATCTGAACCGTTTGTTGGACGAGCCCGGTGATTAACTGAGATGCTATGAAAATAGCTTTTTAGAGGCAGGGGTAATTCTTAAGATTTAGGGTAGCACGACAACTATTCCGGATTAAATTGCTTGGTTTTTGACAGTTACTTTTCATTTTTCCTTCGGGGAAGTACTATTTCTTCCTGAGTATGCTCCTCTCTTATGCTTGTTGCTTGTATGTGCTCACTTCCACAATCAGGACAACGTCTCGGATCAGAAACCTCTATTTCTTCATCTATATGCTCGGGCTTTGGCCGTGTTACTCCTTTATGTCCAAATGGCGCACCTTTTTTCCTGGGTTCAGGACGTACTCCATACGCATCTTTTTTCTTGTTAGTCTTGCCGTAGATATTTTTCCTTAAATAGTCTATCATCTCTTTAAGGGTTTTGTTTTCCTCCTTTAACTGACGATTTTCCCATTTTAACTCTCTGTTCTTTTTCCTGAGTTCCTTAATACGAAGTTCCTTTTCCATCACATCTTCTCCACCAACCCCCGTCCGAATGGCCTATAGGCCGGGCAGGCGACAAAGTCATTCTGGCGGGTGAGTTTTTCCCGAAACTCATTGCACAGAGGATATACGAATACCTTCTTTATCTTCCCGTGGTATGTATGGGTATTTCCCCGTTTCGCGTTCCCTTTTGTTTGACCCAGGTATGTCCAATTTGCCGCTTTGTAGCATGTCCCATGAAACTTGTCTTGTTCTACAAATGTTTCCAATAAATAAATGGTATGTCCATATCGCTTTGCCCAATCTTCTCGTATTCGCCGTATGCTTAAACCGAGAACATGACTCGCTAAGAATTTAATCTTAACCCATGGCAAAATCAAAAATCGAATATTGTTCACTATCCCACAAAGATTCTTATCCTTTATCTCTTTACTCCACCCAATCCACGTATCACGTGCCTCTAAAGACCATGCCGCAGATCCCCAACCCAAGAGAGCCACCGGCCTGTCATCAATGTATGCTATGTACTTGAGATATTTGCCAACAATTATCTGATATCCCTGGTAGTGATAGCTGTGGATGATCCTGTTCCAGAGTTTATGTTCCTGCGGCGTGGAAAGACATTTTAGCTCCAGCGATGGATGGTATTTAACCATTCCTGTAAGAGGAAGAATATCGAGTGCTATTTCCTCTATCTTTTTCTTTTCATTGTGTGCAGAGTTAAGGCGGGGAGGTAATTGGATCAACCCTTCTCTTTCTAAAGAGAGTAACAGGTAACGGCAGGACATGTCTTTGGTGTTTCCATTGGGCTGGTACCATTTCCAATGATGGCAAAGCATGCGGGATATATATTTACGGCCTTGTGGGAAATGTGTTTTTATTACAGTGCGGATGATTACTATGTCAGCATCACTGATTTCACGCCCTCTTATAATACGTTTGTTTCTCATACATGAGGGTATACCACAAAAGGGAAGGGGACGCCAGCTTTTTTTGAGTGGCAGAAAATTAATATTTGAAAACAGCCGGAGAAGGGTGTAAAGAGAGGTTGACCGAATGGCTAATATATTACGTTGTAATTGTGAGGCCCCCTGTTCCGACCGCGATAACGAGAATACCTTTAATATCCGTATTGACACTACGAATATTAAAGGTATAATACCCGCTGTGATAGATAGGCAAGAATACATATATCAAGCAGAAAAGGCTATTTCCAGATCACCAATAACGGCGCTACTGGGGCCGCGTCAATGCGGTAAAACGACCTTGGCAAGAGTGATTTGCAAGCGTCAGCCAAGCACTTATTTTGACCTTGAAAGTCAGACTGATCTTCGCAGACTGGCAAATCCAGAGATGATTTTGGCACCGCTTTCAGGCCTGGTGGTAATTGATGAAATACAGACTAAGCCTGATCTGTTTGCAACACTGCGGGTCGTAGTAGATAAGCCGGAAAACAGATGCAGTTTTTTAATCCTTGGAAGCGCCTCACCGCAAGTGATAAGAAATGTTTCTGAAACCCTTGCCGGCCGTGTGGAGTTTGTTGATATGGCAGGCTTTGATTTGACAGAGCTTGGCGCGAACAGGTGGAAACAATTGTGGGTCAGAGGTGGATTTCCCCGTTCGTTCCTTGCTACTGACGACCAGGACAGTTTTGCATGGCGTGAAGGCTTTGTTCGCACCTTTCTTCAACGTGATATTCCACAGCTCGGCATCAAGATTCCTGCTCAAGCTATACGAAGATTCTGGACGATGCTCGCCCACTACCATGGTCAAATATGGAATGCTTCGCGTATTGGCTCTGCACTTGGCATTAATGACAAGACGGCTCGCTCCTACCTGGATATTTTGACCGAAACATTTATGATTCAACAACTCCAGCCCTGGTACGAAAATATTAGCAAACGACAAGTGAAATCACCTAAGATATACTTTCGAGATACGGGATTACTTCACAGCTTGCTTGATCTGAGGGATTTTCATGCTGTTACGGGACATCCACAAGTTGGGGCGTCCTGGGAAGGTTTTGCAATGGAACAGATTATGAGAACATTAAGGCCGTCACAGGTGTTTTACTGGGCAACATATGGTGGAGCAGAACTGGACATCTTTACTGTTATTAATGGGAAGAGATATGGAATTGAGTTCAAATTCAGTGAAGCTCCGGGCAAGACAAAATCAACAGCCATTGCTATCGATTCGTTAAAGATCGACAGGCTACTCATAGTCTATCCCGGTGAAAAAAGTTGGCCCGTAAGCGAAACGATCTCTGTTTATCCGATATCTAAGGCAATTAAGTTTTTGGTTGGATTAACAAAAGGAACATAGGAAAATTGGTAAGATTGGTAACAAAACTATTGAAAAATTTCTCATAAATACTATATAATCTTGCTGATAACAGTCATGCAGACACCTTCAGGTTTCGGAAAGGTTGAGTTTTAGATAAAGATGCTTTTCTTTTCATACGAGCAGTATATAACATATATATGCGTTGCAGCAGCAGTTGTTTTCCTCATTTATCTGTATTCATCATTACGGAAAAGAATTTGGTTAAAGGCTTTTGGCAGACTGAACCTGCTGGGGACGTTTAGCAAGATACCTCCTGCGATTCGCAACGTCTGCAAGGGGGGTACTGTCAGTCTGGCATTGTGTTGCCTTGGGCTGGTTCTTCTGGAACCAAAGTGGCAAACGACTGAAGAGTATTATGAGAAAGAGGGGGTAGAGATTGTTTTTGTCATAGATGTGTCTTTAAGTATGTTAGCAGAAGATGTGAAGCCAAACAGGCTGCAAAGGGCAAAAATAGAGATAGAAAATTTATTAAAGGAACTGGAAAACGATTATGTTGGATTGGTGGTGTTTGCAGGGCACGCGTTTGCCATGCTCCCTTATTTGACGACTGATTATGACAGGATCTTTCTGAGAATTTTGCATATGGTTAATGAGAATTATGCACGATTTATCCCTTATGGTACAAACGTTGGAAATGCGCTCTTGATTGCAATATCATCTTTTAGTAAGGTGGAAAGGGAAAAGGTACTGATATTTCTTACCGATGGAGAAGAACGGCTGGAAGTCAGAAGTCAGGTAGATGAGGCGGTAAAGATGTTAATGGAAAGGAAGGATATTTCTGTCTACCTGATAGGCCTTGGAGATCCTAATGAATTCTCAACAATTCCAAAAAAGGATAACCATGGACGTACAATAGGTGTTGAGCTCGACACGGAGGGAGATATCATTAAAACGAGGCCGGATCCTCTATTGCTGAAGGAAATTGCAAAATTAACTGGCGGTAAATATATCCATGATGCTACCGGTAAAGAACTGAAAGAGATTTTTTTGGGAGTCATAGAAAAGCACAAGAAGATCATAGGTGTTAAAAAGAGAAATGTTGTCAAGGATGTTTCTCAGCATTTTTTGGGTGGAGGGTTGTTCTTTTTAATGCTATTTCTTCTGCTCTGAACTTGTATTTCAACAAGGAGAAAAGGGTTAATCGGTTTTTTTACTCCTTTTTCATTCTGCTGAGAAAACATGTAAAGGTATTCCAAAATATTTTGTAAATAGAGAGGGGGTTGTTATGGAAAGAGTATACATGGTTCAGGAAAATTATGAGAAATTGAAAAAAGAATTGGATTATCTGAAGACCGATAAGAGGATCGAGGTTCAGGAAGCAATTGGAAAGGCTCGGGCGCATGGAGATCTTCGCGAAAATGCAGAGTATGATGCAGCCAGGGAGGCACAGGGATTACTTGAGGCAAAGATTCGCAAGCTTGAGGACGATCTTGCCAGAGCGGAAATAGTTGATTCTTCTAAAATCCCCAAAGACACTGTTTGTTTTGGAGCGAAGGTTGAACTTGAAGACCTGGAAACGGGAGAAATTGAAAACTATCAATTGGTTGGAGCAGGCGATGATGACCCGATGAATGGCAAAATATTGGTAAGTTCCCCGGTGGCGAAAGCACTGCTGGGAGGTAAAATAAATGAAGAATTAGAAGTAGACGTTCCAATGGGCAAAATACGTTATAAAGTGTTAAAGATTGAATATTGAAGATTGTTTGTTTCATGAAATGGAGTTTATAAGATGGTCAAGAGAAAAGAGACAAATATAATATCGAGACAGTTATTGATAGATGGAAAATGGGTTGATTCCATTTCCGGGAAGTTTTTCCGGACCATAAATCCGGCAACAGAAGAGGAAATTACCACGATTGCGGAAGGTGACAAGGAGGATATTGACCTTGCCGTTGCAGCTGCTCGCAAGGCGTTTGAAAAGGGGCCATGGAGAAAGACCGATGCGCGGGACAGAGGATTGATTTTATTAAAAATAATGGAACTGGTTGAAAAAAACAAAGATGAGCTTGCCTGGTTAGAAACTCTGGACAATGGAAAACCGATAAGTGAAACAAAAAATGCAGATCTGCCACTGGTGATTGATTGTTTGTTGTATTATGCAGGGTGGGCAGACAAGATTCATGGAGAAACAATCCCGGTGAGAGGTGAGTTTCTTAACTATACCATCAGAGAGCCTGTTGGTGTAGTTGGACAAATAATTCCGTGGAATTTCCCATTGTTAATGGCGGTGTGGAAGATAGCGCCTGCTATAGCCTGTGGTAATACAATTGTCCTGAAACCAGCTGAGCAGACACCATTATCCGCGTTAATGTTGGGCAGGCTTTGTCAAGAGGCTGGCTTGCCTGATGGGGTATTGAATATTGTTCCCGGTTATGGACCTACTGCGGGAGCAGCGCTTGCAGCGCATATGGATGTAGACAAGATAGCCTTTACGGGAGAACATACTACGGGACGACTCATCATGAAGGCGGCTGCAGGTAATTTAAAACGAATATCATTAGAGCTGGGAGGGAAATCTCCTAATATTGTGTTTGCAGATTCTGATATTGATAGTGCTGTAAATGGTGCGTTGAGGGGGATATTTTTTAATCAAGGTGAGGTGTGTTGCGCTGGCTCACGTTTGTTTCTTGAAAAAAAAATTCATGACGAATTTCTGGGGAAACTTTCTGACAGGGCTTCTCGTTTATCTGTTGGAAATCCGGAAGACCCTAATACACAAATGGGAGCACAGGTATCAAAAGAGCAGTTTGATAAGATATTGCACTATATTGAAAGCGGAAAGCAGGAAGGTGCAAAGGTTATCACAGGCGGTGAAAGGTGTGGAAACAAAGGGTATTTTATTAAACCTACGGTATTTGAGGGGGTAAACAATAGCATGAAAATAGCGCAGGAAGAGATATTTGGTCCTGTTGTCTCTACAATCGCCTTTGACGACATGGATGAGATGGTACAGCAGAGTAATGATTCCCCTTATGGCCTGGCGGCAGCAGTATGGACACGTGATATCAAAAAAGCTCATAAGATTGCCAGAGAGCTAAAGGCCGGTACAATATGGATGAATACGTATAATACCTTTGACGCAGCATCACCATTTGGTGGATACAAACAGAGTGGTTTTGGGAGAGAACTGGGGGTACACGCTCTTGAGTTGTATACACAGATAAAAAGTGTTTGGATAAATCTTGGCACATAAAAAAAGAGTTTGGTGGTGGACAGAGGAGAGAGAAATGCAGGTTATAAATAAAAGGAAATTATTGCCAGATGTAACCATTGGTTTAACAAAGGCGGAAGCTGCCAAGCTTGCAAATGTGCTTAAGGCGAGTAATAAGAGTATTCTGTTTTGTCTGGAACTGTTAACGGGTCTGGATTTTGTAGAGCTTACGGAGATGATTGCCGACATGCATTGACCCGGTTTTTCTTTTTGTAGAAGGGATAATATGCCCAGAAAAATCTGTATATCTGTTATTGGAAGTGGTGATCTTGACGGAACGTTAAGTGATGAAATTTCGAAAATTGCCCGTGGTGTGGGAAAAGAGATAGCATTGCGTGGCGCAGTACTGGTATGCGGTGGCTTGGGAGGGGTTATGGTAGAAGCAGCTAAAGGCGCAAAAGAAGAAGGCGGGCTCACGGTTGGTATTGTGCCGGGAGAAAGCCCTGATAGTGCAAATCCTTATATAGATATTTCTTTACCAACTGGGATGGGTTATGCCAGAAATGTCCTAGTTGCATATTCCGGAGATGCTGTAATAGCCATAAGCGGAAGATTCGGTACGCTTTCTGAAATCAGTTTTGCACTGATTAAAAAGAAGCCGGTAATCGGTATAGGTACCTGGGATTTATGTAACTTAACACCTGGGTCCAGTAGCGATAAGGTTGCCAGGGAGCAGCAATATTCCGTGGCGGATGGTTGTGGAAGTGGCGTGATAAAATGTAACAATGCCAAAGAAGCAGTTGAAAAGGCGTTTACGCTTATCCGTAAGTAACCGGTATTGCAGGATTATAATTCCAAAGGATTTTTTTGCGAATATGTCAGGTTTTCATATTGTTGGTTAAATAATTACATTCTAGACTTGACAGGATTGGTCTAGATGCTAGAATGTTGCCATTGTAATGCGTAACGTAAGGGAGCAAACAACTCCTTGTGTATGAGGGGAAATCGGATAGAAACGAATGCATTAAAAAGGTTTATCAGGATAATCTTATCCCCCGGATAATTCGGCTGATGGGGTGAATGCCAATGAATGAAAATTTTGAAACAAACAGGTTTTGGTTCTTTGGTATGGTCGTTTGCAAAATCTTCACAACCTTAACAGTCTCTCAAATCAATTGAATTTTCACAATCGTGTTGGGTAGAAAATGGATCTCATAGAAAAAGTTGAAAGTTTGATATCTTTGATGAACGAAAATAACCTCGCTGAAATTGAGATTGAGGAAGAGTCTACGAAAATACGACTCAAGAAAAATGATTTGAGCTCAATGCCTGCGAACATACAACTGTCTTCTTCCTTTCAGGAACCTCTCCAAGAAGGTTCTACGAAATACTTCCCCGCCAAAAAAAGTGAAAATAATACCGATATTGTTGCCCCCATGGTGGGTACTTTTTATGATAGTGCACCTGGGGCGGCTGAACCTTATGTAAGTATAGGGGATGTTGTTGAAGAGGAGACTGTGGTTTGTATCATTGAAGCAATGAAGATTATGAATGAGGTCAAGGCTGAAGCCAGGGGGAAAGTTGTGGATATCCTGGTGGATAATGGAGCTGCTATAGAGTATGGGCAGGCTCTTTTTATTGTTGAAATGCAAGGTGGTGGTTAAGCGAGAGCGAGGCTTGGCTTTCAAGTTCTGACGAGATATTAAATGCGGCCGTTATGGTGCAAACTGACGATAAAGTTTGCGTAAAGGGTAGCGAGGTGCTGTGTGTGTGTTTTTTTTTTTTTTGAATGGATTGTTCTGTTGCTCTGTCTGTTTGTAATCCAGTTCCTGTTCGTAATCACTTCTTGCAATAAGGAGCCTCTGATTTGCTCCACCATTCCGGGGTAGACCTGATCTGTTACCTTTTTTGGATTAGATCGGTTTCAGTAAAATAAAGTTGACAGGTGATCAAGCATTAGTAGTGTTTCCCAATAAAAGCCTTTTGGCTAATATGCATGATGTGATGCCTGAGGAATAAAATTCTTTTACACGGGTTTTCTTGGTCCGGTTTTTTTTAGATGGGTGTTGGTATCTGGCGAGAGCTGGCTTGTTCTGTTACGGATTTGTATGTATTGTGTGTCAGCGGTGACTGCGATATTTTATTATGTCAATAATTTTTAAAAGACAGGAGAATGTGGGAGGGGATGTTTTCGAGGATTTTAATTGCAAACAGGGGTGAGATTGCTCTGCGAATAATCCGGGCGTGCAAGGAATTAGGTATTGAAACCGTTGCCATATGCTCTAAGGCTGATGAAAATGCCCTCTATTTACAATATGCAGATGCTCACGTTTGTGTTGGTCCAGCAGAGCCATTGGAGAGCTATTTGAATATACCGAGCATCATCAGTGCTGCAGAAATTACTGATATCGAGGCTATTCACCCGGGATATGGTTTTCTTTCTGAGGATAGCCATTTTGCGGAAGTTTGTGAATCGTCTAATATCGTCTTTATTGGGCCGCCTTCAGAAGTTATGATAAAAATGGGTGATAAGACACAAGCGAGAAAAATAGCAAGTGAAAATAAAATCCCTATTATCCCGGGGAGCGAGTCAGCATTAAAGAGCCAGCAACACGCATTGGATGTTGCGCACGAGTTGGGGTACCCTGTTTTGATTAAGGCCTCATTTGGTGGCGGCGGCAGAGGCATGAGGGTGGCTCACAATGATATAAGCCTGGTAAATTCGTTTGCTATTGCTAAGCGTGAGGCAGAGGTTGCGTTTAAGGACTCTTCTATTTATATGGAGAAGTATGTTGAACATTCACGGCATATTGAAGTACAGATCGTTGCAGATAATTATGGAAATACGGTGCATCTTGGTGAAAGGGATTGTTCCATACAGAGAAGGCATCAAAAATTATTGGAAGAGGCTCCATCTCCCAATATTTCAAATCAATTGCGTGAAGAGATCTGTAAAGCGGCCATAAAAATAGCGAAAGCGGTCAAATATGCAAGTGTGGGTACTGTTGAATTTTTAGTAGATAAGAATGGGAAATTCTATTTTATTGAAATGAATACACGGCTTCAGGTTGAGCACCCCGTTACAGAGATGGTAACGGGAATTGATTTGGTAAAAGAGCAGTTAAGGATTGCCTGTGGTGAAAGGCTGGGTTTACGTCAGAAGAATGTGAAAAGGGAAGGTGTTTCCATTGAGTGTAGGATTAATGCGGAAGATCCAGATAACGATTTTCGGCCATCTATTGGCAAGATTACAATGTGCAACCCTCCAGGAGGGAAGGGGGTAAGGTTGGATTCACACATATATTCAGGTTATGTGATTCCGCCCTATTACGATTCACTGTTGGGGAAATTAATTGTGCATCAAAAAACGAGAGAAGAAGCGATAGCCTGCATGAGAAGGGCTTTGGGTGAATACAGAATAGAAGGGGTAAAAACAACGATTCCTCTTCATATGAATATTGTCACAGATTCACGTTTTATCAGTGGCGGTGTTGACACGCTTTTTGTTGAAAAACTCTTAAACGAAAAGGAGTGAAAGAGAAAGATCCTTCCTCGGTTTCAGCCAATATACGCTTAATTTTTTCTTGACATGATATTTTGCTCTTGATAAAATTCTCTCGTGTTTGAGGTGCTGTTTCTTTAAGCTGATTTCCTGTTCACGGCCGCGATTATGGGGGGCACGGATAAGTGTTTCTGTAGCGGGAAGTTATGTAAGATTCAGAGTTCCATATTCATAAGGAAGTTTGTTGGATATGGGTGGAAAATCAATTAGTTTAAGCTGTTTTTTTTATAAGAAATTTCTATTGAGATAAAAATAGGAGAAAGGAGTCAGGGGGAACATGTTCAGAATGTTAACAGGTTTTATAGCTGTCGTGATTGTTTCATCGGTTTTTGCCTTTCAGGGTGCCGAGAGTTTTGGAGCCGATAAGCAGAAATACGCTTATATGGGGAATGCCGGTTGTAAATGCCATTTGTCTAAGGGGTGTTTTGAAGGTGAAGAGTATAAAGCAAGATTGCATTCAAAAACCTTTAATAAGAGATTGACAACCGATGAGGATAAAAAGAATCCTGAGTGTTTGAGGTGTCATGCTACTGCTTTTGATATGAAGATTAAGAAAGGGAAATCAAAGTTTGGCAATTTCCTGGAAGATGTTACCTGTGAAGCGTGTCACGGGCCCGGAGAGGAATATGTCAAGGTGAAGAAGAACTATAAGAATAAGGGTAAAGATGCGTTTAAAAAGCTCTTAAAAGAAGATCCGATGATGGCGAGGAAGGAGCAGTTTGATGCTGGTCTGGTGGTAGCAGGTATCAATAAGTATGATACGATTAAGGAGCAGTGTATGGAGTGTCATTGGGAGGATGCCAATGATAAAGATAAATGTCCTAAAGCTGGTAATGACGAGAAGACAGGCAAGCCAATTGTCATGGATTTTAATAAATATTTCAAGCTTGATGATCACAGGGACCATGATGCAATAGACGATGTGCTTCCGAAAGTTGATCCGAAGAAATGGGCGGGTTACGTTGAGAAGGACCCGCTTTTTAAGACGAAACCAAGCAATGCTAAGCATTAGTAGTTTGGGATATTCTGTAATATTTGGTGGTAAGTTTGGCGCTTACCATATTTCTGGTTGCTAAGTTGTAGTTATGTAGGGGGGGGTTGTTATTCGGGTGGTGGAAAGTTTACCGTGAGCTGTCTGCCACCCTTAAAATACCTTTGTGGTTTTCTTGTAAGTTGTCTCTACTTTGTCATTATGTGTAACATTTGGACATGTCCGGCAAACAGGGGCTTGATTCGTAGTGTTGAAGGAATTTCTATGATTTGGTGGCCATTTGTCGTGTGAAAATTATGCCCATAAGAATTACTATGTACACCTTTTTTTTAGCAAAAGGAGGGAATTAAAAAGTGGCATCCATTTTATACACTCTTGGAGCTGTCAATAGTAAAATTAGCAGATTTCTTTTTGTTGCATGCCTTGTTGTCCTCTTTTTCGCGGCTTCTATAAATTACCTCTATTCTCAAGAAAATGGCGATTGCTTGGAATGCCATACTGATCCATCAAAGGTTGATGTGAAGGTAAGGGTTGACCACGTCACAGGTGAGGTTGAAATTGTGTCCATGTTGGTTGACGAAGACGCCTTTCATTCTTCTGCTCACGGTGGGGAAGATTTTTACTGCATTGATTGTCATGCTGATCTTGAAGAGTCTGAGGGGGAGCACAATCCTAATCTGCAACCGGTCGATTGTATAACCTTTTGTAATGACGACCCGGGTGCTGAATTTCTTGAGGGTAGCCATGTGAAGTTGATGAAAGAAAACGATGTTCAGCCGCCGACATGCAAGTACTGTCATGCCGGTGTCAAATCAAAGCGTGATGTTCCCAAAGCTGATGATCTCTATCACAGGAAAGATACAATTGATAAGTGTGGTGGGTGTCATGAGGAATTTTATTATTCATACCGTAACAATCTCCATGGTCAGGTTACGGCATTAGGGCATGTTGATACTGACATAGCGACCTGTGTTGATTGCCATGGTCAGCATACTATCTTGAATTCATCCGATTCTGAATCGACCCTGGGTGCAGATAATGTTATTGAGACCTGTAGTGTTTGTCATCCCGGTGCAAATGATAACTTTGTAAAACATGTAGCACATCCAAAATACAAAAATATTGCATATTACAAGTCTGTTTTTGGCGCTGTAAAAGATATTCGTAAAGATCCGGAGCGGATTTCCGGGATAGTGAAGAGTCCGCAGATGATTATTACGATACTGTTTGTGGTATATGTGGGTATATTGGTTATGACGTTTTCCGGGTTTGGTATGCATTCAGTTCTTACTTGGTTGAGTACAATACTGGATGAGCGTAAGGGAAAGGAATCAAAACATGACAAACGATAATCATTTTTTAAGATTTAGCCTGTTTCACAGGTTCAGCCATTTTCTCGTTATCATTAGTTTTTTTGGTTTGGTGTTGACAGGGATGCCATTGGTTTTTAAGGATTATGGATGGGCTCACTGGCTCTATGGTGTTATGGGTGGTTATCCTACGGCTGGTAATATTCACAGGATTTGTGCGCTCATCACCTTTTTTGCGGCCTTTCTGCATTTTGCTTTCCTTTCAGTTCAGACCTTGGTAAAAAAAGACAGGGGTATCTTCTGGGGGCCGGACTCCCTTTTGATACAACCGAAAGATTTGCTAAATATATTAGGCGATGTATTGTGGTTTTTCCGGTTGGGAAGCCGGCCAAAGTATGACAGGTGGATATACTGGGAGAAGATGGAGTATCTGTCGCTCATGTGGGGGACATTTGTCATGGCTTCAACTGGATTTGTTCTCTGGTTTCCTGTTCAGGCTACGAGCTTGGTTCCTGCTAAATTGGCAGCTATAATCGATTTACCGAGCCTGGCACTGGTGGCTCATCGATATGAAGCTCTCCTGGCTGCAGGCTTTATTTTTACCATTCATTTCTTTCATACGCATCTGCTTCCGGAAAATATACCAATGGATGAGGCTATGTTTACGGGGAGGATTTCCGAGGAGCATATGTCACACGAAAGAGGTGTATATTATGAAAGGTTAAAAGAGAGCGGTGATTTGGAGTCTCTTAAAGTTCGGCCAGCTGGGTGTGGCGGAAGTCTTTTTTCTAAAATATTAGGTATACCGTTTCTTGTGATTGGTTTACTGATGGTTGGCTTTATGCTTTCTTCATTGATTATCTCTCTAGTTGATATGTGTTGCTAGTGTTTTTTCAATTGGCCGAATACTCATACTGGTAAAGTTTTTTTATGCCGTAGCGTAGGAGTTGGGTGGATTAATGAAGAGTAGGGTTTTGATTGCTGACGATGAAGAGAGAATAATACAGAATGTTGAGCTAATTTTTGAGGAGATTGAAGAGGTAGAGTTGGTGAAGGCGCATGATATCTCTTCGATTGTTGATTATATTGATTGTGAGAGGGTTCATTTGATTATTACCGATCTTAGAGTTCCTAAGATGGGAAGGCTTGAGTTTTTAAAGTATATTAAGTCGAAAGATTCTGAGTTGCCGATTATTGTGATTACCGGAGATGGGTCCGTTGAGACAGCTGTAGAAGCCATGAAAGGGGGGGCATTTGATTATATTGCAAAACCCTTTGAAGGTGATGCTTTGGCTTTGGCGGTAAAAAAGGCTATTAAAATGAGGTCGCTCACAATTGAAAACAGGTATTTGCGGAATGAGTTAGAGTCACATTATAATTTTGGAAGCATTATCAGTAATTCACCAAAAATGCTGGAAGTTCTTTTGTTGGCTGGTGATGTATCAAGAACTGATTGTACCGTATCGATTTTTGGTGAAAGTGGTACCGGGAAAGAGCTTGTTGCAAGAGCTATTCATTTTAATAGTTTGAGAAAGAGCGGTCCGCTTATTACGATAAATTGTGCCGCATTACCAGAGAACTTGTTGGAAAGTGAGCTTTTTGGGTATGAAAAAGGGGCGTTTACTGGTGCCGAAAGGAGCAAAAAAGGTCGTTTTGAATTAGCCAATGGCGGTACACTGTTTCTCGATGAGATATCTGAGATGAATCCCGTTATTCAGGCTAAGGTTTTAAGGGTTGTTGAAGAGAGAGAGCTCGAAAGGCTTGGTGGCTCCGATACGGTAAAAGTTGATGTACGAATTATTTGTGCTAGTAACAAGGATCTGAGTGAGCTCGTAAAGAAAGGTGAATTTAGAGAAGATCTTTTCTACCGCATAAACGTGTTTCCAATTCAAATTCCACCACTTAGGGAGAGGCCAGAGGATATATTGCCACTGGTTTACTCCTTCGTTGAACGTTACTCAGTTAAAATGGGAAAGGTGCCAATGAAAATTTCAAAAAATGTTGAGAGGTTGTTTTTGTCGAATTTCTGGGGTGGAAATATCAGGGAGTTAAAAAACTGTATTGAGAGAGCTGTGATTTTATGTAAAGGAGATATGATATCGGAGGAGCATCTGCCCTTGAATTTAGTTAAATCCATTTCAGGGAATGGCAAGGTGGGAGGTAAGGAGAAAAAGGGGAGAATGTTAGATATTGAGATACCTCCGGAAGGTATATGCCTTGAGGAGGTTGAAAAGCAAATTGTTTTACAAGCCCTGAAAAAAAGTAATAATAACAAGACAAAAGCCGCTAAACTGTTGGGGCTTACGAGAGGGACTTTGCGGTACAGATTGGAAAAATACAGTAGCAATTAATGAATAAAAGTATTGACAATTTTAATGGCTTTTGGTAAGTATCAGTTATGTTGTTGGCGGATTGTTTTGTGTGGAGGCTTATTTGCGCCAGTAAGAGGTTTGCATCAGTCAAGAATGCGTTTTGGTGACTTATATAAATGCCAGACTTTAACTAACATACGAAGAAGAATGGTTAGTTTTTAATGTTTGGCATACGATATGCGCTTCTCCATTGATAAGAAAGAATTTAAATTTTGTTTTACTTTGAAGGAAATTTTATTATTGAAGGGAGGTGAAAAGTGGTTAAGTTTAAAAAAGATTTAGTTGGGTTTATTTTGACAATGTTTGCTGTCTTGTTTTTGGTGTCTTTAACTATAGGACAACATAACAAGGTGTACGCTGGGGATGAGGGTGGTCCATGCCCGAAAAAAAAGATACAGTTACATTTTTGGTGTCCGATCTGTAAAGAGATAAACGAATTTAAGGACTGTAAAAACATCAACTATATCTGGGATTTCAAGAAATATGAATCCGGCTCTGAAGAGTACGATGAAGCAAAAAAGCACCAGGATTTACCTGAAGCCTGGGGATGTGAGAGGATTAAATTTAGTTGTATTGAGAAGGAGTGTGAGGCATATGAAAAATGCATGGCACATCCTGGTGGATGCGATGTCTGCATGGGCGATATTGCTAGTAAGAAAATCTGGTCCAAGATAGACTTTAAATGTACCGGATGTGGAAAGGTTTTTGATCATCCAGGGAAAGGCCATACGCTCGATGAAAAAGTCGAGTATATTCCTACGTTGAAGACCCCCGGTGATTGTGAAGAGTGCGGTAAACCGCTTGAGACTGTTTGTCAGAAGTCCGGTGAATGTCCTCATATTCCGGATTTCTAAATTTAATTGGTTTCGTTAACTTTTAGGAGGTGAAGAATGAAAAAAGGTTTGTTGTGGAGTATCCTCGGAGCCGGTATGTCGGTTTGGCGTTAGTGCAGAGTGCTGGTGCCGGTTTTATACAGGTACGAGGGTGAGAACTGAGCATCCTTCTCCGTTTCACGTGTCTGTTTCTGCTGATGGCAGTATGTTGTTTCTTGCCAATCAGTCAGGTCACAGCGTGACTTTTGTTGATACTCGATCAAGAAAAGTTGTCGGTGAAGTACCGGTTCAGGTGCAGCCTGAGGCTACTGTAAGCACCAGGGACGGCAGGACACTGTATGTTTGTAACGCTGAGAGTGACAGTGTTTCTGTGATTGATATTGGTAATAAGGCAGTTATCAAGACCATCAAGGTAGGAGACTGGCCATGTAGTAAACTGTCGAATGACGGTTCTAAAGCATATGTGTGCTGTTCAGGCAGTATGTGGAACACCGTTGACATCATAGATACAGCCATGAATAACAAGATCAGGAGATAAGGACATCTGATTATGGTCCAAGGGATATAGCGATTTCTCTGACGGGAAGACAGCTGCTGTTGTCCTTGATACAACGGGTAAGATCAATAGATGTGTTGATTTTGTAGACCTTGCATCGGGAAGGTTAAGGGACAAGGGTTATTCACGGTAGCGCTAATTTCAGGGGTGTCAGTATACGCCTGATGGTCAGTATGTTCTCTTCACCATGGAGCAGCCGAAGAACTGGTTGCCGGTTTGTGAGGCAGAGAATGCTCAGATATTCTCGAACAACGTTGCTATGGTAGAGACGAAACCAGGTGGAAAGGTAGCGCAATTCCCGTTGGATGAGCATAACAATTACGATGGGAATCCTTATGGTATAGCAATCTGCCCTGAAGGTAAATATGTGTACATCGGTGTGAGAGGTATGCACAGGGGTTACGATTCTTGACCTGGCAGAAGATGACACAGATTATTCAGGCGAGCTCACAGGAGGAAGCTGGATGATATGAAGATGATCTGACGGTTATGATAGATTATCTGGTTAAGAGGGTAAATGTAGGCCTCGGGCCAAGCTCAGTTGCGCTGTCACCTGATGGCAAGATTTGCTATGCAGCAAATTATTTTTCAAATAACGTATCTGTGATCAGGACTCCGCTTGATTGATTTTGAGTGGAATGAGTAGTGAGGAATTGGGTGTGTTTATTCATATTAATGGTTTTTAGGAGGTAGGTAATGAAGAAGATGTTTGTGTTGAGCTTAATTGCTACCCTGTCCCTTTTCTGTCTGACAGCAGCGGTAAACGTTGCCGATGCAGGAGAGGCTCAAGTTATAGCGACCATACAGACAGGACCGGAATGGGAGCCGGCTCGAGAGAGGTGAGCCGTTGACTGTACCAGAGGTACATTACAGGGTTAAGCATTCACCTTACAAAGAGTGAGTTGGTAAGGTATGGGCAGTTTCAGTTTAATGAAGATTCGTGGACGCTGCAGGGAGAGTACTCATGCGCCAGCTGCCATTATGAAAGGGCAGACAACCGGTTTGATCTGGGACCTTGGCGATGAAGGCTGGGGTAGCTGGAAGAATGCAGTATATCCGTGGCGGAAGGTATCTTCCCCGTTCAGGCATGAAGGATTTACGGGTCATCCTGATGAGATTGTAGGCGCTACATCGTCGATTGACAGGGTATGCGGACGTGACCCTGGATTCGTGTTCAGGAGTAGAGAATTTCTCACCTGAGAGATTAGAGGCCCTGATTGCATATATCAGATCTTTAGAGTTTACGGGAAAGCCCATTCAGAAATGAAGATGGTTCTTTGACGGAAGCTCAAAGAGGGGTTGGAAGATATTCAGCGATCCAAAGGTTGGTTGTGTGGAGTGTCATCCGGGTAATCCTGATAATCCGAGCGTTGTTTAGCGATGCTCAGACACATGATGTCGGAACAGGGCGAATCGGAGCAGACGGTTTCAGGACAACACCTGGAGCAGTATTCAACACGAGTGCTCTGGAAGCGGGTGTAGATCCTTATGGTGAGGATTACGATGTGCCGATTATCGGACTTGATCTGGTTAGGAGTTTGATACCCCGACATTGAGGGATATCTACGCATCAGGAACCTATTTCCATGATGGCAGCGCTGAAACACTGATGAATACGGTTGACAACACGGTGACAACAAAGATATGCACGGTGTTACATCTCATTTGACGAAACAGGAGTTGCAGGACCTTGTTGAGTTTATGAAGGCTCTGTAAGGTTTTTTTTGCAAGCGATAGCCCCCTAAAAGGGGCTATCACTTCATTTATTATGTAAGAAGAGGCAATGTTATTTTGTTTAATTTTATATACGTGAGGAAAGGAGAAGCCCAACTTATGAAAAAGGGATTTTTTTGCGACAATGGCGTTAGTTGGTGCTGTGGCGATAAGTGGACTGTTTAGTTCAGCGAGCCAGGCCCAGGTAATGGTAGGTGGGTACAAGCCGGGAAAGGCAATATGGGGTGACTATTGGGGTATGTCGAAGGGATACAGGGGAATATAGAATCTGTAGTCTTCACACAATCGAAACCTACAAGTTCTGGTGATCCATTACCACCAATATCCAAACTATGTTTTCCAAAGATAGCAGGATAGTTTCATATAATATGAAAACAAAGAAGTTTGCAGGTGTTAACAAAGGATTTTCAAAGTGCTTTCGATCCTTGCTTGAATTGGGATTGTTCCAGGGTTGCATTTGCCGGTATTCACAAAAATGGCGGTGGATGTCAAATCTGGGAGATGAATATCGATGGTTCAGAGGTGAGGCAGTTAACAGACTTGCCTGGAACAGCGAGAAGCCCGATATATTACGCCGCTGGTGCCATTGAGCCGGGTAAAGGAAGAGTTATTTCCCGAGACAGGTATTTCGAAGGTGACTGGAAAGAACGCGGTGAAGTAGAAAAGACCGGTTTCTTGATCATTTCCTATTCGCCCGCTGATGCAATGGATGAGTATTATAATCCATACTCTTTCAGTCTCTACAGGCTTGATCCACAGGGCGGTAACATGATGGACAGAATCTGTGGTCATAAACTTATGGGTATCGATATGCCGAGTGTTAATACTGTGGTTGATAAAATCACGTATAACGTAAGTTCGGATTTTGATCCAGCATTAACTCGTGACGGTAACATCATGTTCAGCAGCACACAGGCTAATGGCCCTCGTAACAATGGTAAGGGTAGTGTATGTCTGATTGTTGATAACTGGGATGGTTGTTATCCAAGGCACATCTACGGTAACGAAGTCACTGAACAGCCTTCTACTGCAAAGATAAATGCACGAGAATCTGTTGATGGTTATCTGTATTATATTGAAGCCCTTGATTATAATTCAGGTATAGGTAATCTGGCGAGAGTAAGCTGGACAACTCCTCATGCTAAAACTCAATCAAGAGTGAATAATGACGGAAGGCTTTACAGAAGTCCTTTCCCTGTACCAGATGGTAGGCTCATGGTATCATCAGCAGAGAGAGGTGGCTTCGGTCTGTTCTGGTTTGATTTAAATAAAGGTACCGTTGGTGAAAAAGTTTATGATGATGCTGAATGGAACGATCACCAGCCTCAACCTGTCTATCCAAGATATAAACCAAGATGGATTAACTCTTTTACCGCAGGTAAGGAGTTTGGTGTTACTACAGTGACCTATCAGCCTTTCGACCAGGTTAATGTTGAGGGTTATCCTCACTCTTGGAGTACAACGATCTGCTTTGATACTACTTTGACAAATCTCCCAATCGGTCCATATCCACATCAAAGGGCCAAGGAGATGAAGCATGGTGATGTTAAGGCAATCAGAACGCTGAATGCTATCGAAACAAAAGAACCTGATTCTTCACGGTTCATCGTAGGTGCCGGTAAACATCTGCTTGGTGGTGAAAGATCGAGCAGTAACAGTGGTACCATGTTTACTCAGAGACGTATGTTCGGTTATCAGTATGTAGAAGATGACGGTTCAGTAGTAAGTTCACATCCAGGAGATGAGCCTTACTGTGCACAAATTCTTGATGAGAATGGTATGTCAGTACAGACACAATTATCATGGGCATATGTCAGGCCTTATGGTGGTAGAATTTGTACTGGTTGCCACTGGGGTTCTTATGATAAAAGAGGTTATAAGAATATTCATACTAAAGCGCTCTATAACTGGTGGTTTAGTGATTTGAGTCATTATGATTCACCGTTTATGTGGGCTAATGTAAAGTTGGATAAGAATGGTAAATACTCAGGTGTAAAACATGGTGAGGACGTAGTTGTGCCTTCTGATGTTTACTATGGTGGTGCATCTGGTACAACATCAGCTAAGGTAGAAGGTCTGAACATTGATAAGTTAAGGACAGTCGATTTCAGAAGAGATATTCAGCCTGTTATTGATGCAAAATGTGCTAAATGTCATACGTCAGGTCAAGCCCCAGAACTTGGTGGAAGCACAAAACCGGTTTCTGTTGACGGTATCGCTGCTTTTAGCGTTTCTTATAACAGCTTGCTAGCACCTCACAGAGGCAAGGATAAGAACATTGGTGGTAGGTATGTTAATCCTAGCGCTGCAATCAATAGTCCACTTATCTGGAGGCTTTATGAGGACCAGTTGTCACAGTTTGAAACGGTAAGTAATACCTTCCCACTTGAAGGAAGGGTTATGCATAATAAAATCCTTACTCCTGAAGAGAGATTCCTGTTTGTTGAATGGATAGATTTGGGAGCACAGTGGGATAATATTCAGGGACCAGATCCATATCCTGGATACCAGGGAAGATAGATTGCCATGTAGGTATTTATCTTGACTAAAAGTTTTTATGTAAGCTGGCATAGAGTAATACTATGCCAGCTTATTTTTTGCATTATGTTTTAATTTAAACTTGACAAGCCTAAGGCTGATTGTATAATTCTCCATAAGTGAAGGGAGGTGATGTTTTTTTTATTGATATAGTTTAAACTTCTTTAGGGTTATCGTGGGATACTAGAGGAGGGTGAAAGAAAGCTTGATATAATTTATTCGTGTATCATTGTTTTTAAGGCAATTAAATCGTTCAATTTTTTATGATTTTTGTTTTAGTGAGTAATCTATAGTTTAAGACTAAATGATGTAAGTGCGTATAGAAAGGAGAAGTAAAGTATGATTCAATTTACACGAAAATATGCAGTTTGTTTGGCAATTCTTGCTGTAGTTGCTGCTGGTAACGTTTTGTCATCAGGTATATGCAATAAGGCGATTGCAGATGAAGCTGCACCTACGTTTCAAGATGTTGCTTCATCTATCTTTGGCCAGGCAGTTGGGCCTGACGATAATGGTGAAAATTACGTTTTCGGTCTTACAGCAAAATATACCGGCCCCGATGAAGTTCTACCTGGAGAAGGTAAATTTAAGAATATTTTCTATTTCTTACCCGTTACCGCCATGTATTACGATCCTGCTCACTACTATGTTTCAACACAGAAGGTTGAGGGGGTATTTAAGACTGAAGAGTGTGTATTGTGTCACACGATTCAGACTCCAAGGATTGTTGTAGACTGGAAGAAAAGTAAACATGCCAAGGGTGGAAAAACAACAGACATGCAAAAGGAGCAAGTTGTTGGTTGCGATTCATGCCATGGAACGAATCATCAGGAATTGAAAATGCCTGACCATGGTGTCTGTGGTCAATGTCACAAACAGCAAAGAGTTGACCATACTACCGGTGGTTTAGGTTCACATGCTCATGCATGGCATATTGAGGTAAACGAGTTTGCATGGCAGATTGGTAAACCGGGTGAAGAGGTCGCTAGTTGTGCACAATGTCACGGTATCGTATCAAACAGGTGCGATGGATGTCATACACGGCATGAATTCAAGCAGTCAGAAGCCAGGAAGCCTGAAACATGCGGAGTTTGTCATATGGGTGTAGACCATGCTGAGTGGGAGTTCTGGAATAACTCATACCATGGTAAGATTTATGCCATGGAAGGTGATACCTGGGATTGGGAACAGAAGATGAACGGCAAAAACTATCGAACACCTACCTGTGCATATTGCCATATGGGAGAAGAGGGAAATCACAATACTCAAGCAGCATCTACCGTATATGGCCACATGGGTATGTTTCAGGTTGACAGGGGAGCACCGAGATATCAGGCGAAGAGAGATGCCTGGATCAAGAAATGTCAGGGATGTCACTCTCCTCGTTTTGCTGCTGAGCAGTTAAGCGCTATGGATGAGCAGATTCATGTTAGTTTTACGAAGTGGCGAGAAGCTGTTAACATAATCGTTGGTTTATATCTCGAGGGGTTGCTCGATCCAATGCCAGCTGATTTAGCTCCGGACTGGACCGGTGGACACACACTCTGCTTGTTGCCAGGTGGCGCACCTAGATTCTATAATGTGTCTGACATTGAGAGAATGGCAATTGAGATGATTGTTTACCAGGTGACGGCTGTTTACAAGGCTGCCGCTCATATGGCCATTGATGATGTTACCTATAACGCCGGTGCATTTCCAATGGACAGAAAACTTATTGAGATTAAGTCTGAGGCTTCCAAGCTGAGAAGGATAACAACCCTTGAAAAAGAGGTTGGCATAGAGCATAAGGCTTATGATTTCTGGAAACACGGTGAGTACACTGACTTGCTTACCGGCTGGAAAAGAAAAGAAGGTGATGTACTGCCTAAGAGTGAGTGTAGGCATGAAGGACATGCTTGCTTCGATGAGCCAGAACATTGATTTAGTATATGTTTTGTTGTAGTTGTGCAGAGGGTAGCATGGATATGAGAAATCTGTGCTACCCTTTTTTTTATAAGGAGTTAAAATGAAGATCGTAACTGATAATAAAGTTGTGCAAAAAGAAGTGAAGAGAAACCGATCTGTTCCTGACAAAAGCGGTCACTTTGGGAAATATGGTGGCAAGTTTATCCCTGAAACTCTCATGCCGGCTTTAGATGAATTAGAGCGAGAGTATCTGATTGCAAAGAATGATACGAAGTTTAATGAGGAACTACAATACTATTTAAAAGAGTACGTTGGCAGGCCTTCTCCTCTCTATTTTGCAAAAAGGCTTACCGAAAAGTTGAAGGGGCCTAAAATATACTTTAAGAGAGAGGATCTGAATCATACCGGAGCACACAAGATTAATAATACTTTGGGACAGGTATTGCTTGCAATGAGGATGGGTAAAAAGCGTATAATAGCCGAGACAGGTGCTGGACAACATGGTGTTGCAACAGCAACCGCCGCTGCCATGTTCGGTCTTACGTGTGACGTATACATGGGCGAAGAGGATATGCGTCGTCAGGCGTTGAATTTGTTTAAAATGAGGTTGTTGGGTGCAAATGTTGTCCCTGTCAGGACTGGTTCCAGAACCCTCAAGGATGCCACAAATGAAGCGCTTCGGGATTGGATGTCCTCGGTAAGGGATACCCATTACATTATAGGTTCTGTAGTTGGTCCCCACCCGTACCCAATGATGGTGAGAGATTTTCAGACTGTTATTGGCAGGGAAACCAGAGAGCAGATCCTTAAGGTAGAAAATAGATTGCCGGATTGGATAATTGCTTGTGTTGGTGGTGGTAGTAATGCAATCGGAATTTTTTATCCATTTATCGAGGATGCAGAGGTAAAGCTCATCGGTGTGGAAGCTGGTGGTCTGGGGTTTGATGTGGGACAACATGCAGCGTCACTGTCAAAGGGTGAAAAAGGGATTCTTCACGGCAGTCTGAGTTATGTTTTGCAGGACAGTGATGGGCAGACATCACAAGTCCATTCAATCTCAGCAGGGTTAGATTATCCTGGTGTCGGACCCGAACATAGCTATTTAAAGGATGAGAAGAGAGCAGAGTACGTTTCCGTAACTGATGATGAGGCAGTTGAAGCCTTTAACCTCTGTGCACGTCTCGAGGGTATAATCCCGGCGCTTGAGTCTGCTCATGCAATAGCCTACACAATGAAGTTTGCTCTATCTGTTGATAAGGACAAAATAATGGTAATTAATATTTCAGGAAGTGGAGATAAGGACTCTTCGGAAGTGGCTAGAAAGATGGGAATGGATTTGTGATATAATTACATACTATGAATAGAATTGACAAAAAATTTAATGAGTTGAGGGTAAAGAATGAACCGGCATTTATTCCTTTTATAACGGCAGGAGATCCGAGCCTTGAAGTTACAAAATCGTTGGTCATAGAATTTGACAAAAAAGGGGCCGATTTGATAGAATTGGGCATTCCGTATTCCGATCCGATTGCAGACGGACCGGTAATTCAGTCCTCGTATTATCGAGCACTCAAAGGCGGTGTGAAGGTAGCTGATATTTTAGAGCTGGTAAAGGAGATACGAAGTACATCTGAGATCCCCATTGTCTCGATGATTTCTCACAGTATTCTTTACAGACATGGCTGCGAACGCTTTATTAAAAGTGCTGTACAGGTTGGACTTGACGGTGCTACAATCCCTGATCTTCCAATTGAAGAGGCTCAAAATATCATTGATATTGGCAATCAAGAGGGCTTCAGAATAGTTTGCTTTATCGCACCAACTACGACAGATCGCCGCATGGAAATGATAGTGGAAAAGTCTCAGGGATTTCTTTACTATATCGCTGTTGTTGGAATTACAGGAGTTAGGAATACACTTTCTGGTGACCTGGCAGAGAATATTCAAAAAATAAGGAGGAAAACAGGTTTGCCAGTAGCGCTGGGTTTTGGCATTTCAAATAGAGAACAAGCCAAGATGGCTGGAAAAATTGCAGACGGTGTTATTGTCGGAAGTGCGATTATGAGTGAGATTGAAAAGTTTGGTAAACAGGATGGTAGTGTGTTAGTTGAAAATGTTGGGAGGTTTGTTGGGGATTTAGTAAAGAGTTCAAAGGGGAGGGTGTGATTTTAAGGTTTTAATGCTAGTGTTTACTTAGCAAAATAACCTATACTATTGTTTAATGGCTAACATGCTATTTTGTGAATACTTACTAATAAGATCCAAAATAGAGATCATATAGAATAGTTAATTGATTAAGCACAAGTACTTCTTCCATTACACCATATTTCTGAAAGATAATCTTAAAACTAAAAGGTAATGTATTGTTTGCGCATTGATAACTAATGGGATACTATGTCCCATTAGTTTTTTAATGTTTTAGCTATTTTTTTTCATTGTAAGAAAACTTCTCTTATTCAAAGTCACGTCAAATTTATGCCTTAACATACCCGCTTGAACGAAATAGTCGGGCCTGTCCCGATGGATTCATCCGGGAAGGAAGGTGTACAAAACGGCGTTAAGCAGCGAGAAGGAGTCATTACCCTCCCGATTTATAGACTATTTGCCGTCCACGTCCTCAAGGATGAATAACATAGACGGGAAGGTTGCCGGTGCAGGTCGGTGATGACTGTTCAGGTTGGAAACCAAACAATTTTAAAAGAGTTTCTCCCTGGGCACAGGCAGAAGACGCTCAACTCGATAGAACAGGTTCATTTGCTTTTTTATTGAATTTTTATTGAATCTGGTTTATGACTATGACAAGAGTGAAAATTTGCTTATTATATTGTTGATAAATAAAGGTAACACGAAAAAAAGGGGAGGGTTATTAATGAATTCAGCTATAAAGAAAATATTCTTGTTCTTTTTTGTTTGCATGATGGCTTCCTGCCTATTTCACTGTCCTGTTTCTCTTCACGCAGAAGGAATACTTGGGAAGCTGGCAAAAGGAGAGGGAAAATGGGGACAGCATTGGAAACCGATTGAGATGTTCCGCTGGTGGGATCCTGAGCACTATTTTGAACCTGAAAACAAAATAGAAGGTGTTTTTGAAGGAGAAAAATGTGTTATTTGCCACACCTTGACTACACCGAGGATCGCGATCGATTGGAAAGAGAGCGCCCATAGCAAAGCAGGTGTTACCTGTGATAAATGCCATGGTTCTGATCATCAAAAGATCCAGTTACCAAATCCAGACACCTGCGCGAAATGTCATCCTGAACAAGTCAATGAGTTTAAATCGGAGAAGGAAACGGGTCATCCTTCACATGCCAGGGCCTTTCATCCGGACGTGGTTGAAGCGGGGTGGCAGATCAGCAAGCCTCAACCTGAGGTTGCCGGTTGTGCACAGTGCCATGCGGTTGAAAATAAATGCGATTCCTGCCATTTCAGACACCGTTTTAAAGCCGCAGAAGCGAGACGTCCCGAGGCCTGTTCCTATTGCCATAATGGGCCTGACCATCGTGATACCGAGTGTTATACCACCTCGGCACACGGAGTTATTACCGCGCTTGACGGGGATAACTGGGATTGGGATAAGCCTCTGAAGGTGGGTAACTACCGGGCACCGACGTGTGCCTACTGTCACATGTATAATGGAACTCATAATGCAGTTGAAAATGCCGTATACTCTCATATTGGGGTGGAGGAAATTGATCGTGGCGCAGAAGAGTTTGCAGAGAAAAGGAAGGCGTGGACGAACATCTGTAATGACTGTCATTCAGCTCGATTTGCGGCAGCATATTTAAGAGGCGCAGACGAGACGGTAAAAGTGAGCCATGCGAAAGTAAGAGAGGCGAAGGCTGTTGTTGAAGACCTGCATAAAGAGGGCCTGCTTGACGCTATGCCTAAAGATTTAGCGCGATACCTTGACGAGGGACACAAGTGGAACCTAGGGGGGCGTATGTATAATGTTACCGCGATAGAGCGTGAATTTTTTGACATGCTGGTCTACCAGGGAACTACTATTTTCAAAGCAGCCTTTCATATGTCTGCAAATCTCCAGACATATGAGCTGGGAGCCTTTAAGCAGGATGAATCTCTGGCAAAGATAAAATCCGAAGCAAGTAAACTGAGACGTTTAAAGTCGTTGGAAGATAAGGTCGGAATCAAATATGAGTCGTTCGATTTCTGGAAAGTAGGAGAATATACCAATTCGTTAAAGGTGATTAAATAGTTTTTTCGACTATCAAGAGACTGGCAGTTGTCATGCCTGGATATTATACTAAAACCGATTTGGTTTTCGGTTTTACCTGTCTGTGTGCATCGCACAGGCAGGTCCGAAAATCATTATGAGATGAGTATATCAGGTTGGTTGACAACTACTTAGGTTAGAGATGGGTATAGCTGCCTCCAATTTTGACGGAGGAAGCCCTTTCGAAGAAAAAGGAGAGCATTTGCCCCTTGAATTTGAACGGTATTTTTTCAATCTATAAGAGTACAATTTTTTTTGTGGGGAAGCACTAGCTCGTTGGGAGTTTGAAGTATGGAAGAGGGGTCTGTCAAGAAGGAAGTATTACACGAGAGCAGAGATGGCCGGCGTGCCTTTCTCAAAATCTGTTCTGTCTTTTTAACTTCACTGATCGGTATTGCGTACAGCATACCGATCATACGTACCTTTATCAACCCTGCACTGCAAAAGACGGTGATTAGTTCGTCGGGTTTGGTGGAAGTCGGAGACATACGGGGGTGCAAGGTCAACGTGCCCAGGAAAGTGGCGATAAAGGATTCGCGGAGGGATGCGTGGACCAAATACCCGGAAACGGTAATCGGGGCAGTCTGGGTAGTGCAGCAAGAGGACGAAACATTTAAGGCTTTTTCGGTAATATGTCCTCACCTAGGGTGTGGTATCGACTGGGACAAGGATTCCGGGAGGTTCATCTGTCCCTGCCATGAGAGCTATTTTGATATCAAAGGAGAGATTCTCTCGGGACCCTCTCCTCGTAGAATGGATACCCTTGAAACAGATATTAAACAAGGGAAATTGTTTGTACGTTATCAAAAAATGAAATTGGGTATTGCGGAAAAAATACCAGTTTGAATTTCTCTGCATTTGTAAAACATATCACCTTATTGCGAGTTTAATTATAATGAAATGGCTGGAAGATAGAACAGGCCTGAAAGATCTTGTGAAGAAGTTTCTGGATGAGCCCGTAGAAGGAGGTGCGAAATGGTCGTACGTTTTCGGCAGTGCTCTGGTAATCGTCTTCATAATGCAGATTGTTTCAGGTGTTATCCTGTCGACAGGTTACTCTGCATCAGCCACGGACGCATGGGGAAGCGTCTATTACATCCAGGAACGAACGATGTCTGGGTGGTTTGTGCGAGGGATGCACAACGTCGGTTCCAGTGCAATGATGGTGCTTGCGATACTCCATATCACGCAAACGGTCATCTTTGGGGCCTACAAGAAGCCGCGTGAGTTAAATTGGATTTCGGGTGTCTTTATGCTCTTTATCATTCTGGGTTTCGGTCTTACCGGTTATCTGCTTCCATGGGATCAGAAGGGGTTTTGGGCGACGCAGGTAGCTACGAGTATTATGGGGCTGATCCCGGGAATTGGAGACTTTGTAAAGGGAGTGGTACAGGGAGGGAATGATTATGGCAACCTGACGTTGACGCGATTTTATAGTTTTCACGTATTCTTTCTTCCGGCCGGCCTTATGACGTTTATGGCGATCCACCTCCATTTATTCAGAAGGCACGGAGTGACCCCGCACTGGAAACCGGATGAGTCTGAGCTCAAAAGGAAGACACAGCCCTTTTGGCCGGACCAGATTTTTAAGGATGTGGTAGCAGCTGTCATTATTTTTGCCATTATGTCGGCAGCCGTTTGGTACCGGCACGGAGCAGAATTGCAGTCGCCGGCCGATCCGAGTTCACAGTATATGGCGCGTCCCGAATGGTATTTTCTCTTCTTGTTTCAGCTGTTAAAATATTTTGAAGCCGATATGGAGGTGGTAGGTGCCATTATCCTGCCGACTATTGCAGCTGTGTTAATGCTTGCAATACCATTTCTTGATAGGGGGGAGAGCCGCGCTCCGGCAAAAAGGTTACCCTTTATCGGAGGGTTTGGGGCAGCATTGGCGGGTATCGTCTGCTTGACGCTCTTGTCAATGGTGAGTGATTCGCGAGATGAGCGATTATTAGCGCAAAAGGAGGAGTCTGAAGTAATGGCGGAAAGGGCGATAGAGTTGGCGGCACTTGGAATTCCACCCAGTGGCGGAGCAGCGGTGTTTACGAATGATCCCCTGTATGTGGGGGAGCAGGTTTTTCGGCAACACTGCATAACGTGTCATGGTTACCAAGGGGGGGGAGGGGATTCCGCCCCTGATTTAACGGCGTACAATTCGCGATCATGGTTAAAGGGTTTTTTTCGGAACCCGAATGCAGTTAAGTATTATGGAAAGACACAGTTCAATGAGATGCCGGAGAGTCTTATGGGAGAAGAAGATTTGTCATATCTGATAGACTTTCTGCTGGCGCAGTCAGAGACTGAAACACCGGTAGATCCAATTTTAAGGGAGATAGGAGAGGCGATTCTGGTACAGGAGGGTTGCTATAACTGTCATACCTATAATGGGAGAGGAGGTGATTTTGCACCGACCCTGGATGGTTTTGCATCTGATGAGTGGTTGAGAGGTATGATAGAAGATGCCGGGCAGGAGAGATATTTTGGTAAGTACAATACGATGCCGTCATTTAAAGAGACGATAGGAAAGGAGGATATGGATAAATTGGTCTTATTTCTCCAGAGTTTGCGAAGTGAACCCTCTTTAGCATTGCCAGAATGAATGGCTGAAAAAAAATATATTTTGTATGAAATAAAGAAGGATAATGACGACGATAGAGAACAAATTCAAGTGGTTTGAGCAAAGATCAGA
Organism: Candidatus Scalindua sp.; assembly: GCA_031316155.1. GTDB lineage: Bacteria > Planctomycetota > Brocadiia > Brocadiales > Scalinduaceae > SCAELEC01. The sequence continues at coordinate 58,695 of JALDRB010000009.1, forward strand.
AGGGTGTAAGCTTCATTGAAAAACGAATGGTTTACGCAATTTGTATTAATTTGTGGCTACTTTTTAATATATAACGTGTGTTTCGCTGCAAAATTGTTTTGCTAGGCCCGTTTGTTACTTTAAATTCTTTTAAACACACTGATCGGGATCACATTGAGTTGAGATCTATTATTTTTACTAAGTTTCTAATATTTTTACCAAGTTTCTGTTGACATAAAGTAAAATAATTATATAATTTCACTAATTTTGTTTATAGGTATTTTCTAATTTAAACGAAAGGGGGTGTCGTTACCAACTAGATTCAGTTTTTTAACTATTTGTAATGCGTACGTATTCAAAGGAAAGGAAAGGAGAAGGTAAAAAGTATTATGATGAAGAAAAGTATCTGTTTATTCGTTGCATGTCTAGCACTGGCATTGACGTTCTGTGTTAGTACACATTTTTCAACCAGAGAAGCGCAGGCGGTTGAAATTATCACGCACTGGGTACCGCATGAAGTATACGGTATGCCCGGAGAGCCTGACAACTCAGGTAAGGTGTTCTTTTCAGGTCTTTATGCGAAATACATGGGTTATCCCGAAGGAGCGCCTCCCTATCCAGGGAAGTACAGCAGATTCTGGAGAACTCTTCCAGCATATCGTTATTACCTTCCCGATTTTATGTATAACAGGGACGAAATCAGGCCATCGAACCCGATCAAGGGGCAATTCAGACTTCGTGAATGTCTCGGTTGTCACTCCGTGGTTACGCCTGGTATTGTAAGGGATTATGAGAAGAGTGCCCATGCGAAGGCTGAGCCGAGCCCAACCGGATGTGACACGTGCCATGGTAACAACCATCAGAAGCTTTTGATGCCCAGCTCAAAATCATGCGGAGTGAGCGATTGTCATGAAGAGCAGTATCTGCAGCAGGCACAGGGTGGTATCGGATCACATGCTTCATGTGCAAGTTTTGCACAGATTGAATGTGCATGGTCTATAGAAAGGCCTCCGGGAGATACAGCCGGATGTACTTTCTGTCATACAAGCTCGGAAGAGCGTTGCAGCACATGTCACCAGAGACATCAGTTTGACCCTACAGTAGCAAGACGTTCAGAACAGTGTAAGACTTGTCACTGGGGTAAAGACCACAGGGATTGGGAGGCATATGACATCTCAATTCATGGAACAGTGTACCAGATCAACAAGACCGATCCAAACAACTTCGATTTCAGCAAGAAGCTTTCAGATGCTGATTACGTTGGGCCTACCTGTCAGTATTGTCACATGAGAGGTGGTCATCACAACGTGCAGAGGCTGTCAACGGTATACACCAGTATGGGTATGTCGAATGCGGACAGGGGAGCACCGCTGTGGAGTGAGAAGAGAGATACGTGGGTATCGGTATGTGACGATTGTCATTCACCAAGGTTTGCAAGAGAGAATCTGCAGGCGATGGACGAGGCATGTAAAGATGCCGGTATCAAGTATACTGAGACCTTCAAGATAGCAGAGAATCTGCAGTTGGATGGTATGAGTGAGCCTATGCCGAAGGATCTTGCACCTGACTGGAGTGGTCAGCACATCTGGAGTTTGAAGATTGGTGCGTATCATGACGGGCCGGAATATGGTGGAAAACCTGGCGAGTCTGGTGAGTTCAGGATGTCGAACTGTACAGACGTTGAAAGGCTCTGTTTTGAGAGCGTTGGATACTGGCAGACCTACATATTCAAAGGAATGGCACACGGTTCATGGAATGATGCGACATACTGTGACGGTTCTTTTGGTATGGACAGATGGCTGGTGGCGGTAAAGGGAGCTGCTGAGCAGGCGAGAAGGTTTGCGGCGATCGAGAAGAAGGTTGGAATCAACTGGGTGCCGCAGGAGTTCTGGAGGCATGGAGATTGGTTAGACCAGTTGTCTGGATGGAAGATTGTGAAGGAGTATCCAGGAAAGACAATATTCGATCTTTGTCCTGAGCCGGGCTGGTTGGATACACATCATGCACCAGCAGAGGAAGTTGAATACATCAATAGAAAGATTAAGGAACTGGGTATGAGTGCTGGAACCCATGGAGCGCATCTCCAGGCTGATCCAGGCGCCAGATCTATGAGACCAGAAATAGGCACCGAACATTAATGCTTCGTGTGGTTTCTTGAGATGTAGGCAGCGAGTAGTTTGTTGGTAATAAGTGAGTAGAGGGGGGAGTTGGGTATATACCCGGCTCGCCCCTTTTTTTTTGTAATGGTATCATAAAAAAACCTATAATTTTTCAGTCAACACTTTTTCTGTGGACTTTTTTATGATATCATTATAGTCTAGTATATTACTTGTTCCGATTTATGTATTGCGAACGTGATTGATGCAAAAACATTATTGTATTTCTAATTTTAATTGGCAAAAGCTTATGAAAATTAAGTCGATGTGCAGGAATAGAGGATGAGGAGAAAAATGTATACGTGCAGGATGATGAAAAATATTAGTTCGGTAAATGCTCTACTGATGATTGCTTTGCTCATATTGGTAACAGGTTGCGAAAAGGCAGAAAATCATATTGAGATAGGAAAAGCTCTCCTTGAGCAGGGTAAAGTGGAAGAAGCGTCGGTAGAGTTCAAAAAAGCAGTAGAAGATGCCCCCCATTTAGCTGAAGCGTACTTCAGTCTGGGAAACGCCTATGTAAAGAAGCAAATGCTTGATGAGGCTATTAAAAATTATAGAAAAGCGATCGACTTGAACCCCGAATACAAAGATGCATATAAAAAGTTGACCGATACTTTTACAACCATTGGTTCACCTCCTACAGAATTTGAGAAAAGAAAGAAACGGCTTGATGAAGAGCCTGACAATGTTTTCGCCCATCTTGATATGGGTGTGTTTCTTCACAGTTTGGATCAGACAGAGAAAGCGATAGAAGAGTATGAAGCAGCTCTTTCACTTCAGCCTGACAACCCGTTTATCTATTATAACTTGGCTGTTGCTTATCAGGATATGGCGCTCTTTGAAGAGAAAGCGATACCGCTTTACTTAAAGTCAATTGAGTTAGACCCCACGTATGACAAAGCCCACTATAATCTGGCAGTTTCGTATCTGAAGACTAACAATCTCGAAAGCGCCATGCAGGAATACGGGAAGACATTGGAAATTAATCCCAATTATGCTGACGTATACGTTGATTATGGGATGATCAGTATAAAGGAGAAGGACTTTGATAAGGCAATGGGATACTATGATAAGGCACTTGAGATTGATCCAAAATCAACAGCTGCCCATTACCAGAAGGGTATTGTGTATGCAATTCAGGAAAAATTTGAAGAGGCGCTGGCTGAGAACAATAAGGTTTTAGAAATAAATCCTGAACACACAAATGCACAATTCAATATTGCTGTTGTATACCACAAAAAAGGAGATTTAGACAGGGCGCTACAGGAATATAATAAGGTGCTTTTGATTGATCGCATTTACGAAGACGCATATTATAATAGAGGTCAAGTGTATGCCTCGATGGGTGATAACCCTAAGGCGTATAATGATTACATCAGTTATAGCAGGATTGTAAAAGCGAAAACAGGAAGAGAGGCTGCTGCCCTTGCATTGCGAGGTGTTGACAAGGAAAAGGTTGAGAGGTATATGATTCCCAGTTTTAAAGACTGGCTGCTTGAACATGAATGATGATTTATCTTCTCTCTTCAGAGGGAGTACCGGTTATCGGTTCGATGCATGACAGGAGGGGGTATTACTAATTTTTTTAGGGTAAAATAATGGTATAAGATTAAATGGAAAAAAATAAATTTTTAGTAATCATATTTGTAATGGTTATTGTCTTTGGTTGTGAGAAGGCGGTAAACCATGTTAAAAATGGCGATATTCTAATGCTTGAGGGTAAATCGGATGAGGCCATTACGGAGTATGAACTGGCTATTGAGATTGATGCAGGCGAAGCAGAGGTCTATTATAAACTGGGAGAAGCGCATCTGAAAAAGGGTATGCTTGAAGAAGCCGTAAAAAATTTCAGAAAGGCTGTAGATATTCGTCCCGATTATGCTGATGCGCATAAGAAACTGGCAGAGACGTTTGGGAAAATAGGGGTACCGTTAGATGAACTGACTGTTTGTAAGAATGCTATTGCAAGGGATCCAAAGGACATCGAAGCTCGTCTGCGGTTGGGTGTATTGTATCTGAAACTGAAAAAGATGGATCAGGCTTTTGAACAGTTTAAAACGGTGCTGGAAATTGTTCCCTATGATGCAGAGGCTCATTTTCATCTTGGAGTAGCATATCAGGATTTTAACCTGCTTGAAAAGGCTATTCCCTCTTACGAAAAGGCAATCGAGTTGAAGCCGAGTCATGAAAAGGCGCATTATAACCTGGGTATTGCATATATTGCTACAGGTGAATACGATAAAGCGCTAAAGCATCTCTTGGAAGCAGAAGAGTTGAAACCTGACAATAAAGATACCTATTGTAATTTGGGGTTGGTGTATTATTTCAAGGGTATGAGCGATGACGCTGTTTTGAATCTTAAGAAGGCATTGGAGATAGATCCTGAAATGGAGGATGCTCACTACTACCTGGGAGTTCTTTATGCCAGTAAGAATATGTACCGTGAGGCAATAGAGGAGAATAAGAAGGTTATTACTGCCAATCCTGATTATGTTAACGCTCATTTTAATCTTGGAACGTTATATCATAAACAGGAACTGTACGAAGAGGCGATTGCTGAATATTCAAACGTGATTTCAATTGATCCGGGTTATTCGGATGCGTATTTTAACAAGGGAAATGCATTAGAGGCTCTTGGTAAAAAGGCTGAGGCGCGGGATGAGTTTGAAAAATATCGGATGGTAAGGAAAACCGCCGGGGGATCACCCAGCCTTCTGGAGTTCGATTCAAAAATGTTGGGTACTCTGGAACAATATGAATTTAATGTAGAAGAGATGGAAAAAGAACTCGCAAAACAAGAGGAGAAGGAAAAGTCCGCTTCAGAAAAGTAATTTGTTGCCATTGCCAATTAAGGGTTTGCTCCTGACGACAGTGAGGAAGTTTGTTTTGCTGATTTGCAATCAATGGAGGTGAGAATCAGAACAAGTATTTTGTCTTAGCTTATGCAGGTTATTGCCTATTTGTATTACTAATTCGTGACAGGAGAGGAACAGATGAACTGCGAGGTCGCACTGTTTATCTGAACAACGATTCCCCTAGAATGCTTCTTTATTGTATGAGTTTTCCTTATACCCAACCTGGCCAAGCCAGAACCAAAAAGGAAAACATTTTCATATGTGTTCATATCTAAAACTAAAAGAACTAAGTATTATTTCACAGCTTTGCTATTAAAATTGTTCATATCAGGAACAATGAGGTGAAACCCATTCCTCAAGTGAACCATAAACGTTTACTGTAGAAGAAGATCTATAAATCACTTCAAAATCGGCCTTAGGCCTTTGTAAAAGGCGTGTATACACAGGAAAGGTTATTCTGAAGGAGCCTCTACATCTTTCGCACATCTGAAGCCTAAACTTTTGTTTCTTTCATTGGGTTCTCCAAACATTCTCACCGCGCAGCGCATCTTGTAGACGTTTACCGCAAATAATGAACCGCCTTTGATAATTCTTTTGCCGGTTTTTGTCGAAGGGCCCTTTGGATTTTTTCTGGGGCTCTCATGGTAATACGTTGGACTATACCAGTCATTACACCATTCAGATACACTCCCTGTCATATCACTGCAGCCATAAACGCTGTTCCCCTGTTCATAACTTCCGACTGTGAGTATTCCTTTTGGTCCAATATTGCAGTTCTTGATTTCCCACACATTACCCCAGGGGAACCTCCTGCCGTCAGTTCCTCTCGCAGCCTTCTCCCATTCAGCCTCAGTAGGAAGCCGTTTTCCTGCCCAAGAAGCGTATGCATATGCATCAAACCAGTCAATGCGTGTAACCGGATAGTCGGGGTAATTATAATATTTATAATCATACCCCTTGAAAGGATTACCTGGTATGTGACTTTTATTGATTGGCTCTGCGGGATCACATTTACTATGGTCTCCTGTCCTCGTGATATATTCCATGAATTTCCAATATTGCGCATTGGTAACCTCATATTTGTCAATATAATAAGCATCGAGAAATACGGTATGCTGGGGCATCTCTTCCTGAATAAAGTCCTCATGTGTACTCCCCATAGTAAAATCAGAAGCTGGTACGAGAACCATCTCTTCCCACTTTTCTCTATTCTTTTTCAGTGCTGCTTCCATCTGAGGTTTTCTGTCACCGATTCTCTTGATTTCAATCTTTTTCCTGTCCTCAACTTCAAGAAATACCAATACCTTGCCTATAAAATCGTCAACCTTGTTTATTTGATCTGACCCAGGGAGTTGATAGCTCCTGCATTTTTCCAGGTGTTCCAGCGCCTTCCGGTGGTTATTAAGCTTCCAGTAAGTACCGGCCATGTACCAATGAAGTGCTGCAGAATCCGGATTAAGCTCTTCAGCCTTTTGATATAATTCGAGAGCGCCCTTGTAATCACCTGAATTTTCTCGCAATAAATTTGCACTCTCTATATACTTCTGGATCATCATTGATTTTTCATCTTGAGGCTCTTCCTGGGTGCTGTGCGGTCCTTCCATCGCATTTCTCTGAGATTGTACACTGGTATCTACTTTAGGAATCAATTCCAGTTTTCCGCCATCCTCTGGGCAATACACGCTATTATCGGTAAAGATTTTCTCGCATTTGGGGCAACTCTTTTTTTCTGTCCCCGTTGGCGTTTCTGCCAATGCTAAGGAAACGGAAAGAAAGATGATAATGAAAAAAAATGAAGCAAAAGCACTTTTCAATGAAAAAACCTCCTTACAAACTTGATTGATTAAGCAAGATTATGTGGTTAGAGAAAATAAAATTAACATGATTTGAATTATACCTATAAACGTTGTTTAAATCAACAGTAAATAAACAAGCCTTTGTGGGAGTAAAAAGTCTTGATATTAGATTTTTTTTTTGGTACTATCTGCAAAATTCATTCATTCGTGTTTTTTTGTACCTGCTTTTTGTGCATGGAGAGGCTGTTATTACTCCATAAATCCGTTTGATGCCGCCAAGTTTTACTCCGAAGTTTTTTGTGTGTGCATGGTGTTTGCAACTGAAATGGCTTCAGTCTTAAAGAGTGAATATGCTTTAATCGGAATACGGATGACTTAGATTATTAATTAATACCTTACTAGAGTATGATACCAGAGTAACATAAATAAGGAGGTTTCAATGGGTAGTGAGACTTTAAAGGGGAAGGTTTTAACTATTGTAAAAAAGGTACTGGGCCAAATAAATAAACACAAGAAATTGGTGGGAGTTGCGTTCGTTGTCTTTGTAGCTGTTGCATTAGTTGGAGGGAAGAAATTTTACCATTATGCGGAATCGAGTGAATTCTGCGGGAGCTGTCACGAAATGGATGTTCATTACGATTCCTTCAGGGCTTCGAAACACCACAATGAGCACGTGCACGCATGCCATACCTGTCACATAGGTCCCGGATTAAAGGGGTTTTTGCATGCGAAGTTAAGCGATGGTACCCATGATTCAGTTGAGCATTTCAAGAAGTCATATCTTACCAGCAAAGATTCCGGATTGTTCATAGATATAGCTGAAGACAGCATATCTATTGTTCACAATAACTGTGTTGATTGTCATATTAATGAAGAATTTACGAAAGATAAAACACATGTTGAGAAAGTTGTGCTATCAAAGAAGCGGGGAGAAGGCGGGGAGCTTGCAGATTTGACCTGTATGGATTGTCATGTTGGTCTTGTGCACCCGCATATGAAGGCAGATATTTTTAAAGCTTATGCAGAACAGAAGATAGCTCCATATGGTACGTTTACTCAGGAAGAGTGCTTTGCTTGTCACAGACACGCCACACCAGAGGTCGTAAAAGAGTGGACAAACAGTGCACATGCAGTAAAAGGTGTGACATGTCTCGAATGCCATGGAGAAGATCACGGTGTGATTGTTGAGCGAAAAGGTGAAGTTTTACCGAGTAAGTGTGGAGAGTGCCATGAAACGATGTTTCATGATTTCTCGGAAAGCAGACATTTCAACGGACGTATTGTAGCAAAGTTTGATGGATTTGTGTCGAGCACAAAAAATCTGACGATGAGTAAGGATTGTCAGGAGTGCCACATGCTTGGGTTAAATAAATCGTGGGATGCCGGTCCCGGGGGTAGCTGTAATAGTTGTCATCCCAAGCATCTGTTTTCCCGTGAGCAGGCAGCGAAAACCAAGGTGTGTGAGAACTGCCATATCGGAGGGCCGGACCATGCGCGACTTGATATGAGTCTTAAAACCGTACATGGTAAGATCTATCCGGGTGGCGATGTTGAGAGCGTGACCAAATTCAGGTGTCAGTCTTGCCACAGTGATCCGTATAATCATCATAATTTCAACAGGAATATAAATCTGGATGGTTTCTGAATGATTAGTATTCATAATATCCTTTCAGCTGGTAAAACAGCTAAAAAAAGTTTTTTTCTTATTGAATAACAAATAAAAACCCACCTGATCAGGTGGGTTTTTTTTATGGTAATTTTTCAGAGGATTAAGGGATGAAAATAACAATTATTGGTGCTGGTAATGTAGGTGCAACAACTGCACAGATCCTGTCCGAAAAGGAATTGGGAGATATCATACTTCTTGACGTTGTTGAAGATATGCCACAGGGCAAAGCTCTTGATTTGAAACAGGCAAGTCCAATCTACAATTATTACGGGAATATCTATGGTACGAACTCGTACGATGATACCGCAAAATCAGACATGGTGATTGTTACCTCCGGTCTACCTCGAAAACCTGGAATGACCAGGGAAGACCTTGTCAAGATAAATGGAGACATTGTGAAAAGTGTTGTCGAACAGACTGTTAAGAAATCACCCGATGCCATTATCATTATGGTTTCTAATCCACTTGATGCAATGACGTATATTGCGTATAAGGTGAGTGGTTTTCCCAAAGAGCGGATTATGGGAATGGCAGGGGTACTGGATTCCTCAAGATTGAAAACCTTTATTGCGATGGAATTAAATGTCTCAGTAGAAAACATACAGGCCTTTGTGCTTGGTGGGCATGGAGATACAATGATTCCGATGATACGGTATACAAATGTAGCCGGAATACCGGTTACAGAATTGATTCCAAAGGATAAACTGGATGCCATAATCCAGAGAACGAGAGATGGCGGAGTTGAAATAGTGAATCTGTTAAAAAAGGGAAGTGCGTTTTATGCACCTGCATCTTCAGTTGTTGAAATGGTTGATGCTATTCTTCGGGACAAAAAAAAGATACTCCCCTGTACTGTTTTGTGCAAAGGTGAATATGGTCTGAATGACATATTCTTGGGGCTTCCTGTTAAGCTCGGCAGGAAGGGTGTTGAGCAAATTATTGAGATAACGCTTACGAAGGAAGAGTCTGACGGTTTGAATAATTCAGCTAATGCAGTTCGGGAGCTTTGTCATACAGTTCAACTATAAATGCAACCCTGTTTGAGTGCTTGAGAAAGCGAAATCATTAAGCTTTTTTCATAAAGTATAATACTTTACTGAACGTTCACACTTCATGACCATTTCATTTTGTGTGCACGATATGGTCTGTCCGTAAAACTCCTCTTGCAACACTTCCTATTGTCTAAGATATCACTCATAAAGTACTTGTGAGGATATGAAACTTATTGACACAAAGATGAAATGAATTTAGAATAAATTTTGTGTAATGTTATTATTTGTTTTTTTTTCTATCTGAAAGTATGAGAAGTGTTACCAACAGTCAAAGTTACTTGCAAGAGGTTGCGTTTCAGAACCTGAATGACGGCGTATTTATGTTTGATAAGGAGAGAAAAATCGTTGTCTTTAATCATGCTTGCGAACAAATTGTAGGTTTTTCAAAAGATGAGATTTTGCGTAAGAGGTCTATCTGTTTAGATGTATTTAAGTGCCACTCTCCCGATGAAACATGTCTGTCATCATGCCCGGGCCTTGAACTTATTAACGGAAAACGTTCTAAGGTATCACGGGAATATCTTATCAAGACAAAGGACGGCAAGGAAAAGTGGGTGACAACGAACTACTCGATCATCAGAAACAAAAAAGGCGAGATAGAATACGTTGTAGGTGTTATCCGTGATATTACAGAGATGAAGCTGTTTACTGATGAATTGATCAAATCTAAGACTCTGTCAATACTCGGGCAGTTTAGCAGCGAATTAGTACACGAGATTAAGAACCCTTTAAATTCTATTACCATTCAAATGTCGTTGTTAGAAAGGGAGATTAAGAAAAAAGAGTTTAATCATGAAAAAGAGCTTTCATCAGTTGTAAGAGTTGTCAGGGAAGAGATAAACAGATTAAGCAGGTTAACAAAGGATTGCCAAGAATTTTCAAAAACGGGACATCTGAAGCGAAAATATAGCGATGTTTGCGAAATTATTCAGGAACTCCATGATCTCATCATCCCCCATGCAGTTTTGAACGGAATAAACATCCACATAAGTATGTTAAGAAAACGACTGCAAATTTTAATTGATCGGGATCGATTAAAACAGGCATTGTTAAATATTTTGATAAATGCGATAGAAGCAATGCCAGGTGGAGGAGATCTATACCTACGCGTCTCAAAGATTGATCGGTATATAAAAATATCCATTAAGAATACCGGATCCGCTATTCCAAAGGAGCTCAAAAGTAAGGTCTTTGATCTCTTTTATACGACTAAAGGTGGAGGAACAGGTGTTGGTTTGGCGATAACTCAGAATATCGTCCAAGCGCATGGCGGTAATATAAGATTTAAAAACCTAAGTGGCGGCGTTGAATTTGTGATAGAATTACCCATTGATTGAGTTTTGAATAAAACATGAGAAAACCAAGATTATTACTGATAGATGATGATGAAAACACTGTTAATGGCTTGAAAAATATCCTTTCCCGGGATGAATATGATACCAGTTGTGCTTTTACCGGACACGATGCATTAAAAAAAATTGAAAGGATACACTTTGATATTGTGATAACAGATATGAAGTTACCGGATATTGGAGGCTTTACCATTATCGAGGAGATTAAGAGGAAGGATGCCAATACGGCAGTGGTGATGATTACGGCATACAGCTCCATTCAAACGGCTATTGATGCGATGAAGAAGGGTGCTGATCACTATTTAACAAAACCCATTAACATAGATGAATTAGAATTGGTGCTGAACAGGATTTGGGAAAAGCAGCTCCTCATACTGCAGAATAAGGAATTAAGACAGAAATTAGATGAAAAATATAATTTTCACGGACTTATCGGTGATACTCCCGAAATGCAGCAGATTTTTAAGACAATCTCTGAAATTGCCCCTACTACTGCAACGGTACTCATTTACGGTGCAACCGGTACAGGGAAGGAGCTGATAGCAAATGCAATTCATTACAATAGCGACAGGAAGGACAGCCCTTTTGTTGCCCTTCATTGTGCCTCGTTGTCGGAAGGAGTGTTGGAAAGTGAACTTTTCGGACACGAAAAGGGTGCATTTACGGGCGCTATAAGTCAAAGGCGGGGTAGATTTGAATTAGCAAATAGAGGCAGTCTTTTTCTTGACGAAATTGGAGAGATGAATTCTCATGTTCAGATAAAGTTGCTAAGGGTTCTCGAAACGGGAAGTTTTGAAAGAGTAGGAGGAGAGAAATCTCTTAATACGGATGTTAGGATTATAGCAGCGACAAACAAAGACCTGGAAAAAGAGGTTGAAGAGGGGAGATTCAGGGATGACCTGTTTTATCGCCTAAACGTTATCAACTTATTGATTCCGCCTTTGCGGGAGAGAAGAGACGACATCCCTTTATTGGCAGACTGTTTTCTTGTTAAATATGCACAAAAAAATAATAAGAAAATCAAGGGGTTTTCATCGCAGACAATGAGACTTTTGAATAGTTATGACTGGCCAGGAAATGTCAGAGAGCTGGAAAATATCATTGAAAGGGCTGTCGTAATGACGAGAAAAGATTTGATTGAGCCGGATAGCCTTCCTTCAAAAATAAATCTTAGCATTAAAAAAGCCAACAGGGATGTGTTTTCTATACCATTTGGAACTACGTTAAAAGATGCAGAGAGAAAGATAATTACGGAAACCCTTCAGGCAATGAACGGTAGTAAGTCAAAAGCTGCAAAGATTCTGGGTATTTCTACTCGCAAGATAGAATACAAACACAAAGAATGGTCAACGACCTGATCGTTTAAATCGGCAACAGAGTGTTTAAATAGAAAACAGGCTATCACCTCTTTTTTTCTGTATATTCCGAGCAAGATAAAAGAACTGAATAAAAACTCTTTTCTCCCCTCTTTCGTACCAAAAGACAAAAGTATTTCTTTTCTTTACCAAAACAACATTCACAATGAAGGCTTTTAAAGTGCACCCGCCTTTTTTGATTTCTTATGTCTTTCTTAATGGCAACGGTTTTGCTTTGATCCAAAGTATACTCATCTGATAATGGTTTTCGGACCTGCCTGTGCGTAAGGAACGCACGCAGACAGGTAAAACCGAAAACCAAATCGGTTTTAGTATATTCGGGTTTATGATTAAAGTTTTTATGGACCAGCCTTATCATCTTTCGCTTTTTTTCAGGTACTGTTTTACAACAATTCTATAGATTAATTGAATGCATAGCTTTCAATGTTATCAAAATTGTCGGAGCGTATGAAACCCGGACGGATGACTCGGTCAGACGGGTAAGCACCAAATAATAAATTCCAAATAACAAACAAATCACAATAAACAAATGCAAAATTCCAAACAGACTGGTTTTGATCATTTCTGTCTGCCGACAGGCAGGCAAACATTGGAATTTGTAATTTGTTTGTTGTTTGTGATTTGAGATTTGTAATTTTATAACTCCTGTTTGGTTCTGGATCGTCCAGGTTAGCATAATAAATATGCAAGGATTTTACCGAAGGCCTAACTTGTAATCTTTGTTTACCTGTTTATGGTTACGGGAAGAACATTTAAGTGCCTTTTTTGGTGAGGAAACAGCTTACAGAGAGAATTTTGTCTTCCTTGATAGGAAACGCTTGCCAAAAATCTGTTTAAATCAATGAAGGAGACGAAGGTGAAAAAGCCGTGTACCAAGAGGGAGTTAATGGGTGAAATGTGGGATGTTGAACCAAAGACTATTGAGTTGAAGACTATCAACGGGCATTTGTTACAGAAAATTGATAAACTCGAACGTGATGAGAAAGTACTTCAGAGAGCAAATTCTGAAATTCAAAAGTTGCTTAATGTTATTCCGTTGATATTGATTGGTGTGTCATGTGATGATAAGGTTACCCTCTGGAATAAAGTTGCTGAGACATCTTTCGGAATTACGGCAATGAATGCAATTGGTCAAAAGCTTCATGAATGTGCTATACAGTGGGAATGGGAAAAGCTTGACAAATCGGTTGTAACGTCTCAAAGAATAGCAAGATCTGTACAAATTGATTCTGTTCGATATGTGATGTCCGATGGCAATCACGGTTTCCTGAATGTTACGGTAACTCCGGTTTCAAATGAAATGGTTGAAATGACACACGTGCTTCTGTTAGGACGGGATATAACAGAATGGAAGAATATTGAAAATCAAATGGTTCAGATTCAAAAGTTGGAGGCCATAGGTCAGTTAGCCGCAGGCATTGCCCATGAGATAAATACACCTATCCAATATATCAGAGACAACACGAGTTTCCTTCAAGATTCCTTTAGCAGTATTTGTAAGGTGCTTAATCTGTTTTCGCATTTACTCGGATTGAGTAAGACTCAATCCGTATCATCAGAAGCGGTCGCAGAAATTGACACTATGATTAAAGAAGTCGATCTTGAATACCTTCTTGAAGAAATACCTGAAGCTATTGGACAATCTCAGGAAGGGCTTAAACGTGTCACACAAATTGTAAAGGCAATGAAAACTTTTTCGCACCCCGGCAATGAGGAAGTTGTACCCGTTAACATCAATGAAGCTATCAAGAGTACGATTACGGTTGCAAGAAACGAATGGAAGTATGTGGCTGACTTGAAGACAGATCTTGACCCCGAGTTGCCGCTGTTACCCTGTTTTCCAGGTGAGTTGAATCAGGTAATACTCAACATGATAATTAATGCTTCACATGCTATTGAAGATATATCACATAAGAGAGATGGGGACAAAGGTCTGATAACTATTAGTACTCGTTTTGATAAAGACTGGGCTGAGATACGCATCAGCGATACGGGTGCCGGTATTCCTGAAAAAGCCAGATCGAAGTTGTTTGATCCTTTCTTTACTACAAAGGAAGTTGGCAAGGGGACAGGGCAGGGATTAGCTATTGCACATTCTGTAATAGTGGGAAAGCACAAGGGTTCAATTACTTTTGATACGGAAATTGGGAAGGGGACAACGTTCGTTATACGCCTGCCCATGTTAATACCATCGAAATCTGAGAAGCAATTTTGTAAAAAAGGAGATGCTCTTCGTTGATGATCCGCCGAACCTTTTTGATTAATCTCATTTAGGTAAAAGAGGAAGTATAAATCACTTCGCAAAACGTGAGCCTCTTTAGCCATGGCATGACATTCATTATGGATGGATACAGGTAAAAAAGTTATCATGAAAAGGCATTCCATTAGAATCGGGCATGCATGCCGTATCGGGTTTTTCTGATGTCCTGTCCGTCTTTCTTTTTCTCCTCTATAAAACCGGTCTATTCTGAAAACAACGTATTGGAAATCATGTACGAAGAACAGGACAAATCTGTATATTCATAATATATACTCATCTCGTAATGGTTTTCGGACCTGCCTGTGCGATGCACGCAGACAGGTAAAACCGAAAACCAAATCGGTTTTAGTATATTTGAATAGTCGTGAGTGAAATTTGGAAGAGTCATAGCTCAATTTGCCGATAATAAACCTGAATTCCTTTTCAGACTCGTTCGGGTCATGGCATGGTAACACAATTTTCGGTAAAATTGTAAGAATTAAAAAATCAAAAGGAAGCCCAAATCATGTACATCAAAAAGGAAAAGATTATGCTTGTAGAGGATGATCCTGACCATGCAATGTTGATCATGGATATTCTTGAAATGGTAGATATTGATAAAGAAGTTGTCTTGTTAAAAGATGGTCAGGCGGCCATAGATTATCTTCACAAAGTAGATAGGCAGAACAATGCAGGCATATCCTCTCACATTGACATGATTTTATTAGACCTCAATCTGCCCAAGGTGCATGGAATGAAAGTCCTGAAATTCATAAAAAGTAATTTAAACTTATGCTTAATTCCTGTGGTTATTATGTCAACAAGTGATGATTCTAAAACTATTGAAGATTCTTATAAGAATGGAGCATGTGGTTTTATTACGAAACCACTTGCGTATGAAGATTTTGTTCAAAAGATAAAAATTCTCAAACAATACAATTGAAACACAGCCGAATTCTTCATAAAGAGTTGGCGTTTAATAAAACATTTGATGGAAAAATAAATGACTACTTAAGATTTCTCATCTGATATCACGTTGGTTTTTTCATATTCTTTATTTTGAAAGGTTTTTTGAAATGAGAAAGATTCTCTTTGTAGATGATGAAATGAATGTCCTTCAGGGATTAAAAAGAATGCTGCGTAAAATGCGCTATGAGTGGGATACAGAATTTGCAACGAGCGGTGAAGAAGCTCTGAATTTTATGTCTCAATCTCCATTTGATGTTGTAGTATCAGATATGAGAATGCCGAGAATGGACGGAGTAGAACTCCTTGATACAGTTATGGAGCAATATCCGGAGACTGTTCGTATTATCCTTTCCGGACATACTGATCGAGAGATGATCATGAAGACGGTAAAGTGTACGCATCAATTTCTGGTGAAACCTTGTGATGCTGATACCGTAAAGTACACGATAGAACGTGCCTGTAAGCTTCAGGATTTGTTAAGGGATGAAAGACTGAAAAAGATAGTAACAGGAATAAAAGATTTACCCAGTCTGCCATCATTATACGGGATGATTGTAAATGAAATGAAATCACCGGACGCCTCTATTAAGAAGGTTGGGGAAATTATTTCACAAGATGTTTCTATGTCAGCCAAGGTCTTGCAGATTGTCAACTCAGCTTACTTTGGTCTTCCAAGGAAGCTTACGGATCCGCAGCAGGCAGCAGTCTATTTAGGGATAGAGACTTTGAAGGCACTTGTGCTTTCTATTCACGTGTTTTCTTCATTTACAAAAGAATCCGAAATGCTTGGGTTATCGTTAACAGAAATGTGGAATCACAGTCTGGCTGTGGGTCGGCTTGCCAAAGAAATTGTCCGTGCTGAAAATACAGAAGGCAAGGTAGTAGAGGAAACCTTGATATCCGGGATATTGCATGACATAGGAAAACTGGTTTTATTAAAAGAACCCGGAAGATACAAAAAAGTGAAGGAATTTATTGACATGACTGGCGGAAGTTTTGTAGAGGCGGAGTACGCTGTCTTGAAAACCTCTCACGCGGAATTGGGGGCTTATCTGTTAGGGGTTTGGGGATTGCCTGACAATATCGTTGAAACTATTGCCTTTCACCATGAACCTTCAAAGTTGGTTGAGAACATCTTTATAAAATTAAATAACGATTCAAATAAGGGTAAAGAGGAGAAGAATTCAGGTGGTAGTATTATAAAGTTTCAATCGTTCAATAATTCTCCGTTAGAATTTGCTTCACTAACTGCCGTACACGTGGCAAATGCCTTGCTGATGCAGAAGGGTTGTACACCGGAAACCACCGTCTTTCCCTATATAGATATGTTATATATGAAGACGCTTAATCTGAAGGATAAGTTGCCGAAGTGGGTGGGAATTTATAACAAATTATTGCAAGAAGAGGATTAAAACGTGTTTAAGATCAGAGATAAAATAGTAGTAAGGTTTCTTCCTGTTGTAATTGTACCTATATTTATTGTCAGTGCTTCTTTCGGTATCTATACAATAAAATATCTGAAACAAAATAAGATTGGAGAGATTACACAACAGACAAAAAGCAAAACAGATAAAGTTTTTGCACGTCTACGTTCAGTAGAGAAAGACGTTATCTCTCTCAGTACTAAGATAGTATTATCAGATTTCATAAATGCTATCGATAAAAATGATACGGATCGCATGAATTATTATAGATCAGAAACGAAAAATATTTTTAACATATTTTTTGAAAAGAAAGAAATTTACTGCAAGATACAGTATATGAATGAATTTGGTTTAGAAGTCATGCGATTACAACAAGGTGATGATACGTTTTCAATCTTTCCTTCTGGAAAAGTTGAAAACAAGGATAAAAGGTTTTTGGTGGATACTCAAAAACTGAAAGATGGAGATGTTTCTGTCTCAACTTTTGATTTAAACAATGAGGTGGGAATTGATGCAGAAACGTGTAAGCCGGTATTACGATATACGACTCCTGTCTTCGACAGAGTTGGTCACCATAGAGGACTTTTTGTCTTAAGTGTCCTTGCAGACCCACTTTTCTTTGATATATTGAGACAAAAAAATCATGAAGATTCTGATACGTATCTGATAGATAGAGAGGGTTATTATCTGTTACATCCTGACAAGGAGAATTCACTTGGTCGAAAGAGCGGTCTTACTGCTAATGCAAATGTGAAGAATGATTTTTCCCGGGAAATCTCCTCACGTTTTTTGTCAGGGCAATCGGGAGGAATTCTTGTCGGTAAGCGATTTTACAGCTTTACGCCTGTGCTTTTCTACCTTTCAGACAGCGGGGGAAGTTGGATTTTGTTGGAAAGTCTTCCAAAATCTGCTCTCTTCTCCCCGACCTGGAATCTATTTAGAGGATTAGGGATTCTTGTTCTCTTTATAATTGGAGCTTCAGTTGCAGCAGTAATTGTCTTTTCAAGAAGATTAACAAAGCCTTTGAAAGAATTATTAACAGGTATTACGACAATTGCAGAAACAGATACAGATTATCATATACCTGTTACATCAAATGATGAAATAGCCTTTTTAACCTTTTCGTTTAATAAGGTTTTGTACAAGTTAGATAAGTCAAATAAGCAGTTACAGGATTATGCGGGCCATCTGGAGGGAAAAATTGAAGAGAAAACTGAGGAAATATTCGGAAAAGCAAAACAACAGAAAGTTGTAGCGGAGATTGGTAAATTCTTGTTGGCAAGCATAGATCTTCAGGAAGTTATGGTCAGGGTTGTAAATCTTGTGTGTAATACCTTGAGCGTGGAATTCTGCGATATACTCTTACTTGATAAACCACAACACTCTTTTTGTCTTGCATGTGGTGTTGGATGGAAAGAAGGCCTTGTCGGGCACGCCACTATAGGGTTAGGTATAAAGTCTCAAGCTGGTTATGCCTTGAAAAAAGAGACACCTATAGTGGTGAGAGATTTAAGAACAGAAACACGTTTTTCTGACGAATCTCATCTCAGAGAACATGGAATTGTTTCCGGCTTAAGTGTCCCGATGTTGGTGGAAGGGAGAACTGTTGGAGTCATGGGAGTTTATACATCAGAGGAAAGGGTGTTTTTGAAATCTGACATAAATTTTCTGGAATCAGTAGGGCAATATATGGCAGCGGCTATTGAAAGGAAACGCTCAGAGGATGAAATTGTTCAAGGTAAAGAGTATACGGATAAACTGATAGAAACAGCACATGATGCCATTATCTGTATTGATGAACAGGGGATAGTCAAGGTCTGGAACAAGGCTGCAGAAAAGACCTTCGGGTATTCAAATGATGAAATGATAGGAGAACAAATCCTGTCCATTATTCCGGAAAAATATAAAAAGGATCATCAAAAAGGATTAGAACTGTTTTCAGAGAAACACGAAACCAGAATTATAGGTAAAATCATTGAAGTTAGCGGAATGAAAAAAAATGGTGACGAAATACCTATTGAAATGTCTCTTTCATTCCAGAAAATTGATAACGAACATCACACATTTACGGCAATAATCAGAGACATAAGTTTGCAAAAAGAAGCAAAAAAGATGTTGCTGGAGAGGTCGAAAGAGTTAAGGAAACGGAACAAGGAATTAAAGGATTTTGTCTACATTGTTTCACATGATTTAAAAGAGCCTTTGTTTGCAATTGACGGTTACGTGTCGAGATTGTCCGGAGTCTGCGGGGATTTACTTGATGAAAAAGGGAGACGATATATTGATAGAATTAAGGCTAACACGGAAATCATGTCTAAGAGGATCCATGAACTATTGGAAGTCATTAAGGTGGGAATGGTTGCATATAATTTTGATGATGTCAATAGTAAGGTAATTGTTGATGATATTGTCCATGAGTTGGAAAGTCTGATTGACAATAGCAATATAGACCTTTCCATCCAGGATAATCTGCCTACGGTAATGTGTGATGCAAAAAGATTGAAGGATGTGTTTTCGAATTTACTCACAAATGCAATTAAATTTATGGGTGAAGATGGTAAAAGGCAGATTAAAGTTGGGTGTGATAGAGAAAACGGGCATTATAAGTTCTTTATAGAGGATACCGGTATTGGTATAAAGGAGGAGTACCAGCAGCAGATTTTTAAAATATTCAGGAGACTCAAGGATATAGATGCTGAAGGAACCGGAGTAGGCCTGGCAATAGCAAAAAAAATTGTGAGTCTTCATAATGGCAAGATATGGGTTGAAAGCCCGGTTTGTGACGGAAGAGGTTCAAAATTCTGTTTTACCGTGCCAACATCCAAAAAAGAAAAAAACGTTTCTCTTGAGCCTTGATATTCTCTGATAAATAAATAAAACCGTCCAATGCTGAGTTTAACGTCATACGGCTTTGTAAATCACTTCTTTGATTCCTTGAAATCATCGTCTTGCAAGACTTGATCGATTTGTCTTAATAGTGCATGGCAAAATTCTTTTTCTGTATCGCTATTACTTAAAATTGTGGTGAGTTTAACTGTTTCTTCTTTGTTCAGGCCGATTGTTACTTCCGGTAAAACTCTTTTTCTATCAACAACTCTCATTCCAAAAACTCCTTTGTCTTTTTTTTGTGTGTGCTGTTACGATTACTCGGATACTAATGAAACATTATTATTTGATAACTTTAACACTACAATCTGGGTATTGCAATAAATATATGCATGATTTTATGTATTGACCACTGCTGATATTACTGCTAAAATCGGCTGCTATGCTTATGAACGTCGATATTTACAGGAAAAAGAGAGTGAGAAATGTAATTCATTTCGTATTTTTAACGAAGTGGTTTGGCTTTTGCTTATTGCTTCTCTTTTTTGTTGTTAGTTGCAAGACATTGGACAAACCAGTTGAATTTGTTGATTCTTTAAGGAGTCCGACCTCATTTCCTGATCTATTTTTCCCAACAGTAAAAGATATAGATGCTATTATACAAGAGAATGGGCTTCTTGAATCCGAAACCGTTAAGATAACCCCGGTAGGTAAGAATAAAAGTGCGAGCATACACGTAGTGCAAATTCAGAAAGATGCTGAGATGGGTTTTTATTCACATAAACTACATGATGAACTTGTTTACGTTCATAAGGGGAGCGGTATAGTAGAACTTAATGATACTGCTACAACATGGAAAAGGTATAGTGATTGTGATACCCAGGAAGAGTTGGCACAGGCTGACGAACACTGGAGAGGGATTTCTTGTTACGCTTTCTTTTTTTCTCCCCATTTGATAATGAAGATATCAGGTTTCTGACAAAGAGCAAAACAGTCAGGGAGGAAGCGGAAAAATATTTATGACAAGTCAATGAAAAAGAACGTGAAGGCAGAGGATGATGAATCAAAAAGAGAAGAAGAAATGGCTGGTTTTGGGGTAAAAAAGAGGAAAAAAGCTGGTTTTTTGTACAGAGTGAGCAGACTATTGATGAGGTTGAAGAGCAAAGATTATTAGTTTTAACCGATGAAGGAAAAAAAGAAATAAAAGAAGTTCAAGAGAGAATGGGAGAGAGAAAAAAAGTGCTTGATAATATGATTGTCAGTGAAAGACTTAAGGTACTAGAGAAATTGAAGGTTGAAGGCTTAATCAGTCAGAGAGGAGTTCGGAGGCAAAAGAGATGAAATGATTAATGAGACCAGATAATATTCTAAACCGATTTGGTTTTCGGTTTTACCTGTCTGCGTGCATTCCTTTCCTTACGCACAGGCAGGTCCGAAAACCATTATGAGATGAGTATACCGTACAATTATTTATCAGGATAATATCGGAGTTTTCGGTGAAAAATCCAAATTCAGAGTTTTTTTGGAGGGTTGCATCGTAATCGGCAGGTAACAATTTTGGAGAAATTGAATGAAAATCCTTTTGACAAACGATGACGGTATCTACTCACCCGGAATTTTATCGCTGAAACAAACGTTAAAGTCTATTGGTTCCGTTACTGTTGTTGCACCTGATGTCCAAAAAAGTGGTGTCGGCCATTCTATAACATTTAGTCATCCACTGCGGGTAAGAGATGTGCATCTGGATAGTGACTTTGTCGGGTATGGGATCGATGGATCACCGGCAGACTGTGTAAAGATTGGTGTGCGTGAAATAATGAAAGAGAAACCTGGTTTACTGGTGGCGGGCATAAATATAGGTGCTAATGTTGGCATTAATGTATTATATTCGGGAACGGTCGCAGCGGCTATTGAGGGTGCACTCTTGGGAATACCGTCTATAGCAGTTTCATTGGAAATTTCAGAATTGCCGCCTGATGTTCATGGTGCGGCTGCTCTTGCAAGAGACATGATAAGCAGCATAATTAGAAGAGAGATCCCCAAAGGGACCCTGATAAATATTAACATTCCTTTTGTACCAAAAAATGAGATAAAGGGTATAAAGATCACAAAACAGTATTCAGGTGATTTTGATGAGCGTTATGACAGGCGTACCGACCCTCGGGGTTCTGCTTATTATTGGTTAGCAGGAACAGGCTGGCCTGAAGAAGATGTTATTGGAACGGATATGCATGCACTCAAAGGAGGTTATATCTCAATGACTCCGCTTAAATATGATTTGACTGACAATGGATTTTTTAAGGAATTAGAGACATGGGATATGCAATACTGACAGTTACGCATACTATACCCATTGTAAATTTAAATACCATTACCTTTCTAAACACGAAACACTTTGATGTCTCATATGTATGAATCCCTATTCCGGACGATCAATACATTTCTTTTCTTCTTCGGTAGATGATACCCCCTCCTTTAGTTCGTTACCCATCTGAGATACCTGATCTTAACCGGATCAAGAGAGCGATCAACAATTGCTAAAAGTTTTTTTTCAGAGAAGATGTCAGTTTCTGATTCATTACAAATTTGAGTAGTAATATAGACAGTGAAGACGTTTGAACGTGTGGTAATAAGATTTGAGATTGACCGAAATCTCTTTTCCCTGTCCCATTTATTGCCGGTTCCTGTAATCTGGGAGACATCGTCAACTAAATCCCCTATGCTCGTAAATGGTTTATCTATGCTGCTTTCAATTGCATTTGCTATGGTAGAATCTATATTTGGGAGTGATTGCAATACCTCAGAAGGAGCGGTATTAACATTTATCAAACCGGGAATACGATATTCTTTTCCATTAATGTCACCATTCTGTGAACCTGTATCTGCTGAATCTATGTCACCATCTCCATCATTATCAATACCGTCCATTGATGGGTCTGTAATGGTAAGGTATTCCAGTACGTTCGGATAGGTAATAAATTGATCAACTTTAAAACTCGACCACTGACGTCCAGTATGAATAAAGCCCAAATATCCTTTATTTGAAAATATCCTGTTTGCTACAAGAAAACTGAGTGGCCATGTTGGTGTGGTATTTTCCCAACCATCACCGCCAATAGTCGGATTAAAACTGCTGTTTTTCTCACCTGCGGTTTCAGGTATTGTTGTCCAGCGCCAGGGTATTGATGCGTTTATGTTGGTTGTTCCGTCTGCGTCCATTAAGGGTGTCGGTCTTGGATCATTTAACTGTCTTGTGTTCGTAGTACTGTCGGCCTGGCCATAATTGGTGACCTGTACAATGTTACTGTTGTTATCTTTTAGGGTTATCACCTCTCCATTTGGAGTGAGATTATTCACACCCACATCATATTGATCAGCCGCAGCGCCACCCTGATAGCTGAAGTTTACCTGGTATGCACTAGCATGGTCGGCTATAACATAGTAACCCTGAGCAGGTATACTAGGTCCGGTAATGGTTATTGTGGTTGCCCCGAATTCGATACGCCAGTTTGTTATGTTTAGAGAAATATCGTATGGATTAAACAATTCAATGAATTTTCCCATTCCGGATGCAACGGCAGGATTTACCTCTGCTTCCACTTCGTTTATACAAGGAGTTTTCTCAACACCGTAATAGACATCTGTGCCGTCATCATATCTGGTTACAACACTGTCAGAATCAATGAAGTCTATTGTGTTGACTGCCAGTTGATGACGTTCAACATACCCTTGTGTACCTGATGACCCGGTTATGCCTCCTGATTCAAAAACGTCTGTGATCATTTCTACTTTTTTATCTGAATGATACATGACAGTATCAGTGTATGCACCTTCATTTGTTATAAGGGCATTCACGTTTAACATGGTTGTAGATGTTCCGCCATCCAGTTGGAACGCTGGCGAAACTATGGTGTCTGCAGAACAGGTCGTGAACCATTCATTAAGAGAAGTCTGATCACTTTGTGAGACACCTCTGTTGTTGCAAATTATTTCGAGTCTGCTTGTATATGTTGAGGAGCACATGATTTCAGCTTCAGAAAGGAAACCGAACGGTCTATCATCACCAGATGGAAACACTGGATTGTATTCGGTTGGTTCATCGGTAGTCTCATCTGCCTCATCTACATTGGTCTCACCTGAATCCGGTATTCTGTTATTATTGCTGTCGTGTGAGGCGAGAACCCAGTCCCCGTCATTGTCGACACCATCTGTTTGTGGATTGGGTATTATTCCAGAATTGTCATTTACTGTGCTGGTGCCGGGTTTCAGATCAGTCCCCAGTTTTTTGTCAATAATATCACTTGCAATGGTATCTCCATCAGTTGAGTTTAGGCCCGGTGCCTGTTCAATTAATCTGGATAGATCGATCTCGAATGTAGACCATCCTTCATTGGAGGTATGCGTATTACCGCTGCCGGCCTTGTTCCCTGTAACATTTATATTTATCCGAGCCTCTCTGTCGTCAGTTATCAAAATTGCATATCTGGCGCGAAGTTTTCCCGGAAGTCTTACGTCGGATGTCGATGCTGTAGCCGGAAAGTATATCCATTTAGAGTCGTTCGTGCCATCTCCATCGTTATCATAATCTGTGCCTGAGAAATTACTACCTCCGGGCATCCATGTTTCTCCTGACCAGTCATAATTTTCATCACCGTTATCGTTGTTATATGCAATATCATCGTCTCCAAATTTATCCTGCCGGAGAACATACAATGCGTGTTCCAGCCCTGCTCTCGCTATTGCCTCACATTTTATCGAGTCAGAATAATTTCTCGTGGCCTTGGTTTCTATTCTTGACAGTGTGGCAAACGTTATCGCCATCAATGAGAGGATGGTAAAAACTCCAACAATGATGATCAGGATGTATCCATCTTCTTTTTTTAAGTATCTGACCTTTTTCCCCATGTTTCGTTACGGTATCGAATGTATCCTTGTAAATTTCCTTGAGTACCTGTTACGCATGTCAGAGATGGTCATGGTTACTTCTATAGCATCGGGTAAATATCTTTTTGTGATACTGTCCCATGAGTTTTTCCATGTTCCATCCCTATCGAGATATTTAAATTGCAACGTTTCAATATTGAATCCAAGCTCGGAACCCGTTGCGGTATCGGGATCGAAACTTGACATATCAGCATTTATGGTATTGTCTAGAGTAATTTCCGCTTTTTTCAGAATATTGGTGGTAGTCAGGAAATACGTAATTAAGGCAACTGGTTTGCCTGCATTATTGGGAGTACATGACAAGAGTGTGAGTATGTCACTGCCACCTTTTGCGCTAATCGTAAGGTAGTCATTTGAATCAATATTGTCAAACGATTTGAACAATTCATTATTTGCGTTTAAGGTTGAACCGGAGATGTCTCTTTTCATTATGTCAAAAACAGATCTTGCGTTTTGGTATACCTCGTTGCATGCATCAGCTTCTGAGAAGACGGTGCTTGCCTGATTAAATAGTGTTACCGTAATGAAGATAATTATTGAAGCTAAGGATACCGCTACAATTAGTTCTACCAGGGTGAAGGCAGATTCTTTCGAGTTAAGCGCATACTGTCCGGCTCTTTCAAAATTGCAATTTCGTCCGAATGGGCTGTTGGGCGGGCGGACAACAGCTCCATGTTGTTGCTTCACGCCCTTTTGGATATGTGTTTTCGCACAAAAAATGTAATTCATTGCTTTGTTGACATTTTAAATATTTGTGCATTAAACCTTCCCGCCAGAACGGCTTTGTCGGGCCGGTAGTATTTTATTTTAAGGTAGATTTTGTGTGTTTTGCCAAACTACCAGTTCCTGAAATCTTTTAACTGGTCTTTACCCGGATGATCAGGCAGACTTTTCCTTCTGACTCATGAATTCTGGCTTTCAGATCTTTTATTTGAAAGCACAAACGTAATTAATGTTTCGTGAGCATGGTTTCGTAGATATCAATAATATCGTCAGTCGTAGAAAATGCAAGGTCTGTTCCGGAACTTCCTAAAAATGGTCCTTCCAAGGTAATGGTTGAAGTGGTTGTGTCTATCGTATTTATTCTAGACCAGAAGGCTTCATTATGCTCCCGTATATATTGTTTCGACGTGAGTCTTGAAGGCAATGGTGTCGTGTATTGTACATTTGCACTGCCTTGTGTGAAGTCGGCTGTTCCCGTTCCATATTCAGATGGATTATTGTTGATAAAAATGGCAATTTGTGTCCTGATCAGGTTTGCGTCACTCGTGTTGATGCTTTTTACAACAGCCTGCCACGAATATTGCGTAAATACGGTATTTCCTGAAGAATCTTGAAAAAACCTGTCTTTGTTTATGTCGCTTATTTCCGGATACGTATAAGATTGACCGGCCGTCATCGTTCCGACAATTCCTACAATATCGTATGCTTTGAGTTCCGATAGTGCTAATTCACTGAGGAGAGAAGCGTTTGAATGTTGAGTCATACTTTTTGTAGACTCAATTCCAATAGGGAATATGGTCAGGATACCGATAAATACTACACCGAGTATGAAAATGGCTATACCAACTTCAATCAGAGTGAAACCTGCTTGAGAGTATCGAAGCCGTTTTATTTTCAGATCTATTTTTGAAATGGTAAATTCTCCTCCAATCTGGCCGAGACAGAACCAAAAAAAGGAATTTCTGGCCTGGCCAGGTTGTAAAATGAAAACTTATCTACCTGTGCGAGTTCTGCGCCTGTCTGCGTGCATCGCAGAGGCAGGCGCAGACAGGCGGTTTTAGGACTTTCCTTTATTACGATAAAGAAAAGCTAAATTGTAAAGTTGTTTGATTTGTTATTAAATATTTTAATTACTTGAAACTTGTCCCGTATAGCTGATTATTCTCAGATTTTTTGAGTTTCCTTGTTTATTTTTAATAGTAATCGTATCTGTACCAAAAGCTGAAATATCTGCGGAACCATTCGGAGTAAAGCTAACGGTAGTTGTACCCGTAAGCCATGTTCCTGTACTTGTATCAAATTCTATGTTATTCGGGAGAAACTCTTCTCTTCCTAATTCGCTGTTATTTTCGTCCTTGATTAACAGTTTGGAGTAAGTTGAGTCAAAAACCAGGCGTCGTGTTTTTCTGGAATTAATAGCCATTGTTCTTGCAGCCAGGGCTCTTGCCTGAACGATGCGTGCGCCTTTGCTCAAACTTTGTCCTTTCAGGAAAGGTGTTATTGATGGTACGGTTATTACGCCTATTAAAACGATGATGGCGATTACGACAAGCATTTCTATGAGTGTGAAACCATATCTGGTATTTGCGAGTGATTTCAAATTAATCTCGTTTGCAGTGAAAGCGTAAAGGAACGCTTTTTTTAATGAGAAGATATACTAACCGCAAAAAAACAAGAATAACTTTTCAGTCGTTTAAAATCAAGAGGAAACTGGAAGGTGTCTGAAAGGAGTGAAAGATTCTCTGTCTCTTGTTCTGCTCTTGTAAGATTTTCGGCAAAATATTTATTAAATAGAGTTTATCATGATATCAGACAAGCATCAAATAACAAGTTCCCTGTCTGCCGTACCTAGTCCTTATGCAAGCGTGATTTTTAACAAAGAGAGTTGAAGAGGTTTGAAATACCCCATTTTACTGGTTAAAATAGGATTTCTCAAAAAACCAATAACCAGCAAAAGGGGCATTTCAGATGAACAAAAAATTACGAAAGAAGTATACCAAAACACTCAAGAGAAAGAAACGAGAAATTAAAAAAACGACTGGAGAGGAAGCAGTGGGAGGAACAACCCCAACCGATGTTCACCGCCAGGAATATCCATTACGAAATAGCAGAGAAGACACAGGCAATCAACTGCGGAGGAATAGGAGCAATACATCAAATGGTACTGAAGAGTGGTTTGGTACACGAGATTAACCGGCAGGTCAAATTACTGAAAAGCCATATTCCCTACCACGAGTCAGATCATGTATTGAATATAGCATACAATGTCCTTTGCGGAAATATACGATTAGAGGACATAGAGTTGAACCGACAGGATACGGGGTACCTCAATGCAATAGGAGCGCAGAGGATACCGGATCCGACGACAGCGGGGGATTTTACCCGTCGATTTAAGAAAGCGGATATCCTGAGACTGATGGAGGCATCAATACCGCACGCATTCAAGTATGGAAAGAGAGCAGGAAGGATTCCATGGAGGAGGCACTGATAGATGTAGATGGTACGATAGCAAAAACGTATGGAGAGTGCAAGGAGGGAATAGATGTATCGTATAAGGGGATATGGGGGCATGCGCCGCTGGTGATATCGCTGGGGAACACGAAGGAGGTGTTGTATCTGGTGAATCGTCCCGGGAACAGGCCGAGCCGATGACGGTTGTGTGGAGTGGATAGACCGTGCGATAGGATTGGTGAAGCGATACGCTAAGAGGGTATGTATCAGAGGAGATACGGATTTTTCCTTAACGGGAAATTTTGATCGTTGGTCTGAGCAGGCAGACTTTGTGTTTGGTATGAATGCTCATGCGGTGTTGGAAAGACGGGCAGGGGAGCTATCGAAGGAATCATGGAAGGAGATAAGGCGTAAACCGAAATACACGGTAAAGACCAACGAGAGAAAGAGGCCAGAGAGGGTAAAAGAGCGGATCGTGGAAGAGCGAGGGTATAAGAATATTTGTCTTGAGGAAGAGCACGGGAGAGTTTGCGTATCGACCGGTGAAGTGTGAGAAGAGGTATCGAGTGGTAGTGGTCAGGAAGACCTTGAGAGTAGAAAGGGGTCAGATGAGATTATTTGATGACGTACGATACTTTTTTTACATTAAGCAACCCTGAGCGATATACCGGCAGAGGAAGTAGTGGAGTTAGCAAATGGGCGATGCAATCAGGAGAATGTGGTAGAGCAGTTAAAGAACGGGGTAAATGCGATGAAGATGCCGGTAAGAGATTTGGAGAGTAACTGGGCTTATATGGTAATAACAGCGCTGGCGTGGAATATAAAGGCGTGGTTTGGGATGTTAATGCCCGACAAGGCAAGGGGTACACAGGTTGTGAAGATGGAATTTCGGAGGTTTCTTAACACACTGATTTTGCTGCCGTGTCAAATTATCAAAACGGGGAGAAAGATCTTGTATCGTGTTCTTGGGTACAATGACTGGTTGCAGGATTTCTTTGCTACCTGGGAGCGGATCAGAAAACTGAAGATATGCATGAGAGGGTAACAAGATTTTGTAGAGAAAATGAATGAGTTAAAAGTCTGCGGGATTGGTACATCAACATTGTATCATGACACAGTGATATTGTCTGTTCATAGTGGTATTTTTACGAATTCGAGAAGTTTTACAAACAAAAAAGTATTGAGAGATGCATAAGGGATCAAACAAGCAACCAATTATTGATTAAAATATTATGAGTACGTGTGTGGTTAATAAACCTCGCTTGTTTTAGGACTAGTACAGGCATGCGCAGACAGGTAATTTATTACCCTCTGTTTGGTTCTGGCTTGTCCAGGTTAGGGATATCCTTTTCCGAATATTTGAGTCTATCGACTCCAATTGTTTATGTCATCAATATCACTTCCGGTAGTTGTGGATGTTCCATCCGGGCCTGTTGAGTATAAATCGTATGAACTGGTATTTTGGTTGCCCGGAGAAATATATACGAGAGAATTACCCCAAACATCAATGATAGTATTACCACTTGTCTCCTCATCATTGAATTCGATATACTGTTTAAAGGTTGTATCAGATGATTGTAGCAAAGACCTGAGATTTTCTATATCTCCAGAAGGGTAGAATCTGTTATCGTCGTAATAGTGTTCAATCGCCATTTCCAGACGATCAATCATTGTCCTTGCGACTTTTACCTGGGTGTCTCTGCTCAAACGGGGAATGACCGTCAGGACGGATGCCGTAATAACGAGGATTATGCTGATAACTACCAGCAGTTCTGTAAAGGTAAATCCATTTTTACCAGTTTGTAATGTCATCACTTGTACTGATTCCTGAATCGTCTATCTTGTCCGGCCCGAATGAATATATGTCAAACGAGGAGATATTGTGAGAGGGAGAGCTACTGTTGTACAAGTAATAACTCCCAAAAGGGTCTTTATACTGGAAGATCTCTCTCGTGCCGTTAATGCCTTCTATACTGAGAGTTGCAGTATCTGGAGCAAAATCGGTTCCTGATCCCGCAATTTGCGATCTCTTGAATTCTATATAGGGGCCGAATATTTCATTAAAACTCGCTGAATTGAACGTAAACATGCTGCCGAGAAAAAAAACAAGGCATTTTGTACCTGTATTAAGATCGTCATCGCGGGGTATGTCTATACTACCGAGAGAGAGAATTGTATCTGATGTTGTATAACTATCCGGTGGAAAGAAACCGAAGTCACTTTCAAATTGCTTCAGTGCAAGCCCCAGCTGACTTATCTGAGCAGTTGCAACTCCACGCTTTGCATTCGTCTGGATAGAACTTACAACGGGCACGGTAATTCCAACGAGAACCATGATAATTACGAGAACAACTAACAGTTCTATGAGCGTAAACCCGGTTGAAGAATTCTTATTAAATGGGTTGAAGGGATGTACTGCAACTTGTTGAGAATCCTGTGAGTTCTTTCGTGTTTCAATAAAGACACTATCAGTAAAGCTTATCGTATAGTTACGGTTATCTTCCTCGGAAGTTTTTTCTGCTTGTACATAATCCGGTAAACTCGTAACAGATCCAGCTCTAAAATCTGATTTCATTATCTTTTTTTCCTTCAAAACTTTTAAAACGAACCCATACTGCTCATGAGTTTTATAAGAGGCATGAATAGAGCCAGAACGATCGTACCAACAGCACAACCTATAAATGTGACCATAATTGGTTCAATCAGACTTATCATAGAAGTTACCGCAGCATCAATTTCTTTATCATAATTGTCGGCAGCTTTGGCAAGCATTGTATCTAATTTGCCAGATCTTTCTCCTATTTCTATCATACTGACAAGTGAGGGTTTGCATATCTTTGTCTCCCGAAGAGTCTTTGCGATTTTTTCTCCTTCACGGACCTTATTATGCATATATTCGATTGCATTGATGAGCGCCGTATTTCCCGTAACATCTTTAACATTATTTAAAGACTGTAAAATCGGGACTCCGCTCGATATTAAGGTTGCAAGAGTTCTGACAAATTTGGAAATAACAGACTTGCTTATGATATTACCAATAATCGGTAGTTTTAATTTTATTCTGTCCGTTATAAGCCTGAATTTTTTTATTTTCATACTCAGCTTATATAAAATAAAAATAGCGACAGGAAACCCAAAGATAAGATACCAATGGGTAATCATAAAGTTGCTCAAGCTGATAATCATTAGGGTTATCCAAGGAAGTGAGATATCTAACTCTTCAAACATCTTTGAAAATTTGGGGATTATGAATATCATAATCCCTGATATTATTGCACATGCAACGAAAATAACAGCAATGGGATAGGTTATAGAACTTATTATTTTCATCTTGAGTGCCCGGACTTTTTCCCGATAATTTGCCAGTCTATCAAGAATTACATCAAGTGCACCTCCAAGTTCTCCGGCTTTTATGGTATTTACATACAGTTTGTCGAATGCTTTGGGGTGTTTTTGCATTGATCCTGAAAGATTATCACCTTCCTGAATATCGTGTATCATTTGATTGAGTATGTTTTTTAATAATCCTTTTTTCAGCTCAGATTCAATAATAATCAAACTTTCTACTATTGATATTCCGGATTCCTGAAGTGTTGACAGTTCTCTTGTAAAGGAATCTATTTCTTTTTGATTTATCCTACTGATTGATAATGCTGTTATACTTTTTTTCTTTTTGTTGTTTTGAGATTTGTTCTTAGGAAGACTTTTTATTTCTTTTATATGTGTGATAAAAAATCCCCTGTTTCCGATATTTTGGATTGCTTCTTCGTTTGACAGTGCTTCAATCCAATCCTTGACCATGAGGCCTTTTTTGTCTATTGCTTTAAATTTGAAAGTTGGCATATAGTTTGTCGATAGAAATAGTTTACGGTTATGGAGAGCCTCTGGAAATCCAGAGACTCATTTCATTTATCCTACTTCTCTCATAACTTCTTTTATGGTAGTTTGACCGTTATAGATTGCATTGAGTCCGTTTTCCAACAACGTTTTCATTCCGCTCCGTTTTGCAGCTTCCCTTATTGTTTCCGTAGACGATTGTTGAATGATGTGAGAACATATTTCATCGTTAATCGTCATTATTTCAAGGATAGACATTCTTCCCTTGTAACCGGTATTGTTACATTTACTGCAACCTTTTTCTCGATAAAATTGCTTTTCTCCCAATACCGATTCAGGGATATGTAGTTTGTGAATTACATTCCTGTCCGGTATATATTCTTCTCTGCATTCCGGGCATAACTTTCTCACCAACCTCTGATTTATGGTAGCCGTAAGGGAGGCTGTTATTAAATACGGTTTAACACCCATATTGATTAATCTTGTTATCGTCGAAGGCGCATCATTTGTATGCAAAGTACTTAAAACAAGATGGCCGGTAAGGGATGCCTGCATTGCAACTTCAACTGTTTCCAAATCTCTGATCTCACCCATCAGAATTATGTCAGGATCTTGCCTTAGTATTGCTCTCAGGCTATTGGCAAATGTAACGCCGATTTCCGGATTGATCTGGACCTGCGTGATACCATCAATATCATATTCAACAGGATCTTCAGTCGTAATAATTTTTTTGCCTGAGCAATTTGCAAAATTAAGGGAGGCATATAATGTTGTTGTTTTACCCGAGCCTGTCGGGCCGGTAACTAAGATAATACCGTAAGTTCTCTTCATTAACTGTTTAATTGTGTTAAGATCCTGGTAATTCAATCCCAGTTGCGTAAGATCGAGTGAGACTGAATTTTTGTCAAGTATTCTCAGAACGATACTTTCTCCATGTTTGGTAGGTAATGTGGAGATACGAATGTCAACTTGATGGCCTCGTATTGTTACATGGGCATGACCATCTTGCGGCAATCTCTTTTCTGCTATATCCATGTTTCCCATAACCTTGAGTCTTGAAATAATGCCATTTGCAAAGTGTGAAGGAACAGGTATCTTGTCGAGCAGCATACCATCAACTCTGAAACGAACATGGAACTCTTTTTCAAAGGTTTCAAAATGAATGTCGCTTGCCTTATCCGAGATTGCTTGCAAAAGAATTAAATTGACGAAACTCTTAACCGGCGCATTATCGACCAAATCTTGAAGATCTCCAATCTCTATAGATTCTTCGGTGTTACTATTTTCCTTTTCAGGAGTATTGGTCTCAAACGTATCCATGAGTTCTTCGATGGATTCATGTTCTCCCGGATAGTATTTATCCATACTGATTGAGATCAACTCTTGTTCAACCAGAACAGGTTTCAGAGTATATTTGAGTAAGAATCTCAGGTCATCTATCTGTTCGATATTGAGAGGTTCTTCCTGTGCTAGTGTAAGGGTATGCCCATCGTAAGCTATCGGGATAACTCGATAAAGCTGTGCAATTGAAGGTGGAATCTTTTCTATGATGTCCGGATTCAGTTCTGTTGTTCGAAAGTCCATAATTTCCATGCTCAAATAACTGCTTAAAGCCTCCATTATTAATTTGTGTGTGGTGGCACCAGACTCTACTAATGTTTTTCCCAGGGATTTGCCGGTTATTTGCTGCATTTCGAGTGCTTTTTCTATCTGGATTTCGTTTACTAGCTTCCTTTCCAGTAAGATCTGTCCAAATAATTTTTTTCTCGCTTCCTTAATCATTCGATATCCTCTTTAACTCTTCCAGGGTCGTAATTCCGGCACGAACCAATCTCAATCCATCTTCTTTTAATGTTGTCATTCCCTCAAAATGAGCAATATTCCGCAATTCGTTTGTTGGCACTTTTCTGTGAATTGCCTCCCTTAATTCCGGAGTTAAAGACATAAACTCAAATATCCCCATTCTTCCAAAATAACCTGTGTTGTTACAATAGTTACATCCCTGCCCGTAAAAAAATTCTATATCTTCGGAATCCTTTATGTTCAACTTCAGATCACTTAAGGTATCCTTTTTCGTTTTCTGTGGGGCTTTACATGATGGACAGACAACTCTAACGAGGCGTTGAGCCAGTATTGCGTTAACGGATGCTGATATGAGAAATGGCTTTATTCCCATCTCAGTAAGTCTTGTTATAGCAGAAGGTGCATCATTTGTATGAAGTGTGCTCAATACAAGGTGCCCTGTTAATGATGTTGAAACGGCAATTTCTGCTGTTTCAATATCACGTATTTCACCAACAACTATTACATTTGGGTCTTGGCGGAGCATGGAACGAAGAATTTTAGGAAAAGTCAAACCTGCCTTCTCTTTGACTTCACACTGATTAATTCCTCCCAGGTCATATTCTATGGGGTCTTCTACGGTAATTATTTTGTTTTCTTTGGGGTTAATTTCATTTATAGCTGCATACAGGGTAGTTGTTTTTCCACTACCGGTAGGGCCGGTGATCAATATTATGCCATTAGGTCTGCTTAACAAGTTCTTGAAGTTATTATGATCACGTTCTGCCAACCCGACATTCTTCAGTTTAATGAGTGACGATGATTTATCCAATAACCTCATAGTAATGCTTTCGCCACAAGTGGAAGGTATAGTACTCACCCTGATATCCGTCTGTTTTCCATCAACATTTACCGAGATTCTGCCATCTTGAGGTTTTCTTGTTTCGGTGATGTCTATATTTGAAAGTATCTTTATTCTGCAGACCAGTGCCTCATGTACGTTTTTTGTAATTGTATGCATATCATGACATACACCATCGATTCTGAATCGTATCTTAATAGTGTTCGACAATGGTTCAATATGAATGTCACTGGTACGGGTCTTAACCGCCTCTTTAAAAATGTGCATAACCAGCCTGACAACAGGTGATTCCGAATCTGCCAAAACCTCTGTCCCGAAGTGTTTGCTTCTTGAGGCTTCAAGCGCTAACCCTTTAAGATCATTACAGATGTTACCTAATAAGAATGCCTTTTCTTTTTCATAATACTTCTTTACGGCGTTCTCAATATTATCACTCGTTGCCAGCACACATTCTATGTCATAATTGAGGATAAAACGCAGGTTTTCCTGAGTTTGGATGTCAAGTGGATCACTTGTCGCCACAATAAGAAGCCCGTTTTGTCTGGCAATAGGAATGATATTATATTTTTTTACGATCTCTTTGGTAGCAATGTTTATAACGTCATCAGGAATATCAATAGACAAAGGATCAACAACTTTATAATCAAATTGTTCTGCAAGGCAATTGGTAATTTGTTCCGGATGAGCAAAACCCATCTTTATTATTACATCACCCAATCTGGCAGACAACATCTTCTGTTGTTCCAATGCATTATCCAGCTGTTCCTGAGTAATAAATCCCTTTTCTTTTAGTATTTGTCCGATTGCTTTTCGTGATGTCTTCATTTTTTTTAAAATGAGCTTTCTGGTTACAGCAAAAATCTAACGCATACGCTCATGATTTTATTTATAATTTAGTTATTCTTTATACTCATATGGGAATGTTTGGAAACGGCTAATCTGCCGACTGCCTTTGTGCATCGCACGCAGACAGGTGTTCGGCACCGGTAGATATACTAAAACCATTATGAGATGAGTATAGATTTTCATTTAACAACCTGGACAATCCGGAATACACATGAGATATGCACAGCGTTACTTCGATATCTATCCTCTTCCTGGTTATGGTTCGGCCAGGTTTGGAGGAGAGAAGAGTTGTTATGACGTTAAAGAATACAACTAACGGATCTGCATGTATTCTCTGTTTATGTGTTCCCGGCTGCATGTTTTTCTTTACAGGAGTAATATCGGTTGGCTTATGGGTTTTTTATACTTATTTTTTGTGGTTAACATGGATGGGAAGGGCGAACGATAACAAAAAATATTCAATCGGTTCATTTGCCGGTCTTGGGATGGGATAAGTCAATGCCGGTGCTTTTCGGGAGGAGAGAATCAGGAATTAATGTACGACAACCCTGTTTTTCCCCTGAGCCTTTGCCTGGTAAAGTAAGGTGTCAGCAGTCGTAATCAGAAATTCGGGTGAAGTTTTTTCATGTGGAGAGTCAGGGGTAAACCCTGCCAGACCAAAACTTGCCGTAATCTGTACCTCTTTTTCCTCAATTCTGATCATTTTTTGAGCAAGATCTGTGCAGATCCTTTCTGCTAAAGAGATGGCTCCCTTCATTCCTATTTCCGGAAGTACAAGCAGAAACTCTTCACCTCCGTATCGCACAAGCCAGTCAACCTCTTTTCTAATGGTGTCTTCTATGCGTTGGGCAAAAATCTTCAGCACCTGGTCTCCAGCCATGTGCCCGTATGTATCGTTAATTTTTTTGAAATCATCTATATCACACATGATAATTGAGAATGAATGCCTGTATCTCCTCGCTCTCTTAATCTCATTGGTCAGATGATCATTCAGATAGGTACGGTTGAAGCATCCCGTAAGGGCATCTTTGATGGACAAGTTCAGAATCTTTTTATTGATTTCTCTTTCAAGCATGGATTGTTTATTATATTCTATTCCATCATTAATTGCTCCAATGAGTGCATGCGGTTCGCAGGGTTTGGTCAGAAACCGAAAGATGTTTCCCTGGTTTAATGCGTCAATGGCCTTCCGGAGATCAGCCTTACCGGTAAGAATTATGCACGCACAATCAGGATTAATCGCTTTGACACGGGAGAGGAATTTGAGTCCGTTCATGACGGGCATCTGGAGGTCGGAAACAACAACCGAAAAAGTCCCGCTGTTAGCGACCTTTGTCAGCCCCTGTTCGCTTCCAAGAGCTGTATCGATGCTGAATGTTTTTTTTAACATGCGTTTGTATGTAGCTAATATGTTAGGCTCGTCATCAACAAAAAGAACTTTATTATTCATCGGTATCTCCCTTGTCTTGTATAAAGAATACTGTTTCTCTGTTCGAAGAAGCATCTCTCTAGATTAAGATTGTAAGCCTTTCGAGTGCAGTGGCATACTTAATTATTCATTTTTTAAAAGAAAGCCGGAAAGAATTGCTTTCGTGTCAATATCCATAGTAATAAATTCGATACCAATACCAGTATCTGATTCGTTTATGCTTATGTTTTTCTGTATTGATGGTATGGTTAATTCTTTCTTTACTCCGGGTAATTTGAAGATTGTAACAAGTTCATTTTTTTCTACTGATTTGATGCAATATGCAATTTTTGAAGTTTTTGCAACAAAATGACAACCACTATTGCTTATATCGGTAATGGCGCCCTCTATCAAATTGCCTGAAACTTTTACCTGAGCAGGCAGATTGCATGCAACTCTTTCATTCCTTCGAAGCCCAAAGTTTTCAAATTTGGTTGGGTAATCAAGAAAGATGAGTTGTACCGGGTCAGTGGTAACACCAAGTATATGAGAACTGAAGCCAAAAACGGTACCTTTATGACGGTATTTAACGGTGCTCTCATTTCCTCTGTATAATATGCTTGCCGTAAGCCCCAGCTCAGACAGAGGAGGCATTTTGAGTATTAAATATTTTCCTTCCTCCATTCCGACGAGTTCGGTTGTCAGTTGTGCTCCTACTCCTTTAACCTGGATTCCAAGTAAGGTACCAATATTCATAAATTATCCGAGCTCCTTAAAATAACAAGGATTAAAGGATCCGAGGATTCAAGGGTTCAAGTGTTTATTTTCCAGAGATTTTAAGAGCGCTTTGAGCATCCTCTCAACTTCTTCTCCATATTTTTTAAGTCTTTAAAATTCCTCTTTTCACTCGAATCCTTGAATCCTGTACTCTTTTTGGTTTTACCAATTCTTTTAGCCGACATTCTTTTCATTCTATCTTCTTAATTCTGACTCCTGTCTTCATATTTTTAAATTCTTAAATCTCAAATTGTAATTTGTAAATTTTACTGTGCATCTAAAACTGCTTGTCGGTCTGCAGCAACAATTCCTGAAGGAGTTCCTGCAATGACCTGGTCTAATATGCTCTGTGGCAATGGAGAATTATCAATAAGGACAGTCTTATAGCCAGCGGAGTTCAACAGTGTATTTTTATTTATCACCTGGTTGAGAATATTTTCTGATAAAGGAGTATTATCAAGAAGAACAGCTCTATAACCCGCGGGCATTAATAGTGAGTCTGTGTTTATCATCACATTGAGAACATTATCTGATAATGGGTCATTAGCCTGGAACACTTGATTATTATCCATGGTATCCATAAGTGGATTTCGATTCATAATAGCCATGAGAACAGCTTCTGTTAGTGGTGATTCGTTTATTAAAGAATCCCTTAAATCAGCAGATGCTAATGGCGGCTGCTGATTGATAAAGTCAATAAGTGCCTGGTCACCAAGGCTGATATCAGCTGTAGCCGGATTACAGTCATCGTCTATTCCGTTACCAGGTATCTCGGCCATACCAGGGTTAATTCCCACATTTCCGTCATCACAGTCTCCCTGATTTTCGGTAAATCCGTCACCGTCATTGTCTATATCGAGAGTACTATCAGGGGTCGCACCGTTACAGTCATCGTCGATACCGTTATCGGGTATCTCAGCCATACCTGAATTAACGTTCGGGTCGTTGTCATTACAATCTGCGGCAGAGACGAAACCATCTCCGTCTATATCGTCATCAGGTGTCGCCGGATTACAGTCATCATCCGCACCATTATAGGGTACTTCTGCTGCGCCAGGATTTACTGCCGGGTTTGTATCATCACAGTCATCAAGCTCAAGGGCATAACCATCACCATCTGCATCGGTAAATCCTTCATCTATCTGACCGTCACAGTCATTGTCTACGCTGTCAAACACCTCCGTGGCTCCGGGATTAATTCCCGCATTTCCATCATCACAGTCTCCCTGGTTCTCGGTAAACCCGTCACCATCATCGTCTATATCGTTGGAGTTTATTGGCGTATCCTGGCCGTCACAATCCTCATCTATGCTGTTTCCCGGGATATCCTCAGCACCCGGATGAATAGATGAATCCGTATCGTTACAATCACCCTGATTCTCGGTAAAGCCGTCACCGTCATTATCTACATCAAGAGAGCTGTCAGGGGTAGCAGAATTACAGTCATCGTTTTTCCCGTTATCGAGTATTTCGCCTGCTCCCGGATGGACATTCGGATCTCCGTCATCACAATCTCCCTGGTTTCCCGTATACCCGTCTCCATCATAGTCTGTGTTATCATCAAGATCATCTATGGTGACTGTCGTTGTGCCGCCAATGGATAACACTACCTTCGCGCCTGCTTTTCTGTCCACTACATCAACTATTCCCGTTATCACGGTTACTGTCGTAGCGCTATTGGCATTAACAGTCCCGACCGTAAACCGGGTACCTCTCACCCCGATAATGGCGCTCGGTGTTACCACCTCGAATTTAGAGCCTGACGTAACCTGAACATCGATTGTCCCCTCGTCCGCAACCCGTATGATACTGTAGAGAGTTCCGTCTGCCAGCCGAACCGACTGGACGAGGTAGGTTCCATAGCCCGCCTGGGAACCGGTGATTTTGACTTTGCTTCCGTCTGAGAAGGTCATTTCATCATTTACGTTACTCATGGCTCTCTCGGCAGAGGTTCCATCGGCAGGTATCTCCTGGCCGTTTACGAGTACGGTATCGATATTGGTGATGTTGGTAGCGCCTGCGCCGAGGAGATTCGTGGCTTTTTTCGCTTCTCTATGGTTGGGACATCCAATTACCAGTTTGTCAACATCATACGGGTCTTTTCGTGCAACATAATAGGGATCATAACTCGCAAAGTTGGCGATGCTTACAGGATTGTCATCTTCGGGGCAGAGAAAGACCTTTTTTCCGGGTACATAGTGCGCAAGTTCTCTAGAGAGGGGGAGAGGATCATTGCCATCATCGGGGTAGCCATCCTGCGGGAACTTTCCATTTTCGTTATAGTAGATCTGCATGCCCTGGGATATCTGTCTGAGATTACTCATACATGCAGCCTGGTGAAATGAAGAGCGTTCTTTGAGTATGGCAACCGTTGCAATGCCTCCCAGTATCGCTATGATGGTCATCGTAATCATGATTTCGATGACGGAGAAGCCTTTTGTATTACCTCTAAATGGGTTTTTCATAGCGATTTGCCTTTCACGCAAAGGTGAATGAATAAGAGTATTTTTGATTTACGATTTCAGATTTACGAATTACGATTTTCCTGATGTTTTTAATGCAGCAGTAAAAATAGAAACCAACTCATTAAATCTTTTAGCCGACATTCTTTTCTTTCTATTTTTAATTCGTAAATCGTAAATATTTTAATAGGCTTTCTCTTCATTATGCCTTCTGTATACTTTCTCAGCATTTCACTTGAACCCTTGGCTCTTTTTGATCTTGCCGACTCTTTTAGCGACTTTCTTTTCCTTCCGGCTCCTTAATTCTGATTTCTGTCTTCAGACTTCTTGCTTTCATACGCCTCATTTCCTCATATATCCATATATATTCAAGCGCAGCAGACATGCATTCCCCTGAACGTCAGGATAAATCAATCAAGTTGGAAGAAGAAGAGTATTCGTTTTCATCCTTTATTTTCTTAAAAACCTCTTCTCTATGGATAATAACATTCTTCGGTGCTTCTACCCCGAATTTGATTTGATTCTTGCCTATTTCAACAACCGTTAATTTTATGTTGTCTCCAATTATTACGCTTTCGCCTAACTTCCTTGTTAGAATAAGCATCTGTCACCTTCCTGGTTTTATGCCGGAGATTGTGCGGGTTTTTGATGATGTAAGTGTTCACATAATTACATGAGCTGATATCTAATTCCTGTTATCCATGATATAGTAATGTATCGAGTATTTTTCTTCCTGCAGGATAATCTGTTTAGCAAGTTTTTTTTGAGGGTTATACACTATTGGAGCCCGCAAGTTAGTCCTGATAGACATGATATCGTGTGGTACCACCAGAAGAGTAAGAACAAGGGCTTCATCTGCTTTCTTTACACGAATATCTTCACAATCCTGAGCGCTGAGCTTGATGGAATAGTTTTCGTCAACTGAAAACGGTGTAACAACGGGAAATGCCAGTGCAGGATTTTCAATTGATTGCAGCCAGAAGGTCGGGAATGACGTTTCCCTTTCAAGCAGTATGTATTGTCTGCAATCAGCAAAGCCCAGGATAGGCGCAGTGAAATTGATTATTTCTTTCTTT
Organism: Candidatus Scalindua sp.; assembly: GCA_031316155.1. Lineage (GTDB taxonomy): Bacteria > Planctomycetota > Brocadiia > Brocadiales > Scalinduaceae > SCAELEC01. Next base: position 99,559 of record JALDRB010000009.1, read on the forward strand.
AAAACCTTAATTTTGCCGAAGAGTCGGGTTTTCAGTATCATGTTATTTGAAATATTATAAATAATCGAGGATAGAGGTTCTAAAAATCAGTGTGCTGGAGGCCAGTGTTGCCTGAAAAACATTTTCCTGTTCCTTCAGTCTTAATACAACCTCGGTCAGATCTGCACCTTCTGTTTCCCCCAGAGAATTGGCAATTGAGAGTTTTGCTTCTTCTATCCTGTTCTCGGTAAGTTCAAGCGTCCTGGCAACACTTCCGGCTTTTGCTACTAAACCTGTAACACTACCGTGTGCACTATTTAATTCGTCGAGCCCGCTGCTTTTTACACCATTCTCAAAATTATCCCGAATTGAAATTATCGTGGTGAAAAGGCTCGTGTCAACAAAGGCCTCTTCTCCTGTCTGATTAATCTGGACGGTTGCTCCCGGTCCGACCCGATATTCTATTTTTCCCTGATTTCCATTATAGGTTACGGCAGTTATCTTATTGTTTGCATCATAGGTTGCAGTAAAGGGTTTCGTCGTTGTCTTTGTCCCTGCAAAAGTATACCGTTCTGATGACTTCGTATTTGCCTCCTGCAGGAGTGATTCGAGAACAGCATTAATATCAATGGAAATAATTTTTCTCTCAGCCGGGCCGTTTGTATCGTTATTTCCCTGTGCGGTGAGTTCTCTTAACCGGGTAATATGTTCCTCCACGTTAATCAGTACCCTTTCATTTTCTGCCAGATCTTCTGTTGCTTTCTGAATGTTTGAGGAGTACTGTTCAAGTTTGTGGTTTTCTGTGTTCAGGCTGAGGATTCTTCTTGCAGCAGCAGGGCCATCTGAGGGGCGATTTATTTTTTTTCCTGATGATATCTGCCCTGCAGTTGCTGCATACTGCGAAGTACTGGAATTGACTTTCTTCAGCGTTGTTCTCACCAGAGTTTCAAGGGTCACTTTTGAAGGCATTTTTAATCTCCTTTACTTTAGAGACAAAAGGTGTCAGTAACTTCAGTAACAAGGGTAATATATCTTGCAGAGGCCTGAAACGCCTTTTGAAATCTGATGATGTCTATCATCTCTTCCTCAATGGATACACCCGATACCTCCTGTCGACGATTCTCCATGTTTAAGAGCAGAGTACTAAAGGCCTCTTTTTCGCTGTCTCTCTGCCTTGTTTCGATTCCCAGCTCTGCTACGGCACCCTGGAGAAAGTCGTTAAATGTTGTATTATTCGTTGTTGCAGTGTCTTTCAGATCTGCCAGTCTCAGGGCATTTTTATTGTCTCCCGGTGTGAAGTTTGAAGATGCAGCTATTCTGGAAACATCGTCTTGAATATACTGTGTTACCCCGATAGTCGATGCATCGTTTCCCTTGAAAAATGTATTCATCCCTAAAGCCGTAAGCACATTACTGGTATCCGCATCACTTATCGTATCATTGGTAAAACTAAACGTGTAGCCACTTGTTGCGGTTATGGTTAAAAGTCCGTTGCTGATAGTTGAACTGATATTTGATATACTGTCTATTTTTGCAGACAGAGAACTGAGCGTCTCATCCGAAGCAATGCTGATACTGCTCTCGGTAATGTTATCTGAGGAATCTTTAACGCTAATGTAAAGGCTACCGTTTGTTATGTTGGTAGATATGGCAGTTGCATCGGTATACGAACCACTTATGGTCAACTGGCTATCACTATCGACGGATAGAATTTTATAGAAATTTCCATCATTGAGTTTTATCCAGTCATTGGCTTTCACATTCGTTGAGAACGATGTACCACTTCCGGTCACCGTAGATCCTGAACTGGTTACCGTACCGGTCGTATACGTGGTAACTGAAGGAGTAAATGGCAGATTATTGGAGGAAGAAGAGAGGAGGGCAGTTGAGCTGCTGACCGCATTCGTACTGGTCAGAGATGAAAAGCCTCCACTCAGTCCTAAACCCTCACTGTGAATATTATTTACTTCCCTGATGATGCTTGCGGCAAGTGTATCCAGTTTTTCCATATATTTTGGAATAACTACGTCCTGGATATTCAGTAACCCCTTTAATTCACCACTACTGATATTTGCTATCCCATTTATCCTGACGGTTCCCGGTCCTGTTGTTGATGTGGAAAGCGCTTCCGCACCGTTTCCCATTACAACTAATGATCCACCAAGGAGAATATTTGTTGCACCATTTTCCTGGTTTAGCACCTTAATGTCCGCCAGCTTACTCAATCTGCTTATGAGGCCGTCCATTTTATCTCTCATGTCATTTGCATTGCCGCTTGACATTTCGACGGTAGATATCCTTTTGTTTAACAGAGCGATTTCATTTGTTATACTATTCAACTCATCCACCTTTGACGTAATCTGCTGGCTTGCATGCAGCTGCAGTTCTCCAAACTGGTTTTTCAGAGTAGTAAATTTATTAGCCAGATTTGTACTGTCCTGCAGAAGTTGTTGCCTTTTGCTGATTTCGGTAGTACCCGTTGATAATGACTCTAAACTCTTAAAAAACTGGTTCAAGGTATTGTTTAAGCTGGAATCTGACAGTTCGTTAAAAACATTCTGCAGATTTCCCAGTATGTTACTTTGTATCTCAGAATTGCCAAGCAATGATGATTGAGATCTTATCTGAGAATCGATCAGGTCATCTTTCAGTCTCCTTATTTCGTCTATTGCAACTCCCTGTCCCAGGGGCCCATAGGGAGACAACTCAGGATCTCTCGCACTAATGGAAACCACTTGCCTGCTATACCCCGGTGTATTCGCATTTGCAATATTATGACCAATAGTCTGTAAAGCACGTTGTGCAACTAATAGACCGGTTAAACCTATTGAGAGATCTGCAGATGACATATTTCACCTCTTTTTCAATTTAGCCTTTTAAAATGATTTATTTGTTACCGCACACATATTGGTGTTCCGGAATAAATACTCCCGTGCAATCAGATTGAAACATTCAGGCACTTGTTTCGAAGACGATCCTTTTCAGATCGCCTTCCCTTACCTTGCCGGTCTGCTGGTAAATAGTATTGTCCAACGGTTCAGAGCACAGAGACTTTATAAGGCTGTTAACATATTCAAGAGAATATCTGGTAAGCGACGTATTAACATTGTTCACTTCCTGAACTTTCAGAGCTACCTCAAGAATCGTTTCACGTTTCATCTCCAATTTGCTTCGAAATGGGTCTTGAATATGTTCTTCAAGTTTTTGAAGAGACAGCAAGGTGTCACACCATCCAATTTTTCGGGTTATCGACTCCATTACATATCTTCGTTTTTCTTCCAGGAGAACAATACTCTCTGCGAGGTTCCGCTCCCTGAAGATTGCTGATTCAAGCTTTTCAATGTCTCCGGAAATAATGTGCCTCTGTTTCTCTTCGGCAGCCTGCAGTATCTCTTTATACACTGCCGTCATCTTGTCTAAGGTATCGTACAAATTCTCTAATAACTCTTCCAAGCCTATCTTCTCCTCACAATGGTTTTTAATTCTTCAATACCCAGTTTTGCAAGAGGGATATAAAAACAACTTATTCTTTTCCCATTTGCCTGTAAAGCATATCTGCTATTCCGAAACCACCGCTCTTGGCAATTTCATCTGATAGTGCAGTAAGAGTAACTCCCTCATAGATCTCAGAACCACTGTTTTTTTCAAACAATCCGGAATCGGGTATCGTCTTCCACATTGCCTGGATCAGCATATTTACCATTATCGACTCAAAACCCTGTGCTGCATTCTTCAATTTATAAGAAGACTGATCATCGGCTTTGTTTTTCAATAAAGCCTTTGAGGCTTCCACTTTTTCTGTATTCATTATGAAACCACTATCGAATGGTATATCCATGCCTTACCTCCTGAATAGATAAATAGCTTAATGCGGCGAAATCGCAACCAAAGTGCCTGAAGGGTAAAATGTCTAAAGTGCTTAAAATTAATGGTTTACTTTGTTCCAATAGATGGAAAATAGCAAGTAATTCACTATTTTACATTAATATCAGTTCTGCATGAAGAGCGCCTGCCTTTTGAATTGCCTGAAATATCGCAATCAGATCTCGTGGAGTAACACCAAGAACATTTAAACCACGGGCTATTTCCGAGATACTTGCACCTTCAGGTATAACATTGAGTTTTCCCTCTTCCTCGCCAACATCAATAGAGGTGCGATCCAGTACCTCGGTTGTAGCACTTGTCGGAGCAAAAGGATTCGGCTGTGAAACCTCCTGCCGTTCATTTATTGTAATCGTAAGACTGCCATGGGCGATAGCCACTGTTGAGATTCTCACATTTTCTCCTGCAACAATTGTCCCAGTTCTTTCGTTAATAATAATACGCGCAATTGCATCCGGTGTAATCGGGAGCTCTTCTATCTGCGAAATAAACTGTGTAATCATGTTCATTGTACGAAATTCCCTTGGAGGCGTTATTTCTACATCCCCGGCACTAATAGCTTGAGCGGAACCTGGATATCTTGCATTGACCGCATTCATTAAACGGCGGGCAGTAGTAAAATCAGTTTCATGCAGACTTAATCTGATAGCATTTCCGAAAAAGAGGTGGACTGGTATCTCCTTTTCAATTAAAGCACCGTGTGGAATATTAGCAGTTGTAGCTATGTTCTTTCTTGTATCTGCTGCTTTCCCTCCAACATTGAATCCTCCTCCAATAGATAAGGGCCCTTGTGCAACCGCATATACTTCATTGTCTATCCCCTGAAGAACGGTATGGACAAGCACTCCTCCCTCAAGACTCTTTGAATTACCAACTGAAGACAAAAGGACATCTATTCTATCTCCAGGCTTTGCAAATGAGTGAACTTGAGCTGTCACAAGGACTGCTGCTATGTTCTTTGAGTTAAAGTCTTCATCGGTTGTCACGATACCAAGTTTCTCGAAGACGTTCTTGGCCAATTGGCTTGTAAATGCAAATGTCGTACTGTCACCGGTACCCTGCAACCCTACGATGAGTCCATAACCGAATAAGTAGTTATCTCTCATACCCTGAATATTTGAAATGTCTTTAACACGCGCAATTATGGCTCCGCAAACTACCGGTGCAGAAGAAAAGAGAAGTGTTACAATCAGCACGGTAATACCAAAACAATAACGACGCATCGAGAATTTATGAAACATAATCAGCAACCTCATTTATACTTTCACTCTTGTGGTTATAAAATTTTATTTTAAAAAGGCCAGAAAATATCCTGAAACCTGTTAAACCACCCTTTTTTCCCTGATCTCGTCAGCCAGCCCTTCCCTTCAAGGCCGAAATTTACATTTGACATCTGGCTCGACAGTATTGTATTGCTTGGCGATATATCTATCGGCCTGGCTATACCCGTGAGCTTCAGATTGTATTTCTCCTTATTTACGTCTACGTCTCTTTTCCCTTCCAGGACAAGATTTCCGTTGTCAAGCACTTCTACTATCATTGCAGTGAAACTCAGATTTATCTTCCGTGTGCTGTCATAGGAACCTTTCCCTTTAAAATTAGTCGAGAGATTACCCGAGACATTATTAGCTGGTCTGGAATCGAACCGAGTATTACGTCCCTTGGTTAATCCGGAAATAACGCCATCCAAAAAGGCGTTATTATTTACTTCTCCGGAAAATTTGTTCGAATTATCTGTAGAAGCGTTCTCTTCGTTGTCTATATTCGTCTCTTCAATTACAATTACGGTAACGATATCTCCGATCCTTTTAGCTCTATTATCATCAAAGAGATTATAGTTTATGGCAGTCCTTCTCTCCCACAATGAATCAGCGTAAACTGAATCAGCAACTGCGAAGAAAAATATATTCAAAACAACAGTGAGGATAGAAATGAAACAAATTTTCAACATAGATAATCTCTCTCCCTATGCAACACACCGAAATCAGAAAAGTATCTGGACATTTTCATAGTCTACGATTCTACCGTGAAGAACCTTCTTCGTATCAAAATTCTGGACCTTAATTATTTCACCGGTAACCCCATTTTCCTGTGCCAGTCCTTTGGTAACAATTTTAAATTTTTCTGTTTTGATAAACAATTTTACCGTATCCCCTTTTTTAATTGTCGGAGGTGTCTCAATAATCTCTTCTGTTATTACGGTAAAAGGCAGGATCTGGGTGCTGGCCACCTTACCCCTCAGAGATTCGACATCAGAAAAAATTTCTCCGTTTACATTTGTTGTTTCTCTTCGTGCCAGGAAGACATTTTCTGCTGTTAAACTTTTGTGGCGATCTATCTTATTCTTTGCAATAGCAATAAATTCAAATACCCTGACTTTAAAACGGACAGGTATTTTGAAAAGCAGCACACCATCCGCATTTGCCATAACCATAACTACCACATTTCCTCTGTTTTTACTGATATCGGCAAGTGATGCATCGAGGTATATCTCATCCCTTTTCTTGGTTACCCATTGATCACCGGGATTATTCCCTACTTCTATCGTAATATCTCTGTTAAACGATTGAGTAGCAAAGAGTAAATGCTCCTTTGCTTTTTCTACAATCTCAGTTCCCGTTATTTTTGTTGATTCAACTGAGACTATAGCCGCTTCTGAACCTTCGAAAACAATATCTGATAAACTAATGCCGGAACTCAAAAGCCTCATCTTAAAAAAATCCCTGTCGACCCTTCTGTGATTATTCGGCCATGGGGTTCTCCCGACTTCAATGTCATTAATTATCTTTATCAATTTATCATCATCTCCGGTAACTTGCGAAATATCACCTATTGTTATTATTTTTTCTTTCAGGGTAACCTTATCCATGATATCTATTTCAATTTGACTCGCTTGTGCTGAACCCATAACCACGAGAAATGTTATAACTACACACACGAAAACCCTAGATTTCATTGTCCGGCTCCTTATGAATCAGACGCGATCTTCGAGTTAAGCGCATCCTGCGTAACTCTTTCATAATTGCTACAACGACGTCCATGTCGTTGCTTAACGCCATTTTGAGTATGTGCTAACGCACATATAAAATTATTTTTAAACCTTTTTTAACAATTATTGAATTTTCTCAAGCATAAAAAATCAAAGCCTTATTTTCATTAATTCTTACGTTTTTTCTATTCAATCCTTAGAGTCTTGTCCCTTAATCAAATCATCAAGACATCACAGCTATTACCTGATGATCTGGCTTGTAGTCTGGAGCATCTCATCACTTGCCCTGATTGCCCTTGAGCTTGTTTCGTATGCCCTTTGAGCAACGATAAGATTTACCAGTTCTGTAACCACCTCAACATTGGAACTTTCCAGAAAACCCTGCATTATTTCTCCAACACCATTCAAACCCGGAGTCCCGGTCTGTGGAGTACCAGATGCTGTTGTCTCTCTGTAAAGATTTTTTCCCAGACTGTCCAATCCGGCAGGATTAGGAAAAGTGGCCAGCGTTATTTGGCCTGCCGACTGGATGCTTCCGTCTGAACTCTGGGTTGATACAGTACCATCAGAACCGATATTAATGGCTATTACATTTCCCTGAATTGTCGTGGAAGGATCTAGCCTCAGCCCTTCTGAATTTACCAGTTCACCATTGCTGTTAAGCTGAAAGGAACCGTCACGGGTGTATACAGTACTTCCGTCAGGATGTGACACCTGAAAAAAACCGGGTCCCTGAATAGACATATCCAATGATCTCCCGGTATTTTCGGGAACACCTTGAGTAAAGACCTTGCTTGTGGATACAACTCGAGTACCGCTCCCGACCTGCAGGCCAGTAGGAGACTGAACACCCTGTGAGGATTCTGAACCGGCAGCTACAGATTTATCGTATAATAAATCCTGAAAGTTTGCCTGTACTCTTTTATATCCTTTGGTATTTACATTGGCAAGATTATTTGATATCACATCCAGCAGGAATTGGTGAGCCTTCATACCCGTTGCACTTGTATACAATGCCTTAATCATGATTTATCTCCTTTGCGCCAAAAACAAATTTAAACAATATTTGATTGACTGCTAATCAACTGTTGCAGAGTGTCGCTGAAATTCTTTATAAGGTAATTGCTCGCTTCATAACTCCTCATGTTTTCTATCATCTCAACCATTTCTGCCACAACATTTACATTTGATTTTTCCAGGTATCCCTGTGCAATGGCATAGTTCAGCTTAGCCGGATCTGGTACAGCCGTTGGAGATGCCATGAACAAACTTGAACCAACCGGGATGAGTGAGGACATTTCTGTAAAATTGTTAATCAACAATTGTCCAACTTCACTGTTATCCACCTTAATCTTTCCTGTACTGTCTATGGTAACCAAATTTTTCCCCTTCGGCATTACGAGTGGTCCGTTTTGCCCTAACACCTTTCCACCATTTGAGGTTACGATTTCACCATTACCGGAGAGTTTAAATTGCCCATTTCTTGTATATCTCAAACCTTGTTCTGTCTCGATGGTAAAAAATCCCTCACCATCAATGGCTATATCGAGACTGTTCCCGGTATAAGTCAGATCACCTTTGGTGAAATCAATACTCACATCCGGGCGAACTACTTCACTTTTGATCCCGTCTACTTCATCCGCAGTAATAGTAAAATCAGCAATATACTTTTTAAAGCCGGCAGTGTTTGTGTTTGCAAGGTTTGCGGATATGGTTTCCTGTTTCTTTGTGTATGCATCAAGCCCGGAAGCAGCCAAATAAACAACTTCAATCATTTTTACCTTTCTCCGATCTTTTTTCTTTATGTAACTATTTCACAACCAACTACCTTCTTTCATGAAGCTACTTCTATGCCAAAAACAAAGAAAAAAAATATAAACAGGTTCTTCTTGTAAAATTTCCTATAACAGTCTGTATAATTAGCAGTTAGATTAATCATCATTTGTATTTTACAAAATGCCCTTGCTGAAGGATCTTGATCTACAAATACTTCTATGACAATTTTTTCCACATTCTGTGAAAAACATTCCCACCCACCTCTATTCACGCTGATTCTCAGTAATTCTCGTCAACGGTAATTCCGTAATAACGCATTGAGACATAAAAAATTAGGTTCCATAAAAAGTTAAAAGTGCCTGAAGTTTGAAGCGAGCTACCCGTCCCCGCCAGAATGCTCGTCGGGCTGACGAACGGACTGATGGCCGGGCGGGAAGTTGTGGATAATAAAGAATTTTCTCAGGAACTGGAAAAGAGAACTCGACGATTTGCTGTACGAATAATTCGATTGTCCACAACGCTACCAAATACTCCAGAGGGAAGGGTTATAAGAAATCAGATCACAAAATCAGCATCTTCCATAGGCGCTAATTACCGGGAGGCAAATTGGGTTTAGAGGTAAGGCAGACTTTAAAAACAAGATAAGAATTTATGAAAGCGAAGCCTGCCTGCCCGATGGAATACGAAGTCTATTCTTTCGGGGTGAAACACAATATTGGAACAAAGTAAATCATTAACTTCAGTTACTTTAGACATTTTACACGTTAGGCACTTTGGTTACAAATCCCCCGAGTTATGACAATAAAAAACAACACTTCTCAATATCCTGAATTGAGCGGTTCCTTTTTTGTCCGCTCAATTCAGGATTCTCTTTTCAGCAGGTATCAATTTTACCTTACTAAATTGACTAATTCTTGAAGTATCTCATCGGTGGTAGTGATGGTACGGGCGTTAGCCTGGAATGACCGTTGTGTCGTAATAAGGTTTGTAAACTCCTGAGCTAAATCGACATTAGAACTTTCTAATTGACCATCTATGATCCGGCCGGCTCTTCCTGAACCCGCTGTTTGGAGTACCGGTTCACCGGAGGAGACATTTATCGCAAATCTATTTCCACCAATCTTAGTTAAACCTGCCGGATTACTGAAGGTTGCCATCTGCAATTGTGCTACAGTCTGTGCTATTCCGTTCGTAAATATCGTAATAACCTTTCCATCCGCATTAACAGTCGCTGAACTGAAGAAACCTGCTTTATAGCCGTCCTGACGAAACTGTGCCACCGTTCCTACCGTTTGACTGTCAGTACTGCTGTTGCCGTCACCACTGAATTGACTGACGCCCTCAAAAGAATTTGGCTGTCCGAAGTCCAGAGTGATTACCTGTGTTGTTGAATCCGGATAGGTTACCGTAATAGTTGAGGTGCCCGTTACAGATGCAAATGATCCGTCTGTGCTGTTAAAATTTATTGCCGTAACAGCATCAGTGACACTACCGGTACCGGCCTTCATGGTACCTGTTACATCCCATGTATCAGCCGCTATTTTTTCAAAGGTAAGGGTAACGGCATTTTGCACTCCTTTCGAATCAAAGATTGAAGCTGTGGTAGTATGCGCCTTACCACTTCCCGCTACCGTCTCGGCATTCGTAATGAAGGTTGTAGCTCCCGTATTTCCCGAAGTGGCATCGGCAATACTCAAGCTCAGTCTGCTGTTCTGTTCTCCCGGAGCATCAGATGTCAGTACTATTTTTCCACTTGAGACCGAAGCCGTTGCTGACCCGAAGCTGCTTGATATAAAGCTCAACAGGTCCCCCAGTGTAGTACCATTCTCCCCGGTGCCACTACCATAAATAAAGGTTTTATTCACGGGAACACCATCTGATTCCGATCCAGTTATCGTAATCTTATCACCTGAAACATAGTCTGTGGTATTCTGGTCAAGTGCGTTCAAAGTTGTTGATGCGGTAGCATCAACCCCTCCGGTTTGATAGGCACTTGAAGATTCCACCACTTGGTTAACAGCATTTGCCGAAATCGTAGAATTAAGGTTTCCGGACAGGTTTATTTTTGTAGTAGCCTTCGCCGGCACAGTCGAATTTACGGGGACATTGATAGCGGAGCCATTTACACCCTTTACCTTGAGGCCCGAAGCAGAATCTACGAGATCGTCGTTTTTGTCAAGATCGAAGGCTCCAACCCTTGTGTATGTGTCTTCAATTCCATCCGTAAGGATAAAAAAACCATCTCCCTCTACGGCCAGGTCGAAAGGTTTTCCTGTTGGAGTTAGGCCTCCCTGGGTAAAATCCATATCAATGCTTGAAACCGAGGTTCCCATACCTATCTGTACGGGATTGTTGCCGCCAAGCCCGTTACCAGGTGCCTGAGCAGATCTCAGAGTTTGAGCAAACTGATCAGCAAAAGTTGTTCTGGATGACTTAAAACCAGGTGTATTTAAATTGGCCAGATTGTCACCGATAACACTTAAGGCCGTCTGTGAAGCCTTGAGTCCTGATACGGCAGCGGCCATTGATGATAAAGCCATTTCCTCACTCCTTTCATCAAAAAATGGTTAATGCTTTAGAACAGGTTGTATGCTTAGCTGTTAAGACAAACAGCTTAACATCAGTGTATTTTGCAAAACGACAGGTAATGATTAGATTATTATAAAATCCCCCGTATGTCAGAGAGAGGTATCTCTTTTTTATCTATTACTACCGAGACGTTGTCATTATTAAGGGAAATTTTCTCGATTTTTCCCTTTAAGACTTCTTCAGGAAAGTCAGGATCCGTGTATTCTACCTTCTTTCCTATGAGATCTCCTCCGCTGAATATTTGCTGACTCTTTGTCAAACGTGATAATTCAGTGCTGAAATTTTCCTTCAGCTCTTTCTGAGACTCAACCACCCCTGAAAATGAAGTATTAAGATTAGTAAGTTGTTCAAGTGAACTGAACTGAGCTAACTGGGCTAAAAAATCGTGCCCTTTCAGTGGGTCCATTGGACTCTGATTCTTTAATTGTGTTGTAAATAAACGTAAAAAAGCCTCTTTGTCTACATTTGAATTGCTTACGCGAGAAACGTCCATCTTTTACCTCTCTTTCATATAAGATAGTTAATTCTGTCTGAGTTTACGGTATTCTGTTCCAACACCTCAACATCTCTCTCTTCATCAACATTTTCTTTGTCACCATGTGCAATGTTTCTCCTTTCCCGGCTGTCGTTATCAGGTTGTAAGTCCTTACTCATTAATCCCTGTCTTTCCTCCTCTTTTTCCTGAAGAGTTACATCAAATCTTCCAACATCAATATTCTCACTCGAAAGAAGCTCTCTTAGCCGGGGAATATCCTTCTCTATAATGTCCTTCACCAGAGATTTCTCCACAGAAATCTTTGCCTCAAGGACTTCATCCACAATCGTAAATTCAAGGTTAAGACCGCCAAGTTCTGGTGGGTTCAGTTGTAACTTTACTTCAGATTTACCGCCTTGCAGAAAGAGCCTCGCCCCCTGCACTATTTGATCCGCTACGTCAGTTTTTAGAGATTCTGAAAAGTTAGCACTGTTGATATCTCCGGAGGTAGTAATTGAACTTAACCTTGGCTCTAAATCCAGCTTGATAGTTGTAATGTTACCGTTTGATCCCACTCTTCTCTTTGTGTCTTGAAGCTCTAATAATGTGTTCTCTTCAGTTGTGGAACGGTTTACGAATTCCCCGGATTTAACAGAGTTCATAATATTGCCTTCAGCGGAAGATGCCATACTCACAGATTGGCCTGTTTTTGTTGCAGGTGAATTTTGTCCTCTCTCTCTTTCTGTCTCCCGAGAACCTTGACCAATGGACCGTTTTGTATCTGAATTTGCAGGAAACGTCTGATTTACATGCTGAGTTGCCGACAGCTCATTAACATTGCCATTTACCCTTTCTCCGGGAAACAATGTGGCGTCTCTTTCTAATGATTGAGCTTGTGACAATTTTGCCGATTGAAGAGACTCGTCCGTCTCCCCATCCTCCAATACATTGGCAGCCAATCCATTGATCCGGTTCTCGGACTCATCAGTCCCGTTTTGAACAAAACGGAACTGCCCGGCATCTGCTTCCATCTCCTTAAGGTTTTCCGGGAACAGAAATGATGGCTTCGGGTGAGAACCTATGTAACTATCTTTATCTTTTGAACCGGATGTTGACATCCCATCACTAATAGTGTTCACAACTGAGTTCGAATCTGAAACCACTCCCTCTCCTTTAATTTGTACGCTCATTATCTCGGAAGATAGTTCAACAATCGGGATCTGGTTTGTCGCTCCTGTTTTTGCACCCTGAACTGTATTGAGTTCGGCATGTGCAAGGTTCATATTCTGTTCCTTGGCACTTTGGTTTTGAACAGGCTCTTCTGCAGTCAAGGTCTTTGCAATTTCGATAAGATTTCCGGGAAACGCTATTTCTCTGTTTGATCCTTGACTATCTCCAAGCAGGTAATACAACAATCTATCTTCACCCATTGGTACCGGTGTGATTTCACTCTCCAGGAGTGTTTCTTTATTTGTGGCATCGGGCAACCCACTAACAGGCACACCTTGACCAATGTCCATAATAAGGAGATCACTCTTAACAATCTTCTCTAAAAAGAGTTTGGATTCACCATTCATAGGCGATATATTCTGTTTTTGCCCAGCGTAATTGAGCGCCTGGTTTGCAGCAGCTGCCATATCTTCCAGAGAATCTGCCAGGACAGGACGAAAACTCTTGTCACCCGTTTTGGTTTGTACGGTATTATTCATGTTCGACAACCCGTTCGTAACAGAAGTATCTTGTGTTGAGGAAATCCCGAACAGCATATTGAAAGATTGTTCTATCATTATCTTGTAAATTATGAATTGAATACAGAAAGATTTCAGGGTGTTTCAATTACTGAACATCAGCTTAGAGCTATCTCTGTGCCAAAAACTCATAGTAATTGATAAATTAAAAATATTTTTTACAGAACTGTTTATTGTATTATTTCACAATGAGTTATGTAAATGATAATTCCATTTCCGTTTCGTACCACCCACGGTATTTCACGGCTGAGAATATTACCATGACATGTTTTTCCTCTTTACACGGAAAAACTTTCTTCAGTGTTTGGGTATGTTCTTAAATAATCTGATGAAGTACCGCCTGGAGAGAAATGAAGAAACAGGAAATGTACAATAGAATAAAGAAAATGACGGCGGGGTTCTATAAGGTATGAATCATGTGATATGCGGCAAATTGTGCGTATCGCTTCATGGATAATAAGAGTATTTTCCAGTCGTAAAGTGATTGCTCGCTTTGGAAATTATTTGCATGATAATTCTTTACCAGCTTTATCACTGAAGCTTCGCTACTATCAAATATGGCATCTGAACTCCATAGAACATTTCCCGTTATGGTGGAAAACATTCCTATCTTTATTCCCAGGATTGGGGGGTCGTGAGGTCTATAGTGGGTTATTTTACCAAAGATAATTCCGTCAACCTTATATCTCTTCTTTGCTGCAATTATCGTCTCAGCCCTTACGAGCCCTTTGGTCCAGAGCTCATTTTGCAGGAATAAACTGTCCCGGAACTCATGAGGCATTATCGTTTCAAACCTTGCACTTTTTTGAAATTCAATAAAGAAGGCTTCCGTAACATCATTTACGACTTTTTCCCTGTGGGTTTCAAAATCAAACGGGACGAGCAGTACACGATGTATAGGTGCAGTGATATACTCTTCGGATTTAAAGAAACTGATAGACTTAAACTCTTTTTGACGGGGAGCAACACAGCCATCCGCAAAGATTACGGCTAGAGAAATCAGTAAAAGGAAAGTAATTAATTTTCTTTTCATCTCGTTAACTGTACGGGAATTTTAATGTTTTCTTGTGTAAATTCTCCAGCTCCCTCAGATTTTATTCATCTTCACTCTTTTCCAATTGGTCGATCTTTAACTTGAACAACTCCTGCCGGGCCTTGGTTTCGGCAATTTGAGCCTTTAATACTTCTTCCTCTAACTGTTTTGGTTTTAATTCAGCAATGGCAAGTTTTTTCTCTAAATCTTTTATTCTGGCATCCAAAACTTTTATCTCTTCTGTTAAATTTTTATTATTCGCTTCCAGTTCTTTTTTCGTTTCAGAGCATTCCTCCTCAATTTTTTCTTTGGCAACTTTAACATCAGTTAAATTTTGTTCAAAAGTTTCCCGCATCTCTTTCTCTTTATTCAGGGATTTTTCCAATCTCTTTATCTTTTCCAGTATCTTTAATTCTTCTTCTCCATCTAACAAACCTACACTTACCGTAGACCCCTTTGATAAATATCCCGATCCACGACTCTCAGGCAGAGCAGACACGGTTTCATCTTGTTTAACAACAGTTTCAGTCTGCTTAACCGTATTTTGTTCCAACCAGGATTCAACAGGGGGGACACTCGGCCCGGTTGCCACGACGAAACAACCGTTACATACAATAATCAGTGAACAGGAAACGACGAGAACGTACCTTAGAGAAGTGATCATAAACAGAATCATATCGAGAATAAACTCCCTTTACATACAGGTAAATATTCAAAAGGTTACCGCACCTGCCGTACGTTACTCTCCAATCGTAATACTACCCACTACTGGGTGTTCAATCACAGGCTTAGGAAAAACCTCACTTTCAGGGCTTTGACCCAACCGTGATCTTATTTCACTCCCGACCCAAATCGTTTACTTCATCAACCGTTTGGAAAGGAGAACCTTTTCCCATTTCCTCAGAACGAAAAGTTCCCTATACTATACATTATACATTGACAAGTGACGCACGGTAATTGGTAACGCCTCTTTTGTTTTCATAAACTGGAGATTTTCTGAAACGTTAGAGCGGTGATTCTGTAAACTCTTCCTATTCTAATAGCAGACAAACAAATGTCAATAAATACTCTTACTGTACAAAATTGTATTCCCGTTTCAACAAATTAACTTCTTAAGGTAAATTCCTTGATTTTCTCCCATGCAATACCTAAAATATCACCGATTACTGCGGAAAGTATGTGCTCTTCCATCCCTTTTCAGACAATTTTACGCTTTCGCAATAATTTTTTGTGGATGAGAATTAACTCTTCATCAGAGAAGTAAGAGGAAAGATTATGAGAAATAATATTGTACCTGTTGGATCCCATGAGCTCAGATACGAAATTCGCGAGATTGTAAATGTTGGTAACACCCTGCAAGATATGGGATTAGATATCTGCTGGGAAAACATCGGAGATCCTGTCCAAAAAGGTGAAAAAATTCCGTTATGGATAAAGGAGGCAATAAAAAAAACTGTCGATGAAGATTCTTCATTTGCATATAGTCCAACAAAAGGGTTGGAACAGACAAGGGAGTTCCTTGCAAACCTCTGCAACAAGAGAAAAAGAGACGGTGTTCAGATTACAAAGGAAGATATTATCTTTTTCAATGGAATTGGCGATGCAATATCAAAACTCTATACCTATTTAAAAAGAGAAGCAAGGGTAATAGGCCCGTCACCTGCCTATTCAACACATTCATCAGGAGAGGCAGCTCACGCGGAAAAAGATCCGATAATGTATAGACTGGACGTAAACAACCACTGGTTTCCCGATCTCGAGGATCTCCGTTTTAACGTGCAGAATAACGAAACAATTTCAGGTATATTAGTAATAAATCCAAACAATCCTGTGGGAGCAGTATACCCAAAAGAGGTAATGGAGAAAATTGTAAGCATTGCTGAAGAATTTGATCTGTTTATCTTGTGCGATGAGATATACCTGAACATTATCTACAATGGAAAGACCTCAACACCGCTCAGTGATGTTATCAACAATGTGTGTGGCATTTCGATGAAGGGTATTTCCAAAGAATTGCCCTGGCCCGGGGCTCGATGCGGGTGGATAGAGATATACAACAAAGAGAAAGATCCGGTATTTAAGGAATATATTCATACGATACTTAACGCAAAGATGTTAGAGGTCTGCTCAACCACACTACCTCAACATGTTATACCGCTCCTCTTATCTGATGAGCGGTACAAAAAGCATACTGACGAAAGAAATAAGATGTATGAAAAAAAATCTCGGTTTGCCTTTGAAACATTACAGGATGTCAATGGGATAATTGTAAATCAAACAGATGGCGCCTTTTATATGACTGTGGTTTTTAAAGATGGAGTATTAAATGAAAGGCAAAAACTTGAAATTGATAACAATACGATAAAGAGTTATATCGAGGAAATTACCCAAAATGTTGAATTGGATAAAAGATTTGTCTATTATTTACTGGGAGCAACAGGTATATGCGTTGTACCGTTAACCGGTTTCTGTTGCCATCTTCATGGTTTTCGAATAACACTCCTGGAAACTGACAATAATAAATTTGAATGGATTTTCAGAACAGTAGCAACAAAGATAGAAGAATATTTAAGTTCTCGTGAGACCTGAAAAACATTCTTTTAGAAATGCACTTACCCAATCTGGTTTATCCAGAATAAAAAAAGCAGGATGAGTTTAAGATCTGAGTAAAGTTGCGTTTATCCTACCTATGTTCCCATTCGACCAGGTTGTTAAACGAAAAGATGCATTTGGGAAGAGCCGTGATCGCAAAATCTCTTTACGCAATTATTTCGCTTTCCTTCCAACTGGTTTACAGATCAGACATATTATCTCTTGTCTCACAAATAAACAATATCCGTGAAAAGAACTTCTTCATTCATAGACAATAATCCTTTTAATAACAGCTATTTACGTACTACACGGCAACATAATGTATCGCCGATACACAGGTGGTCAGAGAAACAATTTTTTCATCTACCCGAGTTTCGTATGGTCAGAAAATCAGAACTCCTCATAGTTTTCCCGGGTATAACGATTTTTTTTCACCTTAATATTTGAGTTCCAGAAATAAAGAGCAAAATTTTTCGGAAACCATACATTAAAAAAAGAGGTACACCTTTCTCCATACAATCGACATCAGAAATAACCTATTGAAATTTCATGACTTATAAATCCACATGAGTCTTTCTTGCAGTTATTTCTTTTTAGGTATGCCAATTGCTTTTCTTTCGTAGTAACAAAATTTTATTTTTATTTTTACCAGGAGGGAAATTATGATTACCGTATCAGCAGACAAATTTGTAGACGATTTACAAAGGGATTGTTTAGCACATCCTGCACTTAATCACTCTTATTTAAAGAAATTTGAGGCAAAGAAGGTAAACAAATCTCATGTTAAACTTTTTGGAGAACAGTACTACTGTTTTTCCCGTCATTTCGCCCGATACCTTGCTGCATTGGTTGCGATAACTCCGGACGAAGCGTCAAGGGCTCCTTTAATCAAGAATCTCGGTGAAGAGTATGGCGCCCGACAGGAGGAGAAACGTGATATGAATCCAGAACTGACTCATCCTGCAATTTTTCGAAGATTTTTACGGTCAGTTGGTATCGATACGTCACCAGAGAGTCTTAATGCCATCAAACCTCTGCCTGAAACCAAGCTTTTCGTAGAAAAGTACCTCAACATCAGATTCCTTAATTATATTTATGCCTTTGGAGCTATGGGACCGGGCACCGAATACATCGTACCACAGATGTATACATACATTCGTGAAGGATGCCGGGGGGCTGGACTTTCCGAGGATGATGTCCTCTTCTTCTCTGCCCATATAGAGTTAGATGTAGAGCATGCGGAAGGTATTAAAAATTCTTTACTTCCTTATGCTACAACCGAAGATCATCAGGAACTCCTGCGGGCAGGCGCAATTGATTTCCTTGATGCCAGGACAGTATTGTGGGACGGTCTCGAAAGAGCCAGCAAGCTATAATGATATTTATTTGTTCTTGGTTTTTACGGCAGATGTATTTGGCCAAGATGAGAGGCATTATACAGGCGCCTGGAATTCACACCATTAACAATATGATACATTCTCTTACCATGTATCATATTGTTAATGGTGTGAATATTTTTACCTAAGAATGTTTTTCCACCATTTCATTACTTTACCATCTATTTAGGTTTTCTCGTTCGGGCATTCCTTAAACAAAGAATATACAGATTCGTTGTTCAATATGTCATAGTTATAAAAAGACTTAAGGATTGTGTTATAAAATTGTATAAATACTTTGTTGCAATTGTTTTTATAAAGTTATATAAAAGAACGTTTTGGAGTGGCATCTGGCGCCTAAGTATTTATATTTTTTTATAACACAATAACATTTTTATAAAAAAAAAGAGGAGGACTAGGAATGGGGAGTTTGCAAATACCTAATAAGTCAGCTGCAACGAGGACGAAAACAAGAACTGGAAATGATGTTTTACCTCAAAGCGGAATGTGTGTCGTCTGCCTTGATGGATGTCCGGGATACTGTGAGATTGGGGTCTCTGCCATGAGAGGGCCGGAGACAATATACCCACAACCATTTGGGACAAGCACATCTAGTGGAACAAAAGACTACCCGGTCGATTATTCACATTTCAATATTTCGGGAACCGTAGCCAGTCATCACCAAAAAGAGTACGAACAATTTACCAACGTGAATCTTGAAACACGCCTCGGGAGAGATAAAGGTCTCAAGTTAAAGTTGCCTTTGATCACTACTGGTTTAGGTTCCACGAAGATAGCCCAGACTCACTTTCAGGATCTTGGTACCGGTGCAGCAGTTTGTGGCACAGGAATCGTAATCGGTGAGAACGTCGTCGGTATGGATGAAACGTCTGAGTTTGACGCAAACAAGAAGGTCACAAAATGCAAGGAGTTAGAAAGAAGATTTAAATCGTTTAAAGACTACCAGAAAGACGGATATGGTTTTATTGCCATCCAGGCGAATCCGGAGGATTGGAGGCTTGGCGTTCTTGAGTATAGCATGAACACACTCGGTTCAGATGCTGTTGAATTAAAGTGGGGACAGGGCGCAAAGAACATTGGCGGCGAAGTTAAAATTTTCACCCTTGACAAGGCTAAACTGTTGAAACAGAGAGGTTATATCGTGATTCCTGATCCGGATGACCCTGTGATTCAGGAGGCCTTTGAGAAGGGTGCTGTTGAAGGCTTTGAGAGACACACAAGGGTTGGAGCAATTTCAGAGTTCTTGCCCAAGGCGATGGATACTTTTTGTAATGACGTGGACCATCTCAGGAGTGCAGGTGCAAAGTATATCTTCCTGAAAACGGGGGCATACCGTCCATCGGATTTGGCAAGGGCAATTAAATTCTGCTCCATTGCAAAAGTTGATGTATTGACAATCGACGGCGCAGGTGGTGGAACAGGAATGAGCCCATGGAGGATGATGAATGAGTGGGGAGTCCCTACCGTTTACATTGCCGCAATGACGCATGAGTACTGTGACAGGCTGGCAAAAAGAGGCCAATATGTACCGGACATAATCCTCGCTGGCGGACTAACGACTGAAGATCATATTTATAAATCATTCGCATTGGCTGCACCATATGTTAAGGCTGTTGGTATGTCACGCTCTACAATCTGTGCCGTTCATGTTGGAAATAATAATGGTAAGTGGATTAAGGAGGGTAAAATCCCGAAACCGGCGGCCGAACATGGAGATTCAATTGAAAAAATCTTCTACTATGCAACACAGGCCAAAAGAGACTTTGGGGATATCAGTACCGGCGTATTGGGTATGTATTCTTACTATCAACGATTGGCAACCGGCCTTCGTCAGTTAATGGCAGGTTCCAGGAGATTTAATCTTTCCAGTATCGTTAGAGACGACATTTTTGCATTAACCAGAGAGGCTGCAGATGCTACGGGAATCAATTACATCATGGACTGGGAAAGAGAGTCTTCCTTGAACATCTTAGATGCGTAAGGTTCCTTTTCTCAAATTCTCCAGCTATTTTTCTGGCGGATGTATTCGCAGGACAGAAAACTGATTCCGAATACCGTAAAGCTGTATAAGATGTTTCAATGTAATATCTTATACAGCTTTTTCTTTGTATAGTCCATGAATCATGACAAATATATAATGAAAAATGGGAATATCTGCTCAATCTACCTATTATAATACCTGCCCCAGGGACTGTTATGATACCTGTTCCATCTTAACGACCGTTGAGAATGGCAGAGCAGTTAAGCTGAGAGGCAATCCAAAACACCCCATAACACAAGGTTTTCTTTGCTGGAAGATTCAAAACGCCTTAAAGTTTGTGTACTCACCCCAACGGCTTCAATACCCTCTCAGGAGGGTTGGGAAAAAGGGTAACGATGATTTCCAGAGGATATCCTGGGATGAAGCGTATCAGGAAATAGCCAATCAGTTTATGCGGATCAGGGAGACCCATGGTACCGGTGCAATCTTACCTGTCGACTACTTTGGACATATGGGTTTGCTTAATAAACAGTTTTCTCAACGTTTTTTCAATGCCTTGGGCACCAGTAACTGCGCTCCTACCGTCTGCTCTAATGCAGGCAGATCCGCACTTCAACATGTTTACGGTGGTTTTTGGGGCATAGACCCGGATGAAATTTCAGCATCCAAACTTATCATACACTGGGGACTAAACGGCCCCTGGAGTAATCTCCATGGATACAATCTTGTAAAAAAGGCAGTAAAAAACGGGTCTAAATATTATGTCATAGACCCCATGCGTACTTCTGGACTGGGAAAACATCTCCCCATAAAACCCAATACTGATGGAATCCTGGCGCTGGGAATAGCACACCATCTTATCTCCACGGGATTATACGAGCAGGAACATGTCAAAAAACACACCTACGGTTTTGAACAATTTGTCAAAATTATAAATGAGTTTCCTGTTGATAAAGTTTCCCGGATGGTAGAACTACCCGAAGAAGACATAAGAGAATTAGCGGAAGATATGTACCGTCTGAGACCCAATTTTATCCATCTGGGCTTTGGTATACAGAAGCATCTTTATGGAGGAGAAGCAGTAAGAACTATCGCTCTTTTACCACCATTAGTCGGAGGTTTCAGGGTTCATTATAGTAATACCGACAGAGAATTGGATTTGAGTTTCCTCCAAGGAAAACACTTTGCGAATGAGGCAGATACTGCAGGAAACAAAAAGACATACAACATGGCACAACTGGGAAAAGTACTGGAAAAAGGAGAAGTAAAATCGCTTTTCGTATTCAATACAAATCCTTTAGTTAATTTCCCCAACCAGAAACTGGTAAAAAAAGGATTTCAGAGAGAAGATCTCTTTGTGGTTGTACACGATCTGTTTATGAATGATACCTGCAGTTATGCCGATATCGTACTTCCGGCAACCAGTTTTCTTGAATCATTCGATGTTCATGTATGCTATTACCATAATTATATGTCTATTAATCAGAAGGCAATTGACCCTCTCGGGGAAGCAAAACCGAACTATCAAGTTTTTAAGGAGTTGGCTGGATCTTTAGATCTTCTGCCAGATAAGATATTCCCCCCTGAACGTGAAGTAATAGAGGAGTTCCTTAGCAGAAGCAAGGCTGTGGAATTTACTCTTGAAGATCTTGAAACCAAGGGATTCTGCAAAATGAATATAAGACCCCAAGATGTCTACGCCACACCTTCCAGTAAGATTGAATGCTATTCCCAGTCAGCTGAGAAGGCCGGCCTTCCTCCCCTTCCAGGTTATTATGAAGAAAAGATTAACCATTACCCATTTCAGCTGCTTTCTGTCAACCTCATGCATATTACGCGTTCTCAGTTTCACAACATCTGGCAAAAAGAGATAGAACCTGTAGTCTTAATCAACGAAGATGAAGCTAATCAGAGAAAGATAAAGAAAGGAGAATGGGTACGATTAAGGAATGACCTGGACACACTGGATATGAAAGCTTGTCCGACAAGAGACATAAAGAAGGGAGTTGTACTCGTTTATGGAGGACTCTGGCCGAAGCTCTGTGGAGGTAAAGGTGTTAATACCTTGATTTCGGATGAAATCCAGGATTTTGGAGGAAACGCCATATATAACTCTACGTACGTCGAAATCGATAAGTTGCCGTAATATTTTTCTCTCATGAATCAAATCCCTGGACTTACCGCAAACCGTCCTGTTTTTGCCAGACACCAAGAATCTACATGACCGCTGAAGCCGTTCTGCTTTGTCACCGGCAAAGACGTGAACACGGAGGATGGGAGCGTAAAGGCAGATATACTAAAACCAATTTGGTTTTCGGTTTTACTGGAAACCAAATCTTGGTTGCAGTTATACTCGCGATTTTATCCGAAAACCATTATGGAGATGAGTATACATCGGGAATTTTGAGCTTCAGATTAATATGGTCACTTGCCTGAGGAAGATCTGTTGGGCACAAACCTGTCATCATCATACATTGTGGCTATGCCGTTATATCCAGGCACAACCCGTCACCTTCTTCGATATGGTTTAACCATGTTTCCTCAGAGAACTCCTCGTGTGTAATATTCTTATTCCTTACCCCTCCTTAATCTTCCATCTTCACCAACGATCACAACATCAATGAAGACCTCGCCTTCCTTTTGATATACACAAAACCGATAGGGAGAATTACTCTTTTCCAGCAGCATGAGCATGCTCTGCTGCTTCTGTCAGGTCATGGAAGTGGCTACCTGTTTCGTCCCTCTTTTTCTGCTCTTGTTTACGTTTCTTTTTTTTAGGGTCAAGAAGGGTTTTCCTTGGAGTTACCTGATAGACCTTGTTTATCCTCAATTCATCATTCATTCTTTCTCTTTTACTGAAATGTTAAAATACTCATCTCATAATGGTTTTCGGATAAAATCCGAGATAAAATTGAGTGAGTAAAGTCCTCGGCGCCTGTCCGGGGATACCTTCACCAAGATTTGGTTTCCCGCCTGCCTGTGCGATGCACGCAGACAGGTAAAACCGAAAAACAAAT
This sequence comes from Candidatus Scalindua sp., assembly GCA_031316155.1. GTDB lineage: Bacteria > Planctomycetota > Brocadiia > Brocadiales > Scalinduaceae > SCAELEC01. The sequence continues at coordinate 123,017 of JALDRB010000009.1, forward strand.
CGGTTTTAGTATATCAGAAACAATTCTACACTTCTTCCCGATGTTTTCTGAAGTTCGATTAAAATGGTTTTGAAATGCGGGAAATATGATCCGGAAAACAATTCAGCTCAGCTTTGCTCTCCCAGCATAATAACAAAATCCTTCATCAAGACCTGATCATAATCGTCTGGATATTCGGACATAAGCTTTAAAGCATCAAACGGTTCAAGTGCTTTCCTGTAAGGACGGTCCGTTACCATAGCATCGTAGAAGTCTACAATTGCTGTAATCCTGCCGAAAAGATGAATCCGCTTTTCTTTCAACTTATAGGGATACCCGAACCCTGATATTTTTTCATGGTGTTGGAGAACAGGGAAAAAGGAATTTTTGGGAATAGTCTCACTGCTATCTTCTAATAATTTCGTTCCTGCAGCAACGTGACCCTGTACAATTATGTATTCCTCATCCGTCAATTTGCCAGGTTTATTAATTATTTGAGGATCTATCAAACTCTTACCTACGTCATGTAATAATGCCCCTAATCCCAGTTCAAACAGGTCAGGGTTTCTTTTCAAATTTTTCAATATTCCCAATCCAATGCTCAGGGTACAGACATTGAGCGAATGATTGTACGTATAATAATCGTATGATGTTATTTTCATTAAATTGTAAAAAGTCTTCTCTTGTCCCAAAATATTATCAACTAACGTTTCCACAACACTGCTGGATTTTTGTATATTGTTTCCGTTCTTTGGATCATCGAGGACCTCTTTAATAACCAGCTTGGAATTTTCCCGAACAATACCGCAGTGCAATTCCGTTGAAATCCCCCTGGAACTTGAACATTCCTGAACCAGCTTTTTTAGATACTTTCTATAGAGTGAGATATCTGAATTTTTGATAACAATAGGGTTTTGGGATGCATGAATATCATCCGGAATGGGCTCAGGTTTATCTCCTTGCCTCTTTGGGCCGAAATATTCCTCAACTTCCAAACCGTTTTTTTGGTAAACGGTAAAATCAATCGGAATACCAGGAATGAAAACATTTTTCTCAGCGGGAAAATAGTTTAAGTAGATATTAAAATACTTTTCCCTTATATCTGGTTGGTCGTATGGAGGAGTGAAGGTCTTTGTTGAAATATTTGACTTGTTTGGATCGTTATGTTCATGGTAGTATTTTTCAAAGGCTGCCATATCTTCTTCTGATATGTAGACTGTCGTCACCCTATTTGCAATAAGCCTGTATAACGTTTCTTCCGAAAAGGGATGATTGCCCTTACGAAACAAGACAAATTTGTTATTCGTTTGTATATAAATTCTAAAACTGAGTATCGTATCAACTTGGAGGTTCTCGGTAGAAACTGGAAAAAATTTTTTATTACCCATTACACAGTTTTATATGCAGGTTGTAAAATTTCTCGATTTGACAATGAACCATAAGCATCTTTTCCCAACTTTGAATTAGCAGACCATAAGAATTCGAAAAAACCATCAAGTACTTCTCTATCAAATACACCCTCCATTTCTTCTTTCATCACGCTATATGCCTTTTCACTGCTTATGGAATTGCCATATGGCTTATGAGATATAAGTGCGTTATATACATCAACAACACGCGAAATTCTACTGCTATATTCAATATCATTTCCTTCCAGGCCGTAAGGGTAACCACTACCATCAAAATTTTCATGATGGAGCATTGCAAGGATGCATGATTCCATCGGCACATTTCCTGTATCTTGCAGGATCTGGTACCCAATCTCTGGATGTTTTTTTACATTTGCAAACTCTTCTTCACTTAATTCGCCCGGTTTGTTAATTATGGATGGAGCCAGCCTTCGCATACCAATATCTTGAAGAAACAAACCCAAACCGAATTCAAGTAATTCCTCGTAACTTATCCCTATATAATTTGCATAGCTCAGTCCGAGCACTGTTACATTTATCGGGTAAGTTTCACTATGATTATCATGCTTCAGAACTTTAATCAGATCAAAAATACTCTCTCTATTATTCAGAATAAAATCGGTTACAACACCTACCAGATGTTTGGATCTTTCGATATCGCATATTCCATCAGATGCAGTACTTGAATCGTTGATGATATTGATGGCAATATCATTAATTACTTTAAATTTCTCAATCGGCCTGATAGAGTTGTCCTCAACAATTTTTCCCATATTTGTCTCAATAAAACGTAAATATTGTCTTTTCCCTTCCTTAGGAACAAACAACTTATTAACATTCCTTCTGATGAATTCTTCTCTTTTTTCATTGACAAACAAATTTTTACCGCCCTTCCAATATAAAATATAACTTTTCATACCATTATTTTTATTCTCAAGATAGAGCTCGCTAGTCTTAAACGGTCCCGATTTAAGACTTTGCAGAGTTACCGGTAGAAACTTATTTGAACAATTGTGGTAAAATTTATCAAGTTCTTCGATAATTGAACGTTTCTTTGATCTTTCTATCAGTAGGATATTACGGATTGCGAGGGTAGAATATTTTGAAATAACCTGAAGGATTTCAACATCATTATCCCGAAAAGGTTTCTTATCGTACTTATCACTCACGTTAATAACACCTACTACTTCTTTGTTATAAACAAGCGGCATAGACAAAAGCGATTTGCACATATATCTGTTGCTATTTTTTTTCCCAAACCTCATATCCTCTTCTATATCTTCAATAAGCAGATATTTTCCCTTTAAGGCTACGCTACCAGATATCCCCTCTCCCACTTTTTGCCTGGAGTGTTCCATGATATCTTTTGTAAGATGTTTCGATTCCCTTATACGAAGAACATCTCCTTCTAAAATCATTATGGAAGCATTTCTCACCCGGAGAGACTCTGTTGTCATTTCGATTATTAACTGATAAAGTCTCTTGAGATCAAATACAGAAGTCAGCACTATACCAATTCTCTGTACTTCTTTACTGCTGAGAAAAGATTGATTGACCTTTAACACATCAGCACACAAACTATCTTTATCGTTACTTTTTGAAGACCAACACGAGTTTTTAATTGTTATCATCCATTCACCTCTTTCTCACAATAATCTTTACGTTGCTGACATTTTTTTTTATATAGTCGCTTAATGATTCCAAAGCAATCTTTTTTGCGATACTCTGATCCTTACAAATAGCGTTTGACTCATCCATAAATATGGCAACCAGGTCCATTATTGTCAGACCAATATGGTTATGCTGAGAAATCGGATTTATTTTACCTATTCTTGTGGGCATTATGTAAACCCTCCTGTTCTGTTATATCCTCAACCAATTCTTTTCTTCACATCATCGTTAAGGATTGTAAAACCCTAAGCATTTACTACACTCATCTTATAATGGTTTTCGGATATCCATTCTGCAAATAATGAAACCGTATCATTTGACAACCGATAACCCGGGTAAATAATGTGCAACGCGAGTTTATTTTGTCATATTTCTACCATAACCAGTTAAAAGAATTATGCTTCTATTAATGGTATAGGTCGCAAATCCTGAACCAAACATTCTTTTAACAATACAACTAACTCCTCAATAAACATAAAATACAACAATTACGTAACTTACAACCTTTCATTTAATGAAACATTCTACACATAATAACTTACGGAAAGTTATTGTTTAACTATATAAGCTAATTTTTCTACACCAATCGTTACATTTTTCCCTTTGCACCGAATTCTAATCTCCTTTATTCTTACCATAACACGCGGATTTTATCTAAGATTTCATGAGGTTGTTGTCTTTCCGATTCAGTTCCGATAAATAATAATGATAGTTATTCTTCCCTTGTCTCTTTGCAATGTACATGGCAAAATCGGCATTTTTTACGAGAGTCTCTATATCCAGGCTGTCATGCGGGTAAAGGCTGATACCAATGCTTGCAGTAACAAAAAGTTCTTTACCCTCCAGAAGAAATGTTCCGGATATTTCCTTAACTATTTTTTCGGATACTTTTGTAACATCTTTTACCGAATGAATGCTATCTACTATGATAACAAATTCGTCACCGCCAACACGGGCAACCATATCACTCTCTCGCATACAGTTTTTTAACCGTTCTGCGACAGACTGAAGCAAGAGATCTCCCACCATATGCCCGAAATCATCGTTTACCCTCTTAAAACCATCAAGATCCAGAAAGAGAACAGCAACCATCTTCCCTTCCCGGTCAGCTCTTGCAACAGACTTACCAAGTATATCCAAGAATAACTGACGATTTGGCAAATTTGTGAGTTTATCGTGATGAGCCAGATGTTGCATCCTCAGCTGAGCTTTTTTCAACTCTTTCAATGTTCGATGCCGTTCAATGGCATATCGAATAGAACGAACGAGTAAGCTGCTATCAACACGCCCCTTGACCAGGTAATCCTGGGCTCCTTCCTGTACCGCCTTTACTGCAAACGTTTCATCATCCAAATTGGTCATCACCAAGATTGGCACATCAGGAAACTGTGTGTAAACCTTGGTGAAGGTCTCCAGACCGTGGCTATCCGGCAAAGTAATGTCAAGGAGTACAACATCAGTCTCTCCTCGATCAAGAATCTTCAGCCCGTTTGAAAGTCTGTCTGCGTGTTCAAATTCAAATCCGTTAGAATACGCATCCATTAATTGTTCGCGTAAAAGCTCTACGCTGTCATAGCAGTCTTCTATAAGTAAAACTCTTATACATTTGAATTTCATTTTGTATTCTTATGATTAACTAAATTTTAAGTCTCAAACCAGATACGTTTGAATTCTCTCCAGCAAAACGAACCATATTTTTCCCAAAACTATTCTGTTGCGGTCAACGTAATCATGACATGAACCCCTTTTCATTCATTTAATATTCTAGGTATTCTTCCCTTCACCACGTAATCGGATACAGCAATTACTCTATCAATTTATTAAAACCGGAAACATATAAGAAGTCTTCTTTTCTTCGCTTTCTCCGTGGATCGTGGGGTCCTAGAAATGATATGAATTCTTTTAACAGTTCCAATTCAAAGCAATTTGACATTTGATCTTTCATCTCTTTTAAGGCTGCAAAAGGCCTCTTCGCAGCCGCATAAACCCTATTTGTTGTCATTGCATCATATACGTCAATTATACGGGCAATCCTTCCGAATAAATGAATATCTTTTCCTCCAATTCCATTCGGATATCCGGTACCATCAAAATTTTCATGATGTTCTACAACTATTCTTAACGATCCATCCTCCACGTTTTTATCTTCCAGAAGATTTTTCCCGGCTGCGGGATGTTCCATCACTATCTCAAATTCTTCTTTCGTGAGTTTGCCAGGTTTATTAATAATCTCTAACGGAATTTCAATCTTACCGATATCATGCAATAATAAACCAGTACCAAAACATTTCAGTTCATATGGGTTAAAAAAAAGATACTTCCCAAAAAGCAAACCGAAGACTGACAAATTTACAGAATGTGTATACGTATAGTAGTCATGGGATGTTACCCTAACCAAACCGGAAAATGCATTTTGATCATGAAATATGAAATTAATGGTACTATCAACCCATTTTGTAACTCTCCGCAGATGAGTGCCAGATCTCGGATCATTTGCAAGGTCCATAGCCAGGTATTTTGCAACTTGATAAACCGTTTGAGATTTTTCTTCCGAACTTTTGTTTCTGTCACTAATTATTGTTTGCAGGTTTTTCTCTGATAATTGAAATATTTTTGAACATCCTCTGTACAAATAAAAAGCTTTTTTATATTCTGCCTTATTAATTCTTCCCGTCTGTCATTACCAAAGACTTCATCGCCACGATAAAAGAGTACATATCTCGGGACACCTTTAACATAAGTCTTCAAATACAAGTCGTACCCTAATTTTGTATTGTCCAATAAAGTATCATACGTTATTGACATATATTTATTCATCTCATACCTCAGCATCTATAATAGTCCCACAAGTATCATCTGAAACCGAACTCTTGTCATGCGTTGCAGCATTTTTATTTTCTCTTAAGAGATCTCCTGTTCTCTTCTGTGCAATGTTTATTGGTATCTCCCCTTCACCTTCTTCATTCTTTAAAAACCGCGAAAATTTCTTCTGCTTATCACTTTTTTTTCTTTTATCATGAGGAGAACCATTTTGCCTAACATGGAACATCTCAATTCCATACTGTACCGCTTGCATGCCAACACTCATAATCCTTACCTTACTTTCTGCTAAGCCAGCTAAGAAGTTTTAACGGTGTTCATTTTATTTACTTTTGTCCTGATTGCCAGTAATGCTCTATGATGCAATTGTGACACCCTTGACTCAGAAAGATTCATAACTTCTGCTATTTCTCTTAAAAGCATTTCCTCATAATAATAGAGGGTAATGACCAACCTCTCTTTCGGTTGAAGTTTCGCTATAGCATGCTCCAGTTGCTTCTGTTCTTCATCTGATTCCAATACATCGAGTGCACATTCTGTTTTACAATCCTGAATATTATCGTTCATTTTTGAATACTCATCATTTCCAGGATTCACATCATCTAAGTAGAGCAACGAGCAAAAACCGATATCTACTAATATCTTGTGAAGTTCAGAATAAGGAATCCCCAACTCATCAGCCATCTCCCCTTGTTGAGGAGGGCGTTTTAGTCTCTGTTCGAGAGTATTATAAGTTTGTTTAATGAGATTATCCTTCTCTCTGACTGATCGAGGAACCCAGTCTTGTAACCTCAGATAATCCAGAATAGAACCTCTTATCCTATGAAATGCGTATGTCTTAAACTGTACCTGTTTTTTAATATCGAATTTTCCGGCAGCTTCAATTAACCCTAATATACCGGATTCAATAAGATCTTCCCTGTCAATATGCGAAGGAACATTAACCATAAACCTTCCGACAACATACTTTACAAGAGGAAGGTATTCTATTATAAGCTTGTCCCGTCCCTTGGTATCACTTTCGTTTTTGTTATATTGTGATAATTGTCTTTTTATAACAGCCGGTTGCATTCTGAATCCTCCGGGTAAAGAAGAAAATGTTAAACTCTATTACTATATTTCAACAGGTTATGAGTATAAAAAATCTGTAACAATTTACCGTAATCTGCCCCAACTTACACTACGATGAATCCACAGTCGTTTGCTCTTGAGAATCGTTACCATTACCGCTCTGTTTTTCGTTCTCTTTAAATATCGAATCAGGAATCAACCTTGTCAAGATCCTCATCATGACAAAGAATACAGAACTAAAAAGACAACCGACAATAACAGACTTCTTTACAAGCGTATCAATTGATACGTGAGAGGCATAACCAAGAATACTTGCAAAGAAAAAAAAGAAAATGCCAATATATATACTCCACCTACAGGTTATTATCACCAAGTTCCTCTTTACCATAACAGTAAGCCACCAACATCTTCCATTACCCTTTAATAACTAGTTCAAAATCATTTCTGCAATTGTATTTGCCGTAGCAGGGTTGATATCTTCCGACAATCCTTTTCCACCAGCAATATAGGAAACCGGTATCTTTGACTTCATCACTACATTAAGCAATGCCCCATAAGCATCGGCTTCATCAACTTTGGTAAAAAGCAAACTGTGGATAGGGAAGAGTAAAGGTTCCTCAATAAGTGTATGGATATCTTTCAATCGGGTAGTCGCATCAAGTACAAGATGAATCTCTGAATTTGGTATGGTATTCATATACTCCTTTATTGCTAATAATTTCGAGTTATCCTTGCAACTCACTCCCGGGGTCTCAATAAATATATGCGATGAGCCTCTAAATTCATCTTTCACCAATCTTAATTCCTGAGGTGTTGTAACAACCGCCACAGCTGCCCCGATAACTCTTGCAATCTTATTTAACTTCTCCACACAATCGTCTTCAATACTTATTAAGACTATTTCATTCCCTGAAGACAATCTTGTTTCTGTTGCTAATTTCGAAATGGTTGTAGTTTTACCTACCCCGGTTGCACCGATAAACACCATCGTCCTGTTAGTTTTATCTTTTGAGTGGCAAGAGGGAAATATTTTGATTCTCCGAACCATTATCTCCTTGATTTTCTGCCTCTGTAAGTCTTTTCTTCCAAGTTCTTCTATTTCCAACTCAGCCAACATCTCTCCGATGAGTATTTTTGCATATCTACTTTCTACCTGCTGTTCACAAAGCAGAGAATACCATTCTTTACATGTTTCCGGCCATTCATCATCTAGCAAATCAGTTTCTTGGTGAAAAGAGAAACTCTCTTCATCATTATCAACCTCTCCATTGTTAATTTCTCTGTTTTCATCACATCCGGAATCCGAATCTTTCTCTTTATAGCATACTTTTTCAGCGAAATTTTCAGCTGCCACGATCTCAACCAAACTCTGCCCAGTTTTTCCTTTTATGTCTTCATCGTTTATGTTCCTGGTATCCAGGATAATGGGAGATTCCCCCATTTCACTTTTTATTTTTGACAACGCTTCCTGTATCGTCGATGCTATAAAAGATTTAATTCTCATTTGTTATGCTCACCACTCCAAGAGATTCAATTTTAATGCCAGGTGCAATTTCTTTATAAGATAAAACTGGTAAATATGGCAATGGGTTCTCTGTAAGTTTCCGAATATGATTCCTTATCGTAGAAGAGGTTAGAAAAACAATATTGCTGCTGGATGTATATGTTTTCTTCATAGTTGTTGCAATTGCGTCTATTATTTTTTGAGCATAGCTTGGTTCCAGGGCCAATACTGATTTATTCCCCGTTTGTTTAATAGAATTAATTATCTCCTGCTCTAATCTCGGATCAAAAGAGATTGTACTAATCTTGTTTTCTTCATCCTGGTACTGGCCACACAATGTTCTGCACAATTTTTGCCTCACAAATTCCGTCAGTGCTTCCGGATCTTTGGTACCGGAAGCATAGTCAATAAGTGTTTCAAGGATAGTAGAAAAATCTCTTATCGACGTTCTCTCTCTGAGAAGATTCCTGACTACCTCATGCACAACACTCATGGTGAGAACGTTTGGTGTCAATTCATTCACCAAAGTAGGAGAAACCTTTTTTAAATTATCAATTAATTTCTGCACATCTTCTCTCGTCACTATTTCGTGACTATGTGATTTGATAATCTCTGTCAAATGAGTCATTAATACGGATGTCGGATCAATTACCGTATAGCCTAAAGATACCGCATCTTCTTTTTTTGATTCGGATACCCATACACTGGGTAAACCATAAGCAGGATCTGTCGTAATAATTCCTTCTATCGGTTTTTGTCCGTCTCCTCCCAATGCCAAAAGACTATCGTGCATCAACTCTCCCTTTGCAACTGTTTGTCCCTTAATTTTTATATGATACTCATTTGGGTTAAGTTGCAGATTGTCCCTTAAACGTATCGGAGGTACAATTATGCCCAATTCACGAACAAGTTGTTTTCTCAACGTACCGATCCTGCTCAAAACTCCCCCCTTCTTCCTCGGATCTACGAAATTAACCAATTTATATCCCACTTCAATTCCCATTCTATCAACCTGGAGCAAAGCTTCGAAATCGTCTTCCGCTTCTTCCTTGTCTTTCGTTTTTATAGCCTTTTGCTCTTTGACATCACTTTCCGCCATAGTCTTCATTGATACCTTTCTTGTTATAAAGAACAGTGAACCAAATACTAGCGACATCATGATAAAGGGTATTTTGGGAAGACCCGGTATCAAGCTAAAAAAACCCAGCACAACTGCCGCAAATCCGGTAGCCCTTGGTACTGTCAGCAATTGTGAAGTCAATTCCGTAGCCAGATTTTCCTTGGATGATGCCTTCGTAATGAGCAGCGCAGCAGAGGTAGCATTAATGAGTGAAGGAATTTGTGATACCAGTCCATCTCCAACGGTCAAAATTGTATAGGTAGACAACGCATCTGTAACCCTCATTCCCTGCATTAACCCACCAATTATCATACCTCCGGCAATATTGACGAACGTAATAATTATTCCTGCTATGGCATCACCACTTACAAATTTACCGGCACCATCCATAGATCCATAAAACTCGGCCTCATGTGCAATATCCTTTCGTCTTTTCCTCGCTTCATCTTCGGTTATTAACCCTGAATTCAAATCGGCATCGATACTCATCTGCTTTCCCGGCATTGCATCCAAAGTAAATCTGGCAGCAACTTCTGAAACACGGGTAGCACCCTTTGTGATTACGATAAACTGGATAACCGTCAATATCAAAAAGATCACCATTCCAATTACTACGTTACCTCCTACAACAAAATTACCAAATGATTCTATTACACCACCAGCATCCGCATACATAAGGATAAGACGTGTTGATGCAACATTCAAGGCAAGACGGAAAAGTGTAAGAAATAACAAAAGGGAAGGGAAAGATGAAATCTCCAGCGCCCTTTTTACGTGTAATGAAACCAAGAGAACCAGAAAAGATAGTGAAATATTCACCGTCAGTAATATATCAAGGAGAAAAGTAGGAAGAGGAACAATAAGGAGAATTAATATACATACAACCCCAATTGCCAAACCGTACTCGCCATGCTTGAATATCGACTTCATGGTAATCCCGTTTACATTGAATTCATCTGTTTTCATGTTACCTTTTTTCATTTTTTAACTGTTTACCTACCCATCATATTACGTAATTGATAGACGTAAGAAAGTACCTTCGCCACTGCCTGGAACAGTTTTGGAGGAATTTCCTGATCGATCTCTACGGTGCTATATAAAATACGTGCCAAAATCCTGTCTTCAACTGTTGGAACATCATTTGCTTTAGCAATCTCTATTATCTTTAATGCCAGAAAATCAACGCCCTTCCCGATAACCTTTGGCGCGTTCATTTTTTCCGCATCGTACTTGAGCGCAACAGCGTAATGTGTCGGGTTTGTAACAACTACATCAGCTTTCGGTATTTCATTCATCATTCTCTTATTTGACATCTGGCGTTGAACGTTTTTAATCCTGGATTTTACTAACGGATCACCTTCTGATTGTTTTGACTCCTGTTTTACCTCAGTCTTCGTCATTCTCAGATCTTTCGCATACTGCCATTTCTGATACATAAAATCGATGAGGGACAGGATTAACAGAATAACGGTTATTTTTAGTGTCATCGCAAAAATCAGACTGGATGCGGAAGAAAAGATGCCTTCTATTCTCATACTTAACAATTCCATCAACGGCTCTACATCTTTCCTGATGGAAAAATATGCGACTCCTCCCATTATGGATATTTTGACAAGTGACATAGTCAACTTTACCAGTGATTTCTTTGATACAATATTTTTTATGCCTGTTAAAGGGTTAAATTTCTTAAAATTCGGGATAAGGGCTTTTGGGCTGAAATTAATCCCAACCTGCGTAAACGAGCTTATTGCGCCAATTATCATAATACCTCCTAAAACGGGAAGGGCGCCTTTTATATTTCTGCTGGAAATATCGATCATCAACGACTGTAGTGTACTCACGTCAAAGTTTTCGTAGAAGGATTTACCTAAATGAATACTCATGGTATCCTTCATATACTCCATCATTGTTCCACCCAGAAAATACACAATTACCATACCGAATAATAATATCATTGCAGTATTCAAGTCCTGGCTTTTTGCTACATTTCCTTTACCGCGCGCTTCTTTCAACCGTTTTGGTGTTGCAGCTTCTGTTTTTTCCTCAAAAGATGCCATTTATCACATGCCTCCTACCAAACCAAACAAGTCCTTACGAAGTATATTCAATAAATACTCCATCGTCCGCACCATGAACGGAAAGGTAACTGCCAGTATCAGGAACCCGACGAGAATCTTCAGAGGAAAGACAACCATGAGAATACCGATCTCCGGCGTTGCCCTGCTTATTATTCCCGTTACAACAACGATCAGGGACATGATAATCATAATGGGTGCAGCCAATTTTATTGCAGATACAAATAACCCCTCAAACAGATGCATAAGCTTACCCATTGTAGCACCTGACCAAAAAAATTCTGATATTGGAACAGTTTTATAACTTAGAACCAGCGAATTAATTATCCAGTGGTGGCCATTTATTGACAATAGGAGAAGCAATCCAAGCATCTGTATCAATTGCGAAACCGGGTTTACCTCTCCTCCGAATAATGGATCAGACATTTCTGCCATCTGCAAACCTATCTCACTACTTATTAAATCTCCAGCAACAACAAACGCGCCAAACATCAATGTAGCTCCGTAACCAACTACAAAACCAATTGCAATCTCTTTAAAGATAATTAAAACAAAAGCGATAATGCTTTCAGGTATCATATATGAGGCACTATTTACGACAGGAAATAAAACCAGTGAAACTACAACAGCCAGGCTTATCTTCACCATTACAGGCACACTTAACAGTTTAAAGAGCGGAGAAAAAAACAGCATACTGGCTGTTCTAAACAGTACTATCGTAAACAAAGGTAGAACATTAATCACGTTTATGAGCATTGTCGTTTAGAAAGTATAGGCAAAAAGGTTCTTCAGAAGTGCAGAAGTAAATGACATTATTTTTTGCAAAAACCAGGGCATGGCGATGACAAATACCCCTAATACTGCAAAAAGTTTCGGCAAGAAGGTAAGTGTCTGCTCCTGGATACTTGTTGCCGCCTGAAATATTCCAATGAGAAGTCCAACCACAAGTGCTGTTCCTATAAGCGGGCCTATTAACATCAACGTAACCCATAACATTTGCCTGCCAAGATCAACTACAATATCCTGTCCCATGATCCCTTATCGTTTCTCCTTAAAATCTGGTAAGTATTGATGGCACTCTTCATCATCTAATGCTCGAGACCAGTGACTGAATAATCAGATGCCACCCGTCAACAAGCACAAACAAAACAACTTTAAAGGGTACAGAAATCATCATGGGAGGAAGCATAAACATTCCCATTGATGTTAAAACACTTGCAACAACCAAATCTATCACAATGAAAGGTAAATAGACCACAAATCCCATCTGAAAGGAGGTTTTTAATTCGCTCATAACAAAAGCCGGTATCAGAATATGTGTGGGGACTACATCAAGAGAGCTCGGTCTATCAATCTTTGCTATATTATAAAAGAGCGCTATATCCTTTTCTCTCGTCTGTTTCGCCATGAAGCTTCTGATCAAATTCAAGCCCTGATTCAATGCCTCCTTTTGCCCGATTTCCTCATTCATAAATGGTTGAATTGCTTTTACGTTAATCTGTGTAAATACCGGTTCCATTACGAAAAAAGTTATGAGAAGCGCCAGTCCAATTAAAATCTGATTGGGAGGCATTTGCTGAAAAGATAACGCTCTTCTTGCAAATGAAAGTACAATGATAATTCGAGTAAAAGACGTCATTACGAGTAACAAACCAGGCAAGATTGTAAACGACGTCATCAGCAAAAAGATCTTTACAATATTAACCAATTCCTTTGGTTTGTTCAGGTCACCCATATTTATGGTCATATTAACGGGAGAACCAGCAGTCTCACCTGCATCTATCAATTGCGGGAAAACAAGAAAGATACCACTAAAAATCATCAAGATCATTAATACCCATGGCACAGTTTTCATGTTTTCTTTTTTTCAAAATATGATTTTTTAATTAAATTTATAAAGTCGCTTTTATTCACCGTATCAACAGTGAAATCTACGTCTTCGTTTTCAACCTCAGTTATTAATCCTATCTTTTCATTCGTCACACCAAGTAATAAATGTTTACCGGGAATCTTAACAAGAAAAATAGACTTCTTTACCCCTAATGTCAGATGTTCCAGGATTTGCAAGTGCCTCTTACCTTTTCCAATATTTGCCTTAAACCCGTAATTTTTCCTCAGAACAAACACCGTTGCGATTATTAAGGCAATAAGCACAAGCAGAGTACTTATTATCTTTGTATATAAATTCAAATTACCAGAAGTCTCCTTCTTGGAAGCATTATCAAGAAATAACGCTGTATCATTTTCACCTGCAAAGGTACTATTCTGTACTTTTGGTATAGAAAAGAAAACACACACCAGGATTAAGACACAGATTGCTACCGTAATAAAATTAAAATTTTTTTTCATTATTAACCTTCTGAAGAATGAACCAGGTACTTACCCTGCTCATAAAAGAATAATCAAAAATAGAAATAGCAAATCAGATACCATCTTATTCAAATGAAAGAACCACAAAGAACGAATCATGTTATGTTCTTAACAATTAAAGACATACCAATTCCCCATTTATTTTGATAGTAATTCTGAAATTTAATTTACCGGTAAGTTAGCATGAAACAAACAATTGATGTGGTCTTTTCCTACTAATCGTGGCTTTCTTAGACATGTCATTATTTTGAAGAATGAAACATATTTAAAGGAACCGAAAGAGAAACCAGAGAGAGCCCCTGAACGAGGATGAGGTAAAGCCCCGTTCCTTAAGAAACTTCATTCCATACTCTTTATTCTCTCCTCTTGTTCAGAAATTTTCGAAATTTTGACACCAAAGTTCTCATCGACAACCACTACCTCTCCAAGTGCAATTGTCTTTCCCCGAACAGTTATCTTTACCGGTTCTCCGGCAAGACTATCCAGTTCAATTATTGATCCTGGACTTAATTCCAGAACCTCACTTATCATCATTTCAGTTTTTCCCAGTTCTACGAGAACGGGGATGTGAATATCCAGCAGCATATCGATATTCCTGTTTACTCTTTCCTGTTTTTCGGGTACAGTCTTCAATTGAGACAAGGTAACAGATTTTACCGTTTCTTTACTCTCTTCTTTTTGTCCTGATATTTCCTGCTCTTCATTTGTTTTTTCATCCATAAAACATCCTCCTTTTCTCACTTATTATTATTTCTTAGAATAATTCTCTACAAACGAAGTTATCTGCATAGCTTTTTTAGAACCCAAAAGACCTAATTTCCCATAAAATTTATTCTCCCTCTCTACCGCAATTTTTAAATCATCGGAAATCTTACTACTCAATCTGATAACGTCACCCTTCTTTAGATTCGCCAGGTCATTCACGGTAATATTGATCTTGCCGAGAATCCCAACAACATCCACACGCAATTCATTTACCACATTTTTCAGCATTTCACTATAATCCTTATCACCGCTGTTTTTAACATCATTCGACGAACTATTATGTTGTAACTGATTTATCGCATTTTCCATACTTGCTACCGGTACACAAAATTTCATTTCACCAAAGGCGTAATCCAGGTTAACATTAAAGGAAACAACCAATACAACATCTGAATCAGATGCAATATTAAGATAACGAGACTCTACTGAGGTCTCTGCCATTCTCCAGTTCATCGCATGGAATGGCTCCCATGCGCTTTTGAGTTTTTCCAATATTATTGATACAATGTTACCGAGTATTTCTATTTCTATATCCGTCGGCTTTCGAATTTCATTCTGAGCCTTTGATGATCCCCCAAAGGCTACGTCTATAACAGTCATACACAAACCTGATTCCAATGTTATACATCCGAAACCTTGTAGCGGTTTTAATTTTACAGAATTGATTAAAATGATTTCCGGACACGTACTTTTAAATATTTCAAAGCTTAATTCGTCAATGGAATCCAGTGTAACTTTTACGGATGATCTCAGATAATTAGACATACCTCTGCTTATCTGATAGGCAGTGTTTTCATGCAACTTATACAACAAACGCTTCTTTTCTCTTGATATCGTGTTAGGTCGCTTAAAGTCATAATATTTCGCCTTCCCTTCTTCAATTATATCAGTCTGCCCATCTGACAACTCATTTTCATTAAACGAGTTAAGCAGGCTTTCAACTTCTTCCGAGGATAGGATAGTGCTGCTCTTATCTTTCATTGTTACTGTATGATAAAATCAGAAAAATACACTTTTTTAATCGTTTCACCAGTTCCTAAAACTTCATTGAGAATATTTTTAATCTCTAACCTTAACCCAAGCAAACTCCCTTCTTTCTCAATTTCTTTGGCAGTTTTCGAAGACAGAAATGAAATCATTTCGTCTCTCAGCATGACAATTTTTTCTTTTATCGCATCTTGAGCATCCCCATTCTCTACTTCAAGATTAATGAGCACCCGTAGATATCTCCCGCTACCGACTCCTCCGAGGTTCACAACAATACTTTCCAAAGGTACAATAATGTTACCCTGTACCGAAACTTTTTCACCTCTTTCAGTATCTTTCTCACCCTTTTCACCTGCCATTGATCCATTTACTTCCTTTTCTCCATTCTTGTCAGAATCCCCCTTTTTTTCTCCCGTTTGAGAAAGATCAGCGTCTTTCACGACAGAAGTGCTCTCTTCAATGGGGTCTTTAGAACTCATATCATGTGAAAAGGAACCCATCTTTGAAACAAATGCAAATGCACATACTATCGAGATCATGGCAATTACGGCAAAAAACAGTGTTGACTTTAAACCAACTTTACTTTCATTCTTCGTGTTACCGGAGGTTTCACCACGATCATCAATCGAACCGGCAGCCTGTGTTTCCTCCGCAGGAGATGATTCTCCATTCTGTGCATCGAGTGTTTCCTCTTTTTTTTCGCCTTTTATCTTCTTTTTAAACAAAACGACACACCTCCTCCTCGTTTCTACAATCTTTCATCTTCAGGAACAGGGAAAGAAACTAATTGTTAGAAACGATAATGTTTATTCGGTTATTAGCTTTGGCATTGGATGAAGATTCATCTCCCAATAATGGCCGATACTCGCCATACCCGATTGCAGTCAATCTCTTATAACTGATCCTCCCCACAGTATTGAGGTAACGTGTTACCACAACAGCCTGTTCTGCTGAAAACTGCCAACTGGTAGGGAACTCTTGCGTGGGTACAAAACCTCTGTCTGTAAAACTGCAAACAGTAACCTGACAATCCCTGTCCTTAATAGTTTTTATTAAACTGTCAAGATATCCTTTGCTTGAAACCGTAAGCTCCAAACCGTCATGCTCAAAATCAATCTTCGTTGGAAAGAACAGCTGTTGTTTCTTTCGTTCATATTCTACCGTAATATTTTCGTCAACAAGATTAGAAACATTTTTTTTAACGCTTATTGAGTTATCATCATTTAATTTTACCCCTAATTTCTTTAGTACGAGTGTCAAGTTGTCAATTGAATCACTTTTGCCCAATGACATTCTGTTGAGCCCGAAATTTTCTAATGCTGCTTTAAAGGATTGAATCGCCTCCTTCGCTCTCTCCTCGTCCGGTTTACCGGCAAAACTGGATAACATGATAAAGAATGCGAGGAGGATTGTCATCATTGATGCAAAGGCCATCATATCCATCTCAGGAGTTTTATCATCAGAATTCTTTTTCTTTTTCAACAGTTTGCTAACAGCCTGAGAGGCCTTAGCAATTGCCGATCTTGTATCAGATGTTTCTGCATGTGTCTCATTAACCATCTTCTGGCCCTTTTTCCTTTATTATTATTTCAACCCTTCTGTTCTTTGAACGGTTTTCGTCATCAATATTTGGAAATAGTGGCCGGTGTCTCCCATATCCGGCAACTCCGAAACGTGCGGGATCTAGCGGCCCCTTATCTACTAAATAGGTACACACACTCGTAGCCCTGGCAACAGACATCCTGATATCTTCAAAAATATTTTCAGCATATCCGTCATCGGTGTGACCTTCAATTCTCACATCACTTGATACTCGTTTCAACAAATCGGCTATTTCATCCAATAAATGTACATATTCATCTTTAGGTCTTGGGTCTCCCGGTTCGAAAAGAATATCAGTGCGTAACCGAATTACGAAGCCGTCTTTTATTTTTTCTAAATCAATTACATTTGACAGACTGTTATCACTGATAAAGACAACGACCGCATTGTAGAGTTGTTCAATGTCGTCAACCGGTGGGAGGAGTTCATTTTCTTCCATCAAAAGTTGTACCTTACTCATGACTTCATCATCAAAAAACCCGGTTTCCTTTAGGTCCGCACTGACGAGGTTGTCACCCAGACCCTTATTATCGTTAATGGCTTCAACAACATCATCCATCTTGATAGAACTCATTGAAATTATCAATACAAAGAACGTCATTAAAAGAGTTATCAAATCACCAAAAGAAGCTATCCACGCATTGGGATCAGCCCCTTTTTCTTCATCACCCATTATTGTTTATCCCTTATCTTTTCTTTCAGTTCTTCCAGTTTCTTTTCCTTCCTCTCTTTAGGAGCCAGAAAACTTTTCAACTTTTCTTCAACCAGGTTTGGAGCGTCTCCAGATTGTATTGCAACAATCCCTTCCAACACGAGTTCTTTTACAAGTGCTTCTTCCTTTGATCTCAAATCAAGTTTTCCTCCCATTGGAAGACAGAACAGGTTTGCAAGCAAAACACCATAAAATGTTGTTATAAGGGCTGTAGCCATACCTCCTCCTATCTTCGAGGGATCTTCCAGAGACTGAAGCATTAATACCAGGCCAATCAATGTGCCCAACATCCCAAATGCTGGAGCTGCTGCCCCCATCGATTCCATGATACCTTTCCCCAGAGTGTGCCTCTGTCGAACCTTGTCTATCTCCGATCCGAGAATTAAGCGGAGCCCGTCAGCATCTGTTCCATCTACCAGTAATTGAATACCTTTAGCAAGAAATGCGTTTTTAACATTCGCCACCTGGTTCTCCAACGCTAACAACCCTTCTCTTCGTGCAATCTTTGAATATTCTATAAGCCTCTGCATCTCTTCTTGTGGAGAATTCAATTTAATAAATATTGTTTTCATTATAATGCCAATTAACCCAATAACATTAGCCAGCGGATACCGAACAAGTGTTGCCGCCAGGGTACCACCTACAACAATCATAAGTGAAGGAATATCGATGAACGATCCGATGCCAGACACCCCTCCTGCTAATACTATCGAAACAATAAGCAGAATCATTCCTAATAACATACCTGCAGGTGTTGCGATGTCCATAATTTAAACTCCTTCCGTTCTTTGATTATCGCCTTGTATCTTTTTGATGTTGTTTTCCATCTCAAACTTTTTCCTGATCTTTTCTGTGATTTCCGAAGCCTCTTCTGCACCCATTAACTCCAGAATCTTGGC
Source organism: Candidatus Scalindua sp. (assembly GCA_031316155.1). Classification (GTDB taxonomy): domain Bacteria; phylum Planctomycetota; class Brocadiia; order Brocadiales; family Scalinduaceae; genus SCAELEC01. Next base: position 142,001 of record JALDRB010000009.1, read on the forward strand.
CAACTTCTTTTCATCCATATACGAAAGAATATTGACAACTGTTTCATTGTTCAGTTCTTTCAAGACAGACAAGGTTTTATTCGGTTCCATTTTCTGATACATTCCTGCAATGGCTTTAAGATTTCTCCGTTTCAGTGATTCATCTGTCAGGGAATTCACCGTTTCCAATTTTTTCATCTGTTCACTGAGCTCAGCTGCAACATCAGGACCTATCTCTTCGAGTATCTTTGCAGATTTCTTTGATGGCATACTTGCCAAGACCTTGGCTCCCGTTTCACTACTTAACTGATGTAACGCCTTCGCAGACTTAGTTACATCCATGGACGCGTAAACTTCGGCCAAATTTTTTATATTCTTTTTTTCTATTCCTTCAAAAACCAAGAGATCTTTATCAAGGTCTGCCCGTTCCCTGGTTATCAACAGCAATGTTTCTGAATACTTGTCTCTCAGAGAAACAAGTTCCATTTTCTGAGTCTCTAAATCTGCCTTAAATGATTCTAACTGCTTTTCCCTTTTATCAAGCAATCCAAACTTCTTTACATATAAATCCACTCTTTGATTTAGTTCTTCCAGAAGTCCGTTTGTTTCCTTGGGAGACAGATCCTTCAGTATTCTCTGAGGCTCTTTTGATCCTCTATTCTTTAAAGTTTTTATTTCCAACTCCTTGAGTTTTACTGAAAAAATCTTCTGCTGATCCTTTTCAATCTTTTTCTTAAAAAAAGTCAGTAAAAGTGTCGATACCAGGAAAATTGAAAGGAACATGGCAACCAGAGGTAATTTCTGTTTTATATTAATATTCATCTTAAACTTAAACATTTCCCTCTCGCCTCTTCGAGAAGTTTAACATTGCGATTTCATCCATTTCTTTATTCAAAGACAACTGCATAGTATTCACATACTCACTCAACCCTTTTTCTTTCAGTTTCTCAAGGGCTTTTCTCCGTTTCATGATCCTGGACAGTTCTGCCTGTACTATTTCTATCTTCTGGGTCATCTGATCCAGCATATACCTACTATTGATCACTTCATTCTCAAGCTGTAAAAAATACTCTTCATACAACCTCAGCTCTGATATCTCAACATGAAATCCACGTCTTTTTTCCAGCTTTTTCTGGCATTCTTCCTGTTGTCCCTTAATTTTTTCTAATTTATCTTTTTCTTCCCGTAATATATTTGTAAGAGATTTTAAACCTCGTATAAATTCACCCTCATAAATTCGTTCTTTATCAAGTAGCGGCTGAAGCTTAAAATGATACCTCATCATTAATTCTCACCAGCAAATATTCATTTAGTCTCTCATTCAGACTACCTCCATGAATCGAGAGTCTTATCCAGACTTATCGGAATATCCTATTTTATACTTCTCACCTTTTCTTGTGTTTTGGCTTTTTCAGAATCTGACATCATTTTCTCTAATCTGCGAACTTCCTCAACAAAGATACTTTGTTCCCCAACATCTTGCCGGAGATAATCCGTTATCATATCAAACATCTTAACCGCATAGTCAATCTTAGAGTTTCTTCCTTCTACATAGGCCCCCACATTAATCATATCCTCAACATCTTTGTAAACAGAATACGTTGTCTTTAACTTTTGAGCTGCAACCATGTGATCTCGTGACACCACATCGATCATACACCTGCTAACACTGTTTAATATATCTATCGCAGGATAAAGGTTCTGAGCAGCTATCTTCCTTGAAAGAATAATATGTCCGTCGAGAATTCCACGTACTGTATCAGAAACAGGTTCGTTAAAGTCGTCGCCTTCAACCAGCACTGTATATAATGCAGTTATACTACCTCTCGGGGTAACACCCGGCCTTTCTAACAATTTCGGAAGCAAAGAGAATACCGAAGGTGTATATCCTCTTGATGTAGGAGGCTCTCCTATAGACAGCCCAATTTCACGTTGGGCATTTGCAAGCCTGGTCACAGAATCCATCATAAGCATCACATCCATACCCTTATCTCTCAAGCTTTCAGCAATTGTTGTTGCAACAAATCCCCCTTTTAATCTTACGATAACAGGCTTATCCGAAGTCACGACAACTACAACTGATTTTTTCAGGCCCTCCCCTCCTAAATTATACTCTACAAACTCTCTCACCTCTCTTCCTCTCTCTCCGATCAAGGCAATAACATTTACATCTGCTTTGGAAGATCTCGCTATCTTTCCCAGGAGAGTACTTTTTCCGACGCCACTACCAGCAAAAATTCCCAATCTCTGTCCCTTTCCACATGTCAACAGACCATCAATTGTCCGAACACCAGTACTAATTGGTTCGGTAATGAGCCGTCGTTCCAGCGGATCAGGCGGTTCATTATAAACCGGTCTCATTTCATCGTATTCGATTGGCCCTTTATTATCTATTGGATTCCCTAATCCATCAAGAATCCTGCCAATCAATGATGTTCCAATCTTAACATGAAGTGGAAAACCGGTAGCAATTACCTCACTTTTCGGACTTATACCCTCAGTATCCCCAATTGGCATCAGCAATGTCCTTGTATCTTTAAACCCCACCACTTCTGCGAGAACAGATTTTTTCTGTGATTGTGTTGTCATACTGCACAATTCTCCCACTGAGACTTCCGGCCCCAGAGATTCTATCAACATACTCGTTGCCTTCGAAACAGTACCTACGAGTTTAATAGTATTAACGCATGTAAGTCTTTGAAAGTACTTTTCAAGTAAACGTTCTTCCTTTATCATCTTTCTTTTTCAACTTCAGAATTATTCTTTCCAAATGCTGCCACGATCTCATCCCATCGTGTTTCGACCCTTGCATCAACTGAACCATGATCAGTAACAACCCTGCAACCACCCGGAGAAATATCATTATCTTTGACTATTTCACAATCTCCATTTATTCCAATTCTTTCCTTTAGCTTAAGACCTTCTACTTCAGCAGAATTCATACAAATTTTTGCAATCTTTTTTCCTTTAACCATATCAAGTGCTGCAGCAACCACATTCTCAGTTATTTTCTTACTTTCATTCGAAATCTCAGTCCATGTCACCTTTTTCGCAATAGCAAGTACGAGTTTTAGAATTTCATTCTCACAATTTTTCCAGATATTGTTTCTTTCATTTTCCAGTGTCTCTATCGCTTTCTTCAAACCTTTGCATAAAAGCTCATTATCCTGAATGATCTTACTCTGCAACTTTGCCTCAGCATCATCCCAACCTTTTTGGTATGATTCAAGCAACCTTGCCTCCAACTGTTTCTTTTCGTTTTCTGCTTCAATTTTTTTATCTCTTTGTATTTCTACCAGTGCTGAAGGTAAATCAGCTTTCAGTACCACTGTTTTCTCTACAACCGGTAACTTATAAACGATTTTTATACTCATACTAATGGTCCGCTATCACTTCCCGACCCTCTAACGGTTTCTCCTTCAGCTTCCATTGTACTAAGTCTATCAACTATCTCTTTTTGTGCTGCCTCAACTTCGCTTAAGGGTTTCGGCCCCAGCAACTCCTGTTCTTCCTTAACCATGTCTCCCATACGTTTAGACATATTTCTATAAATTTTTTCACGTACTTGATTACTGGCAGTTTTCATGCACATGGCAATAGTTGTACTATTCGTTTCGCTCAGGACTTTTCTTAATGCTTTATCATCTACTATTGCAACATCCTCAAACACAAACATGAGTGTTTTTATTTCTTTTGCAATTTCCGGATTCTCTTCCTTTATGCGTTGCATGATTGTCTTCTCCGTCATGGAATCTGCCTTATTAAGTATCTCCGCAATCGTTCTAAATTTTCTCTCATTTGGTGTATCTAGCCTATCCCCTAAAGAGAGAACCTTTGCTTCCAGTAACTCATCTATTTGTTTAATAATCTGAATAGGAGGCGATGAAGATGTAGCCATTCTGTTGATAATATCACACCTTGTTTCCTCTGGCATTAACGCAACAATTTCAGCAGATTGTTTTGGATCTAAATAAGATAAAACTAATGAAATCATCTGTGGGTGTTCTCCTGCAATTATAGACATAATCTCATCAGTAATGAGATTCTTGAAATACATAAATGGCATTATGTTAGGCCTATGGTCCTTAATTACATCTATTATTTGTTCACTATCCCTCCATGAATCATACTGCCCTACAAATTCGTTGAGCACTTTTGTCGAAGTTTCTTCATCTATATTTCTCATCCTTCCAATAATTTCACCTATTTCAGCAATTTCACCCTCTCCAAAATTCTGGAGAACTTCTCCGGCTGCTTCTGCACCAAGATTTAAAAGAAGCACCGCCACCTTTTCTTTCGTAGTCAGACTACCCTTCATAGATCATCCTCCCTCAACCATTTCCGAACGAGATTACCCGTGGTCTTTGGATCTTCCTTTGCGTTTTTAATGATTCCATCCCTAAGTTTAAGGCGTTGTTCATTAGCTTTCTTTTTACTTGCCTCTTCTATACTAAAATCTTTTCCTCCTTGCGGCAGTTCTTGGGGAGAATACGATGCATATGCAGTTTGGTGAGACAATAGCTTTTTCAAGAACTTTAACGCAAACAAGAGAAAAGCAAGAACAGCTATAACCAGGGAACTATTTTTAACTACCTCTAAAATAAATTCTCTTTTTTTATCCTGCTCAAATGCAGACTCATCAATAAAATCCGTTTTTTGTCCCTTGAATTGTACGCACTGGATTTCAAATTTATCATTTCTTGGAGGTGTTTCATCAATTCCGATTGATTGTTTGACTATAGCTGATATCTGGGCCAATTCCTCATCAGATCTCTTAATAAATTTCGTCTTTTTCTTTCCTTCTTCTGTTTCACTGTCTTCATACGTACCATCTACCAGTATAGCAACAGTCAATCTTTTTATTTTTACCACATGATCCGATACAGAACGCTCTGTTTTGCTGAGGGCGTATTGTGTCGTTTCTGTTTCTTCTGCCTCTTTTGAGCTTTTCAGTTGCTGGTCAGCTTTATCAACGTTCATCATTTGGGGCATTTCTGCTGACTGTGTTGTTATTGTCTGACTGATCGGAACTTTATTGTCTTGATCATATGCTATCTGTTTTTCATCAAGATGCTTAAAATCCAAATCTGCACTTACCTTAACAATCGAATTACCCGCACCCGTTATCTTTTCAACGATGCTGAGAGCTTTCGATACATGATAATCTTCAATATTCTTTTTAAAATCAAGCTGATTCATCATCAATCCTGAAACAGTTGAATCTCCAGTTCTTGACAGCAAATTTCCCAAACTGTCAGTAATAGTAACGTTTTCCGGCCTTAAACCTTCTACACTCGAGCTAACAAGGTGTGTAATACCAGAGATTTGGGACACGCTTAAACGTTGATTGTTTCTCGCTTTGATAACAACCGAAGCAGTTGAAGGCTCTTCTTCATTTATAAACAGTGAAGGTTCTGGCATGACAATCTGAACCCTCACCCATTCTACCCCTTCAAGGTTTGAAATGGTTTTAGTTAATTCTCCCTGAAGAGCTCTTCTATAGTTAACTTTCTGTGCCATATCAGACAAACCAAACTTCATCTGCTCAAACAACTCAAACCCTACATCACCTTTTGGCAAACCCTTTTTTGCAAGATTCATCCTTGTTTCATACACAATGTTTGAAGGCACCAGTATTGCTGTCCCTTTGTCTCTGATCTCGTATGGAATTCCATTCTCTTTTAAATTACCTATGATATCTGATGATTCCATTTGATCCAGGTTTCCATATAATAACTCAAAGTCTGGTTTTCTTATCCAATAAACAACACCGAGAAAGCCTATTATAAAACCTAAAAACAGAGCAAAAAATGTTAACCGTTGTACAAAACTGGTTCCTTTCCATATACCACTAATCTGCTCCATCAATTGATTCATTCGCCGTATACTCCAGTCTGATTAATCAACTATAAAATAATCTATTTTATAAATCGCAAATAATATACCACACAACATGACTTTTAATTTAACACATCGTTTGTTTTCCGTTTGGCCTGATATCAAATCTAAACTGGTAATGCTTCAACCTGTTCGCGTAAGATGCCCTCTTACCTTAGTGGTCTTTTTAGACTTGACGTGCATATTTTATACAGGTATCTATTCTTTTTCAGTTACTCATTCTGGACTTCTCTATAGATTTGACAGATAAATAATGGAATGGTAAGTGGTATGAATATATACTCTCGGATTCTCAAGACTGTCTCTATCGCATCGTCTTTTCCTGAGCATTTCAACACTAACAAGGGAGGACAATCATTCCTTAAGAAACAGAGTTTCACTCTTATTTCGCATACACTTTTACGTGTTAGGAATCATAGGTTTGTAGCTCTTCGCTTTGTGATTTGATGGCAAAGGCTTCTCACACTTGCATCTGCATAATCTCTTTATACGCACTAACAAGTTTATTTCGAGTCTCCATCATAAACTTGAAACTAACTTCAGCTTTTGTCATAGCGATCATTACTTCATGGACGTTTTCTGTCTTACCGCTGGCAAAATTTTCTATTGATTCTCCTGCCTTAATTTGGAGGTCGTTTACTTCGTTAACAAAATTACTCAAGGTATCTTTAAAATCAGTTCCGGTTTTCTGTTCAATATTTTTTGTTAAATTTTTCCCGATATTCTTATTTGTAACAGAATTTACTGAAGTAAAATCCATACCTTTTACCTCCTTATAATATTAAGTGCCTTGTCACTCATCTTTCTAAAGGTAGTGACAACTGCAGTGTTAGCCTCATAAGACCTTGATGCTGCAATGAGATCCACCATCTCTTTTGATACACTTACATTCGGCATTTCTACATAGCCTTCTTTATTTGCCTTAGGGTGGCCTGGTATATAAACCATATTCGGTGATTCATTACTCTCCGAAATCCCATTCACTCTCACACCGTTCATTTCATCGTGATTTGACGATCTTCTCATCATAGATTGCCTGAATACATTTTTGAATTCAACCTGTTGTCTCTTATATGGACCACCGGCAGATGTTTCCGTAACCTGAGCATTTGCGATATTATTTGCTATAACCCGCATTCTCATTCTTTCAGCTGCAAGTCCCGAAGCACTAATATCCAAAATAGAAAACGACTTATCAAATACTGACATATTTCTTCTCCTTTTTTATTAATTTTCTCTACTTTGATTCAATAGCGTAAATTAAATTTTTAAAATTCTTTGATAAAATTTCAAGATACACATTGTGTCTATCAGAACTCTTGAAAAATTCTATCATCTGCTTATCGATATCTACATTATTTCCGTCTTTTCCGTTACCTACATCCTTAGATAACTCAATTTTTTCTTTTACATTTTTAATTTTATCAATGTTCCCTTTTTCAATAGCATCTCTTAGCTCCTTTTCAAACGTTACTTCCAACTTTTCATAACCAGGTGTATTAACATTTGCGATGTTATTGGCTATTACTTTATTTTTTACTGAAGACAAATCCAACAACTTAGATAGGAGTTCTGTGTTTTTATCAAATGCAATCATAACTTTTAGTCTCGCAAATCCTGAACCACACCATAAAATAACGCCGGCCTGGACTTGTTATTTGCTTTTTACAGCAATCCTTTTGAAAAAAATGTAAAGTTAAGACTCGTGAAAACGCCCGTATAAGGTAAAAACTCACTGATGCCCGGAAAAACTTTCCTTTACTGCATAATCTCTATTGCAGATATCTGAATCAATCATAAAATCTGATTGTAGATTTTTATACTTGTTCAGTTTATTCCTCAAAGTACGAGGTGTAATTTTCAGTATTTCTGCAGCCCTGGTCTTATTACCATCCGTTTCTTCTAATGTTTTGTATATCAACACTCTTTCCACATCTTCAATTGCTTGCCCAGAAGATAACTCATATTCTTTTTGAGCAATATTTACATTCAGCATATTCTCAAAATGTTCAGGAAGTAATATATCAGAATCAATCATAACCACACATCGGTGAATGAGATTCTTTAGCTCTCTGATGTTACCCGGCCAATAATACTGACATAACATATCTTTTGCTTTATCACTGATCTCTTTAACGGACGCATTAACTCCGCAAGAAAATTTCTTTAAAAAATATTCAACTAACTCAGGGATATCCTCCTTTCTCTCCCTCAAAGGAGGTATGATTATGGGAATAACGTTTAACCGAAAGTACAAATCCTGCCGAAACCTGTTTTTTCCTATTTCAACAGGAATATCCCTATTTGTCGTTGCAATGATCCTGACATCAACTTTGAGTGTCTTGGAACCACCGACCCTCTCAAATTCTTCTTCTTCCAGAACTCTTAACAACTTAGATTGAATTTTAGGAGAAACTTCACTAATCTCATCAAGTAACAAAGTACCGTTATTTGCCAACTCAAAACGACCCAATCTCTTCAAGTCTGCACCAGTAAAAGAACCCCTTTCGTGTCCAAACAATTCGCTTTCAAGTAAACTTTCAGATAAAGCGGCACAATTAACCTTAATAAATGGACCGGAATTTCTTTTACTTTGAGAATAAATAGATTGTGCTATAATCTCCTTCCCCGTACCACTTTCACCCTGAATGAGTACACTAGCTTTGCTTTGAGCAATTTTTTTCACATTCTGGTATATCTTATACATCTTGGATCTTTTATTCATAATAGGTTCTTGAAGATCACCATTACCATCCACTTTTGATCGCCAGTAATTATTTTCATCTATTAATCTTTGGCGTTCCTGAACTTTCTTTAGAAGAAATTCAATTTGATCAATTGATATTGGTTTTATAACATAGTCATAAGCGCCCATCCTCATCGCTTCAACAGCAGACTCTATACTGCCAAATGCTGTCATGATAACAACAATAGTTTCTTTTGTATGTTTCTTGAGCTTCCTGAGAACCTCCAACCCGCTCAAACCCGGCATCTTTAAATCGAGAAAAACTATGTCATACCTGCAATTAAGAGCCATGGTTATCGCTTTGTGTCCATTCTCCGCATTTTCGACCACATAACCATTTCTCACCAACGCCTCACTTACATAGCTTCTGCTAAGAGCATCATCATCAACTACCAGAATCTTTTCAATTCTCAATTATCTTTCCTCCAATACATTACATGCTAAACCTTCGATCTCATTCGAGAGTAATGCGCCTATTCAATTCCCGTTACAAAAAAAAGTATGAACGAAATCAAATGTCTGTGTAATTTATTAAATGTGCGTCAGAGAATGCTCTTGGAGCCCGATTTGGGTTACAGGGCAATTTAAGCAATATGGTTGCACCTTTTTTCTCCTTACTGCGAATAGATACTTCACCTCCATGGAGTTCTATAATTTTACGAACAACAACCAAACCCAGACCTGTCCCATTGGTCTTTGTGGTAAAAAATGGGTCGAAAATATTTTTCATGTCATGATTGCTGATCCCCTCACCTGTATCAGAAAAACCTATCTGTATCCCACTTGTCCCTCCAATGACTAATTCTCGAGTAAAAACCGTAAGCTCCCCTCCCTCATGCATGGATTGAATGGCATTGAGTATAATGTTTAAAAAGGCTTGCTGTAAACGTTCCGGGTCACAGATAATGGTGGTTTTTCGTGAAACGTAATCTTTCTTTAGTTGAATATTTTTGCCACCTTTTTTCCTTAACTCCTGTGATACAAGCACAAGGCTTCTATCTAGAATATTTGAGAGTTCACATTTTCTCAGGTTTAATTCTATTGGGCGTGCAAGAAGCAACAGATCAGTAACTATTTTATTAATGTTTTTTGTTCCCAGAATAATATTATTTACCAGTTTGAGATTATCCCCCTCCACTTCCCGTTCGAGTAGAGACGCAAACCCTTCTATGCCATTCAAGGGATTCCTTATTTCATGAGCGATACATGCCGCCATAGTGCCAACTGAAACGAGATCATTAACACTATATAAGCGCCCTTTCAATTCGCGAATTTCAGATAAATCTTGAAATATTTCTACCAAACCAGTAGTACAACCATCTTTATCGTGAAGGATTGATATACTACTTTCTATATATCGAGAATTCCCGTCTTTTAACTCTATTAGTCTTTTGAGATTAATGACTTTTTTTCTCGCTGTCAAAGATTCAATCAACAGATCATTGAAACCGTTGATTTGTGTTAATGCAAATCGAACATTTTTCCCTATAACGTCGCCTGCTTTTACGTGTAAAATTTTTTCTGCAGACCTATTAAACGTCTCAATCCTTCCTTGAATATCTATTGCAACAACACCACAATACATACTTTCGAGGATACTGTTTAAATACATGGTTAAATTATTTAATTCCTGAACTTTTTTATTAAGACATTCATTTGTTTGAGCCATCTCTCGATCGATTTCTCTAATCCTGTCCTGAAGCTGTTTATAAGAGGCTTCTAGCTTCTGCGCATTAGAATTAAAACTATCAAATATCGTTGAGAGCTCTGAAATTTTATTTCGTTTTTTTTCTTTTAAATTGTGTGAAATCATATTCTTCATTATTCAACAACCATTTCCAATTTTTCTTTTCTCCCCGCATCCCATTCAATATTTTTAATATACCATTGCGACTGTTTAGCCCAATATGAATCTTTAAACTCAGACTGAACCTCTTTGTAGACATGTACAGCCTTATCAAATTTTTTCAACTTCCTATAACAGTTTGCTATCTGATACTTAATCCACGATCTGTTCTCCGCATCAACATTCTCTTCCTCTATTAAAAGATAAATATCCAGAGAAAGCTCATACTCTTCCATTTTGTAAAGGTTTTCGGCAATTTCAAAAGGTTTTACGATTTCCTCTTTTTCCTTAATCTTAATTTTGCCTGTTTCATCCTTTTTAATTTCTTTTTCTTCAAAATCTTCACTTCTAATAGAACCTTCTTCACGATAGTTTCCTACACGAAAAACTTTATCTTCAGTCACAAAATTATCTTTAAGCTCTTTTTCTCCTTTTGTTGGAGTTTCTACTGCATGACCATTTGATTCTATAATCTTCTTACTCATTTGATTTATTTTCTCAAACTGATTCTTGAGTTTTTCTAATTCTTTTTTCTCGTCTTCTAACTTATTAACCATCTCCTCTATCACGCTTTCACCATCCCTGTCTTTAATTGCAACTGCACTTGCATCCTTCATTTGAGTTTGATCACTCTTCACTGTCTCGTTTCCTCCAAAAGCGTCAGGAAAGGAGTGGGAATCAAATAACCAGGAGAAAACAACAACGGTAATAAGGAGGATGACATTCATAGTAAACCAAGAAGAAAACAAAAAGTCAGTAATTAGCTTTTTAAAACGATCCAGCTGAGAATTTCTTATCGCAAACCAAATGCCACCAACAGTGTGAGGATACATCACCATAAACAAAACAGTGATCCCTGTGCGTTTACGATTACGGACAAAAAAAGAATATGAGTTTACTCCATGAGTATAGAGGCAGACATAAACTCTTATATTCCAGCAAGATAAATATTTAATGCTCGTGGATACTTTCTTGTAACGTGCAGTTTATAACTGATCAACCGGAAGGAAAATACAACTTAAAGAAGAGAACAAATCATTTGTCTATACGGACAGGCGAACTTCTTTTTTTATACGATTTGTTTATTTTATTCACAATCCATTCATGATGAAAAATTCTCACTGCTACTATGATATACTAAAACTGATTTGGTTTTCGGTTTTACTGGAAACCAAACCTTTGTTGCAGTTATACTCGCTCAATTCTATCTCGGATTTTATCCGAAAACTATTATGAGATAAGTATAGCACCAAAATGGGGACACTCTTGAGATTCGACCGGTCAAGGGAGCTCTTTTTGATATGCCCTTACGGCATTTGCCAATTCCCCAAGTTCAGTATAACAGTCACCAACCAATCCAAAAACCTTGTCATTCACGTGCAACCTGCCATCTACATCAATCGCCTTTCGATAGAATTCCAACGCTCTTCGATACTGTTTTTCTCCACTGAGGCAGATACCCGCATACATATTCGCCTGAGCTGCAAAAACACTGTTTCTTTCGTCACGTGCAATTCCTTCAAAAACTTCAAAAGCCCGTTTAAAATTTTCATCCTCATAATAGCACAAACCAATCTCAAAATTCATACTCCCAGCGTACACGCTATCTGGATAGCTGCTTAATCCTTCCCGAAGAATTTTCTCAGCCATTCCAAACATATTTAACATTCGTAAGGATTTACCACTATAAAGTAATCCATAGGGAGTGAGGCTACTTTCATTAAATTCCGACAGAGCACCTTTATACAATTTAAATGCCACTAAATATTCTTCCATCATAAAAAAACAATCTGCCAGCTTATAATACGCATCGTCCAGGAGATCATTTTCTTCTTTGTACATAACAAAATCATTAAACACACCAACCGCCTCAGAATACTCTCCCCTCAAATAATAACAAAGTCCTATTTGATAATCGATTTCATTCTGAAATTCAGTAAACTGATCCCTCTCTTTCATACCTGAAAATGTGTCTAAAGCAGAAACATAATCTTCCATGTCAAAGTAAGTATACCCTAAACGCAACTCAGCCACGCTGGCTGTGTTTTTCTCAGGATATTCCGTAATTACAAACTTTAGAATTTCAATAGCTTTTTGGTAATCCTTCTGTTTTCTCCACAAATCAGCTGCTTTGAGAAATGCATCAACAACATGATCATCACGTGGATATTTCTTGGTGTACTGCAAATAACTTTGTATTGCGTTTTCAGTATCACCAAGCATTTCATAACACTTACCAATATTATACATTGATACATTTCCTTTCGGACAACCTTGATATTTCTCTGCGACAACTCTAAACTCTTGTAATGCTATTGCAGGCAGACCGGAAGCAAGATAAAACTCCCCAAGTTCGTAATATGCATTTGCAATGTTTTTATACTGCGGATATTTAATCATTGCCATCTGATACACCTGCACTGCCTTTTCCTGATAATAATCATAAGAAGAAATCAGATCCAATTTGGCCGGCACTGTTACAAAAACTATATCATCACTCATAACAGTTTCAAGACCTTGCGAACCAATAAGTATCTCTATTATGTCTGCGAATGGTGTATACTCCAGAGACACCGAAACAACGGAGGACATCGTTTTTTCTCCGATGTCCTCATCGATAATAATCTTTCTTCCGCTATATGAAGCTAATGCCTGTAATATATCATTCAAAGGCACAAAACGGGCATTGATTGTATATAAATTTATACCACTGTCACTGATTTCCCTCTTCACCGTAAGATTTCCATTCTTGGAAATTAATTCTGAAGTCATTCTTTTATCAGGCAAAATCTCACGTTGCTTTAGGTCTAACAACTTTATTAACCCCTCCAAGAGTTTTTTTTCAAATAGTAATTTTTTTTCATAACCATTATTACAAAGAGTTGTTACTTGTTTCCCCTTCTCATCTTGCAAACCTGCCCTGCAATCTTTAATGATGAAGAGAGCGAGAAGAAACATCAATGAAACAGAGAGAAGAGAAAAATTTTTAATCTTCATTTATTTGTTCTTTACATATTTTTGTTTTCGCTGAATACCTGGGTTTTGTCCTTATGTATCTTTGCTTGTGCAATGTAGCTTTCAGCAATTTTATAATAGGCTTCTATAACTTTAGCTTTATCTTCTTCTTTATCGTATTTTGCCTCCTGTCCAACCAACAAATACAAAATCCTGCGTGCTTCACCAAAATCTCCCGTCTGAATAAGACAATTGCCAATTCCCAATTGAGCATTTAACCTGTACGGTGTATTTAAGAAATCATTTAACACATTCCGATATGTTTCCAAAGCCATCTCATAATTCCCAAAATGGAAATAGCATTCTGCAAGGTTGATACCCACCTTGTCTCCCTCTTCAAAAAAAATCTCTTGGTTATACAACTCCTGATAGATACCTTCAGCCTTTTCATACTGTTCAAATTCAAAATACAGATCTGCTTCTTTTATCTTTTTCTTTATAGCCAACAGCAAATCATCTTTTAAACGCAATTGTATCGGAGAATCTTGTTTTTGAAATTCATTGGACTTCTTCGTGCTTTCAATTTCTTTTTCATCTTTCTTTAAATTTTTACTCTTCACGATACTCTTGATGGCGATCTTTTCTTTGTTAATCCAATTCTGTTGCAATACTATAAGCACAACTATCAGTAACAGAATTCCAAGATTTATAAACACAAACATCTTATACCCACCGGAACCTTGTATGATGGAATCTAACCTCTCGGGCATAAATTTGAACTTCTTCGGTATAAATTTAAACATCCCGCAATTCCTCTATTACGCCCACAAAACCCTGTGCAGCGTTTACAACTTTAGGAAAAATTGTTCAATAAAATTACCCCTGCTTACCTTTAGAACTCCAATTAATGCTCATAATTTGCATCACTTAATTGTGTATTGAATATGCTGTATAATTCCAATCAAGATCCATCAATAACAATATTTCTCCATCAAAGAGCATATCCTTTCTGTCTATACACAGTGATTTTTAAGACTATTGAAATAAAATACAGCAAGCCATCTGGAGTCGATGGAGAATCCGTTTTCAATAATTGTTCACAATTTACCTTCTTGAACGGAAAAACATTCTACCTCTAGTTTTGCGACAAACCACACAGTATTCTTGTTATACCATCTTTTATCTCTTGTAGTTTAAAAGGCTTATGAATTAATTCAATAACACCCAAGCTCATAGCTTCTTTTATTGTCTCTCCGGAACCATACGCAGTAATAATAATAACATTTATATGCAAGTTATTTTTCTTTATCTCACGGATAAGTTGCAGGCCATCCATACCATGCATTCTTAGGTCTGTTATAAGCAAATCATACGGCGTCACCTTGAAACATTCTAACGCTTGAAACCCATCATTAGCAACATCGACGTTGTAGCCTTCTCCGGCGAGGCTCTCTTTTAAAACATATCTTAGTGTTTCTTCATCATCCACCAGTAAAATCTTGAAATTCATTTCATGGTTTCCTAGAGACAAAACATTACCTGTGAGAGAAAGCCCTAAAAAGATCTTTCGCAACTCTTTCCAGATTATCTATTTCTTTAAAAATCATCTTAAAAAACTTTTCATTTGTATCACTTGTCTCAACCTTTTCTCTAAGCACCTCCACAGCAGCAGAAATACCGGACAATGGATTACGTATCTTATGCGTTATAACACCAATCAACTCATTTAACTCATTAAAGAATTCTGATTCTCTGTATTTATCTGCTATTTCTCTTATTCTATCATCATCACTTATATTCATACCAAACTTGCTCTTTTCCTCTGTATACAGAAGTTGTCTATTCAACGCAAAATCCAAGTCATCTTTTGAAATCAAACTTAAATCTATTAATATCCCGCCTAAAAGTTTACGATGAGAAGACATCTTTTGCATTGATAAAGCCGATTCTAAATCCTCCAGACAAACCTTCCCTTCATCAATCAGGATCTGTCCTAGTTTTTTCTCAAATGTATTCACAATATCCCCTTTAGTTTAATTATCCCTTTCCTTTTAACTTTGTTAAATTTTCGGGGTTAATCATAGGTATTTACCAATTCAGTATTATTGCTTAATATCATACTGTTTTATCTTATTGTATAAAGTTGTGCGATTAATATCCAAAATCTTTGCTGCTTTTGTCATTCTCCATGATGTTTCTTTGAGGATTTTCGTTATGTGTTTTTTCTCAATAGCTGAAATAGAGAGGTCTGTAACAGCATCTTCATCACCGTTTTTCTTACTAAACTCATTACCTAACAATATATGCTCAGCAGAAAGCGTATTGCTACTAGAAAGCAGTACAGCCCTTTCAACCACATTTTTCAACTCTCTCACATTACCAGGCCAATCATAACTCACCAGTATACCTTCTATCTCGGAAGTAATAGTATTAACTTTTTTCTTAAATTCATTATTAAATTTGTGAATGAAGGACTTTGCAAGAGGCACAATGTCATCCTTCCTCTCCCTCAGAGGGTACAAGTATACGGGCAAGACTTTGAGGCGATAATAGAGGTCTTTTCTAAATTGACCCTTTTCCACTTCTTCCTCCAGATTCCGATTTGTAGATGCAATAATCCTTACATCCACATCTATATCATCTATTCCACCAACCCTCTTGAACCTTTTTTCCTGCAAAACCCTTAGCAATTTCGCCTGTAAAGGCATACTCATCTCACCAATTTCATCGAGAAAAATAGAACCTCTTTGCGCAACTTCAAACAAACCAGACTTCCCTGTTGTAGAAGCTCCCGTAAAAGAACCCTTTTCATAACCAAACAACTCGGCTTCAAGCAGATTGTCAGTTAACGCAGCGCAATTAATATCAACAAATCTGTAATTACTCCGAGAACTCATCGTGTGGATATAATTGGCAATCAATTCTTTACCTGTTCCACTCTCACCCTGAATTAATACCGTACTGGACGGACTCTTCGCTATTATCTTCACATGTTCAAAAACCTTTTTCATCTCTCTACTAACAGCAATAACATTTTCAAAGCCGATAATTCCGGATTTTGCCCGCAGTCTAATTACCTCTCTCATCAAAGATTGTGTACTTAAAGCCTTTTCAACCACCACCTTTATTTGTTCTATCTTGAATGGTTTCTCCAAATAATCAAAGGCACCAGCCTTAATGGCAGTTACTGCTGTATCCACAGAACCATGTCCGGTTAAAAGTATCACGAGTATATTTTGATCAAGAGATTTTACCTCTCTTAACAAGTCTATACCGTTCATACCAGGCATTTTTAAATCCAATAAAACTAAATCTGGAATCACTCTTTTTATTAAACTTATAGAATTTTCCCCATTCTCTTCGATATATACCTTATAACCCTCCCCCTCCAGAGCCTCTTTTAAACACGATCTAATGGTTTCTTCATCATCCACCACAAGAATTACCGGTTTTACACCTTCCTGGTTTTCAGACTTATGTCCGTTCTTGTTATCACTCATTTCCCAGATTCCTCCAAATTTCTGGATACAAAAAAAGATTATTCGTTTATGATTAAGACAGCTTGCACTTATTCATTCAATCAAACCCTGACCAAAACATTAATCCAAACTGCTACAAAATATTATTTAAAATACTTAAGATTTCGTAAAATCTGCGATAACAATCACAAGTCCAGTTTTCGATCTGATAGCATTTTACACAAATTGTTTAAAAAATAAACATTATATTTGGATCTTGATATGCATATACATGTCACCTCATTAGGAGAAGAGTAATAGAATCCTCAGATACAAATCAGGATATTGAATTAATGAAATGAAACTTCCAGGTCGTTTATCTTCTCCTTTATCCGCTTCATTTCATCGGCATTCCTTGCAAACTTCATACACTCTTCAAGATGTTTTCGTGCTCTCCCTATTTGTTTATTTTTTTTCAATAATGCCACCAAAACGAAACGTAACTCGTTATCACTGCTATTAATATCCAGTGAATTCTCTAAAGCCTGTATAGCCTCTACTTCCATTCCTTCCCGGATGTACAACATACCAATCTCTTTGTAGTGACTACCGAGGTTTATAGGATAAAGACGAATAGTATTTTGGTATAATCCGATGGCCTTTTTTATATTCCCTCTCTTTACATAAATCTTTGCAACTTCTTCAAACGGATCAAGACCAGATGAGATAAATACCTCAAGAAACTTTTCATCAAAGTTATTATGCAAAAGATTCAGGATTACCTCTCCCTCTTCTATAATCTTCTCTCCCATTTCATAAGAACTGTCTTGTTTAACCAACAGAGAATTTTTTTCAGTATTTGTTGATAGATAGAGTACTATGAGGACAGCATGAATTCCTATTGAATTCTGGACATTAGAAACTAATTCTTTCAGTTTTTTTTCAGCTACATGAAAAGTATATTGTCCCTGATTGTACTGTCCCAATATAAACAACGCATCATCATAAGCATTGAAATTCCTGCAAAAGAGTGTTACTTCACTTGTCAACTCCTGTAAGATATCCGTTAACAGCGCTTCAGGTTTACCTTCTGCATCAACAAATCCCAAAATTTTATTGCCTTTCACATCTATAATTTCTGCATCAATTCTCAAATCATCTCCGAGCCGGGAGAGACTACCTCTTAAGGCATAATCTGCTCTCAGTTTCTTACAAAACCGCTGAATGCTTTTCCTATCTAATCTGGAAATCAAATCTATCTGGTTTGCACTAAATTCCCCTTGAACTCTGGTCGCATTATCTACGATTATCAAGTTGCTTGGCAACACAGTGATCACGGTCTCATAAATCTTATCTCTATCCACAGATTGAAAATACCCTGTTTGTGTAACCATACTTCTCAATACATCAGAAATCATCTCTCCCAGATTCATTTGTGTATTATCCCTGAATGGCAAGATAACAATCTCATATCTCTTTCCAGCCAAGCACACACAAGAAACATTAAACATGAAAACGAAAAAAACAGATAACCCCGTGATAGCAGGCCAAATTACACTATAAAAGTAAACACACTTGTTTATTTTTTTCATACTATCTCACTTTTCCAGATAAAAAAATCCAGTAAAGAATACTACTAACCAAAATATCAACGCATATTTGATGCCAAAAAAACATCAGTTATTGAGAATATAGTACATCTTTGTAGTATCTTCTTTCCAAGATTGAAGCGTGAATGAGAGAATCTCCTTAATCTCTAAGCCGACAATTTCTCACTTTTTTGACTGTCCGCCCGTGACGGTACCCGCCTGACTTCCTCATTCAGGCGGGCGGACAGAAGGCTGGCGAACGGATTCATCCAGGCAGGGAAATCGTCGCCTTAAAGACTGTTTTATCACACTTTCAGTGTGGTGAAGAAAAATATCTCATAACAGAGTTAGGGAAAGTTTAAAAACCGCCTGTCTGCCACCTGCCTTTGCGTGTCGCACCTGTTGTCTAACGTGCATCGAACAGGCAGACGCTGACAGGTGTTCGGTACAGGTAGACAGGTTCTCATTTAAATCAGATAAAGGTGATATAGATGTTGACATGAAATTTTCAAATATTTTGAAGGATTAGCGAAACAAGCATATTATGGAAACAGACCAAAAATATGCAGCTTGCAAGAGAGATGTTGGGGAAAGTTAAGATAAGTATGATTGCAATACCTATTTACCTACCCTTGTTGCTTATTACCTTGCAACACATTCAAAAATATGTGATGTCTATGATATGGCATTATAAGTGACGTGATGAATTAATTTGCTAATGAAAAGAGAAAAGGATTGAAATCTTTTTCTCTCCCTGTTGTCCGCTGATGATGTACAGATTAACCATTTCCGAAGAGGAAGTAGGTATGAAACTTTTTCTCGTAAAAATTATGTGTCAATGAGTTTCGAATTTAAGTAACGTCAATTATCTTCTTCTTTATTTCACTAGCAACCTTTCTAATTACATCCTCTTGGTCATAAAAACCGCTTTCCATACGTTTTTTAGCCTCTTCTACTTTCCCCGGACGAACATCGGGTATTTTTTCAAGCTCAGCCTTAAGATTCGATAACGTATTTTGTAAATCTTTTGCCTCGTCAGAAATTTCTACTTTATCAACCACACTAAGTTTATCATCCCCCTTCGCTACACCGGCAATAGGTTTAACTCCCTCGTTCTTCTGAAGAGGTTGATCACCCTTAATATTATCTACCTGTCCAGCGCCAATTCCTGAAATACCCTCTATAGACATTTTAAGACCTCCTGTTCGACAATGCAAGTAAAGGCTTAATCTGTTATTTACTACCTCCTCTACCTTTTGTTTTATAAATGTATAACGTGTTTGATTACGATGTTACTTTATCCAAACATGTTCTTTATTCTGACAAATACTTAATCAGACATACACCAAAGTCTTCATGATTAACAAACTTTGTGCCATACGCAAACAAAACACCATTTTATATTTGATATCAAACTCTTGATGATTGACGATTGCCGCTTTAAAATTGATGGATAAATATCATCAAAAAACTCGTATTCTAATCCTTTCAATCTTAAACTCCTTATACAAAATTACAACAGTTTTCTTATTAATATCGTCACACATCATGAAATCTTTACCTAAAAATCTTAAACACCAGCAACCGTTGTGCCATAGTATCGGGAAGTCTTCGAGGTCTGAGTGATTACGTTTCTCTTTTGAACAGATTTAGCAGGAATGCTGCATCACTTCGATGTTCCTTTGATAAATGCTTACTAAAAGTAGATGGTAACGGTTTATTAACTTATCAAAAACCAACATTGTTACAGGAAAATACTTATACCATAAACTAGTAAACCTTTTTAAACCTTTCTCTTAGAACTTTATTTCAATCATTTATGACCATGAAAATTTCTGTCTGTTTACGCTAAGCAAAAAAACCGATTTAGCTCTAACAGGAATTACATTAATTTGTAATACTATACAATAAAACAAATGTATATCGATTCAACAGTATGACCAAAATAACATCTTTGTAAAATACCCACATCAACAGAGAAACAATGAGTGATAAATACCACCAAATTACAAAAAAATATTCAAACAGTAAAAAAGCGAACAAAGATACTTAAAACCAGTGGCCTGTGCAGCCCATTTAATAAATACCGAATGATACTAAATGTTATATCTCACTCAGCTTCAGTTTCAGGTTTAATCAACATCATCTAATAAAATTGGCAACCATTTTGCGTATTATCGAGATTGAAAAATACAGGTTTTATCTTTGTGTATTCTTCTTAATGGTCCAAGAATCCACATAACAAACTTGTGAAACAATCATCTGTTAAGAATTTACATGGAACATATCATTAAATTTTTATCGACACATTCCGAAAATACAAGCACATATGATAAGTTAGAAACAGGTAAGAAAAAAACAAACAATAAATTTTAATTGCTCTTCAGGAGAAAGATGGAGGAAAAAAATGTCAAAAGTGCTTTTAATTGATGATTCTGCAGTAATGAGAAAGATTATACAAAGGAACATAAAAGAATCCGGTCTCATTGTTAATGAGTTTATAGAAGCTGGGGATGGTGCGCAGGCGTTAGAAAAAGTCTCTGCAAATGAATTAGATTTAATTTTGTGCGATTGGAATATGCCAAATATGTCAGGTATAGAATTTGTCAAGACATTAAGATCTTTAAATCTTCCCCAAAAAGTACCTGTTGTCATGGTTACCACAGAAGGTTCAGATTCCAAGAAGTTAGAAGCAAAGAACAGTGGTGCCAATGATTATATTACCAAACCATTTACCGCTGAGCAGTTACGAGACACACTAGGAAAATATCTTATGATAAATTAAATTTATCATAGATATTTTCAGTATCTACTATAATTTTATCCACTTTTTCTGTAACCAAAAAAAATAAGACCTATTATTCACTTTTTATGATTGTAGTTAGATAGAAATGTACATACATTTTCTCTTCTCACAAACATGAGCTTAAGAAAACAGAATTACACTGACAAACAATATGCTCTCCAACAGCATTTTTTCAGACATAAAAGCAATTAATCTTTTGCTGGAAATACAGGGAGGATACGAATGACAATAACAACCACGATGTATGATAATGTTATAAAAGAAATTGTAGATTCTACTCAGGAAATATTCGCAACTATGATACCGGTGGAGATTACAGCCGGAGAATCTTTTTACCAAAAGGAAGAAAACATAACGACTGACCTCATATCCCTCATCAGCTTCACAGGGGAACATTCAGGCATTATTGCACTTTTTTGCAACAAGAATATTGCACTTAAAATCACTTCAAATATGTTGGGTATAGAGGTAACAGAACTACATCAGGACACAAAAGACGCTATCGGAGAAGTAACAAACATGATAGCAGGCAGCCTTAAAAATAAAGTATGCGAAGACTTAGGCTCAATGCATCTTTCTATCCCGGTTGTCATAGGTGGAGCATCTCTCACAATATCTTCTACATGCAAAACTCATGCTGAGATATCTCTCCCTTCCGCAGTAACCTGTAATAGCCGGAGCACTTGGGTAATGTTGCCTTTTTCATCAGAAGGAGAAACCTTTAATGTCGGTCTTATAATCAAGAAGAACGATTAGTAACTCCTTTGTAATAATAAAAAAAGGAATACGAATCCAAATCTTTATCATTACGTAATAAAATGACCTTATCTACAAAAACAATTAGCTGTCCACCAAGGGTAAAATCACTTATAGATACTACATTAAGTAAATTGAACCAGGATTGCACTAATCTGATTGGCAGAAATCTTGGTATCTCAAAACCTAATTTCGATATCATTACTCTTCAAAAATTTTTTGCAAATAATGAAGGAAAATTCTTCCTGATAAAATCAGAAATTGAGGATTCGTACGAGGGAAATATCTGTACTATCATGCAGCTGCAGGACGGCATTAAGATTGGAGGAGCACTTCTCGGATACGATGACAGCCAGATAAAGGAGAAAATAGTAAAAGAAGAGCTAGATGAAGATTGCCTTGATGGTCTGAAAGAATTTGGCAACCAGTTTACCGGTATCATTGACAATGTATTTAGAAACAAACTACCCAAGTCCGTACACATAAAGCTGTCAACATGCACACTCATAAACAAAGAAAACGCAAAGGATATTTTCCCAAATTTAATTAACGACGACTATATGCAACTTTCCTCTCTCCTCCTCATTAAAGGCTTTGAAACAGGACAGTTCAACATATTTATACAAATAGACTTAATTGAAGATTTCTTTGGAGAACAGATACACGAAAAAACCACAAACGTTCTTATCTTAGACAATTCACCAACAGATATAAAAACAATTAAAAGATACCTAGTCAATACTGAATTCAAATCCCTCATTACCAATAACGCAACTGAAACTTTCGCCCTTCTTCACAAGGAAAAGATACACTTGATTCTTATCGATGTAACCTTGCCGGAACAAAGTGGCATCGAAATATGCAAAAAAATAAAAAAGACACCGTATACAAAGAGCATTCCCGTCATAATGACTTCTTCCAAACCAACTGAAGCATCCGTAATCATGTCTTTGGAGGCAGGAGCAAAAAACTTCCTGGTAAAACCATTTACAAAACCAACACTCTTACAAAAAATAAACAAATATAAAACCAAAAAAAAACAAACAGTTTTATTTTAACGAGCTACATATGAGTTTTCTCATTTCTCGCTACAGCTATTTTACATAAAACATTATTTATACCGTTTGCAGAAAAATAAGCAAAAACGATAAATCACCATCTATATTAACTGGCAGTCGCAATACGCAAAATCTACGATAAATATTTTAAGGAGAAAAATAAATGACTATAGGTAAAAAGTTTGTATTCGTTTTCTCAATATTTTTTATAACCGTATTAACCGGCGCCTTTTTTGTTTTTACTTCTATTAGGAGGCAGGAAGAGGATAAAAAGATTGTTAATTTTGCAGGTAGGCAGCGCATGCTTACACAGAAATATACAAAGGAATACATCGATGAGCTGATTCCACTGCAGGTCCGCCATAGTACCCTAAAGGCTGCAGAAATCGCAACACTCCAGATCGTGGAGGATCGGAAGCAATACACGAAAAATATCGTCGCAAAATTGAAAAATGATGGCATTGTAAACGTTCATCCCAACAGGAATTACGCCAAAATCGATGGTGGCATTCCCCTCCCCGCAACTTTTGTTCAGGAAGTGTCTTCCAACATAAATAAAAAAGGTATTTACAGCTATGACCTTTTAAGCAAATGGAATATAAACAAAGAAAAAGGGTTGAAAACAGATTTTGAGAAAGAGGCCTTTGACCATCTTTTTGCAAAGAAGGGAAAGACATTCTCCCGTTTCATGACTCATAATGGTCTTTACGCACTTCGTTACGCAACCGCTGATGTCGCATCAGCAGAAGGTTGTGTAAGTTGCCATAATGCACATGAAGAGAGTCCTAAGGATGATTTTAAATTAGGAGATGTCATGGGAATCCTTGTGGTCAACATCCCTATTGGCACGGTAAGTGCCGAAACAGAGGCTTTCTTTGCAGACTCCGGAGACAAGGATTTTGGTGCAGACACTTTCCTTAAGACCAAAAAGGTATTTGATATGACACTTGCTGCACTTATGAACGGTGGTGAAGCGCCGCTAGATTTAGATATGTCCAGATTTACAACTCTACCTCCCACTACTGATCCTGAGATAATAAGTAAATTAGAAGAAGTTGAACAGTTGTGGTCCAAGGCACATGAAAATTTCAGTAAACTCACAAAAATAGAGCCAAATTCAACAGAATATGTCCTTGCATATGGAGTCGCTTACGACAGCGCAAATGCAACCATGAAAACCATGAACGAAGCAGTAGAGCTGTACCATGCACATTCAGAGAAGAAATCCACAAAGTTGTTGTTGATTCAGGCTGGTTCTGTAGGCCTAGTCTGCCTGGTGATAGGACTCGGCTGGATTCTGTTTGCACGTCCTCTGATAAGGCTCTTGAAGGAGCTTACCGATAAATTAACGCAGAGTGCCGAGCAGGTTTCATCCGCCACAGTCCAGATATCATCATCGAGCCAGTGTCTTGCTCAGGGTGCTTCCGAACAGGCGTCTTCTCTCGAGGAGACTTCGGCATCGATGGAAGAACTATCATCGACGACAAAACAAAATACCGATAATGCAAAAGAAGCTAGCCAACTTGCAGCAGTATGCAATAGTACTGCAGAATCTGGCAACAAATCCGTTCGTGAGATGAATGATGCAATGCAGGATATTAATGAAAGCAGTAAAAAGATAGGAGACATTATCAAAGTAATAGATGGTATCGCATTCCAGACGAATCTTTTGGCTTTGAATGCTGCAGTAGAGGCTGCCCGGGCAGGAGAGCACGGCAAAGGATTCGCGGTTGTGGCAGAAGAGGTGAGAAACCTAGCCCAGAGGAGCGCAACTGCAGCGAAAGATACGACAAGTCTTATAGAAGATTGCGCAAGCAAGGCTGATGCAGGAACAAAACTCTCTGAAAAGTGTAATGAAGTTTTAAACAGTATTGTAACGAATGTCAAAAAGGTAACCACACTTATAGAAGAGATAGCAACGGCATCTCAGGAGCAATCAGACGGAATTAACCAGGTAAGCAGGGCTGTAAACGAAATGGATTCAGTTACCCAGCAGAATGCAGCCAGTGCAGAAGAGACTGCAGCTGCAAGCGAAGAGCTTGCAGCCCAGGCACAGTGTTTAATGGACCAGGTAATGGTCTTGTCAGACCAACTTGGTGGTAGCAGGGAATCGAAAATCTCTCTTAAAACATCAAGTGATGAAAAAGGTCTGAAAAGAAAAGTTATCCCTAAGCACTCTCATACTTCATCGGCAAATTACAGGAAAAAGGCACCTCTGCAAAAAAGCAGATTAGAAACTGCCGATGATAAGGACGGAGGTCGTACTAAATATGCCGAAGCCATGATTCCGATGGGCAATGATTCAATACAGGAACACACTGAGAGATTTATGGACTTTTAAGTATGAGGGCCGGATGTTAGGGAACGGTAATCCGAAAAACAGGAAGGAGCCAATTCAAAAATGAACGAGAATAATAAGGAATGCCAGAATATCAATTCTGAAATTAATGATTTTGCATTAGACATTAAAGAAGATTCAGAAATATTCCTTGAGTTCTTATCAGAATCACACGACCATCTTGAAGAATCTGAAAACAACATCCTTAACATAGAAGAAGGTTCATGTGACCAGGAACTGATTAACGCCATCTTTAGAAATATCCATAGTATAAAAGGAAGTGCAGGCTTTCTCGGCCTGACCGATATGCAAAGACTTAGCCATGAACTGGAGACTCTTCTTGACAAAGCCAGAAAAGGAGAAATTAATATTACCAAGGAAATAATTAGCCTATGCCTTGAATCAATAGACATTCTGAGAACACTAAGAGACAATCTGGCGCTAAAAGTTAATAAAGTCCTGAGAAAAGACAATGTTTCGATTGCTATCTCGGAACAAGCTGTAGACATTCAACCATTAATAAATAATATTTTATCAATTATGAATGGGGAACCAAATCATTATTCTCAAAATCCTGAAGCCCCTATCACTTCATCATCAGAAGAAACCGGCAACAAATCCACAGTTTATAAATCTGAAAAAGAATATTTGGAAATTTCTTACTGAGCAAGGGCATTATCACCCAGGAACAGCCTCGACAGGGCTCTCATGCAAAAAGGGAGAAAAATAGGGCAAATTCTTGTAGAAAACGGAATATTAACGCAGGATGTCATTGACAAGGCCATTGAGGAACAGAAACAGCAATTGTGGATACCTTTAGGAGAACTCCTTGTCCAAAAAGGAAAAATTACACAACATCAACTCAAAGACACCCTGAAGCAACAAAAGAGGAAGTTGGGAGAGATATTGGTAGATAATGGCTATGCCACCCCAGAAAAAATTACCAATGCCTTAAATGCTCGACAGGCACTAAAAGGACAATCGAGGACAGTTAAGGTAGACACGAACAAACTTGACAATCTGTTTGACCTTGTAGGAGAACTCGTAATAGCTAATACCCTGATCTCCGGAGATATGAAATCGATTGGTAACAAGGGGAACGGTGCGAGCAAAAACCTTTCGCACCTGTCCAAGATAACAAAGGATATCCAGGATCAGGTGATGTCAATGAGAATGGTATCTTTAAAGCAGACATTCCAAAAGATGACAAGGCTGGTAAGAGACGTAGCCATGCATGCCAACAGAAAGGTAAAACTGATTATCTCTGGTGAAGACACAGAACTAGACAAGAACGTCATAGAAGAAATCTCAGATCCGCTCGTACACATACTCAGAAACTCAGTAGACCATGGTATAGAATCACCAGAGTCGAGGATTGCTTGTAATAAACCAATAGAAGGAACGGTCAAGTTAAGCGCTTATCATAAAGGTGGAAACATAATCATAGAAATTGAAGACGATGGAAAGGGATTACAAAGGGACAAGATATTAAGGAAAGCTGTAGATAAAGGTATCATAAAGGAACAATCGGCATTAAGTGATCATCAGATCATCAATTTAATTTTCTCTCCGGGCCTGTCTACTGCAGAAAAAGTGACCAACATCTCGGGACGCGGCGTAGGTATGGACGTAGTTAAGAAAAATATAGAAAAGCTTCGCGGCAAGGTAGAAGTTACTTCAAGAGAAGGAAAAGGTTCTACATTTACCATAAAGCTACCGCTGACTCTCGCTATTATTGATGGCATCGTCGTCAACGTGGGAAATACAAAATACATTATACCGACTGTCAATATAGAAGAATCATTACGCCCAAAAAAAGAAGAAATATGTACTATTAAGAACCAAGGTGAAGTCGTCAACATGAGAGGAAAACTGTTCCCTCTTGTTCGACTGCATAAGATTTACAATATTGAAACAACTAAGACAGATCCATGGGAAGCCATCGTCGTTGTTGTAGAATCAGAAGACGGCAAATTCAGTATCCTGGTTGATGAACTTGTAGGCCAGCAACAGGTTGTAATAAAGAGTCTTGGAGACAAATTTAAGGGTATAAAAGGTATTTCAGGAGGTGCTATCCTGGGCGACGGGAAAGTAGGCCTGATCTTGGATATTAGCGGAATAAGAGAAGCATCCCTTGCCGCATGACAAATTAGATTGAGGGTTTCGAGTTAAGGAAGCCATTATGCACATTCACTTTAAACACAATATTTTTAAAGTTGATAGAGATAAAATATCATTCCTTCCAAACTTATTCAATGAATCAGTAAACACACAAAATATTTAACTATGTACAAATAGAAAGGAAACAAAACTCATAATTCAGAAAAGGAGAAAGAAATGGAATCAATAACAACAGATAGAACTGTTGATGAAGGTAAGTTTTTGACATTTGTCTTAAGTAATGAAGAATATGGTATTGAGATACTCAAGGTGAGAGAAATCATCGGCATTATCGGCATTACACCCGTACCACAGACTCCCAATTACCTGAAAGGCGTAATTAATCTGAGAGGAAAGGTAATACCCATAATAGATCTGAGACTGAAGTTCTCCCTGCCGGAGGAAGAGTATACACAAGAAACATGTATAATAGTTGTAGAAGTCCACAATGCACAGATCGGTGTCGTGGTTGACAAAGTCTTTGAGGTCATTGATATTAAGAGACAAGATTTGGAAGAAACTCCTCAATTTGGTCAGGAGATGGATACAAATTTTATTATGGGATTAGGCAAGGTAAAGGAAAAGATAATCATCCTGCTCGATATTGACAAGGTGCTATTATCTGAAGAATCAGAGATGATTGATGAATTAACGAAATAACATATCTAGTGAATTTTTATGATATGTATATTGTGCAGTCATTTTTGTCAGTTACTTTTGAAAGGAGTAAATACAGAATGAAAATGGGAATGGGGGCAAAGGTAATCATTTTATTTCTTGTAGCAGGTATAATACCATTTGCCGTAATGGGTATCCTGGGTCACAGGAGCGCAAGTACGTCATTACAGAAACAGGCCTTTAACCAACTGGTTTCCATTAGGGAAACGAAGAAGAAGCAGATTGAAGACTACTTCTCTGGCATAAGAAAACAGGTCCGTACTTTTTCTGAAGACAAAATGGTCATAGAGGCAATGAAGGAATTCAAAGTAGCCTTTAAAGATTTCCAGAAGGAAAATGAAATAAGAGACTCCCAGTTAGATGAATATCGTTCCTCCTTAAAGACCTATTACACAGGAGATTTCACTACCGAATACAAAAACCAGAATAGTGGAAGAACTCCCCAGGCAGTCAGTTATCTGAATCAGCTCGATGATGATTCAATAGCACTGCAGTATACGTACATAAAGAAAAACAATAATCAACTCGGTGAAAAACATAAACTCGATTACGCTGATGACAAATCTACCTATAGCAAGATACACGCCAAATATCATCCCATCATCAGGGATTATCTCGAACAGTTTGAATACTATGATATATTTCTTGTAGACCCTGACAGCGGTGACATTATTTATTCCGTCTTTAAGGAATTAGACTTTACCACCTCTTTGAAGGATGGCCCTTATGCAGGAACCAATTTGGGAAGAGTATTCCGGGAAGCGAATAACAGTAATGACCCACACTTCGTAAGACTTGAAGAATTCGAACCTTATCCTCCATCATACGAAGGTGCAGCCAGCTTTATCGCATCACCCATTTTTGATGGTTCTGAAAAGGTGGGGGTTTTGCTATTCCAGATGCCCATAGATAAAATCAATCAGGTTATGACGTCTAATTGTGACTGGATGAATGTGGGTCTGGGCGAATCAGGAGAGACGTATATTGTCGGCAATGATTTTGCCATGAGGAGCCAATCACGTTTCCTAATCGAAGACAGTGCAGGCTATTTTGCAATGATGAAGGGATTAGGCATAAATCAAGGTTTGTTAGACACCATTCAAGCAAAGAATAGCACTATACTTTTACAAAAGGTAGAGACGAGGGGAACGCATGCGGCCGTTTCTGGTAGTACCAATGTAGAGATCTTTCCTGATTACCGTAATGTATCTGTCCTGAGTGCCTATGCTCCTCTGGATATTGAAGATGTAAAATGGTCAATTATGGCAGAAATAGATGCAGAAGAGATATTACGTCCGGTAACGGCATTGGCAAGACAAATGTATATAATCTCTGGTTGTTTGATAGCCTTTATCGCAGGTTTGGGTTACCTAGTTACCAGGATTACGGGTAAGGTTACCGATGTTATCAAAAAAATGATTGGCAACCTGACAGAGTGTTCTGACCAGATAGCATCAGCTTCTGGACAGGTTTCTTCCTCAAGCCAGAACCTCGCAGAGGGGACATCAGAAAATGCATCTTCCATCGAAGAAACATCTGCATCTATGGAAGAAATATCCTCCATGACAAAACAAAATGCAGACAATGCAAAGGAGGCTGCTCAGCTTGCATCGCAATGCAACCAGACTGCCGAGTCAGGTAGTGAATCAGTGAGTAACATGAATATGGCGATGCAGGACATTAATTCCAGCAGTAAGAAGATTGGTGACATCATAAAGGTAATAGATGGTATAGCATTTCAGACCAATCTTCTGGCCTTAAACGCAGCAGTAGAGGCTGCCAGAGCCGGAGAACACGGAAAGGGTTTTGCTGTGGTTGCAGAAGAAGTAAGGAACCTCGCCCAGAGAAGCGCAACAGCAGCAAAAGACACGACAGAATTAATTGAGGATTGTGTAAGTAAGGCGGATGCGGGCACACGACTTTCCGGAAAATGTAATGAAGTTTTAAATGACATAGTTACGAATGTGCAAAAGGTTAAAACCCTCATAGAAGAGATCGCCACGGCATCGGAGGAACAGTCAAACGGAATCAACCAGGTCACGAAAGCTGTAACCGAAATGGGCAATGTAACCCAGCAGAACGCAGCCAGCGCAGAAGAAACAGCAGCTGCCAGCGAGGAGATGTCTGCTCAGGCACAGAATCTGATCGAACAGGTAAATATCCTTTCTTCACAGATAGGTAGTAGTGCAAAGAATGAGGAGTTCACTGTTGACCATCACGTATCAACCCCTACCAAAAGGGTGAAGAGTAAATACCGGAAGAATGAAATGGGAATCTACCATGGAAAACAGTCAGTAGGCAAAACCAAGTCATATCGTGCCTGTAACAATGGAGGGATTATGGGAGAGGTTTCATCCAATGAAGTAGCAGAGGAATTAATTCCAATGGGTACCAACTCAATCCAAGAACATGATGAGAAATTCAGAGATTTTTAGGATTTTCATTTTCAGTATTCTCCTCAACAAAACAAATTCTAAAATCTGAAGGAAACCAGAATGACAAACAGATATCACGATGATTCATAATAACAGCGACAATATTATTACCGTAGGTGTTGGAGACTTAAAAATAGCTAATTTTCCTAAGACATTACAGACAAGTCTTGGCTCATGTGTGGGTGTTGTATTGTATGATAATACAAAAAAAACTGGAGGCATACTACATCTTATGCTGCCAAAGTGTAAAAATAGAAATGGTAGATTAAGCAAATACGCCGATACTGGAATACCTTTATTAATTGACTTAATGGTAAATAAGGAAAGGGTAAACAGAAATTTCTTGACAGCAAAAATCTTTGGTGGAGCAAAGATGTTCAGTGTAAACAGTGATATGTTTGATATTGGAAAATCAAACATCATAGAAACGAAAATAATCTTAGAAAAAATGAACATAAGGATTGTTGCAGAAAGGACAGGTGGTGCAAATGGCCATCAAATCTCCTTAGATACAACCACTGGCATCGTCCAAAGTCGTATATTTGGACATCCTACACTGAAATACTAACTGCCAATTGAGAAATTCGGATAAAAGATTACGGAATAGAAGAATTTCGTTTTAAATGATGAATATATCAAAAGAACACGTGAGGATTTTGGATATCATTTTGAAATGGACAAGGAAAATGCAATGCAACCTATCTTATCAAACAGAGAATTTGAACTTTTCAGAAACCTGATTTACAAGACTTGTGGAATAAACCTCGCACCATCTAAAAAAGAATTAGTGAAATCGAGATTATCGAAACGTCTTACACATACAGGAATCAATTCATTTGAGGAATATTACAGGTTTGTAACAAAGATTGACAAGTCCGGACAGGAAATGATCCACCTTCTTGACAGTATATCAACAAATAAAACAGACTTTTTTAGAGAAAAGAAACACTTCGAGTTTCTCAACACAAAACTCTTACCGGAGTTGATTACAAAAAAGGAAAAGGATAGAAATAAAAAACTCCGCATTTGGTGTGCGGCATCTTCTTCAGGAGAAGAGCCTTACACCCTGGCTATGACTGTATTAAACCATGTAAATCCCGAAAACGGGTGGGACATAAAGATTCTCGCTACAGATATCTCTACAAAGATTTTACAAAAGGCCATAAGTGGTGTTTACAAGAAAGAAACGGTCAGAGATGTCCCACTAAGATTACTGGCCTCACACTTTGCACGAGTGTCCGTTAACAATTCTACCTATTATAAGGCAAGAGATCATCTCAAGCAGCTCATAACATATAGAAGATTTAACCTTATGACTCCAGAATTTCCATTTAAAAATCCTTTTGATTTTATCTTTTGCAGAAATGTAATGATATACTTTGACCCTGAAACCCAGCAAAGACTGGTTTCTAAATTCTACGATTGTTTACCAAAGGGAGGCTATCTTTTCATTGGCCACTCCGAAACATTGTCAAGAAGGGTAAGTAAATTTAACTATATTCAACCCGCACTTTACCAGAAATAGAAAGGGGAGCATATAAAAATGAAATTCATACTCCCGTTAATAGTGGTTGCTACGCTTTTCAACATCGGTATTTACCTCTTAAACAGTTCATCTCCGGCAAATAACGCCCAAACAAAGGGAGACTATTATACCTACAAAACACCCGATAACACTATCTGGCTTAATACGGACAAAGAGGCTTTGCGCCGATTGAGAAGCCATTATATTCGAGAAAACAACAATAAAAACAATATAGTCATAAGCCTGGAAGCCGAAAAAGAACAGATAATACCTTATGACCTCCTTGATCCTCAAACACAAAAAAAAATCGCCTCAACCTACAATCTTTGCATCAGAGAAAGCGGTGCTGGAGAGCGCAGGAGCTTTCATTTTATTATTTGCATGATATTTAACACCTTAATTATTTCTACAGGTTTTATACTTTCTTATATATTCTACACTAAACGACCTACTGAAAATCCCAATAAAACTTCTAAAATCAGAATCCCAGAAAAAAGTAAAGACAGTCTCGAACATCCGAAAGAGACTCAGAAAAACATTCAGGTTCTCAATAAGGCTAAAGAGATTATATGTGAAATACTTCAGAACATAACCAGATATTCCGATAACTGTTTCATACCAAAGAGTAAGAAACTTGAAGAATTTACCAACAATCAAATCCCAAAGATCGGGTCTTCGTTGACCATAGAAGAATTTCTTACTCTTGAAGATGAAATAAATAAGATAATTCCATCACATTTTGAAACAGTAAGAAAATTAATACAAACAAAATTTGATGAATTAAAGACATTAATTAATAGTTTCGCCGAAGACTTGGGAGCAATAACCAAGGACAATACCGATTTTTCAGGCCAAATTAAATCCAGTATCTCTCACATTGAAAAAGCAATTGAGCTGGATGAAATAATAGAAATACGCCGGAATATAACAAAAGAAGTTGTTAAAATGGGGAAAAATATCATACATAAACAAGAAAGAGACTGTAAAATTATCAAGACATTAACACGCAAGGTACAATCACTTGACAAAGAACTTGTCATCGCTAAAGAAGAAATCCTGATTGACGGACTTACTCAAATCGCAAACAGAAAAGCCCTTGACAGAAAGTTAGCAGAAGCCATCAATTCTAAATCAAAAACCAGAAAAACCTTTACACTGGTTATGGCCGACATAGATTATTTTAAAAATATCAATGATACCTATGGGCACATAGTGGGTGATCAGGTTCTGAAGAAGGTATCAGCCACCATTACAAAAAATTTCAGATTAAATGATTTTGTAGCTAGATACGGGGGTGAAGAATTCGCAATCATCCTAGACAGGATTAGTAAGCAACACATACAATATCTGTGTGAAAGGCTTCGGTCTGACATTGAATCCCTTGACTTCAGGATCAACTCCGAGACAATTCCAATTTCAATAAGTATTGGTGTGGCGTTTTGCGGAAGTGCAGACACAATAGAAACGTTATTATATCGAGCCGACAAGACACTGTATTTAGCAAAGAAAAGTGGAAGAAATAATGTAAAGACAGAAGAACAACTGATGCCAGCGGCGGCTGTTAACATTTAAGTGAGAAAATAAAAATAGTAAATGCTCAATTTACCTGTTGAATTGAATTAAAGGATAGACCATTGGAGAACAAGACAAAAGTATTGATAATCGACGATTCTGCAGTAATCAGAAAGATACTGTCTGTTTCCCTAAATAAATATAAAGACATTGAGGTAGTTGGAACTGCGCCAGATCCATTTATAGCCAGAGACAAAATCTTAAGCCTAAAACCTGACGTCCTCACCCTAGATGTAGAAATGCCAAGAATGGACGGACTTACCTTCTTAAAAAAGATAATGACATTTCACCCCATACCAACAATCATGGTAAGTTCATTATCACAAGATGGCGGTGATGTAACCCTAAAGGCATTAGAAATTGGAGCTGTAGACTATATTGCAAAACCAAGTAACAGACTTTCTTGTGATGTAAAAAATATAATACATGATTTATACCAAAAAATCAAAACAGCATCCACAATAACAATGAGGAGAAATGATAATACAAAAATAAACCAGCACAAGAGAACTGCTAACCAGACTTTCCCACCTAAATCAACACAGCCGCATTATACCATGTTTAAAGGAACAAACAAGATAATCGTAATCGGCGCGTCAACAGGGGGCACAGAAGCTCTCAAAGAAGTATTGGTGCAAATGCCGGCAGATTCTCCAGGTATCGCTATTGTTCAGCATATGCCGGAAATTTTTACAAAAGCATTTGCACAAAGACTTGATTCACTTTGTGCAATCAAGGTAAAGGAAGGAAAAAACGGAGACAGCCTAACACAAGGACAGGCAATAATAGCACCGGGTAATTACCACATGAAACTGAGAAGAAATGGTTCAATGTATTACATAGAAACAAGTCAGGAAGAACGTGTACACCATCAACGACCTGCTGCTGATGTTTTGTTTGACTCTGCTGCAAGATTTGCTGGCTTAAATGCAGTAGGCGTAATCATGACCGGTATGGGAGCAGACGGAGCCAGAGGCCTCTTAAAGATGAAAGAATCTGGTGCCAAGACAATAGCGCAAGACGAAGAAAGTTGTGTAGTATTTGGTATGCCAAAGGAAGCCATAAAACTGGGGGCGGTAGATAAAACAGTGACACTACATAAAATCCCGGAGACTATTTTTAGTTTCATACACAATTAAAAATGTCTCTCAACTCCCTACTTTTCGACACACAGGGTATATTCAAAATTATTTTCTATCCACATCCATCACAAGATTACCAATCAATTTTTCCAACTCTTTAAAATCAACAGGTTTCTTAAGGACAAAATCCACACCTTCCTTTTTGTAATCAATACTTTCTGTATCCAATTCGTAACCCGTAATCAATATTACAGGGGTTTTACTCGTCTTTCTAATAGCGTCAAGATTCTTAATAAAATTGGCTACTTTCCATCCATTTACTTTTGGCATTGCAAGGTCACATAACACAACATCAAATTGATGATTCTCGTACATTTCCAAACCATCATTTGCATCTTTTGATACGCAAACTTTATGCCCTTTCCCTTCAAGGATGATCTTCATCATGTCAAGAATCACCTCTTCATCTTCTATTACCAGTATATTAGCCTTAAGCTCAGGAATTGATCCTTTTTCTTTCTCACGCTTCATTGTCTCTTTAGAATACAAAGGCATTTTTATATGCACTGTTGTGCCTTTACCTGACTTACTATCAAAACTAATCACACCACCGTATCTTGTTATAATACTATACGATACACTCATACCAAGCCCGGATCTCTTTACTCCCTTTGTTGTAAAGAATGGATCAAAAATCTTATCTTTAATTTCTTCCTCAATCCCTATTCCTTCATCCGAAATGGAAAGAACCACACTTTCTATATCGGTTATTGCAGAAAATTCGATTACCCCACCATCCGGCATGGCATCGATACTATTATTAATAATGTTTACGATCACTTCTCTCAGTTCTGTCGGGTTACTCCTGACATTGAGCCGTAAGTCGTTCAAATTATTGTTAATGGTAAATTCAATCCCCTTAGTTTGCGCTTCTCGTTTCCACCTTGGCATGGTAAATTCTATCGCTTCATGAACTATTTTTACAAGGTCTGTCTGCTTTGCACCTGAATAACTTAATTTGGTTTTTGAGAATTGCTGAATTTTATCCACAATTGTCGCACCATCTCTAGCCGCTTTCTCGATTATATTTATGGTATCCAGAACCTGTTGGTTACTTCCCTCTAACCTCAGTTTTAAAATATCCAGATATCCTAGGATTATCCCCAGGACATTATTAAACTCATGAGCTATACCACTAGACTGTAATCCTAATGCATTCAACTTGTCTATTTGAAATAATTTTTGTTCGATCTTTTTCCTCTCTGTAATATCTCTGATTATGCCTTCAGTCAGCACCATATTATCACATTCAGAATAAGTCACTTTTGCATTCAGCTCTACGTGTTTGATTTTCCCACTTCGTGTCCTTATTCTGAACTCAAGCCCCTCAACCAATTCTCTTTTACTTGCAAAAGCTCCTTTTAAACAATCAACTATTTTTTCTCTATCTTCATCATATACTAACTCATAGAGGCTAAAGCTCAAGGCTTCTTCTCTCGAACATTCAAATACCCTCTGACAGGCGAGGTTAATAGACAGAATGTTTAATTCCTTGTCAGCAGAAAAAACTACATCAATAATGTCTTCAATTAACATCCTGTATCTTAATTCAGACTCTTCCAGTTTTCTCTCAATCTTTTCAGTCTCATTCCTTAAACGGTATTCGCTACATACCTTTAGAACAATTGCTGGCAATCTTTCCAAATAGCCTTCAGATTTTACAACGAAACCACAAACACCAAGCACCATGGTCTTTTCACCGTCATTCTTACTGTCATCAGCCATTACCATTATTATGGGAACCTGATTGTTATATTTATTTACCTTATACAATAAATCAAAAACTACCATATCGGAAATCTGCAAATCTACGATTATTACATTATATCGTCTTTTTAACAACTTCTTGAGACAATCCTCACCTGTATCTGAAAAGTGTATCTGTATATCATTTATAGTTCCTCTTAAAGATTCCATCATTAGTTGTTGATGGTCTTTATTACCATCAACAACTAATACACTTAAAGCTCCTGTGTCCATATCTATATTACCCCAACCCGGTTGAACCAGTAGTAAAAAGAGGAAGATATCTAAGCAAAGCTGAGCTTATCTCACGCATGTTTCAACTCAAAGCAGTTGTTAAAATGAAAGCCTATCTATCTGTACCAAACACGACAAACAGGCGGTTTTCAAACTTTCCCTTATTAATATTGTTTTTGAGAATAAAGAATAGATGAATTATAAATATGTTTGATTCTGGATCAACGTATTTGTTACTAAAAAAACTCTTATAATCAAAAGAATCTTTCCATTCATATTTTTCCATTAATGGCTGATTATTTTGAAATGAATACAAATACAACCCGTTTTATACTAGATCAGTAACAGGTGGTGAGTTATGAGAATCGATGGCCTTTACGACCTTATCCGGTATGATCAAGGGTTTTCTATTTGCATCTAGGCAAGCGAGCATCGTAGAACCTTCAGCAATTAGTTTCTCTTCATCAATGTGCCTAATCTTGTAACAAAACTCAACCCTGGTATATTTCAATTTAGATATGCAGGTATTTACTACGAGGAGATCATCAAATCTTGCCGGTGATCTGTATTTGCATTGAGCATCCACGACGGCCAGAAAAATATTTTCCTTTTCAAGTTGTGAATAAGAAATGCCTAGATTACGTAAAAGCTCTATTCTCCCCATCTCAAAATAAACAAAGTAGTTTGAATAATACACAATACCCATCTGGTCAGTTTCCTGATATCTCACCCGAATCGTAAAGTCGCAGCTTTTCATTTTTTTCATATCACCATTGGATAAACACATATTAATAGATACGAGGTTATCTGAAGTACCTATTTCCTTGCTGCCTTAAGGAACGAATCGCTATAAATTTGTTTATTCATAACCATTTCTGAGCAGATTGCCGCATCCATTAAGTCTTTATCAAGAACATCCATAAGTGCCGTATCCAAACCCGCAGTTATCGCCATTGTCAAAAAAGTCCTGTTTAATAAAGATTTTTCCTTTGTCCCCTGGGAGAAATTGCTTAAACCAACCGTTATATGTGGAGGCGGATCAGAAAGAAGTTTAATCTGGTTAAAGACTTCCAGCATATAAGCGGGTTGCTTTTGGTCTACATTTACCCCTAAGAGAATCGGATCAATAAATATCTTGTCCATATCCATTCTATACTCAGTTGCCTTTTCGACAATTGTTACTGCAATCTCTACACGTGTATCCACATTTTGAGGTACCCCGTCCTTGTTCATAGTAAGACATATTAAAGCTGCATTATGCTTCTTGGCAAGCTCCATGTATATGTCAAGGGTTTCAGGATCTCCTTGCGCTGAATTAATCATAACATCGTTCTTGATTACTTCGAGGCCAGCCTTAATAACTTCCAATTTCTGGCTATCCAAAGCAATAGGTGTCTTAACCGCTTCTTGTATTACCTCTACCAACCATTTCATGGTATTCAGCTGATCGGCAGCAGCAGTACCAACATTAACATCTAAATAGGTAGCACCGGCATCAGTTTGACGTTTCGCAAGCTCCTGTACTACCTTGGCATCTTTATTTTTAATAGCATTCTTTACATCCGTAAACATTCCGTTAATTCTTTCTCCAATCGTTATCATTCCCCTTCTCCTCTATATGTTTTTCCAAATTTACTTCTTATCATTTCCATACCTCAGACTTTCTGTCTTCTCTGCCTCACTTCTTAAACCTTCATGGCAAGCTGGTCTATATGGTCTTTTACTATGGAAACAGCCTTAGGATGGTACATCCTGATTATGTCAACACCTGACTGCAGCAAAGTTGTGGCAGTAATTGTTTCCCACATAATCCCTCTCTCAGCGAATGATCCCCATTGAGGCGCCTCTTCATCTGTAGCCTTTGCCTCCTTTGCTCTCCAAGCCTCATGACCTACATCACAAATAACAGGTGTCGACATCTGTCCATCTCCCGACAATGCTGCAACTCTCCCTCTCTCATGGATTGAATAGCAATATTCGATGCCATAACCCAATGCTCCTGTTGTCTGAAACATTACGATCCTGTCAAGAGGAAAACCTAAATCAGTCACCAAGATATTAACCTGTTTCCCAATATTAATGTCAACGGGAGCTTGAGTTATTAGATTATGGCCATCCGCAAGACATACGGCAGTAATGGTTTTGTAATTTTCTTGGGTTGCTACACCTAACAGACATTTCTCTCCTGCCGCTGCCTGGCTAACTTTTGGCATCACCTCATTATCCCTTTCATCATTTTCACAACCCCAAATAATTAAGGGAATACTTACAGCTTCCAGGATAGATTTAACCGTTTTTATCGCATCATTACTACTCCTATTTCCCTTATCAGGGTGTATACCGTCAAGCTTTAAACAAATCAAATCTGCTCCATACTCCTCAGCACATTTTTTCGCCCAACTTGCAGGATCGTTCATAACGTCTTTATAGTGTTTCAAAAGTGGTTCAGGTAAATTTTCCGGTGGAAGATCATAAACATCCATTGCAATTACAGGCCTGTTACCCTGATCGCCATCAAAATCCATGAAAGGTATGCATCTCGCTCCACCAACAGTTACCACACTCTCTCTCGTCCCTCCACTCTCTTTGGTTGCTCCAATAGTAACTTCTTTTACAGCACCTGCCCATTTTTCTTCAATACTTGCTATTTGCATTCTTCACTCTCCGTTAACGATAAAATATTATATCGAGGATCTGATTTTTATTGTGAATCTAGAGATAATAAAA
This sequence comes from Candidatus Scalindua sp., assembly GCA_031316155.1. GTDB lineage: Bacteria > Planctomycetota > Brocadiia > Brocadiales > Scalinduaceae > SCAELEC01. The sequence goes on from JALDRB010000009.1 coordinate 181,649, forward strand.
CTAGTAAGTTAAGGTAAAATAAAAACTTGAGCTATTAATGTAAAGCCGGATTATAGCAAAATCGAAGCTTGTGTCAACGCATTTCCAGCTTTGATTTCAATAAAAACGGAACGATAAGCGGGATTAAAAACACTACGCCCTACACAAAGATTGACAAGGTGAGATATGAAAATGTGCAGTTAACAGTTATGAATAAAAAAAGAGATAAAAATACATCCGAAATGGATAGTAACCATTTCAACTATTTTATCAAAAACAGCAATTGGTTTGTCAGATGAGAGGCTGAACAACATTTTTAGCAAGAAACCGGAAACGTCAACCTTCTATAGAGGAAGCGATGAGTTTTTTACCCCGTCATAAACAATGTTGCCTCTCTCTATTTGCAACAATGATTCTCCAGAAGTAATGCTTTCATATATTTCATCATCAAATGGCAATCTTGCTGATACTTCAATCCCAAAACTTTCAAGTTCAGACTCAACTTTTCCACTAACCCCTTTTTTGGGAACCTTGCACATTACGTATACTTTCTTTTTTATCTTGATGGGCAACTTTCCTATTAAGTCAGTAATCCTCATTGCCGTATGTACACCAATAATTGATGATTCAAATGCAATGATGAGCAAATCTACATCGTTAGTAGTCCTCCGGGACAAGTGTTCCATACCGGCTTCATTATCAATAACGATAAATGGATAATTTTTTTCAGCTTTATCGAGATACTTCCGAAGCAGATTATTGGCATAACAATAACACTTAGGGCCTTCAGGCCTTCCCATCGTTAACAAATCAAATTTCTTTTCTTCAACAATCGAATTTTCAATTGCATACTCAATATATCTATCCTTAGGCATGGTTACAGGAATATCCACTTTCTTCTCAACAACATCCTCACGTATATCAGCAATTGTTCTGTCCACTTTTACCCCCAGCGACAAACCAAGAGTTGAATTAGGATCTGCATCAACTGCTAATGTAGACTTTCCGAGTTCTTCCGTAAGGTAACGGATAATAAGGGTGGCAACGGTTGACTTTCCCGTACCTCCTTTCCCCGCTAAAGCAATTGTATAAGACATGTCAAATTTACCTCTTTAAAGATAGCCTAACTGGATAACTCTTCTACAACAGATGGAAATTCACTCAGATTTGTATGCGGAAGGAAGTTTGCAGACATAAAAGCTTCCATATACTTTGGATTTCCCATCAGATCGAAATAGGTCATTTGAGAAGCAATATTGTGAACAGTTTCAAATGCTTCTTTTGAAATCAAAGCCATTTTGGCACCTATTAAGGATGTATTACCTACAAATTTTATTCGAGACGTAGGCATGTCAGGTAACATGCCTATCGTTATAGCGTTTCTCACATTCAGGTAATTACCAAACCCCCCGGCAAGATAAAGCAAGCTGACATCATTTATTGATAACCCCATAGATTCAATAAGGATTGAGAGAGCCGCATATATTGCTCCCTTTGAGCGTACAAGGTTAGAGATATCGGCCTGAGTTATTACGATATCCGTTTCAATACCGGATTTCTCCTTTTCAATCAATACAAATTCATATTCATCACCTTTTTTTCTCAGTCTTTCACTCTTTATATCTTGCTGGAAGTTACCAGATCTGTCAACTATGCCGCAACGCAACATCTCAGCTATACAATCTAAAAGACCTGAGCCGCAGATCCCCTTAGGTTTAACGTTACCAATAGTGGAATAGCTAACCTCATAATCTCTGGTAATATGAATTATTTCAACAGCACCTTTGGCAGCTCTCATTCCATGACGAACACCGCTTCCCTCAAACGCCGGGCCAGCTGAGGCAGAACAACAAACCATCCAGTCCTTATTACCAAGTACTATCTCTCCATTCGTACCGATATCAATAAACAAACAGTTAAGTTCCTCTTTATCCAATCGGATAGCAGCTGCCCCTGAAGTTATATCTGCACCCACATATGCCGACACACTAGGAAGAGCATAAAGAATACAGCGCGGGTTTATATCTATGCCTATTTGAGTTGCCCTAAAAGGGGAAACAAAATTGGCTGTAGGTATGTATGGCTCTTTCCTAATATTTTCCGGATCCAGACAGAGGAGAAAATGAATCATTGCAGTATTGCCAGCACATACAACCGACGTAATATTATTGAGATCAATTTCATGCCTCTTAACCAATGTGTGAATAGTCTTATTTATGTCTGAAACAATGGTCTTCTGCATTTCATTCAGGAAATCATTCTGAATTGCGTATATGATTCTTTGAATATAATCTTCACCAAACTTCATCTGAGAATTGTAAACAGCCTCAGAATCAATCACCTTCGAGGAGGTTAATTCCATTAAACAAGTCACAACCGTGGTTGTTCCAATATCTATGGCTATTCCATAGTTGTTCTGGGTTGTATCACCGGTTTCAATTTCAACAACTTCAAGGACTGGGCCACGATGAGCCACTGTGACAGTTACCGACCAATTTCCCTGTCTCATAATTCCCGGCAACTTTTTCAGAATGCTAATATCCGTTTGTATTACATTCAGTTCCACCCCCTGATCCATCATTATCGCCTGACATAAACGCTCATGATCAGCAATATTGTCATCCATTGTGGGAGCTTCCATAGTAAGAAATAATTTTTTCGTCAACGGATTATGGGTAAAATGCGATTTGTCAAGTACAGCCGCCCAGGTCAGCGAATGCTGCTCATGCTGGTCTAAGAGTATTTTTTTCCCCTCTAACCTTGTTTCCTTGGGTACCAGAATTTGCAAATCTTCTATAATCTTCGCCTCACAGGCAAGAATATAGTCATTCTCCGATTCCTCACTGCTAATCAAAGTCGTTGGAGGAGCATCAACCTTACCCTTTGAAAGAACCACTTTACATTTTCCGCATATACCATCCCCACCGCAAATACTATTTATATAAATATTCGCACTATGTGCAGCATCGAGAACAGTGTTCCCCTCCTCAATATCCACGTATATATCATGAGGAAGAAAATGTATCTTATGCGTTTTATTTTCTGACATGTTTACTCGCAAGCGGTAATAAAGAGATGCAGAACCGATAATAACTCAACAGGCAGCAAAACTTCAAACCCAAGATCAATACTACCAGATAAACTCTAAATGGCGCATTATTTCAGATGCTATAATCACGTGTTTTTTTACCCCTTTTCACTAGAATTTACCGGTCTTTCCGAATTGGGCAAACTGGTAATTTAGATCTAATGTGCTAACGCCAAGTTGTTTTTAAGTATGTGGGGAGTCCCGAAGCTTCTTTTGGACCAACAAGTACTTCCCAATTTGTTTTTTCCTGTATCTTTGCCGATAACACTGCGACAAGACCGGGAATAATCAGCTTTTTGTGTTTTACCTTTTGTTCTATCTGCGCACTTGCCATTGCCTTTGCAACAACATCCTCATTGAGTTTGTCACCTGAATACGCCGTCAAGACAGAGGTTCCTCCAGTTTCTACCGCCAAGATATAGGAAGACACACGACTCGCTTCCACTTCGCCCTCGACAGTATAGTAAGTCAATGAAAAATTTGTTGTGAACAGGACAGGTGAATCTTCATTAGGTTGCCCAACTTCGTAAAGTTTCGGTTGAACCTGGACAGGTTTTTGCGGATCAGTGTAGATGTTTTGCCGAACAGTTAATAATGGCATAATCTGCCACGGTTCACAGGCGTTAACGACAACAATACCGGCATATTTCGCGATAAAAGCGCTCGCACTCGCAATCTCTCTTCCAGGATCACCGTTAGCCATATTGGTTAAAACCGGAAAACCCAGCGGACGAAAAGCCTTTCTCAATGCTGCTCTACGGATCTTGGTAAGTCCTTGCAGAACTTCTTTTATATTGGAGGACGATTGATGCAATACCAGATTTTCAACACCAACCCCCTTGATCTTTTCAGTCAAGTCAGCTATCTCTTCAAGACTTGGCGCGCTGACGGATAAAGGACACCCCTTTTCCTTTGCAAGTTGAGCCATCGGCTCCCAGTTTTCAGAATTTGCCCCATGAATCAGAGGTCTCTTGTCTGCACAAGATTCTAACGCCGCTTTCATAGTATCAACCGACTTACTCTCAAGGATAATAGACAGGTGTGTATTGTTACACACCTCCTTAGCCTTTTCAGAAAATTTTGAAGCGTCCCCACTTTTATCCTGCAATGCTATAAGGTCTATCTCAATATCTGTTCCAACACGCGTAAACTTGAAATTATTTATCTTTCCCAATCTTTCCTTAAACGCACTGTCATCAAGATCATCGCCAATGGTAACGGCAATTCCTGTGGGATTATAGAATTTCTCATCATGCCTGAAGAGCACGTTTTCTTCACCAATTTTTACCTGTTTGTCTCCATTTCCAATAGTCACTAGTTTTATTGGTGGAGCAGAAGCCTCACCAAGCTTGCTTTTGGCCTCTTCACTAACATCTGGACACTCTTTCAAATCAGCTTTTTTCTGTGCTAACTGCATTGCAAATGCCAAGCACGTTGCTCTTCCACATTTTTTACAGTTGGTCTTCGGTAACAGTTTATAGATTTCAAGCCCTGTTAATGCCATATCAAACCCTCTTTTTTATAGTAAAATTAGTGATAATATTTAATATCTGAAGCACTCTTTTTATTGCCCATCAAAATCATCATGTGTCTTAATGATTTTTCTCAGCAAGCCATAGGCAACCGCTTCTTCAGCAGACATCCAGTAATTCCTTTTTGTGTCATTCTCAACCTTCTTTAACTCCTTGTTCGTTTCTTTTGCTATCAAAGAGTTAATCTTTTCACGACACTTCAATATCTCACTTGCCTCTATTTGGATATCAGATGCGGTACCATGAACACCGGTAGAAGGTTGATGAATAAGAATCCTTGCATTCGGGAGGCTGAATCTATTTTCTTTTCCTGTGCCGATGAGAATTATTACCGCAGCGCTTGCAGTAACACCTGCACAGATAGTCTTTATCTTTGGTTTGACAAATCTCATCATATCGTATATAGCAAAACCTGCATCAGCATCACCTCCGGGCGAATTTATATACATTTTAATCTCATCTTTGTCGCTCTCCTGCTCTAAAAGAAGTAACTGGGCTGTTACCCTTTGAGCCAATTTTTTTGTCACCTCTTCTGCAATCAATATGGTACGGCTTTTCATCAGCATTTCAGAAAGGAGATCAAGCCGCTTGTCATCTTTTCCCTGATTATTTTCCTGATATCTCATAGTATTCATTAATTTTCCTTAAAACATTGGTTCCATTGCAAGAACGGGATGGTTAACTTTTTGTAAGTGCTCAAAAACTTCTTCTTCTGTCACCGCTATTGTTTCGTCAGCAATCTTATTTACGAAATCTTCCAAACCCGCCTTTCCCGCAGCTTCTGCAAGCGCTTCACCGATCTCTTCTTTCAGCTGTTTTGGCATCCAGACCAGTCTGGCAAGACCTCCGTCACCTGAAATAAATTTGCTGCTTCCCATGTAAAACTTACTGTGCCCTACAAAGCCCGGTGTCTGTATACCGCCTCCAACGGTTCCGGCAAGTGTGGAAAATTTCATCCCGCACGGAGTCATGCCTGTATAATCTCTATCCACTGTCATTATCCCGTTTGTCATCGGCAACATGGCAGAAATACATTCGAAACAGCCGCAACTTGTCATGGGATTCGTTACCATGCTGTACATGCTTACCTGCTCAAACTCTCTGTTGGAAGCCTGGTACAGAAATCTATTTGTCCCCTCCCAAAGCCCCAGCTTTTCATCTAGTAATTTGCCTTTTTCAATAGGCTGATTAGGGCCTGTTGGTGTTATTTCAAATCCCGCCTTTCCGTCCAGCCAGCTGACTGCTCCGCATAAACCTGAACGTTCTGGCGATATGATACATACATGGCTGGGTGCAAAACTCTGACACAGAGTACAGCTGTAAAATTGGTTTACTGATGCATCTGTCATCCCGAGAGCCCTTTCGTCTCTCTCTGTGAATGCCGCTTTCACTTCATCCAGTTTCTTCTCGACTTCTTCCTTTCTCGTATACAATGTTACCTGAACTTTATCCAATAACGCACCATATTCCTCATGGTATTTGGAGTGAATTATTTTACCTATGTGGAGCAGCCTGAATCCTTTATTAAAAGCATCCTTGCTGATCCGGTGCCGGATAATATCTCTCTGACCCATATGAAAAAACCCCTGCGCCTCACCTAGAAAGTGATGAGTTCTTCTTTCAAAGATCGGTTCAAACTCACTCTGCATCTTACGTCCTGACACCTCAACATAGATCCCCAATGATTTACCCGGACCCGGCTCCATTTCATCCATATCCGGACCAACCACCTCCACCTTACCATCTTCAATTTCACTGTTATCCCTCATGACAACATATTCAAACGCAGGGGTGCCAGGCCCCCCTATTTCTATCTGCATATCTTCTTTTCTGATTCGCTCACCTTCAAATGCAGGGCCGTATGAAACGGGAATGTCCACCTTTGCAGCAGCCACCTTCAGACCTCTCACCTCAATGCATTTCTCTACAATCTTATCATGAAGAATATTCGGAACTACATGCTCATACGTACATACCCCTGTTGGCAATACAGAAGGAATATTTGTATCCGCTATTGTCGGGAATCCATAGTTTATGGCTCCTGCAGCATTTGCATATTTTTCATCATCCACCTCTCCCAGCGCCATGACAAACGCGAAAATCCTGTTCTTATTGTAGATCAGATTCCTCCTGAAATCAGCAGGAGCTACACCTCCAAAAGATAAGGCCGCCTTGTTTGCAAAACCAAGGGAGTAAATCGTTGCCGTTATACTCTTCCCGAACGGGACTAACCTTGTTTCCCATCCAAGCTGCACTCCCTCTTCATCCAGCTGCTCCGCAAACGATTTGCCGTTTGTATTCCCGGAAATAAAAACATACAGGTTTTTCTCCTGCAATTCCCGCGCTATCTTGACAGCAATCTCATTTGTGGGAGCGGCTCCGACAACCGCAGCAAAACCGGGAGCGGTACCGTCAACAAACTCTATCCCGCGTTCACGCAGGATAACATCACTCGCAGCTCCCAGCCATATCCCCTCTACAGGGTTGGGGCCGATAAGATATTTACACGCCTCTATTACCTCCTCTGCAAAAAGCGTTGCTATGCCCGCATCCAGCGCCCAGCCAAGATACGGCAACCATACTTCTTCTTCCGGCATGGGAGGCAATAATGCCCTTGCGTGTCCAAGCGCCTCTTCGCAATCAGACAGGGTCTTTACTTTCAGCGCTGTTGCTGCGTAGATTATGGGCAGACAGTAACCGGTATTAGGAAACTCAACCTTGGCATCTTTCCCCTTCGATTCAATTGCTTCGTTTAATTTCTCCTCCGCCTGCTTGACAATCGAATACGCTCCTCGTATCGCAGCAGAACATATTATCCTTGACATCTGTAAATACTCCTACTTTTTAATTCTTCATAAATAAAACTTTATCTCTGCATATAATTGACGCAAGCCTGTAATCCTGAACTTCAGACTCGGTTCCCCGCAAACATCCAACAGTTCGCGTTTCTCAGTCTTTTTTCCTGTGTGCGTGAGCAATACCGGGTTCGCACCCTGCCTGTACCTCCGAAGCCTCCACCGCAAGCGCTCGCCTGTCTTCCATATCGTACAACTTCCTCTCCTTCTTCGCGTTTATGCCCAGCGCATCACGCTTCTTCTCTATGTGAGCTATTATCAACTTCGCCATCTTCTTAAGATCCGGCTCAAATGACCATTTCCCCCCCACGATCTCCTCTAATCCCTCACTTAAGAACTTATCAACTTCCGGCGCTCCGCTCGCAGGTGATTTCGTACCAAATAACGTGTACACTCCGCTTGTAACAAAATACTGCCCGATCGCCAGCGCCTTCTCATGCATCCAGTCCAGACACACTCCCGCTACCGGAAGCTCACTGATATCATTACCAAGACCTCCCTCCTTCACCATCTCCGAACACGATATCAGGATACGGCTATTGTCCACACATGATCCGGCATGGAGCACCGGCGGCATCCCCACTGCCTCACACACCTCTCTCAATCCCTCTCCTGCATTCTTCATAAACTCAGGCACCATCATACCCTCTCTCGCACACTCCGCCGCCGCACAACCTGTCTGCACTACCAATATGTTATTCGCTATCAACTCGTTGACCAGATCCATATACGGCAGCTGATCAGGCCACAATACCGAACTGGTACAGCCTACCACTCCAACTACGCCCCGTATCCTCCCGTTCATGATGTTATCATTCAGCGGCCGGTAGGATGCACGGTACGTGCCTCCAAGCATATACTTGATCGTCTCATGCGTAAAACCAACCACCACATCAGACTTCTTGCCCTTCGGGATATACACCCTCGACCTGTCACGGTTAGGATAGTTATTAATCGCCATCCTTACGATCTCTCTCGCCTTCTCATAGGCATTCTCGTCATTTATCTCCACATGTATCGTTCCCGCTATCTTCGCCTTGGGAGATGTCGTTACCAGCTTCGTATGAAAATGACTCGCTACCTCTTCATCTCCCTGCATCACACACTGGATATCAGCCGTAATCAGCTCTATCGCTCCCGTTGCCAGCGCCATCTCCTGCATCTTCATATGCCCGGCAAGCGGTATCCCATGCCTCATCAGCATCTCATTCGCCGTGCAACATATCCCCGCAATGCTGATACCCTTCGCACCCACCGCCTCTGCCTCTTTCAGCAGCTCAGGATCAGAAGCCGCCACCGCCACCATCTCTGACATCTGTGGCTCATGACCGTGTACGAGAATGTTTACCTCATCTTCCTTTATCACCCCGAGATTCGCCGTTCCACGCTTCGGCTTCGGTGTCCCGAAGAGGATATCCTGCAGCTCGGTGGCTATCATCGCACCTCCCCAGCCATCCGCCAATGATGTCCGGCACGCATGCAGTATGAGATTCTTGTAATCCTGATCTGTTCCCATCCCCGTTCGATGCATCGACTCGGTAACCTCCCTGTCTATCGCCCTGGGCGTTATATCCAGCTTTTCCCACACCTTCTGCCTGTTAACCGGCGCTTTCTTTGCAAACGCCTGCGTACCGTACGCCTTACCAAACTCCGCCAGCGCCATCTCTCCAACTTCCTCCGCTATCTCGTTAACCTTGCGTCCTTCAGTAGAAACACCAAACAGCTTTGCCACTTCATGGAGCTTCTTCACATCGGTTATCTTGTACCCCGTCGCCTCACCCCTGGCCGTAGCTATCAGAAGATGGGCAACCGACCTGCCGTGGTCTGAATGCGCGGCTGTTCCCGCTGCTACATAGCGCACAAAATGACGTGCCGCAATCGTATTCGCATCCGCTCCGCAGACACCCTTCTTCGGGCCCCTCCCAAACGGATCTACATTACACGGACCCATCTGACAGTGCCTGCAGCACAACCCCATCTTACCAAATCCACACTGCGGCTGCTGTGCGTCGTACCTGTCATACGAACTCTCGATGCCTTCATCCTCCATCTTTTTCAACAACTCCAGAGACTCACGGTCTGCTCCTTCATATTTACGAGCCATTTTATCTATCCTCCCAAAAAAGTTCTGACCAGAATAACTTATCTACCCTTCTCATGGTACTAAAGGGTACCATGAAAGGTATTTTTTGCAACTCATGAACTATTCACAAAAATAATCCAGCCTTAAAAAAACAAGTACTCACAAACAAGCAAAAACACTCATCAAGATAGCAAATCAGCACAGCTGATAAAAGAGAAACACTAGAACTACCTAAATAGTTGAAACATCCTTCACCTCCCCAAAACATTCCCTGCAATTTCCATAGAACGAAATATGATAATTTGATGGTGTAAATTTATCAAGGATTTCACCAGGCAATCTAGGCATGTCAAATTCCTCATTAACATCAGCAATCATATTACATCGAGAACAGATAGTATGGTGATGAGGTGTAGTGTTTGGGTCATAATATTTCCTTGTCCCGTCTATCGTTATCTTAAGTATCTCACCCAGCGATTCCAAAACTTCCAGGGTCTTGTAAACTGTAGTGAATGAGATCATAGGATAAATATGCCTAATCTCATGAAAAATATTTTCAGCAGATGGATGCGATGTGTTACCTTCAAGAATCTTAAATATGCCCAACCGTTGAGGTGTAATTTTAAGTTCTCTGCTTTTAAAAAGATTAACCAGCTCTTCAATTTTTCTCATACATTAATCCTACTCAAAATCTCCATTTCTATATCAGTTACTAAACAACAATTATTACATTTTGTCAAGCTTTTTATGAATCTCCTTTTTTCTTTCAGACCATCAAACCGGTAATAAAACCACTAATTTCATTTTTTCGTTTCACCATTTTTTAACGCCTCTTGAAGTATTTGTATCGAGTGAGTAGTTTTTATGTTCGAATTCCTGCCTGCCAAACCATCTGCTATCTGCATAACACAACCGGGACAATTAGTCGCAACGGTATCCGCACCACTCCTTTGAATCGAATCTACTTTCCTCTCCAGCATCTTTAAGGTGAGGTCGTAATGTATTATGGTGAAAATTCCACCACCACCGCAACAAGCATCAGCCATATCCATATCCACAAAACGAGAAGACTTTTTCAAAATATTTCTGGGTTCTTCAGATATATCTCTCACCCATAAGAGATGACACGGATCATGATACGTTACCTTTTCTCCAATAGGTTTCACGCCTGGCATATCGCCAATAAACTTATCAATAAACTCTGATATATCATAGATTTTATCTGACATGTTCTTCCAGGAAGGCCCAAGAATATGCATGTAATCATTTTTAATAGACTTAGTACATGTCGCACAAGCGCTCACGATTGCATCAAGTTCCAGTGACTCAAACACCTTCCTGTTTTCTTCTGCCAGCCTTTTGCTTGACTTGACATCACCCATAGTAGAAGATGGTGTGCCACAGCACAATTGCCTTTGCGGTATAACAACTTCAATGCCCATCTTGTTCAAAACATCTACCACCGCTTCTGCAATATCAACATAGATATAGTTTATTAAACATCCCGTGAACAATCCTACCCGCATGCGGGGATTTTCAACTTTTCTTGTTTTCCTGAATTTTTGTAGAGCTGTCTTCCCTGCCAAAGTCGGTATCCACCTTTTACCCATAAACAGAAGAGGTAGATGACGCATTTGCCCTCTTTTTTTCATCGGAATGAATCTCTGTATCTTAGAGCTCACTTTCAGCAGGGTGTCAAATAGTATTCTTCTGGGTAAAATATACCGAAAGATAATCTTTGGCAATAAGGGGATACCCATATTCTCCGCTACTCCGCGAAGCAATGCCGAAATTATTTTTTCATAATCAACATCTGAGGGGCATACCTTACGACACCTCATACACTTTTTGCATGAATATACATAGTCACGTAATTTTTCTGTATAACCTATCTGCTTGTCCTTCAGCGCTTCTGCAAGACTGATACGACCGCGTGCAACAGCGGATTCATCGTGGGTTTCCAAAAAAACCGGACACACGGTATGACATTTACCGCATTTCGAGCACTTGCTAACTTCATTTTTCCAATCATTACTCATTAAGAACTTAGCTCCTTTTCCTCTCACTCAACCTTATCTTTTGTATAGCGGCGCCTTCAAAACCCTTTTTACCGAAACAAAAGGGTGATTTGAAAAAAAACACGATTCTCTGTTTAAGCAGAAGACGGAAACAGCTTTCCCGGATTCATAATACCCTTGGGGTCAAAAAAATCCTTTAATTTTTTCATAATCGAAAGTTCCTTAGGTAAGATTTCCAGGTCCATAAATTGTGATTTTTTATTTCCAATTCCGTGTTCACCAGAGATCGTCCCTCCCAGTTTTATCACTTCCACCATGATATTATGTACAATTTTTTCTGCAATTTCTTCCTGCCCGGGTTCATCTTTAAACATAATATTCACATGTACATTACCATCGCCAATGTGACCAAAATTGGCAACATAGATTTCCCGCTTATCGTTTAATTGATCAACCTTTTGCAAGAGTTCCTTTATCCTGCTTCTCGGCACACAAACATCTTCATTTATTTTATGAGGAGCAATATTGTATAATGCCGGAGAAATTGAACGACGAACCGCCCAGATAGCCTCTCTCTCTTTCGAAGTCTCCGCCACCTTTACCCTCAAGGCATTCTTTTTCTTACAGGCACTCTCAACAACTGACAAATCATGTTTGATATTCTCTCCGGTCCCATCAATATCAATCAGCAACAACGCCTTAACGTCTTCATCCAGAGTTACCCCGCCGTATCCACGTACTGCGCTAATTGACATTTGATCCATAAATTCTAATGTACGAGGCACAATATTATTCTCAATAACTAAATCAGCAGCATCAATGGCATTATCTCTTTCACAGAAAAAGGCAGCAAGAGTGTCTATCTTCTCAGGTTTCGGAATTAATTTTACGGTGATTTTTGTAAAGATCCCTAATGTTCCCTCAGAACCGATAAAGAGCCTGGTCAAATCATAACCGGTGACGCTCCTGAGAGTTTTTCTCCCGGTATTTATTATGGACCCGTCAGGCAGAACGATCTCCAATGCAAGAATATAATCTCTTGTTACTCCGTACTTTAAACCTGTTATCCCTCCAGCACACTCAGCAACATTACCTCCAATAGTTGAAAAAGCCGCACTTGATGGATCCGGTGGATAGAAGAGGCCATGTTTGGCCACTTCATCCTGAAGATGCTTTGTAACGACCCCGGGTTCAACAGTAGCGATAAAATCCTCAGGGCAGATGCTGAGGATCTTATTCATCCCCTTCAAATCAAAAACTATACCTCCCTGAAGAGGCACAGCGCCACCGGACAGCCCGGTTCCTGCACCCCTGGCACAAATAGGTATCTCATACTTATTTGCAACCTTCAACGTGATAGAAACATCAGAGGTAGTATTGGGCCTTATTACGATATCGGGAAGAGCCTTCTGCTTAGTACCGTCATAAGAATAACATAACCTGTCCTCAATCCCGGACAGTACTTTTTCTTTTCCCAAAACCCGTAACAATTCATTAACCACCTTTAAAAGCTTTGTATCTTCTCTTGTTGTCCTCTTAAACATCACCATTGTTTCCCCGCCTTTAAACAAAAATCTTTCCCGGGTTCATAATACCTTTCGGGTCAAACAGTTTCTTTAATTTCTGCATTAACTCTATCTCCTGCGCCGTAAGTTCTAATTTAACATATTCGGCTTTCGCATCGCCGACACCGTGCTCCGACGTAATTGTTCCGCCAATTGAGACTACCTCCTTTAATACCTCTGACACAAAGGTGTGCGCCGAATGTTCCTTGTCAGAACCATCATCATACATTACGTTCAGGTTAATATGGCCTTCCCCAATATGTCCAAAAGCCGCAACTTTGACTGAAGCTGCCCTGCTCAATCCATAAACTTTTTCCAGGATATCCTTAACCTTACTTCTCGGCACACAGAAATCATCGTTGAATTTCATAGTGGCTATCTTAAACAGTGATGAAGGAACAGACCTTATCATTTCCCAGAGTACCTCTCTCTCCTCTGCTGTTTTTGCTACTTCGCACTTCAGTGCATTGTTTTCCCTGCAAATATCTTCGATCTTCGCAATGGTATTGGTTACGTTTTTTTCGTTCCCATCAACATCAATAAGCAGGAGAGACTTTGCCCCTTCCGGAATTGCAGCCTTTAACCCCTCCTTAAGGGATGCTAGACATGCCGCATCCATAAATTCCAGAGATCTCGGCAAAATACGATTCTTAATCTGAATCGAGTCTGACGTATTCAGTGCATCATGAAAGTCATCAAAATAAGAAACTATAGTTCCCAGCTTCTCTGGCATGGGTAATAGTTTCAATGTTATCTTGGTATAGATGCCTAACGTTCCTTCAGACCCGACAAAAAATCTCGTCAGATCATATCCCGCCACACTTTTCAGCGTTTTACGTCCCGTGTTAATAATCGAACCATCAGGCAAAACAATTTCCAGGGCAAGAACATAGTCCCTTGTTACCCCATATTTCATGCCCGTAGCCCCCCCCGAACATTCAGCCACATTACCACCAATAGTCGAAAATCGGGCGCTTCCGGGATCAGGTGGATAAAAAAGTTTGTGCTTTGCCGCCTCATTCTGCAGGTCTTTTGTTACTACACCCGGCTCTACTGTCACGGTTAAGTCTCTGGCATTCAGCTCAATAATCCTGTCCATGTTTTTAAGGTCCAGAACGATACCGCCTCTTATGGGAACCGAGCCTCCGGACAACCCCGTACCAGCACCTCGAGGACAAATCGGAATACTATTTTTGTTGGCAATTGAGACAATATTTGATACATGCTCTGTTGAATGAGGCTTTATCACCAAATCAGGTAAAGACCGTTCTTTTGTTGCATCAAAGGAGTAACAGACCCTCTCTTCTATATCATCAAAAACATTTTCTCTTCCTACTGCATCGCACAATTCTTCAAGTATTCTTGTATCTATGCTGTTTTTATCCATCTGCTGTTTCATTTTGATCAAACAAGTTAGCCATCCCGGCTAACTTTTCCAAAATCCCTAAAACTGCCGTCCATGACAGTTTTTACGGTCTTTTGAACTTGCGCCTTCAGCGCAAAGAATAAGGAAATACTGAAATTCCTATGCATCGAGTTAGTGCTTCCTGCACAACTCTGTCATGATTTTGAAAGACTATACTGCAAGTTAGGCCATCCTGGTCCGCCTGTACCAAACGGCACGTTTGGACGGGCTCGCTTTTCGAAAATCCCTCGAATCAGAATCAGGAGTTTTCTCTCATTTTGTTTTGTAAAGAAAAATCAAGATACATAAAAAAATTAAAAAACAGTTGATAATCTTGTTATTTTATTATAAAAGCGTTAGTATGTCCATTGTGAAAACTTGTAATACTATACTATGGTGCGAATACTGAATTTCGTAAAAAGCAAACTATCAACCTGTTTTCTTTGGAAAGGTGGTTATTTCGAATGAAACATCTTCACATTCTTCTTCTACTAATACTACTCACTGCATTTACATTGTCATTTCAAGTTTCTGGTGAAACCCCCGAAGCAGAAGAGACATTTCCCTATCAAAGTTGGCAATTTTCATACGAAAGCAAATGTTCAAAATGTCATACCCTGGAGAGGGTCTTTACCGAACCAAAGAATGAGGATGAGTGGAGGGTCTGTGTCAAGAGAATGATGGAAAAGAGCCCTTTATGGATTACGCCGGATGAGGGAGAACAGATTATTGCCGAAATCCTGGGGAAGAAAGAAGGAGTTGTAGGCTCTGTCCCAAAGAGAAAACGGTATGATGATGCAAGACTGCTCTTCATCGACAGGTGCACAACATGCCATCCTGTCAACAGGATAATTTTAACTGACAAAACAAAGGAAGAGTGGGAAGAGACGGTATTGAGGATGAGGGATAACGCTCCTGACCTCTTCCTTGATGAAGACATCTCCGTCATTACTGAATACCTTACCGAAAGAGCAGCAGTTCTGCGGGATGATGTAGCCGCAGAAATCATGGTTGAAAAATGCCTCATATGCCATGAAGCAGGAAGGATACTTCTGGAACGGAAATCAAAAAGTGATTGGGAAAAAACCGTTATGGATATGCGTGAACTGGCAAGGGAAGGGTTAAAAAAAGACTGGTTTACGCACAATGAATTCAAAATTATAGTCAATATGCTCGTAAAGACACAGGGGATCGAAACTGATGGAAGCTGACGAGTTAGTGCATCCTGCACGACTCTTTCAAAATTGCTACAATGACATCCATGCCCTGTTGAATAATACTTTAGAGGAGGTTTGAAGTTAATCTCTTTTCTCCTTTTGCTTAGCACAACTAATGACCTGAAATAATCTATTCTACAGGGCAGGTCTCTTGCTTAACGCCATTTTGGGTATGTGCTAACGCACAAAAAAACTGTAACACATTAATTTATTTATATTTAAAATGAAAAGCTATACAATCAAGTTAGGCCACCCTGGCTAACTTTTCCAAAAATTAAAACTACCGTTCATTGCAGTTTTTACTGACTTTTGAGTTTGCGTCTTCTGCACAAAAAATAAGGAAATATTGAATTCCTGTAAATTAACTTTTAAGGAGACCGGAAAAGATGGTATGCAATTTTACTATCTGTTTAACAGGCTTTACTATTCTTGTGTGTTCTATCATTGTTTCCCCAATCAAAGCGCTTGCAATAGATGATTCCCTAAGAAGAGAGTATTATGGTATCAATACAGGTTCCCTGGAAACCACGATCAGAGAAAAAAGTGAAACAGAGAAGAAACCCGGAATTTCAACAAAAAACCTGCACACAATATCAGATCCTGATTCAATTATTGATACGTTAACGGGGATGGAATTTATCCTGATAAAAGGGGGCTGTTTTGAAATGGGAGACTCTTTCAGTAATGAGGTAAACCATGTTGACTACACGACTATATTATCGATTGCTGATGAAAAAAACAGCGCAAAACCTGTTCATCTTGTCTGCATAGACGATTTTTACATAGGAAAGTACGAAGTAACACAGGGGATATGGGAAACTATTATGGCCGATAATCCATCATTTTTTTCTACGGGTTTTCATACCGGATCTGACTATCCCGTAGAAAATGTCAACTGGTACGATATACAGAAATTTTTAACCGAACTCAACGAAAAAACCGGCATGAATTACCGGCTTCCAACTGAGGCAGAGTGGGAATATGCGGCGAGAAGCGGTGGAAAAGAAGAACGGTTTGCAGGGTTTTCAAAAAAGAATGATCTCTATCTCTATGCGAATTTCTGCGATGTCAACTGCAAAACGCTCTTTAATACAGAAGATCAAGAAGATAACTACGAAATGATATCACCCGTGGGCAGTTTCAAACCAAACGGCTTAGGTATCTATGATATGTCAGGCAATGTATGGGAGCTGTGTTCGGACTGGTACGCCCCGAATTATTACGAATATTCCCCACTAAACAACCCCCAGGGGCCAACGGACGGTCTATACCGGGTGTTCCGGGGAGGGAGTTGGGGCAGCCAGCCGCGAGACCTCACCACCTTTTTCCGGTACTATCATTCCCCGGACAGCAGAGACGGCTACAAGGGATTCCGCCTCGCCTTTACACCTTAGAAGAAAAACAACCAGTGATACAAAAAGAAGAACTAGCCAGCAAAATACAAAACGCATGTCAATCAGAAACGGCTGAAGCCTTTAACCTTCAAAGTCGTATACATCGACTACGCTGGTTTGGCCGTTCAGACATATGGGTCAAACGGGACGATGAACTCGGCTTTGGCGTATCGGGAACCAAGCTGCGTAAGCATGCATCAATCATACCGTATTTAAAACAGAAAGAGATAGAGGAAGTAATTGTTATTGGAGGAGCAAATTCAAACAACATACTCTCAGCTGCTCAGACCCTGACAGAAAACCGTATCAGGATGACCCCTTTTCTCCTGGGCCCCCCGCATCAAAAACTTGGCAATGCGAAGCTGTTATCACTGTTTGTTGATGACAGTGAGATCCATTGGATTCCGCGTTCTGAATGGCCCAATTGTAAAAACCTGGTTAATCATTACAGAGAAGAGAGAGAAGCCCGGGGAATAAAGATTTTTGTTCTTCCCGAAGGAGGACACCATCAGTGTGCACTGCCGGGATCATTAAGTCTCATGGTTGACATCCTTCGCAATGAAAGAGAGTCTGGCGTTTCTTTCGACTATCTCTTTATTGACTCAGGTACAGGCATGGTTGCACAATCACTCCTTGCCGGAGCTGCAGCATTAGAGAAAAAAACTGCATTCCATATTGTGATCCTGGCAGACTCTTTTGCTGATTTCAAATCAGGACTCGCCCGGGTAATCCATGACACTGAGGTGTTTCTTCAAACCTCAATCTGCTCATTGCCTGACTACCATCTCTATTACCCTACGGTTGCCAGGTCATTTGGCAGTACTAACAGCACTATTTTCAGAGAAATAAAACGGATAGCCAGAGAAGACGGCATTCTTACCGATCCGGTTTATTCCTCCAAACTCTTTATGACTGCAAGACAAACGATACGTGATCAGGCACTAGAAGGAAACATACTCCTGATTCATTCCGGAGGAGGACTCTCCTTAAGCGGTTTCATGGAACACCCTGTTTTCAGTTCTCATGTTATATAGTCTCTTAGAAAAAATATTCTGACCAATTCAGGCAAAAATTTACGAATTACGATTTAGGGTTTACGATTTTTTATTAAAAGATTGTGGATAAGGTTCAATTGCAAAATCTGAAATCCTTTTCCGACTCGTTCGGGTTAGGATTAATATTGCATAAGGTATTGACAGATTTGTTATCCGCTACTATATTTGTTGCAGAGCCGGAGGAAAGATTGCATTATCAGTGCTCGTGATAGTGCCAAACTTATCATGAACATTGCTTTTAGCATAGTATTAGGCGCTTAGAGCGCCAAAGTTGCCAACATGGTGTCGATGTTTTAAAAGTTGTTGTTTTTTTCTGATTAAACTGATAATTTCAGACTGAATTACCTTAACGCGGAGTACGCAGAACGAAAGCAGGGGTTTAAAATTTTGCCCGCCCGGCCCGGCCGTTCGGACGGGAACCCCTACAACAAAAATTTGTTTTTTTCTCTGCGACTTCTGTGCGTTAAATTAAAACACTAAAGACTTAAAATGGGAATCCCTATTCGAATTATTATTGATAAATGGCAACCCGCTGAAAGCGGCTTTTCTTCTAAGCTTGTCTTAGAAAAAATTTAGTCTCTTAACAAAAATATTTCAACCACATTTGGCAAAAAATTTATTAATAGCGTGTTTCATGATATCTGATAAACACCAAATAACAAGTTCCAAATAACGAACAAATCCAAAACTTTTACCCTGTTAAATCATTTGGGATGATTTCATGACAACAACTTTCAAAAGTCGCAATTATTTTTAAAAGTAAATTAAAATACCGGGATAGATATTTAACAGGGCGGGCAAACTAGTTTGATAACTCGAACACTGACATGGAGAATGTAAACAACCTGTTAAAGAGCGCCTGGATAAGGCAACTGAAGGAAGAGTGGAAATCTGCCAACTACTACTACTTTAATAGCTCAATGTATCTACCGAACCTTGAAATTTCAGATTCAGAGGGTACTTTAGGAACGTGGAGAGGGAGCTGTCACCGGAAACTCTCCATTAGTATTAACTTAATCAAAAACTACCGGTGGGAGCATGTCCAGGATGTTCTGTATCACGAAATGGCACACCAGTATGTTGATGAAGTTCTGGGCATCCGCGATGATTTACCGCATGGAGAAGCATTCAAGAGGATATGCCGGGAAAACGGTATTGATCCAGCAGCAACAGGCGATGTGCAAAGCTGGTTAGCACAGAGAAAAAACAGAACTACCCTTTGTCCCGAAAACCATAAGTTACTGGAAAAAGTTCATAAGCTGCTGGCATTGGCAGAAAGTCCCAATGAACACGAAGCCCAGAATGCCATGGCAAAAGCCCATGAATTGTTATTACGGCATAACCTGTCTCTTCTGGATGTACATACCAAATGGAACTACATCCATAAACAGGTTGGAGAAGTAGAAAGGACAAATCCCATCAAATCCATCATTAGCGCCATATTGTGCAAATTTTTTTTCGTAGAAGCTATCTGGACTTATGGGTACGATCAGCAGAGAAACCGGAGCGGCAGGATTTTAGAAATATACGGTACTCCGGAAAACGTTGAGATGGCAGAGTATGTGTATGATTACCTTCAAAACATATCGGAACTTTTGTGGGAAGAGCATAAGAGACAAAAGAGATTAACCGGAAACAGGCATCGAAGAACCTTTATCTACGGCCTCCTGAACGGTTTCTACCATAAACTGGATAACCGGATTTCTGAAAACCTGACCGGACATCTTGTCTGGAAAGGAGACCCCCGTCTCAAGGATTTTTTTCACCGGAGAAACCCAAAGCTTGTTCGATCCTCTTCCCGGTATTCGAGAAGCTGCCAGGACACCTATAATTCCGGAATCTCTCAGGGGAAAAACCTGGTCATCCATAAGGGCATCAATGAAAAAGGCAATAGAGAGGTTAAATTATTAACCTGATAGATGAGTTTATCAGTAACCTGAAGAGTCAAAAGGATTTTAACCAGCAGATCGTCCATCATAAGACAATCAAGCCAAAGCCTGCGGTATGCAAAAATCTTGTGCCCCCTCTCCCCGCTCAGTTGCAGAAAGCACTCGAACGTTACCGGATCACCAATCTCTACCTTCATCAGACAGAGGCAATAAACAGGGTAAGGAAAAAGAAAAATGTCATTATTGCAACGCCAACTGCTTCAGGCAAAACGCTTGCGTACAACATCCCGGTACTCGAATCGATCCTGAATGACCGGCAATCCAGGGCATTTTATCTCTTTCCCATTAAAGCTCTTGAACAAGACCAGCTCAGGACAATCAACGAACTCATCTCCACTCTTGAGGGAGAGGGTATTACTGCCGCAATTTATGATGGAGATACCACTTCGTATAAAAAGAAAAAAATAAAGGATAATCCGCCAAATATCATTATTACAAACCCGGACATGTTCCACTCAGGTTTTCTGCCGTACCATTCCAACTGGAGCGATTTTTTCAAGAACCTGAAATTCATAGTAATTGACGAACTGCATACCTATAGAGGTGTTTTCGGATCACACATTGCCCAGGTATTCCGACGCATAAACCGTATTACAGAACACTATGGAGGAACTCCTCAATACATAGCGTGTTCGGCTACCATTCCTAATCCGGAAGAATTTGCAGAAACTTTAACGGGACTTCCCTTTGAAGTAGTCAGTTCCAGCGGAGCTCCGGAACCGTATCGTCATTTCATCTTTATCAATCCAACCGTAAGCCCTTACACAGAAACTGTCTCACTCATCAGGAAGCTTTTAGAAAATGACCTGAAGGTCATCGCCTTTACCAAATCAAGAAAGATAACGGAACTGTTACATACATGGATCATTCAGCAGAATCCGGCATATGCGCCGTACGTCAGCTCATATCGTGCCGGCTTTCTGCCGGAGGAGAGACGCACCATAGAAAAGGATCTCTTTGAGGGCAGAATCAAAGCCGTTATCTCAACCAGTGCTCTTGAAGTAGGCATTGACATTGGCGGTCTCGATGCATGTATTCTTGTCGGATATCCGGGCACAATCATCAACACATGGCAAAGAGGCGGGAGGGCAGGCCGGAGTGACAGTCCTGCCCTGATTATGCTTCTGGCACAGCAGGACGCCCTTGATCAGTATTTCATGAAAAACCCGGATGATTTTTTCGCCCGCGGGTGCGAAAATGCAGTGTTAGACCCCTTTAATAAATCTGTCCTGAAAGCGCATCTCCCCTGTGCGGCTTCCGAACTCGGAATCCCTCAACAAGAGCGTTTCTTTGATCTCCGGAAGATAACCCCTGCACTTGAAGAGCTCATACATTCGGGAGAACTGCTCAGAGGAGAGGCAGACGGCGTCTATTTCTCTTCGAGAAGAAGGCCCCACCGTTTTGTGGATATCAGATCGATTGGTGAGGGATATACGATCCTGGAAAAAGAAACAAAACAGATAATCGGCCAGGTTTCCGGTTTGCGGGCATTTACCGAGTGCCACAAAGGCGCCATATACCTGCACAGGGCATCTCAATACCAGGTGGATTCAATCGACATTGAATTCAGGAATATCCTGGTTAAGAGGGTAGAGGTCTCCTATTTCACCCGGCCCAAGAGCGAAAAGGAGACGGAGATTATGGAAATTACCGGCACGAAACCCATCGGGAATTTTATTATAAAAAAAGGCTCTCTTAAGGTTACAGAATTTGTCACAGGTTATGAAAAGAGAAGCGTGCGGGGACAGGAACTCTTAAGCCGTCATCCAGTTGAACTTCCCCCGGTAATCTATGAGACGGTCGGCTTCTGGATTGAGATCGTGAAGGAGATAGAAATGTCGGCAGAGAATTCCGGCCTGCACTTCATGGGCGGCATTCATGCTGTCGAACACGCCATGATCGCCATGTTCCCTCTCTTTGCCCTCTGCGACAGAAATGACATTGGAGGTATCTCTACCACATTCCACCCCCAGGTAAAAAGCGGAGCAATCTTTATCTATGACGGCTACCCGGGCGGAGTCGGACTCAGTGAGCGTGGCTACGACTCTATTGAGGAACTCCTGACAGCGACACTGAAACAGATGACATCATGTGAGTGTGAAACGGGATGTCCCTCCTGCATCCATTCACCAAAATGCGGTTCAGGAAACAAGCCTCTGGACAAGAGAGCCGCCATCGAGGTGCTGGAACAACTTCGCGCTGTCAAACCCTTACCTACGGGAAACTTTCCCGATACGACAACAAGGGGAATGCCGGAACCTCTGGTATCAGAAAAAGCCAGAGATGCTGTTCCAGGGAGAAGGATATGTTACTTTGATCTGGAAACCCAGCGCGGTACAGATGAAGTAGGCGGTTGGCGCAATATTCACCTTATGAGACTGGCAGTTGGCGTCATCTATGACTCTCTTGATGATGAATATTATACCTATTTTGAAAAGGATGTGGAGACATTGATTGAAAAACTCAGATCCTCTGACCTGGTAGTAGGCTTCAACGTAATCAGATTTGACTATACCGTGCTCCAGCCCTACACCATTCATGATTTAAAGGAAATTGTAACGTTTGACATTCTGGCAGACATCCATACAAGGCTGGGATACCGCCTGAGCCTGAACCATCTGGCAATGAAGACACTTAAGGTCGAAAAAACAGCTGACGGCCTCCAGTCACTCAAATGGTTCAAGGAGGGCAAGATAGATGAAATAGCACACTACTGCAGCAAAGATGTAGAGATCACGAGAGATCTTTTCCTCTTCGGTAACACAAACCGGTATCTCCTCTTCGAAAAAAAGGATTGCGGCATCGTGAGACTTCCCGTGGAGTGGGAAGTTGAAGATATTATCAGGGAGAGGGAGAACCCTGAGAAAAAAGTGAGAAACACACCCAAATTCCCCCTTTGAAGGGGGACGAATGGGGATTTGAGGATAAAGGAGGAGGTGAGTTTATACAAACGTAACCGTGCATGGTTCAGAGATTCAGAGTTTGTCAACGCAAGTGATGAAAAGTGTGACAAGATGCCTGACAATAAAACAGCGGAAGGAATAAAAGCGGAGCAATTCTTGTGTAACACTCTTTAGAACCTGCTCAATGGTTATTCAACAATTCACACAACAAATCTCCGGAACGGGTTCTAGTTGAGAGGTACGGCAAATTCGAGTATACCCTAAATCACCACCTAAGGGATCAGAATCACGATCGGCATTCGGTAATAATTCTACTACCAGACAACTGAGCGGAGCGTTGGCCGGTATTCCAAAATGATCCAAAAATTCCCTCACTTGTTTGTTTGACCATTCACTGTAACCTGATTGCTGCATCGTTAGATAATCCCTGTTCCTAATGCTCATTTTTATTTTGCTGAGTAATACATTGCGGTAATCTTTGCCGTCTACACGCATGACCTGCGCATACAACAATCCCCATAATTCTGTGGCTGAACCATAAGTAAGATTTTTGCCTTCATAAACAGCCGTTGCATAAGGTGCACTTGCTACGATTTCATGCTCATTCCGGGTAACTGAACAGATAAGAGGAGGAGCCGGGTGCTGGACGCCGGTTATTCTGATCCCCCGACCAAACCTGCCCTGTGCAGTACACCAAACGTTTGCATGACCAACACATACTTCATAGGTAAAAAAACAAAACAATTCCTCAGAGGTCTCTGAAATACCAGGTGGAAGCGGAACAAGAAAATGCCTGGGTTTTTCCTCATTTGAAGAAGTGGCCGGAATCATTTGCTGCATGGCATTAAGAGCAGATCGATCATCTGATTGACCTGGTGTTATTATTCTGATGAATTCTGGGTCAATATATGGACTATTCTCTTTTGGATCTTCTACAGCTTCACCCGAATGAATCAGTAATGGATCCGGAGCATAACTTTTTACGAAAACAAAATAATTATCTTTTCCATCAAGAACCGGCTCCTCAAATTCAAACCATAGCATTTTTTTTCTTGTACGGCTCCATGAATAACCATTATCGTCTCTTTCATAAGGCGATAAAGCAATACCGGCAGAAACCAATTTGGGAACCTGGGCTGGCCTAACTGCCACCGGGAGTGTAATGTCAATTTCAACTGTTTCTGGCTGCCCCATGACAGGAGTATGAACAAGATTTGTTTCCACTTCATATTTCAATGTGATTGGCCTGGGGAGCCTATCATTATCTGGTTTAGGATCCACCGCATCAAAGAAAATGATGATTGTCTTAGTTCTGTCGGGATTTTGCAAAGCAGTCTCATTTGCCGTTCTGATAAGCTCTACAGTTCCAACTACCTCACCATCTCTTTTAATGGTAAAGCTTTTATCTTTTAATCCATTCCACGACCAATCTCTATTAATTGTCAATATAAGGGTAGGAATCCACTGATTGATTAGATCGGCTTTTGAAGAAAATGTAATGCTGCTGTGTTCCGGCGATACTATATGGCGTATTTCTTTAGCGCATCCAAATACAACTCTTTGCCCGGGTTTAGCCATCAGGGTCATTCCCTGTGTGTCCAAATCCAGTGCATTGGCGAATCGGCTCATTAAATTTCCGGCTGACTGCTCTTTTTTCCCTGACAGGTTCATCTGAGCTTCAAGATTTTTATCAGGTAGATGGTCCGGTTGAAGCAGTATCGCTTTCAATTGTTTCGCTGGAATATCCTGAATAAATAGTTGAGCTTCATCTTTACTATGAGCTCTGGTATATATTTCCGACGGCCTCCCATAGCGGACAGCGTCTGAACCAAAATATTTCAAAGTCGCATCTGGCTTGCAAACTGGTGTAACCGTTATTCTGATATTACGGGCAGTTGGTAATATCAATGGCCCGTTTTCATCAGTTAAGGGAAAGTCTCCCAAATTTGCTGGATCTCCAAACTTTATTACTGAAGCATCAACAAATTCTACTTCTAAAAGAAGCGGATCAGCCGGATTAACAGGGAAGTCGCGTGTTGTTATAAATAAAGAGTAGTAGGGCGATTCTTTGTCAGGCGATAAAGAATGATCCATTTCAAGACCTAAAACAGCTACTTCGATTTCAAGCATTACCACATCCGGATCTGCAAAAGCAGGTTCCCTTCTTTCAGTTCTTGCTTTATCGATATCGGCTTTTAACATATCAAACGCATTAACTAAGCCAGTATACAGCAAGGCCGGATAACCTAATAACGGACGAAAAATGGTGTAGCTGCCAGGAGGATTGACCGGTTCCTCCTCTTCACCAGGAGGCTCAACATTGTCTATTGATGGGATTCGTACTCTGGCCGGAGGTACGAAACGGCGAAAACGGCAGGATGCAGTCTGAGAGGGAATTATTACATTCGGATGATCTGATTCCCCGGGACCACCTCCCGTCATATCTGACATCCTTATTCGAAATTCGTAAATATTTCCATACCTTAATAAAACTTCTTCTACGCCAACAGGTTGATAATTTCTGGCGGTACCATGTAAGCCAAACAATTCTGCTACCTGATCGTTTCTCAGCACAACTGAATGCCCATCCCATTGTGTGAAATAAGAGGGGAGCCAGAACTCTCCTTCTCTGAATCCATCCATTTGTGTTGGCACTACTTCAATGCCAAGCTCTCCATTAAAAAATCCGACTTGAATATCACCGATCTTTATTGCTCCCTGCGCTCTGTTTAAAGAATGCCATTGATCATCCGGTGCATTAACATCTCTTACATCTATGCGATAGGCCAATACTCCTAAGGGAGCATCAATCAATTCATTGCCCGGTGTAGGCGGAGCAGCAGGCGGCAAATAATCAGGGCGCCGTAAGAGGCGATTGTGCCAATCTAAAACCTGTTCATCCTCCCAGCCAATGCGAATACCAAAATCCTTAACGGGTGGCAATCCATCCTGATCTGGTTCTAAAATTAAATTGGCTTTTTGTGGCTGAGTACAATGCACAATATTCGCGAAACCATCATCGAAATCTGCCGCTTCAATAAATAAGGGATCAAAATTACCTGCTTGGGGAACATCCGAAACAAGAAATTGAACAGGAGCGAAGACTACACGAGGGGTGGTTAACTTGGGAATGCGAGCAGCATATTTTTTTATGAGCTTCGGCGATAATAAAGCCTGTTCGTGATAATCGCTTTCTCCTGCCAGTTCAATGTATAGCCATCCTCCTTCTTTATAATAATCAGGGGATGGTAACGGCACTTCTGTTTTATAGATCATCCCTAACTGTTTCGCCAGCTCCGGTTGCCTTAACGCCCAGGCAAATACTCTTCCCCAGCTAACGTCATCAGTTGTATACAATTTCGACCCAGCCACTGCAGGTTTTTTCATAGCACAGAGATACGCATCATCAATTACTCCATACTTTGGGGAACGGGGATGTGAAAAATCAAACGCATTCCGATAACTTTTCGGAAGATACTTCCTGATAAAAGTATTCGTTTTCGGATGTGATTTTAATTCGTTGGATGGTAATGTAATTTGAAAGAGGTTTTTCAATTCAAGAAATAAGCTTTCCGCATCAGCGGGTGAAGAAGTGTTTAAATCAATAGGAATTTCTGCCTGTAATGGATCAGGCAGAAATTCCAGTGATGGAATAAGCCGGGCAGAAAACTTCAGATTGGCTTTGGCAAAAGGAAGTGAATCTGTGCCTGCTGGCAGGTTTTTATTGAAAGGTTCCAAGGGGTCTTCCCGTGGAACAAATAAAATATTTACAAAAATCCGGTTGCCGTCAAAACGCTGAGGGAAGCAAAGTATGCTGGCTTTAATAGTTGAGAGTATCATTGAATATTTTATTAAATAATAGGTACTATTTCTTTCCAGGTATATTCGTATTCAAAATTTACCACGTACGCGGCAGTAAGTTCTATCGCTAAGGTTAATTCAAATGCTGCAAGAATTTTGTTCAGGGTAACGAGAGGCTTTTCTGGATCTACCGCTTCAACAATTTTTTTTGTTGGAGCCTTTGCTTCTATCGTTACGCCAATACTACAGGTTGCAACCCCTATCTCAGCCTTTTGAATTAACACTGCATTGACTTCTTTGGATTCACTTTCGTACTCAATTCCTATCGATCGCATTGCTTCTACTTCTGCCAGTTTAACAAGATTTATTTTTACTGCGCAGCCCAATGCAATCTTGAATGATTGTTCTTTGAAGAGAGATCCTCCAAATACTGCTTTGTATTCGACAATTCCAACTGCGTAAACACCGATTGCTTCCAGGATAGTGGTGACCAAAACACCCATATCAGCACCCAACTTAATGCTGATGGAAGACTTGCCCTTCTTGCTATCCTCATAAAGCTCAAGAGCAAACTTTCCTTTGAAATAAGAGAGTGGTGGAAGCAGCGCTGGTAGACCTTTGTAAATAACAATTCTATCTTTTTCTGGTGCTTCTTCTTTATGTCTCTTCGGGTAAAAAACCAATTTTGTTTCATGAAACGGCGGTGTTTTATGTGTTTCAAACTCTATTTTGACAGCGTAAGAAATTTTGTATTTATAATGAAAATTCTTTTCGGATGCATTATTTGATGGATCCATATCGAACTCACCCAGATCTGTGGTATCCATAAATCGTAACATATCACCCACCGGCTTAAGAAAAGAACCAAATTCCAATAATGGTTTTTCTAGTTTGGGGCGCTGCGTTCCCGAAGCATAGTGTGTTAAATGGAACATCTTTACATGAGAATGTTGCCCGATATCATAAACCAGTTTGAATGCATTAATTGATGTCTTCCATTTTTCAGGATCAGCCGGATTGATCATGATAGCACCTTCTGATGGATTATTATTCTTGTCGAAATATTCGATATAAGATTTAAAATCCGCGTCCGCATGAAGCATCCTGGGTTTAGGCATAATATTCATCTTTCCGGAACTGGTTAACTCGAGAACACCACTGCCATGCACCTTTAGTTTTCCATCGCCCACCCCAACCGGAAAGGTCTCGGCTATTGCGGGGAAAATGCTATTACTATTAACAAGGGAATATAAATCTGCAAACTGTGGTTGTTCAGTTACTATAACGGGATCATTCTTTATAATGTATGGCTTTAAAAACAAGGTTCGGTGGGAACTGCTTGAATGCATCAAACCAAACTTATTTTTCGGATTATCGGCAGGTTCACTGAATTCATATTTTGAAGGGCTTGCATTATATCTTACTAAAGCTAATCCAGAATTGCTTTGTACTGGTTCGACATCATTATTTTTACTATACATGATGCTCCAGGCGCCTTCCCTTGGCAACACAAGCGATCCTCTTACCGCATTGACAAATACGGTAGATCCAAACCGGCGATTGGTATCAACCCTTACCCCACGCATCTCCTGCCCTGACCGGGCGACATTGATCAAACAATCCACCGGCCCGCCAATCGATCCTTCCTTCATCAGAAGATAGGCCAGTTGACTTGCAGATAGAGGACGTCCAGAAGGTTTTAATTGTACAAATCCTTTTTGACCTTTACTGGGAACAAAGCCATTTGTTTGTCCTCTTGAAACATCTTCAATCAGGATATCCGCATCGTAGATAACTTCCTGTAATTGTGCTGTATCATCACCTGCTTCGAGCGGAGGAATTTCAATCACTCTCAATGTGTCCCGTATATTCGTGATATGATAATATCCTTTTACTGATCCCAAATGAAAGGTATAGGGATTTGGTTCCTTTTGCGTTTTACCTTTCAGCCTGTATGAAAAATCAAACAAACCGGGTCCTTCTGCAACCCAACCGCTGTCGTGCCGTGTTATCCCACCGCCAGCTGTTCTTTGAATCGTAATGGTTCTCACAAGGCTTGCACCGCAACAATAGAGAATACTTCTTACCTGAACGACTTCATGAGAGGTTCTTCCGACAATCACATCAAATTGTGCCTGACTTGTTGCAGCAATTTGTGCATCAGGGTTTCGCCAGTTGCTGAAAGTAGAAGCCCCATATCCTGAAATATCGATTCGTTTTAATGGAACTCTTGGATTATTGCCTCCTATTTTAAACTCATTGTTGAAAACCGTATCCACTGCAAAACCCAAAACACTCAAACCTAAGACATCGTTATTCTTATCAACTAAATTTCTGGTTTGTATGGTAGCCCCTGTGAAGCCGGGAGTTTCACTTGAAGTAGTATCTAAAGAAATTGCGGAGAGACTTATTTGAGTGCCGCCTGTTAATTCATCTTTTTTAAAGTGAGGTTGATTGTATTCAATTTTTGCATTTCTGGACCACGTACCCATGGTAAAAAATTGTTCCAACCGAATAAGCGACTTCATGCCGAATGGCAGATTAATCAAAGCCGTAGATCTCTGATTCTCTTGAAAATTAACTTCTCGAAATGATGTGATCAGGTTCTGGATCGCTGCCTGTGGCGTAACCGGTATCAAATGATAAGAAGGAACCTGTGAAAGAACGGCCGGATCACCGGTGTCAAGGGAATGCGCCGGTGAGGGAAAGGGGTAAGGTTGCACATCCGGATTTTGAATAGTCTTAACCGCCTCCCATTGAACAGGTGGCAAGGTAATAACATGGAGATTACGTGCCGGTGACACACATTCAATTCCTTCAAATTTGAAGGTGTGATCATAACTGTTGCCCTCAATCGCACGGTTGCTTAATCCAATACCGAATTGATCTACATTTCCGGAAACATCAAGAACGTACAGATCCGGATAAGGCGATCCGCCGGAAAAGTCTTCAAAATGGTTTTTCAAAGCGCTGTCGTTGTCTTCATCTTCTCCAATGATATCTGATGCTTTCACCTCAATTTCCTTTACTCTTCCCTGCTCATCTGTTGTTTTGAGAATATGTGAAATACGTTTCCGGGAATTTTTATCCTTTAATTTCTGGTAAATGTTCCCACGTTGAGGTTCTATTTTCGAAAACAATGCTCCTGCCAAGGAGCGGAACCGGAAGCTCAATTGCGGATCGGCAATATCTGTCCACGTTACCATTGTCTGCAGGAGACCGTTAAACTGTTCTTCTAAGAATCTTCCTCTTTCTCTCTCAACATTCAATTGAATGTTGCTTACATACGGATCTGGAAATATTGGTATGAATGCATACAGTCCGAACTGAAAGCTGCAAAAGCCTCTGTCAAGTGAACCATTGTCGGTTACCCGGCCGGCTAATATAAATTCATCACAGGGAGATATTCTGGCAAACGCATTCGATAATGCAAGAGAAAGCGGTTTTAGTTCATCGAATTGCTTGAGTGCAACTTTTTTTTGCAGGTTTTGACTGCTGACGCATTGAAGGAACCTGTCTTCTTTGTACTGTCCTAAACTATACTGAACATGGGTATAGGTGGCTTTTATCCTTCTCCCATCTGTTGTTAATGGTTTATCGAAATGTCCTTTAAGGTCGACATCCATTCCTATCGACTCAATCTCTTCTATAGCTGAACAAACATATTTGATATACACGTCCTTTAAAAAATCGATCGAAACAGATGATTTTTTCTCAACCCGATCCTCCCACCACAAATAAAATCGTTGGTGTGAAGACATAGCGTTAGCCTTAAACGCATGAAGTTCTATTTTTCCGGGCTCCACTATCCAACCAGTATTATGAAGTGCAATAGGGCCGTTTTGTACATTCATGCAATCTGCTTTCAGCCCGGCATCTGTTTTTAATAAGAATCCACCGCTTCCTGATGCCTCACCAAGTTTGTTATGGTCATCTATGGTTAAGGGAAGCGCCCAGAAAATACGCTGCACTTTCGCTTGTTCAGAGGGGAGAAAAAGAGTGGAATGCACCTGATGAATGCTTAATTCATCAGAAGAGGTGCTCAAAGGCACTGCTATTCTTTGCAATTTCTCTTCATAGGTGACCGGCTCATCGTGATATAATCCATGATACTCGTTACCATACAACCGGAAATGAGAATCGCTGACGTGTTCAAAAATCCCATTTCGAAATGTGAACTGGATAAACACCTCTCTCGGAAGGATCGCAAATGACTCTGATGCATCCCTGCCTGCTCTGATGTTACTGCTGATAGCCATCTGTGGGGTAGATAAGGTAAGACTCAGACGGCAAGCGGTAGTGGCATTGATTACAATATTACCACCGCTGAAGGAAAATTCTTCACTAAATCGGATTTGGCCTGACTCAAGTTTCAGTCCTGCATAAGAATTGGCAGGAGCAAGAGAATTCAGATAATTTGCTCTTATCCAAATGCTGCCCGGTCTGAGATTTATTTCAGGTTGAATACCTGTTGGCAACAAACTTGTCCACTCAAATTTCAGAAAGGGAACACTCTCTCCTTTATAGCTTGCAAAGCGAAGTTGCAAGGGTTTATAAAAATCAAACCATAAAAACTTTCCATACTCATCCAGAAACGGCCCTAAAGAATACGCTGGCTGCTGACCCTGGTTCCACGTGGGAGGAACCAGTTCTCCCAGATTAATTTCGGATGATACATATCTTTTTACGATCCGGATATCCTGTGCACTTTCCCTTGAAGTCAACAAACTGTCATTCACTATTTCAGACAACTCTTTTTTCAGACCGGTGGAAAGCGTTTGTTCATCAAGATCGCTATCGCCTGTTGCTTCGAATGCAATGGCTCCCTGATTCTGTTTCAGCCATGCTGCCAGCTCAGATCTTAACCTTTTTAACAGGTAAGTGTTTCCTTGCTCAGAAGGCGACAGGTTCGCCGTTATTTTCGCCAGGCGACTGATGAGTATGTTTTTATCCATTTCTCATGAAGCTTTGGTTACGAAACAGGTTGGTACCGCCAGCCATACATTGGCTGGGAAAAGTAGCCAGTTGAATCGATAAGAAGTTGCTGTATGAAGCATATGAATGGATGATATATAATATATTGAAGAGCGAAGAAGATAATTAGTTGTTTGTTAGTTACTCCCAAAGCATAGTGAGATAGTTAATAAAAATCAAGAATTTTTTAGAATAATATTATGCTAAAATCAACATTATCAGAAAAGCAAGGACAAAAGTTGTAATAAAGTGCAGAGTTGTCAATGTGAATGTACAATCTTAATTTGGAGGAAAGTAGGTAAACCGCTCCTGCAGCCTATGAAGGATGTAGGATTATAAAAACTTAACAGTCTGAGTTTCAAAGGTTTATGGTCAACCGTAGAATTTCGTATTGCGGAATATTTACATTGCAAAATTAACAATCAAGTTAACAGTCAGCGATGAAAGCCCGGAATGTAACGGACTATGTGTTGACACAGTACATGGTTCTTCACCTGATCCCCCGTTTTTTAGGAACTCAATTTTGTGCTGGCAAGACGGTTTAAGCTGACTCCGGCTTCTGCTGCCTGGGTAGCAAGCTTTCTATGTGCTTCTGGAGGAACACGTACCATAAACTTTCCACTGTAGTGCCTATTGGCAATTGGTTCTGGTATCGCTTCACCGCTCTTTTTCATATCTCCTACTACATCATCAACAACTTTACGAATACCTCTTAACGCTCCTTCAGGAGTTTTAGATAGCCAGCTTAAGCTTGAAAACTCTGCACACAGCCCTACATATTCCTTGTCTTCCTCAGACCAGGTAACGCGGTATGTGTAATGATCATTTTTCAGTGCCATACTCTCACCCCAATCTTCATAAAACGGTTCATTCTGTGAAATAAGAGATCCGCTATTCCAGCTTTGCTGGATTTCACAAGGTGAATAGGTTGGCTCATTATTTTCTTGTCGAGAAAGGAAAAGAAGAGGTAGAGTTTTTGATATAGTTGCAACTTTTATGGTTTACTTGGATTTAAGGCCAGAATGGAGAGGTAAATTTACTCCCTGTTCTGGCCTGTTTTAATCTGCTTACTTGACAGTCGCAAAAGATCTGTTCAAATATGAAGAATCAAAGAATTACTTAATTACATACACTCCCCGGATCAATAGAATTAGCCCCTGCTTCAAGCGGGTTGCCATACCCCTTGCTTGGATTAGCTGCAATAAAACATGCCCACCAATCCGGACTTCCTCCTATCGCTCCGCTGATCATTCCATAAATTCCGCCGACAATCCAGCCGGGTATAAACCAATCTCCAAAAATTGTATATTGGCGGGAATGATATAATTCATGCAGAAAATCTGATCTGCCGGTATTACCTTGCCAAATGTTAACGGTTGCTCCCAATGTTACCCCAATGAAACTGCTTGATGATTTGTCGTATTGAAAAGCAATTACTCCTCCTTTGAACCACTCTACATCGTTCCATAATCCAAATCCTGTACCAAATGCACCAATAACAATACCAGCACTGGAAGTAATCGGTGAACGTGCAAATTTAATAGCAAAGCTGAGAAATCCTAAAAAACGTTCTCCGAACGAATCTCCCATTGATGCTTTATCCAAACCGCCAGTAACGGCCGGCCCAACTACCATTGCAACACCGCTTGCAATTGTAAACCATCCCAATCCGAATGTGTTATATGTAAACCATAGCGAAAAAGCGCCTACCAAACCTGACATCAGCATTTCACTAACCGAAAAATCACCGCCGCTTATAGCCCAATTAATAATGTAACCCAATATACCTGCTCCGAAACCTATTGCTGCGGCAATCAAATCATCTATACCAAACCATAATCCGAAAGTGTCGATAAGATTGATCGGATTATTTTGGACATAGCTGTATAGATGCAAACTTCCGGGTACTCTAAAAAACTTTTCTGGCTGCCTTTCTAAAAAGTATGGATCGGGTGTTAAAAATACTCCTAGAGAAGGAAGGTAATATCTGCCTCCGAAAAATAAAAGATCGGAAATCACATCGTATTTTTTACCGTTATAATTATGCGGCGACGATAATGTAACGCCAAATGATGCTTTCCCGAATGCATAATATGCCAGTTCATTTATTAAATTGCCTGTTTGCAAATCCGACTCTGCCGTGTGGCTTCCCAAATGATCTTTATGGAAAATCACTCCGTTGCCATTTCCTCTGATTAAAGCCACCTGACTGTTTTCATCAAAAATAAATCTGTTTACTTCGTTTCCTCTAATCGTATAAATGTCATCGAAATTATAAAGTATTTCAGTGTTTCCATTTGCTGTAATTTTAGTAATAACTCTGGAACCAAGATGGTCATAGAAATATTCTGCAACAGCTCCGTTGTTATCTGTAACTTTAATTAACTTGTTCAGCGGATCAAACTGCATTTTGCATTCAGGAGTTTCAATTAAATTTCCTGCATCGTCATATTTGTAAAACAAAGTAGGTTTATTGGCTATTCCAGTAATTTGAAAAGGTTTTTGATTATTCTGACGAAGTATTTGATCGTTTCCGAACTTTTCGGGATATTTACTCAAATTTTTTAAATCATCGTACTCATAATCGTGTGTATAATTGCCATTTTGATCACTTCCATTTGCTTGAATCAACTGATCCAGCTCATCATACAAAAAACTTCTGTTATTTTGCAGATGTCCCGGAGAATTTGCGTTATCTGTAATTTGTGTAATGAGGCCGGTTTCATTATAAATATATTTAAGATGCTGATAATTGACTGCGCCGTTCGGAGAAGTTGTTTTTATTGATTCAAGCCAAAAACTAGCTTTTTGATATGTATATTCGGTTACAACATTATTTGCATATTTTATTTTTGTCCGTTTGCCTGTTGGGCCATATTCAATCTTCTGAACTACACCAGGTATGGAATCTATTAAACCTCCATGATTGTAAAGAATTGAGACTTCAAAACCATCGGGGTATTTTATTTTTTTGTATCTCTTTAAATTATCTTGTTCATATTCAACTTTTAAGGATTGAGACAATCCAGCATATTTCCTGGTTTTTGAACGAAGGCATCCGCATTTTGAATAACTGTATTTGACTTCGCCAAAAGGAGTTTTAACTTTCATAAGTTTCCCTTGTGTGTTCTCCTCTCCGGAATCTCCAGAATCATGCTCATGTTCTTCAACTATATTTCCATTGATTCCGCCAAAGCGCACAGTTTTCAAGCGGCTCATGGGATCATATGTATTATGTACTATATCTCCTTTGCCGTCTTTTCTCTCCACCAAATTCCCCATCGCATCATACAGATAAGTGAATTCGCCGTAATCGCGGTACAGAGATCTGATCCTGCGTTTCAGATTATCAAAGCTATTTTCCGCAAATGTTGAATTATTGATTGTAATTTTAATTCTGTTTCCTAAAGGATCATATAAATACCGGGTGTCATGAGCATTGTTCTTTTTTCTTTCAATAATTGTTACAAGCCTATCTTCGGCATCAATCCATTCTGTTTTGGGCGTATTGAAATTATTATTCCCCTGAGTATCCTTGAGATCAAGCGGATCGTAAAATGAACGGAATGAAAGACCGATTTCCGTTTTGTATGTATTGTTATTCCAATTGGTACGGCTTATGCTCCTTCCTAAAGCATCATATTCATATAAAGTAAAAATATTCGGATCTTCCTGATCTGTATTGGAAAAGCCGAGAGAATTCGAAAAATAAGGATGGAATTCTTTCATTACCAAACCTTTTGCATTGCGTTCCATACCGCCGGAAACAACAACTTTATTATTTTCCGCTTCAGAACGAATTTGAAGTTTTTCTCCTAAACCATCGAAGTATTCAATTCGTTTGTGCTGAATTCCTCCCTTCTCCGCTCTTGTTAAGGTAGTCAGTGAACGTACAGGAAGGGTATGGTCATATTGATATTGAATATATGGTTCATCAGCAGGATCATCGTGGCGAAAAACAGCGATCAACTGTCCTGCGTTATCATAATCATATTTCAATTCAACATCATTTTCATTTTTATAGGATGTAACTGAACCATATTTGTATTCATATTTAATTTTAATATCTAATCCGGTTGAAAATTCAACCTTAACTGGTAATAAATGGAAATCGTCAAATGTAATTTTTGTATTCAAAGCCAAGGGATTTATTCTTTCAACAGGATTCCCGAATGAATTAACTTTTTGTTTAACTCTATCTATAAAAAAAGCATTTCCTAAAATCGGATTATTTTCTTGTATATAGCCAATATCCGCCATATTAAATGGAATTGAACCATAAACTTGATTAAAATGGGCTTCAGTTATTGCCAACTGCCGTTCCCTGATTATATTTCCTTTATCTACCTGGCCTAAAGGAAGCCCGGTAAATTCAGGGCCGTCATAATACCACATAGTTCCCTGTAAAACTTTTGCATTATTATCTTTAATAATTTCTCTGGATTTAAAAGCCATTAACCATTTTGTCTGGTTTTGAGCGTATTCGGTGCTTGTAATCAAAGTCTGCTGATCGAACATACCTTGATCGTTTTTCCATTTTGTTTCTTTCACTTCCTCTATGACATTTCCGACAGAGTCGTATTTATATGATTTTTTTATTTCATTCCATTCTTCATTTCTTTCAAAGATTTTATTAGTTACTGATGTCCTTGAAACAAAACTAATCACACGGTTATCAGGTGTAATTGTAACAACTGACGTATTATAAACATTTTCCTCAGATTTAAAAGGCAATGAACTTTCAGGAGTTCCATCTTCACCAAAGAGTAATGTTAAATATGGCAATCCTTTAAAATCAATATCGGTGTTATGGAAATAAGATACTGTTTTGTTTGCCGATATTGTTATATCACCTTCATCAATTCTTTCGGCTTTGGCGAATCCAAAAAATTGGCGGCTCCTGGTATCAAAATTTCCATTGTAATATTTTAAATTGCTGACACTTGTAACATTAGTTGACCGATCATGAACCGTAATTTTTTTTACGACTGTCACAGGAAAAGGAAGAAAATATTTTTCAGTCAGTTTCGGATCTGTCTTATCATTCTGAAATTCAGTGGAACTGCCATGTTCAATGCGGGTGACTATACCTGTATTACTTGAAATAGTATTTAACAGATATGGCTTTTTACCTCCGCATATATCAAGATAACGGTAAGCAGGTGTATTATGCAAACCGTCGTGATAACTCCATAAAATCCCATTGGTCCCTGTCCCTTTCATATCAGCAATTACAATTCCGGCATTTGCAACCGGAGGTGTTCCTGCAATAACAATCGGATCGCTGAATGAATTTCCGCTTTGATTAATCCAGTAAAATATTCTGTCATAATCAACATAAATTACATCCATTGTCCCGCTGCCGTCTATATCGGCAAAGAATAACCGTGAAGGTTCGTAATTACGCGGTAGCTTGGGCACGTTAGCTATGCGTTTTGCTTTTCCCCATTTACCATTTCCAAGATTAGGCCAATACAGTATTCTTCCGCTGTGAATTTGAACTAAATGCGTTCTTCCGTCACCCACAACGTCAGCCATACGTATATGCGGATCATCTATATTTACTTCGGGTTCGTCTTCTTCGTTAAGTTTCCTTTTTACAACCAATGGCTTTTCATCCCAGCCATCTTCTCCTTTATTGAAATAATAGTAAAAACTTTTGCCATCGCTGTACATCATATCAGCTCTATTATCTCCATCCAGGTCTAATAACCTTGTTTGAGGACTGCCTATAGGGACATTGGGAGTTTGACGGTAGTTGATTTTTCTACCCCATCCTCCGCCGGGAACATTTGGAAAATATCCGCCGGTTTGCTTACTTCCGACTAATAGATCAGCTGTTCCGTTCCCATCAAGATCTGCAAACAACAAATTATCTTCACTTAAATCTACATGCAAAGGTATGTCTTTAAGTGAATATGACTGCCCCCATTGCAGATTTCCTTTATTCGGCCAAAATCTTGCAGAACCATTTGCAATTTCTATTACTCCCTGTAATCCGGTTCCTTCAAAGTCAAGCAGACTCACATCAGAGCTTAATAAAGAAGGTGGCGGTGCCGAGCTTTTATGAGAAAATGTTTCAAGCTTTTTGTTAAGAGGATTAAAATCATTGTAGTTAAATTCTATCGGAGGAAAAGTAATCTCTTTAACTGTATTATTTTCCAGATACAACGATACTAATGCAGCTTTTTTAAGCAGAGAAATTTTACTATATGGAGCTTCGGCATAAGTGAAACGGTAGCTTTTAATTGGATCAAATGCCGGCTGTACTATACTAAGATCAATCGATTTACACAGCCATTCTGTTCTTATTTCAAAACCTGTTCTAAAGCTTGAAAAACTATCCGGCCGAACTTCGTAATTAAATGCAACACTGTAAATTGCATAATCTATTTGTTTTAAATATGTATTCCTTTTGTGTTGTTCATACGTATAAACGATTTTATTTCCATTTATATCTATCATTTCTTTTAAAAACCAGGCATAAACTTTTTCAACACCGTTATCATCAAATACAGTTTTTGCATCCGGAGCTGTCCCAAGTTTAAGCTGTATGCCTGTTTTAGTTTTTATATCCCAGCCGGCATTTGTTTTGGTTATTTTAGAAAATTCATTTTCAACCAAAGGCATATATACATTATTACCGGTGTGAACCAATTCACGTCCTTCAAATAGAAATACATCATCTGCGTCATTAAAACCAGGCAAACGTCTATCAATGCTTCTTGTAATAACTGTGGTATCTATGCTCCAGCCCAAACCAAAAGGGCCGTTACCTCTGGCTGTGCTGTATTTTAAAGAAATATTGGGAGTAAAATCATTAATACCTTTAGGACACTTTACCGAAATTTGATAAGACCCGGTACCAGTTCCCAGATCGGTCTTAAACGATTCATCAATCGGTTTTATGGACCCTCCTCCTGACGGAAGAGGCAAAACATCATTTCCCAACCCCGCAGACTTTGCCATGCTGTTATCCTCTATACTTAAATTTATACTCAACAAAAAAGAATAAATCCTTAATCTTTGTTCTATCTAACCCGGCATTATCTGCATTGGTTAATTTAATAATCCATTCCGTGCAAACTTCTTTATCAATAAATACATTCAACGGATTTGAATTATCGTTTTTATCCGATTTAATAATACCGTCTGCATTAGTGGTTTCCGAAGCTCTTACTGCACCTTGTTGAACAGTAAATTTTAAATTTTGGACAGAAATTCCTTCCTCTATAACAATTTTGGCCGATATATTTTTCACCTTAAGCTCTGTTTCATTAAAAGCAAAATCGGTGGAATATAAGCTGAACTTCAATTCTCCATTATCGATAAAGTTGAAATATTCATCAGGGAAAAGCAAACGAAATGGAAAAGCAGTACTCTTTTCTCCTGTTTTAGGAAGCTGAGCTTTAATTGTTTCTTCCAGAAGACCATTATATTGAGAAGTATAATAAACAATCATTTTAATATCAGATATAGTCTGATAATTGATATCATTGGCTGCAGGACTAATTTCCAAAGTCCAGCCTGTTGCTAGGCCGCAATTTTCAAATACATCCAAAACACGCTGATCCGGTTGAAAAATAACCACATCAGCACGGGGATTGTAGTTCGAAAGATATAATGTTTCAAAGGGCTGAATTCTAAAGAATATATCCCCGTTTTCTTTTCTGTCTCTCGAAATACCCGAATTCTTTAAAGTGCCATGCACTCCGCCCGGAGGAATCAAACCTTCGACAATTACTTCGACTTTTTTAATTTTCCTCAAATATGCGCCCGGATATGCCAGATCAAAATCGGAAAGGTTCGTTTCAAATTCTACTTTTCCGGTAGTCTTAAACGTGGTTTGAAAACCGATCGGGTTTAATTCTGCGAGTGAAAACATTTGTTTAATTGGGATATCCTTCGATTTCGAATTATTAATTCTCTCTAATGTAAAATAATTAATATCACTCAGCAAATAATCTGCGCTGAGCAATCCGGAAATAATATTTGTGTTGTAATCATTTTTGATTGCATTTAATGCCCGGCCTGTTTCAAGTTCATAGGCTTTTTGCATTTTCTTTGCAATACCTATTGCTCTTTGCAAATATGTTTTAGAGATGGATAACATCCTGTCTCCTAACTGAAACCAAACTTCAGGAGTAAAAATCTGCGACTCAAAACTATCAAATAATTCTTCAGAATGTTTTTGATTCATTTCAGCAATTTTTTTCTGCTGAACTGCCACATCGACATTAACCTGAGCAGCCTGCACCTGCGCATTAGCCAATTGTTTATTGGCATTTAGTTCGGCAATATTTCTATCCATATTCGAAAGCTCCATTTCTCTTGAAAGCATGCCTTTCTTCCATGCAGCTTTTTCCATTACTTTATATGCGTCACTGCCGGAAATCGTAACATCTTTCCCTTCGGATGGACTGTAATAGGTGTAAGAAACTTCATAACCTTCAGGCCCTGAAGCAAAGACAGTGGCTGCTTCAAGAGCTGTTATCTCATAACTTATATTTGCATATTGCTGCTTTTGAGCTTGCGCATTTTGAATACTTAAATCGGCAAACTTCGCATTTTCTTTGCATACATTAAGCTCTGCCTGGGTATGCTCCACTTGTTTTTGAGCTAAATCGACCTGGGCTTTACTTAACTCTATTGACTGCTGCAGCTGCTGTCTCGTCATCTCTTCATCTTCACCGCGTGAAGTAAAATTGATATATTCTCTTTCCGCCTGAATTGCCTGTTGAGCAAAATAAGATGCAACGCTTTGTAAAAAATCAAACTTGAAAATCGGAAAGTAGTTTGGAGGAACTCCAAAATAATCCAATCCGGCAGTGATCATCTTCAGCCTGTTTCTTACATCTAAAACTAAATTAATGGTATCGGGATTGAGAGTTGAACTATCCGGATTATTAATATTGTTAATCAACACTGCGACCTGATTGCCATAAATACCAAGCTTATCTTTATATAAAGGAGAATTTACAGGTACCGCATCATTTGCAAGAATCACATTGACATAAACGTCGGAAGCTTTCTGCACATTTTCATTCCTGTAATGAAAATTCCCCCACTCATGATAATTCCGTGCAATTTTAATCCACAATGCAGGCAATTCGATATTAGTGTTGATATATTGATAATTAGATGCATTCAAGTATTGCTCTAATGCTTTGGCGAATTCCCCAAGATAGTGATAACAATCTCCAATACACACTAAAAGTTGATACATATACATATGAGGAAGATTGACAGCAATGTCTGTCGTTAAATTATAACCGATATTTACCGCTTCAAGAGAATTCAGATTTACCCTTTTTTTATAATAATTGTTCTTAATTTCATCAAGATTTATACCGGTGTTTTCTGTCCATTTAAATTTGGCTATCTCGCTTCCAATACTTAAACCAACCTCTTTTGCTTGAAGTTTTTGTTTCTTTTCAATATTACTTTCTAAATCTTGAGTAATCCAACCATCTCCTTGCGCAGGCAAACGAAATACAACACCTGCTCCTTTCTTGCTTGCCAATTCAAAAATAGTATCAGGTTTTATGTCAGTTCCGGTATCAACCGGGCCCAGCATGGTTTTTGATATAAAAGTAGACATTATTTTGGGCTGAAACCTGCTTAATCCCCCGGAAAGTGTCTCAGGCGATGCGTCGGTATTTATACTTAAGGAGTTATCTTCGGCCATCAATAAAGCTTCTGCTTCCCTGCTCATTGCAGCCGCTTTATCAGTTTGTCCTTGTTTTTTTAAAATTGCCGCCAGATTAAGTTTTGATTGCGCTTCACCGGCTTTATCATTATTCTCTTTAAATCTCTGTTCAGCTTGCTTGATCGTTCGTTGAGCAGATTGAAAATCACCCATTTGAATATAAACTGCGCCAAGATTCAATTCAAGCGATGCCCTTGCTATCTTTGCTTCAGAAGTCGCGGCATTTGCCATTAATTCCAATCCCTGCTTAAAAAATAACTCTGCATTTTTCCAATCATTCCCCTTAGCATATTCCAACCCCAGCATGGTAAAATTTCTAACATCATTTGAAACAGAATCAGCAACAGTTGAAACTCCGATCTCATCAAAAGACTTCGCAAATTTTTGCACATCTCC
Source organism: Candidatus Scalindua sp. (assembly GCA_031316155.1). Taxonomy (GTDB): domain Bacteria; phylum Planctomycetota; class Brocadiia; order Brocadiales; family Scalinduaceae; genus SCAELEC01. Next base: position 223,572 of record JALDRB010000009.1, read on the forward strand.
GGACAAATCTTTAAAAAAGGCATAACTTACCGAAGATTGGATACCTTCGGGCGGCTGAGACACCGCCATTTCAGCGCCGATTTTCAGAAAATTATTAAACATTTCCGCTTTTACAGGTGCGATTAATTTAAAATCTGCAATATACCAGGGTTTAAATGGAGGATACAATAATTGAAAAACCAACCCCTGCACATATTGGTAAGTTTTTAACGCTTCTTGAAATTTTTTCTTATAGAAAAGTTTATTTGCTTTGGCAAAGTTTAACTGAATTTCACTAAGCTTGACTTGATTTTTTATATCATTTTTTTGATAAGGGCCTGTTTTTTTTGAGTATTCCAGCAAATTGTCATGCTGAGCTTGAATCGCTTCGATGTTATTGCTTACAAAGTGGGTGGTTACTACATTTTCAAGATATTTGACCGCCATTGGAAACCTCCTTTAAATGAGCAAAAGAGATGAGTCGAGTAGACGGTAGGGATTACTCCCTCCGCCCCTCACAGAACCGTGCTTGCAGGATTACCGCACACGGCTCTTCAAATAAATTCACAAATTAGTCGAGTAGATCCAATTATAACCTTTTAATATCTTCGGCTGAGGTAAAGGATACCTGTTCAGTAGCTCAATATATTGATCCCAGTTAAAACTTTTCCTATGACTACGCCTATTAAGCCATTTATACCACATTCTCCTAATCGCATATTCAAATCTTCTCAAGGTTGCTAGATTCCCCGCAAATCCGTAATAGTTGTAATACCCATTTAGAATTCGACATAGATACGTATGCAGTTTGCGAAAAGGGAGTAAATTTCTTTTCTCCCTTAGTTTGTTGTTCATGACAATTAGCGTTTTGCGCATACGTCTTCCTATCGTCTTACGACTTAACTTTACTCCACCTCTTCTACCCTTGCCATATAATGGGTAAATCCAAGAAAGTCAAATGTATTCAACTTCTTCTTCCCACCCTTACTTTGGTAATACGCCCTTCTGCCAAATTCTATTAAGCGACATTTCTCTTTCGACAATTCCAGCCCAAACTTAATCAGTCTACACGGTAGTTTATCCCATATATCCTCTGCCGTTTGCTTGCCTGTACATCCTATGACAAAATCATCACAATAACGTATGAGATATATTCTACCACTTATTGCCTGTGCCACACTTTTCTTTATCCATAAATCCACTACATAATGTAGATAGATATTGGATAATATGGGTGAAATTGTACCACCTTGCGGAACTCCTAACTTATTTCGTATCCTCTTACCCTCTGCCACTATCCCCACTCTTAGCCATTTCCCTATTAGTCGTAACACTGTCTGATCTACTATTCGTTCCCTCAACATCCTCATAAGCCACTTATGATTCATATTGTCAAAATATCCCCTGATATCTATATCTAATATGTAGTTTATTCCTCCTTTTATCACGGCTAGTTCTAGCGCTTTGAGCGCATCATGACAATTTTTGTTCAATCTAAATCCATAAGACACTTCGAGAAAGTCTTGTTCATAGATAGCATTCAATATCTTAGCTACTGCCTTTTGTACTATCTTGTCCTCTAGTACAAGAATGCCAAGTGCTCGTTCTCCTCCTTCTGGCTTGGGTATCAGCACCCGACGTATATCTATAGCTTTATAGCTCTTGTTCTTTAATCGCTTTACTAAGCCAGATATGTTTGCAGTAAGGTCTACTCCATATTCCTCATAGCTAATGTGATCAATTCCTATTGCTGCATCTCGATTTAATTCTCTATAACTTTCCTTCAGACATTCTTCATCTAATAGGTGGGCTAATGATGTGAATTTCGTGGTTGGTTCTTGCCTCGCTATCTCTGCTAATCGTTTCAGTTTCGTTGACAATTTATTCCCCGACTCTGTGTTCGGCAATTGTTTCTCCTCCACGAGACATCTATTTGTCAACCCCTTCCCTCCTTCGGAATTACCCGACATCAACGGTACTATGGGTTGATCCGACTACCTATGCCTCTTCCTCTTACCTCGTTGCCTCGGCTTCGAGTACCTTTTCATAAGGAAAGCATAGGTTCTCCCAGGTTCCTGTAAAATCCTTGTACAGCATGCCATGGTCTATAACCCCGGTGGAGTTTCCACCATCAAGCCTGTTTCGATGGCTCGTTACTGTCTTCCGTCTTCCTAATAACGTCGACTTACTCCACAACATAAGCATTTTCGGAGCTGAATCCCTTCACCCTTTCGGATTACGGCCTACTGACTCCCTGTCTACGCTTCACTCACGCTGTTACCAACATAAATGCAAGACTCGGTTCTGACGGTCGGCTAACTTTGTCAGATTGGTTTTGTATCCAACTGGACTTCACAAGCTTGGCCTGGCGCACTAGGAATTTGCTTCTTAGATATTCTGTAAGGGTAGTAAAATAATTAACAAAATTCAAGTAATTTTGGGAAATTATGTTCTGATTTGATCTACTTTGGTAAAAAAGTGGAGGATAAATGGAAGATTTGGAAATTTGAATATAAATAACGGTATTGTCGTAGTGATTTGGTAAAAAGTGTAAATACCTTTCCTGTATCCTCACATTAGCAAATTTTCACAATCTTCAATTTGCCGTAATGCAATGATCTTCATAATATTTCTAACGGAAGTTCACCCCTGGAATTGAATTCTAAGCGTTGTAAGACTTTACACAAAAATAGCTTACAAAGTTTTTATTCAAACATACTAGTGTCTACATTTAACTATATGTACCAAAAAGAGATACGTAAACTGAACATATCATACAAAATTCTAAAAATCAAATAATTTTAACCCAAAAACAAAAATATTAGTGACTACAAATAAGCCTGGAATTTTGTTTAAGTTTCATTATATCAAAACATACAAAATTTCCAGGGGTGAACTTCCGTTCTAATGTCAAAATCCTTACAAAAACACTCTTCGTTAGCAGATTCTAGCAAACCTGGACCAAGATGGCGATGTACCTCGATTGCAGCTCCTATAATTTCTTTAGACAGCCGGTTTTCTTCTTTCACCACTTTTGATTTTCTTGCTTCTGGAATGACTTTTGATGATGTCCTGAATGAATATCCACATTTACAACCAGAAGATATCTATGCATGTATTGCATATGGTGCGGAAATGTCTCGTGAAAGATACGAACATTTTACAATAGAGTCAACAGCATGAATCAACTCATTATATTTTGCATATCAAATTTAATCGCAGGTACAGAAATTTTGGGAGCTTTAGCTATCCTATCAGAGTTTTCCATCAGCTTTGTAATCCATTGTCCCACTTCAGCCTTTACAACTTTCTCACCACACTGTGGACATGTTCCGGCAGGTACGTCCTCCACAACAATAAGCTCCCTTTTATCCAGAAATCTTGCTTGATAAGTTTCTCTTGCATAGGGGTATTACAAATTTCACACTCCCCATAATCATATCCTGATATTTTTTTCGTCATTTTATTTCCTCCAACGCGTAAGTGGTGATTAACAATAGTTTACCTGTACTTTTCATCCTGCAAATAATCGCAATTTCTCTTCCGCTTGTTGCAGGACCAACAACCTCATAACGTATACCTCTTGGATCTCTTGTAAACTTACGTCTTATTCTACCATGGGCAATTGCCATTTCAATATCCGCAAAAATAAGATCATCTTTGGCCATTTCTTCAAAGAAGTGTGGAATAGTAAATTCATATTCTCGATTTGCTATTTTTTCTCTAACAGTGTGAATAATTGACAATAATCACTCTTCCCTTCTCGTTCCATATTAGTTTTGGTAAATAGTTCAGTAATGCATATTGTAGTTTACAATTGCCAATTACTCCTTCACCGTCACGTTTGTACTTTTGTTAAAACGCTAGGTATATAATCAATTAATATTTCAATTTATATAATACCTACATTTTAGAAATACCAGGGAAGCGCAAGAATTCATAATTATATCATGTTAAAAGACTTATGCAATTATAAATGGTTCTTTAAGAATCATGCTGAAATAGGGGTCCTTCCTTGACTACATAACTCCTTGATTGTATTGTATAACCTTAGTAATTTCTTATCTCTTTTCATTCTCTCATTAAAACGATAATGAATTGTTCCCACCGTCCTGTAACTTCCAATTTTATACCTTTCAGCAATTTCAGATAGGTCAAAACCTGCTTTTTGTGCGCTTTCGATGTAGATTCAACCGACTTCAGCTCAAGTATAACTTTATCCTCAACGATAATGTCGGCTCGAAACCCTTCATCAAATGTGATTCCCCTGTATCTTATTGGTATGGAAACTTGCTGATTGGCCTTCATTCCTCTTGATTTAAGATCATGCGCAAGTGTTTTTTCATAAACAGTTTCAAGAAGACCAGGCCCAAGTTCCGTGTGGAGTTGGACAGCACAATCAACAACGATTTTCCCAATTTCATTTTCAGTCATATTCTTTGTGTCTCTGTGCGAACTTTATTCTTCAAAAAAAAACACCAAGATACTAAGTTCCTTATTAATTTTCATTTTCAGTCATCTTCTCTGTGGCTTCGTGTCTTTGTGCGAGCTGTATTATTCAAACCCTAACCACCGGTAACTCTTCCCATTTACTCGTATACGCAGGCGAAAGCATTGATCTTCTCATCTTCCATCTCTGCCGTATTCCCTCTGCCGCCAGTCTCAAACTCCCCCGTCCCCATTTTCTGTTTATCCTGTCGACTGTATCCATGAGAGACTCTCCCCGTTCTCTCCCTCCATAATCAAGGGAGCTGAAGAGGTGTAACTGTATAAGGCTATCCGGTTGAATCCCTTCTAACAGGACACCGGCTTTTTTGTACCGATATCCCGGTTTGTATATCTTACCCAGCCCGTGTAACGCATGCCTTGTTAAATCGATGGTGTTTGCCGTAGGCTCCTTCAGCCTGATATGGAGAGAATTTGCATATTGTGGCTCATCTCTCCTGAATTTATTGGTCTTAATGTAGACGATGAGGATATTGGCGCAGGAGTTCTGGCTCCTGAGCTTCTCCGCCGCCCTGCTTACGTATGAGGCTACCGCCTCCTCCAGCTCCTCTCGCGTGGCAACAGACTTCCCAAAAGAGCGGGAACTGCGGATTCCTTTTTTAGACACGGGATATCGATCCAATCCAAAACAGGGGATACCTCTCAACTCAAGGACGCACCGTTCCCCCATTACGGTCATTCTCTTCCGTACCCATTTCATATCCGCATACTTTAAATCCCTTGCCGTCTTAATCCCCTGTGCCCGTAACAACTTCGCATATTGATGACCCACACCCCATACATCCTCAACCCCGAGCCGCCCGAGGTAAAAGTCGAGTTCCCTCTCCGGGCTCTTACTCAGATCCACGACCCCTCCGTATCGGGAATGCTTCTTCGCTATCTCATTGGCCACTTTTGTCAGGGTCTTCGTCCTGGCAATGCCAACCGACACCGATATCCCCGTCCACTTCATTACCGTCTGCCTGATTTCCCTTCCATACGCCGCGTACTCTTCACACCGCAGTCCCGTAAGGGAAAGAAAGGCCTCATCGATAGAATAGATCTCTATATCGGGCGTAAACTGTTTCAAGGCCTCCATCACCCTGCGTGACATGTCGGCATACAGGGTATAGTTTGAAGAGAACACCCGGATATTATGCCTCTTAATCATGGTATCACATTGAAAAACAGGAATTCCCATCCTGATCCCGAGGGCCTTTACCTCGTTTGACCGTGCAACAACGCAACCGTCGTTGTTAGAGAGTACCATTACAGGAATGGCTGCAAGCGCCGGATCAAACACCCTCTCACAGGAAACGTAAAAGTTGTTACAATCTACCAGTGCAAAGACCTTCTCCTGCCTCATCGGATCTCCTTAATAGCATGCGTCACCACCCCCCACACCTGGAAATCCATCTCTTCGGTAACCCTGATCGGTTCATACTCTGTATTCTCGGGGACCAGATACAATTCGCCTTTTTTTAACCGTACCCGCTTTATGGTAAATTCCCCGTTCAAGAATGCGACAACAATCGATTTATCACCCGGATCAAGCGCGCGATCAACCACAACCAGATCACCATCTGAGATTCCGCAATCCCGCATTGAATTCCCCTTTACCCTGACAAAGAACGTTGCGGCCGGGTGTTTTACGATATACTCGTTCAGATCGAGATGTTTATCAACAAAATCTTCTGCAGGGCTCGGAAAACCTGCCGAAACAGGAAACTCATACAGGGGAAGCTTAATCTTCTTATCTGTTTTTGCCTTATAAAACTCAGCCATAATAGAAATACCTGTCCTGGAAAAACCGGAACCAAACAGGAGTTAAAAAATTACAAATCTCAATTTACAAAGCCCAAACAAATTTCAAATTACAATGTTCGAAATATCAAACCAGTTTATTTGGAATTTTGGATTTGTTCATTGTAATTTGTTTGTAATTTGGAACTTGTTATTTGGTGCTTATCAGATATCATGAAAAACGCTATTAATAAATATTTTGCCAAATTTGGTTAAAATATTTTTGTCAAGAGACTATACCTCTCTTATTAACTGCGGACTATCATTCAGCGGGTCATTTACCTCGTATGAAACAACACATGCCTTCATATCATCATCAGGATACGGCCTTAACATCGCCATGAGTGCATCGGTGTCCTGCCCGTGAGAATCCGGCCCCAGCCATGCATCTTCACACTCCTGCCGCAAAATCACGGGCATCCTGTCATGAATGGGCTTCAGGGTCATGTTAGGTTCCGTTGTAATGATGGTGAATGTCTTAAGTTCAGCTCCTCCACCATCTTTCCAGATGTCATAGAGCCCTGCAAAGAAAAAAAACCTCTCTCTTTTCCAGTTTGACATAATAGGGAACCTTACTTTTCCCGACCTTTTTCCATTCATAGAAACCTGAAGCCGGCACCAGACACCGTCCTGTCTTCAGGATATGTCTGAATGAGGGTTTTGTGTCCAGTGTCTCTGCCCGCGCATTGATCATCCTGTTTCCAATCTTCGGATCTTTTGCCCAGAAGGGCACCAGCCCCCACTTCATCATCTCCAGCACACGCTCTTTTTCTCTATTGAGATAGAGTACAGGCGTATGTTGTGACGGAGCGATATTATAACGGGGTGCAATCCTGATGCCTTCAGAAATTACCACCCTGTATTGAGAAAATACAGCATCAATATCCGTAAGTGCAAATCTACCACACATGGTTGAAATATACTAAAAACCTTCCTTAACGCAGAGGTCGCAGAGCTTGTGTCAAGCGGAGCTTATTATCTTCTCTGATATACTAAAACCGATTTGGTTTTCGGTTTTACCGGAAACCAAATCTTGGTTGCAGTTATACTCGCTCAATTTTATCTCGGATTTTATCCGAAAACCATTATGAGATGAGTATATCTCGTTTTCATGCATAACGAACAACGCCCTTCCTATTCCATAATCATTCTTTACAACCCTCTGCGTTCTGCGTTAAAATAAAAAAAAGAACAGCTCCAATCCGAATAAATTTCTAAATAGCTTTGCGACTTTGCGGTGAACTACTGCAAAATAGTTACGACGGGCAGGCCTGCCGGATCAATACTTTCTGAAAAGCCCGACGACAACCCCCAGGATAGTGACCTCACCGGACTTCACCCTGATCGGCTCCATCAGGGGATTTGAAGATCTGAACTCAACTCCTTCCTCTACCCGGTAAAACCTTTTCAAAGTCGCCTCATTCTGTATCAAAGCTGCCACCATCTCACTATTTTTAGCCACCGCCCGCCTGTTAATAATGACAACATCGCCGTCAAAGATACCGTCCCCTGTCATGGAGTCTCCCTTTACCTTCAAACAGAAGTTTTCCCCCATTCCCAGAAGTTCCTGAGGCACTGAAATAGTTTCATCATTCTCTAGAGCTTCAATCGGTTGACCGGCAGCAATAGTCCCCAGTAACCTGATACTAACCGCCGGAGTTCCCTCCTCAACAATGGTAATGGCCCGGGTTCTGTTTGGCTCAACGGTAATTGCCCCTTTCTCTTCAAGCTGTTTAATGTGCTTAAACACGGCATTAAACGACCTGAACCCGAACCGTCTTCGTATTTCGTCATAGGTCGGTGCCGCTCTGTTCTTTTTAATATAGGTTTCTATATAGATAAAAATCTCTTTTTGCCTTGGAGTTAAATGCATAGTTTAATAAATTACAAATCTCAAATCACAAAGCCCAAATAAATTTCAAATTACAATGTCCAAAGTATCAAACCAGCCTGTTTGGGATTTCGTGTTTAGTTATTGTGATTTATTTGTTATTTGGAACTTGTTATTTGGTGTGTTTTGTTGTTTTGTTTTTAATCTTATATAGGTGAAAATAAGGTGAAAGTCAAGAGTTTTTATACATTTCACTTGAAAATTGCTTTCAAGTAATATAAACCATAACTATATTATTCGAATATATACGGCATCTGTATATTTCGAATAGTATAGTCACAGTCCATTTAACTGGTCTGTGAAGAAAAAGTCGAAAAAATAAAATTAGATGAAAGGTAAACTATGCCTGTAGATATTATACGAGGAACAAATAAGAAGCCTGTAGCAAGTGATGCCCTTGCCAATTTCTTCGAAACGCATGACGAATTTGAGGGACAGATTTTCCTTGGCTACCCAATTATCGGTACGGCTGAGGGTCGTTTTGCAATCGATGCCATATGGTTGACTCCCACGAAAGGGATCATTGTTTTCGACTTGGTTGAGGGACTAAATGTCGGTGAGTTTCAAGATAGGCAAGACGAAGCAGCAAACTTTCTGGAAGCAAAGTTGCGGGCTCATCGCGAACTCATATCTCGTCGTAAACTTCTGGTTCCAATTCATACCCTTACGTTTGCTCCAGCTCTTTCGCATAGCAAAGATGACACCGTATATCCTCTCTCAACTCAAAATGACTTACCAAAAAGTATTCAGCAAATTAATGATTGGCAGATTGAAGGTACTGACATTTTTAGAAAGACATTGTCTGCCATCCAGAGTATTTCAACGATTCGTAAGAGTCGCACCAAAAGGCAGATCAAGAGAATAGATTCAAGAGGAGCCAAACTCAAGCGTTTAGAAGACTCTATTGCAACCTTAGATGCACAACAAGGTAAAGCAGTTGTAGAAACGGTAGAAGGCGTGCAAAGAATACGGGGCTTGGCTGGTTCGGGAAAGACAATAGTGCTTGCTTTGAAAGCAGCCTACCTCCATGCTCAACATCCAGATTGGCGCATTGCTGTTACGTTTAACACTCGTTCACTCAAAGGACAATTCCGCAGGCTAATAAATACTTTCTGTATTGAGCAAACAGGGGAAGAACCTGATTGGGAAAAAATACGCATAGTAAACGCATGGGGTGCGCCTGGTAAGGAATCGCGAAACGGTCTGTATTATGAATTCTGTAAAGTTCATGATGTAGCATACTATGACTTTCAATCAGCTAAAAATACGTTTCAGGGTGAAAATGCATTTGCTGGAGCTTGTAATGCTTCACTAGGTTCAGCTAAAGAAACGAAAGCAACTTATGATGCCATACTTGTCGATGAGGCACAGGATTTTCCTCCTGTATTTCTCAAAATGTGCTACGAAATTTTGACAGAAGATAAAAGACTCGTATATGCATACGACGAGTTGCAGAACCTATCTGGAGAATCACTACCTCCTCCCGAAGAAATTTTTGGTAATAAGCCGGATGGAAGCCCGTTTGTTCAATTTGATTCAATGAAGCCCAGAAGAGATATCCTCTTAAAAAAATGCTATCGTAATTCCCGTCCTGTTCTCGTTACTGCTCATGCACTTGGCTTTGGTATTTATAGAGAACCGTCTCGTGGAAAAAAGACTGGCTTGGTTCAGATGTTCGATCATTCTGGTCTTTGGGAAGAGGTGGGATATCGAGTCAAAGATGGAAGGTTGATGGAAGGTGAAAATGTGGTTTTAGAAAGAACCAATGAAACAAGCCCTAGTTTTCTTGAAGAACATTCGTCTATAAATGACTTGGTACAGTTTCATTGTTTCAAGTCAGAAGAAGAACAATCAAAATGGCTTGTAGAAGAAGTACAAAAAAACATTAAGAATGATGAACTACGTTGTGACGACATTATCGCAATCAATACTGACCCGATATCTACTCGAAATAAAGTAGGTCCTATTAGGAAAAGGCTATTTGAGGTGGGTATCAATTCTCATTTGGCAGGTGTCGATACCGATCCAGATATTTTTTTCCAGACTGCGACTGACTCAATTACTTTTACTGGAATATATCGAGCAAAGGGTAACGAAGCAGGGATGGTATACATTATTAATGCGCAGGATTGTCATTCCTCTATGTTTAATCTAGCCAGTATAAGGAATCGATTGTTCACTGCTATCACAAGAAGTAAGGCGTGGGTAAGAATTCTTGGAGTAGGAGAAGCAATGGATAAATTAGTCGAAGAATTTAATAAGTTAAATCAGAAACATTTTGAACTCCACTTTAAATACCCAACCGAAGAGGAAAGGAAGAGGCTCAAGATTATTCACCGTGATACAACTGAGCAAGAGCGCAAACGTTTGAGTGAGCGGAATAAAAGTCTGGCTAATGTCTTAAAAGATCTTGAAAATGGAAAAATTAATCTTGAGGATCTTGATGAGAATATGATTGAACAATTTAAAGAACTACTCTCCAGAAAAAGTTAGTCCTTATGCCAACATTCAGGGATATAAATACACAAATTAATAGCCTAATAAAAGATCTCATTGAGTTAGGCTTATCAGATGATCAGAACTCACCTTTTGAGAAATCGTGTGGTGATGGCTTGGTAGAAATCACCTTTCCGGGAGCGCAACACACGTCCATTGCTATGAAGGACACCTCATATGTGAAAATATATGACCGACTTAAGGAAGAAAGGGCGTATATCGCAATAATGGCTGATGGGTCAATGATTCAGATGATGTATGCTTTCAGAAATGGAGAACTAGAGCGTCATAGGCTTGCTTTTTTCCCGTCACCTCATTTGGAAGAATTCCAAAATGCTCCCGAAATCTATTTAGAGGACGAGATTTATGCAGATATTGTGGCTAAAAATATTGTACCTTTCCCTATTCGCTTTGATTTTGATGCCAGAGAAGGAGTATATGAAGAAGTTGTTCATCCAAAATCTCATCTTACTTTAGGACAATATAGGAACTGTAGAATTCCTGTCAGCAGTCCTTTAATGCCATTTCATTTTATAGAATTTATTCTTAGAAACTTTTATCACACAGTACATAATAAATTCAGTCATAGATTACGTAGAATGCACACTAACGTATTTGATCCTTCTATTCTACAAGCAGAAGAAAACATTATCCATGTGCAAATACCACCTTCGATCTAAACGGATTGTATTGACTTTGCCTATAATCGGGTAAGGAGCAGGGCCATGTGCCTACATAATTATCTGACATACATAGTAAACTGCTCGTTTGAATAAGAAGAGGGGTATAACTTTTAAGACTATAAGCATATTAGAAAGTGGTTGGCTTGGGCTTCCGTGTGCCTTGAAGTATGGAATACCTAAGTGGTTGCAAATATCACCTATGCGACCCTAATCCTTGTATAGAAGTTTACAACTATGCAGACAAACTGCAGAAAGACAGCATACTACCATGAGGTGAACGTGGACGGTATCACATCTTGAATTGTGAATAACAGATTGACATAAATAAATTAAGGGTTTTAGATGTCAAATTGGCAACAAAATAAGAGATAGTGGGCACAAGAAGAATTACCATTTCATATAACTTTGATCATGGATGGGGTTTATCTTTTCAAAGCTCAAGATGAGACCCAGAGATGCCTTTCACAGAAGATGACTGTCTAAGTTCCATTGGTTTTATTTGGAACGAAAAGCTTGATGAGTTAGGTGGGTATCATTCCAATGAACCCAAAGTTGCTTGCACTCATTTGAGTTTGAAATTTATGAGTGGTTTTGCAGTTAAAATTGGTGCTGAATAAGCCAAAGTTTATATTACCGAAAATGTATAATACCTGAAAAGGCCTCCTTTTCTCAAACAAAAAATTATTATATATTTTCCAATTGACACTATGGCGATATGACGTTATAACGCTATAAGGAGGTAGCAATATGAGCGCTAAGACAAAACGAGCAACAATTTATCTTGATTCTGAATTGCACAAGGCACTTCGAATAAAAGCTGCTGAGACAGAACATTCAATATCTGAGCTGGTAAATGATGCAATTAAATATTCCCTGGCCGAGGACTCAATTGATCTAGCAGCTTTTGATGAACGCAAGGATGAACCGGTAACGGCATTTGAAGATGTTTTAAAAAAACTGAAAAAAAATGGCAAAATATGAAATATCTGTCAAAAAATCAGCTATTAAAGAACTGGAAAATATACAAAAAAAAGAATTACAAAAATTAGTAAAAAAAATACAAGCTCTATCAGAAGAACCGAGACCACAAGGATCGCAAAAATTGTCACGTAAAGAACAGTATCGAATTCGACAGGGAGACTATAGAGCCATTTATTCAATTGATGACGATAATCTTAATGTGTATATAATAAAAGTAGGACACAGAAAAGAAATATATCGTTTATAACAAATAAGTGGAATGAGGTCAGAAGCAATTGAAAACAAGAAAAGCACGGTGTCATTTGAGAGTTAGCTCTTTTATAGATCCATACAGAGTAATTGATGATTTTCTGCCAGCGCCAGAAGACTTGGTGTTTAAAGAGGAAAATGTAAAGGTTACTATGTCTTTGAGCAAATCCAGTGTTGATTTTTTTAAAAAAGAAGCCGAGAAGCATCACACATCATATCAAACCATGATTCGTAAGCTTCTTGATTTTTATGCAGCACAATATAACAAGTCCGTAACAAAGCACTAAAGTTGACACCAAATACTTGCGAAATATTAGTATTAAAGATACTGTTTAGTTTTTCCAGCACACATAGATTTAATCATCGAAACGGTACAGCTTAGCTTATTTGTTATATTTATTAGGATGCCATCATGAAACCGAAAGTAATAATAGCCACAGCCCGGACCCCGGACGGAGGCGAGATGGTGCTTTATCAGCACGATCGTGATTTCTCGATCGAGATCAATAATCAGGATTTGATGAACAGTCGCCAGCATGAGTCGGAACTAGAGCTGGCACGGCTAGGCTGTGCGCATCTGGCTGGTAGCAAGGCTCCAAGCATTCTCATCGGCGGCTTGGGTTTGGGCTATACCTTACGCCAGGTTCTCGATATGCTCAGCCCCCAGGCCCAAGTGGTGGTGGCTGAACTGTTGAGCGCTGTAGTCGAATGGAATCGCGAGTTCCTCGGGCAACTCAACGGCCAGCCGCTGGAAGACAAACGAGTTGACCTTAAGACGGGAGATATCATGGAACTTCTCTCATGTTCAAAGAGCAGATTCGATGCGATCCTGCTGGATATCGATAATGGCCCCAGCGCAATGACCAATTCAGGAAACCACCGTCTGTACTGTTATGAAGGAATTCTGGCCTGTCGCCATGCTCTACGCAAACAGGGGTGCCTGGCTGTGTGGTCGGCAGAGCCGAGTAAAAAATTTGAGCAGCTCTTGATAAGCTGCCGCTTCCATGTACGGCGTTTCAGCGTCCCCGCCTATAAGGGGAGTAAATCGCTGTCACGTTTTGTATGGGTCGCTTCGGAGGACAAGCTTATCCTGCCTCCCGGTGGCGGCGAGCCGCACCTGCCGCCCAGAAAAGAGTCAATGAGAAGTCGCAGACGTCCCCGGGAGATACACTAGTCACAGACGTCTGGGGTCCAGTCACATTCTATTTAATTTTGAACGTCTCCATAAAATGATATGGCATTTCTCGCGGAGCTGAAACAGCGTTCTCGTCGTCTCAAGGCAGAGACCTTTGCTCTTTACCTTGCTGCGCGTGACCCCAGAACACCTTGGTATGCAAAACTACTCGTGGCCGGCATTGTCGCGTATGCCTTCAGCCCCATTGACTTAATCCCGGACTTTGTGCCGGTTCTTGGCTATCTGGATGATCTCATCCTGATTCCGGTAGGTATCGCCCTGGCTATGAAGTTAGTTCCTCATTCAGTTTTGGCGGAATGCCGAGCACGTGCGCATGAAACCATGCAGAAAGGAAAACCCGTGTGCCAAATTGCAGGCGTAATAATTATCGTAATCTGGCTGTTGTTGGCAGGGCTTTGCATCGTGTGGGGCTATGAGGCATTCATGGGGCAGTTGAATACGAATTTAAGCATCCACTGGGAAAACTAAAAGAAAGAGACTTCGATTTATTTTCTCCTGATCCCTTAGCCAACACCGTACCATTTCCTGACAGCAGCGTAAAGCTCGTCTCTGTTCCTTGCAGCTATCAACTCTGCCTGTACCTGTCTGCGTTGCGGATGACGCCTGCAGTACCCAACTGCAAATTTACGGAAATATCGTACGCTCTTTAACATCGGGCGGATTTCCGCAATCAACTCATAGTGCCTCAGAAATACTTCTCCCTGTTCGGTCAGAGCTGGTCCTTCCGGTCTTGGTTTCCCTTCCCATAGCGCACGGGCTTCTTTGAATATCCAGGGATTACCGATAGCGCCTCTTGCAATGATCACTCCGTCCAGACCACTGGTCTTCAGACGCATAACAACGGTCTCAGCGTCCATCACGTCACCACTGCCAACGATGGTTGCCTGGGGAAACTGCCGTTTTACCGCTTTTATTATTTCCCAGTCACCTTTGTCTCGGTACATATTTTTAACCGACCTGCCGTGAATGACTATTGCATCGATACCTTCTGCAACGGCTTTCCTGCATATCTGCCAGAACTTATCCCGAGATTCCTGACTGCTGTCAAACCCGGCCCGAAGCTTGATGGTCAGAGGACACATAACTGAATCTCTCACTTGCTGAATAATCTTGATCACTGTTTCAGGCTCCTTTTGGAGGTATCCACCGCGGTGGCGCCTGAGTACTTTTGGCGCCGGACAGGCAAAATTCAAATCGATAAGATCAAATCCAACGTTGACAAACGATTTGGCTGCTTCTGCCATCGTTTCAGGATTCGCGCCAAGGATTTGAGCCCCGACCGGCTTTTCATCCACCCCGGGCCGGAAAAGCAGTTTTCTGGAGGCTTTCTTGTTCAAAGCGATCATATCAAGCATGACCCCCGTATACGTAAGAGGTGCGCCATACGCTCGGGCCAGCACCCGCATCGCCCGATCGGTATACCCGCTTAAAGGTGCCTGATAAAATGGAACTTCAAGGCTTATATTACCCAGTTTCAGCATTATTCAACAGCTTCCTCTATACTAAAACCATACGAGGTTCTCATGGAAATACAATTGCATAATCACAGTGACCTAGTATAATGCCATTGTCAATAGCGAACGCAGAATCTATGAGTGTACCAAAGCATTGTATACACGTGCCGTTTTCGCTTCCTTTATTATAATTTCTCCAGGATTTTTAACAAATTTTATTATTCCGCATTGTACAACATAATGAAAAATGGAATAAGGTAAATTTCCCCTCCTCATTTTACCAGGTATATCGTATTTAAATGGCAAATACGTTAAAAATATAATCATTTTGAGAATAGTACATGATATCCTTACTGGACTGGTTTGTACTCCTCCTCTATGCAGGTACCGTAATAACGTTTGGTTATCTCGCAGGCAAAAAGGATAGTACAACTGAAGACTATTTTCTTGGCAGCCGTAAAATGCCCTGGTTTTCAGTCATGATCTCCATTTACGCTACCTCACTCTCAGCTATCACCTTTATCGGTGTACCAGGCGCTGCATTTGGCGGTGATTTTGTGTACCTTCAGCTGGCGATCGGTGATCTGGCCGGCCGCATTCTCATCTCATTTCTTCTCTTAACTGCATATTACAAGAGTCAGATAACTACTATTTATGAATTTCTCGGTCAACGCTTCGGGCCAAGAAGCCGTGATGCCGGAACAGGATTTTTTATTCTTACCAGGTTACTTGCAAGCGGTGTTCGCCTGGCAGGCTGTGCAATAGCCCTTTCCGTTGTGTTTGAGATTCCGTTAGAAAAAGCAATCGTCCTGATCGGATCAGTTGCACTTATTTATACAATGCTGGGAGGTATTAAAGCCGTCATATGGACCGATACGCTTCAGTTCTTCCTCTTTCTGGGAGGAGCATCCGTAACATTGTTTGTCATCTGGTCTTCCATTCCGGGAGGTTTCAGTGAATTTTTCAGAATAGGTTCTGAATTCGGAAAATTCAGGATTCTCCACATTTCCGCATCACCATCTCATCCGGATTTCTTCTTAAACCTCAACAGTCCCAATGCACTTGCAGCCGGACTATTGTTTGGGTGCTTCACTACCTTTGCGGTACTTGGAACCGATCAGGACCTTGTTCAACGAATGCTGACGTGTGATCATGTAAAAAAAAGCCAAAAAGCCTTACTCTGGACAGCCGCACTTAATTTTCCCATCACACTGCTTTTTCTGGGTGTAGGATCTTCTCTTTTTGTTTATTACAAAATTGTCCCTGATACAGCAGTCGATGTCTTTATTGCAACACACCATAACGATTACATTTTCCCTCATTTCATAAAAACGGTACTTGCACCGGGATTGCGGGGGTTCCTGATTGCAGCATTACTTGCCGCTGCCATGTCATCTCTTGATTCAGCACTCAACGCTCTCTCTTCCACTTTTTATATCGACATTTACAAAAGGTACATTCGACCCGAAACAGAAGAAAAGCATGCCGTTAAAATTTCCCGGGTTCTTGTCGTAATCTTTGGAGTAGTTCTGGCACTTATAGCTATGAAGTTCGGCAGAACCGAATCTGTTTTATGGCTCGGATTCAGAATTTTTGGTTATATGTACGGCGCTATGATTGGAGTCTTTCTCCTTGCTGTCCTCACCTCAAGGCGCGGAAATGACACTGCCAATGCTGTTATAATGATTACGAGTGTACTTCTGGTTATTTTTCTGACTGCTGACAAAGTCGGTCCACTCCAGGAAATCCGTTCTTCTCTTCTCTCTCCTCTTGGCGTCGACAAAATTACCTGGAAATGGTCGATTATTTTGGGTTCAATATGGACATTCGGAATCGGGGCTTTTTTTCCAAAGAAATCATAATAGTTCACCACAAAGTGTAAAGTGTCAAAGATTTTCTTTACCAATTATCTGATACGATATCCTTGATAAAACAAATTCAGGTATCTAAGACCCCTAACCTGGACGAGCCAGTACCAAATAGAGGTTAATAATTTACAAATCTCAATTTACAAAGCCCAAACAAATTTCAAATTACAATGTTCGAATTACCAAACCAGTTTGCCCGCCCTGTTAAATATCTATCCCGGTATTTTAATTTACTTTTATGCCACTTTTATAAATAATTGCGACTTTTGAAAGTTGTTTTCATGAAATCATCCAAAATGATTTAACAGGGTAAAAGTTTTGGATTTGTTCGTTGTGATTTGTTTGTTTTTTGGAACTTGTTATTTGGTGCTTGTCAGATATCATAATAAATGTTTTGTAATAAATATTTTGCTAAATACTATCTGTTTTCATTTTTTCTCTGCACTCATCGACCCTTTGCGATGAACAGAATCTTTATTATGGAGAGTATCGAAGTATGAATCGAACTATTCCAAATTTTAAGAAAATAAACTTTATATCAATATTCATCTTTTCCTGTCTCCTTCTGTTTCATATTTTTCACACTACGACGTATGCAAAAGGAGCGCTTTCTCATATTATCCAGAAGCATAGTAACGGTTCGGTACTAAAACATGCCCAATGGAGCATCTATGCCGAATATGCAGATACAGGAGAAAAAATTATTGACTTACATGGCGAGAAAAGCCTCTCTCCCGCCTCTGGCCTTAAAATTTTTACCACAGGAATAGCTTTGATATTGCTGGGAGAAGATTTTCGGTTTGAAACAAAACTTTATTACCGTGGTGAAATTTCAGATGCCGGAATTTTGAACGGAAATCTTTACATCGTCGGAGGAGGTGACCCTACCCTGGGTTCTGATCAGGTAAAGGGCTCACTTGGTTTGGAAGAACTTATGCAATCCTGGACAGCTTCAATAAAAAAAAGGGGAATTCTTCAGATACAGGGAAAGGTTATTGCTGATGCATCGTTTTTTGATGAATATGCGGTGCCTGATTTCTGGACGTGGTGTGATTTAGGTAATTATTTTGGTGCCGGTACCAGTGCAGTATGTATCCATGACAACCTGTACTATATCTATTTTAAGCCC
The DNA here is from genome assembly GCA_031316155.1 of Candidatus Scalindua sp. Lineage (GTDB taxonomy): Bacteria > Planctomycetota > Brocadiia > Brocadiales > Scalinduaceae > SCAELEC01. Next base: position 241,785 of record JALDRB010000009.1, read on the forward strand.
GACCGACGTGCAGGTGATATGGCAGAAATCGTACGAACCATTCCGGAAATGAAAGGCATGGAGTTTAACAATCATATGCGTACGGGTGAAATCGGGTCAGGAGACAATGGGTATATCTATTGTGCGCCGAGGCAGCGGGTAGCCACATTGCGCGGCACAATTCCTGCCGGTGTCAGGGAATTTGCAATCAAAGGTTCACTACCAAACCCTCCTCTCTTTGCTGCACAATATCTTACCGCTTTTCTGAAGAGGAGTGGCATACCTGTTTCTGATTTGGCAACCATAACAAATCGGCAGCATGAATATGATAAAGAGAAAAAAGTTTGCACCACCTATTCGCCGCCATTAGCTGAAATTATCAAAATCACCAGTAAAAGGAGTATCAATCTTTATGCAGAGCAGCTGATAAAAATGATTGCACGGAAAGAAACAGGAATAGGCAGCACAGAAAAAGGCATCTCCTCCATTAAAAACACCCTTCAATCCTTTGGGATAGACACCGGAGGATTCTCGCTTTCTGACGGAAGTGGATTATCCAGAAACAATATGGTAACAACAATGATATTTGCCAGGTTTTTGTCGTCAATGGTTAAGCAGAAAACCTTTCAGACCTTCTATGATTCGTTTTCAGCTGCCGGAGACCCTGACGACATAGGTCACGTAAAAAAATTCGGAGCAGGAACCTCTATCGCCTTCAATGCAAGAGTAAAGACCGGTTATATGAAAGGAATACGAAGTCATTCAGGCTATATCAACTCTCGTTCAGAAAGACTTATATCCTTTTCATTCATTTGCAATAATTTTTCCTCCCCTACGAA